>CAZBST010000004.1:2209-227128 GCA_964494805.1 uncultured Pirellulales bacterium | reverse complement strand
CTCCATTCGTTCCGACAGAATATGCCTACCATCCGGTGCCGGTTGATGGCGCAGAAGACGTGCCCATAGATGTGACTCTTGAGTGGGAAAAGGGCGGATACGCTGAAAGTCACGATGTATATTTAGGCACCAATTTTGACGATGTCAATGATGCCAACAGAGGCAATCCGCTGGGCGTGCTGGTCAGTCAGGGCCATCTAACCACGACTTATGTTCCTCCTACATTTCTTGATTTCGACACAACCTACTACTGGCGTATCGATGAGGTCAATTCTGCGCCTGACTACACAATCTTTAGAGGTGAAGTCTGTAGTTTCAAAACCTCAACGTACTTCATCATGGAAAATTTCGACTCATATGCTGATAACACGGCGCTGCGGAACGTATGGGAGAGCGGCGGCACCAGTGCGGAAGTTTCAGTTGAGACTGCCATCGCCCTCGACGGCAACTCAATGAGATACTTGTATGAGAATGACTCCTCGCCATACTATTCCGAGGCCTATGCGGATATTGCTGTTTCCGACCGGAATTGGCTCGGCATCGGTGCTGAAGCATTAGCGCTGCATTTCTATGGCGACCCAACCAACCCCACCGACGAGCAAATGTATGTGAAACTGACAGATGGCGACATCCCCGCGAATACCGCAACAGTAAATTACGGCAATATGGACCATATCAAGCTGCAACAGTGGGTGAAGTGGAGCATTGCGCTGACAGAATTCAACGACGTAAACCTGGCCAATGTTGCGAGGATTACCATCGGCTTCGGCGACGCAGGCGCTGGAAGTGCGGGCACGGTGTATTTTGAAGATATCCAGATTCTTAATCAGGCAGAAGAGGAATTGCCGGAATTGCCTGAGATTAAAGGTGACTGGGTTGGCACCTGGGCTACGGGACAGCAGCTGGCGGAATCCGGTAACAATCCGCCTGATCCGTATTTAGCCAATAATACACTGCGTCAGGTTGTGCACGCGACGCTGGGAGGCAGCATAATACGGGTGCATTTTTCAAATAAGTATACAACAAGCGGCGGCCCGGTAACTATTAATTCCGCCCGTATAGCACTAACAGCCAATAGCAGCCCGGTAGACAGCGCAATAATTACGTCAACGGACACTGCACTGACGTTTAACGGCGGGTTACCATCAGTAATTATTCCGGCAGGAGAGGAAATTTATTCAGACCCTGTAGATTTCAATGTCCCGCCATTGGGCGACCTGACAGTGAGTATTTATTTCGGGTCGGCATCATCAACTAATGTTACGGGGCATCCGGGCTCGAGGACCGATTCCTATATAAAAACCGGCAATGCAGTGTCGACTAATTGGACACCGGATGGAACAAAAGCCAATTGGTGGATTTTGAGCAGGATTGATGTGTTGTTAGATGATTCATACGGATGCGTGGTAATCTTAGGGGATTCGATAACCGACGGCAGGGGATGCACTAACAATTACAACAACCGCTGGCCAGATTTTTTCTCGGCGCGGCTAAACGCTGACCCGGACACGGCGAAGGTCGGCGTAATAAACCAGGGAATCGGCGGCAATGGGTTATATGGCGGCTTAGGGCCGTCGGCATTATCGCGTTTTGACCATGATGTGCTCGAACAACCCGGGGTGCGCTGGGCGATAATTTTTGAGGGGGTCAATGACATTGGCGGTGGCACATCAGCCAGCAGTATAATTTCCGCATATCAGACGTTCATAACCAAGGCCCACAATGCGGGTCTGTTGATATACGGAGCGACGATAACGCCTTTTAAAGGAAATGGTTATTACACACCTGCACATGAGGCGGTGCGCGATTCAGTTAACAACTGGATAAGGACAAGCGGCCAGTTCGACGCAGTCATTGACCTGGATGCCGTTATGCGCGACCCGGCGGACGAGGACCAGCTGAACCCGGCCTATCAATACGAATGGCTGCACTTTAATCCGACAGGTATGCAGGCTGCGGGCAATTCCATTGACCTTGATTTATTTAAGCTAAGAGCCGACCTTTACGAAGACGGTATTGTGAACTTAATTGACTTTGCGATTTTAGCCGGTCAATGGCTACAAGCACCTGGTTCGCCTTCTGCTGATATTGTGCCGCTGCAGGGGGGAGACGGGATTGTTGACTTTGAAGATCTCTACTTGATGACTCTAGAGTGGCTGAGAGCAGAGTAAAAAAACGAAGTTGAAGTCAGATAATAAATTTACTTAATCTGACTTTTTTCCAACGGGATCAGCGGCGGCTAAGAGACTTGAGGCATAGAAGATAATTTGGGCAGATACGCAGGTCCTAAATTAACGAATTAAGATTTGATGAACGCCGGCAGTGAAACGATTTATGGTGCGAGGAAATTGTCTGTTTCGCTGGTTGGCACCTCAAAACCTTTGTATGTGGCAGTATCCTGCAGTGTGAATATATCATCTTGCGAAGTGCCTATTTGGCGGGACTTTACGAACTCTGTGCTGCCGTCGCAGAACAAGACGTTTTGGCCGCGATTGTTATGGTTGATACTGTTAACAATCAATGAGTCTATGTCCGGTTGGAGCTTCAACGGCTTGGAATAATCATCAGGCAGCCGTTCAAAAAGCGGATTCGAATCTGCCGCCAGCACCTTTCGCCCCCGTAGACTTTCTTCTCTGGCTTTGTTGCATCTTATTCGGAAACTGTAGGTTACGTATTTTTTGGAGGGGAAATCGTTATAGTTTTGTACTTGTGAGGGGTCTAACTGTACTGTTCGGCATCGGCTCCTGCCGGGGCAGACAAAAGCGACTGGTTTAACATAGCCGTCTTTCACCAAAAGCCATATATGGCGAGTATTGGACTGATTTTCTTTGCCCTGATAGCCCACCTTCCACCAAGGGTCGCCCACCGCAGTAGCAACAGCCGGCAGTTGACCATCGTAGTCGTCACTGTAGGACTTTATGCCCTGTCCGATTTGCTTCAATTGCATCAGACAGGCCTGCTGCCGGGACTTTTGGCGGGCTAAGCTCAAAGGAGCGATTACGACCCCAGCGACAAACACTATCACTGCTGCGGCCGCTACCATTTCGCCCAGGTTCTTCCAGAGCCGTACCTTATCTGTAACAGTTTTGGCCTGTTCGTCGGCAAGCAATTGTTCCAGCCGAAGCTGGCTTGAGCGGGCAACATTCTTCAGCCGCCAAATTGTGCCCTCTGCTAAACTATCCGGGCAGAGGTCGGATTTTAGGGTGTTTAATGGAGAGAGTGCAGCTTTGAGTTTTGAGTGAATCTCGGCGGCTTGCTTGTTTGAGGTTATCAACTGTTCGACTTCGGCAGTTACTTCTTCGGAGGTTAAACCTAAGCAGTAGTCAAATAATAATTGCTTCTGCTGGTTATTTAGCTCGGTCATTTGGCTTTTTTGCTCCTAAAAGCTGTTTTCCAGTCTTTAGCGAACCGTCCAACGGCTGTGTGCAGCCTGCTTTTGACTGTTCCAATAGGTATACTTAAGACATCAGCCATTTGTTTGTAGGAAAATTTGTTAAAATAGGCTAAAATTAAGATTTCCCGCAGATTTGCCGGCATATCCGCTATAACCTGTCTAACCTGCGAAGCAACCTCACCATCTTCCAATTCTTCATAAGGCATTGTGTCATCGGAAGCAAGGGAGTTTAAGACATCATCAAACGACATTTCCTGTGAATCTGCTATGGTTCCGATGGTGGCGGCGGCTGTTCGCTGCTGTTTGCGAAGGGCATCCTTTGCCTTATTTGCAGCTATAGTGAATAGCCAGGGGCGCAAAGGCCGTTCGGGGTCGAAACTATCCCGGCTGGTAAATAGCTGTAAGAAGGTCTCCTGAAAGACATCTTCGATGAGGTCCTGCTGGTTTAGAAAATGGCGAAGGAACGCATAAAGGCCGTTTTTATAACGACTTACGATTTCACGAAATGCGGCTTCCTCGCCGGCAGCGTAGCGGGCGAACAGTTTCGCATCGGTCTGGTTTTTCGAAAAAGGCTTCATAGTTCAAGCTCTTAAACAATTTATGGCTAAACCCTCCATTATAAATGATTTAGAAATAAATTAAAATCTTATTGCAGAAATTTAGCTGTTAGGGGTGGGGAAAAATATCAATCAAACACGCAAGTTCGTGTTTTGAAACATTCAAAAACAGTCAAAGATGAGAGAAAAATTTGGAAAAAAGTACAGAAACAGTCAAAAATTATATAGAAATATTCAACAATTTTTTACCCCCTGCGCATCTGATTGAAATTTCTTCCAAACAGACTTTGTCACTAATACCAGGTTGTTTGTTCGAGCCAATCTTCAACAAGCAAGGCAAGGTCGAAGACATCAACTAAACTATCACGATTGAGGTCGCCCGGCTGCTGGTCAGCGGAATTTAGCCAGTCGGCTGCCTGATAGGCGAAATCAACCAAGTCAACAAGGCCATCGTTGGTTAAATCGGCAAGCAGCGCCCAATCATAAGGCGGGATGGAAGCCTCGGCTGTTCCGCCGATGGCGCCCATATGAATGCGCAGGTTCTGTCCCCAGATATTTTCAGGGTCATCAGGGACAAAAAGCAGTTCATCTCCGAGCGGTGAACCGGGGTTGCCGGCATCTATACATCGGCTGGTGACATCATCCCAAGTCCAAACCTTACGCCGGACGTCCCATCGCCAGCCTTCGCTTTTTAAGTGATAGTCGTTAGCATCTGCATCAACGAAACAGGGATCGGCATCGATATTACCGAGGCCGGGGTAGCCACCTTGAATATCGCTATAACTGACGGTTGGAGTGCTCGTTCCGTCATTATATATCTGCTCTCCGTTTGGCGCAGTATTACCCCAGACAATGCTGTTGGTGATTGTCGGGTAGCTGTAATTGAGATTGTCTATCCCGCCGCCTTCGATATTTGCATTATTATCATTAAATGTACAGTTAATCAGGTGGGGGCTGCTGTTGTTGTTGAACATCGCACCACCGTAGCCATCTGCCGAGTTTCCACTAAATATACAGTTGGCCAGTGTCGGGGAACTCGAACTGACAATTGACATCCCACCTGCGCCGGCGCTGATGCCAACGTTTCCAATGAACGAGCAATCGGCTACGACCACATAGTGCGATTGGTATAAATCTATCGCACCGCCATTACTGCTTGCTGCGTTTCGTAAGAAGGTGCAGTTATTTACTCGCAAAAAATTACACCCTGAGTTACCGGCCAATCCCCCACCGAATCTCGAGGTATTCTCAATGAACGTGCAGTTATTGACATTGCAATTTGCATTATAATAACAGAACATTCCGCCGCCATGGCCATAGGGCCATGATATCATGGCATTTCCAGCTGTTATGGTAAAGCCGTCGATGACGGTCGTAGCATCGGAATAACTGCTGGTGACGACGTTGTAGCTGTTCTCGGCCCTTGTTGGTTCATTGAGTAAATCGCGTGGGTCGTTTACATAGACATCGTTTCCGTCTAAGTCACCGCTAAGGACTGTCTGGAACAAAATAGGTTCTCGGACATTAGGGTCGGGCGTTCCAAAGCCGGCAAAACCGCCGTATAAAGTTACGTCCGACTGCAAATAGAATGAAGCAGTTCTGTCGCCGGGTGTTTGATGCTGTCCCCGGTCGGGCCTGTATGTTCCCTGAGCGACCCTGATATTGTTGGCTTCACCGCCGGTGTTTGCCGCAGCATATAAAGCATCCTGCAGATAATTGAACGCATCATGCCAGCTTGAGCCGTCATTGGCGCCGTTGGCATCGTCATCGACATAAATAATCGGCGGGACAGGGTCGTTGTCAGCCTCAATGGCGGTGACATCAACAGGAATATAACCAACTGCACTTACCTGTATGATAGCTGTCTCACTAAGATAATCATCATCTTCTGCTGCAGCAAGGGTGACCGGTTGCGGCACAGCGTAATTGGTTGAGTCGAAGTGCAGGGTCGAGCCGGAAAAAACAGTAATATCCGTATCCCCTGAGAAGCGAGCTACTGTAACTTCTATCGGCTCATCCGGTTCCCAGGCAAGAGATATATAGAACAATTCTGTACCGCCTTCGGGCACCGTGACCGGCGTGCCTTCAATAACGAAAATCTTATTCATTACCTGCAATATCTCGGTCTGCGACAATGGGCGGTTATAAATCCGGACATCGTCTATTGCGCCGTTCCAATCTCGCAACATACCCGGTCTAAGCGCTCCAATGAATAGTTGTAAATGTTCATTGAACGCACCGATGTCCTCTGTACTTGAGCCAACTTCTATCCCGTCAATGTACAGCTTCCTGCTGGTGTTCGAATCCCTTACCACTGCTGCGTGATGCCACTGGCCGATGCCGTATGTGTAAGGTGTGCTATAAATGTTTTCCGCGGGACTGTATCCCCCAAAAGGAAACCGATTAAGATAGCGGACCCTTCCTTCCTCGCCGCTGTTAAGTGATATCACCATACCATGGAGCGGGTAGTCCCCTGTAGGTTTAAAAAGCGAAATGAGGTTCCTCTCATCAGTGCTGCCATCCCGACGAAACCATGCTGTCACCGTGTATCGCGGAAGTAAAAAGGCGTCTTCAGAGACATAATTGACGTCGACGTAATCGTCCGTCCCGTCAAAATCAAGAAACCCGCTTCCATCATATCCGCTGCCATTCGCAATCCATGTCGGGCCGCCGACAAGCGTGCCGTCGTAGCCGTTGTCGCTCGAGTCGCTGACGATATCGCCGCCGCCGTCATCGAACTTCCACCAGCCGATAAGATTTGGGTCCTGACCGTAACTGGTATACGCCTGACTTAGCACCAAAATAAAAGAAATTAAAAACAGAATTTTTTTAGACACGATATTTCTCCTCGCTTGAGCCATCGTTGGCACCTGTGGCACCGGCATCGACATAGATTGTCCCCGCTTGAGAAGGAATGACCAAAAGCAGGTAAATAAAGACAGAAATAAGTTTTTTCATTACACCCACCTCCTAAAATTAGAAGGGAGGTAGACTATACGATTTAAACTGAAATGTCAAGAAAAAACAGAGGGATTGAGAGTAGTGGACCCCAGACAAAAGATTTCTGGGATCTTCGCTGCGCTACGAAAGGCGGGGTAAATTATGTTGAAATTTTTCGGTCAATAGAATAAACTCCCATTCGTTTTAAATAGTAATAGAACCCGATTTGGGCAGAAGATTTAGTATGAGTTTGAGGTGTTAAAGAATGAGCGATTATTCAGTGAGTCCGGAAGGTGAAAAGTTTGCCATCCCCGAAAAGAACGAGTACGCCGGGGAATTTAAACGCATTGAGTCTCTGGCAAAGGTGGCACGCAATGAAGGCAAAGAAGTCGTCGTAGTAATGGGCGTTGGTTTTGTCGGGGCGGTTATGGCGGCAATCGTCGCCGATGCTGTCGATAAAAGAAGCGGTAAGCCGAGCAAGTTTGTCATCGGCTGTCAGCGTCCCAGTACACGAAGCTACTGGAAGATTCCGCTACTTAATCGGGGAATGTCACCTGTGAAAGCGGAAGACCCGGAGGTCGAGCCGATGATAAAACGCTGCGTGCTGGAGAAAAAGACGCTTGTAGCCACCCACAATGACGACTGTTTGAAGTTAGCAGACTGCGTGGTAGTGGACGTTCAGTGCGATTATACAAAGAACGACCTCGGCAATATGCGAACCGGCAAAGCAGAAATGGGCGCGCTGGAAGCGACAGTAAAAACCATCGGTGAAAAGGTTCCGGCAGAATGTTTGACGCTGATTGAAACGACCGTTGCGCCCGGGACAACAGAGTTTGTCGCCTGGCCGATTATGAAGAAGGCATTTACGGCACGGGGTATAAAGACGGAGCCGCTTTTGGCACACAGCTTCGAGAGGGTTATGCCCGGAAGGAATTACGTTTCATCGATACGGGATTTTTGGCGGGTTTGTTCCGGCTGTAACGCAGAAGCGAGAAAACGCGTCGAAAAATTTTTGCGAGAAGTGCTCAACACTGAAAAATTTCCTCTAACAATTATGGACCGGCCGATTGAATCAGAGACCACCAAGATCGTCGAAAATTCCTATCGGGCAACGATACTGGCATTTCTTAATGAGTGGAGCCTGTTTGCAGAGCGTAACGGCGTTGACCTGATTAAAGTCATCAAGGCAATTAAGGTTCGGCCGACCCACAGCAATATCATATTCCCGGGACCGGGGATTGGCGGATACTGCCTGCCGAAAGACGGCGGCTTAGGATACTGGGCATATAAGCACATACTCGGCTTCGGTGATGATATATTTAAGATAACACCAATGGCAATCGATATCAACGATACCCGCGGTCTTCACGCAGCGACATTGACAAGAGACACCCTTGTCGATATGGGCAGGCAGGTAGAAGGAGCACGCATACTTCTATGCGGGGCCAGCTATCGGCAGGACGTCGCCGATACCCGCTACAGCGGTTCGGAAATAATCGTTCGCAAGCTGACTGAGATGGGAGCGGAGATGCGGGTGCACGACCCATACCTCGAACACTGGTATGAGTTGGAAAAACAGGACACATATCCGGCAGCAGGACACTCGTTGGCAAGATTTTTCCGCAATCAGGATAAGCTGGTTAATATCCGTGTTCAGCACGACCTTGCATCCGCTCTTGAGGGTGCACAGGCAATTATACTGGCTGTGGGGCACGAGCCGTATCTACAACTTGACCCCGACAAAATAGTTGAATGGGCAGGTGCGCCTCTTGCGGTGATTGATTGCTTCGGCATACTGGACGATGAGAAAATCCGCCGGTATTTCGAGCTCGGCTGCGAAGTAAAGGCCTTGGGCCGGGGACATATCCAACGAATCAAAGAAGAAGTAAGCCAGTGAGCTAAAGTTCTCGTCCAACATATAAGCCCGCTTATTTGCGTCTTTTGTCCATAAGCAGGACCATTCTATCATAAATATCGGCGGGCATTTCGTCTTTAAGTATCTTGCGGATTTGGCTCATAGGCGTCCGCTGTGTGGTGTGGGTGATAACGATATGCTGATTGTTGAGCTTGCGGACTAATTGGGCGAACTCGCCGATATGCATATGTCGGCCTGCCTGCGCCCTGTCGGCGTGCTCGTCGACATAAAAGGTACACTCGGCGATTAATATTTTACTGGCAGCGATGTAATTTAGCTGGGAGAAATCGACGTACTGGGTGTCACCGAGGTAAGTAACTATCGGAATCTCGATGGGATAGTCGATTTCAACACCTTGTTTTTTTAATTCGACGATTTGCGGTCCTGTAAGGTTTGCATACTCGGGTTTAATTTTTTTCCGTTTTTCAATTATGCTATAGCCGACGGAGCCCTTACTGTGCTTAGTTGGAAATACCCTTGCGAAGAGATTGGGTTTTATCTGATATTCGTCGCCGGCCTTTACACCAACGAGGTTGGCAGGTATTTTATTGCCGTCCAAACGAGACCAGGCATCTATTACGTCCCTCATCGGGCCCAGCAAGTTCGAAGGAGCCAAAATCGTTCCCGGCGACTGGCCGCAAAAATTTCGATGGGACAGATAGTATGCAATACCGGCGGCGTGGTCCATATGTCCGTGGGTGAGCAAGATATTGTTTATGGAAATAATCTGGTTGGGGGCCTTGCCGATGTCGAAGCAAACGTCCAACTGCGGCATTGCAACGACGGTTTCCTCGGCTGCGACCGAATATCCGATGATTTCCAGCTCGTCTATTTTAATGTATGCTAAATTATGGCTCGGCATATTAGAAAATTAAAACTTAAAGTGAAACTATCGAATTCGTTGTCTTTACATTTCAAGCTTTACGGTCTCTACTTTCTTAATGGTAGAGAGAACATATGGTTATGTCAATTTGTTTTTGACATTAGACGGCGATTTTACTTTTACACTGCTGGAAAATTCACTTGCAGTCAGAAGACAAATGCATTATACTTTTTTGTAACATAAAAGAAGGAAAGGTAAACATGAACAAATCCAGAGGTTTTTTTCTAATTCTCGTTCCCAGCATTACCGTATTTATCTCGAGCGCCTGTATAATGGTGCTGGAACTGGTTGCAGGCCGCATAATCGCCCGTCATCTTGGGTCATCACTGTACACATGGACGTCGGTCATAGGCGTAGTTTTGGCAGGTATTACCATAGGCAATTATCTGGGCGGTCGTATCGCAGACCGCTTCCCTGCAAGAAAGGCGTTATCTGCACTTTTGGGGATTTCCTCAGTAACATGTGCGGTAGTTATCATCCTGAATAATCTTGTGGGCGAGTGGCTGTGGTTATGGAAGTTAAGCTGGCCGGCGCATATATTTATCCATGTATCTTTGGTTTTCATACTGCCATCAACACTACTGGGAATGATAAGTCCCGTGGTTGCGAAAATGGCTATTGATAAAGGGTTACCGACAGGCAGAACTGTTGGAGACATATATGCCTTCGGCGCCGCAGGCAGTATTGCAGGAACATTTCTTGCCGGTTTCTACCTGATTGCTACGATGGGAACCATTGCTATTATCTGGATTGTCGCATCTGTCCTGTTGTTGATGGCTATTCTTTACTGGGCCAAGCTCTGGGTACTTTACCTGTGGGCGGCAATATTCATTGCTTTAATGAGTATGGGAATGGCACCTGCCAAATGGGCTGAGACTGTCGGCTCAACGCTTGCATTGAGAAAGCCGCACGACCCAACCATTCTTTATGAGACCGAAAGCCAGTACAACTATATTGCCGTGCAACAGTTATCCCAGAACCCGGACCGTCGCGAATTTCTGCAGGATAAACTTGTGCACAGCAAAGTTATAATGAATGATATATTGGACCTGCAGTATTTTTATACAAAGATTTATGCGGGTCTGACCGAGGGACTTTCCAAGAGCAAGCCTTCCGTAATGGTTATCGGCGGCGGAGGGTATGTTTACCCCCGATACGTTGAAAAACACTGGCCCGGCAGCCGTATAGATGTTATTGAAATCGACCCCGCTGTGACCGAAGCTGCCATACAGGCCTTCGGGCTTGATAGAAATAGTTCGATTAACACGATTAATATGGACGCCCGTAATTACGTTGAGGAACTGCTGGAAAGGCAGAGCAACGGCGAGGAAATACCACAATATAATTTCATCTACGAAGACGCAATAAATGATTATTCCGTACCGTTTCAGCTCGTAACTAAAGAATTCAATGACAAAATCGCCAAAATCCTGCCCGACGATGGCGTGTATATGGTAAATCTAATAGACACGTTTGATAGCGGTCAATTCCTCGGTGCGGTGGTCAATACGTTGGAAAGGACATTCCCATACGTCCATGTACTTGTAGATTACGGTACCCTGCCCTCAGCTCAAGGGACCTACGTGATTATCGCCGCCAAATACTACTTTGACCCCGAGAGTATCTTTTCAAAGTATGACAAAAATCTTAAGCTGTGGTATTTAAGCGAATCTGACAAAAATAACCTAAGAGAAAAATCCCATGGAATTGTATTAACAGACAACTATTCTCCTGTTGAAAATTTGCTTGCTCCGGTGGTACGTGAAAGTGCCAAACAAAGGTTGGCCGATAAGTACACCAAACAGGCTGAGAAACTCATAAGGCAGGGCAAGCTGGGACAGGGTGTTGCCAAATACGAAGAGGCTATTCAGCTATATCCTGTGATGTCGGTCGAGCTCTACAACAAAATAGGGGTTATTCAAGGCCGATACGGCAACTGGCCAGGAGCTGTCCACGCTTTTCAAAACGCTCTTCACCACCATGCTCAAACCGGTGCAAAACGGAACATAACCGGCTCAATATACCTTAACCTTGGCTTGGCTCTTAGAGCAATGGGTAAAAGTCAGGAGGCCGGAGAATGTTTTACCAAAGCTATCGAACAGTTTCGCATAGAAACAACCGAGATGCCTTCCCACTCGGCCTATGCACGTCTCGGCGCTACACTTTTTATTATAGGAGATCTGGAGGCGGCCGCAGAAGCCTATGAGCAGGCACTGACTTTGAATCCGAGTGAGCTATCATACTACTTCAACCTCGTAGACGCCCTTCAATATCAAAATAAACTTGATGAAGCAATTTTTATGCTGCGAGCGGGGATTGAGGTTATGTCAAATAGCGGTCGAACAGAAGCCGTCATAGAGCTGAAACAGCGCCTCGACCTGCTCGAATACCAGAAATCAAAACAGCTAAAGTGACGGAAGACTCTTCTCGATGCCTGATAAGAGAACTCACAGAGGACCGCATCCGGCAGACGCTAAATTGTTCGCCCCTACCACAATTTCGGATTTACGGTCGGCCCTTGCTGATTTTTCACTTCTATTGACAAAAGGTTATGCGGATAAAAGCGCCCTTAAATTAGTTGGGGACAGATTCTCGCTTACAGAAAGACAGCGATTAGCCATTATGCGAAGCGCTTGCTCCAACCAGCAGCTAACGTCCCGAAAGAGCAGGGAAGTCAAACTCGGCGAGCTTGGCGGAAAGCCAATCGCCATTGACGGCTATAACGTCCTGATAACTATCGAAGCGGCAATGAGCGGCGCCTGTGTTTTTAAGGGGCGTGACGGCTGCTTCCGGGATTTGGCAAGCATACACGGAACATACCGGAAGGTTACTGAAACGATACCGGCTGTGCAGCTTATAGGCCAATTTCTAAAAGAGCACAGCGTCGATGACTGTTTATGGCTGCTGGACAGCCCTGTCTCAAACAGCGGGCGACTAAAAACATTAATCGGTGAACTGGTGCAGAAAAACGATTGGAACTGGAAAGTTGAACTTTTGCTCAGCCCTGATGCCAAACTAATAAAGACCGACTTAACCGCCGCCAGCAGTGACAGTGTTGTGCTCGATGGCTGCAAGAGATGGGTCAATCTGGCCCGTGCCATTATCGAGGAGAAAGTGCCCAATGTCCGGTTGGTAGATTTATCATAACCTAGTTAGATTTCTACATTTTTTCTGCGCAAAAGGCTGGCCGTGGACCTATAAGCCCACGGCCAGCAAACGTATACAAGCCCCCCTCCTATCTCCGACTTGTATCAGGTATTTTTTTCTCGGCTACCTTTATCCGTCATCACGCTTTTCCTTCAAGTAAGCGCTCGCACGCCGGGCGGCGTCCCTGCTATAATCCAGGCATTTGTGCATTCCGACATTAAAAGATTTTGCGAATTCGTCCGATTTTAATACCGAATATGCAAAGCCCCTGTCAGAAGGCAAGCGAGCGCATCCATCAAAAACAGGCGCCAAGCAATAGATTGCGGTCGCAAAGCCAGCAAAATAGACTATCAGCAAGAATATGAGCTTGCCTCTCCAGCCGCCCATAAAATCCCCTCCTACAAAAGAAGTTATCGGCCGTTTCTCCCCTATAACCCCCCATTTACCTCTTATTAAGTTTAATTAAAAAAATCACAGATGCCAAATAGAAACGGATAAAAAATTCTAAACTCTAAATCCTAAACACTAAACAAATTCAAATCACCGAAATATGAAACCTGCCTGCGGCGGGTGAAAATAAGGGTGGGGGATGATTCATTTACTATTTACAATCGACCTTTCCGCCACTGGAATCCTCACACCCTTGAGTGAAATGCCCGACGGCATTTTTTTATGCACTTTTTAATGAATAAAATTTAACTTTATTTATACTAAAAGGAGAAACAGAGGCGTGTTATTAGTGAACAGCAGCTGTTATCAAGTAACTCAACTGGTGCCGAATGATAGAAGATGAAGTTTTGAAATGGCGGTTCAGGCAGGGCAGTAAAGAGGCGTTCTGCCGCATCTATGAGAAGTACCTAGATTATCTTCTGACCCTGGCGATAAGTTTATCGAATGATTTCAATACTGCCCAAGACATCGTGCACGATGTGTTTGTTCGATTTGCATCTTCCCAGGGAAATTTCAGGCAACAAGGGAACCTTAAAAGCTATTTGACAACCTGTGTTGTAAATCAAGCACGCGACCGGATTCGCAGAGACCGGCACCAGCGGGATAGGCTGAATCAAGCTGCCGAGACTATTTCCGAGGGGAACTATTCTGAGAAGATGATAATAAGCGATGAGGTAACACAGCGGTTGAACAAGGCGGTATCTGAACTGCCATACGAGCAGCGTGAGACGGTGGTTCTGCATTTGAAGGCCGGCCTGAAATTCAGAGAGATAGCCCAATTGCAGGGCGAGTCAATCAACACCGTTCAGGGCCGATATCGATACGGATTAGATAAACTGCGGTCAATGTTGAATGATGAGGTGCAAAAATGAGGCCGTCAGAAAATATAGAAAATGCAGTCAAGAAAATTAATTTTACAGCCGGTGCCAAATTGCGGGAGCAAATCTTAGCCGACGCATTGAAGGCACACGAGCAAACGGAAACACAACCTGCTTTTGAGAAGCCGAATAGATGGAGAATCATTATGAAGAGCAAAATAACAAAATTAGCCGCTGCGGCGGTGATAGTTATAGCGGTTATGGTTTCAATAACCTTTTTGGATAAGTCAGTTGCGCCTGCTTACGCTCTTGAGCAAACAATCGAAGCTCTGAAGAATGCCAGAATTGTCCATATGTTTTGCAGAGACTGGGATGGCAAAGCATTCGAGATGTGGATGAGTCTTAATGCCGAAGGGTATCCGGAGTATTGTTATTCGTATTGGCCGGACTATGAAATTACCAACATATCCACTCCAACGGTTTCTTACCAGTACAACAAGAAAATGAATCGGGTATCAGTTAACAAGGGCCAGTTGTACGAGTTCAATGTTCAATTTGACAGGATGTTCGAGAATTTGCAGAAAGCAGCCGAAGAAAATGAGGGCGGATTGAAAATTTACAGGCAGGCAGACTCCAGCAGAGAAAAAAACCTGATAGTTGTCACTTCTGAAGGGAACAAAGATACCGAATGGAAAATTTATATCGACCCTGCAAGCAAACTTCCGGTAGGGATACACTGCCTGAAGAGCAATCAGCCGGGACAATTTATCAGAGATTTCGATGAGATACGTTTTGATGAAGAATTGCCGGCAGGGATTTTTGAATTTGAGGTTCCAGAGGGAGCGATTGTCGAAAATGTAGACCAGAATATGCAGCTTCTCGATGATGCCAACTATGGTATCTCAGCAGAGGGTTTAACTAAGCAACAGGCTGCTGAGGAAATTGCCCGCGAGTACTGGCAAGCGATAATAAATCGTGACTTAGAAAAGGCCAATAAATTATATCCTTCAACCAATGTTTCATACTCAGTTGAAGAGGTTGAAAAAAGATATCACAGATACTTCGGCGATTATTTGCCGAGCAGATTTGTAGAATCCGGCAAGCTCTATGTAGAGCACAATTGCGGACTTGGTGAAGTCCTGCCATGTATATTGATGTTTGAGAACGGTCGGAAAAAAGAGGTAAAAATCATAATCAGGTTTAGAAATATAGAGGGCACATCATCGTGTGTTATTGCCGGACACTGGGGTTATCCCGTTGAGATTAATTAATAATCAGATGTTAGCAATGTATTAAACCGCTGCCGGATAGATTATCCGGCAGCGGTTTTTTATAAAATTTCCCCTTGAAAGAGTTAATTTTTTTGATTTTCCTGTCGTAAAACCGGCTGATTCCGCACTATATTGTGAGAACATAAATCCTTGGAGATTTTTAGAGGTATAGATATGTCTGAGAACGATAAGTACTACGTTGAGCGCTGTTTGGATGGCCATCCGGACGACTTTCGATATCTTGTACGACGTTATCAGGGGATTTTGCTGGCCAATCTGGCTGGAAAATTAGGTAACAAAGACTGGGCTGAGGAAGCCGCTCAGGAGGCCCTCGTACGAGCATATTTTAATATGGGCAAATTAAAAAAGCTGGATTTATTTTTCCCCTGGCTGCTCGGCATCGCCGACCGTGTGGCAAAAGAACGCCAGAGAAAAGAACAAGTCCGGCGCCAGCGGGAAATCGTCCATTCGTTATCGGAAGAAGCTCCACGGACAGAGCTATCACAGGATTATGTTCTCGAAGCGGCGATTGCGGAACTTCCCGATGCATACAGGAAAATCATACTGTTGCGATATTACGGCCAGCGTTCCTGCAATCAGATAGCTGAGCAGCTTGATATGCCGTTGGGCACAGTAACGAAAACATTATCACGGGCCTATGCCATGCTGCGCGAATCGCTGCAGCAGCAATCGCATAACGAAGTTTATGAGGTGTAAAATGAACTGCGCAGAAATTAAAGAATTATTGGCTGCTTACATTGAAGACCTTCTGGATGAGCAGAAAAAGCGCTCGGTTGCAGAACATCTGAAAGGTTGTGTTGCATGCCAGGCGGAATTAAAAGACCTCACAGACTTTCGCAACCGTCTGGTCAAGAACGGTAGCATCTTAGCCAAAAGCGACCTCGAAGACGGTGTTATGAACCGAATTGTGCGAGAACAGAATGCGAGGCTCAACGCGGTGAGTGAAGCTGGCATAGCCCTCAAGATAAGGAGAATAATTATGAAAAGTCCAATTACAAGATTAGCCGCTGCAGCGGTGATAATCATAGCGGTAATAGCAGGCGTTAGTCAATTTTTCGGCGGGACGGTGACATTTGCCGAGGTGATTAAGCCGATACTTAATGCCCGGACAGTAGTCCTTGATTTCATGATGGGCGAAGAAGATGCACCTGTCGTTCATGATATAGTTGTGGGCACGAGAATCAGAAGGACATTCTCGAATATGGATACTATCCTGATACTCGACCTTGATAATGCCAAAATGCTTTCATTAGACCCGAAGAGTAAAGTCGCTATGTATATTGACATAAAGGGTCCGATTCAGGAAGGAACTAGAAGCTACATAGGACTTGTCCGCAATATCGTCAACGACATAGAGAAACATCCCGATTGGCCGGTTCAGGAACTTGGCCAGCAGGAGATTGATGGTCGAAGAGCTATCGGATTCAGGGCTCGCGGCCAAAATGAGGAGGTTACGATATGGGCAGACCCAAAGACGGCTTTACCAATTCGCATCGAGATGCTGCTGGGGTTGTCTTTTTCGAAACAGATACGTTATATTCTCAAGAACATTGAGTTTGATGTGCCGGTCGATGAATCGCTTGTCAGCATGGAACCGCCAGCCGATTACAAACTGGGTGGTATGGAATATCAAATGAACCAGTTCACCGAGGAGGATTTCGTCGAGAGTCTGCATATCTGGGCTGAGTTTATACTGGATGGCCGGTTTCCTGAAACTATCGGTGTAGAAGACCTCCTCAAGGTAGCCCCTCTGCTTGGAGAAAAACTCAGTCAGTCGAATCTTCCGGAAGAGCAAGGGATACGTACCGGGATGACCTTTGGGCGCGGTATGATGTTCTTCCAGATGATAGTAGAAGAGGGCTGCAATTGGCACTATGCCGGGAGCAGCGTGAAACTCGGCGAGGCTGAGAAAGCGATATTCTGGTATCAGCCTAAAGGAGCAGAGACTTATCGCGTGATTTACGGCGATTTGAGTGTTGAAGACGTTGAAGCAGATGAACTGCCGAGCAGCGAGGATTAGACGATGAAAACGAGGACACTCATAAAAATAATAATCTTGGCTACTTTTAGTTCTTGGGCCTGTTTTGCGGCCGATGCAAAGCCTGCCGGTTCTTATGAATCTGTTTTGGGCCGGACCTTTAATCTGGCAGGGAAGCGCTCGCAGGAAACACAGCACTTCCAGATGGAATCGCGACTTATCCACTACGCCTTAGACGGCACCCGTGTAAGCACAGATATTTATAAGCTCCACCTCAAATGTGTCCCTGCGCAGCTATCCGGCAAGGCGGGAGACGAATACACCTGCCTCGATTTTACGCTGAAGATAGGAAATGAGCCGGAAGTGTCTATTCCGGTTCTAAAAGACTGGTCATATGTTTTTAATATGACCCCGACAAATCTGGATGGAAAGGGACAGGTACTGGGTATTGACCACGCGAAATTCGTGAACCTTAAGGACGCCAACGGTAATGCAATACCACAGGTAAATGCGTATCACATATATAATGCCTTCATCGATTTTCACGGTTTCTGTAACGTTTTTGCCGAACGCACTTATGGTGGAAAAGGCATTCAGGACCTGAAAAAAATAGGCCAAAAAATTGTTCACGAATCGGCGTTCAGTGAGCCGCCGGTGGATGTCGGAGGCAATGTTGCCAAGGGGTCGTTTTTCAAAAACGGGGAGATAACGCTCGAATTCAAGGGCCTCTGTTTGGTGGATAATGCCCCTTGTGCCATTGTGACTGTGGATTCCGGTCAAAGCTCATTTAAAATGATAATGAATCCCGGCACAAATATGGAGCAAAGGGCCATTGGTAGTTCCCATTATAAGGGCGATATCTATATAGACCTCGCCACGAAATGGGTAAAAAGAGCAACTTTTGACGAGCTTGTCATCACAGAGTCTACAACGCCTGCGACACAAAAAAAGGCAAATGAGGTCGTTGAGCGAAATATCACGATTCGCAATATCAAAGAATAAATAAGCTTACTACACTTAATTATAATCGACGCTGGTTATTTATTCTCGCGCCGTCGGGTAAAACGCCCGACGGTGTTTTTTGTGAAGATAAAAGCCGAAAAAATCACAATCGGTCGATGGCTCTGCGAAGCTCATCGCAAACAGCGGTCACTTCTTCCCTGCTGAGATTATTGTAGAACGGTAAGGATATAGTTCCTCTGCATACGGATTCGGTAACAGGGAAATCAGCCGGCCTGCAGCCAAACTGCTCAGCTATAAATGGCTGTAAAAGAACAGGTGGAAAATAATTCTTTACCTCGATGCCCTGGCCTCTCATTGCCTCCAGAATCCTGTCACGTTGAGCCAAAGCATACTTTTCTGCAAGCCGGACAACGAATACAAACCAGCTCACATCACAGCCCTCTGGTTCGCAAGGCACAATCAATCTGTCATCATCGGCTAACATCTGCTGGTACCATTTGGCGACCTGTCGGCGTTTTGCTTTGATCTCATCGATTCTTGAAAGCTGCACAATACCGAGCGCGCAATTGATGTCACTGAGCCTGAAGTTGTAGCCCAATCGTTCGTGGCTCAACCAGCCACCGGTTTTGCCCCGGCCCTGGTTTCGAAGCGAGACGCACATATTCGCTAAATCATCGTCATCGGTTAAAATCATTCCGCCCTCGCCGGTTGTTATCTGCTTATTGGGATAAAATGCAAACACACTCATAACACCGAAAGTGCCCGCCTTTTTGCCGTTCAGCGAAGAACCCAGGGCCTCGCAACTGTCCTCGATTACCAATAGATTATGTTTATCAGCAACTTTGCAGATTTTATCAAAGCCAGCGGGGTTGCCGAAAACCTCGACCGGCAGGATAGCTTTTGTCTTGCCGGTAATCTTCGACTCAATTTTCGCAGCGTCGATATTCAAACTTACAGGGTCAATATCGACAAATACCGGTTTTGCACCGACCATCAAAATGCAATTGGCAGTGGCAATAAAAGTAAAAGGCGTGGTAATGACCTCATCGCCCGGCCCAATGCCCAGTGCGAGCATACACAAAAACAAGCCGCTTGTGCCACTATTAACCGCAACAGCGTGTTTTCTACCGATGTATTCGGCAAGGGCTGCTTCAAATTCCGGCAGCTTAGGGCCGAGTGAAAGGTTGGGGGTGCGAAGCACAGCACAAACCGCTTCGATTTCTTTTTCGGTAATATCCGGCCGGG
This sequence comes from uncultured Pirellulales bacterium, assembly GCA_964494805.1. Lineage (GTDB taxonomy): Bacteria > Planctomycetota > Phycisphaerae > Sedimentisphaerales > Anaerobacaceae > CAIYOL01. The sequence goes on along the minus strand of CAZBST010000004.1, from coordinate 207,546 downwards.
ACAAATGTATCCGCATAGAAAAAACCTTACAAAAGTGCATATAAACATAAGTGCACAAGAGCACAAGCACATTTTTTTCATATTGTACCGCCTGCGATTGATAAATCAAAGGATTTTCTTGCAGCGGTGGCAGGCGAGCTTTAAAATGCACCTTTTTAAAATATGAGGTGAGGATATGTTAGCAAGATTATACAGCGTAACGCTTGTGGGGATTGACGGCGTTATCTGCGAGGTTGAAGTCGATGTCGCACGGGGCGGATTTGAGAAGTCACTAATCGTAGGGTTGCCGGATGCCGCTACAAAAGAAAGTACCGAACGGGTCAAGAGCGCAATTATCAACTGCGGCTACAAGTATCCTAAAACCCAATCATTAATAAATCTGGCACCTGCCGATGTCAAGAAGGTGGGGCCGGCCTTCGATTTGCCCATCGCATTAGGAATGCTCATCGGAGAGGGTGTCTTAGTTAGTTCAGTACTTAAGGATTTTGTTATCATCGGCGAGCTGGCACTGGATGGGCGCGTTCGAGAAGTTAACGGCGTATTGAGTATGGCGATGACCGCCGCTGCAAACGGTTTCAGGCGAATGATCGTTCCTCTGGAGAATGCCGAGGAGGCGGCGGTTGTTCAGGATGTGGAAGTATACGGAGTCGGCTCGCTGGCACAGGCGGCAGGATTTCTTTCGGGACAGCTTGCGCTGGAGACAACGAGTGCCGATATTGACAAGCTCTTTAAGGCAGCATCGAACTATGAGGTTGATTTTGCAGATGTCAAGGGACAGGAAAGCGTCAAACGTGCACTGACCATTGCTGCATCCGGTGGGCACAATATAATGATGATAGGGCCACCGGGAGCAGGCAAGACAATGCTGTCGCAAAGATTAGCAACCATCCTGCCGGGGTTGAGCTTAGAAGAATCGCTCGAAACGACCTGTATATATTCGTCTGTTGGGTTATTGGGCAAAGGAAGGGCGCTTTTGGCGACCCGTCCTATCCGGGCGCCTCATCACACGGCCAGCGGTCCTGCTTTGGTGGGCGGAGGCACAAACCCCCGGCCGGGAGAACTGTCACTGGCACATTTTGGGATACTATTTCTCGATGAGTTTGCGGAATTTCCCAGACATATTCTCGAAATGATTCGCCAGCCATTGGAGGACGGATTTGTTGCGGTCTCACGTGCCAAAGGCACTATCCGCTTTCCTGCACAATTTATGTTAGTTGCGGCGATGAATCCGTGTCCCTGCGGTTACTTCGGCACGGATGCGAGAAGATGCAAATGCACGCCCGGCCAAATCGAGCGGTATCTGTCGAAAATATCCGGGCCGTTAGTGGACAGAATTGATATTCACATCGATGTGCCTGCGATAAGTTTCAGCAAGCTGCGCAGCAAATCAGGCCAGCTGGATTCGGCCACGATGAGACAGGACGTTGTCAGGGCCAGAGCCGTCCAGGCAAAACGATTCGGCAGCAACAAGACTATGACAAACGCAAGAATGAGTCATAAACAGGTTCGAAACTGGTGCGAACTTGACCAAAGCTGCGAAATGCTGCTCAAGCAGGCAATGACCGAGTTTGGTTTGTCCGCTCGTGCCCACGATAAGATTTGCAAAGTTGCCCGCACAATAGCGGACCTGGCTGGCGCTGAAAACATACAGAGCGAACACATAGCAGAAGCCATAAGCTATCGGAAGTTGGACAGGAGATTATAAACGCATTTCATTTATCTAATCTTCCGGAGGGACACTTAATTCTGTTGCGGTTTGAATCCCTTTGGTAACTTCAGGGATAATGCCTTTTCGTGCATATACCGGATGTACCATTTTTCTTAATGACGGTATTTTAATTGCAAATAAAATAGAGCCCAGCACGCAAAAAATACCGCTTATCAACAGTGTATTCGCAGCTCCTATCCTGTGTGCCAGACCGCCGGCCAACAGGCTGCCGAACGGAATTACTCCTATAAAAGCCATTATATAAAAGCTCATAACCCGACCCCGGACGTCATCATCCACCATTGCCTGCAAAACCGTGTTACACGACGCCATCTGCACCATCATCCCAAGACCTGCCAACAGCATAAAAAACATAGAAGTCCATATCGAGCCGGACTGGGAAAAGCAAATAAGTCCGATTCCAAAAAGCCCTGATGATATCGCTATTATTCTCTCCAGGCCAAGAACACTTTTTTTCCTTGCAAGATACACAACACCTGTTAAAGCACCGATGCCCGAAGCACCCATAAGAAAACCCATAGTGCGAGGTCCGCCGTGAAGAATATCTTTAGCGAAGATAGGCATAAGAACTATGTAAGACATCCCCGTCAAGCTGACTAATGCCAGAAGCGCTATAATGTATTTGATAGGCGCAAAACCAAAGGCATAAGCAAATCCGCTCTTCAATTGCTCCCAAGCGGTGGCAGGGCTTGATTTGGTTTTAACTTTATTTATTCTCATTAAAAATAGCGACGCAATCACCGCCAAGTAACTGACGGCGTTAAGAAGAAAGCACATACCTTCGCCGACTGCGGCGATGAGGATTCCGGCTATCGATGGGCCTAACATCTTGGAAGTATTTACCATAGACGAGTTCAAGGCAATGGCGTTGCCTAAATCTTCCCTCTTTCCTATCATCTCAACAACAAAGGCCTGACGCACCGGCATATCGAAGGCATTTATCGTGCCGAGAAAAATATTCAGAAATACCAGATGCCAAATTTCGATACTATCTGTTAAAACAAGCAAAGATAAAACGGCAGCTTGTATCAGCGATAAAATCTGAGTGATAATAAGCAACTTATGCCTGTTATACCTGTCAGCAGCCACTCCGCCAAACGGCGTTAAAAGAAAACCCGGTATCTGACCTGCAAATGCGACAACACCCAGCACCAATGCAGAATTACTCAAACGATACACCAGCCAGCCCATTGCGACCCTCTGCATCCAGGTGCCAATCAATGAGATACTCTGCCCGCCAAAAAACAACCGGTAATTCCTGTATTTTAACGAACGAAAAATATCATTCGCACCTCTACCCGTCAGCAGAGACGAAAGTAAACCCATTTTTTGACTTTCCTTTTAATCAAACAACTCCGGATTACAAAACTTACAATAGTACCGATTTGGCTGTAATAATCAATGCTCCTGTTTTTATACCTGCCCTCGGCTTCGCCGAGAGGCGAGCTGCATAATTCTTTCGGGTATAATATCTTTTCGTATCTGACAACGGCAAAAAACTATTTGTGCAAAACATCCTGGAAGTATAAAATTATTTTTGGCGTTTACGTTTTGCGGTAAGTTTATATGAATACAGCAAGGTGAAAACCTTCAAAACCTAAAAACTGACGATATGGACGTCATATTACTTGAGCAAGTTTGCAAATCCTTCGGAAAAGTCCGAGCCGTGGAAAGTTTGTGCATTGGGGTTCCGGTCGGCAGCATCTATGGTTTTTTAGGGCCTAATGGTGCGGGAAAGACAACTACCCTTCGCATGATTATGAATATCATCCGCCCGGACAGCGGATATATTAAGATATTCGGCGATGGAACATCTGCGTATGCCAAAGGCCGTATCGGCTATATGCCGGAAGAGCGCGGACTTTACCGGAAGATGACCGTTGGGAAGGTATTAACCTATTTTGGTGCGATAAAAGGTTTGACAGCTGCTGAGCTCGCCCGGCGCGTGCCTCAAAAACTGGAGCAGATTGGACTGACCAGCTGGGCAAACAAGAAGGTGGAGGAACTCTCAAGGGGAATGCATCAAAAGCTGCAGTTTGCCGTTACTGTGATAAATGACCCGGAACTTGTGATTCTTGACGAGCCGTTTTCGGGGCTGGACCCTCTGAATCAGGATTTATTCAAAAATATCATCCTTCAGATGCGTAATGAAGGTAAAACCGTAATCTTTTCCACACATGTGATGCATGAGGCAGAGCAGCTTTGCGATTCCATACTCCTGATAAATAAAGGGAAACAGGTCGTAGATGGCAAGCTGGATTCGATTCGCTCTCGTTACAGGACAGGTGCGGTCTGCGCTGAAGTTGAGGGCGATACGAGCTTCATCGAGACACTTCCCATCGTGAGAAGGATAGAGCGCGAAGGTCGCAGACTGGATATTGTCCTGTCAGAGGACGGGGACCCGCAAGAGCTGCTTCGGGTGTTGGTCGAGCGGGTGCGTGTTCAGCGGTTTGAGGTTAAATTGCCGTCGCTGCATGAAATTTTTGTCAGTTTGGTTAAGGAAGACAATGCGAAAGATTCTTAAGATTGCCCAGCGTGAATATATTGAAACCGTCAAGACCAAGACATTTATTTTTAGCTTGTTAATGACGCCGGCTATCATAGGGGCAATCGTACTAATCAACAAATATGTCGTCCACAGCATATCAGGCCCGCGTCCGCCCAGGAAGGTGGTCGTAACAGACTTATCGAAGGAACTCTCGGACGACATTAAAGTATCATTCGAAGAATACAACACGTCACATCCTGAGAAACAGATTCTTCTTGATGAGTTTCAAACCGACGATAGTGCGGATGAACAAACCAAAAACAAGGTTCGCAGCGGCCAGCTGGATGCGTACTTTGTCCTCGACAAGGATTGTGTGGAAGGAAACGGAAAGATTCGCTGTTATACCAGCAGCCAAAAGATGTCCGACTTCGACCTTGCTTCAACTGCAGAGAGTCTGCTGAATCGTGCCGTTGTCAATCGACGCTGCAAGCTGCGGAACGTTTCACCTGAACTGCTGGCTGACCTTCGCCGTGGAGTGCCTGTCGAACATATTGACATCTCATCGACCGCTCAGGAAAAGCAAAGAAAAGAGGGTGAACAGATTGTCAAGACAATGGTTCCTTTTTTCTTTTTGTTCCTGATGTTTATGGGAATCTTCGGCAACGGACAACAAACGCTTACCAGCATTATTGAAGAGAAATCTTCTCGCATCATCGAAGTGCTTCTATCAGCTGTAAGTCCGTTCCAATTGATGGCAGGCAAGATATTAGGTATTGCCGCTATCGGCCTGACCGTAATCGCCATGTGGGGCATAGCGGCGTATGCAACCGCCGAGCGGCAGGGTTTAAATATTGAGGTTTCTGCTGAGCTGATACTTTATTTTGCGGTCTATTACATTCTCGGCTTTCTTCTGTTTAGCACCATCCTGGCAGCCATTGGCTCAGTCTGCAATACCATTAAAGAGGCACAAAGCATAATGATGCCGATTTCCTTAGTTTTTGTTTTACCATTGATGGCGTGGCCGATATTCGCAGAACACCCCGAAGGAACTCTGGCGAAAACAGCATCATTTTTCCCACTTTTGACTTCGATGATTATGGTTCTACGAATTTCTTCAAACCCTGATGTACCACTGATTGAGATTCTCGCAACAATGACCGTTTTGGCAGTAACAGTGCTGGCGGTGATGTGGGCCGGGGCCAAGATTTTCCGGACCGGCATCCTGATGTACGGAAAACGCCCGAGACTTCGGGAAGTTGCCCGATGGCTAAGGCAGAATTAGGCAGACCCCATCCCTAAGGGACTGCGCAGAGCAGGAAATTATAAAGCCGGTGCAGCACATCAAAGAACTCTATAAGGGCTATCAACATCACATTTTCTAAAACAGCTTGAAATTGTCGAAAATAGAAGTATATTCATCAAAAAGTACCTTTAACAGCATATAACTTATAAAAATCAAGGTCGAATTTATGGCAAAAATGAAAGAGTTATTTGATTTGACGGGTAAAGTGGCGGTGATTACGGGAGGGGGCGGAGTGCTTTGCGGGACGATGGCAAAAGCACTGGCCAAGGCAGGAGCAAAGATTGCAGTGCTGGATTTGCTCGAAAGTGCGGCAGTGAAAGTTGCCGACGAAATCAAGGCCGATGGCGGCGAGGCAATCGCCGTTAAGTGCGATGTACTCAAGAAAGACAGCCTGGAAGCAGCCAAGAAAAAGGTAAAAGCCGAGTTCGGCAAAATAGACATCCTGATTAACGGCGCAGGCGGCAATAAGAAAGAAGCAACGACTTCGCCGGAGCTGCCGTTTTTCGACATTCCCCTTGATGCTGTTCGGTTTGTTTTCGACCTGAATTTCATCGGCACTTTGCTTACGTCGCAGGTATTCGGTAAAGAAATGGCCGATAACGGCAGCGGCATCATATTGAATATCTCCAGTATGAACGCCTTTCGGCCGCTAACTAAAATTGCGGCATACTCGGCTGCCAAGGCCGCGATTAATAATTTTACGCAATGGCTTGCTGTGCATATATGCCAGAACTATTCGAAAGATATTCGCGTCAATGCGATTGCGCCGGGGTTTTTCCTTACCGAACAGAACCGGTTTCTATTAACCGAGGAAAAAAGCGGACAGTTGACCAGCCGCGGCAAAACAATCATCGAGCATACGCCGATGGGCAGGTTCGGCCAGCCGGATGAATTAGTCGGAACGGTTTTATGGCTGTTAAGCGACGCAGCGAAATTCGTTACCGGCGTCGTTGTCCCCATTGACGGCGGCTTCTCTGCTTTCAGCGGAGTATAAATTGACTTTGTTTTGACAGGGTAGCAGTTTTATTTTCACATTCTGAATTTAGCGGGGACTTCCAGCCCGTGGGTGGTCATCAGTTCGGAGTCGGACATTATTTTTTGGGCGGGGCCGTCGGCGATGATTCGGCCATTATCGAGGAGGACAACTCTATCGGCAACTGCAGCGGCGAAATCCATATTGGCGGTTGTGATAATTAGGGTTTGTGAGAGACCCGCAAGGAGCTTGACGAGATTGTTGCGGTTTCGAGGGTCGAGACTGCCATCTGGTTCATCGAGTGTGATTATCTTAGGGGACATCGTGAGGACGGTTGCGATTGCGGCTGCCCTTTTCTGGCCCGCCGAGAGATGGTGCGGGGCTCTGTCGGCCATATCATTCAATCCGACGGTTTTCAGGACGTCGGCGACACGGGCCTTTACCTCGCCAGCGTCGAGGCCCATATTGAGCGGGCCAAACGCAACGTCATCGAACAAGGTCGGCATAAATAGCTGGTCATCGGGGTCTTCGAGGCAGGAGCCAATCAAACCGCGAATTTTTTTTAGATTTTTCCTGTTGATTTGCAGGCCGTCGATGAGGACTTTTCCGGAGCCGGTTACGAAGCCGGCCATTGCGAGGAGCAGGGTCGATTTGCCTGCACCGTTTGGGCCGATGAAGGCGACTGACTGGCCATGTTCGATACTCAAGGTTATGTTATCGATGGCGGCTGTGCCGTCGGGATATTTGAAAGAAAGGTTTTCTATCTCAACTGCTTTCGGCATCAAGAGCTCCTAATAGAAAAGCGGTCTTACAAAAAAGTGCAGTCCGAGGAGAAAAACGGTCGTGGAGGCGGTGAAGAGCAGGTCGGAACCGCGAATCTGCAATTTAGAAATTGTTCGCCATTTTCTGTCGAAGCCGCGGGCCTGCATTGCGATGTTTATGTTCTCCGCGGTATCAATACTGCGAATAAATAAAGAGCCGAGCATAGCAGCGGCAGTCTTCAATTCTGTTTTGGCGCCGAGGTTTTTAAGTTTTCTGCCCGCTCTTGCCTGCAGGATGTGCTGGGCCCTATCAATAAGGATGAATATATAGCGGTAGAGGAAACCGAGCTGAATGGTCAACAGCTTTGGCAGGCCGAGCCGCTGCAGGCCGGCGAGCAAATCGTTAAAACGCGTAGTGGAGACGAGGGCTATCAAAGCCAGCATTGTAACGATGAATTTGCCGAGAATGGCGAAGCACCGCATCCAGCCGGTCGAGGTTTGCCAGGTGAACGGGCCGAAAGCGGCAGTGAATGGAGTTTTATCATAGAGGGGACAACTCAGGGCAAGAACCAAGACAAAGGGACAGACTACCAATATATGCTTTAGTGCGAATCTGATTGGGATTCTGCCCAGCACGAGTATTGTGAAAGGGCCAACGGCATAACAAGCAAGGATGGCCGGCGAGGTGATGGGGAGGGAAATAACCACAGCGGTAAAAATAAGTGCGATTACAAACTTTATCCTGCTATCCAGCCGATGGACGCACGAATCCTGATAAGCAAATTTGTCTATATGTGCGTGGTGCATATCCGCTGTCCCATTATAGACGATGTGTCAGGATTATGCTGTTACTTTTTTTGCAGGATTCTCGCGGCCAACCAGATGAATGCCATTGTTAAAGCGGAACCGACTACTCCTGCGAAGCTGGTCCAGCCGAGGGCGGCAGATTCGACCTCTTCAGACGGAGTTTCTCCAAGTTTCGAAGTCCTGGCGGAATAATCGGGCAATGGCGAATATTTCGACTGGAAATCGTCGACGGCGGTGATTCTCGGGTCCTGATTTTCTACGGCGGATTTGAAATCCGGCTGGTCCGGTCTTTCTGCATAGCTCCACTCAAGGCCGTCGGGAAAGCCGCAGGCAAACAAAGAAAGCCCTGCGCCAATAATGACGGTAAAGACAAGCAGCGTCACCAGCACCGCTTTTCTACTCAACCGGGCTCTGCCGGGGAGAGAATCGAGAACGATGTCTGGCCTGACTTGCTGGAGGTATCCTAATACAGCGACGGTAATGAGGCCTTCGACGAGGCCGACCAAGAGATGGACGCCGAGCATCGTTATGAGGAATGTTAAGAACGGCACCGCCAAGACACCTGAAAGAGCGGCTTCTATAGGGACAAGAACCGCACCAGTTTCGACGGCAATCATGCAGGCCAGCATCATACCGATGTAAATTCGTAAACTTCCAGGGCTGCCATTTGTAATGGTTTTGTATATAGAGTAACCGAGGTAACTGGGGACAAGAGCCATATTGATAAGGTTACAGCCTAAAGCGAGGAGGCCGCCATCCTGAAAGATAAGACACTGAACAATCACAACGGAAGAGATAACTATTGCGGCGGCGTGCGGGCCCAATATGATTGCCAAAAGAACGGCACCGACCAGATGTCCGCTTGTTCCGGGCATTGCGGGAAGCTGGAAATTTACCATTTGTGCGGCGAAAACAAACGCTCCCAAGACACCCATCAGGGCGAGCTTATCGGAGGTGATAATCCGCCTGAGTTTTCTGCAGACAAGGCCCAGACCGGCGGCGGCTATCGCAAGCGTTCCAGCGGCGACCGGAACCGACAGTAATTCATTGGCCATATGCATAACAAGGTTTTCCTTTTGGCAATGTGCGCATAAGAATAACAGACTCGTATTACTATATCAACTTAAAAAGGTATTTGTTCTTTCTTAATGGTGGTGGTCGTTATGCTCCAAGCGGTCTTCGACGTCCAAATGCACCGGCGTGACGCAGTAGATATAAACGAGAGGTTCAACTCCTGTATTTTTGACGTTATGTATTGTATGCGGCGGTATGTAAGATATTTTCCCCTTGCCAACTTCGAATGGAGATTCCTGCTCCCCGATTAGAGCAGCTCCTTTACCTGATAGGAAAACAAGCATTTCCTCGTGCTGTTCAGTACTGTGCCGGCCGCAGGTTTCGCCCTGTTTCAAATATACCCTGCCGGAGCGCATACCGCTTGTTTGCGGCCTGCCGGCCAACAAACGCTGGTACTCTGGTTTGTCACTCAAGTCGATTACCAGAACTTTTCCCGGCTGCGTCATCGCAGTTTTATGGTCATTATGAGCATGATGATGCGATGAGCATCCGACAACAAATATACAGCCGACAATGCACATAAAAACCGTTTCTTTCACCTGAATAATATTCATAGTCAACTCCTTCCATAAAAATTAGTGTTCCTGCTTACGGGTTGCCTTCGAATGAACCAATTTGTGTGCCGTTTCTTAATCGTATTCTTACGACAAAACCTTTGCGCTGCTCGGAAGTATACCAAAGCTGTTTCGGCACGGGGTATCTGTTTTCGAAGCCCAGTTTTTCTTCAAGCCATTCCTCACTGAAATCCGGTCCCAGACTAAAGACCACCCACGTTACCGGCGACAGCAACGGGAACTGGCATCTTTCATTCGGATACCACTGGCCTTCGCCGGGATCGATACTGCTGCTTACAGGAAAGTTATCCGGTATCCAAAGTTTGGCCTTTATCCATTTGTCAATGATGTCTCTATCCTTGATTACTTCGCCGATGCTTCGGTATTTGTAGGTGTGCCCGCGATTGAATCTATCTTCCAGTGTTGTTGACATTGCCTCCGAGCGAGGCATTGATGGCAGATATTCACCAATTACCAAAGCCTGCGGAAGCTGATACAAGTGGTCGGTCAACTTACCGCTAATGCAATCTTCCTGAGTCGGAGGAAACTTCCGGTTGTCATCGAAGTAGCTTTCCAGGGCCAGACCAATTTGGCGAAGCTCGGCGTTAACGACGATGACTCTGGCCTGTTCCCTCGCCCGCGACAACGAGGGTATCAATATCGCCATCAGAACTGCTATGATGAAGATAATAACCAGCACTTCAGCTAATGTAAAACCCTGTTTCATCGTTCAAAACAAACTACTGCAATCGGTGGCTGGAAGCCGCCCTGTCACTGCGTCAAACTCCTGCAAGTTCTATAACGGACTATTCGCCACAACAACTCAGGCCGGCCCTTTGCTGGAGCCAGTTACCTGCAAGTTCGGCAAAGTCATAAAAGTCAACTATGTAGTCCGTGTTGATATCACCCGGCAGATTGCCTCTTTCGTGCCCGCGGTCGGTTAACACCAAGCCGTTGCCGTCATAATCAGGCACCCAGAGGCGGTATCCATCTTTGCAGACCATATATCCGGAACTTTCCTGGTCGAAAATCGCGATGACGTCGATTTGGCCGGTGGGACAATCGAATCTTGTAAAACCATCACCTATTCCAAGTTTTACGGGAAATGTAAGGCCATTTGCGTCTTTGACTGTAACAGTCCCATCCGGCACCCAGTTGCAGGAGTCAACTATGTTGACATCGTTAACCCGCACTAATCTTGCCTGATAGTACTCACAGCCGGTTAGTCTGGTCTGGTCGAAGATGTACTGGTCGTTGCCATCCTTTACCATATCGAGGGTGATAGTTTCCGATTGAGGCAGTCCGACCGCCGGGGTCACCAGTTCTATGTCGAGGTCATACATTGGCTCAATCTGATGTTTCTCATTGACGTTCATCTTGCCCTTATAGAATTTGTACCAGCCGGTTACTTTTACTCTGTCGCCGGCGGCAAATGTGTAGCCGGTATTGGGGTCGTGGTTTACAAGATATAGCTCGGAAAGTAACTGTTCATCGGTATAGTTCCCTGAACCACCCGCCACGGAGTAATTTTGTGCCAGAAAAACGGCAGTGCCGGCGTGGTCATCGCCTTCGCCCTGGATATAAATCTGCCACTGGCCACCTATACCAACCGTACTTGGGGTGGGATCAAGCATCTCCTCGGGGTTATTAAGGACAATTCCGGTGATGATGACCTTGTCCGTGTTGTCGTAGGGGTTATATATCCCGACGCCATCTTCATCGACTGCCTGAAGCTGCCAGTGAGTAACTTCAGCAACGGTTGGCTCATCACCTCTTACCGCGGCAGCGAAAAAGAGCAACATTGCCGCCACCAAAACCATAATTCTGTTCATAATCAGTTCCTCCAAAAATACATTGTTAATGATACGTTCAAGCCATCCGAGGGCTTGCATCTGCGCATAAGAATATAAAAATCGTGCTACCGCGCCAATAAGAAAATTTGATTCTTTCAAAAAATTTTTTAATCGAGTAAAATAGCCCTCAACCGGCCAAAAGCCGGCATACTGGTTCTGTTACCGTTACAGGAGAACAAAGGATGAGTCAAGTTGAGCGCATAGGGGTTTCGTTAGAGAAGGAACTGCTTGCGAAGTTCGACAAGCTGATTGCCAGACAGGGTTATCAGAGCCGGTCGGAGGCCATACGCGACCTTGTGCGTAAGCAGCTAAGTGATGAGCAAGTGGGCGACCCGAAAACTAAAGCGGTCGCTGCGGTAATTCTGGTTTACGACCATCATTCGACGAAGCTAATGGAAAGACTAACGGGCCTGCAACATTCACATCTTCTGCAAACGATTTCCGCAATGCACATTCACTTGGACGAGCACGAGTGCTTGGAGGTAGTTGTGCTGCGGGGACGCGTGGGTGAAATTAAAAAAACGGCGGAAAATATACTCAGCATAAAGGGAGTCAAGCTCGGCCGGATTAACTTTGTCGCTACGGAGCAGGATGTCGATTAGAACTTGACAAACAGCACCGGTAAATGCTTTAATATATTCGGACTTGGGGCGATTGGCTCAGTTGGTTAGAGCGCACGGATCACACCCGTGAGGTCACAGGTTCGAACCCTGTATCGCCCATTAGCCAATCTTATATCTTTCTTAGGCAGGATAGCACGAGATTTTGTAGTTTTCATCCTGCTTATACACGCGGAAATTAATATTAAGGAACTTTTTTATTATTTCCATATTTGTTGTAAGGTGGGCGGTAAGCTGGTTGGTTGTGAAACAGCCACCTTTCGAGATGGCCATATAGATTAGAAGCTGGTCAGCGAGAAACCGGTCAACAGCAGCTCTGCTATCTAAAAAATCCTTAGCCAAATCAACAACTTCACTAATTACCTTATGCGATGGTTTGCCTCGCTGCCCAAATGCGGTAAATACCGTTATGCGATTACTGCTGCAAAGCCGAATCATCACGCAATTTCCGGGGCCATCGGAATCGGTTACCTCAATGTGTTCGATGTTTTTGAAATCCAGCTTGCTTTGGAGCAGAAGTTCGTGCTGCCTGCGGGCGATATTTTCAGGAAGTTTTGCAGTATATATGCGGGCGGAGATTTGAGGTTTATCAGCCGGGGTGCAGAAGTTGATTGTTTTGCGTGTGTTTTCTTGCCGGGGCTGAATATTAAAAGTGATTTTTCCACCGCCTGCAGGAAAGAAGCCGTGTTTTACGAGTTCGCAACTGCCGTGGAAACCGGCGGCTTCGACAGCCAGCAGGAAGGTCTCGGAAAGAAAATCAAACGGCGGGGACAAGGGATTGTGAGTTCCGCCGGTAACGGTAACGGTCGAAAGTTTGTCTGCTAAAAACAAAGCTGGCAAAACAGTTTGGACGACCAGCGATGCAGAACCGGCGGAGCCAATGTCGAAATAGAAGTCGCCGTTTTGCACAGGCCCGGATTGAAAATCCAATACTTTCGAGCGAAGGACAGCTCCGTGACAGGCGCCGTTGCAGATTTGGCAGGCAGCGTGGACACAGCTTAGATGCTGCTTTGCCAGGCCTGGATTGCGACGTGCGGCACGGATGTTTTCGATGTGCAAGCCCTTGCCGGTTATACAGGATAAAGCCAGACTCGTTCGCAGTATTTGGCCTCCCCCTTCGCCAGTGCTGCCATCAATTGAAATAATCTCCCTATTACTCATCGGCAATAACCCACTGTTACCATATATACAGGTTCAAGGTTTTTTGGCAACAACAGAACTTTGCTGATGGAGGAATCATCGAAAGCCCCGACTGCGACAGAGCTGAGACCTAAAGCTTCTGCCTGGAGATGGATGTTCTGGGCAGCGTGACCTGCTTCCATATAGACATAACGGATGCCTCGCTTGCCGTAGTGATTTGTTGTTCTGCTAAATTCGGCAGCAAAGACAAGCGTTAGCGGCGCCGCCTCAATAAATTCCTGTCCCCAGGCGGCCACGGCAAGGTCGTTTCTCAAATCCAGCTCGGTGAGTTTCTTAAGCGAATGTCCAGCGGGCAAATAGTGAAACAAACCATCGCCGGTTACGATAAAAAGCTCAAGCGGATAAGTTGCTCCGGCTGAAGGAGTTGTGCGATACCTGCCGCCAGCTTCTTGTCCCTGTGCTGCCCAGCATAATTGGCTGATTTGTTCAAGTGTAAGAGATTTTGGTGAAAAGTTCCGCCTTGACCGCCGTGCAGCTATGACTTTTTCCAGTAACATCGAACCATCCTGCTTCGGCTTAGGAAGATTTATTAACCTGCTCATTATTAATTCCTAATTCTATAAAGACTTGCAAAATTTTAGCGATTGTTTTGTCACGATTTTGCGCTGTCAAGTTAAATAGTTTCGCATCCGGATACCTCTTTACTTCAGAAATAAGCCCACTCCCCTTTCGTGCCACAGTAGCCAATACTGACCTTTCGGATGCGAAGAGCCGGCGGACTGCTGCAACAAACTTTTTTGAGAAGCACTCCATTTTGCCAATTTCGTCAATAATAAATAATTCTGCGTTGCTGCAATCAATATCCAAGATTGGCACCACAGACTTTTCAAATCCAGAAACATCTATGCCGTATTTTCTGACTTTGTGGGAAGACTCAATGTTCACGTGGGCGAGAATGCCGGTAGCACCATCGAGGCGGGTCCAGCTAAAACCTTTGCGGGTATTATCTTCACGAATCTCCTGCGTGTAAAAACCTGCTACTTTGTCGGCGTTGAGAGCAGAGATTATTTTTATAACAGCGGTCGTTTTGCCGCAACCAGGCAGACCTGTTAACAGGATTTTGGCTGATTTAGATTTCACAAACGCAAACTACGGCCTTTTAGTTTTGACAAAATCTTTTATTTTTAAGGCGGTGAGAGAGTTTAATACGTTTGCTTTCGTTGCCCAGCCGCGAGCTGCGGTTGCTACTCCGTAGCCCATCAAGGCAAGCCCTGCAGTGCTGTGAGCATCTGTTCCGATGACCAGCATAACCTGCGCTTCAACTGCCATTTTGCAGTGGACATCTTTAAGGTCCAAACGCCACGGGTTTGCGTTCACCTCCAAAGCGGTGTGGGTCTGGGCAGCGTGCCTGATTACAGCGGCCATATCGATATCCATTGGTTCGCGCTGGCCGATGAGCCGACCTGTAGGATGCGCGATGCAGCTTACATAAGGGTTGTCCATCGCCTTTAACGTGCGGGTGGTTACCTTTTCGCGAGGGCTGGTCATACCTGAATGAATCGAAGCAATCACAAAATCGAGGTCGGCAAGCAGCTTATTGTCGAAATCCAATGAGCCGTCAGCGAGAATGTCCACTTCGGTTCCGGCGAAAATGATTATACCTTTTATCTTTTCATTTATTTTGCGGATTTTTTTGATTTGATTAGCCAACTGCCTGCTCGATAAACCATTGGCGATTGCAGAAGATTTCGAATGGTCCGTGATACAGATATATTTATAGCCTAAATCTGCTGCGGCCTGAGCCATTTCTGAAATATCGGTGCTGCCGTCGGAAGCATTTGTGTGGACGTGAAGGTCGCCTTTAATATCTTTGAAATCGATCAGTTCGGGTAAGGCGTGTGTCTTTGCTGCTTCAATTTCACCGCGGTCTTCGCGTAATAACGGGTCGATAAAACCCAAGCCGAGCTTTTTATAGATTTCTCCCTCAGTTGCTCCTGCAATTCTTTTATTTGCCTTGAATAGGCCATACTCGTTCAATTTCAACTTTGCTTTCACGGCGATTTCTCTTAATCGCACGTTATGCTGTTTCGAGCCGGTGAAATACTGAGCCGCGGCGCCGAAGCTTTCTTTCGGCACAACACGGACATCAACGTGAACCGGCACAGTTTCCGCCCGGATAATTGCAGAACCCTTAGTCGGCCCGGCGGCAAGGACTTCCTGCACAAAACCTGCTTTGGTAAATGCGTCTATTATCTTTTTGCCATTTTTAGCGGCAACGAGGATATCAACGTCACCGATAGTTTCCGCCTGGCGACGCAACGAGCCGGCGGGCTGGATTTTGCCGATGCCGGGAAGCTTCTTAAGAAAACCAGTGACAATATCCGCAGCAACAACAGCCTGGTCGAGTCGAATTCGGCCTGTGGATTTTTCAAGGAATTCAATCCCCCTTGCGATTACAGCAGCCTTTTTGTCGCCGAACCCAGGTAGCTCGGCTAAAGAGCCGGACTTAATCACTTTTTTCAGGTCTGAGATAGATTTCACTTTCAGCTTTTCATAAATTGCTTTTACGCCTTTGGGGCCTACACCGGGTATAGTAAGTAGCTCCAGCAATTTTGGTGGGATTTTCTTGAGCAGTTGTTTGTGAGCTTTAATTGTGCCGGTTTTTACGAACTCTTCAATCTTGGCGAGGCTTGCTTTTCCGATGCCGGGTATTTTCGCCAAGTCACCGCCGGCTAAAACAGTTTCTATATCGGTGGGCATATCAGCGATGATTCGGCCGACTTTTCGGTAGGCATTGATGCGGAATCTATCCTCGCCGAGGATTTCCATAATATCGGCCATCTGGTCGAAAAGCTCGCTGAGAGCAGCGTTTTTCATAAAGCTGATTATATCCTAGCGGAACTAAATCCGCCAGCGGCGAGCTTGACGATTTGGACAGAATTACTATAATTCCGGTTTGTTCATTTAAGGATTTTATTTTGTCCCACGAAGAGACAAACTCATTTTTGGATGATGCGGGAAGCTCCACCGTCTTACTGACGCGAATCCAAAAGCTCATCGGCGAAAGGATGCTGCAATCGAAGCAGAGCAAGCCCTGTTTTTACATCGAGTCGAAAGCGGATGTAACCAAACTGATGGGTCTTCGGCCGAAGCTGCGTAAATCATTGGGCGTCAGAATAACGACGGATGCTTTTTATGTTCGTGCGCTGGCGCTGGCGGCGAAGCGGAATCCACTTATGCTCGGCAGGATTGACGGGAACAGTATCAAAATACCCGATTCAATCAATGTCGGCTTTGCCGTCAATGCTCCGCAGGGTCTTGTTGTTCCGGTGATAAAGGATGCGGACAAAAAAACGCTGGCTGAGATTGCCTCACTTGAGCAAACGCTCACTGAAAAGGGACGCGACAATAAGCTGACCCTCGAGGAGATGGAAGGCGAGACGATAGCGTTAAGTAATCTTGGCGCATACGGTATTGATTCTTTTTTGGCAATTGTGCCGCCGCCGACAAGCACTGTTTTAGCAGTAGGCAATGTGAATAGAGAAATTGTCCCTGTAGACGGAAAACCAACGGAGCGAAAAATGGTGAGTCTATCGCTGGCGGCTGACCGCAGAGTCATAGATGAGATTTATGCGGCGGGGTTTCTGAACGCAATCTGCGAGCAATTACAAAATCCACAAGAACTGGTTTGACAAAGGGGTTATTTGGGTTCAACTGGGGGGCGGGAAGCTGTTGTTTGTGCGGCTTCGGCGGAAGCTTGAGTGTCTTGTTGCTCTACTTCAACAATTTTTATCGGGCAGGTAGCGGCAACCGACGACTGCATTTGGTTGTGGATTAGTTCGGCGACTTTTTTGTAATCTTCGGCGCCGTGGCAGGAAGGCTCATATTCGAAGATTGTTTTGCCATAGCTTGGGGCCTCGGCGAGCTTGATGTTTCTGCGGATGTAGACAGGTAAGACCCGAGCGTCCGCCCAGGCGCAGTTGGTCGTGCGAGCGTTACTCAGGAATTGCTCTATATCGGCCTTGACCTCGTTCGGAAGAGAGGCGCGGCTGTCGAACATACACAGCAGAATCCATTTAACTTTGAGATTAGGATTTATTCTTTTATTGACAAGCTCAACGGTTTGCAGCAGTTTTCCAAATCCTTGCAGGGCGAGGAAATGCGGCTGGAGCGGAATCAAGACCTCTTCTGCGGCGGCGAGGGCGTTCAAGGTCAGCAGCCCAAGCGAAGGTGGGCAATCGATAAAGACATAATCAAATTTGTCCTCAACCGAAGCAAGCGCTTCCCGCAGGATGGTTTCCCTTCCGACAACACTTACAAGCTCGCTTTCGGCGCCGACAAGGTTGATATTCGCAGGCAGCAGCCAAAGGTTTGGCCGTACAAGCGAAATTTCTTCTTCAAATTTTGCTGACTGCGTAAGGAGTCTATATGAACCCGAACCGACTTTTTCAGGTTCTACGCCGAGATGTATAGTCAAATGTGCCTGAGGGTCGAAGTCAAGAACGACCGCCTTCAGCCCTATGCTGGCAAGGGCTGCGGCAATATTTACCACTGTTGTGGTTTTTCCCACTCCGCCTTTCTGGTTTAATACTGCAATTACCTTCAACCAATCAGCCTCAATCGTTTTAGTTTTTTATTTTCTTTAAGACGGCGTCGAGCACACCGTTAACGAACGCCGAAGACTTATCGGTGCTGAACTTTTTGGCAAGTTCAATAGCCTCGTTTATCACAACTCTGGGTGGGATATCAGGGCAGAACTTCAACTGGTAAACCGCCAGCCGCAAAATACTCTTGTCAACAATCGAGAGCCGAGACAACCGCCATTTTATTGTTGAGGCAGCTATGAACTCGTCACAGAGAGCTAAATTTTCCCACGTTCCCTTCGTCCATTCTGAAGCGAGTTTGCGTACTAAAAGATTAGAGTCATTTTCCGTAAAGAACTCAGCTAATCTTGGGAGCAAGTCTGGGCCCTGTATGTCGAGTTGATATAGTCCCTGTATTGCCAGCTCTCTGGCCCTTGTTCTTTTGTCCACCTTCCGGCCTCTTATTAGTAGATTATTAGGTATTGTTAAATTGTCAATGAACGACTCAAATCTGTTCGAGCACGTTCGCAGTTTCCATAGCTGTTAATGCTGCATCGGTGCCTGCGTTACCCATTTTGGCGCCCGCCCTTTCGACGGCCTGTTCGAGAGTATCACAGGTCAGGACGGCGAAAACTACCGGAACCGTTGAATCATAGCTGATTTGCCCGATGCCTCGTGCTACCATTTGAGAGATATACTCGCAGTGGGATGTTTGGCCGCGTATGACCGCACCGAGGCAGAGGACCGCAACGTATTTGCCGCTTTGCGCAAGCTTTTTTGCAGCGACGGTGATTTCGCAGGCGCCAGGCACCCAGACAACAAAAACTTGCTCGTCAGCAGCACCATGACGTTTGAGACAATCTATGGCACCGGCAAGCAGCTTGGCGGTTATAAATTCGTTGAACCTGCTGACTACAATAGCGTAATTGCCTTTACCGGCTGCGACCCGACCTTTTATTTCTTTAATCATAGTTTCGCTTCTCCAAAAACAATCTTAATCCAACAGAGCTACGGCTCCCCCGTTCTTGCTCCTGAGGAGCACGGAGGTGGCTACACATTATAAGACTAACAGAAGCTGCTTTCCAGAAAAAGACCGATTGCGACTTTATCAGGCAGCCGGGTCTATTCATTGCTGTTGAGTTAACCTACGTAATTGTAAGAGCTTATAAGCCAAATTTCCATTGAAATTTTTAATGGAGGTAAAAAGAAATGTAGCCGGCAAAAACCGCTAATCCGGCCGGAGTTTATTACCGAAACGGTTTTGGGTGATTCTTGTTACTTATCAAGCAATCGGAGCGATTATGCTGTTCGACGATATGGAAGACTGTTTTTCTGAAGCCGAACATAAGGCCAAGAAGGCCTTTGAGCTTTATGAAGACGGCAAAATAACGCAAGCGCTTGCCGAGCTGGACGCAGCACTTGAGATAAATCCGACCAACAGCGCCTGGCATTTTGACAAGGCCCTCACACTAGACACCAAGGGTGAGTTTGATGATGCGATAAGCGAATATGAAATCGCTCTGCAGCTAAATCCGGATGATTTGGAGATATTAAATTCATTAGCGGTCGATTATACCCGCACCGGTCAATACGACCGGGCTATCGAGACATTCGAGCATATCCAGCAGTTAGATGCGAGCTTTGAGCCCTGCTATTGCAACCGGATAATTACTTATACCGAGATGGGTCAACACGATTTGGCCGAGCAGATGTTTTATCTTGCCCAGCAGCTAAATCCGGACTGTGCATTATGCTTCTATAACATCGGCAATAGTCTTTTCGTCCGCGGCGATTATAAGAAAGCAATTCACTGCTGGCTCAAGACTGCTAAACTTGAGCCGAATCACCCGCAGATTAATTATCGAATTGCTCAAGCGTATTGGGCCGCGGGTGATTACAAGCAAGGGCGCGAGTATTTCTTAGATGAGCTTCGTGCTAACCCGGGCGACATTGATGTTATCCTCGATTTCGGCCTGTTTCTCCTTGAGGTTGGCGATGTCGAATCAGCTAAGGAAAAGTTTAACAGGATACTTGAGCTTAAGCCGGACTTTGCCGCAGCGTTATTTTATCTGGGGGAGATTGTTTTTAACAGCGGTGATTATCCCAGAGCAGTAAAACTATTCAGTAAGGCGTCACAAAAAGACAATAAACTGACAGGGCCGCAGTATCGGCTGGCTGAGTGTGCGTTAATGCGCGGAAAGCCGGAGGAGGCGAGAAATCATCTGGTTTCGGAGGTGAAGCTGGCTTCGGAGGATACGGATATACTGGTGTCTATGGGTTCGATGTTTCTGGGAGTCGGTGATATGAATTATGCAACGCATTGCCTGCTGAGGGTTATCGACATTGATTGCGCCAATGCAGATGCCTATTACTATCTTGGTCTTGTCAGCACTATAAAAGGCCGATTTGAGGATGCGCTGGAGTTTTTCGGCCATGCGCTTGATATAAGGCCGACCGACGTTTATGCCCTGCGTAATTCTGCGATTGTTTATCTGAAAATGGGCAGGTTAACCAAAGCCGCGGAGAGAATTAAGAAAGCGCTGGATTTGGCAGGTGATGATTCACAGCTAAAGGCCCTTGACCGCAGGGTTCGGTTGGTTCAGGCAACAGGTCGGATAGCGGATTTTCTTTGGCAATTTCAGCCCCGGTTTATCTCGTATTTGATGTCCCGAATCTTATTTGGCCGCCGGGCTTAAATATTCTCTGCATATCTTGTGTTTCCTTTAATCAGGATTTTCTCTTGCTATAAATTCATCTCCCCCGCGTCTTCTGTCGAAGACGGAAACGGGGGCGGCAGGTTTTGACTTTCGTGATTTCTGCAGTATTCGGTTCGAGGGAAATAAGAAACAATTTGCAAATCGACGGAAATTCCATTAGTCTATGAGGTCAGGCCGAGTGGCGGAAAGGCAGACGCTGGGGACTTAAAATCCCCTGTCCATTGCGGGCGTATGGGTTCGAATCCCATCTCGGCCATTGTTCGTATCCGCCACAGGTGGATGCATGATAGCCGACTGAAACGCCAATGATATTGCTGGAGATAAGTATGGCTAAAGAAAAGCCTAAACTTGTAGAAGTAGAAAAACCCAATTTGTATCGGGAGATATTTCCATATGTCGAATTTCCCAGGGTAATATTCGATGGGCAAAAAGTTGCGTATGATATTCCGGAGAGGATATGGATAACCGATACGACTTTCCGTGATGGTCAGCAGGCGAGGCCGCCTTATACGCCGGAGCAAATCCTGCGGATATATGATTTACTGCACGAAATAGACGGTGGGACAGGTTTGATTCGACAAAGCGAATTCTTTTTATACTCGGAGCGTGACAGAAAGGCGGTAGAGTTGTGTAAAGCTCGCGGCTATAAGTTTCCTGAAATTACCGGCTGGATAAGGGCTGCAGAGGCCGATTTTAAGCTGGTTGCGAAAATGGGGCTTTCTGAGACCGGTATTTTGACCTCGGTAAGTGATTACCATATATTCCTGAAACTGCGAAAGACACGTACCCAGATAATGAACACTTACCTTGATATCGCCAAAGCGGCTCTGGATAATGGGGTTATACCACGATGCCATTTCGAGGATATAACTCGTGCCGATTATGAAGGTTTTGTGCTGCCCTTTGCATCTGAGCTGATGAAGCTGGCTGAGGAGTACGACAGGCCGGTTAAGGTTCGTCTTTGCGATACCCTTGGATTCGGCCTGCCCTGGCCTGAGGTTGCCTTGCCGAGAAGTGTTCCGAAGCTTGTCAAGGGTCTTCGGGAAATTGGGGTTCCCTCTGAGTGGCTTGAATGGCACGGCCATAACGATTTCCACAAGGTCCTGGTGAACGCAACGACGGCATGGCTGTATGGCTGTTGCGCCGCCAACGCTTCGATATTCGGTATCGGCGAGCGAACAGGTAATTCTCCCCTGGAAATGCTTGTTGTCGAACACGCCCAGCTGAAAGGGATGACAGCGACTGTCAACTACGCTGCGATAACCGAACTGGCAAAGTATGCCGGAAAGGAGCTCGGTTTTGAAATTCCGCACAACTATCCGCTGGTCGGCAGGGATTTCAATGTTACCCGGGCTGGTATTCACGCCGACGGTCTGCTAAAAGACGAAGAGATTTACAACTGCTTCGACACGAAAAAGCTACTCAACCGCCCCGTCAGTGTGGCTATTACCGACAAGAGCGGTGCGGCGGGTATCAAACACTGGATAGAGTCTATATACGATATTGAAATCTCCAAGCATAACCCTCATATAATCAAAATAAAGGACAAAATTGACGCTGAGTATTCAGCCAACCGTGCGTCGGCGATATCGGATGAAGAAATGTTCCAATGGGTGCGGGAAATTTTTGGCGATGATACGCCGCCGCTGAGAAAATAAAGGGTATGCCCGGCAAAAAAATCAAAGCGATATTGTTCGACCTCGGCGAGACGCTGCTGAACTTCGGCAAGGTCAGCACGACAAGGGTTTTTCGCCAAAGCGCAAAGCTGACCTACGAATTCCTGCAAAGCTGTAACCAGCCGCTCGGCAGCTTCAAATGGTATTACTGGCATAGTATGACAGCCGTTCGGTTCCACTGTTTGGTTTCCTTCCTGACGAGAAAAGATTTCAACGCTCTCTTGTTACTGAAGAAACTCAGCATAAAGAAAGGCCTTACCCTCGACGAGAACCAGTTGCGACAGTTAGGATGGCTCTGGTATGAGCCTCTGGCGAAACTGGCAAGAATCGAACCGAGCTTGAAAGCAACTTTGGCTTCGCTTAAACAGATGGGTCTCAAACTCGGCATAGTTTCCAACACCTTTATAAACGCAGGTTCTTTAGACAGACACCTGGCTCAATTTGGCATACTGGATTTTTTCCCGATTCGACTTTATTCCCATCAGTTTGCTTTTAGAAAACCGAACATCCGGATTTTCCAGACAGCCGCCCGGCAAATAGGTGAGCCGCCGCAGGACGTATTATTTGTCGGCGACCGAATTAACAAGGACATTGTGCCGGCCTTAAAAGTCGGTATGCAGGCTGCCTTGAAGCAAGCTTATACCAATACGGGAAAGAAGATTCCGAAAGGTACCTGGGAGATAAATCAGCTTTCCGAACTGCCGAATTTGGTAGAAAAAATCAACGGCGAAACAACACAGGCAAGTAATTCTGCCATTCTGAGCGGAACAAAGTGAAGCAAGGAAAGGCAATACGCCTGAGGCGTATTAAATTTGCAAAAATTGATGTTTTGGTCTATAATCACTCCTCAGAAATCCAAAAGGAGTTTTGAATATGAGTAATGATGTCGCTTTTCAGAGATGTATTAATCCGGACTGTGCTGCCCAGTTCGATCGCGGGGCCGCCATAGGCGGATTTAAGTGCCCCAGGTGCGGTGAACTGCTCGATACTAAATATAACTGGGACAAGATAGAAGTGCCAAAGAAACTCAGCGAGTTTGGCAAACGCTGGGCAAATAGAAACTATCCTTTGGATTTCTCAGGGGTGTGGCGGTTTCGGGAATTGCTGAACTTCTGCGATGACAAATATAAGGTCACGATAGGCGAAGGCCAGACCATACTACAGCAAAACGATGTGGTCGCTGAATATGTTGATATGAAGCCGGGGTGTTTATATTTGCAATACGAGGGGCTGAATCCATCCGGCTCATTCAAAGATAATGGTATGGCGGCGGCATTCAGTCACGCCAGGATGGTTGGAGCAAAGTCGTGCGTGTGCGCATCGACGGGAAATACTTCAGCGTCGATGGCGTTGTATGCACACAGTTGCGGTCTGAAAGCCACTGTTTTTATCGGCTCCGGCAGGATTGCTTTCGGCAAACTCAGTCAGTCTATGGATTACGGTGCTCAAACGATTCAAATAGACGGTGACTTCGATGACTGTATGCGGCAGGTTCAGAATGTTTGCACGAAGCTGGGACTGTATCTGCTCAATTCACTGAACCCGTTCCGGCTGGAAGGCCAAAAGACGATAATGTATCGAATCATCGAAGGGCTGAACTGGGAGGTGCCGGACTGGATAGTGGTGCCCGGCGGCAACCTCGGCAATTCGAGCGCATTCGGCAAGGCCTTTTCCGAATTAAAACAGCTCGGGCTTATTAAACGGATACCACGAATGGCGATTATTAACGCCACCGGCGCTGATACACTAACTGAGCTGGTCAACAACAAGAAACTCTCTTGGAACAACGGTAAAGTTAATCAGAAAATAATTGATGATTTCTATGCTGATTTGACGGCTCGTAATTTTTCGCCGCATACCTGTGCCTCGGCGATAGAGATTTCGCGTCCTGTCAATCTAAAGAAATGTCTTCGAGCAATTGACATAACCAACGGCGTTGTGCGGAAGGTCCCCGACGAAGAGATTTGCGATGCAAAGGCGATTATAGGCAAATACGGGCTGGGCTGTGAGCCGGCTTCGGCGGCGACGATTGCAGGATTAAAGCACTTACGGACCGAAGGCGAAATTTCGGCAGACGAGCGAGTTGCCTGCGTGTTGACTGGGCACGCACTTAAAGACCCCAATGTAACAGTTAACTACCACAAAGAAAATCAGGGCAAGTTCAGCAATTCGCCCGTAGAAGCACCAAACAACATTGATGAAATAATCAAAATAATCAGTTGATCGTCTAGACGTTCAGCAGAAGAAGGTTGCGGAATGGAAAATAACCGGAGCAATGCCAAAAGAACAAAGGGGCTTGTCGTCTGTGGCGTATTGTTACTTTCGGCAGTAAGCGCGTCCTGGACGCTTTCTGACAGGCCGCTTAATAATCACGAATGCTTCGTTTCGATCACCGCCAGGGAGATGCTGGACAGCGGCGACTGGGTCTGGCCCACCTGCAACACAGAGCCGCGTCTTCAGAAAACACCTCTGTCTTACTGGCTCGTGGCAGGTTTAGCCCGAATAACCGGCAGGGTCGACGAATTCACCACCCGGCTGCCAAGCGTCATCTTCGGAATACTTTCAGTCGCAGCAATTCTATACTTTGTGAATCAATGGCTGACGTTTCGCATCGCAGCAATTTCCGGGGGAGTTTGGGCAACATCGGTCGGTTTCGTCTGCTATGCCCACAGCGCCCGACCGGAGATGGCCCTGACGTTTTTTGTTTTGCTGTGCTTTCTAAGTTTTTACTCGGCCGTCACTGCCAAAAACAGGAAAGAACAGTTTGTTTTTATGCTTGTCTTCTGGATAAGCCTTGCTCTCGGCAACCTTGCCAAAGGGCCCGCTCCGCTGCCGCTTGTTCTGGTTCCGCTGTTTTTTTACGTTTCCATATTCCGGCAATGGAGGAGGCTGTTTAACTGGGCGTCGGTGGCGGGGTTGATTATTTTTCTGGCCATCCTATTACCATGGCCGCTGGCGATTGCTCACAAACTAAACTGGGACTTGGCACTATGGAAACGAGAGTTCGTTGACCGTTTCTTCGGCGATTACGTTCCAGGTGACAAACCGTTTTATTATTATCTGCCGAAAATGTTCCTATTTATATTGCCGTGGGTTGCCTTTCTGCCGATGGCGCTGGCTGCTCCTTTTTACAAAGTTTGGAACAAGAAACGACCTGTAATGCAATTTTTGTGGTTTTGGTTTGTCGTGAACCTGGCATTTATCACTATCAGCGGGGGCAAACGTCAGCACTATATACTTCCTTCGATGCCGGCAATGGCTATATTGATAGGCATCCTGATAGAAGATATGGTTTTTGTGCGGAAGGCCTATACGCCGAAATACGCAAGGGACGTCCTGCGAAATCATATTATTGTTTTAATCACCGCTGCTATTGCCGGACCGATTTACATAGCTAAAACCAATTCTAAGCTACTTGCCGGGGCAATAATAATTGGGATAGTAATGATAGTTGTAGCTGCAGTTGTAGCCGTATTATTTTCGAGGGGAAAACCCGCTTTTGCATGCTGGGTAACTTTCGCCGGTATTGTTGTGCAGATTTCAATTGCTTATACCGTTTTCGTAAATCCTCTAAATTATAATCAGCCGTCCAGGCAGTTTACACAGATCGTAGCGGAAAAAGTGCCTGCTTCGGATAAGTTAGTGGCATACAAATCTGCTTCTATGAGATTTGTTCATTATTTCGGCAGGTCCGTGCCCGAAATACCAACGGAATCAGAAACATATAGATTATACAACGAAGGCTGGTGGGTTGTGGCATTCGGCCAATACCTGGATGAACTGCTTAAAAATGGGCAATTTGAAATTGTTTATATGCAGGAGGACGCCGAACGGCACAAAGGGGAAGCTGTAGGCGGAGCACTATTGCATAAACCCACGATGACAACCAAAGGGCGCACGTAAAGAACTGCTGAACAAATTCAGTTTGTCAATCTACCTTCGGTGCTATAGGGGACAAGTCGCATAATGAATGTATTTTCGGCCTCGGTCATTGTCCGGTCGCCGTTGATTTCTTCAACCAGTTTGGCTGCTTCTTCAACAGTATATCCTTTGGTCCTTATAAGCCAGACAGCCGTCAGCATGGGGACTCTTTTTTCGCCGCTGCCTTCGTGGAGAAGAACGGGAAGATTGTTCTTGTCCGCCATTATGGCCAGAAATCGGTCCTGGGTTTCTTTGTTGGGGAAATAATTGGCTTTTTCAATAGGCAGTTCGATATATTTAACGCCGTTGCTTCGTACCCAGGTGATTTCCTCGTTATGCCAGTTTCTATCGCGATGCTCCGCCGGCGAGCGGAGGTTGATGATTGTTGCGATATGGTATCTGTAGAGTAGGCGGTAATAGTCCATCCCTCGCGGCTGGCCGCTGGTATAAAGGACGTCCGGCTCTATGATATGAAAATTCTTGATATGAAAATGCCTGACCAAAAAAATTACCGCTGCTATTGCGACTAAAATAATATACAGTGCAGCCAAGGATTGTTTTTTCTTCTTTGCCACGTTTAACCTTCCCTGCGATGGACCTTGCGTACCGAATATATTTTCTTGTTTGTCGATTCGAAATAGACCCTGCTTATCATCTCGCCTATCAGCCCTGTAGATACGAATATGGCGCCAATCAGCAAAAGCATCGCTGCCAATCCTGCCATCGGAGCGTGCGCAACCATAACAGGCACGTGATACACAACCTTATCGTAGAGAATATAAGCGCCCATTAACAACCCGGCGATGATGCAGCACATAGCCGCCCTGCCGAAAAAGTGCAGCGGCCGGGTGATATATCCGAGCATAAACCTCAGCGTTATCAAATCGAAGGCGACCCTGAACGTTCTGGAGATTCCGTAATTGCTGGCCCCGTAAGGCCGATTGATATGCTTTACCGGTATCTCGATGATTTTGATGCCGCTGCGGCTCAGCAGCGCCGGGATAAATCTGTGCATCTCACCGTAAAGGTTCAATTCCTCGATTACCTCGCGCTTGTATGCCTTGAAAGTGTTGCCGAAATCGTGGATATCAACGCCGCTTATTTTCGAGGCAATCCAGTTGGCCGTCATACTTGGTATTCTTCTCATTATAAAACCGTGTGCTCTGTTCTTGCGCCAGCCGCTGACAACGTCGTAGCCGGCGTTGATCTTTTCTAAAAAAACCGGTATTTCCTCCGGAAAATTTTCGAGGTCGCCGTCCATCGATATTATTATTTGCCCCCTTGCGACATCGAAGCCGGCGGCAAGAGCGGGCGTCTGGCCGAAATTCCGGCGAAGCTCAATTCCTATGACTTTACTGTCCTTACTTGCGATATCTTTTATGAGTTTGAGTGTATCATCTGTGCTGCCGTCGTCGACGAAGACCAGCTCATAATACAGGCCGGTTTCGTTCATCGTTTTGGTCAGCCGGCTGTAAAGCTCGTTGACCGCCGGTCCTTCGTTGTAAAGCGGCACTATAACCGAACAATCTATATTGGGCTGGTCAAAGTGTTCCATAATGTACTAATTTTATTCTCGCGTTTTCAAGGTACTGTTTTGTTTTCTCACTGCAAAGAGCCTGAAGTTCGCCCTTTCGCTGCATTCTGTTTTGCTTTTGTTCCGGGCCGTCGTCAAAGCTGGGATGAGTCATTACCTCCGCAGTTGCCGCCGAGTTGTATAAAGCGACGGCCTTGAAGAAGTTCACATCTATTTTCCCCAAATGCGCAACGCCGAGAAGACAATCGGTTTTCAGGTATGCCGGGTTTTGAATACGGTTAATCTTGGCCATAATCCGAATTGCCTTTACTCTTTTCCTTCCGCCTGTGCTCGGCAGCGGCCAGGGCATCGCCAAAAGCTGTTTCGGCTCAAGGGTAAAACGTATGGCGGCGATTTCAAACCGCCTGGCCAAGCCGCATACTATCGGGAAAATGGAGGGGAAACTGTGAATATGTTTATGTGAGTCTAAGTGGGTCGGCTTTAAGCCGTTGTCAATCACCCATTGAATCTGTGCGGCAAGCTCCGTTCGTATGGCATTGCGAATTTTACGTCTGGCTATGGATAAAAGCGACAGTTCGGCCGGTGTCAGAGCGAAACTGCCATCGTCATCGAGTAAACAATCGACGCTGCCATTTTTCGACAGGGGCCGGCCTTCGAACAGATTAAGATGAACGCCTAAGCCGAGGTCGGGCAGCTGTTTGGCTATTTTGACGGCTTCGTAGGCGGCAGGCATATTGGCCATAATCGTTGTGCTGGTCAGCACGCCGTCAGTATGCGCCTGCGCCACGGCCTTATTTACGCCGATGCTTATGCCGAAATCATCTGCATTTATTATGATTCGCTTATCCATTTGCAGTAAGTTTAAACGGGATAGATGCTTCGGTCAATCAGATTCTGCGCAGCCAGGAAAGCCCGAAAATGATAAAGCCGGCAGCTAACGTCAGGCAGCCGAGCGCGTGTAAAAATACCGTCAGTTCGTTGGCACGGTATCGGCCGGGTGTGAGTAAATCGTCTTTATTTGCAGTCTTTATCGCAACGATAGCTATCGGCAGTGTAAGCAGATACAGCATTCCTGCAAAGATAAAAGGGCGATAAATCAGCATTGCCGCTGCGCAAACAAGATAACTTGCAAAGAGCATAATTCGGTAAATCCAAATCGAAATGGGGACTCCAAAGCGAACTACAAGGGTCCTTTTATTTACGGCGGCATCGGCGGCAAAATCCGGAAATTCGTTTATCAAAATAACCAGGAAAATCAGTATTCCAACAATAACAGCTGGTATTAACGGAATAGCATCGACGGTTTCCGTTTGCAGATAGTATGAGCCATAGACCGGCAGCAGGCCGAATAGCAGAGCAATGACAGGTTCGCCCAGGCAGCGGTAGCCGAGCCGAACAGGCGGAGCTGTGTAGAAGAAACCACCGAGCAGGCCGATTAGGCCGAGAATTAAAATAAATATGCTGTGCGTCAGTAAAACGATAATAATGCCGATTATGGCCCCTGCTGTAAGCGCAAGCAGAGCAGTAAGTAATATTGTTTTAGGCGAGAGAATGCCGTCCTGTATATACCGGCTGCCGCCGGAAAATGGGGTCGGGTTTTTGTTGAGCCAGTCGTTGCGCGAGGTATGGTCGAAATAATCGTTGGCTAAATTGGAGCCGCTGTGTAAGGCCATTATCGCAAGTAATGCCAGGATAAAGAGATGCAGCGAGAAAGTCCCTGCTATTGCGAAGGCCAGCGCTGAGCCGACAAGGACCGGAGCGGCGCTTGCGACCAAAAACCTCGGCCGGGTGGCAAGGAGAAGAATAAGCAATTTAGATTTCATAAGTTAAGTATTTTACACGGATTAACAAAAAAGAAAATGGAAAAAAGTTTGTAGTTTTGAGCACTGAGTTTCGAGTTTAAAATAGGGAAGATGGGCAAAATGGGATAGCACCAAACGCGCAAGTTCGTGTTTTGAAACGTGCAAAATTAGTCAAAAATTTACAAAAACCGGAGAGAAATTTACAAAAACTGCATAGAAACTAATGCAAAATCTTCAACAAAATTTAAAAATTTTTCACCCCCCTGCGCATTTGATTGAAATTTCTGTAAGCCACTAAACCACGGAGAAAAATTAGGCACAGATTGCCTAAGTTAACAGGGATTTTTTAGCCGCGAAAAAATTTTGTCAGGTGAAGCGGGGACTATTAAACTTTAACACATCACGTTGTTGCTATCTCCTTCGCTTTAGTTAGTATTTCAATTATCTCATCATCAGGCCTCAAACCCCTTTCGACCATTCTCTTTCCAACCTCTTCCCCAAGGCGAACCTTAAGATATTCAAATCTTATTCCGATGAATCGTTCGTGCACTAATCGACGCAACTGATTCTCGATGGGTTTGGACGTGTCAACATCGAACTTGCTGATACTTTCTACCTTCCCACGTCCACACTCTGCCAATTCGTTTTGACACAATTCGTTTATCACTTCAATCATAATCTCAAGTGGCAAGTACTCTTCAAAGTTGCCTTTCTTTAGAGCATAAATAGCTTTTACATTTGGAGTTTTTTGCACTTCTATTTTCTCTACCTCTTCTGTCTTATTCTTATCAAGCACGATTACACATGGCAGTCCATATGCATTTAGAATTCTAGCGTGCATTAGCATCTTTTTTGCATCGGACCCGCCTGCACATACCATTGATATCCCTAAACTTCTTGGGTTGATCTTAACACACCTGAACAAATGGGGGTATGCGTACAACTCAGTATCGCCCTCGACAATCAAGCTGCAATTTCCGCCACCGCTCAACAGTGCGTCCGAGACCTTAACTCCTACCAACTCCCTCAAAGCATTTAACTCGTCAGTTTTATCCAAGCAGAAGTATGCAGGTTCAGTGGATCCGTCACCTTTTCTACGCAATACGATGTTATCCTCCATCCTGCCCAAATCCAAAAACACGGGTGAATGGGTGGTACATATCACCTGCGATTTACGGCTGAAGTCTTGCATTGCCCATCGCATCTCCCGTTGTGCTCTGGGATGTAGGCTATTTTCCGGTTCCTCAATTGCCAGAATGAAATCCGGCGTTTCATATTTAGCGTAAGTCCTAAAAAGTGCCAGTATGAAGCTATTCTGGACTCCTGCGCCTCTATTCTCAATAGGTATGCCTTCAACCCTCTCATCACTCATCTGGATCGGAATACTTATCCCAGACAGAGGGTCAACCTCTATCCCATGCTCCAATTTCAACTCTGGATTGTTTAGCTGCGCGCGCAAAGCTTCTTCCAAGTCTACAACTCTTTTTACCACTCCCAAACGAATCTTCTCACGCAATTCTTTAGTCGACTCGGCTCCTTCACCTTCAACAACCTGTTTGATGAGAGGCCTAAATAGCTTTCCAAAGAGGCTCGTTGTTGTCATTTTGCCGTGGCTCTCTAAGCTTCGGTCTGCTGGCACCAACACAAAATCAGGTAAGAGTCCGTCAAACTTCTTTGCAGGTTTTTGCCATTTACCAAGTACCTCAATTTCAGTCAGCGGTGTCTCATTAAACCCAAATGTACGCCGCACTCGCAATGTATCCGCATTCGCTAAACCATATTCCCCGAACTTACTCCCTAATTCATCGAACACCACATCTATGATAACCGGAGTCCTTATATCTTTTTTGAAATAGTCTGAAGGGTCATTCAATTTCGTTCCTTCAAAGAAAGCCTCCATCGCTAACATCACTGATGTTTTACCACAATCATTCTCTCCAATGATAACCGTCATGTTTGACAATTCGAGTGGTAGTGACCGCAACGCTCTAAAGTTTTTTATCTCTACACTTTTAATCCGCATTATCCAATGCCTTACGATTACCTGAAAGAAATAAAAATAACCAATTATCGCGATTTGTATCGATTCTATACCGGCATTATGGTAAGAGCAACAAGAAATTTGGGTTGAAGAAAACGTGTAGCATGCCCCATATCTTTCACGATAAAACTGTGAACAAAGAGGAGTAAATCCTGTTTTAATGATAACCTTCTCGAAGTAAGCAAAAAGAACTCCCAAATTAAGGAGTACCCTTATTGTTTGCTTAGCCCAAAACCTTTTATGCTTTATAATGTCGACTATAGGACACTAAAAACGGCTAATCCCCGAAAGTGAAAGAGATGGTTTGAAAAAACAAAAATATGTGTTAGGTATGTGGCCATACGATAGGCAAAAAATGAGGCAAATACATGAAAATAAAGTCAAAAAAGTGTTAGAAAAATTATATGTAAGCGCTTTATTTATAGATAGTTACGTGAATTCTCCGAAAATATTTGAAGTGTTCTGCTATAATATGTTTGATTCTTGCCATACTTGGCGTAAAAATAATTTTAGTTTTTCCTTGAAAAAAGACGAAGAATGAGTATAATTATTTTGGCGACAGGGAGATACGATATACGGAGACTATGTCAAAACAGGCAATGGATGCCGTCAGTGGAGGAATGGGTGATGAGTAACGGAAAGGACCGATTTCGTTACATGAAGAAAGAGTGCAAATCAAACATCTCTGGCCCTCTTATTCTATAAGGAAAACTTCGGAACTATTAGCCCCTTTAGAAAAACGGAGGCCTAATATGAGTAATGATGAAAAAAGTAATCTGTCTTATAGGGCCGGTACTAATTTAACTTATAATAGAAAGCGGGGGAGCGGCACAAGCTCTCAAATAAACTCTAAAACTA
This sequence comes from uncultured Pirellulales bacterium, assembly GCA_964494805.1. Lineage (GTDB taxonomy): Bacteria > Planctomycetota > Phycisphaerae > Sedimentisphaerales > Anaerobacaceae > CAIYOL01. The sequence continues at coordinate 175,112 of CAZBST010000004.1, read as the reverse complement.
TAAATGATATCATCTATATTAAACCAGAAGACAAAGAAGATTATATAGCCATCTCTGTGGAAACAGGTTTTACTGCTTTAGGAGGAACTCCTGAACAGGCTTATAGCTGGTTGGTTTTTAAACTTTATGATGCCTTAAGAGCAGCTGTGGATTTACCAAATTCTAAAATAGGCCGAGCCGTTTCCGACGAACTTAGGGAAGAAAGTTCGCAAGGGACAAGAATGCCACAGGATAGACAAACGAGAGCCTTGATGAAAGGAATTGAGGACTTTATCTCGATTCCTCGCCAGGATAGCGAAACATCTGGTCTTTCTTTTAAAATTACAACTCAAGATTTAGGAGGCACCTTCCCCGGCATTCTTGTTGATGTTGATCTAGAGGACACCGTCTTAAGCGATTCAATTTCGGTTCACCAAAATTCTTAGAATTAAACTCCATAACATCCATCAAATTGCTTAGAATATAGCATCGTGTATATGTTTTTAATAACGTGTTTTTAAGCCAAAAATAAAACTTCCCCTAAAAGACTTGAAGTAAAAAAACACAAAAACCCTCATTATTTTAGGTTCAAATCAAAAGGTTTCCTTGTAAAAATCCGAAGATAATGTTATAATATAATAAGTTATTTGTTGGATTCAGGTGAGTTTCGCCTATGGAGAGGCAAGAAAATGGCGAAGATTAAGTATTACGAGGAGTTATACGATTATCTTAAAAAAGATAAAAAGCACTTTGATTTTGTAAAAACACCCAGCATACCAAGTATTGAAGTAACTCGAATAGATGAAAAAGGTAAGCCCATAATAATAATAAACCCAGGACCACCACCACGCGAGCAAATAGCCAGATATATTTTCACCGGAGTTGAAGTTTCAGGACCCAAAAAAACTATTGGTGAAATAGCAATGAGAGCTATCATTGAAAATTTATTATTACCTTCAGATATTTTTGAACACCCTCCTTTTGAGTATAAACATCCTAATATTAAGTAAGAGCCGTTACTTAGCACTACCATTTTTAATTGACTTTTCTTCAAAAATATGTTAAAATACCCACAGTTTATCAGTAGATAAACTGCATATCGCCCCGGTGGGCAAGGTTTCAGGTCCAGCAGGCCCGGGTCAGAAACGACTTAATAGTTTACTTGTAGTGGAGTTTGGCCGTTTGTAAGACAGACGGAAACCCCATCGGAGATTCTCTATCAACAATGAACTATGAAAGAGTTAAAACGGTTAACCGTTCAAAACGAACCCAATTTTCGAAATGCTAAAAATGAGTGTAAGCTCAGCAAATACAATGACTAATAACCAAAAACTTAGGACGGCCAAGCTCAAAAACGAACCCAAACAAAGCCAATTTTCAAAAGTCAGGCAGGTCAGATTTTCTTAGAGTCGAGGGATTTTTCGGTTTTTTCCTGTGAGTAATTGACGGCCATAATTGGGAATGGAATGACTATGCCCTCCTGAGCGTATCGCTTATGAAGGCGTTTAATAAATTCGTGCTTAACAATGTACTGGTCAACATATTCCCTGGCCCTTAGTATTACAGTAAAATCAATGCTCGAATTGCCGAAGGTGTGGTATCGAATAAAGGGGTCAAATTCCGGGACTCCGCCGGGGACTTGCTGCATTACTTCCTTAGCTACTTCACAAGTTATACGTTCCACCAGCTGGAGGTCGCTATTGTAATGCACGCCGAGATTAACCAGCACGGCCATATCCTTGGCCGGGAGGTAATAATTTGTGATATTTGTCTGGGTCAATTTTGCGTTGGGGATTAATACAACGTTGTTGGGCAGCATTCTGACCTTTGTGGTCCGCCAGTTGATATCCGTGACATAACCTTTTTCACCGGTATCGAGTTCTATGTAGTCGCCAACGCGTACGATGCGATTCAAGACAATGTGAAATCCAGCGAACAGGTTCGAAAGTGTGTCCTGAAGCGCAAGGGCCACCGCCAGGCCTCCGACGCCTAACGTTGCAAGGACGGGCGTTATGGAGATGCCGAGGGTGTTTAGAATCACGAGGAAACCGACGCCGAAGATGATTATGCGAATTACGGTTTGTGTGAGAGAGGCGCCGGGCAATGGCCTGGCCCGTCCGGCTGAAAACAGATTAGTCAGGGCCGAGGAGATATTTGCCAGAACGAGGATTGCGGAGAACAAACCAAGAACAAGGATAATCTTGCCGGCGATGTGCACGGTGTTTTCCGGGAGTTCGGAGAATTGCAGTGCGATATATACACCCAACATCAGGGACCATATTATGAACGGTCCCCTTATTGCGGATATAATGGTGTCATCGAGGCCGGATTTCGTCTTTTGAGCCAGGCGGGATAAACGTTTGAAAAGAAATTTTCTGAGGATGAAGCCGAGAACCAAGACAATCAGAAGGATAGCCAAGGGCAAAGCTAATTGAAGAGCAAATTGGAGGATAGTTTCTTTACTTTCGGTCATTGTAAACCGCCTTTCAAGACAATATAAGGTCGCCAATTACGCTGATTTAATTAACATTTTAACGGTTGAATAGCCGAAGTCGATAGTTTTTTATGATTCAGGCAAGGAGACGGCGATATATGGCGGCATTGCTGGGCCAACTTTCACAACAGCGGGGTTAGATTTTCTTAGACTTTATGGATTTTTCTGTAAACGAGATTATATCGCTCATCATCCGTACGGCTTCGACGGGATGTTTGCCGGCGGCGGTTTCTTCGGAAAGCATTACATAGTCGGAGCCATCTATGATTGCATTGGCAACGTCGCTTACCTCGGCGCGCGTCGGGCGGATGTGCTCGGTCATACTCTCGAGCATTTGCGTGGCGGTGATGACAAAGGTCCTGTGGCGGAGGCATTTTTTGATAATGATTTTCTGCATCACGGGGACTTCGCAAATCGGCAAAGAAACGCCCATATCGCCGCGGGCAATCATTATGCCGTCGGATACTTCCATTATTCGGTCGATATTTTCGATTCCCTGCCGGTTCTCAATCTTGGCAATCAGGGGACAATTAAAGCCGCGGCGGTTAATAAATTCTCTGACGCTGAGAATATCTTTTTCGTTTCGGACAAACGACTGGGCGAGAAAATCTACCTTGTTTGCTATGCCGAAGAGGAGGTCGTCTTTGTCTTTTTCGGTCAGGCCGTCAAATTTCAAATTGATGTCGGGAATGTTAATGCCTTTGTGCTCCTTTACAATACCCGGAACGAGGACCTCGGCTTTCAAGCCGGTTTTATCCCGGCCTTTGACCTTCAAAGCGATATTGCCGTCATCGATGAAGAGGGATGAGCCGGTTTTTATATCGTAGAGGGAACCCTTGTAGTCGAAGGGAATGACATCTTTTTTGTCGGTTATGGATTTATTAATCAGGGTCACTATACTGCCTGCTGCAAGGGCAACCATTTTTCTTGGGCCTTTGAACAGTCCGACCCTGATTCTGTAGCCTTCGAGGTCCTGCAGGATTTTTATTTTGTTTCTGCGGGTTTTGTTTAATCGCCTGATAATATCAATGCTTTGCTTATGGGTTTTGCGGGTTCCGTGAGAGAAATTAAGCCGGGCGACATTCATACCGGAGAGAGCCAGCCTTTTCAGGACGGCGGCTTTGCTGCTGGCAGGCCCCAACGTACAGATTATTTTTGTTTTGCGCATTTTTACTCCTACAAAGTTTGTAAGTTGTGAAACAACTGTATCAAAGTACGATTGTTTTGTCGATGCCGACGAGCGTAGAACAAGCGCAAAATTCAAGATGCCGATTAGATTAGGCTGCGTCGGAGGACAAGCCAGAGGGGTAAATATGAAGGAACCCCCTGCCATACTGACAGAGAAACGGGGTTTTGGCAGATTGGGGCGGCGTTATACCTTTAGAGCACAACTTTAGTTACAGCAACGGGTTATATGGATACAGGTTCGGCACGAAAGCTCTGGCACGGTATTTGCGGTTATATAGGAGACAAGATATGGTTTTGAATTCGTCAAAATTCGATGAGGTCAATGTATTGGCCAGCGGGGCGAACTGGAGTTGGCCGGAGGCGATTCGCTATATATTTCAGCCAAGAGGCGCTAACTTGTTAGTGGCGGAAAGCACAGGGGAATTTGTCGACATTATCAAACGGAGACGAATACAGGCAACAATAGTGGATATGGATTCTGAGGCCGGCGGCTTAGCGACGATAAAGATTATTCGAATGGATTATCCGAGGTTGCCGTGCATACTGCTGTCGAGCGAGCCGGGGGAGGCGGTGCTAAGGGCAGCACTGGGGCTGGACGTTTTCAGCGTCATTGACAAGCCTGTGAATATGGGTATTCTAAGGGAACAGCTGAACAGGTTATTCATAAAGAAATATAATAGAGACAATTTCGCGGAATAAGTGTATATTGTAGCCCCCCGTGCCGCAAGGCAGAGTGTTTCGGGGTGAGATTTAAGGATTTTTTTGAAAGGAGTAAGGTCAAATGAAGATTCGGCCATTAGCAGATAAGGTGCTTGTAGAGCGTTTGGAGGCGGAGAACAAGACGGCGGGCGGGATAGTTCTGCCGGACACCGCCAAAGAAAAACCACAAAAAGGGAAAGTCGTAAGCGTCGGCGAAGGGAAAGTGCTCGACGACGGGACGCTACGGAAGCCGGAGGTGAAAAAGGGTGATATGGTGCTTTTTACAAGCTACGCCGGGACAGAGGTAAAGATAGGCGACAAGGAATATCTGATTATGAGCGAGTCGGACATAATGGCGGTAATAGAAAAATAAAGAAGATAGATTCCTGCTTTCGCAGGAATGACAACAGAAGTTAAGAAGGAGAAATAAAAGTATGGCAGCTAAAAAGATAGCTTACGGCACTGACGCACGTTCGGCAATCCGAGAAGGCGTAGAGAAACTTGCGAGGGCGGTAAAGATAACATTGGGGCCTTGCGGCAGAAACGTGGTTTTGGAAAAATCATTCGGCTCACCTACAGTTACCAAAGACGGAGTGACGGTGGCAAAAGAGATAGAGCTGGAAGACGCATACGAGAACCTCGGCGCACAAATGGTGAAGGAAGTAGCTTCAAAGACCTCGACCATAGCCGGCGACGGGACAACGACCGCAACAATTCTGGCAGAGAGCATCTTCAATGAAGGTCTGAAAAACATCACGGCAGGAGCCAACCCGATGCAGGTTAAACACGGCATCGAAAAAGCCGTCGAAAGAATAGTAGAAGAACTGCAAAAAATGAGCATACAGGTTGATTCGAACAAACAAATCGAACAGGTGGCGACCTGCTCGGCAAACCAGGACGCAGAGATAGGCAAGAAAATGGCTGAGGCGATGGACAAGGTCGGCAAAGACGGCGTCATTACCGTCGAAGAGGGACAGTCATTAGAGACAACGGTGGAACTGGTCGAGGGGATGCAGTTCGACAAGGGATATTTAAGCCCGCACTTTATCAACAAGTTAGAGAATATGAGCGTTGTGCTGGACAAGCCATATATACTGGTCCATGAAAAGAAAATAAGCTCGGTAAAATCGCTTGTTCCACTGCTCGAGAAGGTAGCCAAACAGGGTAAGCCGCTTTTGATTATCGCCGAAGAAGTTGAGGGCGAGGCACTGGCTACACTGGTTGTTAATAAACTTCGCGGGGTGCTGCAGGTGGCGGCGGTGAAGGCGCCCGGATTCGGTGACAGGCGAAAAGCGATGCTAAGCGATATTGCCATCCTGACCGGCGGAGAGGCGATTTTTGAGGACTTAGGGCTGCAACTGGAAAATATCGAACTTACACAACTTGGCAGAGCAAAGCGAGTCACTATCGACAAGGACACCACGACCATTATCGAAGGGGCAGGCAGCTCTACGGAAATAAAGGGTAGAATCGAGCAGCTTAAAACCGAGATTGAAAAGTCCACCAGCGATTATGATATCGAAAAACTGCAAGAGAGACTGGCGAAATTAGCGGGCGGAGTGGCGCAAATCAACGTCGGGGCAGCAACGGAGGCGGAGATGAAGGAAAAGAAGGCACGCGTAGAAGATGCGCTGCATGCCTGCAGGGCGGCGGTAGAGGAAGGCATCCTGCCGGGAGGCGGAGTAGCAATGCTGCGAACTATCTCAGCATTAGATAAAATCAAGACCGGCGGCGATGAGAAAATCGGCGTCGATATCGTTCGCCGAGCAGTAGTAGCGCCGATTAAGCAAATTGCTGAGAACGCGGGGCTGGACGGTTCGATTGTCGCCCAGAAGGTTATGGAAAACAAGGAAAGAAACTTCGGCTACGACGCATTGCGCAAGGAATACGGCGATATGATTGAATTCGGCGTAATTGTGCCGACAAAGGTTGAAAGGGCTGCGCTTCAGAACGGAGCGTCAATTGCTTCGCTGCTATTGACGACCGATGCGATAGTGAGCGAGATTCCTGAGAAGAAAGAGGCGCCGGCGATGCCGCCGGGCGGCGGAATGTATTAATTCGTTGCTCGTGCCCCGCGACTCGTAGAACAGTCAATTGTCGGTTACGGGGTACGAGATAAAAGATTAAGATTATGAGCTACTTTCGATTTTATACCAATGCGATTTCCCAGGCATCGAAGGGCATTGCAAGGGGAATTCTTACGACGGGGCTGGTGCTGGTGGGGTTTGGGATTTTAATTTTGGTGCTGCCGGCACTTTTTGCGATGCTCGCGGCGGCGGTATTTTTTATTGTAGGTGCCGGCTGTGTGGGGACCGCCGTCAAAATCTTTTTAGCACAGAGACGAATAGACAAAATCAATTCCGGTGATTCACAGGGCTACAGGGAAAACGTCCGAATTCATATCGAAGACGATTACAGTGAATAATACAGATGTGCAATTCGGCGTCAGCGGATTTTCAATGTGGCGAGAGCAATGGCGGCGAAGGCGGCGGCGAGGAGCCAGAATCGCACTACAACCTGCGGCTCGGACCAGCCACTGAGGTGAAAGTGATGGTGGATGGGTGCACATCTGAAGAGCCGTTTTCCGCCTGTATATTTGAAGTAACCGACCTGAAGAGCCACACTAACAAGCTCAAGCATAAACACACCGCCGATAATTAAAAGCAGGATTTCATTTCTTGTCACGAGTGCACCGTAGCCCATAGCTGCGCCCAGTGGCAGCGAGCCAACATCGCCCATAAAGGTCTGTGCGGGGTGACAGTTGTACCACAAGAAACCAAGGACGGCACCCAAGATAGCCGAATAAAAGATGCTCAGTTCGCCAGCCTGTGGGATAGCGGGGAGCAGGAGGTAACTGGACCAGGTGACGGGGTTTGTTCGGGCCATCGTTTCAGATGCGACATAACAAAGCAGCGCCAGAACGAGACTGACCATACCGACGCAGCCGGCAGCTAAGCCATCCATACCATCTGTCAGATTAACGGCGTTACTCGTAGCAGATATGTAAAAAACCGCTATCAAAACAAATGTCCAGTTGGCAAGGGGAAGGCCGTGCTTATAGAACGGCACCCAGAATAGTTTTCCGTCGGGGATATTAGCAAAATCTCTATATAAGAAAAGAGCAATAAGCACGGCGAAGCCGAATTGGAAGAGGATCTTTTCCCAAGGTTTTAGTCCGTCTCTGCTTCGGTGCCTGATATCGGCGGTGAGTTTTAGCCAGTCGTCGGCGCCGCCGAGGGCACCAAACATTATTACTAAAATAATTGCCTTCTGAACAAACGGGTTGTTGAGCTTTGCCCAGAGCAAGGTTGTCGCTAAAGCGGCAAGGATGATAATCAAGCCGCCCATTGTCGGCGTGTTGGCTTTTTCCTTGGTCAACTCGTTGAGTGCGGCGTGATGAAACTCTGGGCGGTCGCCAATTTTTTTGCGCATCAGGAAACGAATGATAGAAGGACCGAGGAAAAGTGCGATAAAAAGACTAGTCAGGACAGCAGCCACGGAACGAAACATTACATCCTGATAGGCATAAAAGCCCAACTTGTGAGTGAAGACATTACGGAAATGCCACAATAAATGGTATATCATATCGTATCTCGATACTCGATACTCGATACTCATTTTACCGTCTTTTACGACCAGACTCAAACGGCATCCAGCATCGAGTTACGCAAAAAGCTCTTTTAATTTTTCGACGGTCAATTCCAGCTTGTTAATTCTGGAGCCTTTGACCAATACTATATCGTAATTTTTTATGAATTTTTTGAGATTATTGCAAGCTGAAAGGGCATCTGTGAAAGATTCTGCCTGCAAATCGTATTTGGCGGTGTTTTTTGCGGTCTCAACGACGACTTTGGCGGATTCGCCGACGGTAAGCAAGAGCCGGACTTCGGCGTGCGCAACGGCAGATCCCAACTCGGCGTGTAAATCCTGCGTATATCGACCCAGTTCAGCCATATCACCACAGATAAAAACCGCTCGGCGTTTTTCTTTTAGGATAAGGTTGGCTAATATATCGAGGGCATTTTTCATCGAGGCAGGGTTGGCATTATAACAATCATTTAATACCGTCAGCGTTCCAATTTGCAACAATTCGGCCCGCATAGGAATAGCTGACAGGGTTTTTACCGCTTGTGCAAAATCACCAATAGTTATGCCAAATTGGCTGCAAACAGCCCAGGCGGCGAGTGCATTTTCGACGTTTCCGGGGCCAGCCAGCGGCAGAAGGATTTCTACTCCGTCGATGGTAAATCGGCTGGCTGGGCCGTCGAAGGAGATGTTTTGGACGCGGAAGTCGCAGCCGTCTGTCTTTCCGAAGGTCAGGATTTGGTGACTGGTAACCGGTAATTGGTAATTATTCAGCCTTTTAACCAAATCGGCGTTGATTATGAAAACACCATTGGGCCGAAATCCCTGTGAAATGGACAGCTTTTCCTTTGTGATAGCATCGAGGTCGCCGAAACCTTCCAAGTGAGCGGGGCATACATTGATTACAATTGCGATATCCGGCTGGGCGATTGCGGTGAGGTACGCAATTTCGCCGGGGTGGTTGGTGCCCAACTCAGTGATGACAATTTCGTGTTTTGGGCCGGCACCAAGAAGCGTCAGAGGCAGACCGATTTGATTATTGAAATTCTTCGGCGATTGATACACACGATGGTGCTGACTTAAGACGTGATGGACGATTTGTCGAACAGTGGTCTTGCCGATGGAGCCGGTGATGGCAACTACCTCGAAGTTCATCAATCGACGAAATTCGGCAGCGAAGGCACCGAGAGCTTTTATGGTATCGGTCACCTTCAACAAGCAATTGCCGGGGGAATTAATATCTCTGCTGACGACGGCGCAAACGGCGCCTTTGGCGAAGGCGTCATCAATATAATTGTGGCCGTCGAAATTATCACCGGCGATAGCGAAGAAACAATCACCGGTCTTGATAGTTCGCGAGTCGGTGCTTACGCCTATGAAGGAACCGTGACCGGCGGCCCGCAGAGCACGGCTCGAATCCTCCACAAGGTTGGCTTTTATTATGCGGGTGAGGTCTTTGATTGAGAATTTTATCATTTTCTTTCTGCCAGGTGTTCCAGTGCTACTATCTTGTCGCTAAATGGGAATTTTTGTTTACCAATGATTTGATAGTTTTCGTGGCCTTTGCCAGCTATCAATATGATGTCATTTTTTTGGGCGGTTTTTACAGCCAAGGCAATGGCTTTCTTTCTGTCGGGTTCAACAGTAATTTTCGGTGAGCGGGGATTTTTGAAACCGGAAACGATTTCATTTATTATATCCATCGGTTTTTCGGTGCGGGGATTATCGCTGGTTACGATTACAAAGTCTGCTAATTGTTCAGTGACCTTAGCCATTCGCGGTCGTTTGGTCCTGTCCCTGTCGCCACCACAGCCGAAAACGACCATTAGTTTACCTTTGCAGAGAGGCTTTAATGTTGAGAGGACATTTTTTAAGGCGTCGTCGGTATGTGCATAATCAACCAGAACAGTAAAATCACCGTTCCAACTGACTTTCTCCAATCGGCCCGGCGCACCCTGTAGAGCTGAAAGGCCGGTTGCTATCGTCTCCAAATCGAATCCTACTGCGAGGCATAGTCCTGCCGCCGCCAAGTGGTTGCTGACATTATGCAGACCCAGCAGAGGGGTACTTACTCGTGACTGGTGGCTCGTGGTTCGTGACTCGTAATATTTTAAAACGAATGTCGTTTCATTTGTATCCATTGATTCAATATGGGCGCTGATATCGGCAGGAGCATCAACGGCATACCGTAAAACTTTTGCCTTTGTCTTTTGGGCGATGAGTTCGGCTTCCGGGGATTGTTTGTTCAATACGGCAACAGCATCGGGCGAAAGAGCAGTAAAAAGTTTTGTTTTGGCTGTAAGATATTCTTCTTTGGTTTTGTGATAATCGAGATGGTCGCCGGTGAGGTTAGTAAATGCGGCGGCCTTAAAATCAATGGCCGCCAGTCGATTTTGGGCAAGGGCATGACTGCTGGCTTCGATGACCATATATTTTGAGCCGGCCTTTAGCATTTGCGATTGTTTTTCGGCGATGGTCAGGCAGTCAGGGGTTGTCAGGGGTGCTTCGAAGCTCGCTGTGCCTGTGTCATAGAAGATTGTACCGATAAGGCCACACTTTTGGCCAGCGATTTGCATACAAGAGCGGACAAGAAAAGCAACGGTGGTCTTTCCATTAGTTCCGGTTACAGCGATATTGGTCAATTTTGAAGAGGGATTACCCATACTCGCTTGTGCCAGAATCGCAGCCGCTTTCGAAGAATTATCAACGACTATAACCTCGTGGCCCACGGCTCGTGGCCCGTGGCCCGTCCACTGTCCTTTGTCTTGGCAAACGATATATTTAGCACCATTTACAATGGCCTGGTTAATAAAGTCGTGGCCATCAAAAACTGTCCCTTCAACAGCCACAAAAATATCGCCAGCTTTGACAAGACGCGAATCAATGCGAATACCGGGCGCCTTATCTGAAGAAACGAGTTTTATCAGCTCATCAAAAATCATAACGTTATGTTACAAGGAATTCTGATATATTTTAGCCAACGGAGAAAAAATTGCGATGAAAATTCAAAGCTTTATGTTTATAATGGTTAGGAGCGTTTTTTTGAAATTCGGGAAAAATGAAAGGGGTTGAATTATGAAAATTCGGCATGTTTTTGCTGTTTGCTTAATATTAGCAGCAGCCGGCGTGAACAATGCTAAGTCGGAGGAACCCGAGTATTATGCCGTGTTTACGGAGGGCAAGAAAATCGGCCATGCAATACGAAGCCGTGTTGTGGCCGAAGGGAAAGTGACCACCACCCAAGAGACGAGCATGATGGTTAGCCGAGCCAATGAACCAGTAAAAATGAATATGACGGAAACCAACATTGAAACGACCGAAGGCAAGCCATTAGGTTTTAAGGTTGTGCAAAACCTCGGTAAAATGACAGCAAGCATCTCCGGGGTAGTGGATGAGCTTTGGATAGTGAATGTGACGGCTATATCGATGGGACACGAGCAAAAGACGTCGTTTGGATGGCCAAGCGGCGCGGTGATGGATGAGGGCCTGCGTTTGCTGCAGCTTGAGAAAGGTTTTAAGGAAGGTTTAGAATATAGCACCAAGATATTCAATGTTGGCAACGCGCAGCCTATCGAAGTTAAAATACATATTGGGCCGAAACAAAATGTTGACCTGCTGGGACGTGTTGTGGCTTTGACGGAGGTTAAGACTACCTTTAAGACACCAACTGGAAGCGAGATTGTCAGCACCAGTTATGTTGACGAAAATGGCAATACCAAAAAAAGCATTACGCCAATGATCGGGACACAGCAAATGGAGATGATCGCCTGCACCAAGGAGTTCGCATTAGGTGAGAACGATGTTCTGGAATTGGTTGACAAGATGTTTTTAGCCAGCCCAGAGCCGTTAAATAATATTGAATCCGCTAAATCGGTTACCTACTACCTTAAGCTGAGCAACCCGGAGACGAAACTGGTGATACCGTCCAGCGACAACCAAAGCGTGGAACTGAAGGAAGGCGAAGCAGTCGTGACTGTCCAGCCTGTTGCTGCGCCGGTAGGGGTAAAGTTTCCATACAAAGGCAAGGACAGCAACGCATTAGAGGCAATGAAGCCCACAAGATTTGTGCAGAGCGATTACAATGACATAATCGAGCTCGCCAAACGCGCGGTGGGCGAGACCAAAGACGCGGCAGAGGCCGTCAAGAAGATTGAAGCGTTTGTGTCTAAATATATCGAGAACAGGAGTCTGTCGGTTGGTTATGCGACAGCAGCAGAAGTTGCAGCCAGCAAAGTTGGTGACTGCACCGAGTTTGCGGTGCTAACAGCGTCGATGTGCCGCGCAATCGGGATACCAGCAAGGGTAGTTTCAGGTCTTGTTTATGTGAAGACCTTCGGCGGCCGAGAAAACGTGTTTGGCGGTCATATGTGGGTAGAGGCATATATAGGTGACAAGTGGATTGGACTCGACGCCACAAGAACGCCGAAGGGTTTTGATGCGGGTCATATCGCATTAGCTATAGGCAATGGTGACCCGGCAGACTTTCTTAATTTGGTAGCTACTTTAGGCCGGTTCAAAATCGACAAGGTTGTCATAAAAGATGGTAACCGGTGATTGGTAATTGGTGACTATTTAACCGGTCATTGCTTACTATAAAACTGCTATTCAAACCGGACATCGGCGAGGACGAACTCGACGTTGCAGGAGCCGTTATAGGTATTGAGCTGCGGCTGATAAGCGACGTCGAAGAACTCGTGTTCGAGTAATTTTTTTTCTAATTTTCCCATCCCGAAACCGATACAGCGGACGGCATTTGTATTGTCTGTTATTGCAAGCTGCAAATGGTTACCCCTTGCGCCGCAAATTTTCGGCAGAGAGGCAAGATGAACACCTTTTGTTGCGAAGAGAGGGCTGGGATTGCCCTGGCCAAATGGGCCGAGCATCTGCAGTTCGGCAACGGTTTCTTTTCTAAATTCGCTCAATGGCGCTGCGGCATCTATATGGAGTTTAGCAACACAATCATTTTGGGTAAGGTGCTGTTTTGCGTAGGCCTCGAAATCGGCTGCGAACCGGTTAATCTTTTCGGTTTCGATGGTTATGCCAGCAGCCATTTTGTGGCCGCCGAAATTAACCAAATGGTGTGAGCAGGCCCTGATCGCACTGAGCAAACAGAAGCCATCTATCGAGCGAGCAGAACCTTGAGCAATGCCGTTTTCGGCGCTTCCTGTGTTAATCATAATCGTCGGACGATGGTAAACGTCGACAATTCTCGATGCTACTATGCCTATTACGCCGGTGTGCCAGGAGCAGCCTGCGAGGACAAAGCTGGCCTGGTCTGGATGATCGAGGCCTTGCTCAACTATTTTTTCACGGGCCTGCTCAAATATCTTTCGCTCACATCGGCGTCGCTGGTCGTTTTGTTCTTTGAGATATTGGGCTATTTCCATCGAGCGAACGGGACTATCGTTTATTAAAAGCTCCACGGCCAATCGTGCGTGCCCCATCCTGCCGGCAGCATTAAGCATTGGCGCAAGGTGAAAACCGATGCGAAAACTATCAAGCCCCTGTCCCGTCAGGCCTGCCGACTCAATGAGGGCCTGGATGCCGGAGAGTTTGCACTGCGGTAAGGATTTGAGTCCGTAGCTTGTTAGAATCCTGTTTTCACCCCGCAGGTCCATAATATCGGCAATGGTGCCCATAGCCGCCAGTGAAGTTGCATTGAGCATGAACTCGCGCAGCTTCGGCTCGAGTTTTCCATTTTGCGAGGCGGTGAATTCATTAGCTATTGCCCAGGCCAACTTAAAGGCGACCATTGAGCCGGATGAGTCCTGGTTGGGGTAAGATTTGTCCAGCGCAGGATGAACAACGGCGACGGCCTTTGGCAATTCGGAGTCAGGGGGGTGATGGTCGGTTATTATCAGGTCGAGGCCTAATCGGCCGGCCAGCTGGGCTGATTTAACTGCGGTGATACCGCAATCAACGGTGACTAAAAGTTTGGTGCCGGTTTGCGCCAGTGTCTGGACAGCTTCTTCGTTTAGACCGTAACCTTCATCGATACGGTGTGGGACATAATAATTTACATCGGCACCGAGCAACGTCAGAATCTGCCAGAGAATTGCGGCACCTGTAATGCCGTCCACATCATAGTCGCCATAAATGGTGATTCTTTCCCTGCCTTTGACGGCCTGTTTTATTCGGCTGACGGCTAGTTTGACACCCGGCATCAGCTCCGGGCTGATAAGCTCATTCAATTTCGGCCTTAGAAAAACAGAACCGGTTCGGACATCAGTTATTCCGCGATTGATTAAAACCTGTGCCAAAAGAGGCGAGACCTTCAGTGATTTGGCAAGTTCGTCGGCATCAGGATGTGGCGGCCGAATTACCCATTGTTTTTGTGGGGCTGCGGAGCGTGCTTTACTGCTTTTTATGAGTGGCTCGATTTGCGATGTTTTGCAAGTTCGGCCGCGGCTTGTCTGCATCCGTGCGTAAGGTTGCATTTAGAGTCCGTTTCGTTCTTTATTTTTCTGATATGTTATATAACAAAGAGACCCTTATAACAAAAAATGACACAAAATGCAAGATGTTTTTCAGGCCCTCATATATAAGCCGCCATTTACAGCAATATATTCGCCTGTGATAAATGCGGCGGCATCGCTTGCGAGGAACAATACTGCTTTGGCGACGTCTTCCGCGGTGCCATTTCTTCCGAGAGGGGTTCGCTGAGCGACTGCTTTTTTGCGTTCCGGGCTGCTGAACCTTTCGTGGAATCTTGTTTCAATAAGGCCGGGAATTACGCTATTTACCCTGATGCCATATTTGGCGAATTCCTTGGCCATAGCGATAGTCTCGGTTGCGACGGCGGCTTTTGCCCCAGCGTAGATGCCGGAGCCGTCTCCTCCGCCGTGATGGCCAGCGATTGAGCCGACGTTTACGATATTGCCTTTGGTCTTTTTCAGATACGGCAAAGCGGCCCTTGTCGCAAGAAAGATACTGCGGACATTGGTAGCGTATACGTCTTCGTGGTAATCGAGAGTTGCGGTTTCGAAGGGCTGACGGTCGATAAGCGAGCCGGCATTATTGACGAGGATATCGATGCCACCGGCCATTTCGGCAAACTGCTCGACCATTTGGGTTGCCTGCTTTTCGTCCCGCATATCTGCACGAAGGAGAACGCCGTTGCTGTATTTTTTAATCTGTTCGAGTGTTTTTTCGCCACCTTTTTTGGTTTGAAAGTAATGGACACCGATGAAACAACCCTGCTTACTGAACATAACAGCAGTGGCCTGGCCAATGCCACTGCTGGAGCCGGTAATTAAAACTTTTTTGCCCTTAAGGTCTTCGTAAATCATTTTGTTTATTTTGCACCTGAATCTGTTGATGACGGAGCATTTAAGGCGTTGACGAGGGCGGTTTCGAAATCTGATTGCCTTGGGTGTCCCTGCCATACGACTTGGCCGCTGCGGCCAATTATAAAAGCTGATGGGATGCTTCTAACGGAATATTTTTCGGATAAACCATTATCCATACCAACATAATAGGTTATGCCCTTGCTCTTGACCATTTTTTTCACCGGTTCTGAAGACCTGTCAACAGAAAGAGCTATGAAGGAGACTGCTTTATCCCTATATTTATCTGCTAACTCAATCGTATGAGGGATTGACTGCACACAGGGCGGACACCAAGTTGCCCAAAATTCAAGGACATATACGCGGCCATTGAGGTCCGGCGGCTGGGGCGTAATCCACTCGTCTATCCGGATTGGTGGGGCCATTGTTCCAATGAGGTCAGCGGAGCGATTTTTGAAAAGATGGGAGCCAACAGCAGCGAAAACCACTACGGCTAAAACCATAGCTAAAAATGAAAAGACAGGTTTTTTATTTGCTTTTTCAGTTTCCATTAACTGCCTCACTTTCATCCTGTATCTGGTTGAGTTGTATTCCGAAGCGGTCGAGTTTCTTGTGGCCTTCATCATATTGGCTATAAGCGTTTCTAAGATGTTTGCCGAGTACATCCCAATTGTTGATAAAATCGGCGAAAGAGGCGTTAAGGCGTTTTAGATTTTGGCGGATTTCCGCCGCCTGTTTTTCTATCTGCAAACCGTGCAGGCCCATCACAACCGTCATAAGATACACATATAAAAGATTCGGTGATACGGGAATTACCTTTTTATCCAGACAGTATTGCAGAATATCCTGCGTTTCGCCTGCGTATTTGACAATTGTTTCGTAATAAATATTCTCGGCTGGTATATACATCAAAGCAAAATCAAGCGTGCCTTCTGCGGGTCTGATGTAATTATCAGCAATCTTATCGATATGAGCGGTTACGTCTTTGAGGAATTGCCTGCGAAGTTTTGTTTTTTCCTCCTCTGTTTCCACTACAACTATCTTTTCAAAGCCAGGCAGCGGGAATTTGGCATCGACGGAGACCGAAAAGTCGGCCAATTGAATCAAAGCATCAACCTTTTGGTTGTCTTTGAAGGCGTACTGGAGATTGTAACTATCTTTAGGCAAGATTTGTGCAAGGAGATTTTCGAGCGACCACTCGCCCATCTGTCCTCGCAGCTTGGGAGAGCTTAAAATATCCTCGAGCCGACGGACGTCGGTTCCAAGCTGGAGCATTTGTTTATTGGTGCCCTGCAGCTCACCGATTTGAGTGTTTAGCCAGCTCAATACCTGCTGACTGGATTGCAAGCTCTGGGTAAGCGTGGTCTGGCCAGACTGCAGGGACTTTTGCAAATTTTCCGAGGTTTTATCCTGAGCGGCTTTTAGCGATTCGAGCTGCTGCTGAAGCAGACTGATACCGGCTGCTTGGCCGGCAATTTCTTTTCTGTTGGCGAAGTTGGTACTGATAAGCCAAATCAGAAGAGCCAGGACAAAAAATACAATCAAAACAATAACTACAATGATTAAAACTGGTTCCATCCTTTTGTCCTAAAAGATTGCTCAGATTATAGGTTCTCAAAAGCCGTTCGTCAAAGACCAACTATAATTGCCGAAGAGATATAAATAAATCTTGATATGCCGTGCCTGTTTCTGTATGGTCATTAAAAAGGGTTTTTGTACAAAGATTTCAAAAAAATAACGATGAGTTTATCATCATTACTAAAGAATCAGGAGATAATCCTGCTTGATGGGGCGATAGGAACTGAGTTGGACAAGCGTGGCCTTATGGGCCGGGCCAGCAACAACCTCGATAATCCAGAAGTTGTCCTTGAAATCCAGCAAGAGTACTCACGGTGTGGGTGTGATGCTCTCACCACCAACACGCTTACGATGAATCGCATCTACATCGAAACGCACAATGTGGACGTATCGGTACGGGATATAAATCGAGCCGGGGTTGAATTAGCAAGACAGGCAGCTAACGAAGACCAATATGTGTTGGGCGACATCAGCTCAACCGGCCAACTGCTTGAACCGTACGGGACATACAAAGAATCTCAATTCTACGATACCTTTAAGGAACAGGCGGAAATACTATCCGAGGCAGGCGTGGACGGATTCATCATAGAAACAATCTTTGACTTGAGGGAGGCGATATGTGCGCTTCGGGCGTGCAAAGGTAATTTCCCGCTGCCTGTGATTGTATCGATAGCATTCAAAACTGAAACAAAAGGTGGCAGAACGATAATGGGTAACTCCACAGAGGATTGTGCAAAAATTCTTACTGATGCCGGCGCAGATGTTATTGGCACCAACTGCGGTGACCTTGACCCGTCTCAAATGGCTGTGGTCGTATCCTTGCTTAAGGAGGAAACGGATGTGCCGATTCTGGCACAACCCAACGCAGGTAAACCAAAACTGGTTGAAGACAAAACAATATTCGATATGGAGCCTGAGACTTTTGCTTTGGGCATAAACAGGTGTTTGCAGGCAGGCGCACGCCTTGTGGGCGGCTGTTGCGGAACGACTCCCGAGCATATTCGCGCGGCGGCCGCTTTGCTGAATAGAAAAAAACGATGACAAATTATCACTTGGTAATTTTGAAAAAGCCGTATTTAGATGCAATTTTAGCCAGTCAAAAAAGCATCGAGTCCCGCTTTACCAAAACGAAACACTATTGTTTCGGACGCGTTCTGGTCGGCGATAAATTATTTTTGAAGGAAAGCAGCGGGCCGGTCTGCGCGACAGCAAGGGTTAAAGCGGTCAGGAATTTTGAAAACCTCACTCCAAAGCAGATAATCGAAATAAAACAGCAACACAACCACCGTATCATCGGCAGCGACGAGTACTGGCAAAGCAAAAGCGATTGCAGGTTCGGTTTTTTGGTCTGGCTGAAGGACGTAAAATCAATCAAGCCGGTGCGAATTAACAAAAAAGACTGGCGGGCGTGGGTGGTGTTAACCGAGAAAGAAAACTTCGGCCTGCTGAAGCCAAATACCGTGAAGGAAGCCCGGTGAGACTATTTTGTCCGGCTTTTTATAGGGCCTTGTCGCTACTTCCAATTGCTTGGGTAGTAGATATATTGAGGCTGGATGTTAAATTTTCTGGACAGTGCCTCTACGAGAGCTTCTATCCTTTTTATTTGGAGGTTTGTCGGGCGGACGGTTTTCTCATCTGCTATAACGCAGATGCGGATAGTTTGACTACTGCCATACCAGGTTTGCTCCGGCACGATGGACCACTGTCTTTGCCATTTTTCAGTTGGCTGTATCTGGCCGTCATCGGCACCAAGGCCGTTACAGATAACAAAGTGATAATTGATGTCCTCTGGGCTGGCTAAGCCGCTGAGTGAAGCCACCTGTTCGATGTTTCCGGCTTTGGTGTTGCTATAGTAGATTTCGATGCAGTTCCAGCGATAATTAGATTGGGCAGCCTGAGAAGAAATAGCTTTTTCGATGGGGTCAAGACGATAATAACTTGAGAGGCAGAACGGGCCAGCAGAGGGAGGATTGTTGCCGAGGGCCATTAAAACTACTGCCCCGAGGGTCATAGAAACCAGGAGAGCCGCTAATACCTTTGCTACCCTTGGTTGATTTGACATATTTTCGTCCCTGAAAGATGCCTGGCGTCCTTAAAAAATCTGCAGGAGACTATCCACAGAACACAAACGCCTAGTTTATATGATGAACATCGGCGTTTGCCAGTAAATATCTGAAAATTTTGCCAAAAATTTTGTAATTTATTCCTACAGGACAAATTCCCCTTTTGCAACTTGCTGCGGAAAAGCACCTGACCGCTCCTTTTTGTGTGCGAGGCTTTCGTGGTCCACCGTTGAGCGGATAAAATAGCATACAGCGCTACACTGAAAGCTATTATTTGGATGAAGTCTTCTTTTTACCTGAGGCGGTGTTCTTTTCTGGCTCAGGAGCGGATTTTTTAGGACGAGGTGGAGCCATTGCTGCCGGGCCAGCAGCAGGAGCATTCGGCTCTTTGCCAGGGGGATAAACAATTTTTGCATCAGCTTTGAGCGACTCGATATATTTCTCGGCAAATTCGGCCTGTTTGGCTTGTGTCAGCCGCTCCAATATATCGTCTTTTGCCTTCTCGAAAGTATCATTTTTACGGTCTGTCACCTTTATTATGTGATATCCGAACGGCGATTCCACGACATCGCTAACCTGGCCGGGCTTTAGAGCAAAAGCTGCCTCTTCAAAAGCCGGGACCATTTGACCTCGAGAGAAGAACCCTAAATCGCCGCCTTGTTTGGATGAGGGGCAATCTGAATAAGTCTTAGCTAATTCGGCAAAATCGGCCCCATCTTTAATTTGTTTAAGCAGGTCCTCGGCTTTTGCTTTGGCAGCTGCTTTTGCCTCGTTTGGGTCGGAATTTGGGTCAGCAGAGCGAGGTGTTACGAGGATATGACTCGCTCTGATCTGTTCCAGCTGTTTTGCATTTTCATCATAATATTTCTTGGCTTCATCTTCTGTAACGTTTATCTTGCCGGCCCACTGAGCTTCAAAAAATTTCTGATAGACCATACCTTTTTTTATTCGCTGTTTCGCCTCGTCAAAGCTTTGGCCACGCGCCTCCATCATTTCTTTAATATCGGAGAGTGTCAGGTTCTGCTGAGCAGCTGCCTTCTCAAGGTGCTCAACCACGTCTTCATCAGTAACTACGATGTTGTTATCTTTGACCTTCTCATCCAGTAACTGCTCAACTATCATTCCTTCAAGGACCTGCTGGCCGAGCTGTTTTTTGTATTGCTCAACAAAGGCAGGCGGCAGTTGTGCAGCCATTTTCTGGAGCTGCGGCCTGAGCTGGGCTTCTACCTGACTTTCCTTAATATCGACACCATTGACGGTAACAGCAACACTGTCAGCGCTCGTTTCGGCAGGTATATTCGGTTCATTGGCAGCTTTGGCAGGCACATTTGGTTCAACTGAAGTTGTGTTGGGCTCAGAGACCGCAGCCAAGCTGCCGGTGGCAAAAAATATTATAAAACAAGCTGCGGCTGCCGGAACCAGGAGTCTGAGGCGCGAAATACGAGTTTTCATAAATTTATCCTTTCGTAGATTAACCTGCCATACATCCGGCAGGTAAAAACTTTAAAAATTCTTTCTATCCAAAGATAAAGAGACAATTATCCAATTAGCACATAAATAAGTCAACACTTTTATCCTGCAAGTGCGGGATTTTTTACCGGTAAATATATAAGAGTCCCGAATACTTTTTGTTGAATCCTGTTCTTCAACCCCTAAGGGATTGAAACCATTACCTCAGAGAAACTACTTGCAAATATCGGCTTTTGTGCTATTTTTTGATTGTTTCCGTTCTCCCCTTCTTGTTTTTCACAAGAAAGCAGGGGGCGAAAGATGAAGGTTTTTAGCCTGAGATTGCGGCCCGCCAAGGAGCGAGCCGAAGGTGGATATGGGTTTTCCCAAGCATACAACTATTCAAAGTCATACGATAACTATTGTGCCTCGGTATTCCGAAACAGACCAGGGCGGGGTGGTTCACCACAGCGTCTATCCGGTGTGGTTTGAGATGGGGCGAACAGAACTTTTGCGGGCTAACAACGTAGCTTATAAGGACTTAGAAGAGGCCGGAGTGTTCTTTGTTGTTGCTGAGTTGAACATAAAATATCGTCGGCCTGCCAAGTACGATGAGAAACTGCAACTGGAAACGAGCTGTTCAGAAGTCAGCAGCAGCAGGGTTGAACATATCTACAAGCTTACTCGCTGCTGCAACGGTATGATTTTGGCCGAGGGTTCGAGCGTACTTGCTTGTGTCAATGCCCAGGGCAAAATTTGCCGAATACCTGAATTTATGTATCCCGAGCCGGAAGCCCCCTGTCTTCTGTCGAAGACAAAAAAGGGGGTTTGACTTGGCACGGCTGATTGACTAAACTACATTTTCCGCCTTCGCTTCCGCTGTCGCCAAAAAGCTATGGCGGATAAAAAAGCTACGGCAGATAAATTTGCGAGGTCATTGTTCGTGTTTGAAAAAAAAGTCCATATGGACTCCATAGGAGAAAGCTGCGGTCTTTTCGGTATTTTCGAAGACCCTGAGGCGGTTCAAAAGACTTATTTTGGCTTATACAGTCTTCAACATCGCGGCCAGGAGTCAGCGGGGATTGCATCCAGTAATGGTGAATTTATCCAGTGTTACAAAGGGATGGGGTCGGTAAGCAGGGTTTTCCGCAGCGGTACAAACTTTTTAGAAAACATGGCTAATCCGATAGCTATCGGGCATGTGCGGTATTCGACTACAGGTTCCAGCAAATCAATCAACAGCCAACCGCTTTTGAGCGAGTACTCGCGTGGGCAAGTGGCGGTGGCACATAACGGCAACCTTATAAATGCGGCACTGCTGCGGGATGAATACGAAGCATACGGCAGCATCTTCAAGTCAACTTCCGATACCGAAATAATTATTCATTTGCTCGCCAAGCCGACCCACGTCGGCAAATCCGACCCCCTGGCTCATGTGTTAAATCATCTGCAGGGGGCATATTGTCTGCTGTTTTTGTATGCCGACCGGATTGAGGCAACGAGAGACCCTTACGGCATCCGGCCTTTGTGTATCGGTCAAACCGAAAAAGGCGCTTACGTCGTTGCCAGCGAGAGTTGTGCTTTCGATGCGATTGGAGCAAAGTTTCTTCGTGAGATTATACCGGGTGAAATTGTTCGGATTGACAAAAAGGGCCTGTCCAGCAGATTTTTCGTCAAGCCGGGTGCTATTACGCCCGCCCACTGTATCTTCGAGCATATTTATTTCGCCAAACAAAACAGCACCATTTTCGGCGAAAATGTACATGATTTCAGAAAAAAACTTGGAAGACGACTGGCAATAGAACACCCCGCTGATGCGGATGTTGTAATACCCGTGCCTGACTCGGGGACATCAGCTGCGATCGGCTATGCGGAGCAAAGCAAAATACCCTTCGATATGGGAATGGTCAGAAGCCACTATGTAGGCAGGACATTTATCTCGCCGGACCAGAAATCAAGAGAGCTGGAGGTTAAACTCAAACTGGCGATTGTAAAAGAAACCGTCGCCGGCAAAAGCATAGTAGTGGTGGACGATTCGATAGTCCGCGGCACAACCACGAGAGGCAAGATTAGAACATTGCGCGAGGCGGGAGCGAGGCAAATCCATATGCGAGTGAGCTGTCCGCCAATCAGGCATCCCTGCTTTTACGGTGTGGACTTTCCGACCAAAGAAGAGCTGCTGGCAAGCAATCGCGACCTGAAACAGATTAAGGAATTTCTCGAAGTGGACAGTATCGGTTATATGTCGCTGGAAGGACTGCTATCCTGTGCGGTTTTACCTGCGGAGAATTATTGCACCGCCTGCTGGAGCGGCAAATACCCAATACCAATAGATACTGCAGTGAACAAATTCATTTTGGAGCATTATCAAATGCAGATGTTTGATGATGTGTCCCAGACAAATGAGTAAATACATCAGCTATGAACAGTCCGGTGTAAGCATCAATGCCAACGATGAGATGGTCGAGAAAATCTACGGATACGTTTCGAGCACCTTCGGACCGCGGGTAATGGGGTCCAAATGGGCCTTTGCGGGGATGTTTCGACTCGACTACGATGAAAGACTTTTCAAGAAAAATTACAAAAATCCAGTCCTTGTCGCCTGTACCGATGGGGTGGGCAGCAAGGTCCAATTAGCCAGCAAAATAAAAAAATTCGATACCGTAGGGATTGATCTGGTGGCGATGAACGTCAATGATATGCTGGTGCACGGCGCCGAACCGTTGTTTTTTCTGGATTATATAGCTATCCACAAGCTGGCGCCGGAAACAATAGCCGAAATGGTAAAAGGTGTTGCGGCCGGCTGCAGACTGGCTGATTGCGCACTCATAGGCGGGGAAACCGCTGAAATGCCTGATACCTACCGCGAAGGTGATTTTGATATGGCTGGGTTCGCCGTCGGAGTGGTCGAACGAAAAAAAATCGTTACCGGAAAAAACGTAAGAAAGGGCGATTATATTTTAGGCTTGGCCTCAAGCGGACTGCACAGTAACGGCTATACGCTTGCCCGCAATATCTGTTTTAAGAGGGCCAGTTTGAAAATGACCGATACGCTCAACGAACTCGACGGCGCTGTGCTGGGCGATGTCCTGCTGGAGCCGACGCGAATTTATGTTCGGCCGATAGTCAAGCTGCTGTCCAATTACAAAGTCAAAAGGGTCGTTCACGCAATGGCTCATATCACCGGCGGCGGGCTACCGGGAAATGTTTCGCGGATGCTGCCGAAAACCTGTGATGCTGTCCTTAAAAGAGAAAGCTGGCCTAGGCAAAAGATATTCACATTTCTACAGGCAAAAGGCCCCATCGAAGAAGATGAAATGTATAATGTCTTTAATATGGGGATCGGGTTTGTGCTGATAGTCGCAGAGGAATTTGCTGATTCGATAACTAAAAAACTCTCTCGCTATGGAGAAAAAGTTTACAAGATAGGCAGAGTAACAGGCGGCACAGGTAAGGTGCTTATCAAATAAAAACTGCTTATTACTAACCGCGGGAATGACGGATGAGTAAAACCTTCGGCAAATTTGCCGCAGCAGCGGTTATTTATATCAGTTTCGCTGTTTATTTATATCAGCCGCATTTCAGCATATTTACAAAACTACAATTCCTCATCCTTGTAAACGTTTGTCTGGCTTCTTTGGGGTGTTTTGCGTTAAGCAGGCGGTGGGTGTCAAGCTCTCTTGGCTCATTATTTGCAGGAGCTATTTATGGCTTCGGGCCTTTTATGCTTGGGTTGACAGAGTATCATCCGACAGTAGGTCTTTTGGCGGCAACTATGCCGTGGCTGTTTTTGCCGGCTGCGTTCGGGCCCAAGGGAAGGTGGCAATGGTTGAGAGTACCGCTTGCCGTCCTGCCGTTTCTGGCAATACTGCTATTTTTTATCGCATCTTCTCACTACCGGCTATTTGCAGTTCCAATGCAAACCCGGCTGCATTTAGCTGACCTTGCGGGTTTGGTGGCTCCGCTTGTTGTGGCCGAGCAGAACATAAGTTTGGTCGGGTTCTATCATATTCCCATAGCTGCGCTTGTGATGGGATTTGCGATTGCTTTTACTGCCCGTCGGCTCAGCGTGCTGATAATCTTTTGTCTCGGAGTAGTTCTGTCATCCTGTCGGCCGATGCTTGTTGTAAGCCCGATTATCTGGCTGGGCATATCTATCCTATGCTGCTCGATAATTATTGGCGCAGGCCTGCAAGGACTTTGCTCAGCCGGCCTTGCCGATAGAAGATGGATATTATTGAGTATGGCCTTTATGGCCGGGCTTTCCATCGTGACACTGCTACAGGCGACAAAATACTTTCAGATCTTTATGGGATTCGGCGATGAATACGCAAATCTCTTTCTTGCGGACGCAAAACTATACATAGCAGGCACAGTTGCGCTTTTGGTAGTATTTTTTATAGCATGCGCAAAGCTGCGCTTTACCTGGCTGCGATGGACTGTTCTCGGCTCAGCGACAGTGGTGGACATATTCTTCGGCGCAAGATTCGTTGTGGATAATATGTTTTAGGTCTTGATGGAGATGACGATCTACGAGCCAAAGGTTTCCCGTTCGATTGGGCCGAGGTAGAAGCGGCCATCCCTACGCATAAATTCGATGATGCTGTCAAACTGCTGATTTATAAAACGTGCATCATTTGAAATCAGCGAGATTCCTACAACCGCGGAGGTTTTCTCATCCTGATGGTCGACTTCTGCAATGGAGATGTTGAACCTGCTTTTGAGCCGACCTACGAGACTTTTGATGATGCTCCGCTTCTCCTTAAGCGAATTTATCCCGTGCAAATGCAACTGTGCTGTCAACACGCCGACTATCATAACCATACATTGTAGGCTTTACAGGGACGATTTTCAACTGTTTGAACTGGCCTTGACTTCAGCCACGATTTGGCGGGTCTCAGGTGACTGGTTCTGCTGGGCCTGTTTGAAGGCGGCGACAGAAGATTCATTTTGCTTCTTGAATAACTCATTGCCCTCGATAATCTCCTTCAAGGCCTTAGATTTAGTTTGAGCATCTCTTAAGAACCTCACCGCCCTTGTCCCATACACTCCGCCGAATAGTGCGCAGACGCCGATAGACAGCTCAAGTATTGAATCAGCCACCTGCCAGGTATCAGGCCTTTCGGCCGATTCAGCCAAAGCTGTCCAAGCAAGCTGCTGGGTCGACTGGGCAAGAACATCTTCAGCAGTCTCCGCCTGCGGGAACTCTTTCGGCAGGCCATAGTAAGATACAAATGCCCTGCTCTGCAGCTCGGAGAGTTTCGTCAATGCCTGCAGTCCTTCGGAGGCATTTTCGCTTCTGGCAGCTTCGGAAGTTATTGCCGCCGTCCGATTATGCAGCCAGGCATTTTGCTTCTGCGTCTCAGTCGGTGCAAAACGCAAGCTGTCACAGCCAGCTAACAAAAAGCATAAAAGAATCGGTATGGTAAAAATTCTTCTCATCGTCTCTCCTTTCAAATTCAGAATGCTTTTTCGGGTGCATCTAATTTTATTAAAGTCTTTTCGATGGCTCGAATGCGATATTCATAGGAAACGCTCTTTGCCTGAAGCGATTCGAGCTTCTGTTCGAAATCCTTTTGGCTTTGCAGTAGAGCAGTAACATCGTGCTGCAGCAAATTAAGCTGACTTTGCAAATTGACCCAGCTACCCACAATCAAAGAGGCCAAAAACACCAGTTGAACCAGCACGGAAAGATTTACTCTGCGGTCGAACCGCCAAGCTTGCTGATTTTGATTTTTTATATTGCTCATCTTGGCCTTTTCCATACCATTTTCTAAATCTTTCTTTATCTCTGACAAAGTTTCTCCCAATCGAGATGGCTTAGACATTCTTCTCGTCTTAGTTTTCTTTAGGCGTTTTAAGGTTTTGCATAAAAGATGTTCTTGCTGCCTACTTTGGACATAACTGCAAAAGTCCCAGCCGATAGTTGTCCGGTTTCGAGAAATGATTCAGCCAGGTTGACTGCCTGCATCTGCCCGCCAATTTCGACCGGCAACGACCCTGGGGCGCCTATCTCCACGGCTCGCACGTTATAGACATTGTAGGATGACAGGCTTTTGACCTTAACAACCCAAGCGGATGCTCTGGCTCCGGGTGAGGCGACAACTGACACTTCACTTGTATCCTGCGAACCGACCCGGGCGAGCCGTTCCAGCAACTGCTGGGTATCTACGGTATTTACGCCATTGCTCATAACTGCACGTTCCTTTTGCGGATGATTTTTAAATTAGTACATTGATTTTTAAAATCCATCTGCACCCGTTCTATCAAACTTACGCTTCGGTTATCGCTTTTTATGCCAAGCAGGTCTCTGCTCTCCGGACTAGAAGTGACTTTATCGCCAACCTGGTAATCAAAGGCCAAGTACGGTGTTTGAATTTCAGCGGTCTCGATAACCTCAGCCTTCACTTGGGCTTTCTTACGCACAAATTCGTACAAAACAGTAGAATCATCAACCTCGTCTGGTATACCGAGCGTATCATCGTCGGTTTTCGCAAAGATACTCTGACTGGAAACCTTGCGATATTTGAACTGACGCGGGAGTGTAATAATATGCTCAACGACAGGCGCTGTAGAGTTTACCGGCCCGTCGGCAACCGCACAAGTTAATCTCTCATCACTTATTACCGACGCAGTTATCCTGAACTTCAATACTCCCTTCAAAGCCGCCACCCACGTATCAACGTCAAGCTGGTCGCTACTTAGCCATACTCCGCATTCGTCGAGCAAGTTATTAAAAGCATAAAGATACTGCCACCAATGCAGGCCGTTATCGAAGGAAACCTGTAAGAAGTAACCCAAAGACTTTCCTTGTTTATCGACGGTTAAGGCTGGCCAAAAGCGCCTGCGACGACGAACGAAATTGCTGTTCTGGAAAATCTTTGAAAAGTCGAATGCACCGCCCTGATTGTATGGTGCGCCGCTGTAATCACCGGCCTCATTAAGGCACCATTTACGATACACATCCTTTACCAGATAAAAATTAACATTTGTCGAAGGTGAGAATTTATCATAATTAGTATCTTCACCAACGGGGTCCCATGCTTTGACCAGATCAAAGGTTGCCTCATAAACCTTGGTATCGCCCTGCCCGATATATTTATGTGTTACCGGCCAGAAATTTTTCCTGCTGTGCAGGCGTGCAATATTTGTCTTTGAGATACTAAACTGCTCTCCACGTCGTTGGCAATTTAATTCAACTGTCCTGCCCATACCACTTTTATAGAACACAATCGCCTGGTCAGGACCGGTCGGCGAGAACCGAGGGACAAAATTAAACCTCAGGCCTATCCTCTCGCAACATCGCTGCAGAGCTTCTGTCAGATTTAGACCAGTGACATTGAGGTCACGAACTGTTTGGTTTTCGGTCAGTGTCTGCAGTTGCGAAATGCTTGGTGTTTGCAATTGGCCGTTCGGCAAATATTCACAGAGCAAATAATTAATTACTTCTGCATAGTTCCAGAGCTTACCTTGTGACGGCTCGGCACAGAATACCGTTAAACTGTTGCCATTGTTCTCGATTGGCTCAGTCGAAGCATTAGCCTTTCCGCCTTCGTTAAAAACAGTATCAGCACCAACCAAAAACAAACTCGAACCGTCTAAATTACTTACCCTCTGGCCGTAGACGGTGACACGCCTTAGATTTGCACTAAAGTCCTTGGCTATTATTTCTGTTTTATCACATTTCGGGCCAAGCTTTGTCTCGATACCTTCTATTCGGCCGGTAAAGAGAGGAAAACTAAAAGCTGCTGCACCTGGTGCAACACTGTTGTAAACCTGACGAATATAAATAGGTTTTCCAATCGCAAGTTCAGTTTCAATCTCTTCAGCGCCGGTTAAGTTTACATTAGGAGATGCAGCAGGGTTATAAACCAATCTAGCCCAGCTGAATTCCGGCCAGTCGCTGCGCACAATCTCTATCAGCTCAAGACAGGGACATAATGCACCATCAAGCAAAATTGAAGCAGCATTTGCTGGCAGTGTCAGTTGTGTTTGAGTTAATTGAAAAAAGTCGATTCTGTTAGACATCAAAAAACCGTGGGGCCGTTAGATAGTTTTGGCGCTTAAAATGTCGATTGGGTCAGGGCTAATGATTGTGATCTGGATTTCTAATTTAGCCAAAGAGCTGTCTTCTACCCCATTGATACTCTCAGCTCTTATGGCAAACAAGTATCTGCCGCCTTCGAGTGAATCACTTTGGAAATTGTAAAACTTTCTGCCTGTGTAGCTGATTGAAGCAATAAGGTTTTCGTAGTCAATTTGTCCTGTCCCGTTATCACAATAAATATTGAACAATGCTGGCCTTGAATCCTGGTCAATAGGACAGTAATACCAAAGCAGCTTTACCTTGCTACCAGCTAACTGTTCGGCTCTTGCTTCAAAAATACTGTTTGGCTTCGGTTGCTCCAGATCGCCGTTGGCATCTATCGAGACTTTGACAGCGGCAGCTAAAGTGTGCTCTAAGTCGCCGCAACTATTAGCTCGGCGGATAACATAAAAATATGTTGTGCTGTTAGTATGAGTCAGATACCCAGGTGGTTGAATTTGCTTTGCGTACAGCGCACCTACAGCCAATATATTATCAAAATCAATCGTCTCCATACCATTCCCGTGATAGAGCATCGAACAACCAGCAACCCGAGGCCAGAACCAGCCTAAAGAAAGCACTGTTCCAAGTTTGAATGCATTGGCTGTCATTCCGGTAAACAAGGCTTCTTTCAACCACTTGGTTTCCATTAGCTCGGTGTCCTTGTAATAGTCGACTCTCCATCAGTCGGAATATGAGTCAGGATAACAGTTTCGTTATCATCATCGTAATAATTGATTGCGCCGGTAACTTTATTCTGAACGGCCTTGTTGATGAGCATCTTTGCTGCCTTTTTAAAGAATGGGCTGCTAGTGAATCTATTCTCGATTGAAAAGGTCGCAAGAAGAGCGTTGACCGTCTCGCCATCAATAACCGCCCCAACTAGAACGATGGAATAATCGTGACCCGGGGAATAAAAAACATCAGAGCTTAGCTCTATCTTGCAATTGTGAACTCCAGTTACGCCGGCAAAATCTTCTGTGTCCGTTATTCCAACGGTACCCTCTGCTGTACTGTTGTCCTTATAGACTTTTATAGTGCCATTAGTTGCACGTGTAATACTTGCACCGTTTTTATCATTGGTGCCCCAGCAAAAATGAACTAATGAACCCTCCGCAAAATCACCTAAATACACGCTCACCGCACTAATCCTTTCCCAATTAGACCGTTCCCGGCCAGAGAACCATTAACTAAAGGCCTTAGAATAAGTTGATTGAAATCGAACTCACCAAAATACGCCTGCCTGACAGCCACCGTGTGATTATTGTAGAAGCGAATCCTGGCCTTCGAGACAACAAACGGCCCATTAGGTATGATTTTTTCATTCCATTCTTCTGTTGCAAACTCTCCGTCATATACACCGCACCAGTTGCCACTACAGTAAACATCTATGTCAACTTCCGTAATATTATAGGCGGATATGGTGTAAAACCTAATCTCATCGCACAATATGGTAGGGGCTATTAGCAACTCATGAAAAGAACTCCAGCTCGTCGGCGGGACCATGCAATACGCACACACAACTACGTTTTCGTCATAGGCCCTCTCCGGATAAATCCAGTCAGTTGGTGTCGTATGTCCTGTCGGAGACTTCCAGCTCATTATGAGTATCTACCTTAAAACTTCCTACTTTACCAAAAAATTTCTACCCTTCTTCCATCCACGTTCCATTCTTGGCTATCGTTGCCCAGTCACCGTTTGAATCAGCCACAATTGTTAGGCACCCACCGATAACATCCGTCGACTTGTACTTATCAGCAGTTTGTCCGCTGCTGTCTCTGATCGCCGCCGTACCAGGGTCTATGCGTAACTCTTGGGCCGCCTGGACTGCGAAGGTAAATACTGTCCCTTCCGGCGCCGATGCGGGCAACGTAAGCGTAACCGTTCCCGTTGCTCCCAAATTCGTATGAATACTACTGGATTCGACTACCGCCAGCACGTCGTCACTGGTATGGGCCTCGATGTCCCTCTTAACTCCACCAGCACCGTATGGTACTACAATATTATGACCTGCCCGGCAATCGACTATCGACGTTTTTTCACCGCTTGACGTAGTAACAATAGCCAGCCGAATATGTGGTTCAGCTGCCATATCAGGAAAGTTACTGTATTCGTCGGTTACAAGGGTGCCAGAAGAATCCAGATACAGATAAATATTTTGCTTATCGTCAGCCAACGTATTGCCTGACGAACCGTTATAGCTTATCAGCTCCGTTCCAAGCCAGAACTTGCCCTCTTTTACGCCGATATCTAACCCGCCCTCATCGTAGACCCTCAAATCATTTGCCCGCTTTGTAGCAAGAATCAGTCGGTACAGCAGCTTTCTAAAGTGCAGATAATAGGGCGATGTTCCAGTTGGTATATACTCAACGCCAGTTTCGTTGTCAGACTGTATATTTAACAACATGTTGTCAGATGGATACACTTCAGCCATAATACTCTCCTTGTTACTTTTTGCTATGAGATACGTAAAACCAATTGATTCGTTTGTTTATCGAATGAAGAAATACTTACCTGTTCGGCGGGTCTTGCTACTGGTATCACTGTAACTTGAATAGTCTCACTGCCGCTGTTTTCATTACCTGCTTCGTCGGTTATTTTGAGGGCGAATTTATACACACCTGCCTGCATAGGTGCGCTCACCCATTCAAATGTATCGGTATCAAGGCCGAACTGTCCATTGGCGAAGCTGCCTTTCCCAAACCCAACTGCTGCTGCAGAGTCATAGCCGAAGTCACTTGCGCCGAATCTGCTCATTCCAAACCCGACCTTATCTTGCCAGACAGGCCAGACTCTTATCGGTGAATCATTGAGCGGATTGTCGTAATTTATTTCGCCGCTGCCTTCGTCAGAGTAGATTTGAGCGGTTGCGCCGATAGGTAAATTTTGGCTGCGCAACATGCTGATTCTTACCCTGCCGCTCCGGCCTATTGACAAGTCAAGCTCATTGCTAAAATCTATATTTGCCTCTTCAACCTCAACGGCAAAAACTTCTATTCGAACCGGTGTCTCTAAGGACGTAGGTATCTGAACAACCATTTGTCGTTGCTGACTGTCAACCGTTGCCCCTGCATATTGGCCGTTAACATAAATCTGGTAAAACATATTGGGCCAGCAGGAATGCCATTTTACCAAAGCTGTCCGCGGCAATCCGGCAAACCTGCCGTCTGCCCAAATGCCGGCGGGTAGTTCAAAAACCCTTACCTTTTCTATGCTGTTACCAGTAAGTGCCATAACCTCTTAAACCGCCAACTGTGTATAAACAATTTCATAATCGCAGCAAAGACCACTGCCACTTGTCTTTTCTTCTGTTACCTTAAAAGCATCCATTCGAACATTATCAAACTCTCCACCGTTGTGGATTATCAATGTGTGTGTATCGCCATCTATATAAGCCAGTATTGCGCCGATTCTATCATCCATCTGCGATCGGCTTCTCGCCCGTAGCACGCCTCTCTGTTTTATTTCCCTGCTGCGTCTGCCCATATCAATACTAAGTATGCCATCCAGCCCTGGCACCGTTCTCTCTATTGAATCCCGACTGATACTGTCCTGTTCAATCTTCAGGTCCTGCTCATCAAACAAGATTTGTCCATCCAAAGTAGTACTCATCTGTACTCTCCTCGTAGATTAATCCCGCACCATCCTTTTGGACGTTCCTGTTTTCGTGATATCAGCTACTCCATCATCATCAATATCGATACTGAGCCGACATCGCTCTTTTGCCTTCTCAAAAAGCCTTTGGTAGTGTAGGCTCTTCTTCCAGTAATTCTCATCTTTATCTTTACTGGCTAACATTGCGTAAACGCTTGATATGACCGCAAAGACTGATGCCCTCTTTAACACATCGATATATAGAACATCCTCTACACCTACATCACTTGCAGGATTACTAGGCCCGATACCGAAGTATTCAGTCAGTTGAAAACCAATTTCACTGGCCTGCGGCCCAAACGTGCTTATGCGGTAGGATATATCAGTAGCCGCTGGTGGGGCTATTGGTTCATCGTTTGAATCTGTTCTGATTACCGAGACCGTAAGCTCTGTTGCCGAATTGACCGAGACTATCTCATACGTACCATCTAGGGAACCATCTGCAGATTGCAGATATATAACTTGGCCCGTTGCTACCAGAGCGCTTACAAAATCTGCACCATTTGCGGTAAATACCGTCCCGCTGAGTGTCCCGCCGCTCCCTGCTGCTAATACCTGCCACGGCAGATGCAATTCTCCAAACAGTACCGGTTCATACTTCAGAATGTCCACATCTCTCGAAAAATTAACCATTCTCTGTAGCCCCCTTTTCGTCTTTGTCCGCCGTAGCTTTTTTATCCGCCATAGCCTTTTGGCGACGGCGAAAGCAAAGGCAGATGACCAGCGGGGTTAGGTACCCAAAGACCGTGGAAAGTCTTTGGGTCCCCCCGCCAAGACACATGATGTCGCGTCCTGGATAGTCCCCCTACTATTAGCTGACAGTCAAATCACGAATAAGCCCATGTGCTGCCTCGTTCTTAACTTCCAGCGTATATTCACCGATTAGTTCGCCGCATTCGTAGTCGCCGCTACTAGCCAATGGCTTGAAATGAAAACCCCG
The DNA here is from genome assembly GCA_964494805.1 of uncultured Pirellulales bacterium. Lineage (GTDB taxonomy): Bacteria > Planctomycetota > Phycisphaerae > Sedimentisphaerales > Anaerobacaceae > CAIYOL01. The sequence goes on along the minus strand of CAZBST010000004.1, from coordinate 142,111 downwards.
CCCTGCCAAAGGCAGCACACTGATACGCGAAGAATCTAACAGGAGTGCCGCATCCTGTGGTATCCACCTTGTTGTAATAATTCTGCAAACCCCGAAGTCACTTTCATAAACGCTTACCATATTGGTGAAAGTGGTATCATTTGCTGCGTAGCTCCGACTGTCGGCGCAGAAAGCATTTATCTTTCGCTTCTGAAAACCCCCGACCACAATCAGGTCCACGTTGCCGTTGCTGCCTTCCCAAATCTTGCGCAGCACGTAGTTAATCTTCGCTTCGTCAAGGTCGGTGCCCGTTGGGAAGCCGCTGTCGCCAATGTGGAAAACATTTGTCGTCAGATGCTTAATGATGCCTTTCATCGACCTCCGCACCGAGCCGCTGCCCTCTGGGTTACTCACCGGTTGGCCGCCGTTGATAACCGTATTCTCAAGGTCGCGCAATAGCTCCCGTAGCCGTTCCTGCTTTTGATAGTCCATCTCGTCAGATAAACCCAGTTGGCTAGCGGCTATATCCGTCCCGCTTACTTCTACTGCAGCGGTGAATATCTGAGTATAGTTGCCGCATCTGGTGCGAGTGGTGAATCTGTTGCCGGGTTTGTCCCCGCCTTCGAGAGCCGCATTGCCCAGGATGTTAATTACTTTATTGTCTGCAAGCGCCTCTGCGGTGGTATCTGCGTAGCCGCGAACTACCGTCAGCGTGTTGCTGTTGACAGCCGTCACCAGCATCAATTCCTCTGACCCTTCAACCTGAATCTGGTCGCCCACGCGGAATCTGCTGCCGTGGTCAACCACAAAGTCGGTGTCGGAAGTCGGATCGGTATAGGTGCTGTCGTTAATTATGTCCTTATTGGGTAAAAGCTCGTCCTCGAGCCACTCATGATGCGTACTTGTTGCTTCTTCTCTGGGGTCGCCTAGCGCATCCAATAGGGGCGTCTCATAAGGCGAAATTATCCCAATCAAATCCGACACGTCTTCCACCAGTTCCGGTAGAGTCGTGCCCGCTGAATATGTTGCTTTTCCTGTAAAAGCCATCTGTTTTTCTCCTTCTATTTATGCCCGCTGGCGGCGGGCTGGTTTTCGTTAAAATCAGACAAAATTTCTTCGCAGTTTTAGATACTCTTGCAAATCTGTTCTATTACCCGTTGTTGCTGCTTTTTTAGCTGCTCTTTCAAGCATTGTCTGGCTGTTTTGCATTCGGTCTTTAGCTCCTGCGGTCTTTTTTACTGTCGCAGTAGTGCCGGTTCCAGGGAACAAATATTGCTTTTCTTTTTTCAACTGCTCAATTACACCGTCTATATCCGCTTCCGTCCCAGCTTCTATTTTGGCTTTGGCAATTAACACAGCTGTTTCTAAGTCAATAGCCCCGGCAGCAACCAGTTTGTGCGTCAGCTTTTGTTCCATTCTAATACTACTCAATTCCTTGGCCATTTCGGAGGCTTGTGACTTTGCCTGGGCTAATTGCTCAGCCAAAGTTTCGATTTTCTTCTCAGCACTCTGTGCCCTCTTTCGATAGCGGATTGACTCGGTTACGGGAACAAGTTTCAGATTATTATTGGTGTCCTCACGTTCCGCTTCTGTCTCTGACAAAATATTTTCATCTACGTCAATCTGACTCATTTTGGATTTTAACTCCTGCATTATGGTTTAATAACCTAACTCTTTGAGCACTTGCTCAATTGGCACACCTAACTCTTTTTTAATCTCTGCCTCCTTTAGCTTTTCCGCCATATCTTCAGGTAGCGGGTTGGGGAAAACAATATCTATCTCTCTATCTGCCATGTCGGTCCCGTAAATATTGGCCATGTCGAGTATACTCAGAACCATCTTGCAGATTCTTTTAAGTCCTTCGCTGTAAGTAAATCTCTTTCGTTCGTTCTTTGAGAGCATCCCCATAAGTGTTAGTCTAAGGGCCACCGCGCTTGTAAGGTTGCCGAGTTTATTCTTCAAAACCCCGGCCACTACCGGCGTCACCCCGCTGGCTTTGTCCATTGCCTCTCTAATTTCGGCAATGTGCAGACCCTCGCTTGGCGTTGTTGCATCTCCGCCAAATTCTTCGATAGTCGCATCCGGATTGTCCGTGTACCACATCCTGCCTGGCGAAATGGGTCTGTCCTCAAAACCTTCTATCCCTTTGCCTAAATACATCTTAAATGACTGGAATGTAATCCTGCTTGCCCTGTCGCTCAACCTTGTATTAAGCTCATCCTGTAGTGGTATTAGCGGTTCAACATCGCTTAAGCCCTCATAGTAATATGGCTGAGCAATGTTCTGGATATGCACCACCGGCAAAAATTCCCAGGGTAATTCGCCCTCTCCTACAAGTTGTTTGTTTTCATACCTTTGCCACCCTGTCGCCGAAATAATTTCCGTTACCGCAATCGTCTCCCGACTGTCACTGCTACGTTTGCCTTGTAACAATAGCCTTGCGAGAAAAGAGCTTTTCCTGTTGATGGCGTTTCTCTTCTGGTAGAAATGCTGAATGTAATATCTGATTTTTTTATAGTCGTTTTCTTCCAGAACAGGCAGTGCTCTTGGTGCCTCAATAAGTTCTAAGCCGATTGTTTGTGCCAATTGCAGCACATTTTTAAGCGAGAGAGTTTGGGAGGAAGAAGAAGTGAATTGCTCTAAAATCTCACTGCCAGGCCTGACAATACAATCGACAAAACCGTAGACACTTCCGAGCACCGCCATATCCTGAAAAAAGCCGATAGCGCCGTTGGCCTCAAACACTGCCTTCAATACGGATTCAATTTCTGCACGTTTTTGGCCGTCCGGTGCTCGACTTACAAAGCTTATTGGTTTGCCGAACAAAAAATCCACCGCCGCGTTTATTCGCCACGCAATATCGTTTTCTATCACCACCTCTTTTCGCTGCACATCTTTGATAGACCTTCCGCCGAAAATTCCCGCATTTGCCGAGTGTGTGAACCCTGTTATCCTCGGAGGCAGCCCATATTCTTGCGCCTGAACGTAACACCGTCCCGATTCGCTCACTTTTCTATCGGAGGCACTGGAATTGTTCTCTAACATCCGGTTTGCGTAATATTCCCACAATTTTGAAAAGTGCGTCTGAATATCTACCGATTGTTCGTCAACGAGCCACTCGACGTAATCAGCTTCAAGCTGTGGGTCTTTAAAAATATATAGGTCAAATCCCATACCAAGCTCCAGTTTTCAGAGATAGCGACATCTTTTTACTGTCTCTACAGTTGGACAAACTTGCGCGTTTGATGCGAAAAAAGCAGCGTGGCAGATTCGTGTTTTTGAGCTAAGTTATTGTGGTGAAAAGAATAAAAAAAATTTCAAATTTTCCGATTTTGCTTACCGACTACCTGCGCTTTTGATTGAAATTTTACCCGCCAGAAAAAATAAGAGAAAAAAAGGTGGGCAGGATTAGTCCTTATTGCTCTCTACATCGCATCTACATGAAGGTAGGAACTGTTGGCAATGCCAACAACCGTTTCCTTTAGTTTGTGTATTGGTGCTGATAATATGTAGGGAGGGGGGTATAGGTAGGGTGAGAGGGGGTTACAAGCAGAGATAGAGGGGGTTACAAGCAGAGATAGAAGGGGTTACAAGTAGAGATAAAGGGGGTTACAAGTAAGGCAAGAGTTCGATATAATCACAAAAACCGCACAAAAATAGTTATAACTATTAAATTTAGTGGTTGCAACCGTCGATATGTTCAATTATAATCATAAAAGTGGTTATAACCCAATTTATCGTGTAAAGGGTACTGTGATGCAAAATCAGGCAGAACAAATCAGAAGTTTTATCCTGGGAAATATTCCTGAACATCCCAAGGATATTGTATCTATCACCGCCAAAAAATTTGCGGTAAGCAGAACTACTGTTCATCGACACTTAAACAAGTTAGCTAAAGATAAAAAGATACTAAAAACAGGTACAACCGTAAGGGCGGTGTATACCCTTTTCAGTTCAAGAAACAAAACTATCGAAATTAAAATACAGCCAGGCGTTGATGAACATGAAATTTGGAAAGAGAACTTCAAACAAGACTTCTCAACTCTTAATGAAAATGTTTCGTACATTTGCAATTATGGTTTTACTGAGATATTCAACAATGCTATAGACCATTCAGAAGGCAACCGTGTCGTTGTCCAAACAGAATGGGATGAAGATACTGTCACGATTCGAGTAACAGATAATGGAATAGGAATTTTTAAAAAGATTAAAACAGCCCTTGGTTTGGGAGATGAAAGAGAAAGTATCCTTCAATTGTCAAAAGGAAAATTTACAACCGAGCCGAAAAATCACACAGGTGAAGGAATCTTCTTTACTTCTCGTTGTTTTGATGTCTTCTGGATCATTGCCAACGGTCTTAGCTACAATAAATGTAATGAACCAGACGATTGGTTTTTTGAAACTAGAAAAGATATGCAGGAAGAGGGCACATATGTATCAATGAAAATCAGATTTGACAGCAAGCGACGCGCAGAGCAAATCTTTGATGAGTACTCCAAATCAGACTCTGTTGACTCTGGAATAAAGAAATTTGACAAAACTCACATTTTCGTGACACTAAGTAAACTCGAAGAGGAGCGTTATGTCTCCCGGTCCCAAGCAAAGAGAATCCTTGTTGGCCTTGAAAAATTTCGTGAGATAATTTTGGATTTTAAAGATATAACAACTGTTGGGCAAGGTTTCGTTGATGAAATTTTTAGAGTGTTTAAAAACGAACACCCTGATACTATAATTCGCTACTGCAACACAAATAAAGATGTTGAGTTTATGATAAAGAGGGGAATCCCTACTTCTACGCAGTAGCAAATGCCCTGCGCTTTTTCACACAATGAAAAAACGCATATGCCAATTTTCCTATACTTTGTCAATCGAATTTTCCCCCACATCCCCTTTATTCGATTTCGCATACGTTTACGAATAAGCACCTTCGTATTACATTACGTAATAGCAAATCCCGTACCAACCCTAAAAAGTGATTTTGAAGTCTTTGTATTGAGGATTAGGAGGGGTCTCCCCGACTTCGGTTTCTCGGATATATCCGCTAAACTCTTCTTCTATATCACGGATGCAATTATCAATTGTCTGAGCATGACCTTGGGCAAACATCTCAACGGTCCCATCGGGTAAATTGCGGACAAAACCGGTCAGTTGGTGGCGATTGGCTATGTTAAATGCGGTAAAGCGGAAGCCTACGCCCTGAACCCGGCCGGTGAAAATTATATGCTTTGCTGTCTGGTTCATTGCGCCTTTAACATTAACTTAAAATCATTTTTAACGCAAGCTAACAATAGCAGAATAGATTAAAGTTCACTAAAAGGTATAATTTAAGTATAATTCGCTGGGTTCATAGAAACAGAAAGTGATAACTATTGATTATGGCAGAAAAGACACAAGAACAAATTGATAGAGACGAGCAGATTTATCAGCTCACCACCCTTGTGGCGGGTGCTTTCTCGCTCCAAGAGGTTCTGGATAGGCTCGCTAAGGCGGCGGTTAAAATTATGGCCGGCGTCAAAGCCTGCTCCATTCGGCTGCTGGATGAAGAGGCTGGCGACCTGAAGATGCGCAGCACATACGGACTGAGCGAGGAATACCGGAACAAAGGGCCTGTTTCCAAGCACGACCCAGTGATAAAGCAGGCATTTGCGGGCGAGGCGGTGGTGCTGGATGATATGCGAGTCGATGGCCGAGTAAAATATAAAGAGGCGACGTTGCGAGAAGGCCTCGTCAGCCAACTTACCGTTGCTATGCGGTTCAGGCGTAAGGCGATTGGCGTGCTTCGGCTGTATAGTCCGAAGCCGAGACAGTTTTATGAAGATGATATCAATCTTGCCAGAGCCATTGCTTCGCAGTGCGCCGTGGCCATAACCAACGCCAAGCTTTATGCCGAAGCGATCAACGGCCAGAAGATGCGGGAGCAGATACGCCTCGCAGGCGTTATCCAGCGCAGGATGATTCCAGAAAAAGCGCCCTCGATACCGGGTCTGGATATAGCAGCTACCTACATACCCTGTTTTGATGTCGGCGGCGACTTCTATGATTTCCTCCAGCTCGACGGCAGCCGCGTTGCTGTGGCTATCGCCGATGTCATAGGCAAAGGAATTCCCGCTGCCATTATGATGAGCTTGTTTCGAGGTTCCGTACGCGCTTACGTCGATGCTGAACACAGCGAAGACAACGTCGTAACAATCATCAACAAGCTCAACAAAATGGCTTGCAGCGAATGTAAAGATGGCGAGTTTGTCGCCCTTTTTTATGCTGTCCTCAACGTCAAAGAAAAAAATTTAATCTACTGCAACTGCGGACATGAACCAGCTGTATTGATAAGAGATGACAAAATTGTGGAATTGGACAAAGGCGGTTTTGTGCTCGGAGTCGAGACACAAGCCGAATATGAGATTGAAACTCTGCGGCTGCAAGACGGCGATTGTCTGCTGTTCTATACCGATGGACTCATCGATGCCGCCGACTTCGACGGTCAGTTCTGGGGCCGCGAAAGAATGCTCGAAACCGCGAAAAAGTTCGTCTCCTTAGGGGCCGGACAGATGGTCAAAAACATCCTCGGGTATAGAAGACGATTCGTCGGACTTGCCAGCCAGGTTGATGATACGAGTATTATCGTTATCAAAGTCGGAAAATAGCAATACCGTTACCAAGTTAAAATGGCCAATTTAATCGTTACAATCGACGGCCCCGCAGCAAGCGGCAAAAGCACCGTCGCTAGGCTGCTCGCTGAGAGGCTTGACGCAAGCTTTCTTGATACCGGCGCGATGTACCGTGCAGTTACGCTGGCGGCAATGCAGGCCGGCATCAATATGAGCAATGAAGATGAGCTGCTTAATGTTTTAGATAATATAAAATTTCAATTCGTTGCGAAAAAAACCAAAATGACGGTCTCAATAGATAGTACTGATGTTACAGAGCGAATACGGCAGCCGGAAGTAACCACCAACGCTAAGCATATCGCAGATGCTCCAAAAATACGAGAAAAGCTGGTGGAAATGCAGAGACAATTCGCAGCCGGAGAAGACAAAATCATCACAGAAGGAAGAGACCAGGGAACCGTGGCCTTCCCGAACGCCAATATAAAATTTTACCTCACCGCACAGGCGTCGGAGCGAGCAAGAAGGAGAGCCAAAGACGAGGGGCGAACAACGAAAGAGGAAATCGAACAAATACAAAGAGACATCGAGGCAAGAGACAAAAGCGACCAAAACAGAACCGTCGGGCCGATGAAACCCGCCGACGACGCTATTGTCATCGATACCACCAATTTAACCGTAGAAGAGGTCGTGGAAAAACTTATAGAGTACATAGAGAGCCGCACCATACGGCAGCCGAAAATGATATGGTTCCGCATCGCAAGATGGTTTTGCAAAATTTTCTGCCAGACATTCTTCAGGCTGCACACACAAGGCCGTGAAAACGTCCCAGAACAAGGCCCTTTAGTACTTATTTGCAACCATCAAAGCTTCCTCGACCCCGTCCTGTGCGGAATATTTGTCAGCAGGCCTTTGTACTTTCTCGCACGCGATACACTCTTTCACGGACTCTTCGGCTGGCTGATTGCCTCTGTCAATACCATACCTGTAAAAAGAGGCGAGGCTGACCTTACTGCTATGAGAATTATTATCGATAAACTTAAACAGGGAAATGGCGTCTGCCTTTTCCCGGAAGCTACCCGCTCCAGCGACGGTAAAATCACCGCCTTTAAGCCTGGCTTCGGCCTGCTCTGCAGAAGAGGCGGCGCCGCCGTCGTACCCGTCGTTATCGAAGGCGCTTTCGAGGCCTGGCCGAGACATAAAAAGCTGTTTAGCTCAGGCAGACACATCTTTATACAATACGGAAAGTGCATTCCCGCCGAGCAAGTCAAAAAAATGGGAGACAGAAAACTGGCAGAATTCCTGACAGACACCCTGCGAAAAATGCAGAATGACTGCTGCATAAAACAAGGAAAAGAACCATATAACTATGGATAGGTCAGGTGAATACTTATGAAAGTTATAGTCGCTGAAAACTGCGGATTCTGCCCAGGCGTCAAAAACGCCATCAGTATCGCTGAAAAAATACTCGCTAATAAAGCTGCTAACGTCTATAGCCTCGGCCCTATCATTCACAACAAAGACGTGGTCGAACGCCTGGCTAAAGCAGGGTTGAAAACCGTTGACAGCGTCAAACAAATCCCTTCGGGCACAGTCATTATCCGTTCACACGGCGCCGCACCCAAGCAGATAGCCGAGCTTAAAAAAAAGGGTGTTGATATCATCGACGCCACCTGTGTATTGGTCAAGAGAGTTCAGCAAATCGCCAAAGAGCTCAATGAGGATGGTTACAAAGTTGTGGTTATCGGCGATGAAAACCATCCTGAGGTCCAAGCTGTTGTGGGTTCTGCTACCGGCGTCGTTGTCCTTGCCGACGAATCAGATTTACATAAGCTCCCCTTAAATGCCAAATTAGGAATTGTCTGCCAGACCACACAAAGTCAGGAGCACCTCAGCAGGATGCTTGGCGCTATTGGCCAGCACGGCTTTAGCGAGATGAAAGTAATCAATACGCTTTGCAAAGAAGCAATAAAAAGACAGGAATCAGCCGTGCAATTATGCAAGCAGGTTGATATAATGTTTGTGCTCGGAGGCCTGGAAAGTGCAAATACCCGCAGATTGGCGGAGCTTTGCAAAAAATATAATAGCCAAACGTTTCACTTGCAAAATTGGAATGAATTTGATAGAAATATGTGTTTTGGCAAAAAAAAGGCCCCGCCTAGAATTGCGGGAGTCACTGCGGGCGCTTCGACGCCTGAATGGATTATCGCAGAATTTGTTGAAAATTTGAAAGAAATTAAGTAAATTGGCAGCCCTTGGTATTCTGCCGCGGGCAGAAGGGGAACGCCGAAAGACAGGAAACTTAGAACTCGAATTTATGGTAGATAGAAACATAGCTAACAAGTTAGGTTTATCGCAAGAGGTTATTGACCAGCAGGTCAGTAAAATGTTCAGTGACAAGGAAAATCAATTTCTCGAAGAAGTCCTCAAGACAAAGGTCGATTCTCGTTTGCCTGGGACTATTCTTAAAGGCACAATCGTATCGCAAATAGGAAATGATGTCATTGTCGAAGTGGGCCTGAAAAGCGAAGGAGTTGTCGATGCGAGTGAATTTGATAGTCCTGATGAGATATCGCCGGGCAAAGAGATTGAAGTCCTGCTTGAAGATACAGATTCTGAAGGTGGGCTTATCCTGCTCTCAAAACGCAAAGCCGACCGCATCAGGGGCTGGGAGGTAATCGTCGACACAAAGAAGGAAGGGGATGTTGTTGATGGTAGGGTCATAAGACGCATCAAAGGTGGTTTGCTTGTCGATATTGGCGTACCTGTGTTTTTGCCGGCTTCGCAGGTTGATATCAGAAAACCTGGTGATATCAGCAGATTCATCGGCAAGGAAGTGAAATGCAAGATTCTCAAGATTGATGTTGAAGGCCGAAATATCGTCGTATCAAGACGTAAACTTATTGAAGAAGAACGCAAGAGCAGCAAGGAAAAGGTTCTGGCGGAGATAGAGGTTGGTCAATTGCGAAAAGGTGTGGTGAAAAACATCGCTGATTTCGGTGTGTTCGTAGATTTGGGCGGCGTGGATGGCCTGCTACATATTTCTGATTTAAGCTGGGGCAGAATATCACATCCGTCAGAAATGGTGCAGCTTGATCAGGAGATCGAAGCCGTTGTTATTGGTGTAGATAAGGAAAATGAGAGAATTTCTTTAGGCCTGAAACAGAAAACATCTAGTCCTTGGGAAGATGTTGAGCAGCGCTATCCAATCGGAGCAAAGGTAAAGGGAAAAGTGGTAAATGTGATGAATTATGGCGCGTTTATCCGGCTTGAAGATGGAATTGAAGGATTAGTGCATATTAGTGAGATGAGCTGGACCAAACGCCTGAATCATCCCTCCGAGATGCTCAATTTGGGTGACGAAATCGAGGTAGTTGTGTTAAGTGTTAACAAGCAGAAACAGGAAATCTCACTGGGGCTGAAGCAGACCGAAACCAATCCATGGACTATTGCTTCACAGAAATATCCGGCTGGAACCATTGTTACCGCCGTTGTACACAGTCTGACCAATTTCGGTGCATTCGTGGAGATAGAAAAGGGTATTGATGGGATGATACACATTTCGGATATGAGTTGGACAAAGAAGTATAGCCACCCCAGCGAGACCTTACAAAAAGGCCAGGAAATAAAATGTGTTGTTCTGGAAGTCGATGAGGAAAAACGGCGAATATCTCTGGGAATAAAGCAGATGACCGAAGACCCGTGGACTCATGCGATTCCTGAGAAGTATATTCCGGGGCAAATTATTAAAGGTACAGTGACGAAGCTTACCAATTTTGGCGCATTTGTTGAACTTGAACCCAACTTGGAAGGGCTGCTGCACATTTCTGAACTTGCCGACCATAAAATCGAGAAAACTCAGGATATTGTCAAGTTGGGTGAAGAGATTGAGGTTAAGATTCTAAGAGTTGATACTGAGGCGCGTAAAATCGGATTGAGTTTACGAAGGGTGCAGTGGGCTGCTGAAGAACAGGCGTCCGAGCCTATCCAGAAGCCAACACCTGCGGATGTCTCGTCGGCTCTTTCTGATACTAATGTGAGCCAGGCTGCAGAGCCGAAAAGCAAGGAAAACGAACATCCGGACGGTGATGATAATGCAGAGCAGACGCCCGATAATTAATTGACAGAGCTGATGTTGGCTTGTCACATTTAACTCGCCTCGGCATAGCCGAAGGCGAAGCCGGGCCAGCTAAACCTATGGATATATTTGACCGATACCTTGAGCGGCAAGAAATGGTAGGGTCTTGACCTTATAACTATAGTTGAAAGCCCTTTTTAGGCAGGATGGAGGAGCAAACAATAGCATTTGACATCACTATAAAAGAATACCTGAAGGAGATCGACGAGGCGTCGCTTCTAACGGTCGAGCAGGAACGTTCGTTAGGAAAACTGGTCGTCGAGGAAAACGACCCGCGGGCCAGAGAGCAATTGGTGCGAAGCAATCTGCGTCTGGTCGTTAATATCGCAAAAAAATACGTAGGTCGGGGAATGAGTCTTGGCGACTTGATTGAGGAGGGTAATCTTGGCCTTATAAAAGCTGTCGATTACTTTGACCCTGACTATGGAACCCGTTTTAGCACCTACGCCGCTTGGTGGATAAAGCAGAGTATCAAACGTGCATTGTTGGCTAACGTTCAGCCGGTACATATTCCCACTTATATGGTTGCACTCATCAATCAATGGCGGCATACTACAGCGGAACTCCAAAATAGACTTGGCAGAACGCTGGATGTCGAAGAGATGGCAGAGATAATGCACCTGCCGCTGCGCAAGGCAAAAATCATACATCACATTATCGAAATCCTTAGCTCTGTGAGGGATACCTCCGGTGGTGACAATGCGGACGATAACCGAATACTCGAGGAAACTTTGCAGGACCAAAATGCTGGCAAGCCGGAGGATACTTTGGTTGCCGATGAAGAACGGACAAAGGTCTTGGGATTGCTCAATGAAATCGAACCTAGAGAGGCCGAGGTCTTGAGGTCGCATTACGGGCTGGATGGACGCAAGCCGATGACACTAAAACAGATAGGCAAGAAGGTAGGCCTGACACGAGAGAGAATCCGCCAGATTCAGCGCAGCGCCCTTACTAAACTTTACGAATATATGAACGAACAGTAATGGGTGCCTGATTAACAGTACCCGTGACAATACCATGGATGGAAAATAAATGGCGACTAAAGGAAGCAATCTCGAAAGTTACATTCGCAGCATACCCGATTGGCCCAAAAAGGGAATTTTATTTCGCGACATCACGCCGTTACTAGCCGACCCAAAGGCGTTTGCAGCAGCGATAGATGCTTTATGTGATGGCTTTATAGGTGCGGATATTGGGTATGTTGCCGCTGTCGAGGCCAGGGGCTTTATATTCGGAGCAGCTGTCGCAAGAAAACTCAGCGCCGGCTTTGTGCCGATACGCAAAAAAGGCAAACTGCCGTTCAAAACTGAAAGCATAACCTACGATTTGGAATATGGCACCGACACATTGCAGGTGCATTGCGACGCCATAAAAAAAGGCGCGAAGGTATTAATGGTCGATGACCTGTTAGCGACCGGCGGAACAATGGCCGCCGCCTGTAAACTCATTGAAAAAATAGGCGGACAAATCACCGCAATATCTTTTCTTATAGAATTATCAGAACTACACGGCCGAGAAAAACTTCGGGGATATGATGTCAAAACGGTGATACTTTACTAATTGGGCAACTGACGACTAATAACAAATAAAAAGGGCTCGGATATTTTCTGAGCCCTTTCATATAGTAAACCTAACAGATACTATTTACTCTTTCTTAGAAGCACCAATGCTCCAAGCCCCAGCAAACCAATCGTCGCCGGCTCAGGTGTCGGTACCTGCTCAGTGCAATATGCTATGCTCCCATCGAATGAAATTTTGAAACCGAAAGTGCCGATATCACCAACGCTAATAGCGTCTCCCGTAGCATTAACATAGTTGATTGCTCCGACATAGCCCGGACCACCATCATTCGGAATCTGCCCAGGTGACGGGCCAATTATGCTCGCATTCCAACCAGCTGGCACAAGGAGACCTGAAGATACAAATGAAAAAGTCTGGCTCATACCAATGGTAATATGGTAGTCAGTCCATGCAAAGCCTGTGCCGTTAAGCACATCCTCGATGATACGAACAGTGGGGTCTCCATCTACCGTGAAATCGCCCTCTATATGCCCCTTATCCCAAATAGCGTGTGTGCAGTTGGCATCAAGTATATATTCGTCACCGGCCGGTATCAGGTCCACATAAGTCATCTCTATCACACCATCATGGTCGTCGTCACAGGTCCAATCGGTAATGCCGGCATTGACTAAAGAAGTTGTGCCGAAAAGCAATAAAAGAAATGCTAATACAAAAAATTGAACTCTTCTCATCATATACTCCTCCTGCTCTTTACCCTTCTCATCTCCTTAATTTCCCCAGCATAGCACATCACAGCTGAAGCTACTCACCACTTAGAAATAGAATAATAAGAGTCGCTACTATTTGTCAACACTTTTTTCAGATTTTTTGAAAAAAATCTGCCTTTTTGTATAACTGCTTCTGTGACAATAAGTTAAACTCACCAAATAATCCTGCTTTTTGCAAAAAACACCATTTTTCGGCTTTTCTATTTCTTTTTCGCAATTGCAATTCGGTCATTATCACGAAAATCCTTTTCAATCGTGATTTCAGTAAAAATCCTAATCTGCTCAAGTAATTCTCTAACGTTCTGCCCTTGATTGTAGCCGACTTCCAGCATCAACGCTGCGTTGGGTTTAAGAAATTGTCCGACTTTATCAATAATCCTTCGGTAAATATCCAGCCCATCATCTCCTGCAAACAGCGCAACCTTAGGCTCATAATCCCTCACGTTTTTATCAAGTTTTTCAAACTCAGCGGCACTTACATAAGGAGGATTGCAAACAATCAAATCAAATTTTTCAACATCCAGTTGCGGCACAATTGGGTCAAATAAATCGCCGCATAAAAGCTTGATTCTATCCTTGAGATTGTGTTTTTTGATATTTTTGGCGGCCACGTTTAAAGCAGCATCGCAGATGTCCGTTGCGATTATCTGACAATCGGGATAATTTCGGGCAATGGCCACAGCGATGCAGCCGCTGCCGGTGCATAAATCACAAATAAGTTGATTGCCGCTTCGGCTTCGCAAAAATTCTATGGCTCGCTCGACAAGCAGTTCTGTCTCCAGACGAGGAATCATACAATCGGCAGTAACATTCAACTCCAGTGAATAAAATTCAGTTTTGCCGACTATGTACGGAATAGGCTCCTTCTTGCCAGCCCGTTCTACGAGATTGTGTAACTTATCCAGTTGCTGCTGGGTGACAATTCTGTCGAATTGCGTATATAATTCAATCCTTTTTAATCCCACTACATAGGAGAGTAGAAGTTCTGCGCTTAACCGCGGCGAATCAATACCTTTGTTCTTCAGGTATTCCGCAACCCAGCCCAGCAGCTTCTGTATCGTCCAGTCAGCCATAAGTTTTGATGGAGTAGTAATTCGTCACTATGAACTTAGATATACACCTTGTCCATAAGACGTGGAAAAGCGATGCACTGGCGAATGTGTTTCTCCCCAGTAATCCAAGCGACGGTTCGTTCGACGCCTAAACCAAATCCACCATGTGGCACCGAGCCGTATTTTCGCAAATCCAAATACCAACTATAATTTTCGATATTTAGGCCCTGTTCTTTGATTCGTGCGACCAGCAGGTCGTAATCGTCCTCTCTGACTGAGCCGCCGATGATTTCGCCGAAGCCTGCCGGTGCAAGCATATCAAAATTCAGAACAACCTTGTTGTTGCCTCTGTCGGTCTTCATATAAAACGCCTTTGCTACTTTGGGATAGCAGGTAACAAAAATCGGCTTATCGTGCATTTGCGAAATAATCGTTTCGTCTGAGCCGCCGAGGTCTTTGCCCCATTGAAATTCAGCAGCTAATTTTGCGTGTTTGGTATTGTTTTCAATCTTTGTATTTATCTCCTCAAGCTCGCTGCGAAGTTCAATTAGCTCTGCTGCTATTTTGTCCTGCCGCCACTGTTTTATTTGTCCTTTTGCCTCGTTTTCAAGTTCATTTATCTTTTTCTCAACCTGCTGCTTTTGCGATTTGAATTCATTTAGCTGTGCTGCGAGAAAATCCTGCGTTTTTTTGCTCTTTAGAATCTCCGCCGCCTCGGTGTAGGTTATGCGATAAAAAGGTGGTTGTATCTTTTCAAGTGAAGCAATATCTGCGCCGAGAGTTTTCAGCGCCGCCCGATTTTTCTCAAGAACTTGTTTTACAATGAAAGACACAAAATTTTCAGCCAATTCAAGCAGGCCATCAAGGTCGATAAAGGCCACTTCTGGCTCGACCATCCAGAATTCGGTAAGGTGTCTTCGGGTTTTGCTTTTCTCTGCCCTGAACGTCGGCCCGAAGCAATAGACCTTGCCGAAACTCATCGCAGCGCATTCCAAATGAAGCTGGCCCGTCTGGGTCAGGTGTGCAGATTCTCCGAAATAATCGACCTCAAACAAGCTGCTTGCCTCTTCGCCGATAACGCCCGTCAAGATAGGCGTATCTATAAGCGTAAAACCATTATCGTTAAAAAATTGCCTTATTGCATTAACCAGCGTATGACGCACTCCGCCGATGCACCACGGTCGCTGCGAGCGAAGGTGTAAGTGGCGGTTTTTGAGGAGAAAATCGATGCCATGCGATTTCGGCGTGATGGGATAATCGGCCGTAGACGAGATAATTTTCGCATCGGTTACGACTAATTCGTAGCCGCCAATACTTCTTTCATCGGCCCGGACAACGCCGGTTATAGTCAGAGACGATTCTTGACCAAGATGCTTGAGTTGCTCAAAAAGCTCATCAGATATTTTGCCTTTTTCTGCAATGCACTGGCATAGGCCGGTACCGTCGCGGATTACTAAAAATTGAATTTTCCCGCTCGCTCGGCTGTTATATAACCAGCCCGCCAGTGTAACTTCTTGGCCCGTTTTATCCTTCAGCTCTGTTACATAAGTATTTTTATTGTTAGACATTTGCTGCTCTCTCTTCTTTGGTTCAGAACCTTTCGCCTGACCAGATTAACTGGTCATCTGCACCGGTTTCTTCGTCGTATAAGCCTCTGTCGTCGATACCATTTTCACCCTTGCTATAGAGCGTGAAATTTTCATCTGTCAATTTATAAATGAAAGAGCTGCCGTTTATCGGGTCAACAAAGATTTCCTCCAAGGCTAATGGCTTGATATCATCGAGGCTCTGTGGCCAGTTACCGTTTTTATTCTTGTAACGCCTCAGTGCGACTATTAACCTGCTGCCTCTTTGTAGTGCGAGAGCTTGAAGATATGTGTGATAGGTGCCGCGGTAAAATGGCTCCATGATATAAAGCTGCATCCCAACCATATAACGGTAGTTAAATTTGATTGAGGTTATAGAAAATTCTCTCGGCCCTTTTCCCCTGTTGTAGTCTGACTCAGCCGTCAGATAATATTTCGCGTATGCCGCGTCAATGATTTCGCCGGCCTTCTGTGGCGTAGAAGGCATATAAAACCAGCGTAATATAATTGATGCCTTCATAAGCCTTTTATGCCAATAGGTTTTAGCCAAATCGTCTTCTTTGCTCTCCGGAAGCAACGTCCTTGTCTCCCATTTTAATGCACCGGGGTTTAATCTTATCTTCCCTTCCGGATTTACTGCATAAAACGTTCCCCAAAAGTTTTTGGCCAGCAGCTTTTCGTAGTCGAGAATCCTAGGCCAGTCAGAGTTCCAGTCGTGTTTAATTTCAGCTATTGCTTGTTCGGTAAGGTTTAGATGTTCTTCTGTGGCCTCACCTGTGACAATGAACCTGTTGAGCTGGTCGGTTGAGAACGCCTCTATACTGGCCCCAATTGTAAAGTATACGAGTGAGGGTTGCTGGTACTGGTGTTTTACGATTTGAAGTGCGGCGATATATTTTTCAAGGGCTTGATTTATGCGGCCCTCAGCCATATCATTATTTGCCGCCGAAATAAGCAGATATACCCATCTTCCCATCATCCCCAATCGGTATATCATATCGCTAATACCCGCAGCATCGAGATTAATTGGAAATCGGCACTGTTCTATTTTAGAGGCGTTCAACAGCATATTTATTATCGGTTGATGTTTTTTCAGCCACCCTGCAATTTCTGAATGCTCATCGCTCAACCATGGTTCCCGCATAGGCAGTTTGGCCAGTTCGCTGTCCAGCAAATCGCCGCACAGCGAATTAAGGTCATAATTTTGCAATAATTCGTTGTAAATTACAGCGGCATTTTCCTTCTCGTCCGGTATCGCGTACTTCGCTTGTAGGCCAGCCAATTCCTTGTCAAATGTATATGGCCGCCAGCCTTCAGTTTCCTCCGGCAAAAAGACCCAGATTGCGATAGCGACAGCCGCACAGCCGACCCCCACCCAGAACCATTTTCTATACACTCGCGGCAAAATAGTGGCAGCCAATAGAAAAATTAATACAAGCCCAGTTACTTTCCATGGTGCCTGTAAAAAAAGACCCGCCGCCAGCAATAGTGACAGAACGCTGATCCACGCCAGCCATATGGTACGGCTTGCGAAACAGAACTTTTTCTTAATCTTAGACTGACTATTCTGCTGCTCTTGCTCAGTCATCAATCCTAACTTCCACAACAACTTTTAGAAATTTGCCGCTGAAACGTGATTGATAAAGTCGGCCGGATAAGACGACCTCCCGCCCTACGCTGTTTTTTTAAATCTGTTATATACACTGTCGTGCTGTCAGACATCTGTTTTTTTCTTCCTGACCCTGTATTTTAACCCAATGGGCGGCCAGATAGTCCAGTCGTCAGAGTTGTACCCACCGCCTTCGTCTATATTGTTCTTCCCTTTACTGTAGAGTATGAAACCTTCATCTGTTAACTTATAAATGAAGGAACTGCCATTTGTAGGATCAACAAAGATTTCTTCCTCAGCTAACGGTCGGACGTCATCAAGATTCATCGGCCAAGTCCCATTTTTATTCTTATAACGTCTTAATGCAACTATGAGCCGAGCACCTCTTTCCTGTGCGATAGTTCGAAAATATGCGCTGTGGATGTTGTAATAAATCGGCTCCAGCATATCCAGTTGCATTTCTACCATATAACTGTAGTTAAATTTAATTGAGTTTATAGAAATTTCCCTCGGTTTTCCAGCCCAATTGAAGTCTGGTTCAGCCATTGTATAAAATCTCTTGTATGCCTTATCAATCACTTCACCGGCCTGATTGGGTGTAAGGGGCATATAAAACCAATACGATAAACTCCGTGCCTTCATAAGACTTTTATGCCAATAGGTCGTTAGCGGCTCATCATTGACATCCTGCGAAAGTTGTTTCATTTTTGTATAGGCTGAACCGCGGGCAAACCTCGTCTGCCCACCTGGATTTACCTCATAATACTTTCCCCAAAAATTTTTTGTCAGTAGTTTTTCATAATCGAACATCTTGGACAAATCATCGCTCCAATTGTGCTCAATCTCAGCCAAAGCATTTTCTATAATGTCGAGCTGCTCTTCTGTGACAGGGCCGACAGCAGCAAATCTTTTAAGCTGGTTCGTTGAGCTCCTCTCTGTGCCGGATCCGCCCATAAACTCAGCCTGTGATAATTGCTGCTTTTGATGTTTTCCTATTTGAAGCATGGTGATATATTTATCAAGTCCCTCCTCGATGCGTTTTTCTGCCATATCATTATTTGCTGCCGTGACAAGCAGACTCGCCCATCTTGACATCATTAATAGCCGGAAATCTACCCTGTCAGGATTTGCAAAGTCTGATGCAATTGAAAATTTGCAACGCGCTATTTGAGAGACACTCTGCAGTCTGCTTATTGTTGCCTGATGCCTTTCCAGCCATGCCGAAATTTCTGGATGCTTATCGCTTGACCACGGATCCATCAAAGGTAATTTGGCAACTTCACTCATTGTCAATCCAGCTAAAAATGAATCAGTTTCATATTCATCTAATAATTTGTTATAGATAACAGCAGCGTTTTCACCGTCGGGTATCGCGCGTTTTGCTTCAAGGGCGGCCAATTCATTATCGAATGTATATGGTCGCCAACCTTCATCTTCCTCCGGTAAAAAGACCCAGATTACAATTGTTGCAGCCACACAGCCGACCGCCGCCCAGAACCATTTTCTATAAACGCGCGGCAAAATCGTAGCGGCAAACAGGAAAATGAATACAAGCGTTGTTACCTTCCACGGTACCTGAAAAAAAAGACTCACTGCCAGCAACACTGACAAAAGTGTAATCCACAACAACCTTGCGATACGACCTGCCCGGCGGAGTCTTTTCTTGACCTCAGGCTGACTTTTTAGTTTCCCTTGTTCACTCATCAATCTTTACTTTTACAACGACCTTTAGAATTTTACTGGGACCGGCCAAATGACAACCGGGCATATGTCCATCCTGTGGAAACAGGATACAGAACATTCCCTTGCTCAATTTTACGGTATTTATTTCCTCAGGCACTTTATAGAAAACCACATCTTTGGCTCCATCGTATGGCTCCTCGACATTGAGCTGGCCAAGTAAACAATGCCCTATCACCTCTTCACCGCTTGCTGCAAATTGAATATCAATATACTTTTTGTGGGCTTCCAACCTGCCTTCTTCGATTGGCTTGGTCGTATATCGCTGGACAAGGCAGTAGATATTGTCGCCGTCAACCTCGTACCGCCCGTCCTTCTTTGCGGATAGCTTCCTATCCTTCAGGATTTCGAGTCCCTTTTTTATTTTCGCCGAAAGCCCCGAATACAAATCCAAATTTTCTAATTTATCTATGACCATTTATCAGATAACCTCATCCCCGGCACTGTTTTTTAATTCGGATACATACACCCTGTTGCTATTCGTCACCTGCATCTTGGCGGCCAGATAGCTATGTCATCTTCTTCAATCCTCACTTTGTAGCTGTTGGGGTCCCATGTTGAACCGAATTGGCCATTTTCATCAATACTATTTTTGCCCTTACTATATAGCGTGAAGTTTTCGTCCGTTAATTTATAGATGAAAGAACTGCTATTTATTGGGTCAACAAAGATTTCTTTCGCCGCTAATGATTTGATTTGGTCAAGACTCTCCGGCCAGTGACCAGTCTTGTTCTTGTAGCGCCTTAATGCTATTGTAAGCAAAGTGCCCCTTTGCTTTGAGACAGTTCGAAGATATGTATCGTGAACCCCATCATAAGACGGTCCTGCTATTTCAGTCATACGCTCGACCAAATGCCGGTAGTTGAGTTGAAGCATTTTAGCAGGTTTCTCTACACCTTTTTGCCAGTCGAAATTAGGGTCAGCCATCGCATAAAATCTCTTGTATTCGGAGTCAATAATCTCTCCAGCCTTCTGTGGCGTAGAGGGCATATAAAACCACCACAATATGGTCGATGCTTTTATAAGCCTTTCACGCCAATAGGTTATAACATATTCGTCTTTCATCTCTTCCGGCAGTTGTGCCATAATCTTCCTTGTGGCTACGCTGCAATTTAATCTTATCTTTCCTTCCGGACTTACAGCATAAAACATTCCGATAGAATTTTTTGCAAACAGCTTTTCATAATCGAGAATCCTGGGCCAGTCATAACTCCAGTCGTGTTTAATCTCAGTCAATGCTTTTTCAATAAGATCTAAATACTCTTCCGTGTCATCGCCTGTAACGATGAATCTTTTGAGACTATTAGTTGGGAGCGCCTCTATAGCAATCCCGACCAGAAAGTCGATTATCGCCGGTTGCTGGCACTGATGCTTTCCCATTTGCAGGACGGCAATGTATTTCTCAAGCCCCTCTTCAGTTCGCCCCTCAGCGATGTCATTATTTGCTGCATAAATAAGTAACACCGCCCACCTTCTCATTGCTCCAAATCGGTCTACCTTATCCTCAAAACTCATAATGTCAGCATTAAATGGAAATCGACACTCTTCTATTTTGGATACTTCGATGAGCGTTGCTATCGTGCCTTCCTGTCGCCTAAGCCATAGGGCCACTTCTGGATGGTCTTTACTTAACCACGGTTCTTTTCTGATTAAGTCTTCAAGATTAGGGTCGATAAAATTAGGTTCGAAGGTAGCTTTGTTATAATCTTCCAACAATTGGTTATAGATTATTGCGGCATTCTCTCTATCTGGTACTGCATATTTAGCTTCGAGGACAGCTAACTCTTCATCGAACGTGTATGGCTGCCAACCTTCGCTATCCTCCGGTAAAAAGACCCAGATAATCAATGCAATCACAACACCACCGACACAGAGCCAGAAGTATTTCCCGTAAGGTTTAGGAAGAAAAAAGCTTGCTGCAAGAATTCCCAGAAGTGCCGTAACTTTCCATGGTCCCTGGAAGATAATGGATGCTATTAACAAAAGTGTGAGCAGTCCCACACCAAGCCATTTTAAAATCCTTTTTACAATCCCGGCTTTTTTCTTTTCTATTTGTTTTTCTTCCTGTTCGGGCACTCGTCACACCTCCAGCTTTTCTCGCAGGTGATTACGCAACTGGTCGGTTGAAATCCTTATCTGCTCCATCGAATCCCGCTCGCGGATGGTGACGGTTTGGTCTTCTAAGGTTTGCCCATCGATGGTTACGCAGAATGGCGTCCCTGCCTCGTCCTGTCTACGGTATCGTCTGCCGACCGCGCCTTTCTCATCATAGAAACAGTTGAAATATTTTTTCAAATCATCATATATTCCCCGCGCTATCTCCGGCATACCGTCCTTTTTAACCAACGGAAAGACTCCGACCTTTATAGGCGCAAGGGCCGGATGAAATCTTAAAAGATTTCTTTTTTCGCCGCGGACCTCATCTTCGTCATAAGCATCAACTAAAAAGGCCAAAGCGCTTCTGTCTATGCCAGCGCTCGGTTCAATCACGTAAGGAATATATCGCTGTTTCTTCTCTTCATCGAAATACGACAGCGGCCCGGACTGGTAATCTTCCGCCTCTCCTGCTAATTTAATATTTGTTAAGTCCCTGTTGTTCTCGAACCATTTATTGAGCGTCCTTATCCCCCGCTGATGCTGTCGCAGGTCGTAGTCTGTGCGGTTCGCAATCCCCTCCAGCTCCTGCCAGTCCCCGCTACCGAACGGAAACTTATATTCTACATCAACGCACCCCTTGGCATAATGCGCAAGCTCATTGGCCTCGTGCTCACGAATTCGCAGGTTCTCTTTCTTTATGCCTAAATTTATATACCAGTCGAACCTTATCTGCCTCCAGTGTTCATACCACTTCTCGTCGGTGCCCGGCTCGCAGAAAAACTCAAGCTCTGCCTGCTCGAATTCGCGCGTACGGAAGATAAACGCCTTGGTTGTTACCTCGTTGCGGAAACTCTTGCCGATTTGGGCGATTCCAAAAGGAATCTTGACGCGAGTAGTATCGAGAACGTTCCTGAAATTAACAAAGATTCCCTGCGCAGTCTCCGGGCGAAGCTGCATCGTCATCGAATCGTCAATATTGGCCCCCATTTGCGTCTCAAACATCAGCTTAAACAGCATCGGCTCGGTAAATTGTCCGACCGCCCCGCAATTCGGACATACCTTCTTGCTTAAATCCCCAACCCCCGCCATTGCCGCATCGATTGCGATATGCTCGGTATGCTCCTCCGCTTGCTCTACAACCTTCTCTTTAAGATGGTCCACGCGGGTTCTAACATTGCACTTTTTGCATTCCGCTATCAAATCAGCGAATTTGTCGGCGTGGCCGGACGCCTTCCAAACCAATGGGTGCATCAAAACACTGCAGTCCAGCCCAACCACGTCGTCACGCATCTGCACGACTGATTTCCACCATGCCTTCTTGACATTATTTTTTAGCTCAACGCCTAACGGGCCGTAGTCATAGCAGCTTGCCAGCCCACCGTAGATCTCGCTGGATTGAAATATAAAACCCCGCCGTTTGCACAATGATACTACATCATCGAGTTTGGTGATTTTAGCCATATTTTGCTCTCCAAAAAATCTGTTAGCGGCTATTATATATGTAAAATCCGTCCTTGTCTATGTTTACCCGTCACCGGCAAGGTGATAGCTTGAGGAGATTTAGTTTGGAACGAACGAAAGTTTGCATAATAGGAGCAGGCCCTGCTGGCCTGATGGCTTCTATCCATTGTGCGCTCGCTCCCGCTTCTTGCTTTCGCAAGAAAGCAGCGGGGGCTGAAACCGCCGTGTTCGAAACCAATACCACCGCAGGCAGAAAACTCTTCCTGACCGGCGGCGGAAGGTGCAATCTTACCCATCTGGCCTCCCCCGATGAAATTGTCCGCTCCTTCGGCCCAAAAGGCAGATTCCTCAGTTACTGTTTGCATAAATTCCCGCCCGAACAGACTCGGCTGTTCTTCCACGAATTGGGTTTGGAAAGCGTAGTCGAGCCCGATGGCTGTGTCTTTCCTGCTTCCGACCGCGCAATTGATGTCCGGGATTGTTTAATAAAGCGCGCAAAAGAACTTAATGTGCGATTCTATTTCGATAAACCCGTCAAAAACATAGTGCGAAAGGGGAATTCTTTTGTAATCCATACAGGCAGCGGTAGTTTTTTTACTGAGAAAGTTATTATCGCAACCGGCGGATTGTCTTTCCCACAGACCGGTTCAACCGGCGATGGTTACAGATTTGCCAGGGAGCTGGGACATACAATCGCCAAACCAAAAGCTTCGCTGGTACCATTGGTAACACGCGAAAGTTGGCCCGGAGAGCTTGCAGGAACCGCTGTCGAAAACGTAAAAGCTTCTGCACGCATCAATAACAAGAAAATTACCACCGCCGGGGCACTTGTTTTTACCGACGACGGCATAGGCGGCCTTGCGGCGTGGGATATGAGCCGGCACCTGACCGACCATTTGCCGGCTTTTGGAAAACCGCTCGAAATAGCAATAGACCTGACTCCGCAAGTTACAGAAGTCGAACTGGGGACACAGCTTACATCGCTCACAGCGGAAAATCCAAAAAAGAAAATGGTTAACATTTTAATGGAATTTGTACCGAGACGGCTTGCGGAGGTTTTATGTAACTTAGTTGGCTGTAACGATATAGAGGCAAATCAGCTTAAAAAAGATGTGCGGAAAAAGTTAATCAGCAACCTAAAGGCCCTGCCGATTTCAATAATAAACACCCGGCCGATTGCAGAGGCGATAGTTACACGCGGCGGCGTAAGTACCGCCGAAATCGAACCCAAGACAATGGAGTCCAAGATTTGTCCTCATCTTTTTTTCGCCGGCGAAGTTATCGATGTCGATGGCCCCTGCGGCGGCTACAGTCTCCAAATCTGCTGGTCAACCGGCGCCATCGCCGGCTCATCCGCCGCAAAAAACCTTTAAGACCGGCATTGCTTTTACTGACTGCCAAGCATGCGGAAATAATGCAAGGTATGTTAACTACACGGTTTGAAAATTACAGGGCGTTTGCGGCAATATTGATGATTTTCTGGACGATGTCGGCGTGGCGCTGCTCATCCGCAGCTATTTTCACGAAGGTGTCTTTAATCTTCCGGTCTTTTACATCAGGCGAGTTGACAATCCTGACGTAGAGATCCCTGACGGTCAGCTCGAAGTCCTTCATCATTTCGAACTCGTCGATGATTTTCTCTTTATTCCGGTTTCTTATCTTGGCCATATTGCTTAATAAGCTCTGCGATTATCTTTCTGTGTCTTTGCGTATCTTCTATAAGGACGTCCAGATATTGCCTTATGCTCTGGAAAGCTTCCGGTTTGAGGTTCTTCGGCCAGTTCTCCGCTCTGACGTAGTCTTTGTAGATGCTGCTACTGATTTCGTCTTCCATATCAAGGGCGGAGGCGAGAAAATTAGCTAAGGTATCTTGTTTATGTTCAGCCATAATTGCAGAATAATGCCCTCATCCGTTTTTGTCAATTTCCTTTTTATTCAGTTCCACAGGTTCACGGCTTTTTGTAATACCTCATCGCTTCGGGGGTTAAAGCTTTGATGTTGCGGATTCTGGTCGAATCGGCAGGGTGGGTACTCATAAACTCAGGCGGAGCGGCACCGACTTTGGGATACGGACATTATCTGCAAGAAAATTGTTGACATTGAGATGAAATTTTGGTATTAGCGAACTTTAATTGTACAAGAGTGCCTCAAAAACAGTGTCAAAGGGTGTAAGAGTACCGTTTTAGAACAAAATCAATAGGCAGGAGGTTAACTATGAGAACATTGCATAGTCTTGTAATCGCTATTTTCTTCATTGCGGGGATCGGTATTATTTCTACGCCGACGTTAGCTCAAACATCCACTGAGTTAGCCGGCAATTCACTTCAAGGCTATCCCTATTTCGAGTATGTCCGTGCGTTTAATGAAGATTCACCTGTCGAGGTCGCCATTGATCCGACGCGCTTTCCCAGCATCAGCGGTGTAACGGCCGACATCTATGTGGTCAATGCTAAAGCGTCATGGTCGCTCGGTGATTTGCTCGTGGATGCGGGCACCGGTAAAGAAACGTTCACCTTCGCGAATGACAAAATCCAGAGTAATCGAGTTACAGTTGCTACAGGTTATGAGCTGGACAGCGATGCCGGTATTGGCATCAGCGTGCCGTATGATGTCATCATTGATGTCGATCGCAACGGCATGCTCAGTTCGGTCGACTTCATCGATGGTGGCGGCAGTGAGGCCGGCTTCTATGTAGTCAAGGATACTGTCGAGCTTGGCCCGTTGGCCACGACAACCATTACTTACTCCGTTAGTGGGGTCACTTCCGGCTTCACTTATGAGCGGACGGTCTATCCTACTGACATTGATTCGTTTGGCCAGTTGCCATTGGTTGTGATAAGTCATGGTAATGGGCACTACTACACCTGGTATGACTACCTGCAGCAACACTTGGCGTCTCATGGATATATCGTAATGAGCCACCAGAACAACACGGTGCCGGGAATTGAGACCGCTTCGACGACAACTTTAGAGCATACCGATGCCATCATTGGCCAACAGGCGACCATCGCAGGCGGTGTCCTGGATGGACACATCGATTCCAGCCGCATCGTATGGATTGGTCACAGCCGCGGCGGTGAAGGTGTGGCTCGGGCCTATGATCGTCTATTCGATGGGGCCTATACTCCATCTTACTACGATATGAATGATATTGTTCTGGTTGTCAGCATTGCCCCCACGGACTTCTTAGGGCGCGATAGTGCCGATCCCCATGATGTGCCCTATCACCTGATCTACGGCTCAGCTGACGGCGATGTTAGCGGTGTGCCGAACAATGATATTGCTGACTCATTCAATGTTTACGAGCGGGCGAAAGGTTTTCGGCATTCAAGCTATGTCCACGGTGCCGACCATAACGTCTTCAACTGCTGTGGCTTTGAGGACTATCAAGGGCCTCCGAGCGAAAAAATTGGTCGGGCTGAAGCTCAGCGCGTCGCCAAGGGTGTCATCCTACCGATGGTCAAGCATTATGTCGAGGGAGATATCCCAGGCAAAGACTTCCTATGGAGGCAGTGGGAGCGCTTCAAACCCATTAGTGTCGCTGGGACTACCACCGTGGTCAGTGAGTACAAAGAAGGTCCGGACACCGGTAAGTTTGTCATTGATGACTATCAATCAGAGCCATCGTTCTACGTGAGCAGCTCGGGCGGTGCTGTTAGCACCGATGTGTATAGTATTGCTGAGGGATTGCTGAACGATGCCGATGGTACTTTCACCTGGACGACTACTGATCCTATGAACGGCATGACCCGCGCTCGAACGAATGACCTGACCCGCGGCCAAGTTTTTAGCGTTGGGGCTAATATGGGTAACTTTATGAAATTTGAGGTGGTGCAAGGAGAGCGGGATTTCTCGAACAAGACCTATCTGTCCTTCAGGGCTTGCCAGCAGACCCGTCATCCGTTAACTATATTAGAATTGGAAGATCTGTTCTGGTACGTCGGTCTGGTCGACGGGGATGGGAATAGAAAATTAATCAACTTGTCAATTTACGGTGGTGGCATTGAAGAACCTTTCCAGCGAAGCGGCTCCGGCAGTGGTGTTGGATGGCAAAATGAGTTCGAGACCATTCGCATACGCCTGACAGACTTCCTGACCAATGGTTCAGGCCTAGATTTGACCAACATCACGACAGTCGAGTTCTTTTTTTGGGAATCGAACACTTGGCCAGTGATCGGACGCATCGGGTTAGATGATGTGGAAGTCACCGTTGACTAAATTGGGTTACGATTTAATTACTCATATAAATTGAGGAGTAATAACATGATGAAAATAAAGGAAGTATTATTAAGCATAATTGTTGTATTGCTGGTCATGCCGGTTGTGAACGCAGCGGCACCGGCCATACCAGAAACGCCAGCGGCTGTAGATGGTGTGGTCTATGCACGTGCCTTTAGGCTGGATAAAGCACTTACGAATGACTACCACAAGGATAAGCCGCTGGCCCGCATAGGCTATCTGCTTGTTCTGGATGTGAATTCTGATCTCGTTTATCCACGTCAGGTTGCCGAACCTGTTCTATTTGTCGGTAACACCACAGCCATACGTGTAAATGTTGGTTACCCCTCCGGCAAAGTGATTGCTATTGTTCCTGGTCACATTAATTTACACAAGGCTATGATGTGGTTTGGCACGCCGATGCTGCCGGAGGATGTGAACAACACGATCTTGTGGCGTGAGCAGAATTCCGCCCGGGCTGCAGGGGTCAAACCTTTTGCAAAAAAGGTAATTGATAAGGCTCGCGCTGCCGGCGGTAATACGCTAAGGCTGGCAGATGCCGATGCCCTTTATAAAGAGGCGGTTAAATTGATTCCGAAGTATTCTCCCCAGGAAAATGAGCGGGCCGAATCCGTTTTGGGTGACGAGTAGTATTCCGGTGTAGACGACCACTTTTCCGCCGGGCATACACCAAGCGTTTATGCTCGGGTCTTCGATGAGATTGAACTGACACTTGTAACCACTAAGCTGGTCTGACATATTGTGTTCGGTACAGTATTGCTCGATGGCCTTTTGGATTCTCAGGCCTCCATATCAAGGGCGGAGGCGAGAAAATTAGCTAAGGTATCTTGTTTATGTTCAGGCATAACTACAGGGTACCGGCCTTATTAGTTTCTGTCAATATATTTGACGTAAATTTGCCCCGCATCAATCAACCAGAATAAGGCCATAATAGTTAGGGCATTGGCGGGTAGTTCGGACAACTTCGATGGGGAAACCAAATTTTTTAACAGTAGAGAAGACATCGATACCACAGGCCTCCATCGATGGACGCGCACGGTCGGCGTGGCGGCACTGCTTTTGTTCAACGGGACAGGTCCTGCAAAAATAACAAGGGCCTGCACCGAGGCCGAGGGCCTTCCAGAAGCCGGCGAGAAAAATCTCTCGCTCCAACTCGGCGGCGATTGCTTTTACATCGGCATCCGGCCTGCAATGGAGCAATACCGCTCGATGGTAATCATCGAGGACATCGCGCATCTCCTCCGACGTCGGCGTAAACGGTGGGCAGACGAGGCACTGACCGAAGCCATCGCAACCGAACTGACACTTCAGCCGAACCCAGCCGGCAGTTACAACCTCCGACGGAGAGATTATGCGGGCGTCTGATACGCCGGATTTGCATTTTGCCATATCGCATAATTGCTTATTGGACAGCTTTGTTTGTTTTGCCGAAGCTTTTGTCCTACGTTCCATCGATTTCCTTTTTTATCTGACTTAGCAGGTTTATCGCTTCGATAGGAGTGAGATTATTGACATCCGTCGTTGAGAGTTTGTCGAGGACGGATTTATGCTTTTGGACGAAGAGTATATCCTGCGGCGGCTGTTTTGTTTTATGCTTAGCGAGGTGCTGACTTGTAGCTTCTTTAGCAAAGGTATTTTCAAGCTCTTCGAGGATTTCTTTGCTTCGTTCAACGATTGGTTTCGGGACGCCTGCTAACTTTGCTACGTGGATGCCGTAGGACTTATCCGTCCCGCCGGGGAGGATTTTATGCAGGAAGACAACCTCGTCGGCCCATTCGCGGACGGCGACGTTACAATTTTTGACGTTGGTGAACAGTTCCGCCAATTCAGTCAATTCGTGGTAGTGAGTGGCAAAGAGCGTTCGGCATTTTATTCTGTTTGCGATATGCTCGGTAATCGCCCAGGCGAGGGCGAGGCCATCGTAGGTACTGGTTCCGCGACCGACTTCGTCAAGGATTACGAGGGATTTTTCGGTGGCGTTGTTGATGATGTTTGCGGTCTCGGTCATTTCGACCATAAAGGTTGATTGGCCGCGGACAAGCTCATCAGAAGCACCTACGCGGGTGAAGATTCTATCGACCGATCCAAGCTGGGCGTCTTTGGCGGGGATGAAGGAACCGGCCTGAGCCATAATAACCAGCAGAGCGGTTTGCCTTATGTAGGTGCTTTTGCCGGACATATTCGGGCCTGTGATGACAAGTACATCCCCAGCTTCTTCGCCAAGGGCGATATCATTCGGCACGAACTCGGCGCCGAGTGTTTCGGCGAGGACGGGGTGCTTTCCTTCGTTTATAATCAGCTCGCCGCCGTTAGTTATTTTCGGTCGGATGTAGTTTCGGTGGCCGGCAAGGTAAGCAAGGGCCGACAAGCAATCACATTGCGCGATGACATCCGCAAGGTTTTGCAATCGGTTTATGTATTGAGCGGCCTGCGTGCGAATTTGCTCGAACAATTGGAGCTCCAACTCCAATGCTTTTTCGTCGGCACTTAGGGCCTGCGTTTCGTATTCTTTTAATTGGTCGCTGATGTAGCGTTCTGCGTTTTTTATTGTCTGCTTTCTAACGTAGTCATGGGGGACTTTACCTGCTACAGAGTGAGGTATTTCAATGTAGTAACCAAAGACTTTATTGTAGCCGACTTTCAGATTGTTTATGCCGGTGCGCTGGGACTGCTGCTTTTGATAGTTTCGCAGCCAGCTTTGTCCGTCTTTGGAGATTGAGCGAAGGCGGTCGAGCTCTTCGCTGAATCCTTTTTTTATCACACCGCCGTCGCGAAGGTGCGTTGGACACTGCGGCTCGATAGCGGAGGCGAGTAAATCGGCAAGGGTATCCATACTATCGCACTTCTGAGCCAACTGTAAAGCCAGGTCGGCGGTGAACTGCCCCAGAAGCTGCCGCAGCAGCGGGACCTGTCTTAATGTGGCTTCGAGGGCAACAAAATCCCGAGGAGCTGCACGGTGAGTACTGATGCGAGAGGCGATTCTCTCGGTATCAGCAATGTCGGCAAGCAGTTTGCGAATGTCAGCTAATTTAGAGCCGGAATTTATCATTTCTTCGATGGTGTCCTGACGAAGCTCTATTGCGCCGAGGTCGGCCAGCGGCATACACAGCCAACTTTTGAACATTCTGCCGCCCATCGGAGTCAATGTCTCATCGAGGCAGTCCAGGAGCGAGCCTTTTTTACTTTCGGTGCGAATGGTCCGCAGGATTTCGAGACTTGCCAGAGAAGTCTGGTCGATTTGCAGGAAATTTTTGCGGTCGATTTTCTTCAGACTCTGAATGTGGCTGAGAGTGGTCTTTTGCGTTTCGTTAAGATATTCGATAACGGCGCCGGCGGCTGGTATCAGGGAGCCGTCACTATCGCTGATGCCAAAACCTTCGAGCGTGGCGGTGCCGAAGTGTTTCAGGAGCCGTTTCTGTCCCTGATAGGGGTCGAAATACCAGGCGGGACGCTCGGTCACGATAGCACCGGTAAGACGAGCGATGTCCTGGGCGAGCCTTCTTGTTTCGGCTTCGAACAATTCGCCCCGGCGATCGGGCAGCAGACACTCGGCGGGAGAGAGACGCAACAATTCATCGAGCAAATTTTTTTCGAGTATCTCCTGGGCGAAGAAATGGCCGGTGGAGATATCGACCCAGCTCACGGCCACCTTCGAATTCGCTGTGAGATTTACCGCACAGAGAAAATTATCCTCTTTGGCGTCCAGGAGACAATCGTCGGTGAGCGTGCCGGGGGTCACAATTCGAATGATGTCACGTTTGACGACGCCTTTTGCGAGTTTGGGGTCCTCGACCTGCTCGCAGACCGCGACTTTGTAGCCAGCCTGCAGCATCTTTTTCAGGTATCCTTCGACAGCGTGGTACGGCACGCCGGCCAAAGGGACAGGGTTGTCGCCTTTGCTCCGGCTGGTCAGCACTAGGCCGCAGACGCGAGAGCAGATTTTGGCATCTTCGTAGAAGGTCTCGTAGAAATCACCCATACGGAAAAAAAGTATGCAGTCAGGGTATTTCTGCTTGAACCGTGCAAACTGCCTCATCGCCGGGGTTAGTTTTTCAGTCTCTGCGGTCATAGAAGCAGATTATACACTAAGCGGGGCGTTTAACAACTCTGTTATAACTGAAACTGCCTGCTGTTTGGATTTGGCTTTTTGCAGTTTTTTTAGGAGGTTTTCCTGCCGAGGGGTGAAACAGACGGTGGTTTTCAAATCGAAGTCCAGACATCTGCAGGTTTGCTGTATTTTTCCGAGAAGATTTTCGATTCCGGTACCGAATTTTGCGCTTATCTGCACTGTGTTTGCCAGGTTTTCGGGTAATCTGCTTGTATCAAATTTTGCGGGTAAATCAGATTTATTTAAGACGGTGATGATTTTTTTACCTGCGATTCTTTTCAATATTTCCTCGTTAAGCTGATCGGCAGACTGGTTACTCTCCAGGACAAGTAAAACCAAATCAGCTTTATCCAAAAGCTCAACAGCTTTTTGCTGAGATGCTTTTTCAACAGTATCTTCAGAAGTATGTGTGAGTTTTTCATCTAATCCAGCGGTATCAATTAATTCGACGGAAAGCGGGCCGATTCGGCACTGGGCACTGACCCAGTCACGGGTCGTGCCAGCAATATCGGTAACAATTGCTTTTTGTCTGCCGGCGAGGAAGTTGAGCAGCGTGCTTTTGCCAGTGTTTGGCGGGCCCGACAGGATAATCATGCAGCCAAAGATAACCGGTTTTGCAGCTTCGCTGTTCTTTAGTATCTGCTCGCCGTCGGCTTGGATTTTCTCAAGTGATATTGTATCCTGCAGCCATTCCTCTACCTTTTTGGTCAAGCCTGCATCAACCTGGTTAACAATTATTTTGGTGCCTTGAATGGTTCTGGCCTGCATCTGGGTTAGCTTGGCTTCGAGTGCAATTATATTGGTAGGTTTTTCGATGGAAAAAATTTTAGTTAGAAGCTCTTCTGCGGTCAGCAGTGTGGCCCCATTGGTCTGCAGCAATCGCATTATATCAGCAACAATGAGCGGATTGCCGTGGCAGCTTATGGCAAAACCGCCGGAACATTCACAGCCAATCGTAACCTGGTCGATAGCTTCTGTACCATCGCCGATTGTGCCAAGTAGGATTTTGCCGGGCTTAAAAACCGCTGGCTTTTTCCCAATGGGGCTGAATATCTTTGTTAAGATAGTCTCGGCTGAATCACCAAAGACCTGGATAACAGCTATTGCACCAGTTCCTTTACCGGTTGTTACTGCAGCAAATGCGCTCATAAGAGAGGCGGTATTACTCTTTTTCTTTGATATATTTACGATATGCCAAAACGATGCCTTTGACAACGAGGTTCGGCACCCAGGAATCGATAAACTCGCAGTCGTCCTTTATTGCTCTGGCGGCGGAGCCGGTAAGCACTGTGTGCGGCCATTTTCCGATTTTCTCGGCGTAACGCCTGATTACCTCCTGCAGCGTCGCAACAGCAGAAAAATACAATCCGCAGTTTATGGCCTCAGTTGTATTTTTGCCATAAGGGGCTGTTGGCCTTTCGACATTTATTTTTGGCAGTTGAGTGGTATTTTCATTCAAGGCCTTTGCGCTGAGTTCAAAACCAGGAAGGATAACGCCGCCGAGAAAAACACCTTTATCATCAACAAGGTCGATGGTAACGGCGGTGCCGAAGTCGGCAACAGCTACTGCATCCTCGACCACGGTGTAGGCGGCTGCGGCAGCCACGATTCTGTCAGTGCCGACTTTATCCGGCTCATCGACCCAAAGGGTCATCGGCAAAGGGATGTCTTTGCCTATGATGAGTATTTTTTCGCCGAGATTATCTTTGACTATTTGACCGATGAGCTTTGTCCAAGCAGGTCTTACGCTACTAACAACAATTACGCCATTGCGTTTTTTTTCTCTGGAGCTTTTGACAACAGGGATTTTCTCCCAAGCCGAGGTAAGAGTGTTTTCCAACTCTTTGTGTGATTGGCCCGGGATAGATTTAATAAACTGCTCCTCGTCCTTGAGGTAGAGGCCGATTGCGATATTAGTATTGCCGATATCTATCGCGATTATGTTCATAATTTATTTTTCTGATGTGTATTTAGTTTCTTTAATCTTTTTCCACAATAGTTCAGTCAATTCTTTTACTCCATTGCCGGTAACTGCTGAGATTGGATATATTTTTTTTCTTATCTTTTTTTTAAGCTCTTTTACTTTTTTGCCCTCGGCGTCGAGGTCAATTTTATTAGCGACAATAATTTCCTGTTTTTCGGCCAGTGCCTTGCTGTAAAGTTTCAGCTCTTTGCGAATAGTCTTGTAGTTTTTCGCCGGTTCCGAGCCGTCTGTCGGCATTATATCAAGGATATGGACAATTATTCGAGTTCTTTCAATGTGTTTTAAGAATTCAATGCCGAGGCCAGCCCCTTTATGGGAGCCTTCAATCAGTCCCGGGATGTCAGCTAAAACGAACCGGCGGTAGTCGCTTAGCTCAACGATACCAAGCACCGGCTCAAGGGTGGTGAATGGATAATCAGCGATTTTCGGCCTTGCAGCAGAGCAATGCGAAATAAGAGTGCTTTTTCCGGCGTTAGGCAAACCCACAATCCCCACATCGGCGATGAGTTTCAATTCGAGCCGGAGATTCCTTTCCTGACCTTTTTTACCTGGTTCGGCGTATCTTGGGGTTTGGTTGGTGGAAGTGGCGAAGGCCTTATTGCCTTTTCCGCCCCTGCCGCCGAGACAGACGCGAGCTTTCATTCCGACCTTGTTAAGGTCTTTAAGCAGCAGTTCAAGGTCGGCGTCATAAATGAGGGTGCCTAAGGGAACAAGGATTATCAAGTCTTGGCCATTTGCACCGTGCTTGTTATTTCCTGAACCGGGCCGACCGTTCTGGGCGTGCCAGTGATGCTTGCCTGCGAAATCCATTAAGGTATCGATGTCTTCGACCGCATGGAAATAGACGCTTCCTCCTTTTCCTCCGTCGCCGCCGTCGGGGCCGCCTTTGGGGATGTATTTTTCCCTGCGGAAGCTTACGCAGCCGTTGCCGCCGTCTCCTGCTTTTACCCAGATTTTTGCCTTGTCGATAAACATCTTCCATTTATTATTTTCTATTTTATATTTGCTATTTAAGGGGTAGACTACCGTTATGGCTGAACCACTGCAAGGTAAAAAAGACAGCAGAAAAAGCAGACACATAGTAAAACACAACGATACATATCCGAACCATAAAGAATCAACCAAGTCCAAGAACGCACAACCACTGCCGCATCACATTTTTTATGTATCCCTGCTTATTTTTTTAGTGGCTCTTTCTATACGCCTTTTATACCTCTACGAAAGCTCCGACAATCCGACCTTCGATGCCCCTATCGTAGACGCACAAGGCTATGACCAGCTTGGCCGAGGGCTGGCTGAGAAGCACCTGATGCCGAAGGAATTCTTCTGGCGAGGTTTTTTCTATCCGTTTTTCCTGGCAATCGTTTACGCAGTGAGCGGCTCATCAATCCTCTTTGCCAAAATCGTCCAAATAGTGCTTGGCTCATTTACCTGCGTGCTGGTTTATCAGATTGGCCGAAGAGCTTTCAGTCACCCTGCCGGGGTCTTCGCCGGAGTTATTGCAGCATTTTACGGGCCGCTGATTTTTTATGATGCCGAGTTGCTGGCCACCGGCTGGGCCGTATTCTGGTCAGCCACTCTGGTGCTGCTCTTCCTTAAGGCCGAAAGCCGCAAGAGCCGGTGGTTTTATTTCGCGCTCGGTTTATGTGGAGGCCTAAGCGCTGTTACACGTGTTACTTTCCTGCCTTTTCTGCTGGCAGGTGGTATATGGCTGTTCGTGGTGTTGCGGCGGGATAATTCCCAGCGGCGGTTCATCGCCGGTGCGGCGCTATCTGTCTTAACAGGGCTGCTCGCTGTAACATTGCCCGTAGCAATTCAAAACTATCGAGTCACAGGCGTCTTTAGCATTCAGCCGTCCAACGGTTCTCTCAACCTGTATCTGGGAAATAATCCTGACACGTGCGCTACGCTGACCGCCAGGCCCGGCCCGGACTACTCGGCTATTATGAATCTTCCCAAACAGCAGGGTATAGAAGACATTCGAGGACAGCAAAAATTCTTCTACGACAAGGTTGTTTCGTATGCCCTTGCTCAACCGCTGAGTTTTGTTAAAGGTCTGGCTTACAAGGCGCTGCAGTTTGTAAACTCCAGGGAAATCCCGAACACTTACAAAATCTATTTATATCGTCAGTGGTCTTTCATTCTCAGTCTTTTGTTGTGGAAAATCGGTCCATTTGGTTTTCCGTTTGGCGTAGTTTTGCCCCTGGCTGTGATTGGGCTTATCTTCTGCCGGAATCGACAGGCAGTTCTGATACTGCTTTCCCTGGTTATCTATTCGCTCTCTATCATTCTGGTTCATGTCAACGACCGTTATCGAATGCCGATAGTCCCGGCTATGTGTGTCCTGGCAGGCGCGGGCTGTTTAGTAATAATCCGGGCAATTCGCTCAAAAAAATATCGCCATTTGGTATTTATAATTCTATCCGCTGCGGCAATCACAGCTCTATCCACGATTGGCGGACCTTTTTGTCTTGAGAAACTCAATTACGAGGCCGAACTGTATTATGGCGTGGCAAACTACTGTCAGATGCAGGGGCTGAACAGCAACGCAATTACCAATTATCTCAAGGCCCTTCAGCTCAACAGCGACTCTTCGGAAACACACAACAATTTGGCAGCCACTTTTCTGGGGCTGGGACAAACAGATAAGGCGGTTGCCCATTATAAGGAGGCGGTACGGCTGCGGCCCGGCTGGGCGAAGGGACACGAAGGTCTTGCCGATGCACTGCTTGCGCAGGAAGACATCATCGGGGCCTACAAGGAATACGAGCTGGCGGTTCAACTTGACCCAAATCTTGCAGAGGGGCAAAGAAAACTTGGGGACATCCTGACTCGCCAAGGCAAAACCAGCGAAGCGGTTGAACATTATCGCAGGGCATTTCAGATAAAGGGGGACAGCCCTTCGCTACTTAACAATCTGGCCTGGATACTGGCAACAAGCGCAAACGAAACAATTCGTAATGCCGACGAAGCGGTCATTCTTGCCGAACGAGCGTGCAAACTTGTTGATTATAAAAATGCTTCGACGCTAGACACTTTGGCGGCAGCTTACGCTGCGGCCGGAAGATTTCCCGAGGCGGTTGCCACCGGTCAAAAAGCACTCAGATTAGCCATTTCGTCAGGCGAAAAGGAAGTTGCTGAAAATATCCGTTCCAATCTGGAGTTATATAAAGCCAATCGAGCCATCTACTTGGAACCACAGTAAAGTATATTGCGAAAGCAACAAATATCAGAGGCAATATATTTCTTATTTGCAAGATAAGCACGATTAGCAGCGAAATACGGGTGATAAAACAGGGATGGCATTTGCTACCATTCCCTATATCTGTGATTTATTTTTGCTAATCAGACGACGTGAATTTTTCTGCCCTGGAAACGCACATGGCCATCCGTTGTAGCGAACAATGTGTAGTCCTTGCCCATCCCCACGTTTGAGCCCGGGAAGAATTTCGTCCCACACTGGCGAACGAGGATTGCCCCGGCCTTTACAGCCTCACCGCCGAATAGTTTTATACCTCTGTACTGAGCGTTGCTGTCTCTGCCGTTTCTTGTAGAGCCTTGTCCCTTTTTATGTGCCATAGTTAATTACCTCTATCTTCCCATTATCAAAACTGGACAAACATAAATTATATCGCAAATCGGCTATTTTGTCCAGCAGCTTTTTTGAAAAATACTCTGGCTTTTTCCATGTTATTCTTTTGCGCCGGCTTTTTCAAGCATTTTCACCATGTCTGTATCTGCGTAACCCACCTCTTTGGCTATTCCTAAGGCTGTTTTGCCGTCTTTGTTCCTTGCATTGACATCTACGCCCTTTTCCAGAAAGAGCTTGACGATGTCGGTACAGCCTGCCTGTGCCGCCTGCATCAGAGCTGTTACGCCGTCGTTATTCTTGGTATTGACATCTGCGCCATTTTCTAACAGAAGCTTGACGACCTCCGTACGGCCAGTGCCCGCTGCTGCCTGCAGGGCCGCCCAGCCGTTGATATTTTTCGCATTGACATCTGCGCCCTTTTCCAGAAGAAGTCGGACAGTTTCTATATGACCTTTCTCCGCCGCTACCCCAAGGGCCATTATGCCATTGTTATCCTTTGCGTTGATATCAGCGCCTTTTCCCAAGAGGAGTTTGACGACTTCCGTGCGGCCTTTCTCTGCCGCTGTCCACAGGGCGGTTGAACCATTCTTAGCTCTCACACTGACATCGGCGCCATTTTCCAAAAGGAGCTTAACGACTTCCGTCTGGCCATGCCGTGCTGCCATCCACAGAATCGTTATATCATTGTCGGTCGTTTTGACATTGACCTCAGCGCCCTTTTCCAGCAGTAACTTGACGACCTCAGTATGGCCGTTTTGCGCCGCCATAAACAGGGCCGTTAAACCGTAAGAGCCCTTCATATCGACCTCAGCGCCTTTTCCCAGCAGGAGTCGAACAATTTTCATATGGCCGCCGGACGCCGCCCATATCAGGGCTGTTACGCCGCCTGTATCTTTGGCGTTAACCTCAGCACCGTCGGCCAGCAGAGTTTGCACGGCGGGGAGGTTGCCATCCCTTGCAGCCTGAACCATTTGGGCATTCTTGTCCGATACGTCCGCCCCGGCAAAGCCGACAGGTATCAGAAAAATACACACTATAAAAAACAGCATTCGTTTCATAAAATTATCTTTTCCCTTCACTCATTTTCCCCCCATCTTTCAGCTAAGATTATAGCAATCGTGGATTTGGATGCAAGGATATTTTGTATCAGCAAAAACGGCTTGTGAGGTTACCTTTATCGAGCATCAAGCTTCAGTATTCCGCTTCGAGGATGGCTTTGATTTCGTCCAGAGACAATAGTCCTTCGGTGGCCAGTTTTATTTTGCCTTCGGGATTGATAAAAAAGCTGCAGGGGATACCGGATACGCGGCTGAAAAGGAGCGGCATTGCGGCAGCATCAGTGGAAAAGACGGTATAGTTAATTTTGTTTTGTGCCACGAAGTTTTTGACCTTTTCAGTCGTTTCCGGGGGGTATGCACTTCTATAAGAGATTGCCAGCATTGCCAACTTGTCTTCGCTGACAGTGTTTCGCAGTGCGATTAGGTGTGGAATCTCCCTCATACAGGGGGGGCACCAGGTTGCCCAGAAATTAATTAAAACGTCTTTGCCGCGGTAATCGCTTAGTTTGTGTTGTTTGCCGTTGATATCGGTCAAGGTGAAGTCCGGCGCCTTTTGGCCAAACGAATAGGAGTAAGCCGGCGTCCAAGTTCTTGCTGTCCTGATGACTTCTCTTAGATTTTTTTTTGTGCCGGTCTTTGGGCCGGCAAAAACAGCTTTCGGCTTGGCAGCTTTATTGAGGCTTTCGACCACCGGTGCAGATGGCGGGTGTTCGTGACTGTAATTCCTCGTTTGAGGCTGTGGCTCAGGTGTTTGGAACGGTGGCTCGGGTGTAAAGAATACCACCCTCAAGATTACTACTGCAATGAGCATAATTGCGGAGATAGAAATTGCCAAGGTTATAATAACTCGTTCCTTTTTATCAAGCATTTTGTGCTTCTCCCGCAATTGGCAGTGAGCAAGTCCCTTTAGAGCTTTAGGTTACTCTGCTATATTTTACTTTAATTGTGCTGTTGTATAAAGATTAAATTGACAAATTTGTCCTAAAAGGGCATTGAAAATCGTTTGACAAAACGAATTCTAAGATTAGCATAAGTTCTTTTCAGATAAGATGAGCCCCCCATCTTAATACAGTTTTTGAATGTTTTGAGAGACTTCCGGTGGTCTTTAGGAACGCAATGCGTAAGGTCGCAGAAGTCAGGATATAGGTAATATTGAGCAGATGAACCTGTTGTTCTTCATTTCGATAGCCATCATTTTCGGTTTCCTCGGCGGGAAAATCGCCCAACGCGTGAAACTGCCTGGCGTAGTGGGTTATCTTGTTGCTGGTTTGATATTCGGGCCGTCGTTTCTTAATATTTTTCACGAAGAATTCGTCGAAAGTATGAATATTTTCACCAGCTTTGCCCTGTCACTGGTGGCGTTCATCATCGGCAGCGAGATGAAACGAAGCAGCCTGAAAGAAATGGGTGGAGGAATTGGCACTGTCATACTTTTGGAGTCATTCGGGGCTTTTTTGCTTGTGGCAGTCGGCGTGTATCTTTTGACCGGGAAATTATATCTGGCTCTTATCTTCGGGGCTATGGCACCGGCATCCGCGCCCGCGGGAACAGTAGCAGTATTGCAGGAATGTAAAGCAAAGGGACGTTTGACCAATGCTCTTTACGCGGTTGTGGGTCTGGATGATGGACTGGCCATAATGATATTCGCAATTGCTGTAGCGCTGGCACGGATGGTAATGGGCGGAGGCAGGTTATCTGTCGAAAGTCTTTTACAGGGTCCGATTTTAGAGATAATCGGCTCAATTGCTCTCGGATGTGCAATAGGCGCTATTTCTGGGTATTTTACGCGGCACTTATCAAGTGACGACGCCGTATTAGCAACCAGCCTAGGCAGTATTCTGATATGTACTGGAATTGCTATGCACTTTAATCTGTCCCTTATCCTGGCGAATCTAAGCTTGGGGCTGATTCACGTTAATATATACCCGGCAGGAAATCGACGAGCTTATCGAGCAATAGAGTTCATTGCTTTGCCGATCTACATTATCTTTTTCTTTTTGGCGGGTGCGCATCTACACATAGGTCTATTACCCAGCATGGGCCTTGTGGGGCTGGTGTATGTGCTGTGCAGGATAGGCGGATTGATGGGCGGTGCTTATTTGGGCGGAGTTATATCCAGGCAAATCACAGTGATTCGAAGGTATCTTGGAATGGGTATACTCTGTCAGGCTGGTGTGGCCATAGGACTTTCGTTATTAGTGGCAGGTCAATTCCGTGCTTTGGGAGAAGAAGGTAAGAATTTGGCCATAATAGTGGTCAATACCGTAGCTGCCACCACTATTATCTTTGAGATAATCGGTCCTATAGGGGCAAGAATAGCAATCACCAAGGCGGGTGAATTCGGGGTGAACATAACCGAGGATGACCTCATCGAGATGTATAAAGTGCGGGATGTGATGAACACTAAACTTCCGGTATTCAATGCGGGAACATCACTGAGCGAGGTTGTCAGCACAGTGGGCAATACCGATGAGTTCTACTATCCGGTTGTCGATAGTAACAACCGTCTTATCGGAACCGTTACACTGGATGGCATCAGAAGGACTTTTGCCACGCAGGAATTAAACGATTGGCTGGTAGCGCTTGATGTTGCCGAGCCGGTTATTACCAAGGTGGTGCCAGATGTAGCATTATCTGAGGCCCTTGAGCAGGCAAGACGGCTGAGCTTGGAACATTTGCCGGTTGTAGCTTCCAGTGAGGACGACGAATTTGTTGGTGTCTTGAACTGCCGCGCTGTTCACAGACACCTCTCTGCAGAAGTGTTGTCACGGCAGCAAAAAGCTGATAGTATGGCAGGCGGCCAAACGACGTAGTCCGTGTATAGCTGGAGCTTCTATGTTTTGTACGTTTGCTAATATCAGCTCGTCAATAGCAGGTGAAGGGGTGGATTTAGTCCTGCTGTTTGGATTGATTGTCTTATTGGGTTCATTTGGTGCACGTCTTTTTCAGAAGTTTCATATCCCACAGGTAGTTGGTTACGTCACCGTAGGTATTATATTAGGCCCTTGTCTGAAACTCATCTCTCAACAAACGTTGCAGACACTCGAACCGTTCAACCTGTTCACATTAGGAATTATTGGTTTTCTAATCGGCGGCGAGCTGAAAAAAGATATATTCGTGAAGTTTGGCAGGCAGGTAGCTGAGATCTTGCTGTTCGAAGGGGGAATAGCCTACCTGGTTGTTATACTCTTTAGCTTTATTGCGCTTGGCTATTTTTATGAATGGTCAACGGCTGCGGCAGTGGCAGCTGTGTTTGGAGCTATTTGTTCAGCGACAGACCCTGCCTCGACTATAAACGTCCTTTGGGAATACAAGACACGCGGGCCGCTTACAACAATGTTGACAGCAATCGTGGCACTTGATGATGCCCTTGCGTTGGTACTTTACATAACAAGCGTCGGCATAGCAGGTATCCTTACAGGTCATAAAGAGGTCGGGCTGCTGATGACAGCTGTTCACTCACTTTATGAGATAGCCGGTTCTTTGGGACTGGGTGCAGTTATGAGCTTAATACTCTTATGGCTGGTAAGACGGAAGGAAAATGAGGAAAAAATACTGGTTTTAATTGTCGGTACGCTGGTACTGTCTATAGGTTTAGCCAGAAGCCTCGGACTGGACATAATCCTGTCGTCTATGGCAATGGGAGTTACTTTTGTAAATCTGTCGCCACGACAAAGCACCAGAAGCTTTGAACTTACACGTAGGTTTTCACCGCCGTTGTATATCATGTTTTTCGTTCTTATCGGCGCCGAATTAAATATCGCTCTCACTGGTAAAATTTGGTTATTGGCAATCGTCTATATCATCGGCAGCGTCATTGGCAAAACAACCGGCTCTTACTTGGGTGCGGTTCATTGCCGTGCTGTACCATCTATCCGCAAGTACTTGGGATTATGTTTATATCAACAGGGTACGATTGCAATGGCTTTACTGATTACAGCGAGCCATCGTTTTGAAGGTCAGACCAGAGATATGATGTTATCGGTAACAATAACCGGCGTGTTTGTTCTCCAACTTGTCGGTCCTTTATTTGTAAAGTACGGCATCAAGAAAGCCGGAGAAGCAGGTCTTAATATTACAGAGGATGACCTGATTTTAACTTATAAAGTTGCCGATGTTATGGATATGAAGGTGCCGGTTATTTCCGCAGGGACATCTTTAGATGAGGTTATCAGGGTAGTCAGCAATACGGAAAATTTTTATTACCCCGTTGTTGACACTGATAAAAAGCTGGTAGGAGCCGTCACCCTGGATGGTATCAGAAATACTTTTGCAACACAGGAATTAAACAGCTGGCTGGTGGCGCTTGATATTGCCGAGCCGATTATTGCCAAAGCGACCCCGAATATGGCCTTATCAGATGCATTTGAGCAGACAAAACAGCTGGATTTGGAGCATTTACCTGTTGTGCTTTCCGGCGAAAATGATGAGCTTGTTGGTGTTCTGAGTTGTCACGGAGTTCGAAGGTCGCTTGCCGCAGAGGTGTTGTCACGGCAGCAAAAAGCCGATAGTATGCATAATGTTGAATATGCGCAATTTGCATAAGTTTCGGAAACAGGCTTACTAATGGTTCATTCGTTTGTTAGTACGAGCGCCGAGAACTTCGGTTATTTGAACCTGGCCTTGCTGTTCGGGCTAGTTATTTTTGGTGGTGCATTTGGTGCACGTCTTTTTCAAAGGTTCCGCATACCACAGGTTGTCGGCTGCATAATAGTAGGGATAACCCTGGGTGATGTTCTTAATGTGATAACTCCAGAAAGGATCGACAATCTTAGACCTTTCACGATGTTTGCATTAGGTATCATAGGGTTTATGATTGGCAGCGAGCTCCGAGGCAATATCTTCAAAAAGTACGGGAAACAATTTTTCATCATTCTTTTTTCCCAGGGTATAGGCGCCTTTTTATTAGTGACAATCGGTACGTCTGCGGCAATGTGGTTCGCCTTGCCCGTTATGCTTGAGGGTATAGTTGGGACAGACAGACTATATGTTTCTGTCGCAACTGGGCTTGTATTTGGTGCTATCGCCTCGGCTACGGCACCGGCGGCCACGGCAAATGTGTTATGGGAATATAAAACAAGAGGGCCTCTTACGGCCGTGATACTTGCTATTGTTGCGCTGGACGATGCTTTGGCGCTTCTGCTTTATCGAGGGGCTGCAACGGGAGCAAAAGCACTTATGGGAACGGCGGATGCTTCTATTTTCGGCACAACCATTTTATTGCTGGGCGAGATAGTCGGCGCAGTAGTGCTGGGGTTTTTGGCGGGAGTGTTGCTGTACTTTTTATTGAAGTTTGTAAGAACGGAGGACAAAATCTTGGAATTTGCGCTGGCGCTGCTTTTACTTGTTGTCGGCGTTTCAATGATACCTGGCATTGACCCGATTTTACCTGCCATGGTATTGGGTATAACAGTTGCCAATTTGATGCCGCGTCAAAGCCAGGGGATGTTCAAGCTTGTTAAGAATTTCTCCCCACCTATCTATATTTCATTTTTTGTGCTTGCCGGGGCACACATGGAGTTTGGCAGATTAGGTTTCTGGATGATTGCTATGGTAGTAGTATATACCCTGTTTAGGGCAACAGGCAAGATATTTGGGTCGTGGCTTGGTGCCCGGTATTCGAGGGCGTCGGCTTCGGTTCGTAAGTACCTTGGAATTTGTCTGCTGCCGCAGGCCGGCGTGGCTATTGGTCTTGCTATTTTGGCCGGCCAGCAGTTTAACACAGACCTCGGCAAAACAATTATTATGGTTGTTATGACGGCTACATTTTTCATGGAAATAATCGGGCCGATGTTGGTAAAGGTAGGTGTTGAGAAAGCCGGCGAAGTAGGAATGAATGTTACCGAAGAGGACCTGATTGCAGTTTACACGGTTGCCGATGTTATGGATACGAAAATGCCGATTATTTCCACGGGTTCATCTTTAAGCGAAGTTATCAAAGTGGTTAGCGATACTGAAAGTTTTTATTATCCTGTTGTTGACAGTGATAAAAAGCTGATAGGTGCTATCACGCTGGATGATATCAGAAATACTTTTGCGACACAGGACTTAAACGATTGGCTGGTGGCGCTTGATATTGCCGAGCCAATTATTGCCAAAGCGACCCCGAATATGGCCTTATCAGATGCACTTGAGCAGACAAAACAGCTGGATTTGGAGCATTTACCTGTTGTGCTTTCCGGCGAAAATGATGAGCTTGTTGGTGTTCTGAGTTGTCACGGAGTTCGAAGGTCGCTTGCCGCAGAGGTGTTGTCGCGACAGCAAAAAGCCGATAATATATTAACGAGTGGATAAGACCCCGGCAATTTATGGTGGAATCTTGAAGCAGTTTTCCTTCTCGAAGAAAAA
Source organism: uncultured Pirellulales bacterium (assembly GCA_964494805.1). Classification (GTDB taxonomy): domain Bacteria; phylum Planctomycetota; class Phycisphaerae; order Sedimentisphaerales; family Anaerobacaceae; genus CAIYOL01. The sequence goes on along the minus strand of CAZBST010000004.1, from coordinate 98,230 downwards.
ACGGCTTGTCAGCAATAAACAATTTGAAGCTGTATTGGCTCGCAATGTGCGGGTCACCAATGGCTTGCTTACCTTGTATATAGCAGAAAATGATTGTGGTTATCCCAGGCTGGGTATTTCGGTCGGCAAAACCTGCGGCGGTGCCGTTGAGCGTAATCGGCTGAAACGGCTGCTGCGGGAGGCCTTTCGACAAAATCAGGGCTGTATACCACCCGGTTTGGATTATTTGTTAATGATTTCGCCTCGATGGTCGAAAAAAGAATATAAAGCAGCAGGTACTAAAAAGGCCATAAAACAGCCGACATTTGAACAGGTAAAGGCCTCGTTTTTGGCCCTGGTGGCTGCCGCGGAAAATCGGCTAAAAAAGAAAGTTGATAGTCATTAGAAAATAATCAACTTATAGGGGAAGTTTTGAGCCAAAAAAGTAAATTAATACCGATAGGTGCCGCCGCAAAAAAAGCTGGCATTGCCCGACAATCTTTGCAATATTACCTGATGGTCGCCTTGCTTGAGCCTACAGAGATTACGCCGACCGGCAGAAGGCTGTTTGACGAAAAAGCAATAGAACGAATTAAACTGATAAAAAAACTCAACGATAGCGGCTATCCTCTGCGTGCCATTAGAGAATTGTTTCTGGAAGGTCGAACCAGTTTGAAAGGGAGCAAAAAGTGAGTGATTACGAAACCGCACAGAGAAAACGCAATATTATCGTAGGCGTTTTTGTGGTAGTAGCTATTTGCGCTATTATATGGCTTATATTCATGTTTAACGATTTTCCTACAGTTGTCAGCAAACTCAGTTCGTTTCAAGTATTTGTTCAGTTTCCCACAGCGACGGGAGTGGTGAAGGATACCCCCATTCGCTTTTGCGGCTATCCAATCGGCAGCGTAACGAAAGTTATGCCTCCGCAGATACGCAAAGACTTGAATACCGGTTTGGAGTATCATCAAACAGTGGTTATTCTTAGCATTAACAAAAAATACGTCAATATTCCATCCAACGTTAAAGTGAAATTGATGACACGTGGACTGGGCAGCAGTTACATCGAGCTTTCAGTTGACCCCACCTTGCCTCTTACACCGCGTGACCCAAACCGGCCGGAAACAAAGTTCCTAGTTGACAAAATGCTTTTGCAGGGCTCGACGGGTATGACCAGCGAGTTTTTCCCGGAAGAGAGCCAAAAGAAGTTGGATGAGTTGGCTAGCAGTCTTAACGATTTAATAAATAACGCCAATGATATTCTTGGTGATAAGGCAAATAAGGAAAATATCAAAGCGGCGCTGGCTAATCTGTCCGACGCATCGGAGCGTGCCACGCGGATGCTAGACGAACTGCAGAAATTTCTTGCTGCCGGTGTTGATACGAGCGAAGAAATAAGCAGAACAGCAGCAGAGCTACGGCTGATTTTAGAGAAGATAAACGACGGCCAAGGCACCGCGGGCAGCTTTATCAATGATGCACGGCTGTACGAGAATCTGCTTGAAAATACCGAGGAGATGGAAGTACTGTTGAAGGACTTGAAAAAACTTGTAAATGAATATCGCAAACAAGGAGTCAAGGTTAAGTTAAAATAAAAATCTCGAAATACGCCCGACAGGATTCGAACCTGTGACCTTCGGTTTAGGAAACCGACGCTCTATCCTACTGAGCTACGGGCGCATCCTTATTTTTGATTTATGATTTATTATTTACTATTTTAGAAGAAAAACAAAAAATCAAAAATAATCAATTATCTATCGCTGATTACAGTGATTGGCGCTGATTAAGATTAAATCAGCGCAATCAGCTTTAATCAGTATAATCAGCAATTCCAAATTATAGACCGGCATTTCAGACTTATCAAGCCACTTTTTCAAAACTCGGTGCAATCGCCTCTATAATGGCGGATTCGACCATAAAGCAAGGCAAAACTTAACTCTCGGCGTAGAGAAAAATTCCACCAGTAAAATCTGAACAACGCTTGCTAAATAGGAGTAGCTACTATATAATAGCGGTTGTGATGTAATGATAAAAACACCCGTGATTAGAATTCGCAAAAGAGAATAAATACCCATTTTAACGGAGATTAAAAATGAACAGTTTAGACACAACGGTTACCTTCAGGAAAAACTGGAAAATCCTGATAGTGGTTTTATGCTTTACTGTTGGACAACTATCCTTTAGCAGCTATGCGCTCGAACCCCCTCCTATTACACCCATCGAGGAATTTTTCAAACTCGGCACTCCTCCTGCTACACCTAATGACTGGCATTTATTAATTGATGGCGCAGTCGAACAACCTTTGAGCCTGACTTTGGATGACATAATGCAGTATACTGCAACTACACAAATGTCGACTCTGGAATGTTATTATCCGGCAGGAGCCACCTTGTTAGTAGGTAATGCCAACTGGACCGGCGTGCATCTTAATGATATGCTCCTCGCAGCTGTTCCAACGGCTGAGGCAGCATCGGTTACATTTTATGCTATCGATGGTGGTGTCGCGAGGCTATGCAGCTTGGATGATATGTTATCAAGGGATGATTTTCTTTTGGCTTATGGTATGAACGGCCAGACACTCCCGCTTATACAGGGCTATCCTCTCAAATTGGTTTTGCCTGGAACCGCGGGCTTTCATCATATTAGATGGTTAGAACGTATAGAGATTTCTACGTCTCCTCCAACTACAGGGTTAGTGCATTATCCTATTCATGCAAGAGTGATGGAGCCAAGCCACGGCTCCACTATTGCTCTTGGCACCTATGTTATCAAGGGTATGGCTTTTGCTGGGGAAGGAATAGATATAAATAATGTAGAGGTAAGCGTAGATGATGGCCAAAGCTGGGAACCTGCCCAGATACTTAACTATTATGTTCCTAATGTCTGGAAACTCTGGGAATTTACCTGGATTATTCCACAAGTCGGCGAATATCAGATTTTTGTGCGTGCAATAGATAGTCTTGGTAATGTCCAGCGTGAGGAGAGTGGTAATTTTGGATGGCGAGGGTTTTTGTGTGTTGTTGACGTGGATTACGACGGAGACGGCGACGGAGTGCCTGATTCAACAGACAATTGCCCAAATGACTATAATCCATCTCAGGTGGATTCTGACAGTGACGGAATAGGAAACATTTGTGACGGAGACTGCCCAAATCTTGACGGCCTAAATCCTGTTAATTTTGCAGATTTTTCAATGCTTACTGACAATTGGTTATTGGTTGATGTAAACTTGGCAGGCGACCTTAATAGAAATGGAACTGTCGATTTTAATGACATAGAAATATTTACCAATTATTGGCTGAGCCATTGCTACGAAGAGTAAAAATGGACCGGGCAGAGACCTGCTGTTACAGGAACCACAAGCCTTTAAGGCTAAATGTCGCCAGGATATTTCAGGACTGTGCTATAAAGAACGGCAATTTATAAGATGCGACTTGAATTGGGTGGACATCTTAAGTATACAAAGTGCAAAAGATTATTGACTTTTATCGTAACTCATTTGACAATATCAAATGTTGGGGTTAATTGTGAATAAATCTTGTCTGCTCGAGTTTGAAGAAAGAGAGGATTTATATGAAGCTTAAAGGAAGTCAGACTGAAAAGAATTTATTGACCGCATTTGCAGGCGAATCCCAGGCGAGGAACCGTTATACGTATTTCGCCAGCCAGGCCCGAAAAGAGGGCTACGAGCAAATTGCCGCTATCTTTGAAGAAACCGCCAACCAGGAAAAGGAACACGCTAAGCGAGAGTTCAAGTTTTTAAAGGGCGGCGAGGCGGAGATTACAGCGGCGTTTCCAGCAGGTGTTATTGGTAACACATTTGAGAATTTGAATGCAGCGGCAGCAGGTGAGCACTACGAAAATACCAAAATGTATCCGGACTTCGCCAAAATCGCTGACGAAGAAGGATTCGACGAAATTGCTAATGTTTTCAGAAATATCGCAATTGCTGAAAAACGCCACGAGGGTAGATATGTTGCTCTTGCAAAGAACATAACTGAGGGGCGTGTTTTCAAACGAGAAAAGCCGGTGAGATGGGTTTGCAGAAACTGCGGCTATGTCCACGAGGGAACTGAACCGCCTGAGATATGCCCTTCGTGTGCACATCCCAAGGCGCATTTTGAACTGGAGGCGGTCAATTACTGATTCGGTTAGGTATATCCCTGCCCTAAAACAAGGATTTTACTTATTGCAGAGGACCTAAAAATACTGCCTTTTTATTGCAGATTATAGAAAATGTATCAAGTTTCCGAGCAGGCAGGATGCTACTTATCGTGTTAACTGCGCAGGATTAGGACGACGTTAATAGAGATTCCTTCCAATGAAAAAAACAGTTGCGATACTATTAATAGTAAGTGTCGCGAATTTAGGATGTAAGGAGAAAGTCATGCAAGAACGGAAAGGCATTATAACTATGAAGGGCAATCCTTTGACCCTGCTTGGCAAAGGGGTCAAGGTTGGTGATTCAGCGCCGGATTTTGAGGTTATTGCAAATGATATGTCAGCAGTCAGGTTTTCTTCTTATCACGGCAAAGTTTGCATAATAGCTTCAGTGCCGTCGCTTGATACATCTGTTTGTGATATTGAGACCCGCAAATTCAATGAAGAGGCGGGCAAGCTCGGTAGCGACGTAGTGGTGCTGACGATTAGTATGGACCTGCCATTTGCACAGAAACGCTGGTGCGGTGCTGTGGGAGTAAAAAATATTCAGACGCTCTCGGACTACCGCGAAGCTTCATTCGGCGAGGCATATGGAGTATTGATAAAAGAATTGCGTCTGCTTGCCCGGGCGGTGTTTGTAGTGGACAAGAACGGCATCATCAGGTATATGCAGATAGTAAATGAGTTGACCAATGAGCCGGATTATGAGGCGGCGCTGAATGCGGTAGAAGGATTGGAAGAGAAATGATACAGATAAAACCAAATGTTTATGCGGTTGGGGCAATTGACTGGGACAGAAGATTGTTTGATGAGCTGATTCCACTGCCGGATGGGACGAGCTATAACGCTTATCTGATAAAGGGCAGCGAAAAAATTGCACTTCTGGACGCAATTGACCCAACGAAGACCAATGTTCTGATAGATAATCTCGTCAAAGTTGGGACCGAAAGAATAGATTATGTCGTCGCCCACCACGCAGAGCAGGACCACTCCGGCGGTATACCAGATATATTGATGCTTTACCCTAACGCGAAAGTGGTAACAAGTCCCAAGTGCAAAGGTATGCTCAGTGATTTATTGCAAATCAGCGAGGATAAATTTATCACGGTGGATGACGGCCAGACCCTTTCTTTAGGCGATAAGACCCTGCAGTTTATTTATATTCCCTGGGTACACTGGCCTGAAACGATGGGCACTTACCTTAAGGAAGATAAAATACTTTTCCCGTGCGATTTCTTTGGCTCGCACTTGGCAACCAGTAGCTTGTTCGTTGAAGACGAGGCGATTGTATACGAGTCTGCCAAGCGTTACTACGCCGAGATAATGATGCCTTTCAGGACGGCTATAAAGAACAACCTTGAAAAAATAAAAAACCTCCAAATAGATATAATCGCTTCAAGTCACGGCCCTATTTATGACAAGCCGCAGTTTATTATCGACGCTTATAAAGACTGGGTAAGCGACAATGTCAAAAACGAAGTGGTGCTGCCATATATATCAATGCACGACAGCACGAGAAAAATGGTCGAACACTTTGTGGACGCCCTTATTGAAAGAGGCATTACCGTTAAGCAATTTAATCTCTCCGTAACCGACATCGGCAAGCTGGCAATATCGCTCGTCGATGCTGCTACAATTGTGCTTGGCTCTCCGACGGTGCTTACGGTGGCGCATCCGAAGGTTGCATACGCCACGATTTTGACAAATATCCTCCGGCCGAAGACGAAATTTGCTTCAATTATCGGCTCTTACGGCTGGGGCGGCAAAATGGTTGAACAAATAGCAGGGCTAATTAGTAATCTGAAAGTAGAGATTCTTGAGCCGGTGGTGGCGAAGGGGTATCCTAAAGATGAGGATTTTGCGGCACTTGAAAAACTTGCTGATAAAATATTAACGAAGCACAGAGAACTCGGAATTATTTAACAACAATTTGTGTAAAGGGGAATATTATGGCAAAGAAACTTGAAATTTACAAATGCAATGTGTGCGGTAATATAGTAGAAGTGCTTCACGGCGGTGCCGGCGAATTGGTTTGCTGCGGTCAGCCGATGGAGAACCTTGCTGAAAAAACCGCCGACCAGGGCAAGGAAAAGCATGTGCCCGTAATCGAAAAAATCGACGGCGGCTACAAGGTCAAAATCGGAAGCGTGCCTCATCCTATGGAAGAGAAACATTATATCGAGTGGGTCGAAATTATCGCAGACGGCGTGGCGTACCGAAAGTTCCTCAACCCTGGCGACGCACCTGAAGCGGTATTTAATCTAAAGGCAAATACGGTTACCGCACGTGAGTACTGCAATGTTCACGGATTATGGAGGTCTTGACATAAATGATAAGCAAGAATATGGCAAAGGCGCTGAACGAACAGATCAACGCCGAGATGTATTCGGCGTATCTGTATCTGTCGATGGAGTCGTATTTCAGGTCGCTTGATTTGGGTGGGTTCGCCAACTGGATGAGGGTTCAGGTGCAGGAGGAGTTGATGCATGCGATGAAGATTTATGATTTCGTAGATGCACGCGGCGGCAGAATTATATTGAAATCTATAGCGGCCCCTCAAGCTGAGTGGAAGTCGCCGCTGGCTGTTTTCGAGGCCACGTACAAGCATGAACAAAAAGTTACCGGCCTGATTAACAACCTCGTAAGTCTGGCCATTAAGGAAAAAGACCATGCAACCACCACTTTCCTGCAGTGGTTTGTCAACGAGCAGGTCGAAGAGGAATCGTCCGCTGATAAAATCATTCAGCAGATGAAAATGATGAAAGACGCGCCCGGCGGGATGTTTATGCTCGACCGCGAACTGGGACAGCGGGTATTTACACCACCAGCAACAATAGGAGAACAGAAATGAGTATTACCTTTAACGCTGATGAAATTTTCGAAATGGCAGAAAACATCGAAAGAGATGGAGCCAAGTTTTATCGCCTCGCGGCGAAGAATGCTGCTGACGGGAGAACAAAGCAGATGTTTCTTGATTTGGCTGATATGGAGGACAAGCATCTTGCGATTTTTCAGAAAATGGGGAAAGAACTCAGCGCCAGAGAAAAAGAGGAAACAATTTTCGACCCTAATAATGAAGCCGCAATGTATCTGCAAACAATGGCTAAGGGACATGGATGGGAAGGCAGGAAAAGTTTAACGGAAAACCTGACCGGCAACGAAAAAATAGAAGACATACTTAAGATAGCTCTGGAGGCAGAACGTAATTCGGTTGTCTTTTATTCCGGCCTAAAGGAATTGGTCCCGCCCAGAGCAGGAAGAGACAAAGTCGAGGCTATTATAAAAGAAGAGCTTGGTCACATTGCCGTCTTAAATCAGCAGCTTGCGCTTTTGAAGTAAGTTATAAAATTTCATTCAAGGTACTTGCAAGCAGTTAAACAGCCTAAGGAGAAGCACGTGTTGGATTTAGAGTCGCTTTTCAAGCTGAATTACGGTATGTGCATCGTCAGCTCGAAAAAAGGAAACAAATTCAATGGCTGTATTATAAATACCGCCTTTCAGTTGACACCCGAGCCGCCAATGGTTGCCGCCAGCATCAACAGGCAGTGTTTGACCCACGAGTATATTACCTACAGCAGGGTATTCACCGTTTCTATTCTCTCTCAGGAAGCACCGATGTCTTTTATCGGCGCCTTTGGGTTCAGGTCCGGTAGAGACATAGATAAATTCAAAGGAGTGAATTACAAAACAGGCCAAACGGGCGTACCAATAATCCTGGATAATACCGCAGCTTTTCTCGAAGCAGAGGTTACCGAAAGCATTGATGTTATAACACATACATTATTTATTGCAAAAATTGTGGCCTGCGAAACGCTTGATGAAAACGCAGAACCTATGACATACAATTATTACCGTGATATAAAACACGGCAGAACACCCAAAACCGCTGCAACATACATCAAAGTAAAACCGAAGGCGAAACCACAAGAAGGAGAAAAAAATATGAAGAAGTATAAATGTCTCGTGTGTGGATATGTGTATGACCCCGCTGTAGGCGACCCGGACAATGGTGTGGAAGCTGGCACTGCTTTTGAAGATTTGCCGGGAGACTGGGTCTGTCCGGAATGCGGCGCCGGTAAAGATAAATTTGAACCTCTTGAAGATTAAAACTTCGCCACTGAATAATTGCGGATTTTGCCTCGGGTTGCACATCGCATAAAAGGTGATTATTATGAAGAAAATTCAGCCGACCTTAGACCGGCAGGATATTGTTTGTGCCGAAACACCAGCCCCGCCGAATGCGATGGTCGTATTCGGCGCTTCCGGCGACCTTACACATAGAAAGTTAATTCCGAGCATCTTCAATATCTTCGCTCAAGATCTACTTGACGAAAAGTTTTACCTGTTAGGCTGTGGCCGGAAGAAACTTACAGATGAAGATTTCCGAAAAACTACTCAACAGGCGATACGGGAAAGCCACAATGATGCAACAGCGGGGGATTTGAATGCTTTTACAGAAAAGCTCTACTACGTGGACGGCGATTACGATGATGTTGCGTTTTATGAAAACATCAAAGCCAAGCTCATCCGCTTAGACAAAGAGCACAAAATCGGCTGCTGTCATATTTTTTACCTCGCCGTCCCGCCGTTTCTGTACAGTCCCATAGTGGAGCATCTGGGCCTATCAGCTTTGTCCTGCATCCGTCAGCCTGATTCAGAACGGCGGGCCAGATTAATCGTTGAAAAGCCGTTCGGCAGAGATTTGCAAAGTGCGACCGAGTTGAATAATAAAATCCACCAGTGTTTCGATGAGTCGCAAATATACCGCATCGACCATTATCTCGGCAAAGAGACCGTCCAGAACATTTTGATGTTTCGCTTTGCAAATACCATTTTTGAGCCTGTGTGGAACTGCAATTATATTGACCACGTTCAGATTTCAATAACCGAATCGATGGGTGTCGAGCATCGCAGCAGCTATTATGATAAAGCCGGTGCGCTTCGGGACATATTTCAAAATCATATGCTTCAAATACTCGCTTTGGTTGCAATGGAGCCGCCGGCCTCATTTGAGGCAGATTGCGTCCGTGATGAAAAAGTTAAGCTTTTACGTTCGATTCGGCCCTTTAACCTAAGTGAACCGGACGGTTTGATTGTGCGAGGTCAGTATGGCCCAGGGTTAATAAATGGTGTGCAGGTCGTCGGCTATCGGGCCGAGCCCGGCATAGACCCACAATCTAAAACTGAAACTTTCGTTGCTGCGAAGTTATTTGTGGATAACCGGCGGTGGAAAGATGTCCCTTTCTACCTGCGAACCGGCAAAAGACTTGCTGATAAAAATACCGAGATTGCTATCACTTTCAAACAGGTTCCTCATTCGATGTTTGTTTCTGCAGGCCTGGAGGATATACCTCCGAATGTTCTCGTCCTGCGGATACAACCGGAAGAAGGAATTTCTCTCCGGTTTCAGGCAAAGCGTCCCGGCTCGAAAATTTGTATGAGCACACTCAATATGAATTTTAATTACAAAAACGTCTTTCTCGTTGATATGCCTGAGGCTTACCAGCGGCTGCTTCTTGACTGTATGGTTGGCGACCAGACTCTTTTTAATAGGTATGACAGCGTTGAGGTTGCATGGCAATTGTTAATGCCCGTGCTGCAGAGCTGGGAAAATGATAGTTCACCTCCCCATGAATACCCTGCTGGCAGCGAAAGCTTTCCTCAGGCAGATAGACTTATCGAATCCAACGGACGAAAGTGGCGAAAATTAGCAGAGATTTGACCGACGTTACCATTAGAGGATAGAGATATGAACATATTTGATTTTGCGATGGAGAAAGAAAAATTCAGCGAGGATTACTATCGCCAGTTAGCTGCCAAGTCAAATAATAAAGGTCTCGCAACGGTGTTTAATATGCTGGCTGATGAGGAGGTGAAACATAAAAAAATCGTTTCAGATATGAAGAGGGACATTACTCCTGATTTGGCTGAGACGACTGTCCTATCGGACGCCAAGGATCTTTTCGGGAAGATGCGAGAATCCGCCCAGCGATTTGATTTCAATATCAGCCAACCCAAACTTTACAGGAAAGCCATCGAGATTGAGGAGCAAAGTCGAGATTTTTACCTCGAAAAGGCCAATGAGGTTACAAAAGCTCAGAAGGAGATTTTTCTTAAATTAGCCGACGAGGAGAAGAAGCACTATTTCCTGCTTGAGAACATAATTGAGTTTGTATCGAGACCCGAAACGTGGCTGGAAAACGCTGAGTTTTACCATCTCGAAGAATATTAACGGAATCTGCTTGAAAGGAGCTGAAAATGAGAATTGACATAAGGCGAAAGCTGGCGCTGGGCATTTTGTTGCTCGCAGTTGCAGATATAGCACCGTTTGTATATTCGCATTGCCAGATACCCTGCGGCATCTACGATGACCCGGCAAGGTTGGCTGCGATTGCGGAAAATATCACCACGGTTGAAAAAGCAATGAAGTCCATAGAGGAGCTGTCGGCGCAGCAAAAGCCGAATATGAACCAGATTGTTCGGTGGGTCAATGTCAAAGATGAGCACGCCGAGGACACCGCGAATATTGTCAGCTACTACTTTATGGCCCAGCGGATAAAGCCAGCTGAAAGGAGCGATGCCACAGGTTACGAAAAATATATCAAGCAGCTTACATTGCTTCACGAAATGATTATTTATTCAATGAAAGCCAAGCAGACCACCGACTTGGCCAACGTCGAAAAGCTCCGTTCACTTCTGGCGGATTTCCGCAATGCATATTTGGGCAAGCAGGAGCGTAGTCGTTAGGATTTTTGAATAGGCAGATGAAAGTATGACAAGGGCAGATGATGTTTCAATAGTTCTGTGCGGACAGGCGGGCATGGGCATACAGACCGTCGAAAGTATTCTGACGCGAATGCTGAAGTTGGCCGGCTACAATGTCTTCGCAACCAAGGAATATATGTCGCGCGTCCGAGGCGGCAATAACTCAACTCAAATACGCGTCAGTTCCGGGCCAGTATCGGCTTTTGCCAACCGTATAGACCTGCTTATCACATTAAACAAAGGTGCGGTTCAACATCTTCAGGAGAGAATCTCTCAGGAAACAATGGTCCTTGGTGAAGCCGAAGTTGCCGGAGATGAGGCCGCGAGCGGGCGTTTCAGGTTTGTCAAAGCACCGTTTACCAAAATCGCAACCGATATCGGCAACAAAGTTTACTCAAACGTTGTTGCGGCAGGGATGTTAGCAGGTTTGTTAGGGATGGAGCTGAGCAATGTCTGCGACTACGTGAAACAATCCTTCTCTTCGAAAGCTGCCGATATTGTGCAAAATAACGTCCGTGCAGCGGAAGCTGGTTTTCGGCTTGCCGGAGATTTGGCTGACCGGGCAAAAATAAATTTTAGTCTCAAGCCGGACGCAGCTGTTAAAAACCACGTGCTCCTTACCGGAGGCGATGCGGTAGGCCTTGGAGCGATAGCAGGAGGGTGCAATTTTGTTTCGTCGTATCCGATGTCACCATCAACGCCTGTGTTGGTCTTTCTTGCAAAAAACGGCAGGGATTTTGGCATAATTGCCGAACAGGCTGAGGATGAAATTGCGGCGATTAATATGGCAATCGGTGCCTGGTATGCCGGTGCCAGAGCAATGGTTACGACATCGGGCGGCGGATTCGCACTGATGGCCGAAGGATTAAGTCTGGCGGGTATGCTTGAATCACCTGTGGTTGTTCATCTTGCGCAAAGGCCTGGACCGGCTACAGGCTTGCCCACGCGGACTGAGCAAGCTGATATTGAACTTGCCCTCTATGCGGGACACGGAGAGTTCCCAAGAATCCTGTTTGCACCCGGCACTATTGAACAGGCATTTTACCTTACTGCACGCGCCTTTAATCTCGCTGATAAATATCAAGTGCCTGTCTTTGTTATTACCGACCAGTATTTCATCGATACCTATTACAATACCAGCGGCTTTGACTTGGCAGGCGTTAAGTGTGAGAAATACATTACCGAAACCGCCGGCGATTACAAAAGATACGAAATGACCGAAAATGACATCTCACCGCGAGGTGTTCCCGGTTTCGGCAAAGGTCTTGTATGTGTTGACAGTGATGAGCATGATGCAGAGGGGCATATCACCGAAGATTTACAGCTTAGAACTAAAATGGTCAACAAGCGACTGCGAAAACTCGAATCGATTGAAGCCGAAATAGTCGAACCAGAACTCTACCCCAACTGCGAATATGATAACCTGATCGTTTGCTGGGGCTCAACCTATCATATTGTAAAAGAGGCGATTGCGGTTTCAGGCAGGCCGGATACTTCGTTGCTGCATTACAGTCAGGTGTATCCTTTATACCCGCAAACTTCGGATTATCTGTCCAAAGCAAAGAAAGTTGTCGTCATCGAGGGCAACGCAACGGGACAATTTGCGAAACTGATAAAACTGCACACCGGCATCGATGTTAAGGACAGGGTTTTGAAATACAGCGGCCTGAGCTTTACTGTCGAAGAGGTGGCGGAAGCGCTGGAGAAGATTCTAAAGTGAGGCATTTATGAATACAAAGGTCTTTGATATGGGGGAAATTGACATCGCCTGGTGTCCGGGCTGCGGCGATTACGGGATTCTCAACGTGCTGAAACGGGCACTAGCTGAACTGAATATCGCACCGGAGAATCTTGTAATGGTTTCCGGCATAGGCCAGGCAGCGAAAATCCCGCATTATTTCAGAACGCATTTCTTTAATGGTTTACACGGACGTGCCTTGTCGCCCGCTACCGCCATAAAGGCCGCCAACCCTTCGATGACCGTCATTGCCGAAAGCGGCGATGGTGATATGTATGGCGAAGGCGGCAATCACTTCCTCCACACCATCAGGCGAAATCCGAACATCACCAACATCGTCCATAATAATATGGTTTATGGTTTGACAAAAGGACAGGCCTCTCCGACAAGTCAGCTCGGCTTCAAGACCCCTGTCCAGGTCGCTGGCGTTTTTCTCGAACCGTTCAACCCTCTCGCCGTCGCAATCGCCCTCGATGCTGGCTTTGTTGCCAGGGCATTCGTAGGCGACGTTGAACAGACAAAAGAGATTCTCAAAAAGGCAATTACGCACAAAGGATATGCTTTGGTTGATATATTTCAGCCCTGCGTTACGTTCAACAAAATGAATACCTGGCAATGGTTCAAGGAGCACACCTATTACCTTGAGGATTCTCACAACCCACGCGACCGCATCGCTGCCTTCAAAAGAGCTGTCGAAGGGGACAAGTTGCCGCTGGGCATATTCTATATTAATCCCAATAAAAGCACCTTCGAGGACAATGTGAGAATATATAGTCAGGACAGCAGGCCTCTGTTTGAAAGAGAGCCTGATTTTGCTCGGCTGCAAACCCTGATTGACAAGTTCCGGACTACGGGCTGATAGGAAAATTATATGCCGATGACAGCAACCGCAACAAGTTCGCGTCAATTTGCCGCAGTGAAACGGCCGGAGAGTATAAAAACCGTTCTTGAAAAGTTGTATCATAAGTACAATCGTTATGAGCTTATCAAGCCCGACCCGTTGCAGTTTGTCTATCACTATTCCAAACCGGCGGATATGGAAATTGCCGGGCTTTTAGCCGCCGAACTTGCCTATGGCAGGGTTCAGCAAATCCAGAAAAGTCTAACCGACCTCTTGGGACGCATGGGGGCCAGCCCATTTGAGTTTATTTTGAACTTTGATGCACAGAAGAGACGGAAGCTGAAAAATTTCAAGCATCGTTTCACCTCCGGCGGAGACATTTCGGATTTGCTTGAATTATTAAAAAAAGTTTTGAACCAATATGGTAGTATCGAGGAGTTTTTTATTTGGGGCTACAATCCTGAGGATGAAAATATTATTCCCGCATTGTCAAAATTCTGCAATTCGCTTCTGGATATGTATGCTAAAACCCACAATTCACCTGCCTCGACGCAGTTAAGCTATTTGCTTGCACGCCCATCTGCCGGCAGCACCTGTAAGAGATTGAATCTTTTCCTGCGTTGGATGGTACGGGATGACGAGGTGGATACCGGTTTGTGGAAACGTATTGATAAAGCTAAATTGATTGTGCCGGTCGATGTGCATATGGGCAGATTGTGCAGGATATTGGGGTTTCACGACCGAAAAGTAATTTCTTTGTCAACGTCGGTAAAAATAACAAATTGCTTTGCTGAAATTGAGCCGGCCGACCCAGTTAAATATGATTTTGCCCTCAGTCGCATTGGTATAGTGAAAAACTGCACAGGACGCCGCCGCAGCGGCTGTGAGTTCTGCGAGATGTTTAAATTCTGCTCGCGGAGATAGTTGGGCGGGGAACCTGATAGGAAATGGAGTGGTTATAGCAGCTGCTGAATGCCAGCTTATATTTCAACCTGAAAAATTTAATTATTTTCCTGAACATATTATACCCCCTGGGGGTATAATAAACGTGTAAATGGAAAAGGGTTGACCGATGAAGAAAAATCCGAGCCATAAGAGCAGCCTGGTTGCATTAAAGCGGATTGAGGGACAAGTTCGCGGCGTTCAGAGGATGATTGAAGACCGCGAATACTGCATTGATATCTTGAACCAGATACACGCTGTTAAGGGGGCCCTCAGCCGGGTAGAGGAGAAGATTCTGGAAAAGCACTTTCAGAACTGCGTAACCGAAGCTGTAAGGGGAAACTCCAAAAAAGAAAAACAACAAAAGCTGGAAGAAATCCTCAAGCTGGTACATCAAACGCGCAGAGGGTAGGTTTGGCTATGAAAATAAAAGATACTGTTTTTTATGGAGTCGTCTTAACAGTGTAGTAAAATGACAGTTTAAAAGGGCGAATATGAAACAACAAGCAGTCCTGATTGCAGGAGTTATTATATTTGCGTTTACGCCGTTTGCCTGGGGTTCAGAACAGCCAAGCGACGGGAATAGTTTAGTTGGTCTCCAAGATTACCTGCGATACGCATCGCTTAATAACGCCAATCTGAAAGCTATGTTCGAACAGTGGAAGGCGGCGTTAGAGCAAGTCCCTCAGGCCGAGGCGCTGCCGGATCCTAAATTTACTTATGGTTATTATATTCAAGAGGTCGAAACGAGGGTCGGACCGCAAAGGCACAGGTTTGGTATAATGCAGACGTTTCCGTGGTTTGGCAAAATTGAGGCCCGAACGGATGCAGCAGCGTCAGCGGCCAAAGCTGCCAGGCAGCGGTACGAAGCGGCTAAGTTAAAACTCTTTTTTGAGGTTAAGGATGCGTACTACGAATACGCTTATTTAGCCGCAGCGGTAGATATAGCTAAGGAGAATCTGGAGTTAATTAAGCACTTCGAGGAAGTAGCGAGAACTAAATACTCGGCGGCAACAGCTGGGCAGCCTGATGTGATACGTGCACAGGTGGAACTGGCGAAGATAGAAGACCACTTAAAAACTCTTGAGGAGCTTCGTGAGCCGATTTCAGCCCGCCTTAATGCGGCGCTTAACAGGCAAAGTTTCGAAATTCTACTCTGGCCTGCAAGAGAAAAATTTCAGCAGGTCGAGGTCAGCCGTAATCAGCTAATAGAAAGTCTAAGGGCACGGAATCCCGAGCTCAGCGCTTTGAGTTTTGAGACAGAGGCCGCAAGGCACAGGATTGAACTGGCGAAAAAGAACTTCTGGCCCGATATAGGCGTTGGTGTGGATTGGATAGTAACCGACGAAGCAGCTATGTCGGGCACTAGAAACAGCGGCAAAGACCCTGTTATTTTAATGTTTACGATGAACCTGCCCATTTGGCGGGATAGTTACAAAGCAGCGGAGTTACAGGCAAAGGCAGAGACGGCAAGAGCAACCCAGCAGAAAATAGAGGCGGAAAATACGCTGATTGCGCATGCTGTGCGAGCGTTGTATGATTTTGAAGACAGCGGCCGCAAGATTAAGCTTTATGGAGATGTTTTAGTACCGAAAGCACAAGAACTATTAGGAGCATCTGAGACGGCCTATCAGGGCGGGACGGTAGATTTTCTAAGTTTGATAGATGCTCAACGAACGCTGCTTGAGTATCAATTGTGGTACGAAAGGGCTGTAACGAACAACCGGCAGAAACTGGCTGAGCTGGAAATGCTCGCTGGGACAGAATTATCAACAGAATAAGGGACAGTTATGAAACGCTATAGAATAATAATCATAATACTCGCAGCTTTTCTGGCAGGATTTTTAATCAGAGGTGGAATAGTTACACAAGAAACAAAGGCTCCTAAAACAGTAGCCGTGCAGTCTAAACAGCAATGGTGGACCTGCGCAATGCACCCGCAGATTCGCCAGCCAAAACCTGGCAAATGCCCTATTTGTTTTATGGATTTGATACCTGTTACTACAAGTGAGAAAGAGGTCGGAACCAGACAGATACTATTTTCTGAAGACGCCATAAAGCTGATGGAGGTTCAGACGACACCGGTGGAACGGAAATTCGTTGAAGCCGAGGTTCGGATGGTGGGCAAGGTAGATTACGATGAAAGTAGAGTCAAGGAAATCGCTGCGTGGGTGCCGGGGAGAATCGACCGGCTGTATGTGGATTTCACCGGGATATTAGTCCGCGAGGGCGACCACATGGTTTACCTTTACAGCCCTGAGCTTTTAAGCGCCCAGGCGGAGCTTTTACAGGCGGTTAAGGCTGTGCAGAAGACAAGCGGTGCAACAGAGCTTATGCGACAGTCGAGTATTGCTACGCTCGAGGCAGCCAGAGAAAAACTTCGACTGCTGGGTTTGCTGAAAGAACAAATAGAAGAGATTGAAAAGACGGGCAAGCCGACTGACCATTTAACCATTTATGCGCCTATAGGCGGGATTGTAATAGCCAAGCATGCCAACGCAGGTGATTACGTCGATACGGGGACAAAAATATACACGATTGCGGACCTCTCGGAAGTCTGGGTGAAGCTGGACGCATATGAGCAGGATTTAATGTGGATACGATATGGGCAGAAGGTAGAATTCACGACGGAGGCATATCCGGGCGAAGTATTTGAGGGAACAATTAGCTTTATCGACCCTGTGCTGGACTCTATGACTAGAACGGTGAAGGTGCGGGTAAACGTTGCCAATCCCGACGGACGATTGAAACCGGAGATGTTTGTTCGTGCAGTTGTGCACTCGAAGGTGGCCGGGGCAGGGATGGTTATGGACGAAGATATGACAGGCAAGTGGATATGCCCGATGCATCCATCGGTTGTAAGAAATGAGCCTGGCAAGTGTGATATCTGTGGAATGGATTTGGTGACGACCGAATCGTTGGGGTATATTACAGCAAAGCAGGCGGGCCAGCCACCGCTTGTTATACCGGCATCGGCACCACTGATAACCGGCAAGCGTGCAGTTGTTTACGTTCGATTGACAGACGGAGAAAAACCAACATTCGAAGGCAGAGAGATTGTATTGGGGCCGAGAGCAGGCGATTATTATCTTGTTAAAGAAGGATTGGCAGAGGGAGAATTGGTAGTAACAAATGGGAATTTCAAGATAGATTCGGCTCTGCAGATACAGGCAAAGCCGAGTATGATGAACCCGCAGGGCGGTGCCTCGCCAATGGGACATCAGCACGGAAGCGGCCAGATGGAACAGGGAATGAATATGCCAGGTATGTAATCAAAATTGAAAGGGAACAAAAATGAACGCAGCAAAAAAACATCTTGGATTGCTGGTGCTGCTCGGATGCGCATTAGCTATTACGGCAGTTATTGCAACGGGCTGCAAAAAGAAAGAGTCTGCTGCGCCGCCAGAAACCAGAGAGGCAGCTTCCGCTGAGGTCGAACAGACTACCTGTCCGGTAATGGAAGGAAACCCCATCGACAAAAATGTCTTTGTAATGTACAAGGGCAAAAAGGTTTATTTCTGTTGCGAGAGCTGCAAGGCAAAGTTCGAGGCGGACCCAGAAAAATATATTTCAAAGCTGCCGCAGTTCAAACAATAACTGCAAATCTGTTAAAGAGTGGATGCATAGTGTAGTTTTCTCGGAGTGCATAACTTGATGGATGAGCTAAGGAGGCAACAGCCATCGTTCGTCGATAAGGTGATACGCTTCTGCCTGGAGAACAAGCTTGTAGTGGCGTTGATTGTATTGTTCTTTATAGGCTGGGGTGTGATAGTCGCGCCTTTCGACTGGGAATTCAGCTTACTGCCGAGAAATCCTGTTGCGGTCGATGCAATACCCGACATCGGTGAGAACCAGCAGATTGTATTTACTAACTGGCCGGGAAGAAGCCCGCAGGATGTTGAAGACCAGATAACATATCCGCTGACGACATCGCTGTTGGGTGTGCCGGGGGTGAAGACGATTCGCTGCTTTTCAATGTTCGGCTTTTCGAGTATATACATTATTTTCAGCGAGAAAGAGGACTTCTACTGGACGCGCAGCCGGATACTTGAGAAGCTTAACTCCCTGCCTGCGGGGACATTGCCGGAGGGTGTGCAACCGATGCTCGGTCCGGACGCGACGGCGCTCGGTCAGATTTTCTGGTACACTTTGGAGGGCAGAGACCCCAACGGCGAACCGACCGGCGGATGGGACCTCGACGAGCTAAGGAGCATCCAGGACTGGACCGTGCGCTATGCGCTTCTAAGCGCAGAGGGGATAAGCGAAGTTGCCTCTGTGGGTGGGTTTGTCAAGGAATATCAGATAGATGTTGACCCAGATGCAATGCGCGCGTTCAAAGTGGGCCTTGATGAGATATTCGCCGCTGTGCGGGCAAGCAACATAGACGTCGGTGCTCGCACGATAGAGATTAACAGGGCAGAGTACGTTATCCGCGGCTTGGGCTTTATCAAGGAACTTGGGGACGTAAAAAATACTGTGATAAAAGTGAATGACAATGTTCCTGTTTACATCAAAGATGTGGCACATGTTTCGTATGGACCTGCGCTTCGACGAGGCGCACTGGACAAAGGCGGTGCCGAGGCGGTTGGCGGCGTAGTAGTTGTGCGGTATGGCTACAATCCGCTTGAGGCCATCAAAAACGTTAAGAAGAAGATAGAGGAAATATCGCCGGGCCTGCCGAACAAGAAATTGGTTGATGGAACGGTGTCAAAGGTTGCGGTTGTGCCGTTTTACGATAGAACAGGACTTATCTACGAAACACTGGGCACGTTAGAGAGCGCGCTGACCGAGGAAATACTCGTGACCATTATTGTGGTAATAGTGATGGTTCTGCATCTTCGCAGTTCGGCTCTGATAAGCGGTTTGTTGCCGCTGGCTGTGCTAATGTGCTTCATCGCTATGAAGGTATTTCACGTGGACGCCAACATAGTGGCACTGTCCGGCATCGCGATAGCTATCGGCACAATGGTAGATATGGGAATTGTAATATGCGAGAACATCCTCAGGCACCTTGGCGAGGCCGGACCTGGGGATAATAAGCTTGAGGTCGTGTATCGGGCGGCAAGCGAGGTTGGTAGCGCGGTCCTTACGGCTGTGTCAACGACTGTCGTAGGATTCCTGCCGGTATTTTCGATGACCGGTGCCGAAGGCAAACTCTTCAAGCCGCTGGCGTTCACGAAGACATTTGCGCTGATAGCGTCGGTCATTGTGGCGTTGACAATCATACCGCCGGCGGCACATACACTGTTTACAAAGAGCGGCCTGAAAAAGGGGGTAAGAAAAGTATTAGGTATAGTTTTACTTGGCTGCGGAATTGCCGCTTGGATATTGTTTGCGTGGTGGGTTGCGATAATCGTTATTACAATCGGCTCATATCATTTACTGCACGAACGGCTGCCAAAAAAGGCAATCGGATGGGGGCCGATGGCAGCGAATATCACGGCGATTCTTTTTGTCGGTATTATTTTGACAAAGCATTGGTTGCCGTTGGGTGTGGAAAAAGGAACTGTGATAAACCTTGTGTTTGTAATCTTACTCATAGGTGGGCTGCTCGTTTTTTTCAGGTTCTTCCAGGGAGTATACCCACGGCTTTTAGCGTGGTGCCTGCGGCACAAACTTTTGTTTTTGTCGGTGCCGGTTTTGATTGTTATTCTGGGATTGCTCGTCTGGTCGGGGCTGGGCAAAGAGTTTATGCCGCCTTTGGACGAGGGGGCCTTTCTGTATATGCCGACGACGATGCCTCACGCTTCTATTGGAGAAGCGCTGGATATACTCCAGAAGCAGGATGAGGCACTTCAATCGATACCGGAGGTTGATTTGGTTGTGGGCAAAATCGGCAGGGCCGAAACAGCTCTGGACCCCGCGCCGATTTCGATGATTGAAACAATCATTAATTACAAGCCGGAGTATATTCTGGACAAAGACGGCAGCCGGGCGCGATTCAAATACGATAAGAAAGCAAAGGACTTCGCCCACGACCCGAACGGCAACTTGATACCGGATGAGAACGGCAGACCTTACAGGCAATGGCGGCCCAATATCAAAAGCCCCGATGATATTTGGGACGAGATTGTAAAGGCCGGACAAATTCCTGGAACAACTAGCGCACCGAAATTGCAGCCGATAGCGGCCCGAATCGTTATGCTGCAAAGCGGAATGCGGGCGCCGATGGGTATCAAAGTCAAAGGTCCTGACCTCGAAACCATCGAGAAGTTCGGCCTGGAGTTGGAACGGCTGTTGAAGGAGGTACCGAGTGTCGAACCGGATGCGGTGATAGCGGACCGCATCATCGGTAAGCCCTACCTTGAAATCGAAATCGACCGCCTAGCAATCGCGAGATACGGCATAAGCATTCAAAAGATTCAAAACGTAATCGAGGTGGCCATAGGCGGAAGACGCATAACTACAACGGTCGAAGGAAGGGAACGTTATCCGGTTCGCGTCAGATATTTGCGGGAGCTCCGGGACCAGATAGAGACGTTGGGCAAAATTTTAGTGCCTGCGATGGGCGATACGCAGATACCGCTTATACAATTGGCGAACATTCGTTACGTTCGCGGCCCGCAGGTCATAAAAAGTGAAGATACGTTTTTGACAAGTTACGTCCTTTTCGACAAAAAACCCCAATACGCCGAAGTTGACGTGGTCGAGCAGTGCCGAAAGTTTTTAGAGGATAAAATCGCAACTGGCGAGCTGGTCGTTCCGTCGGGCGTAAGCTACGCATTTGCAGGAAGTTATGAAAATCAGGTGCGTGCCCAAAAAACACTTGCGGTTGTAGTGCCGTTGGCTTTGTTTATCATTTTTATGATTTTGTATTTCCAGTTCAAATCGGTCATAACCGCCGTGTTGGTGTTTTCAGGAATAGTTGTGGCGTGGGCAGGCGGCTTTTTAATGATATGGTGCTACGCTCAGCCTTGGTTCCTGAATTTCAGCTTGTTCGGCGTAAATATGCGTCAGCTTTTCCAGATGCATCCGATAAACCTCAGCGTCGCTATTTGGGTGGGATTTCTGGCGCTGTTCGGGATTGCCTCTGATAATGGCGTACTAATATGTACGTATATTGAGCAGCAATTCGCGGGACAGCAGCAAAGCACAATCGATGCCATACGGGAAAAAGTGATTCTGGCATCCAAAAGAAGAATACGGCCGGCGCTTATGACAACGGCTACGACAATACTTGCGTTGCTGCCCGTGTTGACCAGCACCGGTCGGGGCAGCGACATTATGGTGCCGATGGCCATACCATCTTTCGGCGGAATGACAATCCAGATAGTTACAGTGCTTGTTGTTCCGGTTCTCTATTGCTGGGTAAAAGAAGTGAAAATTCGCAGCATGGAAAAATAGTTTCAAAACGGTATGAATGAAGATAAGGATAAGATAAAAGTATTATTTCTCTGCACGGGAAATTCCTGCCGCAGCCAAATGGCCGAGGGCTGGGCAAGACATCTTAAAAGCGATGTTATAGATGCTTACTCCGCCGGCGTATTACCAGTCGGTTTAAGTAAAAGAGCGACGGAGGTAATGGCCGAAGCAGGTGTTGATATCTCGACACAAAGGTCAAAACACGTCGACGAGTTTAAAGACATTGATTTTGATTATGTCGTAACGGTTTGCGACTATGCCCGCGAAAGCTGCCCCGTCTTTCCTCGCAAAACCAAATACGTTCACAAAACTTTTGAAGACCCGACGTTTATGATTGGAACCGAACAGCAGATTAAAGCGGCGTTTGTAAAATTGAGAGACCAGATGAAGGAGTTTGTGGAAAAAATGCCGGAAATTCTGGAGAAAGAAAGCCACGACCGAAAATGAATCGACAGCAGCTTGAAAAATACACTTCCGCGATAACCCTTTCGGATATGGAAATATTTGTATTTCCTGAGCTGATGTACAGCTTGGTCTTGGCAGATATTATGAGCCCTGTCATCTGGCAGTGGCGGCATCTTGATTGTTTCAAAAAGCTGGAAGGTAAAAGCGCTTACAGAAAATTGATACGCCTTAGACAATTTATAATGGATGAGTTCGATTTCAACCTCGACCTCGAAACATGGGGCCTTACCAGTAAAGATAAGGAGCTTAAACGGTTCGAAAAGTATCTTTCGCCTGATGAAATCGCCGAAAGCAACGCCCTCTTCGGCTATCACGGCGATAGTTATTATTTCGATGTCGATATACGCAAACACTTCGGCCTGGATAAATATGATAGCGACATCATCCCGTATTGGAAAACCGAAACAGTCGAGGCGATGAACGCCTTTCGCCTCAAAGAAGGTTACAAGACGGCGGCAGGTGAATGTGTTTCCCTTGCCGCACTTTACGTCGCCGCCGCCTTTATAGTCTGTGGAATACCTCTCGAGGATATTTATATGATACTCACGCCTTTGCATTCGCAGAATTTCATAGATTTGCAGGACGGGATGCTTACTAACAATAGAAGACTCGTTACGAAAACGATGTGGTTTAACGGCACTGCTATATCCAACAAGGCACAACGGGCATTACGTAATGAAAACGTAACAATTGTCGCCCACCCTTCCGGTTATGTGCACTGCTTATATAAAGATGCGACAATAGATAAACGGCTTTATCAGGATTTTACCCAAAAACTTGGTTTGTATCTTTCAACAGAGCTGACGCTTGAGGTTTTCGCAAGTTTTTTGAGATGCCATCAGGAATACCAAAAATTCTTTCTGCTTTGCCGTGATTGTCACGGCCAGCCGAGTTTTTTAAAAGCAGAGCTTCTGTTCCGTTATGAACACGGCAGTAATTACAAAATCGCCTGCAAAACACACGACAGGTTGCTCGCCGAAGTCTCCGACGAGGATTTCGTAACATACGAGTTGCCCGACAGAATTCGCTGCGACAAACTTGAAGAGCTTTTACAAAAACAAAAGCCGAACCTTCGAAACCTTGAAGGTAAGGCATCGCTGAGGACTTTTATCGAGCCGGTTATTCCTGATGCACAGAAATTTGTCGATGAACTGGCAGACTTCATCTACGTCGAGGCAAAGCTGCCTTCTTCGGACAAAAATTTTGTACCATCCGAACAAATTAAAATTCCCGTAGATTATTCCAGAGAGCAGATAATTGATTATCTCCAGCAAATCCGTCAGAGCAATACAACAGCCAACCTTGCCTTCTACGCTTATCGCGATATGGAAACCTGTGACTGGGTCCCCTTTATCAAGGCAGCAGTGGAGCGTAATCCTGTCTCAATCCAGAAGGTTGATTCTATGTCACTTGAGCAGGTTCTTGCCTGGCTTAACCAAATGAATAATAATTCGATTTATGACGGCAAACGCCTTGCTCAACCGGACGAACTGGCCAATTATAAAACCGGCGACGGCTTGGAAAAGGCCTTCTTGCTGGCTAACGTAATCCGACAAAGAAACCCCGCTCAAAATATCGAAATAGTTTCAGATAAAAGCAAAGTAGTAGTGAAAGGGCCGAACCAACACCGCTTTGTATCCGCTAAAGACCTTCAAAAACAGCTTTCCATCTCCGCTGATGGTGTTATCACGATAAAAGGCTGAAAAAAGCAGCTACATAAGGCAGGAAAAACCTAAATATTGAGCCAAAAACGTGGTTTTTCTCAAATTCTTCAAAAAATATTTAAAAAATCAGGTTTTTCTATTGCACAAATCTTTAAGTAGGACTATATTAGTCTTAGATAAGACGATAATTGTTGAAGGGCTATAAAAAATGGATGTGTTACGCAGAAATACGGATTATGCGTTGCGTATGATGGTAAATCTTGCTGGTCGTTTTAATGGGGAGTTTATTTCGTCCAGACAACTGGCTGAGGATGGAAATTTTTCGTACCAACTCGGCTGCAAGATACTGCAGAAGCTTCACAAGGCCGGTTTGGTCAAAAGCGATATGGGGCCGAAAGGTGGTTTTGCACTCAGCAGAGAGCCGTCAACTATAAACTTGATGGAAATTATAACTGCTCTCCAAGGCGGAATTCGACTAAACAGGTGCCTATTAGGCGGTGCTGGTTGCGAATTCGAGCCGGAATGCGAGATAAATACAAAACTGACCTGTCTGCAGCTATATATTAATGGTTATCTTGGTGGAATTACCTTGCAGGAGATACTGCAGAGCCGAAGTAAAACAAAGACAGGGAGAAGCTGAAAGAAGAAAAATGAACTGTGCGAAAGAAGGTACAAGCATATTGCAATCCTGTGCAGGGAAAAATCAGGAATTGGTTTCTTTGATAGAGTATTCAAACGACTCGATAGTCAGTAAGACGATACTGGATATACCGGCGGGAACTATTACTCTTTTTGCTTTTGATAAGGGCCAGAAATTAAGTGAGCATACTGCCCCTTATAATGCAGTTGTGCAGGTTATTGACGGGGCGGCCAAGCTGACGATAGGCGACAGAAATGTAATTGTTCCAGCCGGTCATATTATCATAATGCCGGCCAATGTGCCGCACGCTGTTACCGCCGAGGAAAAATTTAAAATGCTGCTTACTATGATTCGAGCGTAACGTAAGAGGAGATTAAATTAAATGCTCAAATGCCCAGGACAAGACCAGAGGTTTTGGAGGCCGGAAGATATTTTCGAAGTGAAGTGCCTCAACTGCGGCAAACCTGTAGAGTTTTTCAAGGATGAGCCGAAGGTAAAATGCCGCAAATGCGGACAAATGGTAGCCAACCCCAGGATGGACCTCGGCTGCGCCCAATGGTGCCAACACGCCCAACAATGTTTAGGTAGTTCTGCTGTAAAGGGCAAACGAGACAAAAATAAGCATCAGACTTATAAAAAATAAAAGGAGAATATTATGTTTTGCTATCAATGTGAACAGACGGCAGGCGGTGTCGGATGCACTAAAGTCGGAGTATGCGGCAAAAATGAGGACATCCAATCTCTGCAGGATACGCTTATATTCGGACTAAAAGGCATAGCTGCCTACGCATATCACGCCCGCGAGCTTGGACAAACGGATGAGCAGGTCGACGCCTTTATGCACGAGGCGATGTTCGCAACGCTGACGAACGTCGATTTCGATTTGAATCGGCATCTCGAGCTAGTTCTCAAAGCCGGCGAAATGAATCTTAGCGCTATGGAGATGCTCAACAATGCCAATACATCGAGATTCGGCAATCCTGCGCCGGCAACTGTCGCACGGGGCACAAAAGCCGGGCCGGGAATTGTCGTTACCGGCCACGATTTGCTCGACCTCTATGAGCTACTCAAGCAAACCGAAGGCAAAGGAATCAACGTTTATACTCACGGCGAGATGCTCCCTGCTCACGGCTATCCGGAACTGAGAAGGTTTAAGCACCTTGTCGGCAACTACGGCTCCGCCTGGCAGAACCAGAAAAAAGAGTTCGATGAATTCAGCGGCGCAATTTTAGTAACGACCAACTGCGTTATGATTCCCAAAGACAGCTATAAAGACCGAATGTTCACGTGCGGCATAGCAGGCGTAGCAGGGGTTAAACATATCAAAAATCGTGATTTCAGCGAGGTAATAAAGAAGGCGCTGTCGCAGCCGAAGCTGCATGAAAATCCGCAGGGAACACTCAGCACCGGCTTCCACTATACCGCTGTGCTTGGTATAGCTGACAAAATTATTAAAGCAGTAAAAGACGGCAAAATTCGACATTTCTTCTTTATCGGCGGATGCGACGGCGCAAAGCCGGGACGTAATTACTATACGGAATTCGCTGAGAAGGTGCCGAAGGACTGCGTAATACTAACCGCAGCGTGTGGGAAATATCGGCTGAACGACAAAGAGTACGGTAACATTGATGGAATTCCACGTTTGATTGATACCGGGCAGTGCAATGATTGCTTCGGGGCTATAAAAATCGCACTTGCACTTGCTGATGCATTCGGCTGCGGGGTGAACGATTTGCCGCTTTCGCTGGTAGTATCGTGGTATGAGCAGAAGGCGGTGGCGATTCTGCTGACCCTTTTGTATCTTGGAGTTAAGAACATAAAGCTCGGGCCGAGTCTGCCGGCGTTTGTCAGTCCGGGAGTGCTGAAAATACTGGTTGAGAAGTTCAATATCAGCCCGATTGGAAACGTCGATGAGGATTTGGCTGCGATGTTAAAATAGGTAGAATTTAGTCGCCGGTTTCCGGTTGCTCGTGATTGGCTTTGACTGCCTTGGGGGGTAAAAATTGGCTTTGTTTGGGTTCGTTTTTGGAAGTTGGTAATTGGTAATTTTTTGTTATTAGTAACTGTCATAATTGCACTTACATTCATTTTTGGCATTTTGAAAATTGGCTTTGTTTTGCATATTTTTGTTTGTTCGTTGTTCATAGTTGCCTGTTGATAGAAAATCTCCGTTGGGGGTTACATACGCTGTATAAACAGCAAGGTAAACTCCACTACAAGATTTACTCCTAAGTCGTTTCTGACCCGGGCCTGCCAGCCCCAAGACCTTGCCCTGCTGGGCGAATAAGGGCAGAAGTACACCCCTTCTATAATTGGACGGACTTGCGCGAATGATGCGAAAATTCGATTCCGCCTGAGGCGGATAAATCTCGTAAATCGATGTGGGAAAAGGAGTAAAAATTTTTTAAGATTTTCCGATTTTTCTCTCGGGGTACCAATAGTTTTGATTGATTGTTTCGTATTGCGTCGTGCGTATAGCGTATTGCGAAGTGCTGCCGGAGGCCGCAACAAGGAAACAAACAGTAGTTCGCTGAAAGCGAACATTAAAACAATATCTGAGCAGTAGGCAGCACAAGCAAGTCTTTTAACTCTCTCGCCCTCGGTAGTTCATAGAAGCGGTACCAAAGCGGGCTGGCGATGCAGTCGCAATTGGCGCATAATTGGGAAAATAGATCCCTCTGCTTCGGTCGGTATGACGCTTTGCGTCAATTGCTTCGGGGTTTTCGAGGTTGGGGGAAAGTTTAAGCATTCCTCGCGCCTGCAACCCCTAAACAAACCCCGCCATTAAAATGGCGGGGCTAACCGAAAATTGCGGTGGAAGTTGATTGTTGAACATTGGAGAGTGCTGTAAATTTTCAATGCTTGCCATTTTTTAGAAGGTCAGCTACAATATGAAGGCAGAAAAATTAACGCCTGATTTGAGGCACTGGTTTTTAGACAGGGAAAAAGTAATGGCTAAGAAAACCGGCAAAATAAAAACCGGAACGAGAAATTGGTCAATCGCTACCCGTGCGATTCATTCGGGCGAGCCGAGAAGAAAATACGCGGACTCGATAACGACGCCGATTGTGCAGACCTCGACATTTACGTTCCGAGACAGTAAGCACATCGAGGACTTTACCAAGAAAGGAATGGAGCATTTCGAGTACGGCAGATACGGCAATCCGACGGCGCAAATCGCCGAGAGGCGGCTGGCTGACCTCGAAGGAGCAGAGAGCTGCGTTGTCTTCTCATCGGGGATGAGCGCAATAACAACGACCATTCTCACTTTAGTAAGGTCGGGCGACCATATTGTTATTACCGACGACAGCTACAAAAAGACGCTGGAATTTTGCCAGAGTTACCTGAAACAGTTCGGAATCGGATGCACGATTGTTCCGTTCGGGAAATATGATGTTCTCGAAAGAGCCGTAAGGAAGAACACGCGGCTTATTTTTTCTGAATCGCCGACCAATCCTTATTTGAATATCTTCGACCTTGTTAAAATCAAAAAAATTGCGAAGAGGCATAATGTTCTAACGCTTATAGACAGCACATTTGCCACGCCATTTAATCAAAGGCCGCTGGAATTCGGGATAGACCTTGTTCTGCATAGTGCGACGAAGTATCTCGGGGGACATAATGATATTCTGGCAGGAGCAGTTCTGGGTGAGGAAAAATTAATTGAGAAGATACGCGACCTGCACAAGTCTATGGGCGGTCTTATCGACCCTCACTGCTGTTATCTTCTTTTGCGTGGGCTTAAGACGTTTCCGCTGCGGGTGGAAAAGCAAAATGAAACCGCATTGAAGATAGCCGGTTTTCTCGAAGGCCATCCACGAGTTAGAAGAGTCTATTATCCTTTTTTGAAAAGCCATCGTCATTACAGAATCGCAATTGAGCAGATGGCTGGCGGCGGCGGTGTTGTTACTTTCGAGATGAAGGGGACGCTCCGCGATGCGAAGCGATTTTTGGACGCTTTGAAACTGTGTTATATCGGGCCGAGTTTGGGCGGGGTTGAAACGCTGATAACTCATCCGGCATTAGTGAGCTACTACGATTACTCGCGTAAACAACGCTATAAGCTGGGAATAACCGATACTCTCTTCCGGCTTGCGGTCGGAGTCGAAGACGTCGAAGATTTGATTGGCGACCTTGCACAAGCATTGAGAAAATAAAGGCTGTCTGAACTTCGCACCTCTTTTTTCGGGATACGTAGTTTCTATTATGAAGGAATTTATTGTATCCATACTGAGTGATTTCTGGGGGACGGCAGTGGAGATGTCGCCGTATCTGCTTTTCGGCTTTTTTATGGCGGGTGTTCTTTCGGTGCTTATATCGCAACGGCTTGTTGAAAAGCACTTAGGCGGCGCAGGGATTTGGCAAGTCATAAAGGCCTCTCTTTTCGGAGTGCCGCTACCATTGTGCTCGTGCAGCGTTATTCCCGTTACAATGTCACTTCATAAACACGGCGCCAGCAAAGGGGCGGCGGTATCGTTCTTGCTTTCGACGCCACAGACCGGCGTTGACAGCATCCTTGTAACTTACAGTCTTTTAGGCCCGGTCTTTGCGATATTCCGGCCGTTGGCGGCATTTGCTACCGGCATTGTCGGCGGGGCTCTGGTCAATCTGTTCGGGCGTCCTTCTGAAAGCGATGTGCAGCAGAGGCAGCACTGCACAGATGAATGCTGCAGCGGCGAACACTCCGGCAGCCGAATTACGCGAGCATTCAAATACGGTTTTGTCACACTCCCGCGGGACATCGGCAAGGCAATGCTGCTCGGATTAGTTGTTGCGGCCTTTATCTCGGCGCTCGTGCCGGACGGCTTCTTTGCAGACAAACTCGGAACGGGCATCTTTGCAATGGTGGTAATGATGGTCCTGGGTGTACCGATGTATGTTTGTGCGACAGCCTCTGTCCCGATTGCAGCGGCACTTATGATGAAGGGTTTGACGCCCGGGGCGGCGCTGGTGTTTCTAATGACGGGCCCAGCCACCAATGCCGCATCCTTCGTAACCATCTGGCAAATTATGGGCAGGGCCGCCGCAATTACATACCTTGCCACCGTTGCCGGCTGTGCCCTGCTAAGCGGCGTGCTGTTAGACCATATTATAAGCAGCGTTAGTCTCGGACATTCGGCTCATCATATATGGATGCTGCCGCCAGCGGTTAAACACATATCAGCAGTGGTTCTTCTGGCGGTTCTGGTGTTTGCTGTTTTGCGTAAAAAAGAGCAGGTCCAATAAGTATTTTATGGCATTTCCCCCTGTTTGTTAGCCCAGTCATTGCAGTAAAATCGAAATTAGGGTATAATGTTTTTTTGGGCAAAGTAGCCCGAAAATAGTGAAAAAATACGGAATTTACGGAACAGAAGGCCGGTTTTGCGCATCTTATAAATTGGCAGCGAGGCCTTGGGAGCAATATGGAGTATTCGGATTCGTCCGACAAATCGGAGCAAAGGCGTGATTCTCTCGCTGCCCGGTTGAGAGCAGGAAACCGTGCAGCTGCAGCTGAGCTCGTTGACATATATTATGAGCAGCTTTATGTGTTTTTCAGAAGACTGGGCCATAGCAGCCAAGTCAGTGAGGACCTGACCCAGGAAAGCTTTTTGGCGGCCTGGCAACATATAGGACAGCTCAGAAGCGGAAAAACATTAAACAGCTGGATGTATCGAATTGCCGGTAATCTTTCAAAACTGTACTGGCGCGGGCACAAAGTCAGAAAAGCGGTCAGCATCGATGGGATTGATGTGCCGGACGGCAGTGACCCGGAGCCTGAGAAAACCGGACATTTGGAGCAGCTTGGGCGACTGAAAAACGCTGTTGCAGAGCTGCCGATGAAATTAAGGCAGGCAGTTGTTCTGCACTATATGCAGCACCTGACGATTGTCGAGGCGGCTGAGGCCGCCGGCGTAAGGTGCGGCACTTTTAAAAGCAGGTTGAACAGGGCATTAAAAATCTTAAAAAGGTACTTCAGCGAAGACGGAGAGCTGTTATGAATGAAGAAAAACTGGAAAAGTTATTGAATGAACTGGCGGATGCAACAGCAGAACCGGCTCATCCTTATCTTGCCGAAGATATAAAGCACCAAATCCCACAGCATCTTTCAGCGCACAGAGGCGGATTGAACACCGTCAATATTATTATAGATTTAAGGATAAGCAAATTAGCGGCAGCAGCAGCGATAATTGTAACGATGATTCTGTTTGCGAATTTTTTTGGTGGTCGAGGTCAGGAGAGCAATGGTATATATCAGGGCGGCAAACTGCTGATAAAATATTGTTTGGGTGGTATCAATGACGACAGGAGCAATGTGTCGACCGCCAAGGCAAGATACGAGTATATCGCTCAAAAGTTCACAGACGTTGTGTATTATGGAGACAGCGTTGACCCGCAAGACAGTGATGCGGTGCTGGTACAATGGAAGCTTCCCAATGGTGAGTATAGAGTAATCTTAGGTGATTTGCGTGAAAAGACGGTCAGTGCCGAGGAGTTAATAAGATTGCAGGCCCGGATGCTGCAAAAAAAGGTAAAATAGGGGGTTGGTAATCGGTGACTGGTAATTACCGGTCTGCGGCTTCTAATAGATAATCGCGGTGGTTTCTTCGATTTCCTTTACAACTTTGGTGATGTTGGCGGGGTTGGATATGCAGCCGTCAAAACCCTTCTGCAGTAAAGCTGCGGACTCAGAGTCGCTTAACTGTTTTGCAAGGGCTACGACCTTGACAGTCTGCAAATCCTCATTGCTGCGGATGCTTTTGCAAATGTCTGTTGCATCTATACCTTCAGCCAAAAGGCTTACCAATAAAACGTGTGGGATAAATTTTTGGGCGATTACGCCAACCTCAAAATTATTCCGTGCGATTTGCACTTCGTAATCGGCCTTGGTTTGCAAAGTATCCGCCAAAGCCGATGCTGTATCGCCGTCACTGTCGGCTATGAGAACCCGAATTTTGCCGGCAGGAAGCATCGTCGCAGGCATATTATTGGCTTTCATAAAGCGAGCCAACTCACTCACCGGTATTCGCCGGTCTTTACTGCCTGGTATGCGGTAGCCCTTTAACTGACCGCTATCAAACCACTTCGAGACCGTTCGTGGAGCAACATTACAAATTCTGGCCACGTCACCGGTCGTTAATACATTTTTCCCTTTTGCCATTTTATAGTCCCCGTTATTTGTACCGTGGCTGTGTCTTTATTCGGCTATAAATGGGGGTTATTTAACATAGAGCCTGCAATTTCCAGCCAGCGGCCTAATAAGCGGTTGTTTCTGCGATACTGCGTCCCATAAAGGCCTATTGCTTATGCCGCTGTAGTGATTAAAGTGTAAAAGTTCTTGCTTGAAAAGAGACTTCTAATATAATGTTTATCTTTCGGAGCAAATGAATGATGAAATGGCAATCTTTATTTGGAAAATAAGGAGATTTTAAGCTATGGCGTTAAAGATTTATTACGAAAAGGATGCACCGATAGATGCGTTAAAAGGCAAGAAGGTAGCGGTTATCGGTTATGGCAGCCAGGGGCACGCACACAGTCTGAATCTGCGTGACAGCGGAATTGAAGTGGCGGTGGCTGAGCTGGAAGGAACTGATAACTATAAACTCGCTCAGAAACATGGTTTTAAACCAACTGATATAAAGACGGCTATTAAAGGCGCGACACTGATTATCGTAACGGTTCCGGATGAAGTTCAGGCAAAAGTTTATGCCGAGCAAATTGCACCAAATTTGGCGGCCGGGCAAACCCTCGGCTTCTGTCACGGCTTTAATATTCATTTTAAGTATATCGTTCCGCCAAAGGATGTTAACGTTGTGATGATTGCACCCAAAGGCCCGGGGCATTTAGTGCGCAGCGAGTTCGAAAAAGGAGGTGGTGTCCCTAACCTGATAGCAGTCCAGCAGGACGCCACCGGCGATGCCAAACAAATCGCCCTTGCCTGGGCAAGGGGAATCGGAGGCGCACGAGCAGGAGTCATTGAAACTACATATAAAGAAGAGACCGAAACGGACCTGTTCGGCGAGCAGTGCGTTCTCTGCGGCGGACTTACATCGCTTATTAAAGCCGGCTTCCAGACATTAGTCGAGGCAGGTTATCAGCCGGAAATAGCCTACTTCGAATGTATGCACGAGGTCAAGCTGATAGTCGACCTTATGTATCAGGGCGGGATGAGCTATATGAGATACAGTATATCCAACACCGCCGAATACGGCGACCTGACCCGCGGGCCGAGGATTATCACCGAGGAAACAAAAGCGGAAATGAAAAAGATATTGTCGGAGATTACATCCGACCAGTTCGCCAAAGAATGGGTAAATGAGTACCGGACGGGACTGAAGAAGTTTAATCAGTTGTACGAAGCAGACCATAACTGCCAGCTCGAAACAGTCGGCAGGAAACTGCGAAAAATGATGAAGTGGATAGATTCGAAGGAAGTCTAAGCCCACAGTTCACGGCCCCGATTCGCGTCCCTGAGTCTGCTGGGAAAACAGCTGCTCAGGAACCGCAGCTTATCAAGTTCCATTATTCCCACGACAATGTCGCCTTGCAGTTGTTCTTACGCTGTTGCCACAGCAGGGATATCGGTTGTGGCAGTATAGTGAATTTTGGCATATACAAGGCCCGGCTGGCTTGAACTTTTGATGTTCTTTTCCGATTTTATTCCATATATGGGGTTATTAGCAGGAACCGTTTTGTCGATTATAGTATCACTCGGCATAGCAAGAGCCTTTGGTCGCAGTGCCGGTTGTCTTCTACCCGATACTGGCATTTACGGGTGACCAATCAACCTGACAAAGGCCGATAAGATAAAGACGACCTATAACTGTGAATTTAATTATAAGGAGAAATACTATGAGAGTTGCAAAATTATTAGCTGTCTTATGCCTTTGCGCCTTATGCGGTTGTTCCATCCCCGACCAGGCTGATTTTGCCTCTCCCGGCGACAGAACACTTTCCACCGCTTATCGCAAGACGGAGCTGAAGGAAACCACCTCTGCCGATGTGCTTGCCCTTATCACCGAACCTGACGAGGAAACTCAGGAGGAACCTGCGCAGGGGCTGATTAGTCAGACCAAAAACATTATTGCTTTGCAGGGAACAAATAAAAAAGGATACAAACTCTGGTTCGATATGATTACTTTCGACGAGAATGAGCTAACAGCAAAACGAAAGAGTTTCTTTGTGGTGGATGAAAAGACGGAAAGTCTGCTTATTTGGCCCAGGCGAAGGCTTGCCTTTAAAAGCGAAATGGTATTGGACCCGAAATTGCTTAATGAGCCATACGCCAACGACGACGCAAGGCAAATCGCAATTCTCAAGCAGGTCGCAGAGGATATGCGGAAGGACATAGCCGAGGTTGCCGTGGACAATAAAAGGATGGGCATTTGCGGGATGCTTATCAATCAGACATTGGGAACGGTTTTGTACAGATTGGAACGATCACCTGTGTTGACATCGAGAATGAACGACCTAGATAGTGGTTTGCAGTTCGACCATCTCACGCTCGGCAAAGGCAAAATCATGATGTGCATTTATGAAGACATTGTGAAGGTCAAAATCAAGATTGACAACTACGTGTGGTCCGGCGAAGACCCATTTGCGCTGGAAGAGTAGCCATGTTTTTTCGGCTATGGCGTCTTTTACTCTGCAAACAAATAATCAAATAAAAAGAGCGGGTCAGTAAGCCGAGTTCTGTTTTAAGCGGTCATTTATCTCGGCCGGCTGTTACCAGCCGGCTCATGCGACCTACCCGCCGGTATCGCCCGGGCGAGGCACCGGCATATTCAGTCTTGCAGGCGGTGGGGTTTTCCCTGCCATCCCAATCACTCGGGACGCGGTGCGCTCTTACCGCACCATTTCACCATTGCCTTAAAGGCTGTGTATTTTCTGTGGCACTATCCCGCGGGTCGCCCCGGGTGGCCGTTAGCCACCACCGTTGCCCTGTCCTGCTCGGACTTTCCTCCGGCCTGCAGAAGCAAACCGGCGACCGCCCGACCCACTCTTTTTATTTATTATTTTCTATTCTTTGTTTTGTTCAGCAGGGGTGTATATATTATACCAAAATATCGATTATTCCGCCCGCTTAATTTCGATATGTTTTTTAAAGTTTTTGTCGTCAGATTGCGGGAAATCGCTTCTGAAGTGGACGCCCCTGCTTTCCTGCCTTAATTCTGCGGCACGGGCCATCAGCAGGCAAACGGTGAGCATATTCTGACATTCCCAGCCGGAGGGGGAATCGAAGATTTTGTCCATCACGTATCGCTGCCAGAATTTGATAATTTCCTGTGCCTCTTTGAGCGGCTGGGCCTTTCTTATGATGCCGACGTTTCGCCACATAAGTGCCCTGAGAGAGTTTCGGACATCGATGGTATCGAGGCGGGAACGGTCCGAGTGGGGAATCCGGTATTTTATCAAAGGGTGTTTGCTGCCGGAGTTACCGGTCTTTATATCCTCACAGGCGGAAAGGCCTGCGATTTTTCCGAAGACAAGTCCTTCTGGCAGGGAGTTGCTGCCGAGCCGATTAGCGCCATGCATTCCGGTGGAGGCGACCTCGCCGCAGGCATAAAGATTTGTGATGCTTGTCCTGGCTGAGGCATCGGTCTTTATGCCGCCGATAATATAGTGTGCACTCGGGCGGACAGGAATCAAATCCCGGCTGACGTCTATATCGAAACTTTCGCACAATTCACTAATCGTAGGAAACCTCTCTGTGAAATGTTTTTTATCCAGATGTCGAACATCGAGATAGACGTGAG
This sequence comes from uncultured Pirellulales bacterium, assembly GCA_964494805.1. Lineage (GTDB taxonomy): Bacteria > Planctomycetota > Phycisphaerae > Sedimentisphaerales > Anaerobacaceae > CAIYOL01. The sequence continues at coordinate 62,940 of CAZBST010000004.1, read as the reverse complement.
TGGAGCCGGTCTTGAGCATCTGGGAGAGGATGGCTCTGCTGACAATGTCTCGCGGGGCCAGCTCAGCAGCGTCGTGGTATTCTTTCATAAACGCCGAGCCGTTACCATCTACGAGGATAGCTCCCTCGCCGCGGAGCGTTTCGGTAATCAGGGCGCGTGAGGCGCCTGCAATATAAAGCGTTGTCGGATGAAACTGCATAAACTCCAAATCCTGCAGAACGGCCCCGGCGCGGGAAGCCATAGCAATACCGTCAGCGGTTGCAACAGCGGGGTTGCTAGTTTCACGGTAGAGCATACCTGCACCACCGGTGGAAAGAATTGTGTTTGCCGCCCAGATTATCTGTGGGCCGCGATTGTCGTGGCCGATTACTCCGAGGCACCGGTTTTCATCGTTAGTGATTAAATCTACTGCGTAAAAGTTTTCTATTATTTTTACGTTCGGATTTTCTCTGACCTTGTTTATGAGGGTTTCCGCAATGATGCGTCCTGTTTCATCGCCGTGAGCGTGAGCGATGCGGGCGTGAGTGTGCCCTCCTTCGAGGGTAGTGGCAATGAGGCCGTCGATTAAATCGAACTTAGCACCCCAGTGAAGCAATTGCTGAATAAGCTGCGGCCCCTGCCGAACAACTAAATCAACTATTTTTTCATTACACAGGCCGCAGCCGGTATGAAGCGTATCGGCTATATGCGATTCAAATGTATCTGCTTTATCAAGCACCGCAGCAATACCGCCCTGAGCCTTCCAGGTGTTGCTTTCCCGCAGAGAGTCCTTGCAGAGGATAATGACGCTGCAGTGCTGTGCCGCTTCGATGGCGGCGCGAAGGCCGGCAATGCCTGCTCCAACCACCAGGCAATCAGTGAAAAGCTGACCAGTCGTGGCGGAATCAACATTTACCAGATAGCGTCTGAATTCCTGTGAGCCGACCATAATTTAACTTTCAAAAAGCAATAAGTAATTTACCGTCCTTAATATGATACCCCGATAGGAGATTTTTGGAAACCAGCTTTTTATATTATTCACAGGCCGGCAAGTTTTTCCCAGTCGCAATCTATCAAAGAGCCAATAATAAATTCTCCAAGATTCGGCTTCTCGATACTTACAGTCTCATCAAAAGGCACAACTACAAGAATATCGGCGCCACTGCATTTGGCTATCACTTCGGGGACGGTATCTTCGGCTGTGGTTGATTCGGCAGCGTTGTAGCCGTTAATAACTACGCCAGCGATTTTTAATTCTGCTGCACGGACGCAATCTATAGTCATCAAAGTATGGTTTATCGTGCCCAGATTCGGTCGGGCGACTATTACTACCGGCAGGTCAAATTCGACGGCCAAATCCAGCAGGTCGAACTGCTCTGTTAAAGGCACACGGACGCCTCCGATGCCTTCGACTAAGACGGCGTCGCTGTTTTGGCATATATCCTTGTAAGCGGCTGCGATTCCGTCGAAGTCAATTGGGAGACCTTCGCGGGCGGCACTTACAATAGGCGCAGCAGGTGTTCGATAGCCGACGGGAGTTATCGTTGATAGTGACAGGTCGCTGTTTGCACAATAAGCGAGGAACTCGGTATCGTCGCTTATAAGGCCGTCCCAAGTGCGTTTGCAGCCGGTGGCGATAGGTTTTAATACGCCGACTTTCAGGCCTTTACCGGTGAGAATTTTGGCGATGGCGCCGGCTATTAATGTTTTACCTACGCCGGTATCGGTGCCGGTTATAAAAAGGCCGGCTTTTCTGGGCAAGCTCAGATTAATCGGCATTAAATTTTTATCCGTCAGCTTTTGTTGGGATCATTAGGCTCGTTGGGCTTTTATTTAACGGATTCCTGTAGAGTTTTGGTTTTCTTGCGATTTAGGATACTTTCCTCGGTAAAGACCCTGCTGTCGTCAGCATATTTGAGGACAAACGCCTGAAGCTTCTCCGTCGAGGCAGTTAAAAGGAGTCTATCTTCTTCGATTAATGTATGCTCCACTACGTTGGGGTCACTCTTGAGCAGTTTCTTGAGTTCGTCATCATCAGTAAGCTGTAATTTAAGCTGCGGTTCGATGGCGTTTATTTTTATAAAAGTGTGAGCCGGTGCCAGGAAGAAAGTATTATACGGCCATTGTGTTTTGTTCGGGTCTTTTTCGTCCCACGGCATCTCACTTGGGAATACGTCCAGAAAGAGTTTGTTATCCAGCTTTACTAAATGAGCGACAAACGAGCCTTTTTGGCCTTTTTCATCTGTGAAGATAAGGTTGTATGCTTTTTCTGGCTTGTTGGCGTCGGTGAATTGCCAAGTAGTTTCGTTGGAGTCATCCACCCAGGTGCCGAGCAGTTTCTCATCAAAGGCGATGTCCTTTTCAGTAAAAAGCGGATGAAGCGACATAACCGGTATGCAGCCGCCTAAAATGGCAGCTAACAAATAAAAGAGAAGTTTTCTGGTATTCATTTTTAAGTCTCCCTTAAAATTTTTTGAAGGTTATTCATTCACTGCGATAATACTGTATTCTATCATTTAGGAATACAATAGCAACGAATTTCGGCACCTGAAATTGTTTGCAAAACGGCCGTTAAAGAGGGATACTTTTACTATGAATAGCCGGGAGAGTAAAGACAGATTCGCCAAGGCGCGAGAACGGATGCTCAAGTGGGACCTGAGAGGTCGAGGTATAACCGACCCCGGCGTTCTAAAAGTGATAATGGAAATTCGGCGGGAAGAATTTGTGCCAGGGGCATATCAGTCGCAGGCGTATGCCGATAGCCCTTTGCCTATTGGAATGGGCCAGACCATCTCCCAGCCGTATATTGTCGCCTTGATGACCCAAGAGCTTCGGCTGAATAATTTCTGTGAGGTGCTCGAGATTGGCACCGGCAGCGGCTATCAAACTGCTATTTTGAGCAAGCTGGCGAAGAAAGTTTATACGATAGAAAGGTTCGCTCAGCTATCTGAGTCAGCCCAGATGGTTTTGAACAGATTGGGTATCGGCAATGTCGAATTCTACGCCGGTGACGGCAGTTGCGGCTGGCCCCAGCAGCGCATTTTTGACCGCATTATCATTACAGCGGCGGTGCCGAGGATGCCGCAACCTTTGGTAGAGCAGCTTGCGGAAGGCGGCGTTATAGTCGGGCCCGTCGGTTTCTCAGGGATTCAGGAACTGATGGTCTGCGAAAAGAGAAAGGGGGAACTCTCCAGCAGAGTAGCTTGTGACTGCCGGTTCGTTAAACTGCTCGGCAAATACGGCTTTGAAGAATAATTACCTGTCATACCTGCGAAAGCAGGTATCCAAAAGTTTATATGAAAACTGGATTCCCGCTTTCGCGGGAATGACAAACTTATGCAATCGTTAAGCGAGAAACAAAATCGTCAAGATGGCTTACGCCAAAGCAAGATTGATTTATCGATGCCGGTGCGGTTCTTAAAAGGTGTGGGGCCGGCAAGAGCCAAGACTTTTGCGCAGATGCAAGTCAAGACGGTCGGCGATTTGCTGGAATATTTTCCGCGAGACTGGGTCTTTGCACCTGAGCCGATAAAGATAAATCAAATGCAAGAGGGACAGACAGCTGCCATAGTCGGCCTGGTTGAGTCGGCAGACTATCAGAGCTACCGTAAGCCGCCTATTTTTGAAGCTGTGCTTGCTGACGAGACCGGCGTGTGCAGAATTATTTGGTTTCACGGTGGGTATCTGCGAAATCAGTTAAAACCAGGGGTAGTGATAATGGTTTCGGGCAAGGTCACTTTGTATAAGCATCATCTCCAAATGACTAATCCCAAATTTGTTGTGCTCGATAAAGAACATTTAAAGTCGAGCGAGTATTTCAGCGGCGGCGTGTACCCAGCTTCAGCTGGTTTGAGCAGCAGGCAAATCAAGCAGATAATTGCTCCTCTGCTTGATAACTTAAATGAGCTTGCTCCTGAGCTTTATACTCCAGCTTTTTTGAAAAGCGCAAACCTAATCCACAGGAAAGACGCATTCAAATGGATACACCTGCCACCGGATGAAGAGAAACTGGCGCAAGCAAAACGCAGGTTAAAATACGACGAGTTATTTCTGATGCAGGCGGGATTGGCGTTGCGGCGGTATAAATGGCAGCATTTCTCGACTGCACTGCCGATGAAATATACGGAGGAAATCGACAGTCGAATCAGGAAACGCTTTCCATTTTTGCTTACCGAGGACCAAAACAACTGCATTGCAGAAATCGCTGCCGATATGACCAAGAGGCAACCGATGAATCGTCTTTTGCAGGGTGACGTAGGGTCGGGAAAAACAGTTGTTGCGCTTTATGCAGCTTTGCTGTCAGTTGCCAATAAACAGCAGGTTGCGATTATGACACCGACGGAAATTCTGGCAGGTCAGCATTTTTTGAACATCGAAAGATATTTGAAAGGTAGCAACGTAAGGAGGGTTTTGATAACAGGGGGACTAACCGGTAAAAAAAGAAAAGGGATTTTGGAACGAATAAGCAGCGGCCGAATGGATATTGTCGTAGGAACTGTCGCACTGCTGCAGAAAGATATAGGATTTCGGAAACTCGGCCTGGTAGTCATTGATGAACAGCATAAGTTTGGTGTTCATCAGCGGTTGCTGTTGCGAAAACAGACCACGCCACATTGTCTTGTTATGACTGCTACGCCTATCCCGCGGACGCTGGCGATGACTGTTTTTGGCGATTTGGATGTTTCTGTTATAAAGCATTCTCCGCCGGGCAGAGGCGTTGTTCTTACACGCTGGGTTGCCCCACAGGACAGGCAGAAAGCATACGAGTTCATACGGGAACGCCTGAAGGCAAGAAAGCAGGCGTATTTTGTTTATCCGCGGATTGCCAGTGTTGAGGAAGACGCCGTTGTTAAGGCCGCAACGGATGAGTGGAGAAATCTTGCTCAAAAGATTTTCCCGGAATTTGCTGTTGAGCTTCTGCACGGACGGATGCCGTCGGCAAAAAAGCAGAAGATTATGGCTGAATTCAGAAAAGGCAAAATCAACGTGCTGGTTACAACTATCGTGGTAGAGGTCGGCATGGATGTTCCGAACGCAACGATAATGGTTATTGAGGAGGCCGACAGATTCGGGCTGGCACAGCTGCATCAATTGAGGGGACGCATCGGAAGAGGAGAGGCCAAGTCTTACTGTCTCCTGTTTGCCGAGACCAACAGGGGTGCGGCGAAGAGCAGACTCGAAATAATGACCAGAAGCAATGACGGTTTTGAGATAGCTGAGCATGACTTGCGATTACGTGGGCCGGGAGAGCTGTTTAGCACGCGACAGCACGGCCTGCCGGATTTGAAAATCGCAAATATCATTGATGATTATGAACCGTTGATTATGGCAAGGGAAAATGCCTTTGAACTGGTTGCCGAAGACCCTGTGCTGGCAAAACCGGAGCATAAAAATATTCGTCAGGTGTTATTAACTAAATTTGGCGATTCGCTCGGCCTGGCCGGTGTGGCATAAGAAACTGTAGGGATTTCCTTTTTCTTACAACAGGTTTGATGATATGGTTAAACACAGGACAGAGCTACCTCTTTTCAACTGGTGGATGATTTACTACAATAATGTTCTTTAAGACAGCAAGATAGTTAAAGGAATAACGCTTTCTTGAGAGATTGCTTATGATTGGAAAGGGAATCCGACGTTTTTTAATATCTCTTAGCCCAGTTAAGCTAATGGTTTTGGGTTATCTGGGTTATATGCTGGTTGGGTGGTTGTTGCTTTGTTTGCCAATTAGTCATAGACAGGAACACATCAAATGTCTGGATAATCTATTCATATCAGTATCTGCTGTTTCTACCACAGGACTGGTAACAGTAGCCACGGACCAATACTCCTTCTTTGGGCAAATTGTAATTATTGCCTTGATCCAGCTTGGCGGGGTGGGATATATGACTCTTGGTTCGTTTGTCATTTTGAGCAGAGGGAGAGACTTGTCGGATTTACGGGCAGGTGTTTCCGGGGCGGTTTTTAGTTTGCCAGATGGTTTTCGTATAGATAAATTTATTCGTAGCGTGGTGACCTTCACATTCATAGTGGAACTCTTAGGAGCTACGGCACTTTACTTTATTTTTAAGTCATGTGGAGTTGAGCAGCCGATATGGTGCAGCATATTTCACAGTATCTCGGCTTTTTGCACTGCCGGCTTCGGCCTTTTCACCGATAGTTTTGAGAGGTTTGCGGGGAATTTTTGGTTGAATGTTGTTATTGGCCTTTTGAGCATAACTGGAGCAATGGGATTTATAGTGCTTGTGGATGTTTGGCGTAGGTTAACCGGAAAAATTGAGGAAATAACATTTACCAGCAAAATAATCATACGGATGTCTATTATTTTAATAGTAATAGGTACCATTTTGCTTTTAATTACCGAGCCGGCAGTGAAAACTATGCCGCCGGAAAAAGGGCTTATTGTTTCTGCGTTTCAGTCTATGACGGCGATGACCACCGTTGGGTTTGATACGATACCGACTAATTCGCTCAGGAACTCCTCTTTAGTTATCCTAATTTTTCTTATGATTATCGGCGCATCGCCTTCCGGAACCGGGGGCGGGATTAAGTCAACAAGTTTTACAGCAGTGGTGGCCCTGGTAAAAAGTGCGCTGCGGCGGGACCGTGAGGTGCGTTTCCTTGGCAAGAGAATTCCGAACTATCGTCTACGGGTAGCGATGGTCAATGTGGTATTTTATCTTTTTGTGCTGTTATGGGGCATTTTTGCTCTGACATTGACTGAAGCGACAAAATCGTTTAAGGATTTATTCTTTGAAACTGCATCGGCATTAGGCACAGTAGGGCTTAGTACCGGCATAACATCGACTCTGTCCAGTCTGGGCAAGCTGATAACGTGTGTGCTTATGTTTGTCGGTCGTATCGGTCCATTGGCGTTCGCTATAGCATTGGCTGAGAGACCTGTGGAGAAAAATAAAGAGACTCACGATGTAGCCGTATAACCTGTTGTAAATTTGTCACCAAGAATCAGAGGATTCTTACTTTTATGCAGATACATTACAAAAACAACCGGCTGGAGAAAGTTCTAATCGGTGTTAATGTCTTAGCGGCGGCGGTTGTAGTAGCAACGTTTGTATGGCTATTTGGTTTTGATAGGCCGATATTTCCGGCGAGGATTTTATATGCTGTTCAGGCGACTTTGCTTTTTGTGTTTGTGGTTGAGAAGCTTATTCGGTTGTTTAATTCGGTTTCGAAAATCGAATTCTGGCGGGCAAACTGGTTTGAAATCCCTCTTTTAGTGGCGCTTGGTGTTGCTGTATTCGGGTCGGGCCGTTGGTTTGGAGAGACGGGGCCTTTTGTGGTTCAACGCTGGTCGGTAGGGATTTATCTTGTTTTACAGGTGGTCATTAAGGTTTGCAGAACCGGCGTAAGACTTGCTGCATCCGGCAGGAGCCCGGCCCAAGCGTTGATTATGAGTTTCCTATTTTTGATAATTTCAGGGGCAGGCCTGCTGATGCTGCCAAAGGCATCTGCATCTGAAGAAGTTGGTATGGTTGATGCCTTATTTACTGCAACCAGTGCAACTTGTGTTACAGGCCTTATCGTCAAGAACACCGGCCAGGATTTCAGCCGAATGGGACAGGTGGTTATCCTTTCACTGATTCAACTCGGCGGTCTCGGCATAGTTGTCTTCGGTGCTGTTATTGCCTTATTGCTCGGCCAGGCGGGGCTACGAGAAAAAGTGGCGATGCAGGATTTGCTGAGCACCAGGACCCTCGGCCGAATAAGCAATATGATAGTTTTCATCTTTCTGGGGACAATGCTTATCGAGGCGGCAGGTGCAGTCGGTGTTTCCGGAATGTGGGACGATGTGCCAGGCAGGGTCGGCAATGTTAACCAGCAGTGGTTCTTCAGCGTATTTCATTCAATCAGCGCTTTTTGCAACGCGGGTTTCAGCCTGTTCAGTGATAGTTTCGTCGGCTACAACAAAAGCTGGCAGGTGTATGCCATAATCTGTTCCTTGATGATTCTGGGAGGGCTGGGCTTCAGTGTGCTTTATGACTTGGCCAACATCGCATCCGACAGAACAAAGCGGTTCTTCAAGAAACTGTTCAGTAAGCGACTCCGCTTCTCAATGGAAGCACCGAAAAGGATGCAGTTACAGACCAAGATAGTTCTTAGCGTAAGCGCCATCCTGATAGTTTTGGGGATGTTAGGCGTTCTTCTGTTCGAGCATTATACCGGTGACGGAAGTGTCGGGATTGCCGGCGCATTCTTTCAGTCGATTACAGCCCGGACAACCGGTTTTAATACTGTCAATATTTCGGCGCTGTCGGCACAAAGCAGGTTTATTTTGATTCTGCTTATGTTTATCGGTGGCTCGCCTGGTTCGACCGCTGGAGGAATAAAAACAGTGACTTTAGCCGTGGTAATAATGGCTGTTTTTGCGGCCCTGCGAAAACGGCAGGAAGTCGAGGTATTCAAGCGGTCGGTAGGGATGGTGGTCATAGGAAGAGCAATTACTGTTATCCTGATTTTCGTGGTGGTCTTATTCGTAGCGACACTGGCACTGAGTATCACGGAAAACGAGAACAATTTTACTATGTCGGATATCTTCTTTGAAGCCGCCTCAGCACTTGGGACAGTGGGCTTAACAGCCGGTATAACACCTTCCTTGACAGCCGCGGGCAAGTTGATTATCATTGCAGTGATGCTTATTGGCAGATTGGGGCCGTTGACGCTGTTGGCCACGCTGACATTCAACCTGAAGCCGGCCCGATACAATTATCCTCAAGAAGCGGTAATTGTCGGATAGACTGGTAACTGGTAATCTGTGATTGGTGATTGTTTAGCCACTTATCAGCTGCTTCTAACCGAGATGGGAGTTGGTATTATGAAACGCTTTGCTGTGGTAGGTTTGGGACGGTTCGGCAAAAAACTGGCTATCGCTCTGGCGATGAGCGGTGCGGAAGTGATTGCCATCGACAAAGACAGAGAGGAAATAGAATCGATTCGCGACCAGGTAAGTCACGCTGTCAGGCTCGACAGCACCGACGAAGAAGCCCTAAAAGCACAGGGTATAGACAAGATGGATGTCGCCATCGTCGGCATAGGGCAAGGAACGGGGCAGGGTTTTGAATCGGCTATTTTGACAGTGGTAAACTTGCGCCAAATAGGGGTAAAGGAAATTTTTGCAAGAGCAGAGGACCCGATTGCAGGAGAGGTTTTTTCCAAGATAGGCGCAACCGATGTTATTTATCCTGAAATCGAATCTGCTCAAAAATGGGCATATAAACTTATCGCGCCGCAAATCGGGGAAAAAATAGATTTCGCGCCCGGCTACAGTCTGGCGAGGATAAAAGCACCACCCAGTTTTGACAACAAGACGGTGATGGATTTGCAGCTGAGGCAGAAATACAGCATCAATCTGGTTGCCATCAAGAGGGATGAGCAAGGCAAGGCAAAAAAGAGCGAAAAAGGCGGGATTATAAATGTCCCTGCGCCGGATACTGTTATTCACAAAGACGACATCCTCATAGTCGCCGGCTCTGACGCCGACCTTGTAAAACTGCCGCAGGAGTAAAATAATGGGCACCGATAGGATTTCGGGTGCTGACTGTATAACTTCGCTTACCCCCACACTCTGCAGGTTAATGGGGATTGAGCCACCCACTCTTAGCGAGCAACATGTGCTCCAAGCAGTAGTCGAAACTGGCCAAACAGAGTTTAGCAGGACACGCCTCGACAGATGCTTTATATATGCTCCTGATGCCATAGGGACATCTCTTTATTATGAATATAGTTCATATTTTAAGCCGGTTTTGAGATATGCTCCCCTTGTAGTACCTTTGGAGTCTGTTTTCCCGACAAAGACGCCTGTGTGCTTTGCTTCAATGTTTACAGGAGCTTTGCCTGAAGTTCATGGCATTAAAGTATATGAAAAACCGGTATTGAATTGTGATACGATTTTCGACGCTCTTAGTCGTGCAGGCAAAAAGGTCGCGATAGTCGCGGTTGAAAATTCAAGTATTGATAGGATATTTCGCGAACGTCCTATAGATTATTTCTCAGAGCATTACGACGACCAGGTCACCTATCGCGTGCTTACCCTGCTGAGGGCCAACGAGCATGACTTTATTCTCGCTTACCATCAGGAATATGATGATTCGCTCCATAGCACACATCCTAAGAGCCAACTATCACTTAAGGCCATTCGAAATCATATCAGGAGTTTCGCACACATGGCTAAGTCTTGTAGAAAGCATTGGAAGGGTCACAATTCTTTGATTTTGTTTGCGCCCGACCATGGTGCTCACGTCGACCCTACTACAGGAAAGGGGACACACGGGTTAGACATTCAAGACGATATGCAGGTAACGCACTTTTTCGGTTTCAGCAAAGGTGTCGGAAAGTAAGTTCAGATTTGAGATTTTGGCAGTTTTCGGTATTTCCTTAGCATATTGAGCAGGTTCTGCATATCCTGTGGTAATGGAGCTTCGAATTTTACCGGTTTTTTGGTTTTTGGGTGAGTGAATTCAAGCGTCGAGGCGTGAAGGGCAGGCCGGCTTATAACCGGCTCCTGCACAGCCGGTTCTTCATCTGCCAACTGCCAGAGATAGACAAGCTTGCCGCCATACATATCATCGCCAACAATCGGATGCTTGATATAAGATAAATGAACGCGTATCTGATGCGTTCTGCCGGTCCTGGGGGTCATCTTCAATAGAGAAAATCCGCGGAAGCTCTCGATAACCTCGTAAAAAGTAATCGCTTCCTTTCCAATCTCAGGCCGAATTGCATATTTTTCTCTTATTTTCGGATGGACGCCAAGGGGGGCGCTTATTTTGTCGGCTGTAAGGTCCGGCGTGCCATGAACAATAGCGAGGTAGCTTTTTTTGGTCTTGCGCTGCTCGAATTGTTTAGCGATTTTCCATTGAGCGGTGTCGTTTTTAGCCACGACCATAACTCCGGTGGTATCTTTGTCGAGCCGATGCACTATGCCGGGACGGAACTGGCCTAACCCGCTCGATAGTTTATCAGAGTGAAAAACAAGGGCGTTCACCAATGTGCCGTATGTGTTGCCGCGGGCGGGGTGAACAATCATATCAGGGGGCTTATTGAGTACGATTATGTCATCATCTTCGTAAATGATATTCAACGGAATATCCTGGGCCAAAATGTCTTTACCCGGCAGCTCGGGCAGGGCCAGCTCGATTATATCTGCGGGGTTTATTTTAAAGCTGGGCTTGACTGGTTTGCCGTTGACCTTGACGCCGCCTGCTTTGATAATCTCCTGGAGCATAACTCGGCTGAAGTTGCTGAACCGGCTGTGGAGGTATTTATCGATACGGCGCTGCCTGACCGAGTTGCCGACCTTGAGTGTTAAGCTACCGCTATCAGTATTGGCATCCTGCATCTCGCTTGGCTCATACTACTGGCCGTGAACCGTATGGTTTACGGCTGGCTGGGCAGATTGGGTTCAAGAACTTCAGATACACCTTCTTGAGCCTGGGAACCCTCAGGCGCTTCAGGTTTGATTTCAGGTTGTATAAGTTCAACAGGTGCTTGCTTCGGCAACGGCTTAAAGACCACTGTTTGCTGGTAATCGGCCATCGTAAAGAGGCGTTGCTTTGCCTGTGCGGCGGCGACGGTGCTTTCAAAGTCGGCGTTTGCGGCTATTTCGCCATATATCTGCCGTGCCTGCTCGAAGTTCCCAAGTTCTTCTTCACACAATCCCAAGCCGAACTTAGCCATTGCCATTAACGACGGATTAGTCGAAGATTTCTCGATTGCCCTCGTGTAACTATCCTTTGCCCGGTTTATCTGAGCTGTTAAGTCCTGCTCCCTTATGCTCCCGAAGCGGTAATGCAGCTCCATCCGGAGTGTTTCTGCTTCTTTAATCAATGCCAGAGCTGCCATCCGCTCATTTTTTACATTTTGGGCAACGTTTTGGAGATTATCGGCGACCTGGATGAGAGTATAAGAAGTATCTACACCTTGAGCCTGGGCCTGAATGATTTGAGTTTTTCCCTGCGATATCTGAGATAAGAGGTTTGTAAGCCCGAGCTGTTGTCGGCTGGATACTACTCTTTTTTCATACACCTTCCAAAAGTATATTCCTGCGACCACAACAACGAGTACCGAAATGTAAATAATCGTTGTGGTGTTTTTCTTCGCCCATTGCGGTAAGTTCGCTAACCACTGGGCCAATTCGTTGGTTTTTAGTTCGTGACGATGTTCGGCCTTCATTTCTCTTTCCTATCCTGTTCTAAAATAGATTAGCACCCATAACATTCAATTATAGACTTAAGTCAGCATTATAGCAAAAATTGTTTTATCTTGCAATGGCTCTGTCGGCCGACTAAAATTCTAACCGATAATCAATTGAAAGGTTATAAATGCTCAAAATTTTCACAAAACCAAAGGCCGGTTTTTTTTTATTTCCCCTGCTGGTTTTGGCCTGTCCCTTTTGCTCAGCCGATGAGCAGTTCAAAAACACCGAGCCCCAAAACGCAGTAGAAGGCATTTGGGACCCGACAAAATATATCGGCATCGATGAAATTCGCCCCCAGATGAAGGCGTATTGCCTTACCACATATAAGGGCACCGAGATAGAAAAGTTTGGTCTGGATATTCTAAGTGTGGTTCGCAATATTGAGCCGGGCAGAGATGCGATTTTGGTTCAAGGGACGGATGAGCGTTTTATCCACAGCGGCCCTGTGTGGGGCTGTAGTGGTTCGCCGGTTTATATTGATGGGCGCCTGGCGGGGGCATTGTCTTTCGCTTACTATTTCAGTAAGGACCCGCTTTACGGTGTGATGCCGATTAAAGATACGCTTATGGTAGGACATCAGCGAAATATAGCACATAAACGTGGGACGGCAAAAACTACCAGAGATATTCGGGAACCTGCTTTCGGGTTTGATTTCTCCAGGCCGATTAATTTTACTGAAATTAACAGGCAGATCACAACCAGCCGCCTTTCAGCAAAGAACACTCGGAACAGTCCGACTTTTTTGCCTTGTCCATTGATTACCTCCGGCTTACCCGCCGAAGTTTGCGAGCAGCTCGATGCCTCAGTTGAGCCTTTTGGACTCGTGGTTGTTCCCGGTATCACAGGCGGAGGGGCACCAAATGCGACAAAGAGCGTCTGGGAACCAAATGATGTTCAATTAGCACCTGGTGCTTGTCTTGCTGTTCCAGTGGTAAGCGGTGATATAACAATGACTGCGATTGGGACGGTAACCGAGGTTGCGGGTGATAAGGTGTACGGCTTTGGGCATGATTTTCTTGGTCACGGAGCGGTTGATTTGCCTATGGCCACCGGTCAAGTGCATACCGTGGTATCGAGCGTGATGCGTTCCTTCAAATTCGCCAGCCCCATCGAAATTGTCGGCGCCCTGACGGCAGATGAGTCGGCAGCAGTCTACGGACAAATCGGTGCAAAAGCCAAAATGATACCGCTTGTGATAACGGTGGACCGGTACAATGACACCCAGAAGCGAGTGTACAACTGTAGTGTTGCTGACAATCAGCTTCTTACTCCTCTTGTGCTCCGCTCGGCTGTGGCTGGGGCAACTCTTATGCTCGGCACTTTGCCGCCGGACCATACGGTAAAGTATAAGGTAGCTATCGGCGTAGAGGGGGCCGCTTCCATTACTTTTGAAAATGTCTCGACTGGGGCCGGTCTGAACGAGATGCTGGAAGAAGGGGTGGCCTCCGTTGCGATGCTCTTAAACAATCCGTATGAGAAAGTGAACATAAAGTCAATTGATTTCGATGTTCGCATAGTGCCGAAAAACGTCTCTTCGAGAATATGGTCAGTCAATTTGTCTGATTCGAGGGTAAAAGCAGACCAGGAGCTGGGTGTTAGTGTGGTTGTGGAATCTTTCCTGGCGGAAAAGAAAGAATATCGCTGTAGCTTGAAAATACCCCGTGAATTGGCGCCGGGTAAATATGACCTGATTGTGTGCGGCGGTCGTGGTTATCAGGAGTTTCTTATGAAAAATGCGCCGTATAAATTTATCCCTCAGAATCTCGAAAGTCTCGTTGAGGCGATGAATAATCTTCTTACTATCAACAGAGATAATTTGTATTGTCTGCTAGTCCTGCCGGATGCTGGTGTTGCGGTGGAAAGGGCCGAGCTTCCTGATTTGCCGGCCACTAAGATACTGCTCCTGCAGGATGTCAAAAGGACGTTGAGAAGCCAGCCGCACCCGCATTGGCTCGAGAAGAGTTTGGCGACAGGCACAGTTATTATCGACAAAAAAGTTATGCAGATAACAGTGGAAGAATAACAGGAGTAAAAGATGAAAATCAAAAAAGAGCACAAGAGCACAACAGCACAAGGTCTATGGTTTTGTGTTTTTGGTTTTTTTCTTTTGGGTTATTTAGCACAAGCAGATTGCCTGGCTGTTACCAGCGAGGTTACACGCCATACTACCAGTGAAGATTTGTTGAAAGGCCAGACAAAGGATGTTGTGGTCGGCTCGGAGGGAACTGTCCAGCTTGGCAGGGCAGCCGAAGTAATAGCTGAGAAGTTTGAGGAACTCTGCCGGACCGCAAACGCAAAAAAGAGCACTTCAGAACCCTGGTCGATAAACAGCATCGTTGTGAGCGGCGGAACCGTCTACCTCGGCACAAGTCCTAACGGCGGTATTTACAGGTACAGTCTCGGTAAGCTGACAAAAATTTATCCACCCGAACCGGAGGAAAGCAAAAATACGGAAACCTCCGACAATGAGCTGAATGACTCAACTAAACCTGATGGCGAGATTGTTGAGGCACAGCAGTATTTGACAAACAAGCATGTTTTCGCAATGGCAGTCGATATAGCCGGCAGACTTTTAGCTGCTGTAAGCGGTGACAAATGCGCACTGTATCGCTTTGAAGCAGATAAAATAAAGGAGCCCGAAGTAATTTTTGAGCCGAACGATGCCAAGTATATCTTCGCAATAGCTGTTGATGGCACCGGTAATATCTATTTGGGCACCGGACCACGGGGGAAAATCTATCGGCTCGATTCTTTCGGCAGAGACCCACAGCTTCTTTATCATAGTCGTGACAAAAATATACTTTCACTGGCAATCGGACAGGACGGTTTTGTTTACGCGGGTAGTGACTGCCGCGGACTTGTTTACAAGATAAATCCTCACGATAAGACGGCAACGGTTTTATACGATAGCGACCAGACGGAGATTACTGCACTTCTATTTGCATCAGACGGTAATTTGTATGCAGCGGCAACATCGGCTGAGATTGTTCAGCCGCCGGCTGAGCCTGGCACACAACAGCCTTCGGCCGGGCACCCAGAGGTAGAAGTAGAAATGCAGGAAAGTGTTCCTGAAAGCGAAGAGGGGTTGAAACTGGAAATTGCAAATGCCAAGCAGGACTCTGACGAGAAACTGCCGCAGAAACAAATACCTAAGATGGAACCACCTAAGCCCGCTGAAGCCAGTTACATATACAGGATAACCAAAGATGGTTACGTGACTGATATATTCACGGAGACCGCGGTTCTCTTTTGTATGGCAGAACAGGAGCGAAAGTTGCTTATCGGGACCGGAAACGACGGCCGAGCTTTTACCGCTGACCCGGCCTCGGAACAGCAGGCAATTATCTATCAGGATGAGCACGCATCACAAATAGCCGCTATGGCCGTAACCGACGACGGCGTTTATCTCGGGACGGCAAATCCTGCGAAGCTGATAAAACTGGCCAAAACTTTTGCTCATGAGGGAACTTACACTTCCGCTCTTATAGATGCCGGTCAGCCGGCCGACTGGGGAAAGCTGCAAATCGACGCTGATATTCCGCAGGGCTGCAAAGTTATGATGGCCTGCCGCAGCGGAAACGTTGAGGATGTGAACGACCCGACTTTTTCAGACTGGACCACCCCGGTCGAAGTTACCGGGCCGGTGCAGATGAAATGCCCGCTCGGCAGATTCTGTCAGTATAAGCTCATTTTGCAAACCGAAGACCACCGAAAAAGTCCGCTTGTAAGAGAAATTGCTGTTGCCGATACTGTTCCCAATCTGGCGCCTAAGTTAGAGTCGGTCGGCGTCAAAAGAATCGAGGCGAAAGACAAAATGGGTTTATTCAAAATCAGCTATAACGCCAAAGACGATAACGGCGACGAACTGATTTACAAAATAGATTTTAGAAAACTTGGAAGAGAAAACTGGATTGAGCTGGAAAGGGATATAGAGACGGACAACTTCGAATGGGACGGCAGGACGGTTGAGGATGGACGGTATGAAATCAGAGTAACCGCAAGCGACGAGAGAAGCAATACAACGACAACTAAATTAACAGGCAGCAGGATAACCGAGCCGGTTGTTGTTGATAACACCGGGCCGGTTATTAGAAAGTATTCTATTGAGAGCGGCGAAAAAGGCGTAGTGCTGAAGATACAAACATCAGACCAGCTAAGTGCCATCGGCAAGGTAGATTATACCGTTGACAGTAACACCGACTGGATAAACGCTGTGCCGGACGATTTAGTCTATGATACTACTGATGAAGATTTCACTATCGTTATCGAACAGTTGAGTGCCGGCGAACATATAATCGCCGTCAGGGTCTCCGATGACATCGGCAATACAACCTATAAAACCTTTGAGGTTACCATTGCGGAAAACTAATTATTATGCGGAAAATCGAATTTGAAAAAGTAGTCGATACTGTCGAGTCTCTTTGCATAGCGAGCGCCTACGAGCTTCCCTCCGATGTTATGGCTGCTCTTGAAGACGCGGCGCGGAAAGAGACCAATCCGGCAGCGGCGAAAATATTAAACCGGCTCATCGAAAATGCCCGACAAGCAGCGGACGAAAATAAACCGCTCTGTCAGGATACGGGACTGGCGGTGGTTTTTGTCGAGCAGGGCTGCGAAGCATCTGTCAAGGCAGATGAGGGAAAGACGTTATACGATGCGATTAACGCCGGCGTAGCAGCAGGATACAAAAACGGGTTCTTGAGAAATAGTGTTGTCGCTGACCCTCTGAATAAACGCGAAAATACCGGCTCGAACACCCCTGCGGTAATTCATCACTCAATCGTCCCCGGCGATAAGCTGAAGATAACCGTCATCACCAAAGGCGCCGGCTGTGAGAACAAAAGCCAGTTCAAAATGTTCAATCCAACAGTCGGCAGAAAAGAAATAATCGAATGGATTGCCGATGTTGTAAAGCAGGCCGGTGCCGATGCCTGCCCGCCGCTTATCATCGGGGTAGGAATCGGCGGCAATTTTGAATTAAGCTGCCTGCTGAGCAAAAAAGCACTGCTGCGAAATCTCCAGCAAAGAAATAGTGACCAGTTTTACGCTAAGCTTGAGGCGGATTTGCTTTCCCGGATTAATACGCTCGGCCTGGGGCCGCAGGGACTCGGCGGCGACACCACGGCACTGGCTTGTTTAATCGAGGCTGCTCCCTGTCATATCGGCTCACTGCCGGTGGCCGTCAATATCGAGTGCCACAGCCACCGGCACAAATCAGCAGTTCTCTGAGATTTCATTGCACAGATTTGAGATGGCGATAAAGTCTTCCGGCGTGAGCTGTTCAGGCCGATTATACGGGTCTATGCTGCATTTCTGGAAAATTTCAGGCCAGATATTAATTTTCTTAAGCGAACCAGCGACAAATTTTGTGCAGGCCTTTACCATTTTTCGCCGGTGCTGCATAAAAAGATTTATCACCTCGCCGAGAAGCTCCATACTTTGAATCCGGCTGACCTTTTCGGCTTTGTGGACAAAACTTATCATTGCCGAACTAACCTGCGGGGCAGGCCAAAAAACCGTCGGCTTTAAAACTCTTTCTGTTTTTACATTACCTGTTGCTGCTATATGTATGCTCAATGTGCCGTAGTGCCTGTCGCCGGGTGCGGCTGTCATCCGCTCGGCCACCTCTTTTTGAACCGTAACGTACATTGCATCTGCAACTATTGGGCCTGTAATCAGATTCATCATCAGAGGCGAAGCGATGCTGTAAGGCAGATTCGAAACCAGAAGAAATCTGCCTGGCCGCTTTTTACAAGCCAGTTCAATAGTGCCGCTTATGGTCCGGTTGATGGTGTTCTTGCTTTCCAGAATGTCTGCATTGAAGACCTCGACATTTTTAGCTACGGCCAGCTCGCTTGCGGCAATTTTGGCCAGCGTCTGGTCAATCTCGACGGCGATGACCCTGCCAGCTCGCTCAGCCAGAGCCTGTGTCAGAGAGCCGGTGCCGCAGCCGACTTCGAGCACAATATCATCATTACCTATATTTGCGTTATCTACCAGCAGACGCATCAGGTTCAAATCGACGAGAAAATTCTGGCCGAGTCGTTTATTCGGCTCGACGCCGGCCTCTGCGAGCAACTGTTCGATTTGCCGCTTAGTTTGCATTTGAGGCGGTCTTTGTCTGCACCGGCTGGTGCGCCTTTTTAGTAGAGGCCATATTAATAGCGGTGGTTATGGCAGCCATCATACTCGATGGGTCAGCAATGTTTTTGCCGACGATGTCAAAAGCTGTTCCGTGGGCCGGCGACGTCCTGATTATCGGCAGGCCGATGGTGATATTGACCGCATCCTCGAATGCAAGAAGCTTTACGGGTATCATCCCCTGGTCGTGATACATCGCAACGACGGCGTCGAACTCACCGCGTGCCGCCCGCAGGAATAACGTGTCGGCTGGGTATGGGCCGTGACAGTTTATCCCTTGTTCCTGCGCCAGCAAAATCGCCGGTGATATTATCCGCTGCTCTTCGTCACCGAATTGTCCGCCTTCTCCCGCGTGAGGGTTCAGTGCGGCAACGCCGATTTTGGGATTTTCGATACCGAAGTATTCTTTCAATGCAATGTTCAATAAATCTATCGGCTCAAACACGCGGCCGATTGTGAACTCATGCCGAAGTTCAAATAGCGCCCTGTGAATAGTTGCAAGGGCCACCTTTAGCGGGCCGGCGACGAACATCATTGCCTTTCGCGGCGATTTACACTTGTCCGCCAGCATTTCGGTATGGCCGGGCCATTTGGCGCCGGCTAATTTCCAGCTCGCTTTGCTGATTGGCGCCGTTACTATCGCATCAATTATGCCGGCCTTGGCCGCCTCGATAGCATCCAGACAAAAATGTATGGATGCTTCGCCGCCGACCGTGCTGGGGCCTTTAATCCAGGACGGAACCGGATGCTCGTCATAATCGGCCACTACAACTTTATGCGGATAATCTCTGCTGATTTTTTCGTGCTGGAACCTGTCCCAGAACGGCTCTATCTCTGCTTTATCTGCTGCATAACAAAGCTGCTCATTCATACCGAATATGATGAACCTCGCTGCTTTTCTTATCTCCGGCTCAACCAGCGCTTTGACCACGACCTCCGGGCCGACGCCCGCCGGCTCACCCATCGTTATGCCAATGACCAATTGTTCGCTTATCGAATTGTTGCCGTTGTTTCTGTTCATCTTTTCGTTCGTGTCTTAAAAGCCCAGCTCTTTTAATCTTTCGGTTGTTAACGATTGTTTCTGTGGCAAAATCTTCTCAAATTGCTTCTTTATTGTTTTGATTATTATATCGGTCTCAATATTTACCACATCGCCGATTTTTGCTGCACCCAGCGTCGTTTTCTTTAGCGTTTCAGGAATTATCGAGACGCTGAAATTATCTTCATTCATATCTGCTATTGTCAAACTTATTCCGTCAACGGCGACCGAACCCTTGACCACTATTTGGGCGAGCAGCTCGGGATTAGCTGCGAATTTCATATCGGCAAACGACCCTTTCCGCTCAATTGCTTTAATCGTTGCAACACCGTCGACGTGGCCGAGAACAAAATGTCCGCCGAACCGGTCGGCGGCCTTTAAAGCCAGCTCCGCATTAACCGGCGAAGAAGATTTCAACTTGCCCAGCGTTGACTTTGTCAGTGTTTCGCCGCTGACATCGAACTCTGCGACGCTGCCTCGCAATTGGACAATGGTTAAACAAACGCCGTTTATAGCTATGCTGTCGCCGATTTTGCACTCGTGGGCTAATTCGCCTAAATCCACGGCCAGACGCATCCCGCCAGCGGCTGTGTAGGCCGACTTTACCGTGCAAATTGTCTTTATAAGCCCTGTGAACATAAAATTTATTTCCAGCTTCTTATAATTGATATTGAAAAAAGCCAATCAGACGCTATAATTAATTATAGGTAATCAGCTATCATTTATCAATTAGAAAGGGGCAGGTCAGATGAATACGTTCTGGCTGAAAATTGCAGCTCTTGCGGTTGTCGTTATGGTTGCGATTGTCTTGATAGGTGTTTTTTCGTCTTCCGAAAAGCCTGAGCCTTTATCTAAATCTATGGCTGCGGAGCCGGTTGATAAGCCGGCGAAGAACTTCTACGAGCAGGTTGAAAAAGATAAAGAGAAGTTTCTAACACCACCGAAGCCGCCGGAGCAGCAGGCAAAAACCCCTGCGGAGGAACCGGTAAAACAGCAGCCTGTGGCTTCGCCGCGAGGCGGGGTTCAGGAACAAAATCAGCCCGCAGACAACCAAACGCCCGCCGAGCCTGTCCGCCCTGCTGTGAAGCCAACTCAACTATACTTCAGACCGCTTTCCGAGATAGACAGGATAGAAGCCGAACGGCTCCTCAATGTGGCCGTGCCGGGCCGCAGCCTGGGACGATTGCCGCAGGTAGGTTACAAGCTGATGGTTGATACCTGTCGGCAAATTATTAGCAAATGGCCTGACAGTTGGTATGCCTATAGGGCCAAACAGTTACTCATTGATATGCCGGCGCGGTTCCGAGAGCGGTATAAAATAACATATGAAGAACTGGATATAAGCGAATTTACCAAACAAAGACCAGGAACCGAACCCTTCACTGTCGAGGAATCTCATTGAATGACTCCGATTGTAACCGCAGGTTTTGTGCCGGTAATTTCAATCACTGCTGATTGTTTGCCGCAGGCGTGGGAAAAAGCCGTCTTGGCGGTATGGGACAACGGCATTGAAGTCAAAACTCAGTATGATAAGCCCACGGACCCTCCCAGCAAAGACGCAACCGTTATAATTACCGTTACGGACCCCTTCGCCGAGCCGAGAATCCACAAGAATTTTCCCGGCGGGCCTGCCGAGCTTGAGGCCTACCGGCAGGAGGTGGTCGATGGTATTCACGACCACTGGATTGACCCTGCCGCCGGCAAGTGGACATATACCTATCACCAGCGTCTCTTTGCCTACAATGGAATCGACCAAATTCAATATATTATCGATAAGCTTTCTGATGTTAATCACACCCGAAGGGCACAGGCGATAACTTGGATGCCGACCGTTGACCCGCAGACAGACCACCCTCCCTGCCTGCAGAGAATCTGGTGTCGGCTGGTCGCCGACAGCAACGGCACACGACGGCTTAATATGAATACGCACTGGCGAAGCAGAGACCTTTACAAGGCCTGGTTTATGAACGTCTATGCTATCACCGACCTTCAGAGAATAATTGCCGAGGAGATTTCCAGAAAAATCAATCAGCAGGTAGCTGTGGGCAGGTATGTTGATGTAAGCGATTCACTGCATATCTACGGCAGCTATTTTCACGACGTCAGTAAAGAAGTGAAGAAGATGCGCCAGAGTCCATTTACCGAGCGCTCCTGGCAAAGCACGCATCCTGCTTTTGAAATAATGACAAAAGAAGCCAGGGAAAAGTTGGTCAAAGATCCGGATTGGTATGCGAAGCCCAAAGACGCAAAATAATCAAATCAGGTTGTAATTTGCAAACTGAATGTTCCTGTAGGCTTGTTCGCCTCTGGAAAATGCAATTTTATCGGGCTGTGATAAAGATTAAAAAAACGAGTATCCTGATTTGTCCCTTTGTGATTTTTATGTTAGACTTTAATACGGCCAGGCATATAAAGGGGGCGAGGTAAGTTTAACTTGGTTTATCCTTAGTTTAACCGCCCGGTGATTCTTCGTATCATTAGCTTGGCTTATTAATCCTTCCGTTGTGGGGGACTACTGCGTATAATCATCAAGGTGGAAACGCAAGCAAACTCTCTTGCGTTGTGCAAGAGATAAGGAGAGAGTTTTTTGGGGGGGCCATATAAGTTTCTTTCCGAGTTGGGTCTCTGCGCCCTTGGTGCAGAGACCTTTTTTTATAAAAAATCACCGGCAAAAAGGGCTGTGAGTTTTTTTTAACTTTTTCCCTTAGTGTTTGTCCTACCGTAAATTGAGAACGCCAAAAATAAGATTTAACAGCCCTCCGTCCGGGCCATTTGCAAAGTTTCGCAAGATTTTCTTTGACATACTATATATTGGGCTTACAATTTGAAAAACGGCGACAGGTGGTATTGTTTTGATAAATTACAATAACTTTTGATGAGTTTTTCGAGGTGGGCTTAGTTCGTGAGATGTCCCTTTTGCAAGGAGAACCACGATAAAGTTGTTGATTCGCGTTCGAGCGATACCGGCAGAATAATCAGACGCCGGCGTCAGTGCTTGGTATGCAAAAAGCGCTTTACTACCTATGAAAAAATAGGTGAAAGTTTTAAGCTCTGCGTGGTAAAAAAGGACAGTTCTCGCGTCCCTTACGACAGAGATAAAATCGTTGGAGGTTTGCAGAAGGCCTGTTATAAAAGACCTGTCTCTGCCGAGCAAATTCAGCAGATAGCTGACAAGGTTGAAGAGGATATATTTAAAAATTCCGACAAGGAGGTAACGTCGGCTTTTGTCGGCGAAAGTGTGATGAGACATCTGCGGGGAGTTGACAAGGTTGCGTATATCCGCTTTGCGAGCGTCTATCGGGACTTCGAAGATGCGGGCGAGCTGATTGAAGAAGTAAGTCAGGCCATTCAGCAGGCCGAGTATAGTGGGCAGCCGAAGCTTTTTGATGCCTGAGAGATGAAAAGCTTTATCGGCTAAAGGAAAAGACAATTGAACCATCATTAAATTTTTGCAAGGAGGCAAATGATGGGGATGAAAGTGCGGCTTAAAGTCGTAAAGGTCGATGGCAACATCGAAGAATATCTGCACACAAAAGTCATCGGCACTATCAGTAATGCTCTTGCTCACGATGGGCAGGCCGATATATACATCGCTGAGCAACTTGCGGATGTGGTAACTTATTCTCTTTATCACGAAAAAAAACCGCGCACTGTAACCAGCAGCGAAATCCTCTCGATAATCAAGGCGGTTTTGACCGCCACAGAGTATGAAGATGCCGCGGTTGCGTTAAGTGAGCACCATCTCAACCGCAAGCTTAAACGCTCTCGAACTGAGGTTGTTTCGATCGATATTCAGCAGCTCGCCGATGCCGAAATGCTCTACGGAGTTCAGCAATCGCCCCACCGGTCTCGCTGGGACAAGTCTAAAATAGTCAATGACCTCGTAACCGACTATGATGTTTCCAGGCAAACTGCCAGAACAATTGCCTCAATGGTTGAGGAAAAAATATTAAGTATGGGCCTGACTTCAGTCTCGGCCGGCCTGATAAAACAGCTTGTTTTAAGCGATACTGCTGCGTTCCTCCGCGCCCAACGACAACTCCAGACCGTCTAAGACACTTATTCAATATTGTTTAATAATGTCTTTGCGTGGCTGAAGATTTCTTCCGGCGGTTCATCAGCAGAGATATCGAGCCAGTGAACATCTTTGAAGGTCTTGAACCACGTCCGCTGGTTCTTGGCAAAACGCCGCGTGTTTTTCTTCATCAGTTCCGTTGCATCCTCTAAACTAATCTTGCCGTTCAGGTGGTCAATTATCTCAGCGTAGCCGATTGCGCATCGGGCCTGCTGGCTCAAAGGTTTTTCTTCAGCCAGCAGTCCTTTGACCTCATCGACAAGGCCTGCTTCAATTATTTTTTTCACCCGCTGGTTTATTCGGCTGTTTTCAACGCTTTTCTCCCTTCGCAGCCCGATTATTGTCCAGTCGTGCAAAGGATTTTCTGCGTCGAATTGCTGCTGAAGACTTGAAATCGGTTTTCCGGTGATTTTGTGAACTTCGAGGGCGCGAATTATACGTTTGCGGTCTCTGCGGCCGATGCGCTCGGCGGTAACAGGGTCGATTTCTGTTAATTGTCGGTATAGTTGTTCCAGCCCTTTATTTTCTGCTTCGGCCTGCAATTCTGCACGTATTTGCTTATCGTCTCCCGGCCCTTCAAACAGGCCATACAGCAAAGCCTTTATATAAAGGGCGGTTCCGCCGACCGCGATTATTCCTTTTTTGCGATGCTTTATCTGCTCTATTGCATCGTAGGCCAAATCGAGAAATTTTCCGACACTGAAGGCTTCGCTTGGCTCAACCACATCGATTAGATGATATTTGATGCGCTCGCGCGCCTGTCGGGGCGGCTTGGCTGTGCCGATATCCATTCGCCGATAGACCTTCATCGAATCGATACTGATTATTTCGGCATCCAGACTTTCAGCCAAATCAAAGGCCAATCGTCCCTTTCCTGATGCGGTAGCGCCCAGAATTAGCAATCTATTGGTATTCATAATTTACTGTGAAAATCTGTCAATATCGGATATAATATGGAGTTTGGGTCAAAAACGCAAAATTATAAGACGGAACCATATATGCCATCAAACCAGGCCATAAATGGCGACTTCAATACTCAGCTAAGTGAGAAAGCGCAGTTTGTAAATGATACGCTGTCCGGGCTTATCGCCAAGCAGACTGATATTAGTGGTGATTTAAAAAAGGCAATCAGGTATACACTCGAAGCCGGCGGCAAGCGGGTGCGTTCGGCGCTGGTTCTCTGGTGCTGCGAACTTGTCAGCGGCAAAATAAATCACAATGCTGAAATTGCAGCAGCGGCGATTGAGATGGTGCACACCTATTCTCTTGTCCACGATGATTTGCCGGCGATGGATGATGATGACTTTCGCCGGGGACAGCCGACCTGCCATAAGGCCTTTGATGAGGCAACGGCCGTTCTTACAGGTGACGCCCTTTTGACGCTTGCCTTTGAGGTTTTGGCAAAGGAAATTGATGACGCGCCTATCGCAGTCAGATTGATTGGCGAATTGGCGCAGGCCGCAGGTCCTGCTGGTATGATTGCAGGTCAACTGGCCGACCTCAAGGCTGAAAACGGCCCCCGCCGTTTTGCTTCGCCTGCCCCCGCGTCTCCCGACGCGAGTCGGGGCGGCGGGCAAAAACGAAGCAACGGGGGCGGCGAAGAAATTTTGGAATATATCCATACCAACAAGACCGCTAAGGTGTTCCGTTGCGCCGCCGCTATGGGAGCCGTCTGCGGGACGGCTTCAGATAGTGACCTTGGCCGTCTCTGTGAATACGGCCTGAAGATTGGCCTGGGCTTTCAGATAGCAGATGATATTCTTGACGTCTGTGCTTCGAGCGAGCACTTGGGCAAAACAGCCGGTAAAGATGCCAAAGCGGGCAAGATAACCTACCCAGCCGTCCTCGGGATGGAAAAATCAAGGCAATTACAGAAAAAGCTCGCCGATGAAGCGGTAGTGGTTTTGGAACCCTTCGGCCAAAGAGCCGACACCCTCAGAAATCTCGCAATCGCCCTGCTGAAAAGAACAAAATAATCGGAAGAATTTTTAATGGCTGACTTATTGGAACAAATAAACAGCCCTGATGACGTAAAGAAGCTGTCCGTGCAGCAGCTCAAGCAGTTGGCGGATGAGATACGCTGGTTTATTCTTACCTCAGTGAGTAAAACAGGCGGGCATTTGGCCAGCAACCTCGGCGTCGTGGAGCTGACGCTGGCCCTGCATTATGTATTCGATTTCAAAACAGATAAGCTCCTTTGGGATGTCGGCCATCAATGTTATGCACACAAAATCATAACCGGCCGAAGGGCTGATTTCGCCAGACTTCGCAAAAGCGATGGAATAAGCGGCTTTCCCAATCCGGATGAAAGTATTTATGACCAGTTTGCCGTCGGCCACGCTGGAACCTCGATAGCAACGGCAATTGGAATAGCGATGGGACAGGCTAAAAGTGGAAAGAACGATAAAATCGTGGCACTCGTCGGAGATGCCAGTATCGTGAACGGCCTGTCTTTCGAGGCGCTGAATAATCTCGGTTTGGTAAAGAGGCAATTACTTATAGTCCTCAACGATAACTCGATGGCAATCGATGCTACACAGGGAGCAGTGGCAAAATACTTCTCCAAAGTCCGCTTGAGCCAAACTTACGAGGATTTGCGAAAAACCACCAAAAACATCCTCGAACATATGCCCCTTATCGGTAAAACCGTTGAGGAGGCAATTGAAAGAATCAAAAAGAGTATTCGTATGGTCTTTCCCGCCAGTCAGATGTTCGAGAGCTTGAACATCCCATACTTTGGTCCTGTTGACGGCCACGACATCGAATCGCTTATACAACTATTCAAGGCCTCATTGCATTTAAACCACCCCGCAATTTTGCACACTTTTACAAAGAAAGGCAGGGGTTTTGCTCCTGCTGATGATGACCCGAGGAGATTTCATTCGACAGGACCCTTCAAAATAAATGGAGATGCCGTAGAAACCTCCGCCGGCGCCAGGCGCAGCTTTACCGACGCTTTCGGTCAGCATCTGACTGAGCTGGCTGAAAAGGATAGCAGTATTGTAGCTATAACCTCCGCAATGTGCGATGGAACAGGGCTGGCCGAATTTCAAAAAAAATTCCCCGACAGGTTCTACGATGTCGGTATTGCTGAAAGTGTCGCGGTAGATATTGCAGCAGGTCTCGCCAAGAGCGGCCTGAAACCTTTCGTCTGTATCTATTCGACTTTCCTGCAGCGAAGTTTCGACCAGATAGCCCAAGAAGTAGCGATGCAGAATCTGCCGGTTGTTTTTTGTATCGACAGGGCCGGTGTCGTCGGCTCCGACGGCCCAACGCATCACGGGCTGATGGATATCGGCTTTTTAAGAATGATGCCGAATATGGTCCTGACGGCGCCTGCTAATGAGGGTGAATTAAAACTGGCTTTGGAATTTGCCCTGACAGAAAATAAACCGGTCTGTTTAAGGTATCCCAGAGACCTTGTTCCATCGAGTGAGTTTGACCTGTCCGCTTGTGCCCAGCCGTTTGAATTGGGCAGGGCTGTCGTTGTCAAAAGCAACCCTAAATCGGCGATAGCAATTGTCGCTTACGGAAGCGTGCTTACTACCGCCCTTCAGGCGGCTGAGCTTCTTCAGCAGGATGGCATTGACACCGATGTGATAAATGCGCGATTCGCCGCTCCGCTCGATGAAAAAATTATTTCCCTGCCCAAACGACACAAAGGTATAATAACGCTCGAAGACCACGGTCTTGCCTGTGGCTTTGGCTCAGCCGTGCTCGAAGCAGCTGCTGCTACTTTGCCAAGCCCGATTACAAAGCCGATTGTAACCCTTGGTATGCCCAGGGCATTTTTAAGGCACGATTCCCGCAATGCTCAGCTTATGCAGGGGGGAATAAGTGCCGATAGAATAATACAGGCGGCAAAAGAAATATTACGTCCAGCCCGGTAATCGCCCGACAATAGCGTAAAAAGGGGTAATCTTAAAATGGCGAAAGGCAATTTGCCAAAATTGGTGATTTTCAGCGACCCGAAGAAGGGCCACGTTGCCGAGGTGGTTGAGGAATTTCTCGATTTCGCCAAGGGTAAAGCCGAAGTCGTTGCCAGTTGCGGTATAGAGCGGTGCACCGTTGATATTTTGAAAGAGGCCGATTTCGCGGTTGTCTTCGGCGGCGATGGAAGTATTACCTCCGCTGCCAGACAACTCAGTCAGGTCAATGTGCCGGTCATAGGCGTTAACCTCGGTAAGCTCGGCTTTCTCACCGAATTCAGCCTCGGAGAGCTTAAAGAATTTTTCCCTTCTTTAACGTCACGAAAACTGCGCATAGAGAAACGTATGATGCTCAAATGCAGGATTTTCAACAACGGCCGGGAAAAATTCTCCTCGGCGGCCATCAATGACGTTTTCATCACAGCCGGACCTCCTTTTAAAATGATTGAGCTGAAGATGTCGGTCGACGGCCAGTCTGCTATGGACGGACTGGTAAGTGACGGCCTTATAATTTCCACACCCACCGGCTCGACGGCTTATAATCTCTCGGCGGCTGGACCCATACTTTCAGCAAATATGCAGGCAATGGTTGTTACGCCCATTTGTCCACATTCGTTCAGCTTCAGACCCATCGTTATCAATGCCGACAGCAAGGTAGAAGTTTTTGGAGTCAGTGTTAATGAAGGCACTACCGTTTCCGTCGATGGCCAGATTTCTTCCAAACTATCGGTTGATGATGTGGTAAGAATCGAAAGGAATAAAGGCGTTTTTTTAGTGGTGAACAACCCCCTTAGGACGCAGTGGGATACTTTGGCCACCAAGCTTAGTTGGGCGGAAAAGCCGAAGTATAAGAAGGACCGCGTTTTGCAGTAACTCGTGACTGTTTAACTATGAACATAGTTCAAAGATAGGTGGTATTTAATATTATGAAAAGAGCGGTGGCACATATTATTGTTGGCTTGTTGTTTTTCGTTGCTTTTTCAGAAGTTGGTTGGGCGGCTGGAAGCTATATTAGTCCTGCTACAGTTCCGCCGAGTGTCCGACGTGAAGGCTTGGTTCGCAGTCCCGACGCAACTGACGGAAGCGGTAACCTGCTGATTACCGGCAATATCAGAGGTCCGGGCTATTTTCGCGGCGTTGTGCCATACAGGGCGCCAACCGATTTTGGAACAACACTTCCTTCGTCTTCGCTTGATTCGTTTTTGAGAGATTCTGTCGGCGTGGCAGATATCGGTCGTTACAAGCGTTACCCCGGTTATACCTTTGGATATAGACCATATTATTCACTAACCCAGACGGCAGCATCTACGATGCCGCGCGATTATATTCGGACAGGAGCAACGACTGCAAACATTGATATTTCTTCTGCTCAGTCCTATTTTACCGGAGCCTTACCGCTGCGTCGCGACGAGGTATTCGACACTACATCTGCGATATCTTTGGCACGCTTGCGACCGATGTCGATGACGCCGGCAGAAATGCAAAAACTAATTTCATCTGAAATCGCCAAATACTCGCCCGCAAGACTAACCAACCAGCAATACCAACCCCCGACAACAGAACAATACAAACCCGGCATAAGCGAGGAAAGCTATAAAACAGGTGTGCCTAAGAAATCCCTGTCCGACCTGAAGAGCTCTTTACTGACCGCTGCTCCGAGAACACCGGTCAGCGAGGTCAACCAGCCGTTTAGGATACTGACACAAAAAGAGCAGGCCGGCGAAGAAACCGCCGAAACGCCGTTTGGTGTGCCTTGGGCCGTAGATATGAATAAACCGCCTGATGTCTACGACCAGATGAAACAGCAGCTCGATAACCTGCAAAAAAAGCTTGAACTTGCAATGGCCGAACAACAGATTGAAAAAGCTGCTGTCTCCGCTGAAGATGAAAGCGGCGAAAAACCGGCTAAAGAGCAAATGCAGAAGCGCTTAGACCTGTTGAGCCGTTCTCAGGCTAGAATGCCCGCTGAGACTGGTTTATCCACTACCATACCCAAAGGTGTTTTGGGTCCTTATGAAACTTTCGCATCCTTTTCGGATGACAAATTCAATCAAAGTATGCGGGCGGCAGAGATGTATCTTAAGCAGGGCAGATACTATCGCGCTGCCGATGCCTACACTCTGGCATCTCTTTATAAGCCGAATGACCCACTTGCTTATGCCGGAAAGAGCCACGCCCTTTTTGCCTCAGGCGAATATATGAGCAGCGCCCTCTTCCTTTCCAGAGCCTTGCAGATTTTCCCTGAGTATGCACGGTTTAAAATCGACATCGTGGCTATGGTGGGCGACAAGGACAAGCTCGAGAGCCGCGTAGTCGATCTTGAAGAATGGCTGGACAGGAGCGGTGGTGCCCCTGAGCTGCAGTTCTTACTCGCCTACGTTTATTACCAGATGGGCAGACTCCAGCCGGCTAAAGAAGCTATTGATGCCGCCTGCGAAAAAATGCCCGATTCCTCCGCTGCGCTCGCTCTTAAAAAAGTTATCGAGGATAGCTGGACAGCGGACGAGAATAGCTCACAGCGCATAACCGATAACGCAGAACCTCTCTCTAACTGGCCGAGAGAGAAAAAGTAAAAAGGTCTACTCTGAATAGGGTCGAAGGAGAAAAACTGTTCGCCGTACGTTGTTCCCATCCGCCGTTTTTATACACTTTCAATGATAAAAGCCAATACATCTTTGGATATCGAGGAGGTTTTGTCCGCCGATGGTTTGATTGCGAGGTCGTTTAGCGGATACGAGTTTCGGCCTCAACAGGTGCAGATGGCCTGTGCCGTTAGAGATGCCTTTGCGGACCGTTCGTCTTTGGTCGCAGAGGCCGGAACCGGCATCGGAAAAAGCTTCGCATATCTTGTCCCGGCAATAAATTTGGTTCACAGAGAAAAAACAAAGGTGCTCGTCAGCACCTTTACCATCACCCTTCAGGAGCAGTTAATCAATAAGGACATCCCCTTCCTGGCCAAATCGCTGCCGCAGACATTTACTGCGGTTCTGGCAAAGGGCAGAGGCAATTACCTCTGCAAACGCCGTCTTGAGTTTGCACTGCGCAGACAGGCGACAATGTTCGATGACTTCGGCTCGACCCTTGCGGTAATAAGGCAATGGGCTAACCAGACAAAAGATGGCTCGCTGAGTGATATTCCCATCCTGCCGAAAAATCATGTCTGGGACGCCGTCAAAAGCGAGCACGGTAATTGTCGCGGCAGAAAATGCCCCCACTTCAGCCGTTGTTTTTACTGGCGGGCCAGGAGGCAGCTGGACAACGCCGATATTATTGTGGCAAACCACGCCCTGATGTTTAGCGACCTTGTGCTCAAATCGCAGGGTGCATCCATTTTGCCTGATTTCAAATACATCGTTATTGATGAGGCCCACAATATCGAGCATGTCGCCGAGGACCATTTCGGGATAAATATCAGCAATTTCACAGTCAAATTCCTCCTCGATGCCCTTTACAATTCGAGAACGCATAAAGGGCTTCTGGTTTATATGAACGCACACAAAGCCATTGATATGGTCGCTCTTGTAGCTAAGGAATCACAGAAGTTTTTCAGCAAGGTCAACAAGTGGTTCGAGCAAACAAAAGACGAGACCGCCGGGAAATGTTATAAAAATTTTGTTGAGGACAATCTCACAGGACACTTGAAGAATCTGCACGCCGAATTGACTGCTCTGTCGAAAATATGCAAAGACGTCGACGAAAAATTTGAGATTATGCGGCTCATCGACCGCTGCTCGGCTCTGAGTCAGGATTTGAATTCCTTTTTGACTCAGCAACAAAATGATTTTGTCTATTGGATTGAACCGACTGCCTCTACAGCAGGGGCGGTACGTTTGAGAAGTGCGCCGCTCAATGTCGGCCCGAATGTGAAAAGCTGTTTGTTTGATAAATATGAATCGGTTATCCTGACCAGCGCCACCTTGAGTTGTGGTTCGGCTTCGGATGAGAAAGCCGGGTTTGAATTCTTCACCAGCCGAATTGGCTTGGATGATTGTAGAACGCTTAAGCTCGGTTCGCCTTTCGATTATGCCAAACAGGTTACACTCTATATCGAAAAAGACCTTCCCGACCCCAACGACCTTGCTTTCGTCGATTCCGCAGTTCAGGCCATTAGCAAATACGTGCAAAAAACGCAGGGTAGGGCCTTTGTGCTTTTCACCAGCTATGAAATGCTCGATGCAGTTGCTCAGAAATGCGCCAGCTCGTTCGCCGAAAATGGCATTCAGTTGCTCCAGCAGGGTGCAGAGTTCGACAGGACTGTCCTCTTAAAGCTCTTTAAGACCGAGGATAGCGCTGTCCTTTTTGGCACCGACAGCTTCTGGCAGGGTGTTGATGTGCCGGGCGAAGCGCTTAGCAATGTGATTATTGTTCGGCTGCCCTTTGCCGTGCCTGACCAGCCGTTAATTGCAGGCCGCCTCGAGCAGATAAAGCGGCAGGGCGGTAATCCTTTTTATGACTATCAACTGCCTTCTGCAATTCTCAAATTCAAGCAGGGCTTCGGCCGGCTGATTCGAAGCAAAACCGATACCGGCATCATTGCCGTCCTCGATAGCAGAATCATAAATAAACGTTATGGCCGGGAATTCCTCGCCGCAGTCCCGAACTGCAAAACTGTAATCGTCACCCACACAACTTGAGTTCGCGCTTGTCATTTTTCGGGAATTCTTATGCGTAGTTTACACTTCGGGCATATCCCTACTTTGCCGGCGTGTTTTGCCGGCAGTTTGAATCTCTTGCCGCAAGAACAGTCAAACCTTATAAATTCTTCTTTAGGTGGTTCTGGCTCTAACGGTATAATTTCAAGCTCAGCAGGTTCGGCCGTTTCTGGTTTCACTGTCTCTAAGTCTTTTTCCGAAAGGCCCGAATGCCTGATGTAATAAGGCGCAGATTCGTATGCCGCCGGCCCTTTTTTCTCCGAAAGCATCTGCAGGAGCGATTTCTCGTAACCTTCCTCCATCACCACTAACTTAAGTTTAAGCATCAATATCGCCAGGCCGAAACCTGCCACAAAACCTCCTAAATGTGCGAAATATGCCACTCCTCCGCCGCCTTTCATTGCTCCCCACACGTCGAACACCACCCAGAACAAAATCATCCAGATGCTGCTTACGCAAAATTCCTTTGCCGCAAAGAAAAACGGGACAACAAAATAGCAGCTTATCTCATTTTCAGGAAAGAACACTAAATACATTCCGACGATACCGTATATCGCTCCGCTTGCTCCGACTGCGTTGCCGCCGGTAAATATCAGATGAGTAATCCCGGCAACAACGCCGAGCCCCAGATAAATAGGAAGATAAAGAAAATTACCTATCTTGGCGCAAACGGCATTACCGAATATCCACAGAAAAAGCATATTACCGAGAAGGTGAATAATGCCGCCGTGCAGCCAGATATGCCCCAACAGTCCTTTTACTGTCCACCCGTTTAAAACAAAGGGCCTTATTTTTCCCAGAACAAAATACTCTTCGAGCAATCTTTGTTTAATCGCCTCCTCCTTGAAGTCCGGAGGTATCTTTTTCTGAGGAAAAGCCTTTCGGACTTTATCGAGGGTCTTTTCGACCGATTGCTTTATCTCCTTAAGTTGCTTCTCCTTAACCCCAAGTTCTTTGGCCACATCTTCGACCGAGCTGTTTTCGAACTCCTTGGCCTTCTCTGGTAGTTTCACTTTATGTTCTATAATGCTTTTCGCCTGGAATACAAAGGCCGTAATTGCCGCTGCAATTATTAACCAATTGATAAAAGGCCTCCGGTCCTGCGGAACATCAACTTTCCACGGTATTATCAAAGTATTTCTCCCTGACAAACAGCCGTTTTGAGTAATCTCTATGTTACCAAATTCCCCCCATCGGCCGCAATGGTTAATTAAATACCGCTGATCAATCTTCGGCTGGCCGTGGTTTTACTGCTTGACTCTGTCCCTACTATGTCGTAAAATCTATGTTTACAACAATGAGGTAAGATATGCAGATGAAATTACAGTTTCTCGGTGCGGCTCAGAACGTTACCGGCTCGCGGCACCTGCTCGAAGCTAACGGCGTCCGAATTCTTATAGACTGCGGCCTTTATCAGGAACGACACTTCAGAGAAAGAAACTGGGACCCTTTTCCCATACCGCCCGATAGTATCAACGCCGTCCTTTTGACCCATGCTCATCTTGACCATTGCGGCTTGTTGCCGAAACTTGTTAAAGAAGGTTTCAAAGGCAAAATATATTGCACCCCTGCTACCGCCGAGATTGCGCAGATTATTCTTTTGGATTCTGCCAAGATACAGGAAGAAGACGCTGAGCATAAACGCAAAAGACACGCTAAGCAAGGCCGAAAGGGTCCCTATCCGGAAGTCCCTCTTTACACCACCGAGGATGCTCAGGCCTGTTTCCCGCTTTTCTCACCGCTCGAATACAGAGAAGCTATACTGCTCGGTGATGGTCTCGAAGCCACTTTCTACGATGCCGGCCACGTCCTCGGCTCTTCGATAATAAGGGCAAAGGTCCGCTGGAACGGACAGGAAAGAATCATTTTATTTTCCGGCGACATCGGCAGGCCCAACAGACCGATAGTATGTGACCCGACTGTTTTTGACACCGCTGATTACGTCCTCATTGAGTCAACCTATGGCGATAGAGACCACGAACAGACAAGCGACGTGAAGAAAAAGATGGCTGACGTGATCAACTCGACAAAAAAAGCTGGAGGAAATATCATCGTCCCAAGCTTCGCTCTCGAACGCTCACAGGAAGTTTTATATTATATAAACGAATTGCTGCACGAGAAAGCAATATCGCCGCTGAAAATTTTCCTGGATAGCCCGATGGCTTCGAAAATTACGAAAGTTTTTCAAAACCATCCCGAATTGTTCGATAAGAAAATGACCGAATTTATTAGAAACAGCAACTCTCCTTTTAATCTGCCAAACCTTGAACTGGCCGGAAAAGTCGATGAGTCTAAAGCGATTAACAACGTAAAAGGAACCGTTATGATTATAGCCGGCTCAGGTATGTGCACCGGCGGCAGAATAAAGTATCACCTCGTCAACAATATCTCCAGGCCGCAAAACTCCATAATGTTCGTCGGCTATCAGGCCGTCGGAACACTCGGAAGACAAATCGTCAACGGCGCAGAAAAAGTCCGAATACTCGGCGAGCAGCGCGAGGTCAAAGCCAACATCGTCCGGATACACGGCTTCTCGGCTCACGCCGATAGATTCGAGCTTCTTACCTGGCTGAAAGGTCTGAAATCACCTCCGCGAAAGATTTTCGTCGTCCATGGTGAAACAGAAAGTGCCTCTAATTTCGGTAATTATATCAGAGAGCAAACCGGCTGGGATGTCTCCGTCCCCGCTTATAAGGATAAAGTCGTCCTTGAATAACTTTCTGTTTAGCATCCGCCGGCACGGCGACTGTTACAAAGCTTTTGCCTCTACAACAGTAACCGGCGCAATCTTTTCCAGCCCTCCCTTAAGCTTCTCCGCCTCTCCGACAACGACTATTACCAACTTGCTCGGCTCTATCGTCTCTCGAACCAAACGTTCGCAATCCGTACTTTTGGCCTCGGCAATTCCCCTGAGTAGCCTCTCAAGATAATCCTTGCCGAGCCCTTGCGATTCTATCAGCCACAGGTCTCCCGCAATCTGTTGCGGCGTCTCACGGCCCCTCACAAAGCTGCCGAGTATGTATGACTTGCTACTTTCAAGCTCATTATCACTCGGGCCTTCGGTTTTCAGCCTACCGATTTCTTCGAGAACTGCTCGAACTGCCTCCGCCGTTGACTCTGTCTTGCTGAAGGTACCGACCTCGAATTCCCCAGCAAAACGATTGGCTATATAGCTACCCCAGACGCCATACGTCAGTCCCTTTGCAACGCGAATACTCTCATTCAGCCGGCTGTCAAAACCCCATCCGAAATAGTTGCTCACTATTCGGCTCACGAAATATCCATCGTCGTGCCGCGTAATACCGAGCTGCCCGACCCGAATCTGGCTTTGTGTGCTCCCCGGCATATCCACTAAATATATATGCGTCTCTTCTGGCTCTGCCGGCTTAGGTATTTTTATATCCGGCCGCTCTCCCTGTATCTTCCAGTCTCCGAACGTCCTCTTCGCCAGTTCAAATGCCTCTTTTTCCCCAATATCTCCAGAAAATATCAGCACTGCCGTATCAGGCCTTGCAAACTCGCTCCACCACCCCTTCAAATCTTCTATCGTCAGCGCATTAACGTCCTCAACCTCGCCCGTGGCTGTCCGCGAATACGGATGTTTGCCGTATAGTTTCCGACGGAATTCCTTGTCCGCCACGTACTCCGGCTCCGCCGATGAAACCACCAGCGATGTAAGGACCTGTTTTCGCAGCTTCTTGAACTCCTCTTCGGGAAAGCTTGGCATCAACACAACTTCACCGAGCAGACCCATCGCTCGCTCGGTATACTCTGTTAGGCAGCCGACATTGACCATGCTCGTGTCCATCCCGCCTGCCCCCGAAAGGCTGATTGCGTATGTCTCCAGCTCATCCGCCAGCTCACCCTCGTTGTGTTTGCTTGTCCCCTTGACAAGCATCTGCATTGTCATCGACGCAGTCCCCGGCTTACTCTCCGTCCACGCCCCCGATAATAGCCCAAGCTGAATACTTACAAACAGCACCTCGTGATTCGGCACTACGAGCACCTTCAGACCGTTCTCTAATTTTTTACTGCTGTACTTCGGCGTCAGCTTGGTCGGTGCGACCTTCGCAATCGGTGCTTCCTTTGGCCAGTCCTTAGGGCGCTCTAACCCATTCCGCCCAGGCTTCGGTGCGACCTTCTCAGGCTTCGCCGTAATCGGCGCGTCCTCGCCCTTGGCGATGCCGGCAGCGCCGCCCGCTGCGCTAGGCAGGCTCCGGTCAACCTTGATTTCCAGCGCCCTCTTGTCTGCTAAATACTCATTATCAACACGCTGAAGGTCCTCAACCGTTACCTTTCGTATGTCATCTATCCACTGGTTGACTTGCGAAACGTCCCCGTAGTCCACTGCTGCACTGCCTAACATCTTAGCCTTGCTCTCTATCTCCAGATTTTCTGTCACCAGCCCGCGCAGCATCTGGTTTCTTGCCTTCATCAGCTCACGCCCGCTCGCTGCTTCCTTCTGCAGCTTTGAAATATTTCCTTCGATAATCTCAAGGATGCTGTTTGCATCTTTCCCCTCAGGCGGCATTGTTGCTTCTGTCCAGAATAAACCGTCCCGTTCTAATGACCACGTCTCCGCCTCTGCCTCAACCGCTAATTGATTTTCTGCTACCAGCTTACGATATAACCTGCTGCTCCTTCCGCCTCCTAAAATCTCCGCCAGGAGGTCAAGGGCTGTCGAGTTCTTATCGCTGATTGGCACCGTCCGGTACACCACCCCGACAAGAGGCGCAGGTGCATTTTCTTCCTTTATCTTGACCGTCCGCTTCTCGGTTTGTTCCGGCTCCTTGACCGTGACCCGCGCCGGCTCAGCATAGTGTGGTATCCATCCGAAATAACGCCTTGCTAATCGCTGTGCATCCTCGTGCTTAACTGCCCCGACGATAATCAGCGTCGCATTGCTCGGAACATAATATTTCTTCCAGAATTCCCGCAGTTCTTCTACCGACGAGGCCCTTAAGTCCGCCAGACTTCCTATCGGTGCCCAGCGATACGGACTGGTCTTATAAATCTCTTCAAGTAGCTTCTCATATAGCGTCCCGTATGGCTCATTTCGCCTCATTCGCAGCTCTTCCTCGACAACTTTTCGCTCAGTATCGAATGACTCTTGGTCAATCTTCAAAAACGTCATCCGCTCCGCTTCCAGCCAAAGCGCCAGCTCAAGCTGTTTTGCCGGCAGTGTTTCGAAATACACCGTCCTGTCGAACCCCGTGTGCCCGTTAGTTATCCCGCCCACTCGCCGGATATATGCAAAGTGGTCCGTCGGTCCCAGCCTGTCTGTCCCGCGAAACATCATGTGCTCGAACATATGTGCAAACCCGTGCCGTCCCGGCGGCTCATCTTTCGACCCCACGTGGTACCACAATTGCACTGCAACTATCGGGCACGAAAAATCCTCCAATGTTATGACCTCCAGTCCGTTCGAAAGTTTAATCCGCTGATAATTGAACTTCCCTGTTTCTTTATCACATCCTATCACCCAGAAAACCATCGCCATCCCCAAAACTGCAAATAAAACCTTAGCTCTTTTAAAATTCATTTTTGTATTCCTGTTATTACTTTGATATTCACCTTTTCTTGTTCGATACTTGTTCTGAGTGCAGTTGCTCTAAATTCCCTTCGCCAGCTCCGCGTTCGCCGTCTTAAGAATATCATCCTCTAATGGGCACGAAAGGTCTGCTCCCGAAACCACCTCACAAAACCGCTTTTTCCTCTTCTCATCGAAGCCCACTCCATCCGTCAGCAGCCGATACACTTTGTATAGCGCTGTCATATACACCTCTGCTAACTCAACGGCTTCACTGTAGTACTTCAGATACTGCAGCTTGCCGACATATTCCTGGAATCTTGGACCGTTTACCCCCTGCTTCCTGTATTCCTTGTCTGCCTTCCTATAAGGTCCCATTTGTTTTGCGAACCATAGACTTGCCAGAACACCATCAACCGAATCCTCTATTGTGTCTTCATCCGGCCCAACACCGTACGTCTCTATGAACCCGCGCTGCAGAAAATACCGAAACCAATCCTCCGTATTCTTTGTCCCGCGCACGCAATCAGGCCAGTTCTGAAAATCCTGCTCGAAAAATCTGTACGTTGGAGTGCTCTTGTCCTCCGAACTGTAAACTTCCTGATAAAGAAAATAATCTTGAAAAACCTCCGCTTCCCTGTGCTTCTCTCTGTTCTTCCCGCTCGTGTAATAAGGCCCCGCAATCTTATTGACCAGAGGATGAATTATCTGGTCCGCCGCTATATGACTCAAATGCCCCGCGATATATGCAACCTTACGCCAACCATCCACGTCAAAACTTGCCTTCTTGCCCCTGCGTTCGGCATCACTGAATACAATTTGAATCAGCTTCAAAACGAATTCATTAGGCTTACTCGAATGAAGATGATATGCCCACGGCGTCACCGCCTTTGCCAGAACATATCCGTCAGCTACCATCCCCGCAAACCCCCTGGCCAGCTTTTCGAAATAGTACAAATCGGGACCGAGACTCCCTAAGTTCATATATGCCTGGTACCTGTCTTTCCCGGACCCGCTGTCCAGCTTCTTGGCAAAGTTGACCAGACCTTTATCTTTATTTTCTTGGAGCTTCTTCAGCGCCTTATGTGCTATCAGCATATGTGCAACACTTGCCGGCATTCTCGTTCTCCTTTAATTTATTGTTTCTGCGAGCCCCTTGGGAGCACAGCTATCTCGACAATGCAATTGTAAATCGCAAATCTGTGGTGAGCAAAGTCGAACTATAGTAAACTGAAACCGTCCCGCACGAACTTACTCGGATGATGAGTCCCTTGAGCTCCCGATACTCGCCACTAATAATAATAACAGTGCCGCCCCTGTGATTATCCCAATCACGCTCATCAGTTTCTGTAACGCCTCCCTGACCGCCGGGGCCTCGGAAACCTCCAGCACATATAAGCATCCGAGTATCGCCAGCGCAGTAATAGCTATCATTATAGCCGTTTTAAAAATTACCAATATCCCTTTTTTCATAATCTTACTCCATTTTCTTTATCCGCCTGAAAAACAGTTTGGCAAAAATCTCTCGCCTTCAATCCTTCCTGTCCCACAATTCTGCCTTTTACATTTTAACTTTTGACCTGTCTTCCAATTCTACCCAAACTGCATTCATTTACAACGCCAAAATTCCCCGCACAATTTTTAACTTTCGCGAAGCGTCTCGGCGTAGCTTTCCTGCCCACCGTAGTCTTAGCGAATATAGCAGGCTGAAAGGATTTACTATATATTTCTTCATCTCGCAAACCTTGTGCCCGGCTGTTTGGAATGCTAACATAATAATATGGACAAAATATCCGTAAAACTCACAAACAAACCGCTCGGCAAAATTATCTCATCGCAGGAAATTAAAGTCGCCCTCCAGATATTCCTGTTGGCGGCTTTTGTCAGAGCAGTTTATCTCTATGACAGTAGCGACAATCCGACTTTCTTCGCGCCTGTAGTAGATTCGCTCACGTATGACCAGATAGCTAGAGGCCTGATTAAAACCGGTTCACTGACATACGAATTCTTCTGGCAGCCTTTATTTTATCCTCTCTTTCTATCATTGATTTACAAATTGAGCAATTCATCGATTCTCATGGCAAAGATTGTTCAGATGCTGCTTGGCTCCGTGACACCTGTCCTTGCGTATTTCCTTGGTAAAAAGCTTTTCAGCAAAACTGTAGGTGTATTGTCCGGTGTTTTTATAGCCTTATATATGCCCTTGGTCTTTTACGATGGTGAGCTTTTAG
This sequence comes from uncultured Pirellulales bacterium, assembly GCA_964494805.1. GTDB lineage: Bacteria > Planctomycetota > Phycisphaerae > Sedimentisphaerales > Anaerobacaceae > CAIYOL01. The sequence goes on along the minus strand of CAZBST010000004.1, from coordinate 23,153 downwards.
CGACCGGCTGGGCTGCGCTATGGGCGGTGACACTGATGCTCACCCTGATTAAAACCGCCGAAAAACCAACTCTCTGGTCCTGTTTCGCTTTGGGATTATTCGCTGCCCTTAGTATTATCACAAGGCCGGAGTTTCTCCCCTTCTCTATAGCAGCATTTATTTGGCTGGTGCTCATCTGGATTCGCCGACAAAAAAATCCCAAAAAGACTGTCTTTTATCTTTCGCTCCTCCTCGCTGGTTTTTTCTCAATCGCCTCGCCGGTACTTTTCTTAAGTCACCACCTTATGGGCAAGGCAAGCCTCGTCCCGTATTCTGGTGGTCTCAATCTTTATATCGGTAATAATCCCAACTACAAGGAAACTATCAATATCAGACCGGGTCGGACTTGGCAAAAACTTACAGAACTGCCAGCCAATTACGGCATCAAAGACACATTCAAACAAGACCGATTCTTCCTCGATAAAGCCCTCGACTACATACACACACAGCCGGCAAGTTTCCTCAAAGGCCTGTTGTACAAATCGGCTCTGTTCTTAAGCTCCCGTGAGACGCCACGAAATCTTGATATCTACATCTTCAGAAAATGGTCTTCGCTCCTGAAAATCGGTCTCTGGAAATTGGGGAGATTTGGATTCCCTTTCGGCCTCCTGTTGCCGCTGGCTGTCACCGGATTGATTTTCAATTGGCGAAAAGTCTGTGCACCATTATGGTTGTTCCTGATTCTTTACCCGGCCTCCATAATATTAGTATTTGTAGCCTCACGTTATCGCATCCCGACAATCCCCCTGATAGCCGTCTTAGCCGCCGCCGGCTGTACCACTATATGGCATCTCTTCCAATCTCGGAATTGGGTAAAATTAATATTCGCACTGCTGATTATCTTGACCATAGCAATATCAAGCAGCCTCGCCGGGCCTTTCTGCACAGAGCAGCTCAACTATGAACCGGAATTATATTATTTCCTGGCAGACTCGCTCTATAAGCATGGCCGAACTGAGGACGCCATTGCCGCTTATTCCACGGCCGTTACTCTAAAAGACGACTATGCCGAGGCACACAGCAATTTAGCTCTGCTATTGGCAAAGACAGGCAGGCTCGATGATGCCATTGAACACTACCGCAGCGCTATCAAGTTCGACCCGAATAACGCTGATTTATACGAAGACCTCGGCGCTGCACTTTTTAAGCAGGGACAGGTCGATAATGCCATTGAGTATTACCGCAAAGCTATTGAAATCGAGCCTGATAAGGCAACCGCCTACGATAGGCTCGGCACAGCTTCTTTCCGTCTAAACCGCGTATCGGAAGCGCTGCAATACTATTCAAAGGCCATTGAGCTTGACCCGAACAACCCGGTACCACAAAACAACATCGGTAACGTCCTTGTCCTCCAGGGTCAATTCAATCAGGCTCTGGAGCATTACGAGACATCGCTGAGATTAAAACCAGACGACGCCGAGACGCTGAACAATATTGCAAATGTCCTTGCCATTTTGGGAAAGTTACCGGAAGCTGCTGCTAAATATAACCAGGCATTGCGAATTGCGCCTAATGATGCCGAAACATACTGCAATCTGGCGACCTGTTTGGAAAAACAAGGCCGAACCGAGGAAGCTATCGAGGCCTGTCAAAAAGCCCTCACCTTGGACCCGCAAAATAAACGTGCGCAACAAATCCTCGAAAGATTATCCAGGCCAACGCCTCTTAATCCCTAAAAACCACCAACTTCTTATGCTACTATGACTTACGGCTATTTACTGTCTATCAAAAAGGTTACCGGCCCATCATTAACGCTGTTTATGTGCATATGTCCCCCGAAGATTCCTTTTCTAACCGTAACCCCTTGTCCTGCAATCAGTTCCCCAACTTTTTCATAGAGTTTCTCCGCCAATCCCGGCTCCGCTGCCCCATCAAAACTCGGCCGTCTCCCCTTTCGGCAGTCCCCGTGAAGAGTAAAATTGCTCACCAAAAGAATTGCTCCCCCCACATCAAGCACGCTCCGATTCATCTTGCCGTCATTGTCAGCAAAGATACGAAGGTTCACCAGCTTCTCAGCCATAAACTCAGCGTCGCCCGCACTATCTCCCTCGCCGACACTAAGGTAGACGAGCAAACCTCCATTGATTTGGCTGACTGTTTGGCCGTTAACCTTGACTCCGCTTTGCAAAACTCGTTGCACAACCGCTCGCACAGTTAATCTTTCTCGTGCTGCGTAGCACCAGTTCACTGCTGTGATTCTCTTTTGGTTCTACTCGCACGTTCTCTGTTGAGTTCACTTCTGCGCTCTTGCAGTTCTTTTCTTCTCTCCTCTCGTTCAACGAACCGGCGGTATCTTTCAGTTTCCTTTTCTAATTTTTCTATAACATCCTTAAATCGTTCTTTTCTGTCTAACAGCATCCCATCGATTGCCGCCGTTGTTTCTGCAGCCCCTTCTTTAACAGCGAGTTCTCGCAGCAACTTAAACTCATCTGTGATTTGCTTTTGCACCGCTAATGCCAAATTCAGTTTTTCTTCTCTGACGTTCATCCACTTGGATATTTCGTTACTGCTTTCCGCATCTATCTGTTCTAATGCCTCACCCAACCCCTCAAATTTCTCAATCTCGGCTCTAACAACAGCGTTTGGGTCAGTAACCGCATTCGTATCAGCAGCCGTGTTCGCATCGGCGGTTTTTTGGGACTCCGATTCCTTTAGCTGGGACGACTTGTCCTCCGACGGCTGGCCAAAGGCGGGAGTGAAACTGAAAAATACTGCCAACAAAATCGACATTGAAATTACCAAAGCTTTCACAATATATCCTCCAAAATAGTAATAGCGTTAATCAAAATTAATCAGCAGCCCTAATTTGGCCGCTTTTTACATATACTCAATTATACAACAGATTGTTTGTGCTCGCGTATCAAAATCATCGAGACTTGTCCGTCTGCGGCGGATTTGTTCTTTGCTGCTTCTTTTAAACCCGTTCCATAGAAGCAAAACCAATCCTTTCTGTAATTCTATCAAATTCATCCAGAGAGTAAAATTCGATAATTATTTTTCCCCTTTGCCCATTTTTGCGGGTTTCAATAGCTACCCTCGTGCCAAGCTGTCTGGCCAGTTCGCTCTCCAGCTCCAGGATATGGGCTGGCTTGGAACGTGCTGTGGTTTTCCCCCGGCCGATCCCCACAAGATACTTTTGCACTAATCTCTCAACCTCACGCACACTAAGACGGCCTGCCATTGCTCGATTAGCGAGTTTTCGGCGAAGCTCATCGGTAGGCAGTGAAAGCATTGCCCGGGCGTGCCCCATAGTTAGCTGACCCTCAGCTAACATTTGCTTGACTTCACCCGGCAGGTCCAGCAGACGCAGGTAATTAGCAATGACAGAGCGATTTTCGCCGAGCCGTTCAGCAGCTTCGGCCTGAGTTAGAGAAAAGGTTTTTAGATAGTTCTGGTAGGCCTTTGCACGCTCGATAGGATTTAGGTTAGCCCGGTGTATGTTCTCAATTAGCGACCATTCGAGCATCTGCTCATCGCTTGCTTCTCGCACTATGGCGGGTATTGTTGTCAGAGAAGTTAATTGAGCTGCTCTGAGCCGGCGCTCACCGGCAATTAGCTCAAATCCAGCCCCGGCAGGGCGAACGATAATCGGTTGAACTACACCGTTGGCCCTGATGGATTCAGCCAAATCCGCCAGCTCCTGCTGGTCCCACACCGTCCGCGGCTGATAAGGATTCGGCGATATAGCATCGATGCTTATTTCCTTCAGTGAGTCACGTAACTCTTTGTCTGGAGGGAAGTTAGCAGCTATTTCGGGATTAGACAACACCTGGTTTGCTTCATCTGCATTTAAGGTTATCGGACCTAAAAGTGATGCCAGCCCCCTGCCGAGATGTTTTGGTTTTTCTTTTTTCTTGTTGGTTATCATAGACACTCCTTAATAACTTATGTGCAAGAATTAGGCTTTTCGTTACAGCTTTTTTACGTACCAACTCAAATAGTATTTCGGAATTTTTGCTGAAAATTCTGCAGTCTTAAAAGCTGTTTCATAAAAAATGTTTCACGTGAAACAATGAGTATAGGGAATAGGGAGCAGCGTTTAGCGTGTGGAAAAGCACACCCGGCCCGGTCTTTCAACTCCTTCGGTGGCACTGCCTGCTTCGCTAATCCTTCTTCACTAAAGCTATGAAGAACGGGGGAGCTATGCGGGGCAGGCAGGATGGCTGTGCTCAAGACCAGCAGGGTTGTTGCCTTGGTTTGCCGCTCGGCCACAAGTAGCGGAATGTTCCACGTGGAACAAAGGAAGGGGGGTAGCATTTAGCGTATAGAACAAATACTAATAGTGGGATAAGCAAAAGTGTTAGTTAGAAATATACCAAACACGCAAAGGTTGTATTAAAATAGGGAAGATGGGTAGCTTAGGGTAGCACCAAACGCGCATGTTCGTGTTTTGAAACGTGCAAAAACTTACAAAAATTTACAAAAACCATATCGAAATCTACAAAAACTGCATAAAAACTGACGCAAAATCTTCAACAAAATTTAACAATTTTTTACCCCCCTGCGCATTTGATTGAAATTTTATTAACCGCGGAGAACGCTGAGCACGCAGAGATTTTTTAGTTCGTAGTTCATAGAAAAGTTCAGCCAAAGTTTACCTAAATTAACGGTGGGTTTTAAAGATTGCGGGAAAATAATTTGCGGGTAAAATGGGGTGGTGAAATTCCGATGTGCAGTGCTGCCGGAGGCCGCAACGAGGAAACATACAGTAAATATGCCGAAGGCATACGGGTAAAAAAGTGTCCGAGCAGAAGGCAGCACAAGCAAACTTTAAAGTTGCGACTTTGGGTAGTGTGGAGCGTGAAAAATGGCTGTCCAAGAGAAAAAGAAGGAACATATAAAACAGAGTAGGAAAACGGAGATGTTATTGCCGGAAATGCATTTAACCGGCTCTGATAAAGCTATGGTCTTGAATAAGCCAAAGCTGCTTGAAATAATTGAGGACATAGGCGAAGAAGAGTCTATAAATAGGTTAAGAGAATCGGTATTTGATTTTCAAAGGGAATTAAAAAACTTTAAGAACGATAGGAACGGTATATTCAACATTAGCACAAACGGCGATACTATTAAGTTAAATCAGAGGCATCTATTTGAAAATCTAAACCAAATCATTGAGGCACAAACTTTGGAACGTAGCAGATATTATTTGAGGCGGTTAGCTAAAGCCATAAATGAGTACAAAACAAATAAACTGAACGATATCAACCTTAACCGTTGGAAGGAGTACTCTGACATCATCACAGACAGCTTGTGGGTATTGGAAAAACGGGATTCATCAGGTGTTCATAAGGCGGACTATTGGGGCAATTTTATACCTCAAATTCCAAATCAGATGATAAGGAGATATACGAAAAAAGGAGAATGGGTTTTAGATGCTTTTGTTGGTTGCGGCACCACGCTGATTGAAGCACAGAGATTGGGGAGAAACTCTATCGGAATTGACATTCAAGAAAGGATAGTTGAGACTGCGAATAATTCGGTGAGGTATGAACCAAATAAGTTTAATACTGTTAATGAGGCAATACTTGGTGATAGCGCTGAGATAGATTATGAAACGGTATTAAAGAAGTATGGTCAGAAGTCGGTGCAACTATTGATTATGCACCCGCCCTATTTCGACATCATTAAGTTCAGCAACGACCCCCACGATTTATCAAATGCAAAATCTATTGGCCATTTCCTTGCAACGATGAATGAGGTTGTTCGCAAAGCCTCAAAGGTTCTCGACAAGGGACGTTATTTGGCACTTGTTATTGGCGACAAATATAGCAGAGGCGAATGGATACCACTTGGATTTCTAACGATGCAGGAGGTTCTCAAGAACGGTTTTACTCTTAAAAGCATAATCGTAAAAAACTTTGAGGAAACCTTCGGGAAACGAAACCAAAAAGAATTATGGCGTTATAGAGCACTTGTGGGCGGTTTCTATATTTTCAAGCATGAGTACATTCTTTTGTTTAAAAAGGGAAAGGTTAGATAATGCCGTTATTTAGCCCAAAAGAAGTAAGAAATCTTAAATTGAGTTCAACTCCATTAGAAAAACTTAGGGGTTTTGCTAAAGCTGTTGGACAAGATAATAAAGGCCGCGCAACAGACATAATTAAACGGCTAATAGACAGATCAGATATAGACTCCAAGATAGATGCATTTATTAAACAGCAGTATGCCCTTAGAATAAAAGAAAGAAAAGCAGTAATAAGTGATGAAGACCTAATAAAAGAATTACACAAGGTAGAAGATTTTTCCTGGGGAGTAGTTCAAGGGCAACTGGATCAGAAAATACAAGCTGAATATGTCAGAAAAATAGTGCGTTATGATGACTTGATAAGCAATGTTCAATCCAAACTTCATAATGATGTTACGTCTTATGTAATATGTACTTGGTATAATCACTGGACGACAGTTTTGATTGAGGAACATATAAGCCAACACACCAGAATCATTCCAACATTAAAGAACATAAAAGGAGTTGATATCTTCTTTGATAATCAACCATTCGATTTGAAAACTACTTATCTTCCTCGCGGGTATGACGTGCAGAATGTAGTAAAGAATCCTAAGGATTTGGCCGTTTGGATGTATGAGAATCAAGGGGCCCAAAGATTCGGAGCAGATAACAGATTATTTGCAGTTTTATTAGATGTGAATAACCCAGAAGAGAGCTGGAAGCTGAAAAGAAACTTTGATCTGGTCTTCTCGAAAATAGATGATTTCTTCAATGAAGAAAAAGTCTCTTCTGCAGATGAAGTAGCTTTTAGCTTCGCAAAGAAAACCTATACAGCAGTTTCAAAGGTTTTATTGATTTCAAATTAAAACTTTATATCAAGAGTAGTTCAAATTTGAATAAGGGGAGCAAATAAATGGCGGGGAATTTGGAATTTAGAATTGAGAGTTGAGAATGTAGAATTGGGGCGGTGCAGCTTTTATTATTTAACTCGTGTGACGTAGAGGCCTGTGCGAGTATCGACGCGGATGAGTTCTCCCTGCCTGACAAATGCGGGGACCTGCACGACTACGCCGGTCTCGAGAGTGGCCGGTTTAGTCTGGGTTTGTGCGTTCGCATATTTGATTTCCGGCGGCGTATCGACGACCTTCAAATCAACGGTGTTCGGCAGCGTGATGAGGACGGGCTTTTCCTCATAGGAATCTATTAGTACCTGCATATTCGGCTTGAGGTATTTCAGGGCGTCGCCAAAAACAACGTCATTGAGCGTAATCTGGTCGAAAGTCTGCAAATCCATAAGGACGTGGCCGGAAGCATCCGAATAGAGGTATTCGTAGGGCTTTTTTTGGAGCTCGACCTCTTCGAGAATCTCTTCGGAGCGGATACGGATATTCTGGATAGAGCCATCGGCAATGCTTTTTATCTTTGTCTGGTAGATAGCTCCGCCCTTGCCGAGCTTGATGTGTTCGAAATCAATGATTGTGTAGAGCTTGCCGTCGACCTTGATGGCCTGGGCTTTTTTCATTTCTGATGCTTTCATTGGTACTACGCCTATTCCTAAACTAAAACTGCCAAAATACTCAGGCACTGAGTGTCCCAAAACACGCCGAAATTGTCAAGAAAGCCCAGAGGAATGATATACTCTCTCGAACTAAGATTCTCAAGTTAGCACACCGAAAGCGTTCTGGCGATGCAAAAACACTTGCGGAAATGGGGGAAATAGGTAAAGATGGAGGGGCGTGAAGTTGATTAATCCATTAATTTGAAAGGGCAGTAAAATGGAGCTAAAACTTGATGTTAAGACACTTGTGATAGGGATTGCGATTGGAGTTGCTGTTACCGCAGTAATAGGAGCCGGAAGCGCTGACAAAGCCGATTTCGGTATTGCCATACCTTCGAGCGTAGCTGAAGGTTCAGCACTTGTAAGGACGGCAGATGACGCTCTCTACATCGTTAATCCAAAAAGCGGTATGGCGGTAAGAGTTTTGCAAGCCAGCATAAGATCCGACCCTTATGACCGCAGGGATAATAAAGGCAGGCCTTTTTCCTTAAGTGCCCCAAGCCAGCCCTCAGAAACCCCTGCGAGGAGGTATTAAGGGTAACGAATGAAATTTTTGTTCCATACTGCGGATTTGCATCGAGCGCAGGTTTCAGGGCACAGAAACTTCGTTTTTATAGGGCAATAGGGAAGAATAAGCCGTGTTTCCGCTTAACCCGGCCTGAACTTGTGCCGATACAATCATTAAAGGTTACGAAAGCTACGTTTTGTTAAAAAAAGGAGTAGTAAAATGGGGATACAAAACTGGTCAGAGGATATTATTCTCGTGGACTTGCCCCAGGAACCGGGTATGGGCGATGAGCTCAAGACCGTTACTGAAATGGCGCGTGACAGAGGCGACTGTGATGTGGTGATTGATTTTTCGGATGTCGATATTGTAACCTCTTCGAGTCTTTCGAAGCTGCTGAAGTTGCGCAAGCTGCTGGTTGATTGTGGACACCGACTTATTTTCTGCAATGTTGCTCCTGCAACCAGAGGTATTTTTACGGTAACCGGTCTTGACGGAATTTTTGAGCTTGCTGACGACAAGTTCGTTGCCCTGGCAAGTCTGCAGATTGTCACTTAGCCTGTGACTAATAAGATTGACAAGCGATTTACCTTGTTGCATAATATAGCAAGGTTTAGCTCTTGTTGAGCTGGCTACGAAAACCACTTATGGCAGCGGTGTTCGTAATCTGCTCGCAAGACTCGCGCAAAAGCTGGACAGTATAAATGGACGAACAAACTCTGCAGCAAATCGAGCAGATAATAGGGTATAAATTTTCCAACCGAAATCTCCTATACAAAGCATTCGCACATTCCTCCGCGGTTGACGACCGTCTTTTTAGTAATGAACGGCTTGAGTTTCTTGGTGACTCTATTTTAGCTGCAGTTATTTGCCGCGCCCTCTTCGAGCTGTTCCCTGCGTATATGGAAGGCGACCTGACGAAAATAAAGAGTATGCTTGTTTCCCGCAGGACCTGTGCTCGAGTTACCAAGCGGCTGGGCCTGCACGAGTTCCTGAGAATCGGCAAAGGTATGGCCTTCAGCCGGGCTTTGACCAACTCCCTTGCTGCCAGCTTATTGGAGGCCGTTATCGCTGCAATTTATATTGATGGCGGATTTGAAGCCGCCAGCAGTTTCATTTTAAGAACCTTTGCTTTGGAAATCGACAGGGCTGACGCAGAACAATCTCACGGCAATTTCAAATCATTACTGCAGCAATATGCCCAACAGCAGCTTAATACCACACCTGATTATATACTGCTTGATGAAAAAGGGCCCGACCACGACAAATGTTTCGAGTCGGAAGTGGTTATAGCAGAGCGTCATTTCCCAAGCGCCTGGGGGACAAACAAAAAAGAAGCGGAGCAAAAAGCCGCTTTCAACGCACTCGTCGAGTTGGGTGTCCTTGAAGGCACTTTGCCGGATGGCGACAGCTAAACCCCAGCGATTTGGTAATCACACAGAAATCAGCCATACCAGAGCGTATAAGGCCAATACAGTTATGATTATGAAAGCAACGATGGAACCAAATAAAAGCATTACCTCTTTTAAGAAAACGCTCGCTGTAATTGTCGGCAGCTTTGTAGCTTTATAGACTACGGCTATCGCCGCCGTTAATGGCAGCAGCCACAGCATTGACTGCGGATTTGCATGGATTTGCTCCGGTGCTGTAAAGGTCGCTATCACGAAAATATCTATTATCGACATTTTATCCTCCCGCCCGTATTTTGCCGAGATGAGCCAGAGAAACCGCGTTGACAATACATAAAAGGTTAAGCAGGCCTGAGACCATCGTATATATCTGACCGATTTCGTTCGGCCAGCCGTAGACGGGATACCCTCCGCCGGCAGTGCGATGGGACAAAAGCAAAATTACGGGCGAATTCATAACTTGCGCCGCCTTGACATACGATGGCGAGGGTCCCTCCAGGTCAATTACACCCATTGAACCGACGTATAACCCTATGCAGAGAGTTAAGCCGATAGTTACGAATATAATTATTGCCCGCTTTTTTTCTTCAAGCACAAAATACCCTGCGCCCGGTATCAGCCAGCCCAGCAGTCCGACAATCAGCAAAAGCTGTGTGCGGTTTCCCTTTGAAAGCCGTGCCATTACAAACCTCCTGCTGGTTCCGACGGCGTATTAGTATCTGCCGGTTTTTTACTCTCCTCGACCTGTTTAAAATTCATACGCTTTAATATGTTTTCAGGATTAAAGTGCACCGGCGCCAGAGACTGAGATTGAATAAAGTCTTCTTTGTAGTCTTGTAATGCCTTAGTTTTTTCGTATTGTCCTTGCTCAAGGCGTTTAATCGAAAGGCTTTTTAAACAATAGTAGGACATATCCGGCTTGAATTCCATAACCAGAGGCAGGGTGTCGATGGTATTACTATCCTGTGGTATAAGCAAATAAAGCTGATCTATGAGCTGGTTCTCCCTTTTTGCCTTATTGACTACCATCCGTCTTGCGGGATTACCTGCACTTTGCAGAATCACCGTTTCCAGTGCTATACTTGAGGCTCTCTGCAGGTTTGCAAAACTTTGCAGCTCGAACACATTGGCGTCTTCTTCACCTTGCATATCCGGCTGTTCATAGCTCTTATTGAACTTATCAATTGCGCTCTCCCAGTCCTTTTTTGCCGCCAAGCGGATGAATTCTTCGGCTTTTTTCCTGGTGGTATCCATAGCTGCAAGTTTCTTTAAGTCTTCGGCCACTATTTTTCTTATCGGATAAACGTTTTCATCCGGCTGCTCCTGGTCTTCGTCGAATTTAAGCGAACTCTTGTCCAAGGTTTGGTCTATACTATTCGGCTCAGAGGCCTTTTCAGCATCTATCACCCGCACGACCATCATTATTCGTCCGGGTATGTCTCTCGCTGGTCCGATATTTTCATACAATCTCGGCTTTGGTATATCAAATGGGCTGAGTTCGCTGTCCGCCAGATAGTCGATTGCAAAGACAGCCCGACTCAATATCAGTGGATTATATCCATAGCCTTTCAGGAACATCGCCCCAAGATATCTATCTGTGAGAATGTCGGACGCACTGAGCAGCCCCGTCCGCCCCGTATATACTTTGATTTTGTATTTTTCGCTTAATTGTTTAGCAGCAGTTACATAATCACCGGCCATTTGCTTGAACTGCTCGTCGCTGATTTCTGCAAGCTCCGTATCTGTCGCCTGCAGACCGGCCTCGGTAAGAGTCCCGGCCTCCTGGAGAATTTTTTCTGCCTCGGAGTTTATTTTACCCTGAAGCAGGACTTCTAAAATGGTACTTACTACCTCACCATAGCTTTTAATTCGTTTGGTCGGCGGCGAATTTGGGTCGTTCGGATCCGAAGGAACTGATGCAACGAATTCTTCTCTGTGTCTTTGGTAAAATTCTTCCGCCTCTTCCTCTGTAGGTGCCGTTACTGTTGCTGCAACCTCATCGAGTTTGACGGCGATATATTCAAGCTGGACTCTGTCGTCTAACTTATAGCCGAAGCCATAAGGGTTCTGGTCGTTTACGTCACCGGCAAAGAATTTTTTGTATTTGTCGAAATGCTCAACTAATTCCTTTTCGCTCGGCTCACTCTTGGTCTTGACAAACACGGACGAATCAAATCTTACAAATTCGACATCGATTCTCTCTTCTTCCCAGTTTGTATTATGCATTATCTGCGAGATTGTAACGTCTTCGCTCGTGCAAATCGTCCTGGCATACATCAATACCGTTGTCAATTCGCTGAACGCTGTTAGTATTTGCTCTTCCGAGACGCCATGCCGGTTTGTTATTGACCCGATTAGCTGTGAATATGTTGTGCCTTCAAAAAGTTGTGGTATTACTCTTGCAAGCTGCATACCTGAAATCTCATTTGATGTTTTCACACCTGCTAGACGCGCTTCGTTCTTCAGCAACAGCCAGTATATCTCGCTTGGCATCGAGCGTCTGTAAATATCATTAATTTGTTTTTCGGTGATTCTGTACCGGTTTGCTCCTGCTATCCGTCTTATATAGATGGCTAATGCCGGCGAAACTGTCCTGTCGGAAAACAACAGTTCGGCCAGCAGGATTGCGTGCAAATCATTTGCACGAAATCCCGGCACGCTTATGTTTCTTAGAATTTCTCCTGCCCGCAGGAGCTTTAGAATTTCCAGCTCTTGCCGGGCCAAAGCTAAGTCGTAGTTTGTTACTTTCCGGTTATCTGCGAATAGAGCTATGGTTTTTCGCTGGCTTGTTCTTCTTCGGCTGAACTGGGTGAGGGATGCCTGAAAAACAAAGCCGACAAAAATAAAGATGACCACAATAGCCATCACTTTCCTGTTGTTTTTGCGAAACCATTTGATTAAATTCATAACTATGCTCCATTGATAATTGGTAAATAGTAAATGTTGAATAGTTACCAATCACCCGAAAAAGCACAAGTATATTCAACCGCCCCGGTTTTGCAAGAAAAATAGCATTTTACCGCAAACCAGGATTTACAATACGTTCAGGACGACTTACGATATACGCAATACGGACAACAATGGAAAGACAAAAAAATAGCTATCCAAAATCGGCCCAGGCGTTTGCCGAAGCCAAAAGTTTCCTGCCGGGCGGCGTTAATTCGCCGGTCAGGGCCTTTGGCGGCGTGAACGTAAGGCCGCTTTTCATTGCCGCCGCTAAGGGCTCAAAAATTTACGATATAGACGGCAATGAATACATTGATTACGTCGGCTCGTGGGGACCGATGATACTCGGACACGCCCATCCGAAGCTAATAGAAGCTATACAGGCCGCTGTGAAAAAAGGCACCTCTTTCGGGGCGCCGACCCTGGCTGAAACCGCTCTGGCTGAAAGGATAGTTAACGCCTTCGATTCCATCGAAAAAGTACGCCTCCTTAACAGCGGCACCGAAGCGGTAATGACCGCAATTCGATTGGCGAGGGGCTATACCAAAAAGGATTTAATAATCAAGATGGCCGGCTGTTATCATGGACATTGCGATTCAATGCTTGTTGCTGCCGGCTCCGGACTGGCCGAGACCGCTACCGCCTCAAGTGCCGGAGTCCCAGGGTCAATTGCCGAATTGACTGTTGTGATACCGTATAATGACATCGGAGCTACGGAAACCGCCTTCCAAAAACACAAAGGAAAAATCGCAGCTTGTTTAGTTGAACCGGTCGCCGCAAATATGGGTGTGGTGCCGCCTGTTGAAGGCTATCTCAAGGCGCTTCGGAATTTATGTGACGAAGAAAAGACGCTGCTTATATTCGACGAGGTGATAACTGGCTTTCGCATTGCTTATGGCGGGGCGCAGGAGCTTTTCGGCGTAAAAGCGGATATTACCTGCTTGGGTAAAATAATAGGCGGAGGATTGCCGCTGGCGGCTTTAGGAGCAAGGGCTGATATTATGGATATGCTCGCACCGGCAGGGCCGGTCTATCAGGCGGGGACATTAAGCGGCAACCCCATCGCAACTGCGGCGGCTAACGCAACGCTTGATATTCTCGCAAAGGGCGACTGCTACGATAAACTCGAAGCCAAATCTGCGTTGCTGGAAGCTGGGTTGAAAAATGCCGCTAAAGATGCAGGCGTATCTGTTACAATCAATCGCGTCGGCTCGATTATGAGCTGCTTTTTTAGTGATAGGCCGGTAAGAAATTTCGCCGATGTTCAGTCAACCAATATAAAACGGTTCAAAAGTTTCTTCGCGGAAATGCTAAGGCAGGGCATTTACCTTGCTCCGAGCGCATACGAGGCGATGTTCATTTCATTGGCCCACACAAAACAGGACATCGAAAAAACCATCGAAGCTGCGCAAAACGTCTTCCACAAAATAACAAATTGATTCAGCTTTCTTTAAGTTTAATCACAGACGGCTTGCCGAAAGAGAATAAGTTTGCCCTGCCCGAGTCTGAAAAGCTATGACATTAGGCTCTGGTCGAATAACATCAATATTTCGCCCGTCAGAAATAACATTTATCGGTACGGAGGTACGGATGCGAGCCGCGTTGCCATTTCTCGATGTTATAGTCGCACAATCTAAAAGGCCATTCTTCCACGTGATATTCACGTCGAACCCGCCCCGTGCCCGCAACCCAGTTACCGAGCCGGCTGACCACACCTTTGGCAACGCGGGCAGCAATTCAATTTCACCGTTGCAGCTTTGCAAAAGCATTTCCGCTATACCCGAGGTACCGCCGAAGTTGCCGTCTATCTGGAACGGTGGGTGGGCATCGAACATATTCGGGTAAGTGCGTTCAGGACTTATCAGCATCCGGAGAATCTTGTAAGCGTGCTCACCGTCTCGCAGCCGGGCCCAGAGATTCAGTCGCCATCCGATGCCCCAGCCGGTGGATTCGCCACCGCGAATTTCCAGAGATTTCCGTGCCGCCGCAGCCAGTTCCGGTGTGCCGCGGAGCGAAATTTGGTCGCTCGGATACAGTCCATAAAGATGTGAAACGTGACGGTGATGAATGTCCGGAGCCCGCATATCCCAGTCTTCGAGCCACTCCTGAAGCTGGCCTTCTTTACCGATTTGGTTAGGCGCGAGACAGCTGCGGGCAACGTCAAGCTGTTCACGAAAATCCTTGTCAATGCCGAGGATTTCAGCGGCCTTAATGCAGTTGGTAAACAAGTCGCGTAAAATCTGCATGTCCATCGTGGGACCTGCGCAAATGCTCACGCCGTATGGATGTGTATTCTCCGGTGACAGCGATGGACATGTGACAAGCCAGTGGTGTTTTGGTTCTTCAACAAGAGTGTCGAGAAAAAACTGTGCAGCGCCTTTCATAGCAGGATAAGCCTTTGCCAGGAATTTTTTATCACAGTTATACTCATAATGGTCCCATAAGTGTTTGCACAGCCAGGCCCCGCCTGTAGGCCAAAAGCCCCAGGTAGGTCCATCGATAGGTGCCGATGCCCGCCACAAGTCGGTATTATGATGGCAAACCCAGCCGCGTGCCCCCCAGTTCACCTTGGCCGTGCGAGCACCGCTTTGACTGAGGTCCATCACCATCCCGATAAGAGGTTCCGCGCACTCAGACAGATTAGTCGTCTCTGCCAGCCAGTAGTTCATTTCTGTGTTGATGTTAATCGTATATTTGCTGCCCCATGGTGGATTCATATCCTCGTTCCACAAGCCCTGCAGATTTGCCGGTTGACAGCCGGGCCGCGAACTTGAGATAAGCAGGTAACGACCGAACTGAAAATACAGAGCTGCCAGTTGCGGATCATTTACTGTAGCAAAATTACTGATACGCTCGTTAGTGGGACGCAAAGCAGCTTCTGTAGTCCCCAAATCCAGTTTGACGCGATGGAACAGTCGCTGGTACTCGGCAATGTGGTCCCTGCGAAGGGCTTCAAAAGATTTTTTGCTTGCCACTTTGATACGCTTTTTAGTCAGCGATTCAGGATCGCCGCTGACATCTTTGAAATTTTTGTAGCTGGTCGCTGCGGCAACCAGTAGTATCGCAGAATCCGCGTTGGTAACAGAAATTTGGTTCTCATCTTGGCTGCTCTTGCCGCCGGAGACAAGCACCCGCAGCATCGCGTGAAATTTCATCGCACCTTTGATGCCAGCCGCCGAGCCGTTGACGCCCTGCATCACTATGGTGTCGGACGAACCGGCCTTAATCGTTGCTGCTTGTTGAGTCTTCATCGTAGCGGTGAATGAAATTTGCCCGGGCTTATCCGCAGTGAGATGGATAACAATGACCTGGTCGACAGCGCTGGAGAATACCTCACGAGTGAAGGTTACGTTTCCTTCGGTGAAACTGACTTCGGCAACGGCGGTATCAAGGTTAAGCTGGCGCCGGTAATTCACAACCTCTCCGATGTTAGGAAATACCAAAAGCAAATCACCGAGCGATTGATACTGCATCTGCACAATGGGTTTGGCCATCATCTTCTCACCGATAAGCTTATGGGCCTCGGCGTACTTTCCCGCGAAGATAAGTCGCCTGGCTTCTGGTAGTGCTTCGAGCGCCTCGGCGCGGGTCGGGTCATAAGGGCCACCAGCCCAGAGAGTGTCCTCGTTGAGCTGGATGCGTTCGTTATTGATGCCGCCAAATACCATTGCGCCAAGTCGGCCGTTACCAACAGGCAATGCTTCAACCCATTGCTTGGCCGGCTCATAAAACCAGAGCATCAGCGGCAGGTGCCGTAGAACTTTGGTTGGCTTGGGCGGACGGCAGGCAGACGGCAGCAAAAATCCTAAGGCTAAAAAACAACTCTGTAATGCGAGATTAACCGTTCGCCTGCGGATTGTGTTTCTTGCTTCCATTATTTTAATAGCAGAAAAATTATTTTCCAATTTTCAAAACAAAACCGCCGTTGCCTTTAAGTGTTATTCCAAGTGATTTTTGGGGAATGATCGTGATTTTCTGCAGAATAAACGAGCGATTATAGGAACCATCGGTTATTAACGTTCCTGTTTTGGCATCTTTAAGGAAGGAAATATCAAGGTTTATACTTTTTTCCACATCTTCTCCGTTTATGCCCGCGATGAACCAATTATCATTAAATTTGCGGGCTAAAACAACGAGCTTGCCGGGATAGCCGTCTATGAAATGAGTGTCATCCCATCGTGAAGGAATTTCTCTCATAAAGTCTTTAACATAATCTGGAACGGCTGCCATACCTTCTGGAGTCTGGGCGAAGTGCTGTATTCCCGAAGTGAATATCACCGACAGAGCCAATTCGAAGCAATTGGTTGTCACTCGCTTTATGTTAGGTACCTCAGTGAAACAGACCGGTGTAAAATCCATCGGGTCAAAAACATTTCGCGTGAACGGCAGAACGCAGCAATGATTAGGTTCAACATCGGCGTTATGCTGGTCAAAAGTTACATACTCAAAGCCCTTCACCGCTTCGACAGTCAACAAATTCGGATACGTCCGCTGCCAGCCCCTCGGCAGCGTCGCCCCGTGACAGTTCACCACAAGGCCGAATTTGGCCGCATCTTCAATAATATCCTGATAATACGCCATCACGGATTGGCCGTCGCCGCCGAAGAAATCCACCTTTATCCCCTTTATACCCATCTCCTTTAGTTTGCTAAATTCTTTAACACGGTCTTCGTGGGTCAGCAGCTTATCTTTAGGAGTAAAGGTAACAGTGTTCCAGTTGCCCGCCGAGTTATACCACAGAATAAGGCCGACATTTTTGTTTTTAGCGTATTCAGCAAGCTCTTTAATCTTATCATAGCCGATTTTCGTGTCCCAGTTTACGTCAATCAGGCAGTATTCCCATCCCATATCGGCGGCAAAATCGATGAATCGCTTCTGAACATCGTAAACTACTGAATCATCTTTCAACATTACCCAGCTCCACGAAGCTCTGCCCGGCCTTATGAATAAGGTATCCTGAAGCTTTGCGGGGTTGGCTAAATCAGTTCCCAATGTTGATTCAGCTATTGTTTTCAAGCTGTCGCCAATGGAAATAATTCGCCAGGGTGTGGACCATGGCAGCTTCGATTCCGGATTTACCGGCCCGCCCTGAAAGACTTCCGCCGGTTGAGGAAATCCAATGACAAATTCGTTGCCCACCGAAAGTTGTTTTAACCGGCAGCCGCAGTAGTTCCTGTCCGGCGCAGTTTCACTAATCAGCAGCCAGTATTTGTCGTAGTTAAAAAGCGCAGGGAAAACCCAGCCCGCATCATTGCGAGGCAATTTGTCTGTTTCAATACCCTGTTTGTAATGCTCCTCATACGAAGGCTGGGTCTGGCACCAGCCGGATTTCGCCTCCGCAATAGGCTGAATCCACGCCTTTGTGCCGGGGAAAAAATTAAACGAAGTGGTTTCTTCTTTGATTTTTCTGATTGTCTTTGATTTTTCTGGGAAACAGTATCTGAAAGCAACGCCGTCATTTGAGACTTGAAAAATGACATCGATTTTTTCGCCGGAAGCATTTTTCAAATGAAAGATTCTTTTATGCGCAGCGTAGTTACATCGCCGTCTTTTACCATGTAACATTTCATAACTTGCTTTGACAGTCTTAACACTCGATATGGATTCTAATGACAGGTCTTTGGAGAAATCCCCATCTTCTCTTATTAATCCTAATTTAGACTCTCTGAGAAGAGCCTTGCCGTCGTATTCGACACGGTAACATGCGCTCTTGTCATAGGTAACGCGGAAGAATACAGAGATTTTTCCATCAGGACTGTTCGTTGCACAATCTTTTACTGCCCGGTAGGGTTGTGTGCAGGATACAAAAAGCGTTAATACAAGCATTTTTCCTGCCGTATTCAATCTTATAAGGTTCTTAAATCCCATCATAAATAAATCCCTTGCATTTACCTATAACACAAAACATAATAGTAATCAGTTTTATACACAATACAAAATATAAAAAGTGGGAGATACAAAATGGACTTTGAACAGGACCAGCAGAAAAATCTAGTCGACACTACTGATTGTCTCGAAGCTATCAGCGTTTTCAGGGGATGGAAAAACTTTTTATTTGTAGTTGTAATACTTTGTCTACTCCTATTACAGGCGTCCTTCTGGCTTGTAAATACCGGCTGCATCGCGATAGAACAAGTCAGCTGCGATAAAGCATCTGCTGCTGCGACCAGCGGCCCAGAGCAGATTACAAAGACTGCGAAAGTAAAAGAAGAAAATATTAAAAAAGCTGCAGAACAAGTCGCGGCGTTAAATCAGCCGGCCGAAACAGCACCCCAGCCGCCGCAATTCAAACTTGCTAACCTTTGCTTTAAGGTAGAATTCAAATACCTCGCCCGGTTTATCAGCCTTGTCAACTTTGTGCTTATACTTGCAGCGATACTTTACTGCCTTACGACGCTATTCAGCTTAAAAATCTCGCTCCTGGGACGGCTCGGCGGAATAAACCATATCAGCCGGGCATTTTTTCTTTCGCTGGTTTTTCTCGTTTTACTTTTGCCCTGGCAGATAGCCTGGCGGAAATTTTTTGCCGGCGGGCTTTTTGGAGTGGTGTACACCCCAAGCGAGTTACGGAGTTCCTTTGCGACCCTCAAAGATAGCGGAATCTTCTACAAGGTCTTTTATTATTTTCGGTTCAGCGGCTACTGGCTGATTGCACTGCTGCTACTTATCTTCTCATATATCCGCAGCTGCCGCTGGGCAAAGACCATTCTTCGTCGGCTGGAGGTAATATAAAGGCCCGCCTTAAGCAGGACTTCTGCGGATTACATCCGCAGAAGCCTTAGCGAGTCGAATGGAGGCGGGGGGATTCGAACCCCTTTGGCAGATCAAGTAGTTATACACCAGCATCAATTCTGGTAAAAAACCGTCGATTAGTGGATATGTAAGCATCTTTTTTTTCTTGACTTGCAGGTTTTATGGTTCTATACTGGCTGGGCTTGCAGGAGGTATAAAGTGATGAAAAAACTCCACTCTACAGGTCGAAGTCTATGGGATTTTACAGAATAATATCGGTGCGTACATATTACACCGTGAAAATAGAAACTTTAATGAAAGGGTAAAAGATGAAAACTGCAAGAATCCTAATAATTTGTTTTGTGGCCTTAGGCCTGACAGTATGCTTGACCAGTGTAAGCAAGGCAGCATCTATGGGCACTGCCTTTACTTATCAGGGTCATTTATATGACAACAATGACGTTGCAAATGGCTTATATGACTTTCGATTTAGAGTCTACGACGACCCTAATACGGAGATGGGCACACAGATAGGATTAGACTTTAATGTGAACGACGTCAGTGTGATTGACAGCTACTTCACAGTCGCACTTGATTTTAACGAAGGTGTCTTCACCGGCGAGGGCAGGTGGCTGGAGATCGGTGTCAGGCCCGGAGAGCAGGATGACCCATGTGAATATACGATTCTGACACCAATGCAGAAGATCACACCGACACCTTATGCGATGTACGCCGAATCAACCGGTAGTAGTGGTAGTGTTCCTATTCCTCTCGAGTTAAGCGGGTCAGTTTCTTCTCCGTCAGCAATTATTAAAGGGACGATAACTTCCGGAACCGGCTATGGTGTGATGGGACAGTACAAGTACAGTGCCGGCAAGTGGGGCTACCTGGGCAGCAGCACCTATGCCGTAGCCGGCAGGGACGATGTAAGCGGCAACTACGGCTATATCGGCAGCGGCAGCGAAGGGCTGTTCGGGTACAGCTCTGCCGGCTGGGCCGGATATTTTCAAGGCAAATCCAAGGTGGAGGGCGACCTGTATGTAAACGGCCGGTATTATGATTCTTCATCCGATTCGGGAACATCGGGTCAGGTGCTTTCCAGCACCGGTAGCGGGACGAACTGGATAACAATATCCGGTGGAGGTGGCGGCGATATCACTGCGGTCAACGCTGGTACGGGTCTGACTGGTGGTGGGGACGTCGGAGACGTTACACTGTCGGTTGGTGTGCCGCTTAACCTCAGCGGTTCTCTTGTCTATCCTAATGCGGTGATCAATGGCACCAATCAAAACAGCGGCAGCGGCGTTCGCGGCATGCACTCGGCCAGCGGCAACTACGGGGATCTTGGCACTAGTACTCAGGGAGTGTACGGAGAAGTCATGAGCAGCGGCTTTGGAGTCTATGGTGTCAGTGGCAACGGCACAGGCGTGCGGGGTATTCACTCGGCCAGCGGCAACTACGGGGACCTTGGTGTAGATAGTTACGGGGTTTTGGGACAGACCACCAGCGATATCGGCGTTCGCGGCACCCATACCGCCAGCGGTAATTACGGTTACCTCGGAGACAGCGCTTATGGTGTTTACGGCAAACATAACAGCAGCGGCAACTACGGGTATCTCGGCAGCAACAGTTATGGTGTGCAAGGCTACAGTAGCAGCGGCAGAGGCGTCTATGGCAACAGCGATATTAGCTATGGCGTATACGGCAACAGTAACAGCAGCTATGGTGTCTATGGCAACACAAACAGCGGCACCGGCGTTCGCGGCACCCATACCGCCAGCGGTAATTACGGTTACCTCGGAGACAGC
>CAZBST010000004.1:0-2109 GCA_964494805.1 uncultured Pirellulales bacterium | reverse complement strand
GCTTATGGTGTTTACGGCAAACATAACAGCAGCGGCAACTACGGTTACCTGGGGGGCTACAGTTACGGCGTCAAGGGCGAATATAACAACGGAAACTACGGAACTCTCGGCTCCGGCCTTTACGCAGTTTACGGCCTTGCCGACAACAGCAGCAGCACTGCCGTATCCGGCATGCACCAAACCGGCAACTTTGGCGAGCTGGGCAGCAACAGCTACGGCGTTTACGGCAAAAATAACGGCAGCAGCAACTATGGGTTCCTTGGCAGCACCAGCTACGGCGCTTACGGCAAAAATAACGGCAGCAGCAACTATGGGTTCCTTGGCGGCACCAGCTACGGCGCCTACGGTAACCACTCCGCCACCGGCAACTTCGGATATCTCGGCAGCGATACATACGGAGTATATGGCGAATCACCCGCCGACTGGATGTGGGCCGTCTACGGCAAGGCCACCGGTAATGGTGGGGTCGGCGTGTATGGAAAAAATAACAACACTGGAAACTTTGGCGAGATGGGTACCAACACCCATGGCGTGTATGGAGAACATAACGTAAGTGGCAACTACGGATATATCGGCAGCAGCAATAATGGTGTGGGTGGTATTAGCGACAGCGGCTACGGCGTGTACGGCTTCAGTAACAGTGGCTACGCCGGGTATTTTAATGGGGATGTTTATGTGACGGGTGAAATGTCAGCCGAGACCGTTACCGATAGAACGCCTTATCCGAAAGACTTGGCAACAGCTTATGATGCGGTGATGAGCATGGAGCCTCTGCCGGACGGGCTATATCAGGAAAACAACAAGCAGCAGCAACTCGACCATTCAAAACTAAATAGTTTTATCCGTTCCGAAGACGGCAACCGGAACCTGTCGGCAACAGTGTCATGTCAGAACGAGGTCCTCAAAGACCTTATTAAAAAAGTCAAAGCACAGCAGCAACTAATCGAAACCCAAAACCTGCAAATACAACAATTGACTGAAATGCTGCAAACAAATCAAAATTCCAAACACTTATGATGGCAGGAGAACGAAAATGAAACATACATTATTATTGCTCATAGTTTTACTTTATATAACAACCGTTGGCTATGGTGATTATGCCATCCCCTGGCACACGATAGATGGTGGCGGGGGGACCAGTAGCGTTGGACAATACATTGTAACCGGTACAATAGGTCAGCCGGATGCGGCAGTCTCGTCAGGCGATAATTATGAACTTTTGGGAGGTTTCTGGCCGGGCGAGTCTATGTGTATTGTTGACTTTGAAGATTTTGCGAGATTTGCCCAATACTGGCTTGAAACAGGAACCAACTTGCCCGCTGATTTATATGAGGATGAGAACAATATCGTTGATTATTACGACTTGGATGCCTTTGTCTATGAATGGCTTTGTTATTGTCCCTACAATTGGCCTTTGAAGTAGAAGTAGTTTGATTTTATTATATGCCTTTACGGGAAATTTTGGCCATGTTGTACCTACAATGTTACTACAACCATGAAGAGTGTTATCCACCGATTTTGTAAAAATTTTCACTCTGTAAATGCTTCATTATCAAAGACTTAAAGAATATTCAAAAAATGTAAACATTTTTAATAGCCGTTGGCAGATCCATTCGGACGGGGGTAAAGTGTCCCCCCATCCTTGCTTTTATGTGCATCTTAAATGCAAATTTGGCCTATTCTGCAGGCTTAAGTAGCCATCTTTTGCCCTAAAAAATGTGCCATATCCATGCACTACGACAAGAACGTACAAAAAGAAATGCAAACATAATCTATTGTTATACAATAAGTTATGACAAAAAGACAAAACTGGAGGCGGGGGGATTCGAACCCCCGTCCCGAGATGTTTCAAGTCAAGCATCTACATGTTTAGTCGTTTTATTGTTTTTTCGCCTTGTTAAACGCCAAACGACAGGCTCTTAACTTGGCTATTTCGGAATTAAATCTTACCTCACCGGCCCGAAAAACCGGCTCGGCCAGCCTGCTTGCTTACGCCCATATCGACCCCACAGGCAAAAGTCAGACAGGACGGGCTGCTAATTAAGCAGCCATTTGCAACTGGTAGTTGCCAATTAAATTTATTGCCGGGTGATTAGCCAGGCCAACCGG
>CAZBST010000003.1:0-266841 GCA_964494805.1 uncultured Pirellulales bacterium | reverse complement strand
GCATGTCAAACCCAGGTAAGGTTCTGCGCGTTGCTTCGAATTAATCCACATGCTCCACCGCTTGTGTGAGCCCCCGTCAATTCCTTTGAGTTTTAGCCTTGCGGCCGTACTCCCCAGGCGGTCTACTTAGCACTTTTGCTTCGGCCGTGCCGGCGTCAGAACCGCCACAACCTAGTAGACATCGTTTACGGCGTGGACTACCGGGGTATCTAATCCCGTTCGCTCCCCACGCTTTCGTGTCTCAGCGTCAGAACAAGCCCAGTGCACCGATTTCTCCACCGGCGTTCCTCTTGATATCTACGCATTCCACCGCTCCACCAAGAGTTCCGTGCACCCCTGCTTGCCTCAAGAAAAGCAGTTCGTCTGGCAATTCCCCGGTTAAGCCGGGGGCTTTCACAAGACGCTTACCCTTCCGCCTACACACCCTTTAAGCCCAGTGATACCGAACAACGCTTGCCACCTTCGTCTTACCGCGGCTGCTGGCACGAAGTTAGCCGTGACTTCCTTTGGGTTAGATCAATCCGCCGAAACGGACTTTCTTACCCCTGACAGTGGTTTACATCCCGAGGGACTTCCTCCCACACGCGGCGTCGCTGCGTCAGGCTTTCGCCCATTGCGCAATATTCGTTACTGCAGCCCTCCGTGGAGGTCCGGGCAGTGTCTCAGTCCCGATGTTGCGGGTCAACCTCTCAGTCCCGCTACCCGTCTTAGCCTTGGTGAGCCATTACCTCACCAACAAGCTGATAGGAGATAGGCCGCTCCTTCGCCGATAAATCTTTGAACATCCCCCCATCGAGGGATGATATTATCCGGTATTACCGCCCCTTTCGGGACGCTATTCCGAAGCAAAGGGCACGTTCACCTATCCATTACTAACCCTTACGCCACTATCCGGCCCCTATTTGTAAACAAACAAGGAACGGACCGTTCGACTTGCATGTCTTAGCCACGCCGCCAGCGTTCGTTCTGAGCCAGGATCAAACCCTTCGAATTGATTCGTCGAACCCGCTCCTCCTGCCGAAGCAAGAAGAGAGGGATTTCGTCGAGAAAGGCTCAACACTTTGGCAGGGCTCCCAGAATGCGATAGTCTGCATTTTGGGTGCCCTCATACGCACCGAAAGTGCTGAAAAAAAAACACACACTATTATTTAAGCTCTCTGCGAGAAAGCGTATTTACCGCAAGAGCCGCACTTTCGCTGCTGTTTTGGCTTAACTGTTAACTTGTTAAAGAGCTTTCCACATTTTTAGCGCAAATCAGAGGCCAAGCATCGATGTAAATATCCAGCCTGGCCATCACTTATATCTATTTTAACCTAAATAATAATATCGTCAATAGGAGAAATTGAAAAAATAAAAATTTTTTTATTTTTTATCCTAAGGGCTATATGAGCGTAAAGAAGTGGCACAAAGCCGCTCTACCCGTGGCCATACTTGCAAAGAACGCTTATACGCGGGATAAGCTAAATTTCGTTTTTTCGTTCAAAAACCCCGAGCCAAAATCGCGACCGAGGCGTACCCCCAACAGCATTTTCATCCCAACGATATATTGTCTGGCTCATTGAGACAATATCAATAATGCCAACCAGATTGTAGTATTTCTCCCGATACTTTTGAAACCAGTCAAACATCATTTTCTCCGAGGTGGATTGCTCCACCCGAGGTAAAGCCCCACTCACAAATATCAGGAACTTGGGTTCGGCAGTCTCTATTTGCTGCATCATTTCCTTCTGCATCTGCGGTGCATACGGCTGTGGTTCTGTCAAAGGATATACATAAACATAACTGGCAGCCGAACGTCTGTTGGCATAGAAGAAAATCTGCGGCTCTGAGCCAAGAATGGCTATCGTATCATCACTCGAACTGTGTGCTTTTATGTATTCGGCGATTTTCAGCGCTTCAGGGAAAGGATTAGCCCCATAGGTCATACGAGATACCACGGTGGGGTTTTTAGCCAACAGGAAATCCTTTTGCTGGTACAGTGTATGAGACAATATCGCAAGTCCCAGCAGGACAGCTACCAGGTCTTTTCCAATCGTTTCTTTTCGTCTGCTTAAAAGCTGGCGGATACCAAACAGGCCGAGGCCAGACAGCAAGGCAACGGCGGGCAGTAGAAGAATGAAATAATGCTTGCGAAAATAAAAACCAGGGCAGGTGGATAAAAACGAGAAAAATAAAAAGCCGGTGATAAACAGACAGCGCTTGCGAATTTTCTTTTCTATAAATGATGTAAGCAAGCCGATTCCAGCCAAAATCCAAATAAAAACTGTCGAACCAACAATTGGTGTTACTGCAAGTTTTAAATTATTTAACCCATCTGACATAGACACCAATGAAACATATTCGCGTGCATATACAAATGTCCAGAACCAGAATTTCTCGAATACGCCCGCGCACCATAGAATAAGGCAGGTTATCCCGAAAGGTAGCATTACACCAATAACGAATAAACCTGCTCTTAACAGAAAAGGGGCGAGTTTAAACGGTCTGTGACGAAGTTGGGAATAAAGCAGGTATAGACTTGCAAATATAATGAAGGCAATCCCGTGCTGTTTCATAAGAAAACCAACTCCCAGTAATACAGAGGCGGCCAGCAAGAGAACTAACCTGTTGTGGTCAATTGCAAAAACCAGCAGCAATATGCCGGCTACAGCGAAAAGAATGACGAAATGTTCAGCGTTGGCAAAGATTCCCTGAACCGATTGAGATAGCGACAGCACCGCAAAAGCTGCAGCGGCGAAAACGCCGGCAAAGGGGTTAGTTAAGAATCTTGCCAGCAAAAACACCAAGATAATTGTAGCGGCGTTGATAATCAGCAGTCCAAGGTGGATAGCCGGGTGTGTCTGTCCAAAAACAGCCAGGATTAAAGCGTAGGCCGCATAAATGCCGGGCATTTTCATATTGTAGACCTGGGAATACGGGGGAATACCCTGTAACATAAGCTGGCCGGCATAGGCGTATTCGCCTTCGTCGCGCTCGAAGGGGACATCCAAAAGACGAAATCGAAGTCCGGCAGTGATAGCAATAACAATTGCGACTATCAGCCAAGGCAGAAAACGTTTAGTGTTTTGTGTTGTCTCTGGACATTGAGGTTGTTTTTGCCGGCGCTTCACGATTTTGCCTTATTTATAAACGGTTCAAACCTGCTTATTCTTTATAGTGTTCGGCATTTTAACTATATTCTCGGCTTTGGTCAAAACGGAAAACCTGAAAAAACAGACAGGAGACAATAAAGGAGCTGCGTTATTTAACCATAAGGATACCGTATTTTTCAGCCGGTACCCGGCCAAAAGCAAAAGGCAACGGCCCCCATTTTACATTACTATAGAAGCCTGCTCCAAGCAAAGGACTCATCGTTGATGACCATCGACAGGGAATAAAGTCAAGAATTTGAACCAGAAATATCCTATCTTCAGGCAGCGGCTTCAGGTGTGTATTGTTCGTAGGAACCACAATCACATCTCCTGTGACCAGCCTCAAATCATTGAAGTCCTGAGCTTTGGCATTATGGGCCTCCATATAATACTGGAATCCCCAATGCCCCTGAAACCATACGTGGCGGTCCATATATGTTTTGCAGATTGTCTTCGCGGCCTGCCTCGCAGTGCCAGCCAGCGTATAATCGGCCCAGCAAACAGACAATGCTATAATTACCGCAGGAATCAACGGCCAGCTAACTCGCCAGCCCGCCATCCGAGGGGTGGTTTTACCCTGTCTATCAATTCTACGCCCTAACAGGATTCCAACCGCAGGAACCATCGGAAGTATGCTACGCCCATTAACCGCCCAGTTTACAAAGCTGGCAAAGAAAAAAGTCCCAAGCACCCAAAGAAACAGCAAGAGAGATTTACAATCCCTGCACTTATACAAATCAGCCACTGCAAGCCAAATGATGCAAACCCCTCCCAATGACATCAAACCAAGTTGCAGAAGAGTACCCCATCTTACCGCGTAGCGATAACATACCGGAAAATCGCCAATTTTCTCCACAAGACCAAGAGAAAATATAAATATAACCATCAAAGCAACACCTGTTATCAGAATCCGCCGCGACCATAGCAGCGGAGCATAGAACAAAATTGTTATTATACCTCCTCCTGCAAAAGCCAAGCCAACTAATCCTCCCCAAAGAAACCCAAAGCCAGGATTAAGATTCCATCGCAGTTTTGAGGCATAAGATGCGGCATCCGACAACAGACCTCTCCCATAAAGTGTGAACGTTATCCATTGATAAAGAACTAAAACCGCAACAGGAACCAGCAAATATAACGCCCAAGTTCCAATATTTCGTTTTTTCACAAGTGAATAGGTAAACAGAAGCAAAATCAGCGACATCCCAAAATATTTGGTTAACGCACAGAGCGCCATAAGCACTGCACTGATTAACAATCCTGACCATTTACTTTTATCCATTCCCCACACCCAGCCGACCGCCGCCCAGACCCAAAATGCGAGCATCATTGTGTCACACATTACATTCGTGCTGGATACCAGAAATACCGGCGTAAGCACGCCTGCCATCGCGGCCAACATTGGCTGAGAACACAACTGCTTTGCTAAATAAAAGCTGCCTAATGTCACTGCCAAAGCCGGAATAAGAAAAGCCAGGTGTAAGGCTATTTCACTCCAGCCGAACAATTTTGCAACCAGCGCAATATAATAACAAGTTAGGGGTGGATTCTTAGTGATATTAGCCATTGAATCCTCAGTACCATACCAGTTGATGTTAAAGCCATAGAAGTTCATGGGATTACTCTGAATGTGTTTTGCCGCAGCAATAAACAACGTGTCATCTATGTGAAACGCTTTATTTACAAACGGTGCAAGGCACAATAGTGTTACCCCGCTGAGAATTACCAGAGGGTTGACCAAAATACGCTTAACCGTTGAATAAACCATCCAAAAACCTGCTTTGTAAAGTTATCATTTCACATCTACCGTGGAATCCGGCTTCTCTACGATTGTGGGCTGCTGCTTCCGCATTCTTTCTGTAACATCATAAAACTTGTATAAATGCGTCGCCGTTGAAAAATAGGACTTATCCGGCAGTAAGTTACACTGCTCTCCAAAGTAATGGTTAAATATAACTCGAAAGCTGTTAACCGGGGTAATCTGAGGATATAAGAGTTTATCACCATTATTCGGTAAATGATAGGCGTTCAGTATTGACAAACACTCGCGTACGTTGGTTTTTTCCACGCTTTCCCAAACCATCCCCGACCTCGGTCCATGGTCACCAAGAATCATAATAATCGGCGGCTGCTTAGAATTCTCCAGGATTTCATCCACCACCTTCTCCATTCGACCATTCAAGAATATAATCTGGTCAATATAATACTTATAGTATTTTTCCAAGGTTAGTCTACCCGGTTTTATAAGCCAGTCGCCATCGAAGTCATCGAATCTTGCTTCAGGATTTCTTGCCTGACCAGTTGGACTAAAAACGAAGGGAGGATGCGGTGCTTCGATGTGAGCAAAAACAAATTTAGGTGATGGAGAAGACTCGGCAATTTTGCCAAGATTATCGAGTATGTACAGAATCTTTTGTCGGTGTTTATCGAATTCATTGTCGTTTTTTATCGCGGTCAGAATATACGGCAATGGAGTCATATTCTTCAAGGCATTGTGAAACATACAGGTTGATGCTCCCGTTTTCAGATAGGTATCCGCCACACTCTGCAATTTTGTTTCAGGTCTATCCGAAGCAAAGGCCACGATTTTATAGCCGTGTTTTTTAAGGTGCTGAATGACAAAGCTTTTTTCAACAATGTTTTCCAATAGCTCAAAGCTTGTATTGTTTTGGCCGACCAGCTTCGCGAATCCATCAAGATATATGAGGTTAAAACATGACCCAAGGGACAAGCCTGTCTGACAATAATTGGACGCAGATTGGTCTGCGATATAAAATCCTTTGCTTCTCAAAAAGTTAAGAAACTCAGAATTGTCGAAGTCATATATTTCTCGAAGAATATCTTCTCGCGCATAAGCATCGAGAATAATGAAATATATATCCGGATAAGACTGTTTCTTTATAGCCGACTGTGAACCTGCTCGCACAAAGATGGAATCATTACCATAGCCAGTTTGCCCAATATTTCTGAACTGATGAATAATTATATTTAACCCCGGCTGTACGATTAAAATGCCAGCAACAATATTCAATATTACAGTAGCATTGGTAAAGTCTTTTCTGCTTATGGCCGTGAAAAACGAACCGAACATAAAGAGCAGAATCCATATTGAGGTCACTAAAAGGACAGAACTTTTGCTTTCCAAAGGAGTCCTGATATAGCCGTAGGAGAAAAACAAAACTAAAAACAAGCTGACGATGATTCCAGACTTTTTCCAGTTTTTAAGGAAGAATCCCAAGATACCCCACACGAGCAAAGTGAGGCCTAATATAAATACAATGGGTGCGAGGGTTTCACGAAAAGCGACCTCGCCGGGATTATGTGAGTAAAGAAATAAAACAGGATAGGCAGCCAGCAAAAAAGGGTGAATCACAACGCTTTTTTTCATACTTCCGCGCCTTTCCTGTGCATTAGATAT
Source organism: uncultured Pirellulales bacterium (assembly GCA_964494805.1). Taxonomy (GTDB): domain Bacteria; phylum Planctomycetota; class Phycisphaerae; order Sedimentisphaerales; family Anaerobacaceae; genus CAIYOL01. Next base: position 260,295 of record CAZBST010000003.1, on the reverse strand, counting down.
AGTGTTCTTTCAGAATCCTTTATTTTCGCAGAACTTTGTATTTTGAAATAGCAGCTAAATTCTTTTTCGAAGACCTCCTGCTTATAATCCGGGAATATATCTTTTCTTGTCGAGAGGAGTCTTTGTACCTGCGAGTCGGTCTTTGGAACGAATTCAACCATAAGTGAGGTACAGATCTCTTTGAAGAAGTCGGCAATTTTATTAAACGGTAAGTTGTTTGAGATAGCCAAATGATGAATCAATGCCAGAGCGAATACTGTATCTGCAGGTCCTCGCTGCAGAAGAGACAATCTTTCCTTGTTTTGCCAGCCGATGCCAGAGCTTGGGTTGGTTAAATCAAGCAATAAAGGAAGGATACTGCCTTCATTTTCTTCGACACATCTGAGATAATTTTTCTCGACAGCGGCGGGGTCGATGTCGAAAGAAATCGTTGTTATTCCTCTATCACTGGCGATACGGCTGAACAATCCGTCGTTCGCGCCGAGGTCCCAAACGCTTTTTGGGCTGGTTTGGTCCAGGAATTCTGCAACGAGTTTCTTTTTGTGCTCGATGGCGGCGGCAGAATAATTTGTATCCTTATAATAGTCAGCCCATTCTGTGTGTTCAGGATGCCAGTTTAAATTCTTAATTGCCGATTCTAAATTATCAATGATACCTTTAAATGAAAGTTGAGTCATTTTACGATTGCTCGTGTCTGTAATCTTGTCGGCGTAGTATTTTTGGCTTTTAGCATGTAGGTGGATATGAGAGAGTAAAGAGAGTTTTAGCCAAGTTCGGAATGGGAGAAGAGAGCTTGCCAAGTCCAAAGGCACGCCGTCCATATGAACTCGAAACAGTTGACCCAAACGAATATCCTTACAGCTCATCAACGCCAGAGGTGCAAGAAAATGTTGGCAGAACTGCTTGTAAGCAACCCAAGGTTTGCCCTGATGATACTTTTCAAAAGAAAGCGTATCAATTAAAACAGGTTTGCCGTGCATGAATTGTATATTATAGGCGCTGCAATCTTTAAGCGACATTCCAAAATCGAGAGCTCTTTTTTGAATTTCGAGCATGGTCAAAGCAGCATTTTTAAACTGGCTGAAACACCATTCGTATGGATACGATATAAACGCTACCGGTTGGGGTTTGATAATCTTGTATGCTTCAGAGGGTTCTTGAGGAGCAATATCGACTTCCTCGTGAGGAATCAGCAATCCGGCTTTTACCAAGGTGTCATAAAGATTAGAGCCCATTAAATGGTCGTAGTTTTCCTTGTAAGATGAATTTATTTGACGATAAAGAGAACCATCACGATAAAAAAGGAAGCCGCTTGGGTCGCGGAATGAAGAAGATAGAATTCCATCGGTCTTCATTTTTCTTCTGCCTTGTTATCTCTTGAGAATGACTTTTTGAAGAGATTTTTGATTTTGCCCCAGAAGAGTTTGATAACAAACAATGCTCCAAATAACCCAGCTATGACCACTTGGATAATAATCGAGCCGGTTCCAGGGTCAAGATAGCCACAGAGCTTATGGTGAAAAGTTATATGAAATGCGTCAAAAAGAGCAAGTGCCTTTACGCAACTCATAAAAAGCACCATTGAAAAGTTTCTCCTTATCAAAGCACAAATATAAACACCACATGACATTAGCCTTACTAATGTGGCTTTTCCCGTATTCAGGGTGATATCCACAGAATTATAGACTTCTCTGCACTTAAACGCAACGACTTTTCTCTTCGTAAAAATTTTGTAATGGACTACATTCTGAACTATGGTCAACAGGTTACTCCCAGGCCCGATTATTCGACTCTCTGGTGAATTACGACTTTGCTTTCGTTGAGAACGGTTCGGAAATGGTGTATGTCAGGGCTTTCGCGGTTTTCATAGGCGGTATCAGGGTAGTTGATAATCATCGGCTTGTATTTATGCCAAGGAATGTTTTCAACCAGGTATTTGCGGACAGCTATGTCCTTTTCACAGATAGGGTATTTTCGCAAGATAATCCATCTGGCCTGTTTTGCAATTGAAAGGTCCTCGCCTGTCAGACCGCCGACGATGCGCATTTTAGTATAGAATTTGAGCGGCATATCGCCATAAGTGATGGCGACCACATCATTTTCACTGCCGTTTTTATTAAGGAATTTTACGATTCCCTCAATAGGGCCATCGAAGTCGTGGGTAAGCTCGTAAATGAAATCTGTCAAATGGCCTGTGGCAATCAAGAGGATGATAATCACAACTGATACCACCCAATGCAGCCTGGCAGCTGCCACAACTAAGACGGCAACGAGGATGGTTATTGGCGCGATTAAGGGAGCGAGGTATCGGTAGAACGGACAAGGGCTCGTGGCAGCAAGGGCTATCAGATTGTATAAAATAAAGAATAATAACAATGACAGATTCTGCCAGAATGTACGGGGTGCGGTAAAATACGATTTGGTTTTAATCTTGTTGGCGATACAAACAACAGGGATGAGCAACAGCAGCAGAGGCGGAAAGGTTGAGGTCCTGGCCATGAGCAAGTAAAGATATTCTGAGGCGAAGCTGGTGAATTTAGCAGTGAAGAAACCGCCGTAGGTCTGGCCATATTTCATACTGGTAAGCCAGATAATCCAAGGAAGATTAACCATAGCTGATATAGCGGAGAGTATGAACAAGGTTTTTAATCGCCGGCGATGGAAAAGAACGGCGTGAGTAAAGACCGTTGCGAAAAGTGTGGCATAGTAAATATAGTGTGTGTGGAACAGAAGCACCGTCGATAAGACAAAGCCAACGCCGGCATATTTTTTCTTATCGAGCATACAGACATAGGTTACTAAACTCCAGAGCGACAAGAAAGCAGCCAAACTGTAGTAGCGACATTGCCTTGAGAGGATGAGAAAGGGCACGGAGAGAAGAAGTAATATGGTGGCGATAATGGCTATTTTGGGTGATTGCCAAAGGACCTTGCAGAGCCAATAGGTCATAAAGACAGAGCCGATGCCGAAAAGGGCAAATGGCAGGCGTGCTACAAAGGTGCTTGTGCCAAACAATTTAAAGAATACAGCCAACACGTAAAACGGCAGCCAGGTATGCCATTTCCAGATGTAGTTTTTGCCGTATTCGGCCCCTAATTCCTGCGAGAAGTAATTTTTGCCATCATAGCCAACAGGCACACCGTGAGTTAGAATGGTCCTGCTGATTACGGCGGTCTGGGCCTCGTCCTGCCACAGGTACTGATTGCCTAAATTAGCCAGGAAAAGGAAAAGAGAAGCACATAATATAAATAGAAGGAAAATACGCTTTGCCCATCGGCTTTTTGCCATTTTTCCCATAATATGGAGCCTGCAATTGAATAAAAATCGGAAATGGTTATTATAACAGGTTGATTGTTTTCAGGCACTATAATATTTAACTTCGAAATCGTAGTGATGGTTAAAACGAAAAAACTTAAGGTGCAGACGGGGGGTAATTGTGATATTACCGATATTACCGAACAGGTTAGCAATACGGTCGCAGAAGCAGGTATCAGTAACGGCACCGTTACCGTTTTCAACGTAGGCTCGACGGCGGGGATTACGACAACCGAATATGAGCCGGGGTTGGTAAATCACGATATAGCGGCGGCATTCGAGAAAATTGCGCCACGGGCCGGCCGATATGAGCATGAACAGACCTGGCACGACGATAACGGGCATTCTCATGTAAGGGCTTCACTATTGGGGCCGTCGTTGAGCGTACCTATTGTAGATGGCCGACTTGTCCTGGGCACCTGGCAGCAAATTGTCCTGGTAGATTTTGATACCAGGCCAAGAAAAAGAACGGTCATCTGTCAGGTACTCGGAGAGTAAATAATTGACTATTTGCCATTTACGATTTATTATTGATTTATGATGAATATCCGGCATATAAAAACAACTTGCCTGATGAGTCTACTGGCTGCTGGTTTTTTTATAGTCGGTTGTGGCAGGCCAGCAAGAACTGTTAAGGAACCGAGCAAGCCTGCAGCAACGATGGAACCAGATGCTACAATAGGGTCGCTGGCGGAGGTGTCCTCTTTTGAACCAATCCCCGTCGAAGGATATGGCCTGGTGGGCGGATTAAGTGGAACAGGTTCAAGTGAATGTCCGGCCCCGATTAGAGAATATCTTAAACAATATATCCTGCAGCAATTGGCCGAGGATAGGCTAAATGTTGATAAGCTTATTAACGGTCTCGATACAGCAGTGGTAATGATTCAAGGGATTATGCCGACAGTAGTTCCGAAAAACCAATACTTCGATATAAAGGTTTATGCCCTGCCAGACACACAAACAACTTCTCTGGAAGGCGGTTGGCTATATGGCACTGAACTTAAGGCAATAGGAGGATTTGGTATAGCTATGAAAGCTCTGGCTGCGGCAAAAGGGCCAGTTTTTATAGATACCCTAAGTCCTGACGAAACAAATAAAAAAATTGGCTATATCCTGGCTGGCGGCAGGGTTCTCGACGAGCACGAGATAAACATCGCGCTTCATCGACCGGATTATAAAAACGCAAGCCTTATTTGCAGCAAACTAACCGGACGTTTTGGTTCCGGCACAGCCAGAGCAGTCTCACCCAGCCAGATTGAATTGAAAGTCCCGCCTGCATACAAAAAACAAAAACAAAGATTCGTATCGATAGTCAGGGCGATATATCTTACTGAGACGCCGGAAGCCACCAGAGAGAGAATAAACACGTTCATCAAGAAGCTTGCTGTTTCCGAAGACAAGTACGCATCTGAGACAGCTCTTGAGGCCCTCGGAAAGGAAAGTATCGGCAAGCTGACAGCCCTTCTGAATTCATCCCAGGAGCAGGTGCGTCTGGGAGCAGCCAGATGCATGTTCAATCTGGGCAGTGACGGTGGTCTGAATACCCTTCGAGAAATAGCATCAAACAAAGATTCAGCTTATCGAATCGAGGCTTTGGAGGCAATTACCGCATCGGCACGCCGAAATGACGCAATTGCGATATCACGAAAATTACTGCGAGATAGTGACCCCAACATCAGATTGGCGGCATACGAGAACTTAAGAAAATTAGCAGATATCTCGGTAATGCAAAAACTTATTGCACGTAATTTTTACCTTGAGCGAATCGCACAGACCGAACACAAGGGCATTTTCGTCTCTCGGAGCGGTCAGCCCCGAATTGTGCTGTTCGGCGCCCCAATATACTGCCACGATAATATCTTTATCCAGTCGGCAGACGGCAGTATTACAATAAATGCTCCAGCAGGTCAGAAATATGTTTCAATAATCCGCAAACACCCCAAACGGCCCAATGTAATGATTCAACTGAAAAGCTCCTTCGAACTTAGCGACATTATCCAAACACTGTGCGAAGAACCGCTGAAAAAAACCAAAGAAGAACGCCGAGGATTAAATGTTTCATATGCCGAGGCAATCTCCCTTTTGAAGCAGATGTGCGACAAAGGAGCGGTGAAAGCAGAGTTTAAGGCGGGGCCCCTACCGAAAATCGACCTAATTATCAAGAGAAAATAGGTCGTCAGCCGATAATAATAGTGCGTATCGGCCCAGATGGAGTGGGTATACTGCGCAATATCAGTTACCAAAACTAAGAGCAGAGAAAACAGATGAGACTTGAAAAAATCGTTCTCAATGGATTTAAAAGCTTCGCTGACAAAGTAGAATTAGCCTTTGATTCGCCGATAACAGCTATCGTCGGCCCAAACGGCTGCGGAAAGAGTAATGTCGTTGATGCAGTAAAATGGGTACTTGGCGAACAAAGCGTCAAGAGCCTTCGCAGCGAACAAATGGCGGATGTGATATTCAGCGGCAGCAGCAGCAGAAAACCCGCAGGGACGGCAGAGGTGAGTCTATTTATCTCAAATCTCAACGGAACCGGCAGCAGGCAATTACCAATCGAAGCTGACCAGGTGCAAATTACGCGCAGGATTTATAAAAGTGGCGAAAGCGAATACCGTATAAACAACAAAATCTGCCGGTTAAAAGACATTCGCGAATTGCTTATGGACACAGGCGTAGGCGTCAAGGCCTACTCGATTATTGAGCAGGGACAGGTTGGGCAGCTATTAAGTGCTTCGAGAACAGATAGACGTGCTATATTTGAAGAAGCAGCCGGTATAAGCAAATATAGAGCTCATAAAAAAGAAGCCCTTCGCAAACTGGAATATACAGAGCAAAATATGTTGCGGCTCGCGGATATTTTAAACGAAGTGCAGAAACAGCTTCGAAGCATAAAATTCCAGGCAGGCAAAGCGAGAAATTACCTACAATACTGCGGACGGCTCAAAGAGCTACAGGTTAATTACTCGCTGGCTGAATATGCAAAGATTCGTGCCCAAAGCGCAGAGAAAAAGGCTGGTCTCCAACGGCTCGAAGACCAGCTTGCCGGTATTGTTGCCGAAGTAGCCAAAAATGACGCTCTAATGAGCGAATTAGGTCAGAAAATAACAGAAACAGAGAACGAGTTAAACCGCACGGGAAACTGCCTCGTCGCCGTTCAAAGTAAAATCGAGCAGAATTTACAACGAATTGAATTTCTACGAACCAGAATCGCAGAACTGCAGCAAAGAAAGGAAGAAGCTGAGAAAAGAACCGAAAGACTGCAAGAGCAGAAAAAACTCTTCGAGGACGATTTGGGGCAATACAGGGTCGAACTGGCAAACGGCGAGAAAATGCTTGAAGAGAAAAAACAAGATGCCGAGCGGCTTCAAAAAGCCATTCAGGAAATAGACGCCGAATGCGCCTCCCTCAATGCGGACTTGGAAGATGAAAAATCCGGCATTATCGACATAGTCAGAAGGACGGCGCAACTCCATAACGAAGTGCAGAGCATCAGCGTTTATCGCAGTAACTTATCCAGCCAGAAGGACCGTTTGTCCGGTCGGGCAGAGACCAGCCGGGCAGAACTTGAAAAGCTCTTAACCGAAAAGGCACAACATGGTGCTCGACTTGGTGATATCGAGAAAGTGCTAGGCGAATTACAGCAAAGTCTGGACTCCAAACACAAAGAAACAGAAGAAATCAGCAAACTGATTACGGCTGATAACAAGCGACTGGCAAAGAGCAAAGAGGAGCGAAGCGCACTGAACAGCGAATTGTCGGTATTAGCGGATATGGAGACAAGACATGAAGGTCTTAACATCGCGGTTAAAAACATTCTGCAAAGCCGGCCTAAATTCAATTACGTGGAGGCAATATTGGCAGAGGCAATAGCAGCTGACGTCGAATATGCGAATGCTGTTGAGGCGGCGCTTGAGGGCAGAACCGACTCTCTCGTAATCAACAGCACAAGCAAACTGATGGCTGACAAAGAGACAATCGAGAAACTCGAGGGCAGAGTGAGTTTCATATGCATGGATAAAATAGAGCCGTTTGTGGATAAAAAGGATTTGTTGAAATTCCAACACGCAAAGGGCAGACTTGTTGAATTCGTAAAAACCGAGAGCAAATATGCACCATTGGCCTGGAAACTATTGGGTAAAACGATAGTCGTTGACTCGATTGATGCCGCGATTGAACTGGCTGGAAAAATTGGGGAGGATTATAAATTCGTTACTCTAAAGGGTGAATTTTTAAGCGCCGGCGGAGTGATAAAACTGGGGCCTTTGGGCAAAGCCACGGGTTTGATATCGCGAAAAAGCCAACTTCGCCAGTTGCAGGAGACAATTGCCAAAATTACAACAGAAATTACAAGGATTGAAGGGCAAATCGAGAAAAATAATCATACAAACGAACATTTGACTAAATTGTGTAAGGAACTGCGGACAGCTATTTACGAAGCGAATATAGAAAAAATGCAGGTAAGCTCAAAGCTGACAGTTTATGAGCAAAATATAAAGCGATTAAGCGAAGAGCAGCCATTGATAGCCAGCGAAATCGAGTTGCTTGAGGCACAAATTGCTCAATCGGTGCAGAAAGAATATGACTCGAAACAGAACTTGCAGGAACTGGAGGCGGTAAATAGCCAGCGGACGAGACGCATAGAAGAACTCGATGCAAAATATGCCGAACGCAAAGCTGAACAACAAAGACAAACAAGTGAATTCGCGGATTTGAGGGTTGCTCTGGGACAGATTACCGAACAAACCAAAGCATTAAAGCAAGCGATTACGAATCTGCAAAGCCAGATGCAGGAAAACCAAACAGCTACGGAGACGGCACAAGCAGAAATACAAAGCTGCAGCGAACAATCCCAGCAAGCCCGGAGGGATATTCTCAACTGCGAAGCGGTGGTGTCGGAGTTGTTTGTTGAAAAAGAAAAGAACCAGTCCGCCTCCGGCAGACTTCAGGAGAAATCCGAAAAGCTGCTTGAAGAGCAAAAACAGATAGAGCAACTAATTCGCCAGAAAAGGGCTGAGCAAAGCGAAATCGAGTCCTCCATCGGCGGGCTTAAAATAGAATTGAGCCAATTAGAGGTAAAAGGACAGGACCTTGTTGAAAGAGTGCAGGACGAACTACAGATTGATTTGGTTGAGGCCTACAAAAATTACGAAGAAAGCCTGGTAGATTGGGACAAGGTAAGAGAAGAAATAGCTGACCTCCGGGGCAAGATTGAACGGCTCGGCAATGTAAATGTGGACGCAATAGCCGAGCAGGACGACCTCGAAAAACGAAACGATTTTTTAAGCAGTCAAGTAGAAGATTTGAACAAGAGCAAGGTTCAACTGCAGCAATTGATAAACCGTCTTAACAAAAAAAGCAGAGAGAAATTCGGAGAAACTTTTGAGGAAATCAGGGTCTACTTCCAGCAGATTTTCCGTAAGCTGTTCGGCGGAGGCAAAGCCGATATAGTGCTTGAAGACGCTGAAGATATTCTCGAAGCAGGGATAGAGATAATAGCCCGGATGCCCGGCAAGGAGGCAATGAGTATATCATTGCTCAGCGGCGGCGAAAAGGCGCTGACAGCGATTGCGCTGCTGTTTGCAGTTTTCAAGATAAAGCCGTCACCATTCTGCTTTTTGGACGAAGTTGATGCTACGCTGGATGAGGCAAACAATGAGCGTTTCAATACGCTGTTGCGGGAATTTCAAAAGGACTCGCAGTTTGTAATAATCACCCACTCCAAGCGCACGATGAGTATTGCAGAGGTGCTGTTCGGGATAACGATGCAGACACGAGGGGTGAGCAAGAAGATAAGCGTCAGGTTCGATCAGGTTGACGAAGAAACCGCTGCGGTGGCATAGGTTCGAAATGAAAAAGTGCCCTTTTTGTGCAGAGGAAATTCAGGATGAGGCAATAAAGTGCCGTTTCTGTGGTGAATTTCTCGAAGTCCGCAGCGAAGGCACAAGCCAGAACCGGAAATGGTATTTTTCCACATCTGCTGTTGTAATTGCGCTGCTCGTCGTGGGTCCGCTGGCCCTGCCGCTGGTATGGTTCAATCCGCATTATAAAATAATTACCAAGGTCGTTGTTACAGTCATTGTTATTGTGGTTACTATTTTGTGTTTCTATCTTATTGCCGACCTCTATGCTAATTTAATGAAGCAGATAAAGGCGCTTGGGATTCGTTAGCGCAAGTATTTTTCTAAACCATTCCTTTGAAAATACCCCCTTTTATTGGTAGAATTAGCTTTTCTTTTGTGTAATTTGTAAGAGTGAACAATGGTGGAAAAACTCGATAAGCATATCTTAAAGAACGGGATGGCCATTCTGGGTGAGCCGATGGAAGCGGTCGAATCGGTAGCGTTCAACTTTATGCTGCCGGCAGGAGCATCGCGGCTTCCAGACGGCTGCTGTGGGGCTGGAAGTGTTATCGCCGACTGGATTTTCAAGGGTGCGGGGGATAAAGACAGCAGAGGCCTTGGAGACGCACTTGATGGTCTCGGCCTGCATCGCGTCAGTTCGGTCGGCAGCTCTCATATAACCATCGGAGCTGTTCTGGAAGCAGGCAACCTGGCTGAGGCTATAGAATTGTATGCCGATATAATACTGCGAGCTGGCCTGAAAGAAGACCAGTTTGAATTAGCGAGGCAATTGGCAATCGACGGGGTGTGTGCTTTGGATGATGACCCTCGGCAGAAGGTAATGTTAAAGCTGCGGGAGCAATTTTATCCGAGTCCTTTGGGGCGCAGCCCTTTAGGCGAAATCGCAGAATTAAAAACCCTTACGGCTGAAAAGACAAAACAAATCATAAAGAACAATTTCAATCTGTCGCAGACAATTTTTGCAGTTGCAGGCAAATACGACTTTGATGCTATCGCTGCACAAATGGAAAATCTGTTTTCCAGCACCAAAAACGAACCGCAGCAAGGTGTGATTCCGGCGGGGAACAAAGCAGGCAAATATACACATCTACATAATGACGGTGCACAGGTGCATATCGGCCTGATGACCGAGACGGTCAAGCCAACTGATGAAGACTACTACAATGCCAGAGTCGCAATATCGGTTCTGTCAGGCGGAATGAGCGCCAGATTATTTACAGAAGTAAGAGAAAAGCGAGGCCTTTGCTATGCGGTGGGAGCACAATATCACGGTCTGAAAGAGGTGGCCGGTATAGCCTGCTATGCAGGCACAACGCCGGATAAAGCTCAAGAGACGCTTGATTGTGTTACGGCTGAGTTCAACCGGCTCGGAGATGGAATCAGCGAAGAAGAAATCAAACGAGCCAAAGTCGGGCTTAAAAGCGCACTCGTCCTTCAAAGCGAATCATCCGGCAGCAGAGCCGCTGGGGTTGGAGGCGATTACTATATGCTCGGCAGAGTTCGAAGCCTTGACGAAATTAAAAGTAAAATCGAGGCAACAACGGTTAATTCGGTTCTGGGCTTTCTCCAGAATAATAAGTTCAGAGACTTTACGGTTGTAACAATCGGCCCGAAGGAAGTTCATCTGCCTTCGGTGGATAAATCCGCCATACGTAAGGCGGATAAAAGTTAAGTAAAGCAAAATATGGAATTTAAGAAGAAAATATTGACGAACGGCTTGGCTGTTATCGGCGAGGTCAACAAATCCGCCAAATCGGCGGCGGTTGGCTTTTTTGTTAGAACCGGCTCACGGGACGAGACAAAGCAAATAAACGGCGTGTCGCATTTTTTAGAACATATGCTATTCAAAGGCACTGAAAAGCTAAGCACGTTCGAAGTCAACGAGGCATTCGATAAAACGGGGGCACTGTTCAACGCCTTTACCGGTGAGGAAAATACCGTTTTTTATGCAGCCGTTTTGCCGGAGTACCTGGTCGAGGTAACAGGAATATGGATAGAGCTGATGAGACCGGCACTGAGAAATGAAGATTTCGATATCGAGAAAAACGTAATTAAAGAAGAAATTGCGATGTATAAGGACATGCCGAACTTTGACGTGCTGGACAGATGCAGAGCTCTGCACTTCGACAATCATCCCTGCGGCAACAGCGTTTTAGGTAGTAACGAAAGTATCACCAATTTAACGGCCGAACAAATGCGGGACTATTTTCTGAGTCGCTACGTGCCAAACAATATGGCTGTGGCTTTTACCGGCAACTTCGATTGGGAGCAAATTTGCAGTGTTGTGGAAAGCTCCTGCGAGAAGTGGCAAAAGCGGGCTGCCCCTAGAAAACTGGAAGAATCACCAGGCAGCAAAAAAAAGGAACGAATCGAAAAATCAAATCTGGCCCGTGAGCATATATGCCTGATGTCACCAGCGGTGGCTGCTCAAGACTCAAGAAGATTTGCTGCGGCGGTACTGGCAACTATCATTGGCGATAATGTCGGGTCAAAATTCTTCTGGGAGCTGGTTGATAAGGCGCTGGCGGAAGAGGCAATAATGCAGTTCGCAGCTATGGATGGCACAGGGGTATTTTGCAGTTATATCAGCTGCAGTAGTGAAAACATTAGCAAAGTGCTTGATACCATTAAGAGTATTTTTGAAAGTCTATCCAAAAACAGCGTAACCGAAAATGAAATGAAAACAGCAAAAAATAAAATATTGAGTGCGTTGGTAATAAAGAATGAGCTGCCGATGGGTCGGCTGATTGACCTTGGTGCCAACTGGATATATTTACAGCAATATCGCACCATCGAAGACGACATTAACGCTATAAAAGCTGTTACCGCTGATGACGTTCACTCCTTAATAAAACAATTCAACCCTAGCGATTTCACGCAATTTTCAATAGGCCCCGCTCACAACAGCCAGTCGTCCGGGCAGTAATCCAGCCAATAATCAGCAAAGATAGCATAGTCAGCAAAATCGACATTGTTACTATCGTCCAAATCAGCAGGTAAACCTATATTGCTTTCAAGCCAGTCGTCGACGAAATTTGCCAAGTCCTCAAAGTTTACCTTGCAAGCCTTAACGTTGTAACCGTAGAGGTCGACAGAGTTGAAGTTGAGCCAGCCGATATTTTCGCCCCAAGCCCAACCGTCAAAGTCGCCGTCAAGGTCGATGGTTACACCGCCATAGGAAGGTCCGAAGTTAATCCAGCCGACGTTTTCGCCCCAGCCGTAGCCGGACAGATTGCCTGCGCCATCATTGACCACGCCGCCGTAGGATGCAGGTGATAGATTTATCCAGCCGATATTTTCTGCCCAGATAAAGCCGGTCAATTTGCTGCTGCTGACCGTTGCACCCACATTCGGCCCAGCTACATTTGGCTCGAAATTAAACCAGCCGACATTCTCACCATATGCATATTGCGAATTGTTATCATTAGGATCAATATTTTCGGCATAGGCGGAGGCGAAACTCAATACTAAAATTGCTGCCAACACCAAACCTATTGGATTCTTACAGTTCATTATAAACCTCCTTTACAACTTGCGCTATAGTGGTGGGTTATCCCCCAATGGCCGAGCATATTCTACTGCACGACTCGTATCGGTTTTCACACTAGGCATGTTGTTTTACTCAACATCATAAAAATAACCGAGAATCGTTGCAGGGTAACTATAAATATAGGGGTTTGAAACCATCAGCGTCTCCCCGGCATTGACCACAACACATCTATCCGGAAAATCTACCGGCTGATATTGGGCATCTGACTGGTATGGGAAATAACTGCCATCAATAGAAAGACCACCAGTCGAAGTTAAAGACATGTCCGGCCCATATAAATATAGCTTTAACAAAACAAAACGCTTGCCAGTCGGTACGGTAAAGAAAGTATAGGAACCACCCGGGCTAAGCTCGACGTGCTGCAAATATCCCTCTCTTTCCGAGATACCCGATGACGCTACAATAACGGCGTCGTATATCTCATCCAGCGTCTTCATCGTCGACGCCGGCGGCCCACTCGGCTCCAAATTGCCGGCTGTAGCTAAGGTCAAAATCCCTAACAAGCCGGCTAAAGCCAACACACTCACTACAACTTTTATTCTATTTTCTTTCGTTCTCATTTTTTACTCCTCTCAAAATCTGTCCCCGTGAAAGCAGGGAGCCGTTAATATTTGCCGGCGCGCGCTGTGCACGCCGACATTTTCTCGTAAAATTCCGCAAAATCAAGCTAATAGAACTGCATTTTTCCGCACTACCTCCTTAAACCCTGAAAGGAGAGTAACTAAATAGTATACCTCTTTTTGTTCTGTTTCAAGTAAAAAATAAAATTGCCGCCAATACCAATCCCACTGGATTTTTACAGTTCATTGTAAATCCCCCATAACTTATGGAACGTTATGAAAATAACCGACAATCATAGCCTTCAGGGCGGAGGATTCTTCATTTACAACTTTCAACGTCTCATCCGCGTTGACCACAACACACCTATCCGGGAAATCTGCACAACCCTGTATCATACCCCCAGAATCCGTATAAGACCTCAAATAAGGATAGCCTGTGAGAAAATTATCGTTTACCTTTAGACACGCTCTCCTTAGATACGCGCTATCATCATAACGGAAAGTCAAACTCAATAAGACAAACTGTTTGCCTGCTGGCACAGTAAAACAGATCATATTAGAGTCAGCCGTAATGTCAAAGTGGTCGATATAACCCTCTCTCTGTGAGACACTAATGACAGCATCGTAAATCTCGTCGAGTGTCTTCATCGTCGACGCTGGCGGTCCGCTCGGCTCCAAATTGCCGGCTGTGGCCAAGGTCAGAACCCATAGCAGACCGGCTAAAGCCAACACACCAACTACAACTTTTGTTCTTTTGTCTTTCGTTTCCATCTTTTCTCCTTTCAAAATCTATATCTATCTCTGCGAAAGCAGGGAATTGTTAAATTTGGTGGCGTGCCCCCCCTACACTCCGATATTTACTCATAAAATCTTGCAAAGTTGAACCAACAGGATTGCATTTCTTCATTACCTCCTTAAAATTCTAAAGGAGACATAGCTCAGCAGAGTAAGCTCTCTTTGAATCCATTTCAAGTAAAAATAAAGTTTTCTACAGACTGGTTTTATGGTTGATGACAACTGGTTGTCCGCTGACAGGCCTAGGCCAGTGGTAGCTGCTGCAATTCATCCTTGATTAATACCGGCAATTTTGTTAAACTAATATAATATTAGGAAAGGTTATAGAGGTGAGTAAGGCCGAAAGCAACCAACAAATTGATACTGATATCCTGCAGTGTAAAGTGGATATTCTTCGCGCGCGTAATATAATATCAATGCACGAAAACACCACCCCGAAAAATACTGCGACACAAAACAGCACCATAGAGACGGCTCAGTCATCTAATACAGCTACAGCAGAAATATCAGCCCATAAGGACACAAGTTGGATACCGGTAGAAACAATACCTGCTAAAGAGACACCCCCCCCGCCGAAGTCGGTGACGAGCGCGCACAAAAAAGAAGAGGCTGAGACACTACAGGAAAAGTCCGAAATTCCGAGTTTCGACCTTGCTGAAGAGATTATGGCGGAGCAGCGAAAGATTACCGCGATGAAAAGGAAAGCCCCCGGCCAAAAAACTGAAGCCCAAAGATTAAAGCCGGAGACCCAGATAGACGACCATATTATTGAACAGCCGAAACCGTTATTATTATCGGAGCAAGAGAAAATAATCACGGAGATTGTGGCAAGGGACATTGAAAGACTGTGTCGGGGAGATTATTCCAGCGAATAGCGGCCGGCGGAGGGCAGATAAAAATTGGCCGTTAATATTATAAATGCCTATGGTTAATATCCTGAAGAAAATCCTGCTGAGTTTGGGAATACATACTAAGGTACAGACGGTCATCTTTTATGCCGCGGCCGGTACAATTCTCATTATATTCTTCGTGTTTATTTTATTTATACTGAGAAGACGAAAATATAAGAAAGTTGTCAACATTAATTTTGTAGAGAATAAAGAAGGCAGTGATAAACAACCTGAAGACGATTACGAAGCTGTTATCAAGCGGATAAAACAAGTCAGGAAAAAATACAAAAGCATTCTTTTTACCTCGGTCGGGGCAGAGGCGCTGCCGGTAACAATACCGGTTAATGTAGCTATTGGGTTAGCCAAGAACAAAAAACGCTGTCTTCTTATAGACCTTGACCTTAAGCGAGATGCTGTTGCCAAGGCGTTTGGGCTTGATGCAGAGCAAAGCAACCTGAGTGCAAAGGCAGTTCAAACTGAAATTGAGAATCTGTGGGTGTGGCCCGGCTACTATTTTTCCCAGTCGAAGCAGATGAATGTAACAGAGATAGCAGAAAAGGCGGAGGGCAGTTTTGACTTTATCCTGATAAACGCACCGTCTCTGGTGAGCAGCCCCGACCGCAGGCAAATCGTGTTAGCTGCTCGGGCCGCTTTTATCTGCACTAAAAATACGTCCGATACGAAGAAACTGGCCGAGTTAATAAAGCCGTTGGATTGCACGATAATCGGCCATATCCAAATCCCATAATACAAGCCGACATTGTTATTTATCACTCAGCCAGGTTGGGCCATAACTTATATCAACCTTCAAGGGGACATCGAGTTTCAAAGCAGTGGTCATCTCTTGCCTAATCCACTTTGCGTGTTTGTCGGCTTCGTTGGCGGGCATCTCGAAAACAAGTTCATCGTGAATTTGCAGAATTAGTTTTACTGCAAGATGTTCGGCTTCGATTCTTCGCTGGATGTTTATCATAGCAACCTTTATTAAATCCGCAGCCGAACCCTGAATTACTGTGTTGATTACAAAGCGCTGTGCCTGTGCACGTTTATTAGCATTTTTGTTGGTCAGATTTGAGATTTTTCGCCGGCGGTGCAAAATAGTCTCGGAAAAACCGGTGCGTTTAGCCGTGTTAACTACGCTGTCCATAAATTTGCGGATTGAACTGTAGCGGGCGAAATAGTCATCAATAAATTTTTTCGCCTCGGCCTGACTTGTTCCTATCGAGCGGGATAGTCCAAATGCCCCCTGGCCGTAAATTATGCCGAAATTGACCGCTTTGCAGTGTGAGCGCATTTCGTCGGTTACCTCTTCTATCGGCACACCATAAATCTGGGCCGCAACGAAGCGGTGGATGTCCTGGTCGGCAGCAAAAGCAGACATCAAGGCCCGGTCTTTTGAAAAATGCGCCAGCAGGCGCAGCTCGATTTGGGAATAGTCTGCACTGAGGATGCAGCCGGTTTTGCTTTCCGGAACAAAGGCGGAGCGAATTTTGCTGCCAAGCTCAGTGCGGATGGGGATGTTTTGCAAATTGGGATCACTGGAACTGAGACGTCCCGTTGCGGTTATTGTCTGGTTGAAGGAGGCGTGGACGCGACCGGTGCGGGGATTAATCAGTTGGCCCAGCTTATCTACATAGGTATTTTGCAGCTTGCTTATCTGGCGATACCGAAGAATCAGCTCGATAACAGGATGCTGCTCGGAAAGCTGTCCGAGGACGTCTGCATCGGTGCTGCGGCCGGCTTTGCCAACCCTGATAGACTCAAGACCGAGTCTGTCAAAAAGGATTTCAGCAAGCTGCTTCGGAGAGTCAATGTTGAAAGCTGTGCCGGCGCATTCGTAAATACGGTCGGTCAGTGTCCTGAGCGTTGCGGCAAGCTCGCCGGACATTTTCTTCAGCAGCTTTGTATCGATGGACACGCCGTTATATTCCATAGCCGTCAGGACCGAGACTAAAGGCATTTCCACTTCTTCAAACAGCTTTCTTATCGGCAGGTCTTTTTCGAGGCGGCTTTTCAGATACTCATAAAGCTGAAAAGTTATATCGGCGTCCTCGGCGGAGTATTCACAGGCCGCGGCAGTGTCAACCATATCGAAGGTAAGCTGATTCCTGCCTTTGCCGATTAGCGCTGAGATTGGGATGCAGCGGTAATTTAAAAAATCAGCAGCCATACTGTCCATCGAATGACTGCTGCGCAAGGGGTCGAGGCAGTAGGAGGCAACCATTGTGTCAAAATGAACGCCTTTTATCGACATCTGTGCGTTCTTCAGAACGAGCATATCGTACTTTATATTCTGGCCGATTTTCTTAACATTTTCGTCCGCCAGTATTGGTGCAAGTTTTTGGCCGAGCTCTTTTGCATCGAGATGTTTTTGGCCCAACGAGGCTTGGACAGGTAGGTAATACGCCTTGTGCCGCTGCCAGGAAAAACTGATGCCGACAAGGTCGGCTCGCATAGCGTCGATGGCTGTGGTTTCAGTATCAATAGCAAATAATTTTTGCTTTTTTAGTTCAGCTACGAAACCATCGAACTTTTTCCGTGTATCTATCAACTGATAATCGTGGGTGACTGTCTTAACCGATGCCGGTTCACCTAAATCAGATGAAACCTCCGAAGCATCAGCCTCTGTTGATTGAGTTCCGGAAGAGCCTGTCAACCCCATTTGTGTAAGCAGTCGGTTGAAGCCGAGCTCGGAAAAGATTGTGGCAAGTTTTTCTCTGTCGGGCTCCTGCAATTTTAATTTTCTATAATCAATTTTGACCGGCGTCTTTGTATTTATTATTACGAGCTTTCTGCTCAGATAAGCCTGCTCTTTGAATTTGCGGAGGTTTTCTCCCTTCTTGCCCTCGATTTTATCAACGTTTTTATATAAATTATCAAGAGAGCCGAACTGTTGTATCAGTTTGATTGCGCTCATTTCGCCAATTAGCGGTACACCGGGAATATTGTCTGATGCATCGCCCTGCAGGGCGAGAGCATCGATAAAATATTCAGGTTTAATCTTATATTTTTCGAATAGTACATCTCTGTCAAGAACCTCACCCTTTTTGATATCGAAAATGTAAGTATGGTCATCGACAAGCTGATACATATCTTTATCTTTTGCGCAGATGTAGGTATCGATGCCGTCTTTTGAGGCTTTTTTGGCAAGCGCTCCGATTACGTCGTCGGCCTCAAAACCATCGACACGCAGAACTGGTATTTTCATCGCAGCAAGTATCTGCTCGATGCGATTTATCTGTGCAGGCATATCATCCGGCATAGGTGGACGATGAGCCTTATACTCGGAGTAAATTTTGGTCCTGAAAGTTGGGGTAATACTATCCATTGCCACAGCAAGCATATCGGGTTTTTGACGCTGAATTAGACCGAACAGCGTTGTTGTAAAGATGTAGGTAGCATTAGTCGGTTCACCAGACGGACTGGTTAGTGGACGCATCTTAGCGTAATAAGCAGCGTAGATGTGAGCGTGACCGTCAATTATGTAAAATTTTTTTGCCATTAGCAACAACTTTATTTGTTGTTCGATGCAGAGTCAAGAACGAGCTAAAAACAGTTTAATGAGTTTCGATATAAGGTTTGCCTGCTTTATACAAGACCAGCCGGTTTTCAATCTCCTTTTTAAGCATGTTCTGTTCGGAGGATTGGCATAATGCTAAAGCCCTTTCAGCGGTTTCTATGGCCTTGCTGAAATCGCCTGTTGCAGCATAAGCCACAGACAAGGTATCCAATAAGTCAGGTCTCTTATAGTTGGTAAGTTCGCATGCTCGCTGGGCAAGTCCGACCGCCTTGTCGGGATTGCGAATTGTGCTTTTTTTATTTGCGGCCAGTAACCAAGCCAGGTTGTTCATCGGCTCAATCCAGTTGGGTTTAAGTTGCAGTGCCTTCTCGAAGTGTGTAATGGCCTCGTTGATTTTTCCCCTTTGCGCCAGAACCAGTCCCAGGTAGTAGTGCGCTTGGGCAGAGTTAGGGTCCAGCCAGAGCGCTTGGGTAAGATGTATGGTAGCCTCATCAAGGTTTCCTTCAAGAGCTAAGGTATAACCTTTATTGATATGGGCATCAGCAGATTCACCTTTAGCTGCGAGGGCAAGAGCGAGATTGGCGCTTGCGTTGGCAAAATGAGGGTCTATTTTAAGTGCCTTTTTATAATAGGGAATGGCCTCGTCGATTCTTCCCGATTCACAGAGAGCGATGCCGAGAAAGTTGTAGGCTTTGCTACTGTTAGGATCAATTCGAATGGCCTCAGAACAATGGTAGATGGTCTCATTCAGTTTGCCCTGCTCGCGCAGAGGTCCTGCTATACATAAGTGCACTACATAATTGTCCTTGGTCACATCGAGGGCGTGTTGAAACAGAGTTATACTGTTTCGCCAATGGCGAAGTTGAAAATGGGTACATATCGATAAGACTGAAATAATCAGTAGCGCCGACAGGGCAAGGGCGATTTTTTTATCTCGCCATCTTGCCAGCAGGTCCGGCAAACCCCACGCTATGATAATAAATAAACCCGTGAGAGTGATATAGCTGTAACGGTCGGCTATGGCTTGCATACCGACCTGAACAATACCTATAACCGGCACAAGCGTCCCGAGATACCAGAGCCAGCCTACAACCAGATACCGGCGCTCTTTGGCGAATCGAAGTATAAGAATTGTTACAACCAGCAGAAAAACAGCAGATATTACGGCATATAAAATCGATACGTTTTGATTTAGGTGCGGATAAAAAATGGCCAGGCGAATAGGCCAAACCATCTTGATAATGTATCGCAGATAAGAAATAGATGCATTAGCGAGGCGAGTAGTAAAGGCGTAACTTTCCCCTTCCATTGCTCCGCCCTTTTTCTGGATAATGAAAGTGACTATACTCGATGCCAGGGCCATCACAAATAGCGGAATCTTCTCGATGAGCAGATAGGATAGCGAATACTTCGGCCCGGTTTTTCCGCGTTTCGGGCCGAATCTATCCAAAGGCCAATAATCTAAAAGCAAAAGTACGAAAGGCAGGGTAACCAGCATAGGTTTTGACATCAGACCGAGAGCAAAAAATATGGCTACTAACAAATAGCTGGTAATCTTCGGGCGGCCGACAAAACGAACATAGGCCCACATCGTGAGCATCCAGAAAAAAGTGCTCAGGACATCCTTGCGTTCAGCGACCCAGGCAACGGATTCGACGTGGAGTGGATGAAGGGCAAATAAGGCCGCCACAAACGCGCTTGGCCAAAGTTTGTGTGTCATTTGTTTTAGAACAATGAATAGAAGCAGAGTATTTGCGATGTGAAAAATGAGGTTAGTGAGGTGATGTCCCCCTGCATTAGAGCCAAAAAGCTGCCAGTCCAGCATATGCGAAAGCCAGGTCAGAGGATGCCAGTTACTGGCATAACCGGCGGTGAAGGCCCATTTAATGGCTTTAGATGTGATGCCGTCTTGAATGTTTGGGTTTTCATAGGTGTAAGTGGGGTCGTCTAAATTAACAAAATCATAAGTGCAGACTTGCCAAAAAACCGCCGCAGTAGTCAAGGCCAAAACCAGACAAATCCAGGCGGACTGATATTTTTTTGAAGTCTCTCTCATTACCTTGGAAACAGCTTTGATTTGACCAGATTCATTTTTGCCAGCCGGAAGACAAGAGCGGTCCACAGACATCCGAAGCCATACTTGATGCTTCTGGCAAAGTTAATCGAGGAAGAATCAGCTTGATATTTGGTCGGACAGCTTACCTCTGCAATTGTGTGACCGTACCAAAGAATTTGAGCCAGCATCTGGTTATCAAAAACAAAATCGTCGGAATTGGCTTCGAAGGGTAGCTGTTGGACAAGCGCGCGTGAGAATGCCCTGTAGCCGGTGTGGTATTCGGACAGCTTCGCTCCGGTGAAAATATTTTCTACGAGGGTCAGAAAACGATTTGAAACATATCTCCAGATCGGCATTTTCCCCTTTAAGGCGTATCCGCCGAGTATTCTCGAGCCGAGCACGCAAGGATAAAGGTCATTCCCAATTATAGAGGCCATTGCGGGTATAAGTTTGGGGGTATATTGATAATCAGGATGGACCATAATGATGATATCTGCGTTTTGTTGCAGGGCGAGCTTATAGCAGGTTTTTTGGTTGGCGCCATATCCTTGATTTTGCGGATGGACGTGAACCACCGCTTTTGGCAGAGACCTTGCGATATTGACGGTTTCGTCGTGGCTGGCATCATCAACAATAATAACCTCATCGACAACACCTTGATTCACGACCTCATCGTAGGTTTGTTGCAGGGTTTGGGCTGCGTTGTAGGCCGGCATTACTACAACAACCTTTTTATCTTTGAACATAGCAATGTCTCCAGAGCCGCGGCATTTATACACTTAACAATTCATCGTCAGTAATATATATTATAATAACACAAAGGGTAATCGGCTATAGATTTTACCCGTATGCCGATTTTTTAAAAAGCCGAGCTTGATATTTGCCGACAAACAGAGTATAATTTAGACGCTAAATAATATACGAGAGACCTATGAACAGCATTATAAACATTGCGATTATCATAATTATAGAGGACAAGCTTAAGCTGCCCTGAGAAAGCTATATTTTGTGTACTAAAGGCCTTCCAGAGCAGCCGGCTCTGGAAGGCCTTTTTTTGTCTCGGCAATCTGGTATATAACTGCGAATGTTGACAGTAATTACGGGAGTGTTTATTATACGTCGTTTGGGATTTTTGAGGATTTGTTAAATGTCTGAGAACAAAAAAGCTTATCGTGATACACTGAATTTGCCCAAAACCAGCTTTTCGATGAAGGCCAATCTCACCCAGCGTGAGCCGCAACTGCGCAGGCAGTGGGCAAAGATGAATATTTACGCCCAGACAAGAAAAGCCCGAAGCGGCGCCTCTTTATACACCCTGCACGATGGGCCGCCTTATGCCAACGGCGATATTCATATGGGGCACGTTATAAACAAGGTCCTCAAGGATTTTGTCGTCAAGTTCGAGACTATGGCCGGCTTCGACGCCCCTTATATCCCCGGCTGGGATTGTCACGGCTTGCCCATCGAGGCAAAGGTCTTTACCGAGCTTGGCGAAAAAGCCAAGGATATGGATAAAATCGAAATCCGCAAGCTCTGCAAACAATATGCGAGTAAGTTCGTCAAAATCCAGAGCAAACAATTTCAGGAGCTTGGTGTCTTCGGCGATTTTGAAAATCCCTATCTTACGTTCACGCCGGCGTATGAAGCAGGGATTTTGGAAGTATTTGCAGAATTAGTTGATAAGGGCTTGGTTTACAAACAGTTAAAACCTATCCACTGGTCGATTGAGTGCGAAACAGCTCTTGCTGAGGCCGAGCTGGAATATAAAGATATTTCGTCACCGAGCATCTTTGTTAATTTTCCGGTTGCCAAAGATAGCATCGAAAAATTAGTAGAACTCGGTCTGGTCAAAGATAGTAACGCCAAAGTTTGTTTTATGATTTGGACGACAACCCCCTGGACGCTCGCAGCCAATCTCGCCGTAGCGGTTCATCCTAATCTCGAATACAAAGCCATAAGCTACGAGCAAAATGGAGACAAATTCGTATCGATATTGTGCGCTGAGCGACTTGAGGCCGTAATAGCGGCAGGCCAGCTGAAAGAAGGCAGTTACAGCGTTAGTGATAAGTCCGTCAAAGGCGCCGAGCTCCAAGGCCTGCGTTATGCGCATCCGTTTGTGGAGAATAATCCGACAGACAAAGATGCTTTCTTGGTCATTCTTGCCGACTACGTTACTACCGAAGACGGTACCGGCCTTGTCCACATCGCCCCAGGCCACGGCCTTGAGGATTATATGTCAGGACAGAAATGCGGATTAGCAGTATATTCGCCGGTGTTAGACAACGGCTGCTACGATGATACTGTGCCGCAGTGGCTGCGGGGACGAAATGTCTTGGAGGTAGATACCCTTGTAAATAACGACCTGCAGAAAAAAGGACTGCTTTTCGCTCAGGGCGAAGTTACGCACAGCTACCCGCACTGCTGGCGAAGCAAAGGCCCGGTCATATTCAGGGCGACGGAGCAATGGTTTATCAGCGTCGATAAGCAATTGCCCCCTACCGGTAAAAGTTTGCGGGATTTAGCGTTAGAAAGTGTCCGCAATGTCCGATGGATACCCACTTGGGGCCAGAAGCGGATTGAGGGAATGCTCGAGTCCAGGCCTGACTGGTGCATCAGCAGGCAGCGAAGCTGGGGACTGCCGATTCCGGTCTTTGTGAATTCCGCAGGACAGGCCCTGTTGACCAAAGAATCCGTCCTGGCGGTAGCTAAACGCATCGGCGAGAAAGGCTCGGACTGCTGGTTCACCGATTCACCCCGGCAGCTCTTGGGCGAAGATTTCAAATTGCCGGCCGGTTTCAGTTTCGATGATTTGCAGAAGGAAGAGAATATCTTCGATGTCTGGTTCGAGTCCGGCTGCAGCTGGTATAGCGCAGCCGAGAAAAGGGACTGGCCCGTGCCGGTTGACCTCTATCTCGAAGGCTCCGACCAGCATCGCGGCTGGTTCCAGCTATCACTTCTTCCGGCCCTCGGCGCAATCGGCAAAGCGCCATTTAAGAGTGTTCTAACGCACGGTTTTACCGTCGACGAACAAGGCAGAAAACAGTCCAAGTCACTTGGTAATTACGTTAATGCCCAGGATGAAATAGCAAAATACGGCTCCGACATCTTGCGCTTGTGGGTGGCCAGCGTAAATTATCAGGAAGACATCCGCTGCAACGATGAGCTGATTGGCCGAATCCAGGACGCCTACAGAAAAATCAGAAATACCCTGCGATACCTGCTCGGCAATATCGACGACTTCGATCCAAATAAGAATGCTGTTAGCTATAATGGTATGTTCGAAATCGACAAATGGGCGATGCAGCAATTGCAGAAGCTGATAGCCGGCGTTACAGACGCCTACGAAAACTTTGTCTTTCACAGGGTCTTTACCCTTATCCATAACTTCTGCGCCGTCGAGATGAGCAGTATCTATATGGATTTGCTCAAGGACAGGATGTATTGCGACGCCGCCGATAGCCCCTCCCGCCGTAGCGCTCAGACCGCTATGGCCAATATCCTCGATTCCCTTATCCGTATGCTCGCTCCAATCCTCGTGCACACCGCCGAAGAAGTCTGGGAAACGATGAAGTTCAAATCCTCCGGCACCGACAGCATTCATCTTGCCCAAATGCCGAAAGTTGACAATTCAATTGACTTGAAGAGCCAAGAGCAAAAATGGCAGAAATTGATGGAGCTGCGCGATAAAGTGCTTGTTACTCTTGAGCCGCTTCGCAAGGATAAAATCATCGGCAGCAATCAGGAATCCAGCGTTACTATCCGCTGTAATAACGATGATGCGGCTGCTATCGAGCAATTCGGCTTGAAAAATTTTGCCGCCCTTTGCATTGTCAGCGAAGTCAAACTCGAAAAAGGCGCAGCTGAAACGACCGTCTCCGCCGAGAAGAGCAAATATCAAAAATGCCAGCGATGCTGGAACTATTGGCCCTCCGTCGGCGGAAACAGCAAATACCCCGATATTTGTGAAAGATGTATTTCTGTGATTAGTTAACCCCACAATTTTATGTTGGGTTGTTTGCTTGTGCTGCCTTCTGCTCGGATACCGTTTTACTCTTATGCCTTCGGCATACTTACTGTTCGTTTCCTCGTTGCGGCCTCCGGCAGCACCAGCAATTTAGGTAAAAAAGCCCCCGCGGCGCTTGAGCGGGGTAAGCAACTTTTTTCTTATTTTTTTCCTTACCCTGTTATTAGTAGGTATAAAATTCAGGATGATTCTCGATCTTTTCTTTTTGGCACTGCGTGAGCCACCAGCTATAGCTGAAACTAAATGCGTTCATCAGGTTTAGTTTGTCTGCTGGGTTGGCCGTATCCAGGTCTGAGCATGTGTCCTCATCCGTATGACTCAACCCGAGCGCGTGGCCGATCTCGTGCGCTGCGACGAAGCTGATCCAGTTTCTCCTACGAAAAAATTCGTCGGCCTGGTTCCCCAGATGATAGAGTGTCGGCAGTGTGCTGACCGTGGCGTCGGCAAGTGTGCCCGGCGCAACGCTGATAATGGGACAGCGGAACGGCGTCAATGGATCGGACGAACTCGAGCCGCCCCCGACATATCTGCCGACGAAACCAGCCGATCCATGAAGTTGTTCGACGACATAGAGCGTCAAGGTCTCGAAGCTCTTGGGAGGCTGAAACGACGTCATCCGCACCTGCGTGTCTACATCGCCCAAGTCCATGCTCTTGAATTGATCGATATCCTCGGGCGACATGCCGACCTCTTCGCCCGAATAGCCGTAGCTCAGATTATTCAAGGTGATGCCTGCGGTCTGCAAGTAGCCGCTCGCACCGGAGACCAAGGCATACATTATATTGATGCGCTCTGTCATATTATAATTGCCGACAAAGACCACTTTTGCCGCTATCCCCTTCATCGCCTTCCAGCCGAGCAATTTGTACGGACTGCAAATGTACGTTTCATGGGGTGATGGCGACTCGCCGCCGACGGTGTACCCGAGCATGAGAACCATATCGTTCATGACCGTATCCCAGAGGGGCGACGTGTCCCGCACGTCCACGGAAAAGCGGTGAACGGGACTGACCGAAAACGGGGCGACCGTGAACGGCTGGGGCAGCGTCGCGCTCCAGTCCTCGCTGCCGCTGCCCGACGCCGCCAGAAGCCCCCGGATGTCCTGGCTCAGCGTCCGTGGCTGGTCAGTGCCGTTCACTGCGTATGCTCCAAGGTACAGCCGATAGGTACCGCCAAGGTTTACGGAACTGGCCACTCTCCGGGATGGGTGTCCATTCCGGGGGAAAAGCACGACATCGACACAGTCGCGAGGAACGACCGCAACTTCGTACTCCCTTCTGTCCTTCCATTCCCCCGACTCGAAGGTTTCGATCTGGATTTGAGCGATCCCGGGCCATGCTATCGTAAACCCTTCTTCGCACAGGGAGATTTCCCCTTCGGCCGCTGGATCGATCGACACCGTCCTCCCCCGCGCACCGTTCTCGTCAGTGCCCACCGCGATCCTCACTGTTCGTCCTGATGCGGGAGACGCCATCGACACCGTAACCCGGATCGAAAAGGGTTCCTGCAGGAACACCACCGCGTCGTCACCATTGGGAGAAGTCGCCGGAGGAGCAGCACACGAACCCGGGTGGACATCGATCCGTACGACATTAAATCGAGAAACAGTCTTCTGAACCGGCTGGCTGAAGCAAATAGGCAGCTTGGCCGTATCCCTCGGCTTACCGCAATAAGGGATTATGTAGCCCATGAACAGGGCTATGAGACAAATACAGATGATCGCGAGCGGTATACGATGTTGTTTCATTGTGCATCCTCCCGTTACAGGGGCTAACATAATATTCTATGCTTTCTGTATATACCCCTGGAAAGATATACTTGACAGTTAAAAATGCCAAGCCCCGTCGGCGTCTCGCAAACGGCGAGCACGCCATAGAACCTTCGCTTATTGCTCAAAACATCAGGGTACAACCGCGACACACAGTATATACCGCAGCAGCCTGACATGCAACAAAAAAATGTGCCAGAAAGCGCAACATGGTTTTAAGCTAAGCAACAGGGATATGGGCTAAAATTCTGATCGGCAGGACTTGGGGGGACCAAAACTGGTGCCCTGAACTGTATATAGAAAGAAACGTTCACTTCACGTAAGAAATAAGAACCTTTCCGTATTTGACAGGGGATTAAACAAAAAGCCAGAATAAGAAAGAGGGATATTTCTCACCGCAGCCTCCGGCAGCACCAGCAACTAGGTTAGAGGAACACTCATTTATTTCTGCGGGCCTTTCCTTTCCTAAATTCCGCCATTCCAATCAAGCGGCTGATTGTGTTCTCGTTTTATTGATCGACATATCTATCACGATCCACGGCTGGTAATTCTAAAACAAGGGTTAGCCCACTAAGTTCCATATAATGCACGATATTTGGACCAAATAGAACCAAGCCCCCCTTCGTTAGGTCGATATGGAATCTGTCTGAATTACCTACACGCCGGTAATACCCACCGATGGAATGTTCTGAAAAGTATATCTCAGTATGAAGTTTATGATAATGTTCCTCTTGGTCTGCTTTTTCATTAACAAATGATATAGTAAAAGTTGCATTACCGTCTAATTTAAAGTCTGAAGACTCACAAAGTTTGTTTGCTTCCGTTTTGTTAGAATGAGTCCACCGGTTGCCATCAAGAGGAACCTCTTGCTTGAGCTTTTTTCCTTTTTTCGTCAAAATGTCGAATAGCTCCTGGGTTAGGATTGAAGGGGCGACAATTTTGATGTCTTGACGTTCATTCTCTTGCAGGTGGAGTTTGACTTCTTCTAAAGGAATTTCAAGTATATCTCTCTTCATATTAATGCTCCCACATTTACAGTATAAAACCTAACAGTGATTATACAGTCTGTTTTGGCGAATGTGAAAACCGCTTTTTCATAAGACAATATTATCGTGATTAAAGCCAAAGGGTAAAGGTAAAATCAATCAAATGCGCAGGTAGGTAAAAGTAAAAATCCATTTTTCTCAAAAAATTTTTGCTCCTTTTCTCACAACGAGTTACGAGAATCTGGTCTAGAAAATCGAACATAATTTTCGCATCATTCGCGCAAGTTCATCCAATTATAGAAGGGACGCATTCTGTCCCATATCGCCCAGCAGGGCGATGGTCTTGGGGCCAGCAGGTCCGGGTCAGAAAAGACTTAATAACTTGATTCTTTTGTGGTGTTCACCTCGCCTTTTATACAGCGAGCGCAAACCCCAA
Organism: uncultured Pirellulales bacterium; assembly: GCA_964494805.1. Classification (GTDB taxonomy): domain Bacteria; phylum Planctomycetota; class Phycisphaerae; order Sedimentisphaerales; family Anaerobacaceae; genus CAIYOL01. The sequence continues at coordinate 232,534 of CAZBST010000003.1, read as the reverse complement.
CGGAGGCTTTCTATCAACTATGAAATACGAACAACTTAAAACGGTTAACCGTTCAAAACGAACCCAATTTTCAAAATGCCAAAAATGTTTGTAAGTGCAGTAATTACAATGACTTATAACCAAAAACTTAAAACGGCCAAGCTCAAAAAACAAACCCAAACGAAGCCAATTTTTCCCGCCTATGCTGCGGGTAAAATTGCCCTGAGCTTGTCGAAGGGCCTGTTACTAACTACTCCCAATTTGCCCACACACCTTTTGATAAACCTCATCGACCGTTACAGCTTTAATATCGTGTTTCGGGTCGTAGCTGTCGGCCTTGAATCCCCTGCTGTCTGGTTCGACCGCAACCACACATTTGGGTCTTCCGTAAGGAGCCACCCTTGCCGGATTGGTTGGGCCGAAGAGCATAACAACAGGTATGCCCAAAGCAGCGGCAATATGGCCTGGGCCGGTATCATTGCTTACCACCAGCTTGGCGCCTTTCAACAGGGCCACCAGCTCGCTGATGGAAGTAGCTCCTGCGAAATTCGCTATGCGAACGCAAGCAAGATTCCTCAACTCTTCCAAAACGGCCTTTTCATAAGCCGAACCTGTTGCGATTATAGAAAGGCCGAACTGTTTAGAGACTTTATTCGCCAGAGTAGCGAAGCGTTCAGTAGGCCAGCATTTGTCCTCGCGGGCGGAGGTAGGGACAAAAACGGCGTAATCGTTGAGTTTAATGCTTTGCGCCGCCAGCAGCTTATTAACCGCACCAGCAGCATCAAGGTCTATCGGCAGCGGAAACTGCACATCTGTTTGGTGAGCGCCGGCTACCCGGACAATTTTGAGATAATAATCGACAAGGTGGATGCTGTCTTTATCCTGCTCAATCTTATGGGTATAAAAGATATGGCCGAGCTCACGGGCGTTTGCCATTCCGAAACGCTTTCTGCAGCCGGTGAGCCACGCAAAGGCGGCGGTGCGGAAAAGGCCCTGCAGGTCGAGGACAGCGTCGAATTTACTGCGATTCAGCCGCCAGATAAGCGAAATAAGTGCGCCGAATGCGCGTGGGTTATACCAAGCCTTACCGAGAAACCTGCGGTCAAAGAGAATAATCTCAGAGAGGTCAGGATGGTCTTTAAGAAGCGGCGCGAACTCCGGCCGGATAAACCAGCTAATCTTTGCCTCAGGGAAGCTCCTTCGCAGGGCAGAAAGAGCCGGCAAAGCAAGGACTATATCGCCCAGCGAGCTGGGCTTGATTATCAGAATGTTTTTTATCTGTTTAGCTTTGGCCTTACGGAGGAGCCAGCGAAAAATTTCACGGCGATGCGAAGGCTCAATGCCTGTAAGATTACTATAAGCCATAAAGGTTCGAAGGTAATCCGTCCGATTGACCGCAGGCACGGAAAGAAGCGAGGCAGCGAGCTGCCAGAGAGCGCGAAATTGACAGTTTCTTCTTTTTCCGCTTCGCAGGAAATACGACTGTATGCCGTCAACGTCGGTGAGCAATACCTTGTATTGACCATCGGCACCTTGGCAAACGATAAAATTAGTCGCCTTGGAGTCCCTGTGCCATAGGCCGTTTTTATGAAGCGAGGCAAATATCTCGGCGAGCTGATTAGCAATATGCTTTCTCAACTGAAACTCGTTTGAGAGATGCTGGCGGCAAAAGGTGCGGAGGTCACAGCTTCCTTCGAGATAGCTGGTTATGTAAATGCTCTGGCGGGTAAGGAGGCCGAATTTCTCCTGCAGGGCCGCAAGCGGGGCTGCTACCGGAATCCCGAGGTGATGTAGTTTGAGAGCGGTTTTGAAATTTCGCAGGGCCTTGCCGGGCCGAAGCGAGCGAAAAAATTGACAGAAACCATTTTCAGGCCAGTGCCGTTTGATTACTGCTTTCAGGCTGGTTCCTGCGATTGTGAGGTTTTTTACTGCGACGCGATTTCGGCCTTCTATTTTGATAGTTTTGTCGACATCCTCGAATAGCAGATGCGGTTCTGAAAGACATTTAATCCAATCCGCCTTCTGAAACTGCCTCCCCTGTGTATCTGAGGACACTGCCCTGCCGCTCCAGCCATTACCGAAGCTGAGCGAAACGGTTTGAATTTTATTTTGTGAACAGACCATAAGATTGGCTATTTTAAGCAATAGAGCAGCTTTAATCAATTGATTGTTTGTGGCTGAGCTGCTAAATTAAACCTTATGGCGAAAAAAGGCAAATATGTTTACGAATGGCCGAGGCCGATGGCTGCGGCTGACGTCGCTGTGCTCGGATTTTCTACAGGCAAAGCCGAATTGCTGCTGGTCAATCGCAAAAACGAGCCGTTCAAAGGCAAATGGGCACTACCCGGTGGATTTGTCGATATTGATGAGGAGCTTGAGACGGCAGCGGCCAGAGAACTGGCAGAAGAGACGGGGCTGATAGATATACCACTGGAACAAATTTATACCGCCGGCAAAGTCGGCCGAGACCCACGGGGAAGAGTAATCACAGTGGTATTTATGGGAATTGCAGCAAAGGGACAAAACAAGTTAAAAGCGGGCGATGATGCGGCGAAGGCGCAATGGTTTAATATAGAAAACCTGCCGAGAGATTTGGCATTCGACCATAACGAAGTAGTCAAACTGGCGATAGGGAAGTTAAAAAAAAGAAAGATATATCAGTCGAAGGTAAAACGGCGGGGAAAGAAACCATCAAGGAGCATTCGGTGACACATTATATCAGGGCCCGAAGACAGGAAGCGGACTGGGAATCTCATTGATGACACCCATTTTCTTAAGCAGCACAGCCAGCATTTCCATATTTCTGTTGATATATTCAAATAAAGCCGTGTCGTTCCAAGGGTCCCTATCATAACGCGTAAACTCACGGTAGGCAAAAGACGGAGCGTTCCGCTTTACAAGCAACTGATACACAGCAATCACGCCGCCGGTGCGCTGCAATCCTGCATTACAATGCACCAGCACCGGTTTGTGCTCCTGCTCCGCGTGGACTATTGCGGCGATGGCCTGCGCGTAATCGTTAACGTCACCTGTGCCATCACCATGAAGCCGAAACGTAAATCTTTCGATACCCAGCTCGGCAGCAGCCTGCTCTTCCGATCTTCGGTCACGGTTGCCCGAACCGGCAGCCAAGTCGATAATAACTTTAATTTTGTGTTTTAACAGGACCTTTTTCACCAGTGCCGCGGAAAGAAGGCCGCTGCGATAGAGCCGACCTTTCTCCACCACACCGAAATTTTTGGGAATAACACGGTCCTTAATTTTGCTCTGCCAAACCCAAATCCCACCTCCTACCAGTAAGACAGCAAGACATATCAGACAAATTTTGAACGCTGGTTTCAATCGCTGTTGTAAATGACCGTCAGCCATTATGCAATATCCTTCCTTACTACAGTTTCTTCTCAACTTCTTAATGTACAGGGTCATTAAGTGATTAAGCAGTACCAAGCGAGTCTTCGATTCGCTTATTGAACATCTGCAGCTGTGCTCCAATAGCATTTAGCGCCCAATCGATGTAGTGTAATTTATGTGCGGGACGATGGTGCCTTTCATTCATCAGGCCGTCCTGGACGGTATTTAAAAATTTGTTTATTGTTCGGAGGCTGATTTCCGCAGGTTCGACAGCCCATTTTTTTAAGTCCTCATATTCCTGCCGCAATCTTTCGCTTCCTTTGAGCTGCTCTGCGCTTAAATAATCCGCCGGGTTGAAAGATAACTGCAGACCTTTAAGACAGATGATTAAGGGCTCATAGTTAGCATCTTTATCAAGGCGAATGAATTTATACTGCTGGACGTATGTGGTAGCCTGCACCGGCGGCTTATCGGCAATCTCGTCCTCACCGAGATACCATTTGCGCTTGCTGGTTCTGGCAAAGACAAACTCTTCTTCGCCGTCGCTGCGCTGGGTTATTTCATCATAGCCCATTCTTGAAATCCACAGTCTTCCAGTCTTTTCCTTCTGCAAACCGCCACCGAGTGCAAGCAGGCACTTCACGAAATCCAATGAGAGAACTTTTTGGCGGCCGAGTTGGTTCTTTTGAAGCTGAAAAGAAAGATGCAAACTATGTGGGCGGACGTTATAGAAAGCAGTAATCTCGTGTATCAACTGGTTGAGAAGCCACGGGTCTGCTGTTGCCGGTCGAGATAGTTCTCCGGCGATGTTTAGTCTGCCCGGCGCTAATTCGAGAAAACCCCGCCGGCGATCGCGCTCGGTCGAACCGGTGTGGTCGTCAATATATCCGCCAAGTTTCCAGGATAGAACATCCAGCCAGAAATCGTGAAAGAATCTAAAGCCATCGTATATCGGGTCAAATTTCTTCTGAGAACTTGCCTGCGGCTCAACAGCAGCAGGACCCAAATTGCTCAATTCTATCTCGGCTCCAAGCGGTATAAGACCCGGGTTGAAGTTGGCGCGAACACGCTCAAGATATGAGTAAGCCACGCGCGAATCGAATATGCTGTCGGCTGCCTGGACAGCATATTTGACGTAGTCGATAAGGTCGTATTTTTGGTACGGCATTGTCCTAAGCGCCTTATCGACAATCAGTTCAACATCGTCGGTGTTTATCATCTGCAAAGCGATGAGAAGACTGACTGAGCGCTTGAAGTATCTTTCGGAAGTACGTATATGCTCAAGCTCAAAGCGGTATGCAGACTGAATTTTTTCGTCGAGCTGATTGAGAATGACCTGTTTTATGACCAGCGCCAGGTAGTTTTTGACAAAGGATGCAACATTCGGTTCATCGCGAAGGGGTTTTATGCTCGGCCTGGGGCGGTCCAGTTCGTGCTCGAGATAATAGTCGCTGACGGCATCGCTGTGGTAGTGACTTATAACCAAGTCGCGTTCGGTGGTAGCCAGCAGCTCTCTTTCTGCCCGGCGCTCGAGGTTGGCATCGGTGGTTTCTTCACCGGGGCGGGTGTGTTTCTTTATAAACTCTTCAATCCGTTTTCGCAGCCACAACTCATGTATCAGGTTAACGCGGAACCTATCGCCGAAGTGTTTTTTCATCGACTCGTGTGTGGCCAGATATGCTTGTGCCTCGACCAATCCCCCTGCGGTATTGACGTGAACGGTTTCCCTGTCGTAGCGTTTGCCTTCATATCTGTCGATTTCGGCCATCGCCGAGGGTGGAACTCCGTAAATAACAAAACCTTCTATTTTTGAAGATGTAGCCGGCACAGCATAGAAATAAACATTGTCGGGCGTTACCTTTCGGTAGTAAGGCAGCAGAGCCGGCTCAGCCAAAAGGGTTTCTTCATTGGTCAGCGGCTTGTCAATAGTAAAGCCAATGCTGCTAACCGATTTGAATATTCCGGGCTCCCGCAGTGAGCCGTAAACGAACAGATTGACCTTCCCTTCGTTCATACTTTGTATTGCATATCGTGCCTCAATTATCAACTTCCGCTTAGAATCTGGCGACGCAGTTCGAACAGCTCTTTGAACGCACGAAGAATTACTTTTAAATTAGCGCCAGTTTGTGCGCCGGCTGTTCGCGGATAATGATGCACACCTTTTTGAGTGATAGAATAGCCTTTGCGGATAGCACGAGCTAAAATCTCAGTATCTATCAGAGCACCTAAACTTGACATTCGAATATTGTCGAAAATTTCCCTTTTATATAGTTTGAAAGCGCAGTCAACATCACGGACTCTCATACCGAACATCAAGCAAACCAATTTTGTCCAGCACCACCCATTAACTTTTCGTATAAAAGAATCCTGACGGTTCAGTCGGTAGCAGCTGACAATATCGAACTGGCTCATCAGTGGCAGTAACGGCGGCATCTCGTTGATATCAAACTGACCGTCGCCATCGGTATAAAAAACAAGTTTCTTGGTGGCTGCTTTAAACCCGGACTGCAATGCGGCCCCATAACCGAGATTAGGGTGGTGGTGCACCACTTTTACACGGCTATCTCGGCGGGAGATTTCATCGGCGATTTGCCCGGTGGCGTCGGAACTGCCGTCATCAACAATAATTACTTCAAAGTCCGCGTTAAGTTTCCTTAGAACACCAAGTGCCTGTTCCACGGTGCGCTCAACATTGTCTTGTTCGTTATAACAAGGAAAGAAAACACTGATAGAAACCGGAGCAGGACTTGAAAACAGGGATGTTTTCAACTTATCTTTTACCACAAGTTACCACCTCTTAGCTTTTTGCAACGGTCCCTCTTCGTTCTGATACTCTTCAATTTTGGCGTCATAAAACTGCACAAGCTTGGTGTTTCCTTGTTTTGCAGCAACTCCCCGCAAATATTTGCCTGCGACCAATGCGGCCCAGATTCTATGGAGATAGCTATCCTGTTTCACATAAATACTTTTATTTCTTGCGAATTCGTCAAAATAATTTTCGCAGAAATTGCTTATAGAAGGTTGCAGCTCAGCGTATTTAGCAAGAGGCAAAATTATCTGCATTGGGGCTTGCGACGGGTATAAATTGAAGGCTTTGATGGCAAAACCAAGGCTTTGTTTCCCCCGGTTAGGTGAGAACATATGGTAAGCAATGATGAGGTTTCTGGTGAACTCATTGGGGTAGACTGTCTTGCCACTGGATATGCCCTCGAAAAGCTCCTTGCCCTGTGGAGTTGTTACATCAATATAGATTTTTTCTGTGTTACTAAAGAAGATAAGAGGCCAATTAGGATTACGTTCAAGGCCTTTTACTAAAGGCCCCTTATATACTTCTGAGTCGGTCATGGGCATTAAGACTAACCAGACATTGTGTTTTTTCAGCTGTTCACCTATCCACCGGCCGACCTTAGTATAATCAGGAGTGGTTCTTCTTATCCTAGCACTTCGGACGTCTGGACCTCCAGACATAATAGTAGACCAAATCTGGTAAGCTCTCGGCTCATAAGCTGCTTGTGCCCTGCCGTCCATAAATAATTGCAGAGGAGTTCGGCCGGTATTCGGGTCGGGCTCTTGGCCCCAGGCGATGAAACCGCCTTCGGTCCAGTAATTAAACATCTTCCCTTTTAACTTGTTATCTTTTATAAACTTACAGGCGTCAAACGGTTTGACATTTGATGCCGTCATCCGCATAAAAATAGAATTTAATCTCGTATCAGTGGGCCAGGGGGCAAGATATACACGCTTAAATTTAAGTCCCCACGAGACGCCAAAAGCCATAACCGCAACGGCGGCAGCAAAGATAAAAAACAATTGAAGGTTATATGGCATTGGGTTGACGGAGGAGGAACGGCGCTTGTAGAAATTACGTGTAGCCGAGATTGTGCGGCTCATCTGGTCAATAAACATCGCTATAATCGGACAGGCTGCGATAGCTGCTATCGGTATAAACCTGCGGGAACGATAGGCCATATAAATGGTAAGGGCAGCAATGGCCATTAGCGGCAAATCAATCTTAGGCAGCTCGTATTGAACAATTCGGGCGTCTTCGTGGATTTTATCCGGAAGCGAACTAAATAATTTTCGCAAGTAAGGCAGCGCTAACCAAATAACAATCGAACCAATGTTAACAATATAAAGGACACCAAACAAGTGCTCATAGGTTATTTCAAGGTTACTTTCATACTCTGGCCACCATATCCGACGAAGTTCTAAAAATTGCTTTACGGCATTCGAAAAAGGCATCTTAAAGTTGAAAGGATTAAAAATAAGAATCATTACCAACAACGAAACAACGGCCGTAAAGACAACAAAAGCGATATCTTTTAGTTTGAATTTAATAGTTTTCGAGAACAGTAAGACAAGAATATGCACTATGACATACGCTGGCAGTATCACAAACGGATAGATATATCTACCGGAATAGTTGGCACCGGCATCGCTGGACCACATAGCCAGCAACGTGAGGCCAACTGCCAAATAAATGAAATGAACACTCTTGTAAATACTGAGCAGCAGGATACACACAAATATAGCACACAAAAGCAAGCTTACCGTATCAGCTTTAATGAAAGAGAAGGAAATAAATGTAACCCAACATATAAATACAGCGGCTGCACTGCCGAAGATTGTTAATAGCGTTTCAAACCGATTTTCCTGCGCTTCAAGTTCATCCTTTGGTGCTTTCAGTAACCTGGGTGGAAGACAGCGGCTGAAGAGCCAAAAAAAAGTCAAACCAATACTTAAAATAAAAAGAATTAAAAACGGAAAACCCGAACCCACAGGATTTTCCCATGCAAAAGCCGGATGCCATTCGTTGACAGTACGCCACATCTTGGCGTGCTCACTAACACTGATGACGAAGGTGTGAGTCAGGTTCGTAAAATGAAACGGATTGAAAATGATTACTGCGATAAAGGTGACAAAACCAGCGGCAATAGTATGATAAAAGCCTTTCCATTTAATAGAGACAAACCTGTCCTTAAAAAATATCAATATAACATCTAGGATTATCAGCGAGACTAACAGTAAAAAAATCTTAAACTGTAATGGACCAAGCTCGTTTTTAGGGACTTTTTCAAACTGAATCCGGGAAAGAAGAAGAAAGAAGAACGGCCAAGCAGTAAGATTATATAAAATGACAGCCCATTTTTTAGACAAGTTAATCAGCAGATGGAGACCTGCAAATGGCACAAGCATTATAAATACGTAGATGTACCCGCCGTGAACATTACACCAGAAAATTGTAATTGGAACGATGAGCCAGATATATAATATGTTTCTATATGTGGCAAGGACAAGTATAAGCAAAAAGACAGCAACCAGCAAATTTGAGAAACCCGCAGGACGAACATCAAGGAAAGAACGTCCTGTGAACATCGCAAAACAGGCAAACACCGCCAACAAAGCTGGATTAACCCCCAGTAATCGACCGGTGTAGTAAACACAAATCACGGTAATTATATAAATCGCAAACTTCCAATAGACCAGCGTATTGAATGAAAGAGTCTCGGCGTCTGCGAAAGGTGACAGAGTTGTCAGCCAGTAAAAAATAACGTGTGTCAGCCAATTCTGGTCTATCCAGCCGGTCGGATGCCAGTATTTAACTGTTTCAATGCCGACCTTCTGTGCAATCCATTGTGCCCAGTTTGGCCAAGTCCTGATTTCCTCTTTTGTAGGACCTGCCTTGTGTGAATTTGCGCTGAATGGCTCGACAGTATTAACACCATGATTGATAAAATGCCGGCCGCAGGCCATTGCAACCCACGTATCGCCGGCGCCAACCATATGTGTGCTGGCGTGAAAGGCAAAAATGAGCATTGCCAGCCAGCCTAATATCATTGGCCAGCCGGATAATGCACGATGTTCGTAACTCGTAACTCGTAACTCGCCCGCGGAACCACGATTTTGGTCTTTGGCCTTTATTGTTATTGACTGAGCCATTTCTCCAACCTGTCTAATCCCTCGGTAATCTGTTCAATCGAGCAGGCAAAACTTAAACGCACATTTGCATCGCAGCCGAACGGCAAACCCGGAACAACGGCAACATTGGCCTGCTCCAGAAGCGCCTTTGCAAAGTCCATACTGCCGTCAATTTTTGCACCATTGATAGTTCGGCCATAATGGCTCGAAACATCAGGAAAACAATAAAAAGCACCGGTAGGTTCACAGCATTCCACGCTTTTGATGCTGTTTAATCGCCGCGTCATATATTTGGCTCGACGCTCAAATTCTGTCCGCATCTTTTCTACGGCACCACCATCATCGCCCAGTGCAGCAATCGCAGCATCCTGAGCGAAGGTTACGGGATTTTGAGTCATATGAGATTGCAGCCGTCCCATTGCCTTTATAACTTCCAGCGGCCCTGCGGTGTAGCCCATGCGCCAGCCGGTCATAGAATAAGTTTTACTCAAGCCGTTAAGGGTCAGGGTCCTGTCATAGGCATCCTTGGATAGTGAAGCGAAGCTCACAAATTTGGTATCACCGTAGATGAGTTTTTCATAAATCTCATCTGAAATCACCACCACGGTTGTTCCTTCAAGAATCTTCGCGAGGCCAGCCAGCTCTTCAGGCGTATACGTAAAACCGCCCGGATTGTTTGGAGAATTAATTAACAGCATAGCGGTTTTATTGGTTATAGCTTTTTCTAACTGTTGCGGTGTGATTTTGTAGCTATTGGCTTTGTCGGCCTGGATAATTCTGGGCACAGCGCCGGCAAGCTTTATAGTCTCAATATATGTCACCCAATACGGAGCTGGCAGAATGACCTCGTCGCCGGGGTCAAGTATCGCCTGCATCGCTTCATAAACCGAGTGCTTGCCGCCGATGTTGACGATAACCTGGTCAGGCGTGTATTTGAGACCGTTTTCTCTCTGTAATTTTTCGGCGATAGCTGTCCTGAGTTCTACTGTACCTGCCGCAGCAGTATATTTCGTATGTCCTGCTTTGATGGCTTTTATCGCTGCGTCCTTGATATAATCAGGCGTATCGAAATCCGGCTCACCTGCACCTAAACCAACTATGTCCACACCTTTGGCCTTCAATTCCTTCGCCAGCGAAGTAATGGCTATAGTTACCGAAGGCGGTACCGCCTGGGCTCGTTTACTTACTTTCATTCTCTTCCTTTCTTTGTCACCTTCAAATTCACTTTCCTTACCGTAAACAATGATATTTGAAATAAGACAACAGGTCAAGTGCCGTTAGGCATCCCGCAGCGGAAAATTAGCTGATTAGGAAGTTAGTATGCGGTTTGGCCTTAATTTTCTTGAAATGAATGATTGCGGATTGTAATATAAATAAAGTAGCCTTTTAACTCGGGAGCAAGATTTGTTGCGCACCCCATGGCTTGGATTGATCCATTTCTTCATCTCTTGACCAGAAAATCTAACTGAATAGCAGGATTTAGTGGGATAATAGTTTCTCGTTGAAATCCATACCGGAACCAGTATAATCGCAAATCGCGTCAACAATGGGGAAAACAACTGGGGCGGTATCGGAAATTAGACAGAAAATTATGAAAACAGAAATCTAAGGGGCTGCTATAACTCCGCAAACACTGCCAGTCCTGACATACTTTTCTGCAACAACCGAGGTAAGAAAGCAAACTCGAAAGACACACATATTTTATGTTGACCTTATCAATGTTTTTTTTATTCCAAAAATGAGAGCCTGAGAAAAGTTGCATTTACCTAACAGATGTCGTAATATGGTGAAAAATTAAAAACTCGGAGCTGCTTTTAAATGTTGAACACGTTAAAACAACGCAGAATGTCAGTGAATACAAAACTCGCAAAGATGTTTAACATTTTCAGGAAAGTCCCTTGTAACATATCAAAAGTTCGTTATCTTGGCCTTCCTGTGGAAAACGAGAAACTTGCCCGCGCAGAATATTATGCCGGCAAAACTATCGTGGAAAGCCTGCCTCCTATCATCACTTTTGGACTTACTACCTATTGCAATAATGTAACACCGTGTGTGATTTGTGATCGAAATATTCGCCCAAAGGAAAATAATGCTGAGGTCAACGAGAAGGACATCACTGCCGTAAAACCCCTTCTGCAGACGGCACAATATGTTCTGCTTCACACAGGAGGAGAACCGATGTTCTCCCGGTATTTTGATGAAGTTGTGCGAATTATCGAATCCCCCACAAGAATTTCAATGGCAACAAATGGAATGCTTCTTACAAAAAAAAGAGCTGACTTGATGCTTGAAAGGGATGTTATGGGGCAACTCGTAATCTCACTTGATGCGGCAACGGCTCAGACCTATAAGATAATGAGGCCTTCGTCGGATTTTGATACAGTCATTGGTAATCTTACGTATTATATAAATCGGGCTGGCTTATTAAACCGAAAAGAGGCAACTGTAGCATTATGTATGACGATTTGTAACGAAAATCTTACGGATATCCCAAAGATTGTCGAGCTGGCGGAAAAACTCGGGATAGGGTATCTGAATTTAAATCATTTAAATGAAGGACTGGATTTTACCCTGAAACTTTCAGATGGACGCATATGGAATTATATCGAACAACAAAAGTTCAAAGACCCTATTCTTCATGACGAAGCAATTTTTGAAACCTACAAGCAGGCAAAAGCAAAGGGGATTCAGCTGCTGTTTGTTGGCAAACCTTTCATTGGTCCTGATGCAGATAAATATGATAAAAAAATTGTAAATGAGATGTGTGGTACCGTTGCATTTCAAAGGAATAAAGAGGATGTATGGTCTTCACCTAAGCACAAATTAATAAATCCAGATGCTCCCCCCTGTTTCAAACCTTGGCACGAAGTTAACATTCTGCCGGGTGGTGTAGTGCGCACATGCTGCTTCCATGATACCAATAAGCCCGGCGTTCAAATCGGGAACATTTTCGAGTCGGATTTTATGGCAATTTGGAATTCAGATACCATGATCGAAGAAAGAAAGCAATTTTTAGCACATAGTTTTTCCCAAAGATGTAGAGCGTCTGCCCCTTGCTTGCATCGCCAACGGCTATGATTTACATCTTTGATTTTCTCCCAAGGGGATTTTCATAATAGGGGTAAAATGTTCTTCAAACAGGCACATTTATAGTAAGAAGATATGAGAAAAACGAATTTATGAATCAACTTGAAATTTAATGGATATTGCAGTATTGCATCTATATTATTAGACTATAAGATGTATTTTTCAGTTTAGCTATAGCTTAAATGTGGATCTATTTTTGAACGGATGAAAAGACTTTTCGAAAAGTTTGGTCGCTATGAGCTCAAATATTATGTTTACCAGAAAGATTTCCCTGGTATCACTCGCTACTTGTCCGCTTTTATGACGCTTGACCCTTTTTCCATGAAGGGTGACAGTGAGCATTACAACGTTAATAGTCTGTATTTTGAGACCCAAAACTTTTATTGTTACAGGCAAAAATTTGACGGGTTACATGAGCGAAGGAAATTTCGCGTCCGTTTTTATGAAGATGGCACACCGAATGTTTTTGTTGAAGTTAAGAAGAAACGAGATTGTTTTACGGAAAAAGATAGAATGAGGTTGTGCTTGGATAGATATCGGTTCGAAGATGTTGTGGAACGACCTGATGTGTTGTCTCAATGCGTAGACTCAGATATTCGAAGAAAAGGTGAGTTCTTTTATTTTCTGCATAAGCTGCATTTACGACCTTTCTTATGGGTGGCATATGACAGAATTGCGTTTATTGGTAAAGTCAATAAAGACATTAGAATTACGTTTGACAAGAATCTATCCGGTACCAAATATTACGGCAAGCGTTTGGACCATAAAAATCTTATCGACCTAGGATGGGGCTTCTTTTCGAAAAAGATCATTATGGAAATCAAGTTTAGGAAGACTATACCTTATTGGCTTGAAATGTTTATAAAAGAAATGAATATGAATCACACATCCATCTCAAAATATGCTTTAATATTCGAGAAATGCATCGGGGCTGTATGAACCAAAGGAGACAGATATGAATCCGGGCAGTGTTTTCAATATCCAAGACACGGGGCTATTAAACATAGCCGCTCAAGATATTTTGTTAAGGCTTTTTTTGGCTTTTGCTCTTTCTGTTATAATTTCGCAGACTTACAGGATGACGCATAAGGGTTTTTCATATTCATACCAAATGGTGGTTGGTATAGTGATGTGTTCATTGATAGTTACAATGGTGCTAATGGTGATTAACAACAGTATTGCCAGAGCTTTTGGGCTGGTAGGTGCTTTATCGATAATTCGCTTTCGCACCCCGATAAAAGACATAAAGGATATTCTGTTTTTGTTCTTTGCCATAGCTGTTGGAATCGCGTGCGGGGCAGGGGCATTCAAAATAGCGATTATATCCACACTTATTACGGTTTGCATAGCATATATCCTGTTTCAACTGAAGTTTGGACAAAAGAAACAGGACGAATTTTTGCTGAAGATAATTGGGAAAAATATTGGTAAAACCAGTCAGAATCCGGGAAAGGCACCATACGAAGAAATACTAGAAAATTATTCTAAGGCATTCAGAGTCATCGAAGTTTCAAGTTTGGGCGAAGACACAACAGAGGTGATTTATGATTATAAATTTACGGATGCATCTAATATTGCAAAACTGGTTGCAGAGTTGAACGCCCTTGATAATATAGAGAAAGTTTTTGTTTTATCCGCAAAACACAATTTGGATATTCAGTAAGAACCAAGCCTGCCGATAAGAATGAAGCGATTGCTGAAAATTTCATATGCGGTTTTATTGATTGTGTGTATATGTGGTTATGCTTATTGGGAAAGACAACAAGCCTTAAGCCTTTCACTGCCAGCGGTTCTCAACGCCGAAGCGGCAGGAACACCTATCAGATTAGAACGGGAATATAAACTGGGACTGAAAGCACCTGAAGCCAAGTTTACCCAGCCGGTCATAATTGCTCAAGGACTCAAGGATGCGTTGGATAAGGCACTTGAAGATAAAACGGCCTGGCAAATATCTTCCGAGTTAGACAACTTCTACTACTGCACTTTTTCGCCGCAAGCTTTTTTGTTCAGGGACGTTTACTTTGATACAAAAAACAACCTGAATCGTAAGTACAAAATATCATATCGTTTGAGGCACAGATGGAAGACCTACAAGGACTACATAGACCACGAGGGCAGGCAATATGACCGGCGGTTTTTCCCAATACGGTGCGAAATACAGGTGAAAACCAATAGGCAGGAGCTGGGCAACGGATACAGCAATGTAAATGAAACTCGCTTTGAATTTAGAGATGCATCGTTGCCTTTCAGCGATGTTAATCCTGCGCCACCTGCTCCCTGGGATTTCGAGGAATATCTGTACTATGCCGCCACTGGGCGCTTTGCTGAGTATATTATCACTCCTTCAAAGGAGTATGCGAAGTTTATACTTTCTAAAGAGCCCAATTTACGACGTATATGGCTTAAACCTAAACTTGTGGTTCTTACGCGAAGATTCCGCATACACTTGAATGTCAACACCCCCTGGGGAAGCGGTCCCAACCCAGACAATGCTTTTATTATCTCAATGGATTTCTCAGAAGTATTCGGGCCAGAATATATGGATTATTTATTACAGAGCAAATACCGGGCTCAGAACACCAGACCGTCGGCACGCGGGAATATGCGAGAGATGGAAATAGAGTTCGAAAGAAACGTTTCAACCGTTCTGGATAAAAAGATTGAAGAATTAAAGGGTTCGCAAAGCAGCGACGAACTGTCAAGATTGGTAAAGGTTCGTGAGGCTTTTCTGGCGGACCAGCATCACTTAGAAGACATTGTCAGAAGTTACTTTAGCAAGATTGGCATTGATGTTATTCCTATCAATAAAAGCAAATTTAATTCAGCCTGTGATGTTTTGGATAAAGGCGCTTCCTGATTATGAAGGTTCATTACAAGAAAAGTTTTTTTGAATCCTTATGGCGTATCAGTTTTAAAAAAGCTTTTATTTTATCCTTGCCACTCCTTTTTTCTATAGGCCTTATTATAAGCGGAGCCTCATTAAATTATAATCAACTCCTTAAAACAAGCGTGCACAAATCGTTAGTTGCTTGTCTCTTTGATTGGCCGAGAGGTATGCCTAAACCGAATCGCTCCATCTCACATCTTTATTTGCATGATCAGATGCAACGTATCTTTAACTATTTGACTGCGAGAAGAATGCCCTCGCATGATGAGGTGCCCATCTTTAGCTTGTCCATCGACCCTACGTACTTTAAGGCGTTGAACTCTAATTTACCTACAAGCGGCAAGGAGACGTCGTATCCCGCAACTTTGGTTAGCAAAGACGGGGTATATTCATGTCAAGCTCGCTATAGAGGAGAGGGATATTGGCATTGGAATCGCAAACAGAAATCCTGGAGGTTGAACCTGGGCAAGGGGCAGATGATAAATCGCGCAACAAGAATAAACTTAATTAATCCAAAGACAATTCTCAGTTTTAATGAAATAACATCTATGCACTTAGCAAAACAAGCTGGTCTATTAGCTCCACGATGCCTACCGGTAAAGTTTGTTCAAAATCGGCAGTATATGGGCTTCTATGATTATTTGGAGCAGGTTGACGAGTATTTTATCCGTCGTCACAAAAAAATCCCAGGCAGGATCTATGATGGGGACCACGGCGGCTTTGATAAAGTGACAGGTGCGCCAACTTTATGGAATGATCAGCGATACTGGACACAAGTATATACAGATTTTGCCGACGATCGTGATGATATAACTGAATTAATAGATGTTCTTAACGATCCGTGCCTCAATAGATTCTATGATTTTTCGAAGAATCATCTGGACATCGAGACTTATTGCTCGTATGCGTCCTTTGATAGTATTGTAGGTTGTTTTCACCATACCTTTAACCAGAACAACAAGCTGGCCTTTGATCCCATAACAGGTCGATTTATTGCGATTCCCTGGGATATACACATTTGGACCCCTTCGATGGTTCCCGATCACGACTATGACCCTTCAGCCAACGCCCTATTATTCAAATGGAAGCTTGTTCCTTTATTCGAGTATGAAAGACAAAAACGGCTTTGGAAGTTGATAAATGGCCCTCTTTCAAAGGAGAAAATTTTAGCGAGGTTGGAAAAGGATTATAAAATTGCATGTCCGGTTATCAAATCAGATAAGTATCGTGACGGCAGCTTTGGAGATACATTTAACACATTGAAGGTGCCGCAAATTGCTGTGCGTCCTTTCTCAATGAAAAAGTTTAATGAGACATATGAGAAATATCGAGATACTGTCATTAAAAGAAATGAATTTTTGCGCAAATACCTATCTGACAGCACAGCGGAATTCGCAGTAGTAAGAAAGGGCAACCTGAGCCAGTTGATTATTCAAGCATCGGGGACGGTTGGTGTTAAACTACAAGAGATTAATCTTAATGCTGATGCAGGAACACTAAAGATTTACAAAGATACTAACAGAGATGGGATATTAGATGAAAATGACGAATTCATGGGGAGTGTGGAGCCGAGCAATAATAGTAGTTTCGAGTTGGACGAAGTAATCTTCCCAGGATTTAAGCTGGTCAAGCACAATTTATCCCCTTATCAGTATGGCACCCACAGTCTTGTTCCGTCTAACCTATTGTATTCTTTTTTGATAACTGGTGGAGCGGTTAACGACATTGAACTTATAGCTGAGAATCCGGTTACTGGAGAGCCTGTTGCAATCACTCATGTTAAACAGATTGACTATTCGAAGGCACAGGAGACAGCGTCCATTCATCCGTGGGATATTCCAAAACCGCCGGCATCTGAAAGTATGGTTATAGGACCGGGTACAGTATCTGTAAGCGAAACTACTATTTACCCAGAAAATTTAGAACTGACTATACTACCGGGGACAGAATTACTTTTATCGCGGGGGGCTTCACTGATTTTTCGAGGTAAAGTTATTGCACAGGGGACGGAAGAAAAGCCTATTATGATAACCAGTTCGGAGGCCAGCAGGCCGTGGGGAACATTTGCGCTGCAAGGCAAAAACACTACCGGAAGTATATTTGAGCATTGTCTGTGGACCAACGGCTCTAAAGCAAAGGTTGATCTGATTCATTATCCGGCGATGCTGTCCATACACGATACGAAAGATGTTATTGTGAGGAACTGCGTTTTCACAAATAATCACGATGGTTCTTCAGGACTTCGGGTAGGTTATGGCAAAAACGTATTGATTGAAGAATGTTTGTTTACTGACTTGAAAGACACTGCAATAAATATAGATGCATCGGAGGCTAAAATAATCTCCTGTGGCTTCAGACGTTGTGAAGGGAATGCGGTTGACTTGGTGATGAGTTCATCGCTTATAGATAAATGTCTATTTAAAAACGTAACATCCAAAGCGGTTCTTTGCCGTGAGGATTCGTCGGTGCAGATTAATTCTTCTATTTTTTTTGATTCAACTATATGCATCGAAGCACAGGATGCTTCAGATATAAGATTGGAAAAGACCTCGTTCTACAAGTCTGCAACTGCTATAAATATAACAAAGGGGATATACCCAGAAAACCCAACGTTGACCTCTGATGAAATTTTTGTCAATTCATGCAATCAAATTGTCGCCGAGAATATCGTATCGCAGGTAAATATCAAGAAAGTAACAAATACATCGCTTAGGGAAGACCTGTTAACGTTTGTTCCAGCAGAGAAACTTCAAATAATTTTGAATAAACTGTAGTATTGTAAAATGAAGAAGATACCAAGCTTTGGTTTTGTATATCTGGTTTTTATTACTTTGATTACACTTTGGTTTTCTATCTGGATTGTTTCTGAAGGCTGGTACGACCGTATATATACTCTTTTTCAGACGAACAAAGATTTTAGGAAATGGGCGCGATATTTGGAGAATGTGGCCGACAACTCTAAGAGCATATCTGACCAAGAGAAAGTACTGCATGAAGCCGGTTCATTGTATATTAGAATCGGTGACAAAAAAGACGCAGCAGGAGTTTATAGAAGACTTACGAAGTCATTTCCGGATAATATGGCATATCTGTCACAATTAAACAGCCTACTTTACGCAAGCACCAAAGATAGAGCAGAGGCTATGACGAACGCCCAAAAATTGTACAGAAACGGCTATATAGATGAAAATATATTAAAGATGCTTTTATATCAATCGTTCGAGGGTGACGACGAAGTCAAAAAAGATGAGCTTATCGAGCTGATTTTCTCCGGCAAATACAAACCTCTGTGCACATTTGCAGAAAATCCTGATATTGCGTTGTGTAACCTGACTCCTGACAGATGGTCCATAAATATGGAACCGTTTTTTATTGCGGCTAGGAACTCTCAGGATGAAACTATGCAGATAAAATTGGAGCTTTGCTGTTGGCCCAGATCGAAATTTACGTCGATAGTAGCAGAAATTAAAGGCGTAGATTTCGAGAAGCGAGTTGTTTTCAACAGGAAAAACAGATTTCGCACGATAACATTAACAATTCCTCCCCGTGAAGCGGCTTTATTCAAGGGTACTACTAATAAGACATGGCGAGCTCCCAGGGATCCGAGAAAGCTTGGCGTCAACGTGCACTCTATCGAAGTTATTAAGGCTGCAACCACCTCGATTGCTGATGAACATTTGTCCGAAGCTTCAACTCAATAAGGGAACATTCTTGCGCAAGATAAACATTACTCGTTACGGCCAATAAGTAATAACTCTCTGTCATCGACTTCTTCTATACTTTTTTTATGCTTCTGAGAACTGAACATACGCATCGCCAATTTGCAGCCCAAAAGAACAGCCTCGCCCTGTCTGGACTTCTCATAGATATTATCTATTAGATGGTCGAAATGCTCCTTACGTAGTTGTTGGTCATCGATATTTTTCCATATAAAAAGAAGACAGTTTTTCCAGTAAATGGCGTTGCTTTCAAGAGGGCTATAAAGCCTGTTTATCGTTTCATGCCCCTTATGATAAATATGTACGGAAGGTTCGTGGAGTGTCTTCCATCCTCTCTTACGGGCTCGCCAACAAAGGTCAACATCTTCAAAATAAAAAGGGGAGAAAAGCTCATCAAATCCACTCAGCACAAGAAATCTATCTTTTCTGACACACATACAACCGCCGGATGTGTAGAAAAGACCTCTATTGTTATTGTGTGTAAATCCCGGCTGAAAAATATTCAAAAGACCTTTTTCCCATTTCCCTATGGTTGGAGTCTCATCAAATAATTTCCTATCCCAGTGAGTCAGTGAACTCGGTGCCACTGCGAATACATCATTGTCATCAAAATGCTCCATAATCGGGCTTAGAAATTCTTTTTGAGCCTCAAAAGTCATATCGTTATTCAAAAAGAACAAAAATGAGCCAGATGCGGACTTTGCCCCTTCGTTGCAGGCCTTTGCAAAACCTCCTCTACTACCCCGTCTAATAATTCTTACAGGCAAAGTCAGTTTTTCCAATTCAGCAACGCTACTGTCCGTGCTTGCATCATCGACAACAATGATTTCGGTGACTATTTTCCTTCTTGAGACGATGTCATATAACGAGGGCAAAAGAATCTTCAAAAGATCATAGCCATTATACGAGGGTATAATAAAACTGACTTTGTTTGCGCTCATTTTATGGTGTTTAATAATTGACTTATTTTTCCTATTAAAATTGAACAGCAAAGAGTAGTTGTATATCATAATTTGTGTGAACTATCAATATGTTAGTATAATGTAGTAAAAATTGGAAGCTTTACATAAATCACAAAAAGGACAACTCAAAGTGGTTTATTATAAAGAAGTAAATGATTATAATAGGTTCGCTGCACCCGGCTGAATAAATACAGTACTTTTTTACATAGGAAATTACGATGGACTTAAGAGAATATAACCCGACAATAGACCAAATTGATGAACTAAAAAAAATAATGACTGATATGATCGTAAGCTATCAGCCTTTCATTCTTTCTGATAATTGTTGTACAGGTACCGCTGATGATTGGATTAATCAATCTGGCAAATACATGATGGAGAAAGACAATGTCTGCTTCGAGGACTGGGACCGATTTACCGAGGCAAATGGCAGAATGAGAAGAATGTACAATGACTGGATTAATTCGATTTGTAATCTTGCCGGTCCACTGTCGGATTTAACTGTCGTGGATACTGCAGCAAGTCAAGGTTACTTCCTGTATGAACTTCTTAAGAGAGGTGCTAAAAGAGCAGTCGCCTATGATCTCGACTACCCGCCGATTCATAAATCGTACGAATTGCTCAATGAGATTACCGGCTATGCTGTCGAATTTATAAGTGAGCCTTATGATATGATGACACATAAGATTCCCAATGCGGTGGAAGCAGATATTGTAATATCATCAGCGATCATGTTGCATTTGAGCGATCCTACCTATTACTTGGCGTTTTTGGGGTCTATAACAAAAAAGCTTTTGTTCCTATTTACAGCAATCGACGATAATCCAGACTATCGCATTACTTATCATGGAGAGCCTCGAACGCATTTCAAGCATTTCACTTTTCCGATATGTTTCGACGGCACCACTTCTGTTTCACGTCCTTTAATCGAGTTAGGTCTGCGAGAACTCGGGTTCCAAAAAATTATAGAACTTCCACACCAAAAAGATTGGCTACCTATAAGCTGGTACAGGCCCTTCAAGGTACTCATAGGTATACGGTAATTAGAACATGCGTTGTTTTTCATAACCGGAACTAGTGGAAACAACTGTAATGACTACTTATCTAAAGAAGTGAAAGCTAAAACATAGGGACATTCAGAGTTTTTGTAATTACAGATAGGGTGAGGAATTCCTTCGGCAGTTGATTTTCTTATTTCCTTGATAATTTTACCATTCCAAATTTCCCAGATTGAGGATGTCTTTAGATTGCCAAGAGAAGCTGCCTGCCAGCAACAACTGCGTACACTGCCATCTTCATCAATTGACAAGTGATTCCAGGGCAAGTCGCAGAAGAAGCGTTTTCCACCAATCTTGATTGGGGTATATATTCCATTCGAAATCTTCCGATGATTATCCGGCTGATTATCAGAAGGAATTTTTATGCTGAATATTTCAGGATTTTTCTTAAGGAGGCTCCGTTTGCCAATGAAAATAACTTCTACCCCTGTTTCCTCTGCAACCTTGAATGCTTCTTCAACATACAAATCATGAATTTTAGGCTCATTTGAGCAATGCTGGGATTCATAATCAAACCATTTGTATCGATATGAAGGTCCTTTAATTAAATGGTAGAGGTGTACGTTTGCATCTAATTGCTTTGCCAGTCTGATAAATTCCGGCACTTCTTTGATGTTTTCGCGCATAAGGGTCATGTTGATTGATATAACAGGTACTTTGAGCCCTCTTGCATTGCGTTCGTTGACCAAATCTTTTATGTTTCTGATTACTCCTCCGAAGTCGTGGTGTCTTATCTTTTTGTATGTCTCAGCGGTCGCTGCATCCAAAGAGAAACTAATATTACTTATTTTATTGGATAAAATTTTTTCTCTAATCTCTCTTGTTAGTAATAAACCATTTGTGCAAAAATACCTTACTGTATTATCGTACTCTACGTACTTTAATATATCGAATAAATAAGGACACGTTAGCGGTTCTCCAAAGCCGTGTAATGAAAGCCAAACACTTCTGCGAATAAATGGCGCGATTCTTTTAATATAATCCTTGGGGATATGATGTGCGTCCCCCGGTTTTGGATTAACATGCTTAGGACATTGGACACAGGGGGGAGTAACGTTGCATACACTTGTGGTGCCAATCTCCAGTACCTGTGGGGTTGAATTCAAATGTAGTTCACAATTGTCCCTTTCCTTCTCATTTAACTGTTTATTTTCCACCGCGTTTATGTCCAGCGAGTTGTGATTAGGTGGCAAACTTAGCAAGCTGTTTGTTTTTCGTAAGAAAGAGGATGCAAGTTTGTACTTCGAGGTCTTCTTGACAATCAATTCAAAAACTGCTTTGGCCCTTTCAAGTCTGCCTTTTTGGGAATGCAACTTTAATAATGCTGTACTGAAAGACATTCATTTTTCCTTTTTTGTAAGAGAGCAAATTAAACTGTTTATTTGCTCTTTGATTTTGGATAATACCGATTTATTAGCTGCTGGAGAATGTTTATGCGGAACACAAGCTGCAATAGGTATAGGTGCGGCAGAAGGAGGAAAAAGCTGGTTGTAGAGTAAATCTGCGTTATTTATATCATTTAAACTGGTCATATTACTTATACAAATGACGTATTGAAAAACGTCAGATGTTGGGTCTTGTTTAATTTCTTCGATTACGGCGGCTTTGTATTCAGAAAGGTCGATATTAGCCATTGGATATTCAAGAGGAATCCTAACAACATCAAGAGAATCGATATGCAATTTGGCATTATTAAAAAGGTCAACCATAGAATAAAAATCGAAAAATTTCAGGTGGGAGCGATCGAGCAAACCGCTTTGTTCATATTCAAATCTACCTTTTAATAATTTAAGCCTTATGCTCCCATGAGTAACATTTGGGATAGAGACAATTATTTTACCATCCGGCTTTAGTTTTTCCTTAAGCAGCATCAGACAGTCGGCTGGACGCTTTAAATGTTCTAATATGTCGCCGCATATAATAAAATCGTAACTGGAATTTTCGAGGGTTTTCAGGAAATTGGCGTCCTCCGAATCTGCGACGTAAACGCGTCTTGCAAATTGATACGCCATATATGCTACGGTTTTATCTATCTCAAGGCAGTCTACGGTGCACTTTTTTTGCGCAAGAATTCGCGTCGTGTGTCCGCCCAAAGAGCCGCATTCGAGCACACAACTGCCATCCCCGACCTTATCAATCATAAGAGTATGAGCATTGTTTTTGTCTGCAAGGTCTATATAGACATAATGCGGGTAAGGAGGTCTTGCTTGCGCTCTCCTTTCCTCCATTTCCCTGATAATTTTATTCTCATAGTGGACAATCAATTCAAGTAATCTTTCCTCTTTGAGATAATCTTCATTTAGATATATGCTGTTATTTTTGAGCCGAGTCGATGCCCATTCCTTTGGAGATTTGTATATTGAATCTCTGAAGTTGCAGAAATAGCGCAGCCGAGACCACCGCATATTCTTTACGTCAATGAGTCCTTTTTTTTCGGCTTCCTTCCAGAAGATAGTGTTTGGCATAGGCATTAGAAAATTAACGTGTGGCTCCACCAGTTTATCCTGCGACATAAGGTCCAGTATCAACTCGTACGTGTTCCTTACATCTTTTTCCGTCTCACCGGGCACCGCTATGATAAAAGAGCAACATACCGGCAAATTAAACCTTTTAAGTAATTCGAGAGCGTCCAAATTATTTTGCACCGTCGCTGTGGGTTTGAGCATACTGAGGAATTTGTCGGATACTGATTCGAACCCGAAGCTTACAGAAGTGATGTGTAGCTGCTGTAGTAGTTTACACAAATCTTCATCTACCAAATGTGCTCTTATCTGACATGCCATCTCAAAACTGGCATTCTGGAAAATTCCATCATTGTGCAAAATATCTCTTATTTCCCTTAATCGGGTTCGATTATCTACAAATAAGTCATCCCAGATCCCAAGCAGTTTCAGGTCGGTTTTTTTTCGACAGATGTTTTTAATGTCGTTACATACATACTCAGCGGAGAAGTATCGTACTTTTTTCCAATACTCGCTCGAGGAACAAAATGTACATCTGTAGGGACATCCCCTCGACGTAAACAGGTAGGGGGCCTTGTCATCAGGATAACAATCACGGTCCGGCAGTGCGAGGGTATCTAAATTTTCTATCAACTGTCGTGGTTCCGTTTGAATCAGTCGTCCTGAAGAATCGCGGAAAACAAGGCCGTCAATCGACTTTAGGGCTTCAGGAGCTAACTTTTTATCTTTGGCGTATAGTCTCATCAGCTCCAGGAACGTTATCTCCCCTTCACCGATGACACCTACGTCAACGGATACAGGCAGAGTTTCGGGAAAGTGTGTTATATGTTGGCCACCAAGTATAATTATAAGGTTTGAGTTGAGCTTTTTAAATTTGTCGGTGATGATTTTAGCGTCGTCAAAGTCCTGTGAATAAACGGAGAGACATAAGATATCAACAGCGTCTGCAATGGAAGATTCCAGAGAGTTTAACAATACTGCTTCAAAGGAGTGCCCTAAGTATGCTTCTAAATAGGATTTCAAATACGAAAAAGCTAATGGGTAGTAGTAACTGATATCCACTGCATTTAATACAAGATGAAAACCTATTCTAATGGTATTATTCATGTTTTTTCTTATGACAAACGAATATAAAAACACGAGACAAATTTAGTGGTATCCTGCCGATAAATAAATTGTAAAAAAAGCTAAACCACGCAAAAGGCTTAGCTGGCAGTTTTCGGTCAAATTTGTGGGTTTCAATAACCTCAAAACCGTGCTCTTCGAGAAAATTGTGCCATTCTTTCCGCGATGCGAATCTCTCGTAATCCTGCATATCATTTGGGCCTGTACCCAAACGATAAACATGGTAGATTGTTATAATATCATGGCTGTTAGGAAGAAGGATTACTGCTGTTCCGTCATCTTTGAGGACTCGGGCCATTTCCTTGCATCCTTTTTCCGGATTTAGATAGTGCTCGAGACTGCCCAGGTTCATCACGTAATCGAAGGCATTATCTTCAAATGGCAGATTTTCGGCATCTGCCCGAATGTACTCACAGTCAGGATATTGTTTTTTGGCAAGCTCCAGAGCTTTGCCCGACAATTCAATTCCAACGGCATTTAAACCTTTTTTACATGCCATGGCTACCAAATCCCCTTTCCCGCAGGATACGTCCAGCAGCGTCCGTCCCGATTCCGGTTTAATCAGGCTTAGCATGAACTCGGCTTCGAGCTTGGTTGAGTGTTCCCTCAAAAAGCCTTGATATAACCTGTCGTATGAATCTGTCAGTTCTTCAAGTGTGGTGATGTTGGTTTTATTTCTCAGCAGCATGATATTTCATTATTTTCGTAATGGACAGTTAATGGGGAAATTAATCGTATACGGAAAATCGACAATGCCGAAATTTTGTGATGTTCCCAAGACTGTTAGTTTTGTATGTGTATCTATAACATCAAGTAGTTCTGCAGCTGCTTTGCTTTGCACATTTGCAAGGCCCACCTGTATGTAGTATTCTCCAGGCCCCAAATTTGGGTTAACCTTCATATAGCACGTAATTGGTTCGTCCGGTATAATAGGTGGATGAGAGATTTCCGTAAGCCTAGACGAAATGGTAAATATATCAGCACCTTTTGAAGTTACAATAGCGAGACAGAATGAATAATCTTTGAACGGTTCGGAAAAAACAGCTTCGATTTCAACCTCGACCGGCTCTTGCTGCTTTAAGAAAACTTCCTCAGTTAGTTCGTGCCCATTTACCAAAGTTCTGGTTACTAGGGCTTTGCCGTTTCCTCTCCTTGGTGTTGCAGGGGCAATTGTTCCCTTTTGTTTGATATGAGACCGGTCTTTTATCCAAGTGTTATCAACTTGCGGCTTACACTCGAACACCTCGTATCGGAATTTTTGAACGACTTCCCGTGGCTGGCCCGCTTTGTCGATGCATCCATTTTTCAGCAGGATTACATGGTCGGACTTGTTGGCTATTAAGTTTAGGTCGTGGCTTACAATACAAATCGTGCCACCCTGAGCCGAAAAATCCTGCATCCACCGCATGCATTTCATCTGAAAATTGATATCACCTACAGCCATAACCTCGTCAATAAGCAGTATATCAGGGTTACTGTTTGTTATGACGGAAAAAGCAAGGCGCATAATCATTCCGGCAGAATATGTTTTGATAGGCTGGTCTATAAAATCGCCGATGTCGGCAAAATCAATTATTTTGTCGATATTCGTTTCTATTTGCTTTTTCGTCTGTCCCATTAACATGCCGTAATAATAGATGTTCTCTCTGCCTGTAAATTCGGCATTGAACCCACTGCCCAGCTCAAGCAGCGACATTACATTTCCTCCGACTGTAACTTTTCCTGAGGTTGGGTGCAGCACCTTCGCCAGAACCTGCAGTAAGGTGCTCTTTCCAGCGCCGTTCATCCCTATAATTCCGAGCACTTTGCCTTTGGACAGGTCAAAAGAAATGTCTTTTAAGGCCCAGAATTCCCTGTAAAACTGTTTTCTGCCGCGGAACAGGGATTGCTTGAGCCTGTCGATAGGCTTTTCGTAAATCTCGTATCGCTTGGAAACACCTTTAACTGATATTGCTAACTCATTCATCAAACCACGTCTGCAAATGTCTTTTTGGATTTCATAAACCAAACATAACCTGCCAGAAAAACAGCCAGTGAACCAACCATAGAGGCCAACCACCATTGCCAACTAAAGGTCCTTTTAAAAATAATAATATCCCGAGCCCCCTCTACAAAAAACGACAAAATGTTTAATTTGATAAAAACCTGATACTTTCGGGGTATGGCAGAGAGGGGGTAAAAAATAGGAGTTAAGAAAAGCAATATTTGTGTAAATAAACTTATACTGGCTCCGATGTCTCGTATAAAAACCCCTAAAGATGCCAAAAACCATGATAAGCCAAGGCATGTAAGAGACAACGGCAGCAATATAAGGGGAAGCAGCAATACGTGTATTGAAGGAAGCCCTATAAACACAGAAACACCTGCTATTAAAACGGCTAAACTGACCAAATAATGTACCAAAGCAGCCCCCAATACACTTATAGGCAGTATTTCAACAGGAAAAACCACCTTCTTAACATAACTTGGATTGCCGATTATTAAAAAAGGTGCCCTTGTAACGCATTCACTGAATATGTTAAAGATAGTTAAACCACAAAATAAAATAAAAGCAAATTGTAATTTACCTTCAGAAGATTCAAGACCCCATCTGACTTTGAAAATAAAACTGAAGACAAAAGTATAAATGCACAGCATAATTAGTGGCGTTATGAAAGACCATAATATTCCCAGATATGAGCCTTTGTATTTCCCTGAGACCTCACGACTCGTAAACTGCAAAATTAGCTCCCTGTTTGAATACAAAGAGCGGATTATATGCACTGGGTTGACAAGCGTCTTTACAGGGCTGTCTTTTACTTCAATCATTAACTAACGCCCATTTTTAGCCAATGTTTGAAATATTTCGTAACGCTTTCGATTAATATCGTCTAAACGGTATTTCCGGCCAAGTTTCCCGTATCCCTTATTCCCCATTGCCTGGGCCAACTCGGGCGATTTATATAAAAGAATTATTTTTTCGGCCAATTCGTCAGGATTGCTTGCTTTCACAACAAAACCGTCATTACCGTTATCAATAACATCCGGTATGCCACCGGCTCTATACCCCAGAACCGGCTTTCCATATCGCCACGCTTCCAGAAAAACGATTCCGAAGGCCTCAACTCGAGATGGCAGACAGAAACAATCTATCGAGCTGAAAAACTCCTCCTTTGTTTTATGATTGATTACCCCCATATTTCTGAAATTTGAATCTTTCGGACATGATGAAATATACTTCTCCCAGGAATCCATCGTAGCTCCTGCATAAACCAGGTATATGTCACGGTATTCCTTTCTCAAACGTGTAAATGTCCGGTGGAGGTCGATTGAACCCTTTTCAAAACTCAAATTTCCCAAATGGCCAATCACAAAAGCATCTTTGGGAATACTATACTTTTTTCTGAAGATCTCCGGATTATGGTCTTCAAAGTCCTCACAGTTAATCCCCTGGGCGACCAGATGCAGTTTGTCCTCCCTTACCCCTTTTCCAATCAGGAACTCTTTCTCTACGCTGCTTTGAACAATGCATCCTTCGGCGCTTTTTATTACATCGATTTGATATGGTTGTGTATAGTAAGGTCTGATGGAGTCGTTTGGATCCTCAAGGTCTCCTAAGTGCAAAGAAGGAGTAATGACAAAAGGAATGTTGTTTCGCTCTGCAAGCCTAAGGGCCGTAAGATTTACGAAGTCGTATGGAAACGCTCCCGAATGTATTAAGTCGTAATCCAGCTTTAGCTTCAACATGGAAGGAACGACCGGAGTGGCGGGATTCACATAACCTTTGTATTTTTGAGGCAGCAAATTCAATCGATATGGCAGATTGCCCCAGTAGCGACGAAAAGGTACGTGGGATACTTTATGCCTTGAAACACAAATGCCGTTTATGGTTTTCTCGCCTGAAGGAAGCTGGTCATAGCCCGGAGAAATGAGAGCTTGAAGAGCATAAGCCGTGGTGGTATGGACGTGGACAGAATCACCCTGGCCGATGCAGTACTCAGCCATCTGTTGAACATACTCTTCCGTCCCCCCGTGAACAGGATAATATCGGGGAGTAAAAAATCCGATTTTCATTGTCTTTTTCCGGTTCCGTCCAGTTCGACGACAACTTTTAGGTTTTTTCTGCCGGATTTAAACGGCCTTATTTCTCTCTGCAATTGCTCCAACTTAATAACTTTATCGATAAAGAGCTCACTATTAATTAAGCCGTTCGATAAATACTCAATAGCCTCACTAAAAAAGAGCGATGGCACTGCGAAAGAAGATAGCAGGCTGATTCGCCTATACATAAGCTCACGCATATCTAACCGTATTCTAACAAATCCCGATTCAGATGCAAGCCCTATATTGACAATAGTTGTTTCGTACGGCAAAAAAGAGGCATATTGGGCAATAAAGTGAGGAGGGGCTGTATGAATGACAACGAGTCTCGAAATCGCTCTTTGCGACAATACCTCATGCAATGGAGTTGCCAGATCCGACTCTGGGGCAGATTTGAAAAATCCGGTGTTCGGGTCATATTTGATAAAAGGTGCATCCAGATTTTTCTGATGGGGCTCAAGATGCTTGTAAAAATTTCTGCCGATAAGTGCAATGGGCCGGGCTCCTCTGGATCTTGCAACATAAAGCGCAAGAAGGCCTATCAGCCCAGGGCCAAAAAGGATTATCGAATCACCTTTTTGCACCTGTGCCGTTTGAAGAATATCAAGTGCAACATTAAGCGGCTCGGTCAATGACAGGCTTTTAAGCTCCGCCTCCTCGCTAGCGGTTGCAACTGACCTGGGGTCAACAACCAGATATTCTGAAAAACCGCCTTCTGCAACGACTATATTTGAACATTTCCTATAAAGACCGCTTGCACAAAATGAACAGACACCACAGGGAGCACCAGGTTTTATTGAGACCTTTTGGCGGGGCTTGAATCCTTCAACATTTTTACCTACCTTATCGATAGTTCCAGAAATCTCATGGCCGAAACGGGACCACCGTTTAACACCTTTTCTGGCCATAATCCTGTCTGTCCCGCAGATTCCGCAAAAGGCACTTTTAATTCTTATCTGGTTTTCATCCGGCGAAGGGACTTCCTCCTGCCTGATTGAAATCTTGTATGGCGACTTAAGTAGTGCGTACCTCATGTACATATTTTGATGGCCTTTTGATAAATTCCCACAAGCCTTTCAATATAAAGGGTTTTATTATAATGCGTTTTAACCCTCTCGTAACCTTTTTCCCCCATCTGAATAGCTAAGGATTTATTACACAAAAGACTGTCGATTTTGGATGCAAGCTCCGAGGCGTTTCCGGGCTCAAAATGATACCCGGTAACTCCGTCCACAAGCCAGTCTTTTATTCCACCTATCCTCGAACCGATGACGGGCTTTCTGTTTGCCATCGCCTCCAGCCCCACAAGACAGAAAGACTCAATCCATACAGAAGGGATAAGCACGACATCACTTTTAGCATAATATTTTCTTGTCTCATCATAAGATAAGGCTCCAATGATTTTTACGTTTCGTAGCTTTTCTTTTCTCACACGTTCCTTTATATGCTTCACATAAGGCCCAGCTGTAAGAACATGAATTGTGCACGGTGTTTTAACGAGTACAGCAGCATTGAGTACAACATCTACCCCTTTCTCATAAGAGGCTCGGCCAACAAAAAGAACGTGATTCTCATCAGGATTATAGTATTTACTGTTAAATTCAGTAACCTCCTGCTCGCTTCTGACGGGTGTAAAATTAGGCAGCCAGGCAATCTGTTTCTTTTCATAACCATTTTCCAGAACACAGTTTATCTGAGCTTGACTCTCTAAAATAATTATTGGCATCTTTCTGTGCAGTAGATAATTCTTAAATACAAAGGGTGACATCTTGTCAAAAAAAGTCTGAGGTCTCCTACCTTCTGAAAGACACTTATTTTCCATGCACTTTTCTCCAAGTGGATAAGGACATATCCTCTTATCCGGTAAAAGACGCCACTGTGTAAAACAATAAAGCCTTGGGTCATGAATAGAACGAACGCATGGAATTGTCTTTAATAGAAATTTTATCAAATATGGGTTCTGACAGTTATGTATATGGCACACGTCCGGCTTATGCTGGTCGATAATTTTTTTGATGTGCTTTTTGGCTCTGTGAATATGAACATAGTCATACGGCCGAAAATATACAAGATTAATCTCAATATTGTCAACTTGGTATTCTGGCCTCTTTCCTGTAAGTGTCTGGGAAGGGTTTTTGTTAATTACCATAATGTTTTCATGGCCTTGTGTCTCCAGCGCAGCAAGTGTATCAAACATAAGTTTTTCCGCACCACCTATAGGGGTATACCAGTCACAAACGTGAAGAATTTTCATTGCAGAACTGCTTTTATCAAGCTTCTCACTGTAGTCTGCTGCAAACTGCCCGACGGTAGCGCTCCCAGCACATGGTAAACCAATGTCTTTCAGATATTTTTTTAATCTTCGGAAAAGAATAGAAGTTATAGCTTCTCCCATTCTGAAGTTAATTGCTCTTAACAAATTACCCGTCCGCGGGATTATCGTCCTTATATAATTAGAAATCCTGGGAACAATCTTCTTTATTCCAATATTCTTTATTCCGTGTCCCGTGGGATATCTTATGATATCGTAAAGACTCTTTTCCAGTTTTATTGGGTGCAGCATATTCGCTGGGTCAAACACAAACAGCCTTTCCCGGAACAGTAATTTCTTTTTCTCAGATGTTGGAGAGGTTATGTGAACACGTTTCCTCTGCTGGTCCCAATTTACTGCTAGTCTTTGACTTGTTAGAAAATGAAGGTTTGACCGAATATGTTGTCCAAGTTCGTTGTATTGCTGCCCAGTTAAATTGTTTTTAATGTTTATGCAATCGATGCGTATATTTGGTTTATCGGGTATCACAAGCAATAGACCGAAAAGATATTTGTGGGCTGATTCTTCCAGGTCAAATATAATGTGGGCGGCCCTGGTTCGCTTCTTAAGATATGCGTACAGCTCATAATATCTTGAGATGTAATAAGCTCTTATCATATCCGCTGCAGGGAAAGCTGGAAGCTCGAACGAAATAGGCACAATGTCGTCGGAAAAATGCTGCGTTTGTGTTACATCCAGAAGCATCCTGCCTTCGCGATGGATAATATCCCACAATTCTGTTTGAGGATAAGGAATTAACATGCCGAATGTAAAATGGTCCAGGTTTAATCCGCGTTGAAACTCAACGGTTTTAATAAATGATTCCAGGTCATCGCCGGGCAGACCAATGATAAAATACCCTACGGTTTGGATCCTTGCCCTCTTTGCGATTTTGACTGCACGCACCATATCGTCCAGTGACTCGCCTTTTTTTATGTTTTCGAAGGCAGCAGGTGAACCGCTTTCGATGCCGAAAGCGATACTGGTGCAGCCGGCTTCCCTCATAAGACCGGCTAATTCCTCGTCAATTTTGTCTGCCCTGATTCCATTGTGGCACCACCACGAAAGTCCGATGTCCTTTTTTATTAACAGACGACAAATTTCTTTCGCTCTGTTAATATCGAGCGTGAAATTGTCGTCCCATATCTCGAACTGTGTAATGTTATGTTTTGCTTTGACGTACTCAAGCTCCGCAATTACATGCTCTGGGTTCCGGCTGCGCCATCTCTTGTCCCCGGTGAGTTTGTTAACACAGCAGTAAACGCAGTTAAATGGACATCCGCGTGAAGTAACAATCGGATAGCGATATCCTTCCCATGAAAAACCGTGGATGCAATCGAAGTCCGGCCAAAAAGGGAAATCGATGTCTTGCGGCGGTACGAACGAATTCTTTACGATTTCATTATCCTGTCTGTAAACCACATTTTCTGCATCATGAGGCAAAAGCCCTGCAGCATAGTGCAAGCAAACTTTGGCCGCCGCTACCTCCGCTTCAGAAAGAACCCCGGCATCAAAAACGTCCTGTTCCTTCAGCAAAGTATGGCCACATAAAGTAACGTGCGGACCGCCGATTATCATTTTGGTCTGGGGAAAGTATGCTTTGAGATACTTACACAAGCGAACAGCCTCATTGACCGTTGCGGTTTTGGCCGAATACCCGATGACAAGCGGCTTTAGCCTTTCGATTTCATTTTTAAGTTCTTCGTCGGTGTAGCTATGCAAGTTCAAATCGAAAATGACAGGCCGAAATCCGAACATCCTCAAAGCACCGGCAATTAATGTCAGGCCAAGATTAGTACTTTCCTTTTGCCATCCCTTGGGATTTACCAGAATAACATGTCCTTTGCTTTCAACGTTAACACTCTCAGAGCCATAAAAATTTTTCCGAGCAGAGACTTTTGTCATCAAGTCAAGGAAAGATAAATTGGTAACCGAATCAAGATGTGTATTGTTTTCTTGCCAGCAGTCAAAGATGATGTTGTATTGGCTTGTAGAATGGTTGCCTATGGCATCAATACAAGTTGAGATCTTTTCGGGGTCTCCGTTTATGGCGTATAACACGGTGGAATGCTCGGGTATTGACAGGGGAAATGCTTTCTCCTGGCCTAAACGCTCAAGTTTGTAATGCTTGATTGCATAACCTAATTTTCTTAATACACTTACAGTATCCCAGCCAAAAAGTATTTCTCTTTTAAATGATGAATCGGTTACAACGACAATATTTTTTTTACTTTTAACGGCGTGTTGAACGGCCTCTAATTTCTTAGAGTACCCCTTTTGGACTGCTATGTTGTCCGTGTGGTTTAAAGGTGGACGCATATCAAAAGATCAACTATTAAAACGATTTCTTTTATACATCTTCCATTTTCGAAACATTTTCTTTAACACGGTCCAGCAATATGTGTAACTTTTCGTCAAGATTGCCCTTTTTATCAAGAGTATCGATATCGTTATGTAAATCAGATATCATTAACATTTTCAATGTCTTGCGGTCTTCTTCATTTTTTCTGTCTGACTCATTTAGTCTATCTCTCAGCTTATCCTGCGAGAGTTTCAGGTTCTCGACTTCATTTATTAAATGCCGTGTTTTGTCTGTTAACTGGTGTACTCCATCCTTGAAACTTTTTGTTTCACCTTTTAAATGCTGTACTTCATCTGTTAAATCGCGCATTTTTTGCTTCATTTTGAACAATCTCAATAGTAAAAGCAAAACACAGCTTTGACTAACGATAATTAAAAACAATATCAGGAATAATATGTAATTACTTCCCATCAGCACCCCCATAGCTGGCATTCAACCCACTGGATTACTGTACGGTTATTAACAAGAGCTTTTGTGATGTAACCCTGTTTATAAGCTCTTACTTCACGTTCACAATACCAATATCCTACAACTTTATCCGCCACAGGTCTTCCCTGAACCTCTAAAACACCCGACACCTTTGTCAGTATCCAAACACATATTATATTATCGACACATAGTGAATGCAATTATTACTCACAAAAACCCATAGCTGGGGCGCTCCAACCAACAAAAGG
The DNA here is from genome assembly GCA_964494805.1 of uncultured Pirellulales bacterium. Lineage (GTDB taxonomy): Bacteria > Planctomycetota > Phycisphaerae > Sedimentisphaerales > Anaerobacaceae > CAIYOL01. The sequence continues at coordinate 198,555 of CAZBST010000003.1, read as the reverse complement.
GAAATTTATCCGACTGTACAGCCCAAAGCCCTTGCTAATGGTGGATGAGGTAGAAGTGTTTGCTGAAAAAGGACTTATATGTATCAGCAGTAATTGACGAATGTCGACGGAGAAACGTTCACCAGAATCCATCAACTTGAACTAACGAATCTAAGCTGCCTCCAATAAATCTTGAACAGCCTCCAAATGTCAGCTTTATATCGACACCATTTGAAACAACTCGCCAATTTTACCTGGCGGTCCGCGAAGATTTGTTACAGCGTGCCCGAGCTGTGAATGCAACAATGGCCAGCAATTTTGTTGCACACTTGTTGCGCACCCACCTGGAAACCTAAAAAGGGATTGACAGCATGTGTAGCAAGTTAATATACTACAACGGGTTAAACATTGAAGCGCCTGTAGCTCAATTGGACAGAGCGTCGGTCTACGGAACCGAAGGTTGCGTGTTCGACTCACGCCAGGCGTACTGAGAAAATGGCCGGTTCAAACCGGCCGTTTTACTAACATAAGACCATATCATCTCAGAACTTATATTTCATACCTAATATGCAGTATGTTATATCCTTCCGCTTTGCGACCGACCTATCCATCGATATTTGCTGATAAACTCCGGGGGAGAATGTAAGATTCTTAGTTATATCAAACTTTGTTCCAAGACCAAAGGTAGCATACGACCAGTCGTGCGAAGCGCCGCCGAGACCGTCGGTGTAGGCAACTTCTGAGGAAAGACACAACGGCTTTGGCAATTCGGGCACATCCATATAATAGTCAAGTTTGAAACGGTGGACCCAGCCGGTGTAATTATATCTGTAGTCGTGGTGCACCGGGTATTCGTAATGGGCAATGTAACTCGGCACGAAACCTTTCGGTAAAATATTAGGCCACGAGAAAGCAAATATCCACTCGAAACTGGTAAATGATTTGTGGGTTGCCAGACGGGGGTAATGCTCATATTCTACCCCGATGTTATATTTCATAGCATAAGGTTTTTCTTTAAAAAATTCCCCCTTAACATACGGTCTGTAGTCAAACCTCTGCTTATTTACATAGCCGCTGCCTATGGCATGACGATGAATTACCTGGAGACCGAAACCGCTTCCATACAGGTCAAGGTCGATTATCTCAAAAAAAGCACCTTGCTGGCCGTACGCTTCAGCACCTTTGCTGAGCCATTTGCTGTGATACTGCTGTTCGTAAGTAATGCCAAGTTTCTTTTCCTGTTCCGTTCCCTGCTCTGTTTCTGCCGCTGTTACTAAAGAGATCGCACTCAGCAGCACTATAGTAGCTAATAAAATCCTTTTCATATCAAACCTTTCAAAAAAATATCATATGGTGCTTAAAAATTAATAAATGGCAAGTCTATTAACAAATAAATCAAAATCAAATAAAAAAATAAAATTAAATCAGTTGACATATTATATAAATCCGGTTAGCATAAATGGTTTTATTATCTGAAAAACCTAGTTCAATGAGAAGTATGTTAATTCAGAGTTGTTAGGAATAGTATTATGGCAGAAAAACAAAAAGCTATTGATTCTCTTATGGTTGAAAAGCGAACGTTCCCCCCGCCAGCAAAAATCAAGGCCAATGCTCACATATCCAGTCAACAACAGTATCAGCAGATGTGGGAACAATCACTTAATGCCCCGGATACCTTTTGGCTCGAACAAGCCAAATCTCTGACCTGGTTCAAGGAACCAACTAAAAGCCTCGAATACACATGGGATACAAAAAATCGCAAAATCGAGCATACCTGGTTCGCCGACGGCAGGCTAAACGTCGCATATAACTGTCTTGACCGCCATCTCGGAACTCCGACCGCAAAGAAAACTGCGATTATTTGGCAGGGTGAGGCGGAAGACGCCGTCAGGAAATTCACGTATGAAGAGCTTCATAAGGAAGTTTGCAAATTCGCCAATGTCCTCAAATCAAAAGGCATAAAAAAAGGTGACCGCGTGGCTATTTACCTGCCGATGGTTCCCGAACTTCCTGTAGTTATGCTCGCCTGCGCCCGTATCGGCGCCATTCACTCTGTTGTATTCGGCGGCTTCAGCGCAGACTCGCTTAAAGACCGCATTAACGACTCTGACTGCAAATTGCTTGTTACAAGCAACGTTTCTCTGCGCGCAGGAAAACATATACCGCTCAAAAAGATTGCCGATGAAGCATTGCAAAGCACACCTTCGATTGAAAATGCAATAGTAGTGAAAGTTGATAATGAGTCCTGCGAAATGAAACAGGGAAGGGATGTCTGGTACCTTGACGAAATGGCCAAGGCAAAAGAGCAGTGCGATGCTGAGCAAATGAATGCCGAAGACCCTCTCTTTATCCTTTATACATCCGGCTCGACAGGTAAACCAAAGGGTGTTGTGCATACAACCGGTGGGTACCTGTTGCACGTAACATTCAGTCATAAGGTTATTTTTGATGTCCACGATAAGGATATTTACTGGTGCACCGCTGATATTGGCTGGGTAACAGGACACAGCTATATTGTCTATGGCCCGCTTGCCAACGGCGCAACAAGTTTGATGTTTGAAGGTGTTCCGACCTATCCTGATGCAGGACGGTTCTGGCACGTCTGCGATAAATTCGGCGTTACGATTTTCTACACAGCACCTACAGCTATTCGTGCATTAATGCGGTATGGTGAGGAATGGCCGGCAAAGTATAAACTGAACACCTTGAGAATACTGGGGACGGTCGGAGAACCGATAAACCCCGAGGCGTGGATCTGGTATTATGAAAAAATCGGCCGCAACAAATGCCCAATAGTCGATACGTGGTGGCAGACAGAGACCGGTGGTATACTGATAACCCCCCTGCCGGGCGCGCATACACTAAAACCAGCCAGTGCAAATAGGCCGTTCTTCGGCGTTGACCCCGTCATTCTGCGAGACGACAGCTCCGAATGTACAATCAATGAAGGCGGCAAGCTCTGCATAAGAAGACCCTGGCCGGGAATGATGCGAACAATGTGGGGAGACCACGACAGGTTCATCGATACATACTTCACTATGTATGAAGATATTTACTTCACTGGTGACGGCTGCAGAAAAGACGAAGATGGCGATTACTGGCTGATGGGCAGAATCGATGACGTCGTTAACGTATCAGGACACCGCATCGGAACAGCCGAGGTGGAAAGCGCCCTCGTCAGCCACGAAAAGGTCGCAGAGGCAGCGGTTACTCCAGTTCCGCACGATGTAAAAGGACAGGGTTTATATGCGTTTACGACGCTAAAGGAAGGTATCCAGGAAAGCGAAAACCTCAAGAAAGAGCTGATGCTGCACGTTCGCAAAGAAATAGGTCCGATTGCGGTTCCTGAAGCGATACAGTTTGCACACGCACTGCCGAAGACGCGGTCAGGCAAGATTATGCGAAGAATCCTCCGCAAGATTGCCGAAGGCGACATATCGAACCTCGGGGACACCACGACTCTCGCAGACCCGCACGTTGTAGAGGACCTTGTGAAAGGCAGAGGTAAATAATATTTAAACCAGTTTGAAGGAATAACCAGCCGTTTTCAAGAAAGGAAAGGATTATGGATTTAGGGATGTCCACAAATGCAGTTGAGATAAAGGACAAAACCTCGAATCCTGCACCCTTGGGGCTTCTGGGGTTTGGGATGACAACGGTTTTGCTGAACCTGCACAACGCGGGGCTTTTCGGGCTGGGAAGTATGATTCTTGCGATGGGGATATTTTACGGCGGCTTCGCCCAGATTATCGCTGGAATAATGGAATGGAAAAAGGGCAACACGTTCGGTACGACGGCGTTCACCTCTTACGGCTTTTTCTGGCTTACGCTTGTCTGGCTCATAGTCGCGCCTAAACTCGGGATAGCGGACGCCGCGACAAACAACGCGATGGCAGCGTATCTTTTCATGTGGGGGCTGTTCACCTTTGTGATGTTCATCGCTACCTTGAAATTAAACAGGGCCCTGCAGGTGATTTTCTTGTCGCTGGCAATTCTGTTTTGGCTGCTGGCAGCTAAAGACATTACCGGCAGCGCCCAACTGGGCACAATAGCCGGTTACGAGGGCACATTCTGCGGCTTCTCGGCCATTTACACCGGCCTTGCCCAAATCCTGAACGAATGCTATGGCAAGACGGTTTTACCTTTGGGGCCGGTGAAAAAATAAAAGAATTTCAGCGGTAGCGATACAATTTGATGCGTTGAATTTCGTAACGTTCCATAGGCAGACGCAAGTGTCTCCCCTGATGGCTCTGGTCACCGTTTAGCCAGAGCTGCGTCTTCCATCGACCATTCACAAACTTGCCCCGCTCGATTGAGCCGATTCCTGCTATCAGGTCTCCCGGCGTATTCGGTTCAAACGTAATCACCAGCCCCTTGCCAGCTATCACATAATCATCCGGTCCTGTTAAGACAATAATACAGCCCGCCGTCATTCCCTGCTGAATCTGCTTTCCCCATCCAGCATCCATTTTTACATTCAGCTTATATTCCCCAAGGCACACCTGCTGATTCGGATTATTAAAATCTGCCACTACGCCCGTCATCGCACCTATACCCTGTTTTTCAAGAATCAAAGGCGACAACTGTCGCAAAATGTCGTATGCCTGTGCAAGTTCGCCATCCGGCCTGGCTATACCCTCAATAGCAAAAGGCGAAAATCCTATCGCGTCGTGTTTGCCAATTGCATAAAAAGCGTTTGCCGGATTTTCTGCCCCCCTGCCCGTCTCAGGGATAAACAAAGGATTGCCTGACCGATGATATTTCTCAACCCACTCGACGAAATTCGGGAAATAGATATCCGGCGCAAGAAAATCAATTTCCGGAGCACCAGCACGCCAGACGTCCATCAAGTGAGGCAAAGGCCCCGCGCTTGGGTATTGCCCCGGCTTATAATTCGGCCGAATCAACGCCGCATTCACAAACATAGGAAGCGCATATTCTGCTTTGCCCGCCTTTGCCACTCGCCCGATATACCGAGCATAATGCCACGCCATAAAAATTTCTTCCGTCCCAAGCCCACTGCCGAAAATCTCCTCCCACGTCCCCGATGTTTTGAATCCACCTGCCTTCCATACCTCGTAAAATTCGGGTATGAGCGATTCTTTATGCTCCTGCAGATAATCCATCAACTCTTTCGGCACCGGCTTATCAAACTGCTCATTCGCCGCCGGGCAGTGGTCTCTCGCGTCGGGTATCATTCCCGGCTCATTCTCAACTTGGACCATAATCACCGTCCGCTTCCCCCCGTCAATCTTGCGGATATGACGTATAAGCAATGCGAACGCGTTTGCGTCGGCCATAAGGTTTTCTTCGCTGAAGACTGTGAGCATTTCCAGCCCCCTGCCGGCCTTATCCCGTGCCCGCGGAAACCGCTCATAATCCTCCTTCACCCAGTAAGGAGCATAGCAGGACATACTGTTTTTCCAGCTTCCAAACCACAGCAGAACTAAACGCATATTGTGGCGTCTGGCGCCCCTTATCAGGTTGTCAACAAGAGTGAAATCAAACCTGCCCTCCCGCGGCTCAATCAAATCCCAGTAAACAGGCGCAAGCACCGTATTAAGATTCGATTTGGCAAGCTGCTGCCACATCATCCTCATTCCGACTCCATTGGGATTCGACGCTGTTGAGTTACCCAATTCTCCGCCGAGAATCAAAAACGGCTTGCCGTCAACTATCAATTGTGTCGCTTCTGCCTGCCTGCGAAGATGTGGAATATACCCCCTCTTTTCAGCCCCTTCAGATACGATTCCTCCGGTGATAAAACTAAATATAACACAGGCCACTGTCAAATTCAGCTTTATTCGATCTGTCTTTTTCATCTGTGTCTCCCTATATTTAGTATTAGGATATTACTACAAGCCGTGGATAGGGAACACGGTTGATTTAATTGTCTTAATGATGTTTTCTACTGCCGGCATTACTGCTTCGCGCTGCTGGCTGCTCACAGCTAACACCTGGTCCCTTAAGCCGCCCTGCCACTCGGTATTGCCGAGCATAACACCGCCAAGTGCAGGTCCATAACTTGCACTGTCGGCACCGCACAGAATACTCCATACAAGCGCCCATGCCCTAACAGTATTGTCGATATTATACCCGCCGCCGCCGGTCATAAGAACAGGTTTGTCAAAACTTAACAGGTGGTTGACGATTTCTACATAAACGTTATTAGTTAAATACAGATGTGCAAGCGGGTCGCCTGCAAGGGCATCTGCCCCCAGCTCAAAAACAAATACATCCGGCTTGAATACCCCAATCAACGGCAACACCAGTTCTTCAAATGCCTTCATATATGCTTCGTCGTAAGTGCCTATCGGAAGAGGTATATTCACACAATAGCCCTGCCCTTGCCCACGGCCGATTTCATCTTCGAATCCTGTTCCTGGAAACAGTGTCCTTGGATTCTGGTGCAATGATATAGTCATCACGTCACGCCGGTCATAAAAAGCGTATGCTACCCCATCGCCGTGATGAACGTCCACGTCAAGATATAAAACCTGCTTCCCTCCTTCAGCCAGTATCATACACGCAAGCACCACATCATTTATATAGCAAAACCCCGATGCCTGCTCAGATCCAGCATGATGAAATCCGCCCGACGGGTTAAACGCCGCATTTGCCTCGCCCGATAGTATCAGCCTCGCACCCACCAGTGTCCCGCCGGTTGCCAGGATCGCCCCATCGTATAATCCTTTAAAAACAGGACAATCCGACGTGCCGATTCCCATACCGAGTGCTTCGACATTAAATTTGCCTTTGGATGCTTCTTTCAAAACGTGCAGGTAACGCGCTGAGTGGAACTTCTTTAGAACAACCCTGTCTGCCGGCTCAGGTGCCGCTTCCCTTCTGCCCGCACCTGACAAAAGCCCCATTGATTTTATAATATCCCGGACTCTTCTGGCACGGATTGTATTAAACGGATGCTCAGGAGGATACGGATACTTCTCCAACTCTTCTGAGTAAATAAAAACAGCTTTTTTCGTTTCCATTATTCCTCTGAATACTCAAGTTCTTTCTGCTGGCCTTTTAGCTTTTTGCCCCTGAAGATATGAAACAGGCCAAAGGTTACAGAACCTACAATTCCCCACCGAATAATCAATTTTTTAAACGCTATGTCTGAAGCATTCGCACTGAGCAAAAATGTATAACCACAATGCGGTAGTTTGAACCTTAGCAGCCATGGGGGTATTCCATGTCGTCCAGGCGGAAAAATCCCCATCAGAACAATAACAACGATACCTGCCCAAAGACAAAAATTCTGTTTCTTTGGCTTTTTCTCCCCAAGGATATAAATCAAACCAAAGGTTACAGCGCCTACAGTTCCCCACTGAATAATCAATTTGTTAAACGCTATGCCTGAAGCTTTCGCACTGAACAAAAATGTATAGCCATAATGAAATTCATAGTATACTGGTCCCGGTGTCCTGCCTAACCCGCCGTAGAAAGCTACATAACCGCAACCGATTGGTGTAGGCGGAAAAATCCCCATCAGAACAACAACAACGATACCTACCCAAAGACGAAATTTTTGCTCTTTATCCACAATCCAATTCTCTCGTCCCCAAAGAAAGACTGCCCTCTACCTTTCTTTCTCCGTCAAATCATACGTCACGCTGTAAACCTCACCGTCAAATTCAGTGTTCACTTTGTAGCCGGAGTTGTGAAATATTGCCAGCATCGCCTTGTTGCTCGGCAATACCTTCGCATAAAAACGTTTTACGCCGCGTTTCTTCGCAATTTGAGTAAGGTAATCCAGCAGAAATGTCCCCATTCCCTTCTGCTGCCATTCATCCTGCACAATAAAGGCCACCTCCGCTGCTTGGGTTTTTGGTTCGAGAAAATACTGGGCAATGGCTACTATTTCTTCACCGGAAACGCCGGGCACCGTCCCCACAATGGCAAGGTCCTGATAATAATCAATGTTCGTCAGCTGCTGCACGTCCTTATGAGGAAAAGCAATCGTATGCGTCATATAGCGTGTCCGAACAGACTTGCTGCTCAGCGAATACAGCATCTCCGACAATGCCGCTTCATCGGTAGGACGTACAGGCCTGAAAAATATCTCCGTACCGTCGCGTAAAGTATCATAACGCTCCAGCTCTTCCGGATACATTACCTTCTCGGTATCAAGTTCTATCTGGTCAGCGTAAATATACATCTGGGCCTTCGCCGCCTGAATCAGCTCTTTCCGGAACTTCGGATGCGCAATATTAATCAGCGACAGCACCCTTTCCCTAATGCTTTTGCCGTGCAGGTAGGCGGTCCCGTATTCGGTAACTACATAGTGAACATCACCACGGGTGGTCACCACGCCGGCCCCCTCGGTCAGATGCGGAACAATCCTGCTTAACTTCCCGCCCTTTGCAGTAGACGGCATCGCGATAATTGCCTTGCCCCCCCTGCTGCGGGCTGCCCCGCGAATAAAATCAACCTGACCGCCGATGCCGCTGTAAAATCTGTAGCCTAACGAATCCGAGCATACCTGGCCCGTCAGGTCGATTTCCAGACCGACGTTTATCCCAACCATTTTTTCGTTCTGGCTTATCACGTAGGGGTCATTAACATATTCGGTGGGATAAAATTCGAAAAGAGGATTATTGTCTATATAGTCATAAAGCCGCCTCGAGCCCATGCAGAAACTCGCCACAACCTTACCGTGGTTAAGTGTCTTTTTGGCACACGTTACTGCTCCGCTTTCAATCAACCCTATAATCCAGTCGCTGAACATCTCAGTATGAATACCAAGGTCTTTTTTATTCACGAGAAACTCGGCAAGGGCATGAGGTATCTGTCCTATACCGCATTCAATGGTACTGCCGTCTTCGACAAGTCGTGCAATATTTTCACCGATGCAGCGGAGGGTCTCGTTAGGCTCAGGTATCGTGGTCTCGATAATTTCCTCATCAAAAGGCACTAGCGCATCAATGGTATTGACATGTAGGAAGCTGTCCCCGAACGTTCGGGGCATCCTGCTGTTCACCTGCGCTATGACATACCTCGCATTGGCAGCAGCGGATTTCACAATATCGACCGACACGCCGAGACTGCACAAGCCGTTTATATCAGGTGGCGTTACGCTGATTAACGCTACATCTATCGGTATTCTACCGCGCTCAAACTCGTGCGGTATTTCCGAGAGAAATATGGGAGTGTAGTCTCCGATGCCCCTGCTGAGGGTATCGCGAACGTTATCAGCAATGAAGAAACTGTTCATCTTGAATTTTTCACGAAACCTCTCGTCGGCGTAAGGGGCCGCCCCCATCGTCAGCAAATGGACTATATGAGCATCGGTGATTCCGCTGGAATGCTTGACCAGCGCTTCCACAAGGTGCTGTGGTTGACCGCAGCCGGTCCCTATAAATATATGATTGCCGGACTTAATCAGCTTCATTGCCTGAGCTGCCGTTGTTATCTTCTCCTTGTGCTTGTCTTTCCAGTCGAATTTTTGCATTGCCGTCTTTCTAAGTTAAATTTGTTCTACGCTTATCCTTGCATCAACTGCAATTGGCGTTGTTCCTGCCGGGCCAACAACATACGGATTTATATCCATCTCCTGAATTTGCGGAAATTCGGTGACTAATTGTGAAAGTCTCTGCAGTCCCTCTGCTATCGCATCTATGTCCACTCCCTCTTCGCCGCGAACACCCTTAAGCATCCTGTATGTCCGGGTGTTGATAAGCATTTGCTTCGCTTCTTCAGCCGTCAATGGTGCTAGGTAAAATGCCACATCCTTTAGCACCTCGACCATCGTCCCACCCATCCCGAACATCATCAATGGACCGAAATGAGGGTCGCGGTGCATCCCCAGTATGACCTCTTTGCCACCTCTGCACATCTCCTGGACAAGAACACCGAGAATGTTGGCATCAGGCATCTGTTTTGGTATTCGGTACATCATCAGGTCAAAAGCATCCATCACTTCGGTATCGCTTTTCAGGCCCAGCTTAACGCCGCCGACATCTGACTTATGTAATATATCAGGCGACCAGATTTTCAGCACCACGGGAAATCCCAGTTGTTGTGCTATATTTACCGCCTGTTGCGCCGTAGTTGCTATAGAACCCTTCGGCGTCACAAAGCCGTATGCCTCAAGTATTTCCTTCGAATCCTTCTCGCTTATTTCCCGAACCCCGCGCCGCAGATGCCTCTCTACAACATTTTCAACTTTTCTGCGATTAACGGCAAACAACTTTACCACTCGCTTTGGCCGTGTTCGCCACCTCAGATATTCCGTCATTGCCTTGATTGTAGAGACGGCCTCTGCTGTAGCGTCATATAGCGGAATCTTACCTCTCCTAAGTACTTTTGCCGCTTCGGCAATCTTACCGGCCCCAAGAAAACAAGCAAAAACCGGCTTAACCGACTTCTTGCTGGCTATCCTAACAATTGCCTCCGCTGTAGCGGCAGGTTCGGTCATTGCCTGAGGGGTCAGAAGTACTAAAACTACATCAACTTCGATATCATCGAGAACAGTATCAAGTACAAATTCATAACGGTCGGCTAAGGCATCACCAAGAATATCTATGGGATTGCTAATATTTGCGGCAGCCGGCAGCTTGGCCGCCAGTTTATTTGTTGTCTCATCGCCCAGCTTTGCAAAACTAAGCCCCTGCTGTTCAATAGCATCAGCCGCCATAATACCTGCCCCGCCGGCATTGGTGATTACTGCTACTTTCGAACCTATAGGAAGCGGCTGGTTTGCAAAGGCCTGTGCATAATCAAACTGCTGTCTTATAGTATTACATCGTATGATGCCGGCCCGGTCGAACACACATTCATATGCAATATCGCTGCCGGCGAGACTACCTGTATGAGACGATGCTGCCTTGGCTCCCGCTGATGTCCCACCGGCTTTCATCAGCAATATTGGTTTCAATTGTGAAATTTGCTCCGCCTGGTTCACGAAGGCATTGCCGTCAACAATACTTTCGAGATAACCCGCAATGACCTGTGTTTCATTATCGTCGGCAAGTGCCCTTATAACATCAAGCTCATTAACGTCTGCCTTATTGCCTATACTGACAAGTTTACTGAAACCGATGCCGTTGGCATTGGCCATATCGAGGATTGCTGCCATTAGGGCCCCTGATTGTGAAAGATATCCTATCGCGCCCTTCGCAGGCAGCTCTCCTCCGAAGCTGGCGTTCAGCTTATTCCCCGGCACTATCACCCCAAGGCAATTCGGCCCGATTACCCTTATACGCCCCTGCTTTGCTATCTGAATAATACGCTGCTCAAGCTCTCTGCCCTCCTGCCCGACCTCTTTGAAACCGGATGTAATAATGATAACTGCTTTGCTCCCAATCTTCGCACACTGCTGCATAATCGCCGGAACCGTTTTGGCAGGAACCGAAATAATCACAAGTTCTGGAACCTCCCCGATAGATGCAAGGTCTGAATAACACTTCAGCCCTTCTATCGTCTCGGCATTCGGATTGATTGGGAATATACTACCCCCATATCCTCCTTCAAGTATACTTTTGAGAATCTCGTAGCCTACCTTGCCTTTTGTTCGAGACGCCCCAACAATGGCAACGGACCCAGGATTGAAAAACTTCTTTAGGGCCATATTACTTGATAACCCTTCTGAACATTAAAATTAGTTCTTAAAGGCAAACTATGTTACTTTATATTGAAGTAATTCGCAAAGCTTTTTATTATTAATCTGATTTTATTAAATCGATTTTCTAAGTTCAGGTATGTCCGGCTCGACGTGAACGGTAATATTAGCAGGACGGCTTAGCTGCTCATTCAGTGCTTTTTCCAAATTACTGGCTATCTCATGGGCGGCAGCTATGTGCAAGTGCGGGTCGACGAGAATATGCACGTCGAGAAAGACCTGCCTTCCTATGGTGCGGGTTCGGAGACGATGATATTGACGGATTTGTCCGTTGGCCGAGATTATATCTTTAATCTGCCCTATCGTCGCCTCGTCAACAGCTTTCTCGATTAGTTCCCCGAGGCAGTCCCCGATAAGCCCGGTGGCAACTATCACGACCATAACACCGATGCCGATAGCCGCAACCTGGTCGCCGTAGCTAAATCCGAATCTCTGCGCAACTACCCCGACAATGACGGCGACCGAGCTTAAAGCGTCGACCCGGTCGTGCCAGGCATTTGCAAGTGCCGCCGGACAGTGATATTTCATCGCTGCTGCTTTCGTAACACGATAGACCACTTCTTTAATGGCGATAGCGCTAACCGCCATTACCAAAACTAAGTTTCGAGGATGGGTAACCTTGCCCTTTGCAATATCAAGGGCCGCATAGTATATCATTCCCAGTCCCACACCTAATAGGCCCAGAGCAATTGCAATGGCCGTGAGCGTCTCCAGCTTGCCGTGCCCGTATGGGTGCTCCGAATCAGGCTCTTTTGAGCCGAAATAAAGACCCAGTAGTACCGCCACATCGGTAAGCATATCCGATACCGAATGAATGGCATCGGCTATGAGGGAAAGAGAGCCCGCGATGAACCCTACCGTGAACTTCCCGGCTATCAGAAAAACGTTGGCTGCTATACTAAGATACGTAACACCTCGAAGCTGTCTTGAGGCGATTTTTTGCTTGTCGTCGTCCATTTTCGGCTTAGCCTGGTATTTGCCTGCGGATACTTAGAACCGCATCGATATATTTTTGAGCAATACTTCGATTTTTCGCCTCGACTATTACCCGCATAACAGGTTCGGTATTGCTGGCTCGCAAATGCAGCCACCCGTCAGCGAAGTCGAATCGGCAGCCATCGGTGGTATCAAGTTTTGCATCGGTAAAGGTCTTTTTCGCCAAATCTAAGATTTGCCGGGCTTGTGTTGGCTCTGCGGTGAATTTCTCTTTGTTCATACAATAGCCTGGGATTTCACCGGCTAACTGTCCCACCGTCTTTCCCGTCTCAGCCATCAATTGCAAGATAAGGGCAATGCCAACAAGACTGTCGCGTATCGGCCCGACCCGCAAATCAATTACGCCGCCGTTACCTTCGCCACCGATGATGCAATTGTGTTTGAGCATGGCGGCAGCCACGTTTGCCTCGCCGACAGCAGTGCGGATGACCTGACCGCCAGCCTCTTTAGCAATGTCATCGAGCATCCGTGACGTTGAAAGATTTGTTGCTGCTTTGCCGGTTTCCCTGCTGAAAATGTATTTGGCTGCCAGAGCAAGTGTGTACTCTTCGCCAAGATATGTCCCTGCCTCGTCAACAATTGCCAGCCGGTCGGCGTCTGGGTCCTGTCCAAAGCCGATATCGGCTCCTTTCTCTTTTACTACCTTGCAAAGGCCGGTTAAGTTCTTGGCTGTTGGTTCAGGTCTGTGGGCAAAAATACCGGTCGGTTCATCGTTTATTGCGATAATTTCACAACCAAGCTTGGCAAGCATTTTTTTGGTTACCCGCCCCCCCGCACCATTGACACTGTCTAAAACAATCTTGAATTTCTTCGCCGCGATTGCTTCCTCGTCAGCTACTGCCAAAACCTTGTCGATGTGCGTGGCATCGGTCTGCTCGTTGGTAGTTATTTTGCCGTGACTAAGTGAATCGACAAGAGCAAAGTGCTTGTCGAAAAAATACTGCCTGATTTGTTCTGCTGCATCAGCCGGCGGAGCAATACCATTGCCGAGTAACAATTTTATTCCATTATATTGAATCGGATTGTGTGAAGCTGTGATGACGACCCCGCCGTTGCATTGCAGCCCTCTTACCATAATACCGACGCCTGGCGTGGTTACCAGTCCTAAATCGACCACATCAACTCCAACGCTGCATAACCCTGTCGCTACAGCCGATTTCAACATTTCCCCGCTTGACCGCGAATCCCGACCAATGCACACTGACAGCTTTCCCTTATCGCCGGTGTGTCTGTTTTTCAAAAATTTACCGAAGGCGCAGCCGTATTCAGCGGCGATTGAAGGAGTAAGATTTTCGCCGACGATGCCCCTCATCCCGCTGATACTTATTATTAATTTCTCAGGCATATTAGTCTAACTTGCAAACGTAAATTTCATTCACGAAATCAAGCTTGCCAAGTTCTTCAACGGCTTTTGCGTCAGGTTCTTTGTCGAGACTGACGGCAAGAATAGCCTTTCGCTCCTCAGGTTTCTGTCCCACGCCCATCGTGCATATATTGATTTTATGTTTGCCGCAAACAGTCCCCACGGACCCGATAACTCCGGGCTTATCGTCGTTAAAGATGACTAACACCGCTCCCTGCGGCGTCATCTCTATATTGAAGCCGTCAAGCTCGATTATTCGCAGCAGTTTCTCTCCGAACACAGACCCTGTTACGGTCCGCGTGACCTTATCAGTAACAACTTTAGCGCTGAAACTTGCAGCGACGTCCTTTGCCTCCGTATTCTTTGTCTCGTCGATGCTTATCCCCCGCTCTTTCGCTAAAACGGAAACATTGACCATATTTAAAGGCATATCGAAGTGCTGCTGCAGTAAGCCGATTATAAAGTTAAGTGTAACCGGTCCGACCGCCGCATCGGCTATTGAGCCGCGATATTGAACGCCGACCTTCTTGATACGGCCGGTGGAAATAGTGCTCATAAGTGCGCCTATCCGACGGGCAAGCTCTGCATACTGGCTCACAGCCGGCGGCATCGCGCCTGCTGCGGATGGCGCGTTTATCGCATTTCTGACCGCCTTGCCTTTGATGGCCTCAACAAGAATTTCCGCTGCTTCGACGGCAACTTCTACCTGTGCCTCCTCCGTGCTGGCGCCGAGGTGCGGCGTAACAAGACAACTCTCGAATTCCTTGAAGCGGTTATTTTCCGGCGGCTCCTTCGGGAAAACGTCCAATGCCGCACCGGCAATTCTTTTCTCGGCAAGTGCATTATAGAGTGCATCTTCGTTAATAATTCCGCCTCTGGCGCAGTTAACCAACCGCACCGTCGGCTTCATCATCTTGATTTGCTCGGCGCTAATCATATTCAGCGTCTGCTCGTTTCTCGGCACGTGAACAGTGATATAGTCGGCTTCTTTGAAGATTCTTTCAAGATTATCGATTACTTCAACACCGAGTTTTTCTGCATCAGCCGGCGCAGCAAGCGGGTCGTAACCGAGTATTTTCATATTAAGCCCTTTTGCCATTTTCACCACAGCCATACCGATTCTGCCCAGACCTATAACCCCAAGCACCTTGCCGTTGAGCTGATTTCCCATATATTTTTTTCTGTCCCAGGCCCCGCCCTTCAGACTGTTACACGCAGGGACGACGTTTCGACTCATTGCGAGCATTAAAGCCACCGTATGCTCCGCAGCGCTGAGCGTATTGCCGCCCGGCGTATTCATAACGAGGATTCCTTTTCTCGTTGCTGCCGGCACGTCGATATTATCCACTCCGACTCCCGCCCGCGCAACGCCTTTTAGTTTCCCCGGATTAGACAGCACCTTGGCAGTAACCTTAGTACCGCTGCGGACTATCAAACCATCGTGCTCGCCGATAATCTTGGCCAGTTCATCTTCGCTGATTCCGGTTTTAACGACAGCTTCCACGCCTTCCATCGAATTGAGTAAATCAATTCCTTCCTGTGCAAGCTTGTCTGTAATCAGAACTTTAATCATTTATGTCCTCCAAAAAACCTGTGTTTCACAATTTTCCTATACGCTGAACGCTATTCTCGCCACATTGTATATATTTCCCTAAAAATAGCAAGCATTGAAATTGATGAGCGTCTTGACTTTTTCCTCCCGCCGTAATAACCTCTTACCGCTATGGGAAAGAAACGAATCGTCGTTAATGACCTTATGCAATCCGGCTACAGCTACCGCCTGACCGCACCCGTCGGCAAGAAATTCGACCCGGATTTCAAGCCCGATTTAACTCCGAAGGAAATGTTGGAACTGGGCGTTTTCGGCGGCAAATATATGACCGACTGTAGAAAAGAGTTTCCAAAATCCTGGTTCAAAAAAGCAAAGCTCTGCCACGACTTCCACGACCCGAAACTGAACCTCTTCGGCATAAATGCCTCCCAGCCGCTCTCTTACTGGATAGACAAGGGCTGGATTTACCACGAGGACCCCCGAGGATGGTTCCAGTGGTATTGCAGATACTATATGGGAAGACGTTGTCCTGACGACCGCCGCCAAATCAAAAGATGGAAGGCGATACAGCGGCACATTGCCCAGCTTCGCAAACACTGCAAAAAAGGTGATGTTCACTGCCGGCCAAAACAAAGGCAGGCCATCTTACACTGGGCTTACGATAGCAGAAAAATCTAAGACACGCTCACCGAAGCGGAGGGTATCCCCCGATAAACCGCATACCCTTTTTGGGCAGGCCAATAAGCGCCCTGATTTCATCTGGAAGAGAAGCTGCTGCAGAAGAAGCTGGAAACGCTTTTAATAACCGGTAGTCGCCCAGTTCCGGACACTTGAATAAGGGGCCATTATAACCGGCGAAGTAACGACTGTTGGCCGAAAATTCCGGATGCAGCTTCTGCAGTTCCTCCGGCGAATTAAGTTTCGTCTGGCAATTAACGTCCGCCGCCGGACTCCAAAAAATCAACGGTTCTGCCCTATCTCCGCCGCGCACATAAACATTATAATCGAGCTTTATCAATTGCGGCTTTGTGAGTCGCTCACACAAGTTATTCTTCTGCCAAGTAACCATAAGCGGCCTGCGATACTTTCCATCCATTGTAAGCAGGTTATTGACAAACACATGCCCGTCCCGTTCGTCGATATCCGGCCCCGTGCTCGAATGACTCCATCCATAAGTGCTCTCAACCATACCTCTATCGTTGCGCCCGAAAAATACCGTGCTGTTCACCAATGTATTATTATAAACCTGAGCATCGCAGCTGTTGAGCACGCGAATACCCTGATCGCAATTCACAAACACGTTCCCGGCGCAAATCACTCCCTTGGATATCTCGAAGAAAAATCCGCTGTCGCTCGGCCACCACCACCCTTCGGTGATTTTCCTGTTCACATTGCCTACATTCTCAACCCAGTTATCTACAAATACTCCATCAACCTCGCCTACGTCATACCAGATGCCGTTCGAAAAGGGAAGGTCAATAACAAGATTGTCCCGGCACGTGACGCGGTAACTTTGATTGAATATCTTCACCGCCGCAGGAAAATATCCCTTAATGTTCTCGATATTGTTCCGGGTGAAAATGTTTTTCTCCAGTAAACAATCGGACGAAGCAATGATGTAAATCCCTTCCGTGCTCGTATCGCTAACTTTGCAGTACCGAATCGTCAAACCATCCCCCCGTAAATACGCGGCTACCCGCGAACAGAAAGTAATAGTGCAATTCTCCAGAGTCGTCCCCACCACTTCCTTGCCGTGATTGCTCTCATCGGACAAAGCTTCCGGCTCCGTCCCTTCTACTTCTATCGCTCGCCAGGCATACTGGGTAAATGTAATCCCTTTAATCACAGGCCCTTTGCCATCCGATTTTTTCCCGTGACATTCCTTCGTCGTCCGTGTAAGTCCGCCGTTAAATGCGGTGACTTCTATCGTGTGGTCGTTTGGCTCAACCCCCACATAAATCACTTTCTCTTCGTAGTCGATTGTATATGAATTCGCGTCGATTTCGCCTTCCCAGCCGACCGCCTGTAGGAACTTCCCGTCCACGAACACCATATCATTATTAAAACGATATAGCGGAGTTTCTTTCCCATGCCGTTTCCGCTTCCACCAGTCTAATGGCTTCGCAGGAAACAATCGGTCCCACGATATGCACCATAAGCCGTTTTTTAACTTCTCCCATTTCGTCGGGATAAAGGTCCCCTTTAAAATCGGCTGCTCATCTTCGTATGGCTGTATCGTAATCCCCTGGTTTAATACCAGCTCGCCCGTGCGATAAACCCCACCGCGCATCACGATTGCATCACCGGTTACTACCCGCTCTATGGCCGCTTCTATCGTCGTTGGCTTGGCAAGCTTTTCTCCGCTCTCTTCCGCATTTCCATCCGGCGCAACGTAGTAAATTTTACCTTTTACCTTCGGCAAATCGTACTTTTGCCGAATCGGCCCATAAGGCCCGCCCGATGGCTGCCCCGTTACAGGCAGTGTACTAAACATTATGTAAATAAAAACACAAATAATGCGATATGGACTTATACGCCTAAACAACATATTTTTTCCCTTATAACAAATTTTTAACCTTTTTATACTGCCTGATTCACCCACAACTGTCAAGTAATTTCACCCCCGTAGCGCAGTGGAGATCCCCCATGGTTGTTTCCTTGCTTCTCTGTCGGGGCCCCAATCCTCTAATTCCTTGAGCCCCTGATACCCCCACGCCGCTATCTAACCAATTAACTAACTCCCTCCGGTGACTATTCTTCTCACGGCCATAGTTCCTCTTCAAGCCAGTAGTTTGCCAAAACTGCAAAGTCTTTGAAGTTAATCACCTGTAGGCATCCCCATCCCAACGTACATTGTTCATCAAAATACAAATTAACCTCTTCATAAATCGGCCTAATATTAGGGTCGGAGTAAGAAGCCAGGTATACTATCTCATCTTCCGTCAGGGCACGGTTATAGATGCAGACCTCGTCAAGGTCACCATAATAGGATTCGGGGCTTCCACCGGGCCAGGCATTTACATCCATGGTGTTGCCTATTGTTAAATAGGCATCGGTCCCTCCACTAAAGCTGAATGGCCCTGATGCCACTTCAATGCCATTTAAATAAAGTTTGCAGGCAGTCTCGGATGCCGTCCCGTCATACGTGGCCGCTAAGTGCACCCAGTAGCCGATATAGTTCAGCATTAGATTGTCCGGAGAATACACACCAACCATATATGACCGGAGTGCAAATCCACCGTGCGTACCGCCGGTATCAAGTTCAAGCTCGAACATAAAGTAGGATTCACTATAGCCGCTTCGCTTGCCGATTATGCCCTGGCCCATGCTCATCAGATATGCAGACCAGTAGCGTGGTCCAAACCACTTGACCCAAACAGACAAAGTCAGTTCGTTCGCCTCTGATGCGGGATTCTGGTTCCCGCAACTGACCATTGTGCCGGGGTTACCGTCAAAGCGCAGAGCGGCATTAGAGTCCACATAACCCGGCATCACCCACGACACACCTGACGGCGAAAAAGTCCCCGTCCAATCAGGGTCGCAAGGGTCGGTATATATCCTGTTGCCGTCTCCCTCATTCATCGGCCAGTACGCAACAAGGTTTGGAATCGATGGAGGCCACGGAGGAGGAGACGGTTCCCACTCCCACCACGTGTAAAGCCATACATCTGCCATCATTTTAAGTTCTTGATAATCTACTATGCAATCTCCGCAGAGGTAAGGAGCATAGTCCACCTCGGCAAAATCGGCTGAACGTTTCGAGAGAACACATTGGGTAATACACAAATGGATATCCTCAATCCACACGACACCGTCGTTTGCTGCCTGAGTCCCGTCACCGATGCCTATCGTAAGCGTATTAACATCGGATAGGTCCACGCCGCCGTCAGCGAAGTCCTGCAGGTCAATGTTCCACTCATGCCACCATGGCTCAGTTATATCATCCATATCGCCGTTGTATGCTACTGTCGCGTTAACGTCGTCGCCATCGGTCAGTTTCACATACATCGGCTCGCAGGGGTCATTGCCTAAGTCGCCATAAAACCACAGAACCAAAGATTTAGCACCTATCCCAAGCCAGTTCGGGTCGAGTTGCAAACCATTCGGCCGCGCAGCATTAACATCCGCTCTGACCTCAGAATAGTATGGCTCAGATGAGTTATTCTTGAACCAATAATCCATCGACTTGCCGCTGCGAACCTTTAAGTACTCAACAGAAACTTCCGCACTGGTGCTATCATTCTTCCATACATTCCGCAGAGCGTCGTTGTCCGCATACGAATCAAAATCCTCCACAACAATACATTTTACCGTACTGAAACTCCAGACATCCCCTTTCCAGATATTGGCGTCATTGACTTCGTCAATCCGCCAGTAGTAGGTTGTGTCAAGATTGAGAAAACCCGTAGCCCCATAAGGGTCAAAACTATTGGGCTCTTGGCCCTGACTGAGCAGCACACCCAGCGGAATGCTTCTGTTGGCATCTGTCACTGCGGCTTCGTCTGTACCAAAATACACATCATGTGTCGCAGCAAGCCCGCCCGCTCTCCAGCTAAGGGCCGTATCTATCGTCACGTCTTCTGCGCCATCAACCGGCACCGGACGGTGGGCATACGGTGTCGGGACGTATGGTATCAAGACATTCGGCTCCACCTTTATGGCATTGACAAAAGCAAATGGCTCGTCTTCTGGACTGCTTGGGCCCCTGCTGCTTGTCAGAACAATTCTGCCCAAATCATCTGTCATGGCTGTCCCGCTAAAGGCGTACTTATATAAATCTTGCCAGCCTTCTGGCGGAGGAACGCCTTGGTTATCATACTTCGGATAACCTGCCGGACCACCTATGAAGTTGGTGTCAAAAATATATGTGCCGTTGGCATACCACTCCGCGACTCGATTGAAGTCTCCTGTGCTGCAGGCATCGTATGCCCATATAGTTATGTTGCAGTCTCGATCGACCCCGAGGTCCCACAGCGTGATAGTAACCCCGCTCGGATACGTCCCATAGATAAAATCGCGATAAATTCTCTCGCCGGCTCGTGGATTATACCAGCACGGGTCAGGCACGATTGAGCCGAAGAACTTATCATACATCTCCATTGCGCCAGAAGGGTCATCACGCAGGGCTGATGAAAGGTCTCCTGCAAGGTCAATTATAACACCATTTACTTCACTGCCGCTGTCTGTTCGGATAAATTTAGTAAAGCCGGTCTGGGTGTTCGCATCGTCATTGTTTAGGTCATAGTTGAAGTCCAGCTTGAGCACAGGGGGGGTAGTGTCAACATCGGTGGTTGCAGATGGAGTGGTTCTCGACCAGCGACTCTGAGTATTGGGGTCACCGCCATTATCATCACATGTTCTGACCCTGAACGAATACGTAGTGCCCGGAGTAAGACCTGTAGCCGTGTAATTCGCATCTGATACCCAACCGCTGCTGGCTTCTGGGTGGTCGGTGCATTCGAAGTAGTACTTCACGGGCGGATCGTTCACGTCTATAGCGGGCGTTGCTTTCATATAAATTGTGGTTGGCCCCGTTGCCGCCGGGACAAACCTCCAAGTCATCGGGTCGGGCCTTGGCTTGTAGCCATCGGTAGCACCGTAACTGCTGTACGCCAGGCTTAGCACCAGAATTAGTAATAAAATAGCAAATGACCATTTCGCTTGTCTTTTCCAAGTTTCCATTTTTTCTCCCTTTTAAACTTGTCCCTACGAAACCTGTCCTGAGCAAAGTCGAAGGAGCAGGGAACTATCTTTTATTACCGAAGCGCAGACTTTCTGCACCGTCAGCACTTAATACACCCGCAAAAAACCGAAATGATGATTCGCAATTCTCCAATACCGCCTCCTCTTTTTCTGAAGAGATTGGAAAAACTACCGCTATCAACTTATACTGATTATATATCCTTGTTCGCCATTGTCAAGAAATTTTTTGTGAAATTCCCGTGTGGTTTGTGATAACTTTTTCTCCGTAAGGAGTCCATAGGACTTCACGTCTTAGTGTCTTCGTGGCATCCAAAAATTGTCGAATATTTTCAAACGTTTCCTATCAATCTTTGAATATTTCCATACAGTTTTTGTAAGTTTCTATACAGTTTTTGTAAGTTTTTGAACTTTTGCTAATATAACGGCGCTGTTACCCCCTTTCTCCCTCAAATTCTAAATTCTACATTCTCAATTCTAACTTCGCTAAATCCCCCATCCCCCAATTTTACCAGCGACTAAATCACTACTCCCAACCGGTTTTTTTCCCTTCGTCAAAAATCCTAAATTTGTATGCTGGACAGTTATACAAATATCTCGTAATACAGTGGGCACAAGCATTTACCAATCTTTCGACGGCTTTCTCCTGCCCTCGTTCCCCGGTATCGAATCCGACTTCGATACTCCTTCCCTCCCACACTTTCTCTCCGCTCGCCTCATAAACAGCCGCCTGAACGCTTAAAGACCCATTATAGTAACCTGACCCAGCTACTTCGTTGACTTGGCAATCCTCTATAATTACCAGCAAAATGATATCGGCACCCAAAGCTTCACCCACTGCTGCAGGCAAAAGCGACGAAAAATTGCTTTTGTTAGAGCGAAATTTGGACAGTTCATTATAGGAAAGTATACGCTTAGATGGAACTTTAACCGCCGCTATAAGACTTTCGCGAATGGCCTTGGTCAAATAATAACGCAGGTTCACGCGGGTGCTGAGCCAGCTGGGCTGCTCAACAAGCACAAGTACCTTTCCGCCCTTTTGCTTAGTAAGGTCATATTCGGCGGGAATTTTCTTATCATACTGGCTTGGTGTGCCCACCAGGCCTATAACTTCACAGCCGTTGTAGAAGAAAACCCCAGCCAACACAAAAAGAACGGTTAGTTTCTCTATTTTCTGTATCATAATTCCTTCCTTTTACTCATCCCTGATTATTTGTTGCCAGTGTCCGAGCTAATGTTATTGCCCAGCCGATAGCAACAATGACTATCAGTGCGAAAACTATGTATTTTATTTTAATTCCAGCGAAAAACCGATTAAGAAAACCAAAATATATACCAGAAACAGCTATAAACAAGGCAAAACTTGCCGAAACTGCCAGCACACAACACAAAAATGCAGCAGCCGGCTGGAGGTAGAAAGACTCAAAGATTCTTCCCTGAACAAAGGCCGTGACGGAGGTGGTTACCCCGCAGGTCGGGCACGGCAGGTTGTACCTCTGCTTGAAACCACAGGGAAAAGGCCAGAGGGGAATTTTGTAGTGTCCCATCAGCGCAAAAAAACCAAAAAAAGCAGCCAGTGCCAGGAAAACACCTGCGGCACCGAGGCGCTGCCGAGACGATGCACGACAAAAAATTTTCGTTTTACTTATCTGTTGGCTCGTTTGCATAATTACGTTAAAATAGTGCAATATTGTAATTCTGTCAAGGCAGAAATGAGAGGCGTAATATGGTATTAGAGCAAAGAGATTTGAGTGGGATGCTGGAGACAGCTATTGTAGCAGCGCGTCTGGGCGGGCAGCACGCGATGGAAGAGCTTAGCTTTATCAAGGTTTCGATAAAAAACAATACTGAGCTGGTAACCAGGGCTGATGCTCAATGCCAGCAGATAATCATCAATCGAATCAAGGAGACTTATCCGGACCACGGCTTTATTGCCGAGGAAGACGACAAAGGCAGAATATTCAAGCAGCTCCCGCGAGGAACAAAGCCTCTATGGTGGGTCGTCGACCCGATAGACGGAACCAACAATTACGCCCACAGGATACTCCTCTTCACCGTCAGTATTGCGGTAATGCACGAAGGCGAGCCAATTGTAGGCGTGATTTTTGAGCCGGCTACGGACTCGATGTTCACGGCTGTTAAAGGCGGTGAGGCGCAATTGAACGGCAGGCACATAACCGCTGGCGAAGAGACAATGAACGCTTTTTCGAGCGTGGGATTAGACAGCCATTTTGACGAAGAAGTGCCGGGCTGGGCCCGCGAAATTATGCAGCGAACGAGATTTCGCAACTTAGGCACAACGGCCCTGCAGATTGCTTACGTCGCAAAGGGCAGTCTAATTGCCACTATCGCCAATCGCCCAAAGCTGTGGGACATAGCAGCCGGAGCGTTGATTGCCGAGGCCGCAGGAGCTGTTATGAGCAATTGGCAGGGCGGAAAAATCTTTCCCCTCCATTTAGACAGCTACCAGGGTCAGGAATTGCAGATGATAACAGCTAATAAGAAGGTCCACGCAGAATTACTACAGCTCATAAAATCAAAGGTTTAGCGTCGTCTTTTTTCCAAAAATGCTGTACCGAGGCCGAGAAGGCAAATCGTCATCGGCTCAGGAACCGGGGTTTCATAGGGGTCGCTCCCCGGATAATATTGCTCCCTCCAGGTAATCTCGTCCGCCGGCCATTCCCAGGTGCCGTCGATTTTTTTCCGCCAACCTAAATCCTCAGTCAGCGTTAAATCATCAAAAACAACCCAGTCTAAATAAATGGGATAATTCGGGTCAAAGTCATGGGCTTCATCGTCCCATTGGTAACACAGGTTGTATTTGAAGACAACGTTGGGATCTGGCCCACTGTTAGTAATCTCAGGGCCAAAGAGATAGGCAGTCTTGCCCGCATCAGTTAATGCCGTATCCCAACCGGAAGGATATGTGCTTGTCCACTCGGGGGGTTGTGTAAATATCAGACTCTCCGGAACAACATTTGGAATGTCCGGGATAAAATGTGCAAGGCACGTAAATGACTCACCAGGATCCAGTACCATCTGCCACACATCATTGTCATCTACGGGTACAGCCCGGACAGATAAGACCGGCCCAAAGCACACCAGCAATACCGTTGCATAAATTATTACCGACTTTTTCATCACTCTTCTTCTGCCAAGCGAAAAGCAGTCATTCGTCGATATACGACCAATAGACAAAAATGCGCATACAGTCGATGAGTTTTCTAGCCCCTATTGAAGAAAAACTAGTATAACATCTTCCTGCCACTATGTCAAGAAAAAAACCTTAACGGATGCCTTATAGCATACGGGATAGCCCTTTAAACCTTGGCCACATAAGGGCTTACCTCGGGTCAGGAACCGGATGCAGGGCAATGACTCTTACTTTATCAGTCGGCGAATAAACATTACTTCTATCGAGTATGGCCATAACCCTTTTCTGAGGGCCATCCTTGCCGATTCGAACAAGGATATAGGCAGTAAAGACGTCGCTTCGCACAGTAACAAGATTACTTATACGAGCAAAAATCACATCCCGTTCTTCAAAGTCGTCCGGTGCACCATCACCAGTAGAACCACCCGGCGTTAAATCCGGAAAACCGGTTAAATCGCCCTTTTCGTTGACATCGTTGGCATAGTAGCCCATTTTATTAACCTGCATCAACTCACCGATACTTTTAAAACCATTTACTACCGGTGTATCTCTATAAGAAACTATAGCTTGCACAATGTCGGGCTTCATCCACGGCAATTGCGCCAAGACATACCATGGTGCGGTATTGATATTGATTCGGCCAGCAACTTTATACTCCGGTGTGTTCGTATCAAGAGCATCTATTAAACCATCTCCATCGTTATCAATTGTGTCGCTGTTCGGGTCGAAGACAGTCAGATATTCGAAGAGCTGCTGTAAATTGGGGTCTGCTAAATTAATTCTCGCAGTAGCCTCAGTATCGTTAGTGTCAATTGGATTTGGACCTTGTGAATAGGCGCTTTTTCGGAAGAGCATTCCTATCTCGCCGACGTTTGTAAAAGGTTTATTTTCAGGATGGGCCTGAATCACATTCGGGTCGCTGCTAAAATAACTGTTGTAGGTACCCAGAGTCGGAGAACTCGCGGCAGAATCCCACAAACGCCTTATGCACTTATGCTGCGTAATATCCCTCTGAAGACTATTAATTGCATCAACGTCAGGAACCAGCCAGTTAGGCTCATATACGGAATCCACTGGAATCCAGCCGGCGCCGGTAAGGCGTTCGAGTGATACGGTCTTCCCGGACGCAAAAACTATATCAGTATACACAGTGGGGATTTCTGTAACATAGGGACGAGAAGGAAAATTCGGGTCGCGGCTCGAATCAAAATTCACAGGAGCCAGTGACGCACACGGGTCTTCAAATAATATTACGTGAAAGTATTTTGTACCTGACCAGTCGACATCAACCGTCCCATAGTCTTGAATATTGAGCCGCCATTGATTTGGCTCGGGATAATCATCGTCGGGATAATAAGGCTTATAAAGCTCTATCGCATAAGATTTATGATAAGTAGCCGGGATAGGTCCGGGTTCTATAAGTTCCCTGAATCTGCAGGCCAGCTCAGATATATAAACACACGGCCGCTCAAAGCCGTAATAGGTAGGACCGTTCACGTCAGGGGTAAAGAAGTAAACATCTGAATCACTATCACGAAAATCGAGCAGATTAACAGTTATTTGCGCCGCTACTCCATTTACATCTGGATAATTAGTATCAAGAAGACCTCTGCGAATGCTGCTGTTTAACTCATTAACATCAGCATCATTTATATTAGTCATCTTGCTACAATCAGGTGTGATAATCCGGTCCATATTGCAGGTGGTAAGCAAATGCCGAAAATCATAGTTGTTTTTGTTGGGGTCTTTACCTACGTCAAATGGGTCTAAGCGTTGTTTCCAAGCGCCAAAATCTGAACTTGTATAGGGTGCAAAAGAGTTACCATAAGTCGTTTCCCGGAGCGTTGTTGCCAAACATTGTGGAGGTCCATAAGATTCCAAACGCGTCATCGAGGACAACCACGGCTGCGTATATTTTGCCTGTCCCGGAACTAATATAAATCTGTTCCGTAAGCTCAACTCTTCACTAATATCATAAAATTTATAGTAATTTGTCGTCGTATCAGGATTTTCAATGCGTCTGGCAGCTTCGGTATAATACGTGCTTGCATTTGAAGCATTACTTCGGTTATCGAGAAATGTCGTAATCAGGTCGCCCCCCGGTTTCTTTATGACTCCATCAATATAGATATCTGTCAGCATATCTCCCTTACGCTCATCAGGCCCGCCAGGATTGGCAAAAACTGTATTTACATTTACCATTGCGCCATTGTCAACGACTCTGACGGCTGCGTAAATTGGTTTGCCTTTGTTAGAGTTCATATCTTCGAGCTCAACCCATTTTGAATCTGCCACGCCGTCACCATCGGCATCGGCATTAACATCTTCAGCGATACTCGGCTGGTAATCGGCAATGATTTCCGCCTGCAGATTATTCGCATCCAACCTGCCATAGATATCGCTTATCCGCCGCCAGCGAAGGTCAAGAACTAATGGATTAGGGTCCGCATCGTATGGTTCAAGGCTTGCCAGCCATTTGTCCCCGTTGCCGGGATAGTCATAGTATTCCGACAGCTCGATGCCATTAGAATCAGAGCGTGGAACGTCTAAAACCAATTCCTGCGATACTTTCGCAACGACGGCTTCGACTGCGAAATTAAGTTCTTTGTTTGCTGATATGGATGATGTTGCCATTTTGTCCACTCTTGCAACCATAACGAACATCACGCCGATGATAGCCAGGAGACTAGTTAAAATCACAGCGATGATAAGGGCCGATGCAGATTTTAGTGGTTTTGTCTTTACTGTTTTCATTTTCGTTCCCTCATCTATGGATTACGAACAATGAACTACGAACTACCTTATTCTCCCAAATAAACAATATGCGTAAATTTTCTGCCCGCTTTAAAAACACCCTTGGAATCGTATAATGTAAAAGTGAACTTAAGGGCTTTGGGATAAAATCCAGCAGGGAAATTACTGCTGGACCTATATTGGACTTGGGCATCATCGACAGGAAACCAATGTAAAGTACTAATTTGTGGAGCCGGGACATTAAAGTAAACGCCGAACCTTTTGTCGCAGACCGGACAGATCAGAGAGAAATGTGAGTCAGAAGTTGATGTATCACCGTCTGGGTCATTGCTCGGATACCAGTAAAACTTCCCATCGACGGAATCCCAGTATGCCCACTGAATTGCGAAACTGCCGACACCTTCGCACATCAGTTTATGAAAGGTGTTCGGCTCACCCATATCAATATAAGGCCGAAAGTTAAAACAGGCAGGTATTATTTGGGTATCGTAGTCACTGCCTTGTATTATTTTCCACTTGGTCAATGAATTGCTGTCATGCTCATAACGTTCGTTTTTTTTGTTTTCATCGGGAACATCATTGAAATCCGACAAATTAGCAAGGGGCCATTGGTCAAGGTTAAGGTCGGCAGTTAATATGTGCTGACGTCTGGCCAGCAAGTTGGCATCAGGCTGAGCCTGGCCGTAAAAAATTCTGGCAACATTGCCTATTATAGGATATTCAGGACCGGTAATCGGCGGCACACTTGGAACGACTGGGGCTTTGCCATAATCGTACAACTGAGTTGACTGAAAATCGCCGTCGGCGAAGAACATAATCTGGTCGTACCGATTTGGATCAGTCGGGTTGTTATCTTCATAAAACCATATTAAAAGCGGGGCGTCCGTGCGGATACCTTCGAAGTCGGAGTTCAATTGGTCGGTAATAGCCCGCAGCTTCTGTATAATCTCCGCATTTGCGACGGAAGTTCGATAAGAATTTATACTGACCTTGAAAATCACGCCTGCAAACAAAAATATTATAGCAAGAAGCGCAACAGCGACTACAAGTTCAATTAGAGTAAAGGCCTTTTTCATTTCCGTGTAATCCGTGGTTCAAAACCTAATCATCTTCTGATACACTGCTATACAAGGATATCTGCCGTGAGTAACCGGCGGATTTGGTGGATTCCAAATAACCGGCGGCGGAACCACCCAAACCGAACCCGAGGCTCCTCCCCCCCACCATCCGTCAAGCAAAATCGTATCATCAGGGTTTTTATAACGCTCCAGAACACGATATATCCGGCCGGTTGCATCATCGACAATCGTATATCCATCGTTGATATATGTTCTCCCGCCGGTTATTTGAAGCTTATTACTGCCAGTAGTCCCGGACACACCGACTTTAATCGGCATCGGCCAGTCGACCGTACCACCACTACCATCCGGCGGAGCAAGATACCTTAGACTCGGGCTTATTTTTCTGCTCACGAAGACAGTTATCTGCACGAGGCGATTCGGGTTAGGCGCTGTCCGCCTGCACAGGGCCGACCAGAAATATTGTTTCAAGTCGTTCGTATCGGCCGAAGGATATGTAAATTCATTAGGGTTAATACCCAGCGTTGCAGGAAATACACAAGGGTCATTAAAATTCATCATATTGTTTTGTGTCAGCTTAGCGAGTTTAACATCATCAGTTGTAATGCTGAGGTCGCCTACGGCATAGATTCTTATTTTTGCAAAGGCCTCATCGGCCGCCACCGCTGCGACGGTCCGTTCAGTAGCAATTGTCGTAAGATAGATGCCTGCGGGGAACACGCCGGCTATAAAAACCATTCCGACAGCCAGTATCCCTACAGCTATCAGCACCTCAGTAAGAGAAAAACCGTGATGTTTTTGTTTATTGTTCATCACATCCTTATCTACGAACGATGAGCTACTTTACTTGTTTATCATTGTCCCTGTGTATGGGTTTATGTAAATCTCTTGCGAAGCCAAATCCTCCAGATAATCACTATATCTACTGCTCGGGTTCAGCTTTTCAAATATTTTCTTATCATAAATGATAAAACTGTTTCTGCTCCGTTCTTTATAAAAACCATCGCTGGGATAATCATCCTGAACAAACATTCCGATTCCACTTTCCACCTTGGTTTTTGTATTAAAAATATCATCTTTACTCACAGTCGCAGTTTCTGTCCCTTCTGTTTTTCCGTCTCTATTCCTCACTCGCACATCGTGTATTACCAATTTGCCGGATGGTGAAAAAATTATTGAAAAAGTAGTTGTATCAGCGACCTCCCAACTTTCATTAACTCTACCATCGCCATCAACAATCTGGTCGGTTGAGCCCAGCCTCAAATCCATCACGCCAACCGAATCAGGCAATTTTATCGGTTCGATGCCTTCGACTGCTCGAAAGCCAATTGTAAGATTACCCATCTTGCTCGGTTCCTCATATACTATGAAAATCATATACTGGCAACCCTTGCCGTCGGGCTGATATTTATTCTGGAACCGTATGCCGGCGTAGCGCTGTTCTTTAGCGGCGATGGCGCGGCCTGAAGAAAGGGCCGCGCTTATCACAGCCTTTGTGCCGCCCTCGGATTCGATCGAGCGGATAAATGCGCGGATGGCGGGCACCCCCAAAACAGCAAACACCGCTATAATCGAGACGACAACCACCATCTCTGTCAGCGTAAAACCAAATTGTCTTGGTTTTGTCTTCATCTTTATGCCACTAAGGCTCAAAGACACCAAGGTTAATCTTTAATTTTTGTGACTTCGTGTCTTTGTGGCCTATTATCTACTTCCTATATCATCAGCAGAACCGAATTCCTTGTCCGGCCCAGATGAGGTAATCACAGGAAAAGTCCTCGGTAAAGTAACCGGCGGCTCGCTCGTGGAGCCTTCACTGCCGTTATCGTAATAGCTGTATCGCAGCGTTTCGCCCCAGGGGTCGATTACTCTAAACAGCGGATATAATTGGCCGCCGACAGTAATTTCCATAGGGCTTCCACCGATATCCAGATTAGTTACCAGTTTCTTATCGATTTTATCCAGCGTTTCTCGGCTTTCAGGGACCCTGCTCAGAAAGAAATACATTGCTTCACTACCGGAATAGTTGGCATCGTGAGTCCCGCCGCTAATCGAGACAGTTACACCCAGTGCGGCTCCCAATTCGTTTTCAAGGTCGGTGTCCGAAAAATTGTTACAGTCCAGCGGGAACTTTAAGTTAGCATCAGACGGGGCGCTGTAGGTATACCCGTAATCGCCGAATTGCCCGAGGGCAGCAGCGAGCAATGCAATGGTATCTTTTGCAAGCTGTTCCTTACCCTGAACGTCAATGCGGGTAGCAATGCCGATTACCATTGTGACCAGTATCGCAATTATCGCCAAGACAACCAGCATCTCGACAAGCGTAACGCCGGTTTTGTTTTGTTTTCTTTTCATAGTCTTTGCCCGTTCAACCGTGCGAGGGGACGGGATAGCCGCAAGGACAGCTCACGCCGTTTTAAAAGTTGTGAATGTCGTCGCTTGTCCCGTATAATCCATCTGCCCCCGCCGAGATTAATATGTATGAATCAGGCCTGTGAGGCCAGGGTCTCGCTGTTATCTTGCTGTCCCTGATGCCATAGACATTGTCTTCGCCGTAGTCGAATTTATACAAGTTCTTAAGGGCATCACCAAGCGGATGGGGTTCACCATGGCTTCCATCAACCGTTACGCTCCCCAAGATAATAAGCGGAAAATTGTCGTAAGCGTTGTAAATATTCTTCTCGTTGTCCTCGGGGAGAGGGGAAGCATTGGGGTCAAATATCCTGCTGGAGGTATTTGCTTTGTAATAAAGAATCGGAGTTCCTGCCTTGACGGTACTTCCCGAACTGATGTTTATTCTCCTTACGGCAAATACATCACAAAGCACATACCTATCTCTGTCAAGTACACCACCAGTATCATCAAATAACCCGTCCTCTGCACCCGCCGATGAGTTACCGAGTCGGAATACATTAGAAGTTGCCACCTCCAGATAAGGTCCTTTTCTTTCTTTTAGATTCCGCTCTCTATCTGCTTGCGAGCCTGTTGTAGCTCCTGTATACGCCGTATCTCCACCATCTTTATCTTTACCATCTGCCCTCCAGGCCGAGTTTGGGTGAAATCCCATCAGGTCCCAGCCAACAAGGGCCTCAGTGAGCTTTTGCGCACCACAGTAATCACCCGGCGGGTTGTTCCAGTTTGATGGCGGATAATCACCGTCATCGTTTCTGAAAGCAGTCAGGCCCATCTCGATGGTGGTAAGCTGGGCTTTCTGCTGTGTTTCTTTTGCAATTTTGCGCACCGTAGTCAGGGCAGGAATAAGCAGTGCAACCACTATGGCGATTATCCCCAGGACCGTTAATAACTCCACCAACGTAAAAGCTGACTTTTTACCTTTCACAGCTATTCACTCCTATAAATCCCTGCACCAGTTACCGGCCAACTATTTTTCAAAATTAAATATATCGTCATTTGTGCCGTATTTACCGTCAAAACCCGCAGAAATCAGGATATAAGAATCCGCCTTATGCGGCCAGCCGGTCGTTATGCTAATCTTGTCCTCCTTTGTTATCTCATAGAATGTCCTCGCAGGACTATAAAGCGGGTGTGGGTGTGCTGTATCAAACGGCGGCGGCAACGCGACCAGTTCATCGTTGTCCGTATAATTGTAAATATAATCCTTATCATCGCCTATTACTGGAAGCGTGCCACAGGGGTCGTGTATTATGTTTGATGTATTGGCCTTGTAGTAAAGTATGGGCATACCAACTCCTTTTCCGGTATCCCGGTTTTTAACACGGTTATACACGTCGCACAGGACAAATAAATCCAGAGAAAAGCTCCCTGCGGTTTCATACAACTGCCCTAGTCTATAGGCATTGGCATTTTCCAGCGGCAAATACGGACCTCTTCTGGCCCTTAAATTAGTCGCAGTGTCCGGGGAAAGAGCAGAGCCTGGCGGATTATTGTCGTATAATTTATTACCGCTCCCATCCGTACAATCAGCCCGGAAACGTGACGACGGGTGAAAGCCCATCAAATCCTGGCCCACCATAGCTTCACAAAGCCTCATTGCTCCACAGTAATGCTCATCTACTTCGTCCCATGCGTTTGAAGGCGGATAGTGGCCATACTCGCCGTCGCTGCTGAAAAACTCCAACGCAGAATCGATGCTGTGGAATTGGGCTCTTTGTCTTACTTCTTTTGCGTACCGTTTGACCATATTCAAAGACGGCACAAGCAAACCTATGAGAATCACAATGATACTCATAACGGTCAGCAACTCTATAATGGTAAACGCCATTTTTTTGTCAAATTTTTTAGTAATCGGTTTCATTTTATTCTCCTCTATTACTCAATTAAATACTTGACCTATTAGTTCGGTTCTTATTAGGCGCCTCCGGATAAGCTCTGAATAATTTCTATCATCGGCAAAAATATCGATAAGACGATAGTCATAACGATAGAGCCAAGGCAAATAATCATAATCGGCTCAAGCAATGACATCAGCGAACCAACCAACACATCAACCTGCTCATCGTAGTTGTCGGCTACTTTCAGAAGCATCTTATCCAGGTCGCCTGTTTCCTCACCTACAGAGACCATACTGGAGACAATTAAGTCAACGGTTTTGGACTGGCGTAACGGACTGGCGAAGGTATCGCCCTGTCTGATAGAATTGTGAACCTTACCGAGCATGTTGGCATAGACCTCATTTCCCGCCGTCTCCCGCGAAGTGTTAATGGCATCCAGAATCGGCACACCGGCACCAATCAACGTCCCCAATGTTCTTGTCCACCGTGTAACAGCTACGTAACCACTAAGTTTGCCCATCACCGGCAGTTTCAATTTAATGGTATCCAGAACAAGTCTGCCGGTACGAACTGTTCTTATAAGTCTGAGCAGAAAAATTACTCCAAACGGCACTCCTATCAGAATAGCCCAGCCCCAGTGGTATGCGATCCAGTTGCTTACTCCGAACACCGCTTGCGTCAACGCTGGCAGCTCTTTACCCTCCGTCATTTCAGTCAATACGTCGGTAAACGTGGGTATCACTTTCCACATCAACATCAAAAGAATAGCGAATGCCGCGGTCAAAACCACAAGCGGATAAACCATAGCGCTTCTAACCCGGGATTTAAGTTTCTGGGCTTTCTCCATAAAATCAGCTATACGTGCCAAAATCAGGTCGAGCACACCGCCGGTCTCACCGGCCGCCACCATATTGACAAACAACCGGTCAAAACACCGTGGAAATCTGCTCATAGCTTCCGAGAGCGTTGAGCCGCCTTCGATGTCATCTGCTACATAACCAATGACTCTTTTGAACGTTCCCGATTTTTGCTGCTCCTGCAGGATACGCAAAGACCTCAAAATGGGCAGTCCTGCATCCTGCAGCGTAGAAAGCTGTCTCGCAAACTGGGTTACAAATTTGACTTTAACCTTTCCGCCGGCACCACGCCTCGATTTGGGTTTTTTAACGGCTTTTTCTGCAGCTTTTTTCCCGGCCCCATGCTCACGAACCTTCGTGGGAAAATAGCCCATATTCCGTATCTTGCTTATAGCCTCTTTTTGGCTCAGAGCTTCTATCTCATCTTTTATCCCTACACCTTGTGAGTCCAGCGCTTCATATTGAAAAACGGGCATCTCTTATCACCTCCTTTGGCTCTATGGCATACTATGGAATATTTCATAACCACAATGTCTCTTATGCCTCCTCCGAAATTGTCTCCTTTACTACCTCTTCTATAGTGGTAATGCCATCATAGATGGCAGCCAAACCATTCTCTCGCAACAGCTTCATACCGGCCTTTAGCCCTGCTGCACGCAACAGACCTGTCGAAGCCTGATTCATAATTAACTCACGTATCTCATCTGTGAATACCATAATCTCGAAAATACCCGTTCGCCCTCTGTAACCGGTATTATTACACCTACTACAACCCCGGCCATAATGGAAACTCTTGCCTTTGATATCCGCCGGTGTAAGTCCCAATTCCATCAGCTGGCTCTCAGTTGGCTCAAATGGTGTTCTGCATCCATCACATACCTTTCGGACCAATCGCTGAGCAACAATACCTTCGAGCGTAGCAGTAATAAGAAACGGCTCGACACCCAAATCCAAAAGTCGCGCTATTGAACTTGGGGCATCGTTTGTGTGCAATGTGGTGAACACTATATGGCCTGTCAGAGACGCCTGGGCTGCGATTTCCGCCGTTTCGAGGTCACGAATTTCACCGACCATTATAACATCGGGGTCCTGACGCAAAATCGAACGCAGGCACTTTGCGAATGTCAGGCCGATGTCCGGCTTCATTTGAACCTGAATAACGCCGTCAAGGTCGTATTCTATAGGGTCCTCAGTGGTGATTACTTTCGTCTCAACGTCATTAAGCTCGGTCAAAGCCGAGTAGAGAGTGGTGGTTTTACCACATCCGGTAGGACCAGTAACAATTATAATACCGTTAGGCTTGTGAATAAGCTGATGGAATACTTTAAGGTCGTATTGTCTCAGCCCAAGCTTTTCCAAATCCAAGCTCAGCTGACTTCTATCGAGGACACGCAGTACCACACTTTCTCCGAACATCGTGGGCAGAACACTAACGCGCAAATCAACCGGTTTACCCTGGACGGTCAGTGATATTCGGCCATCTTGTGGTAACCGTCTCTCAGCGATATCCAGGTTCGCCATAACTTTTATACGCGAGCTGAGCGCCGCGGCAATGTGCTTCGGCGGAGGAACCATTTCGTAAAGCACGCCGTCAATGCGGTAACGCATCTTGTATTCATTTTCAAACGGCTCAAAATGAATATCCGAGGACTTGTCACGAATTGCCTGCAGCAAAACAAGGTTCAGCAGTTTCTTGACGGGATTCGACTCCGACAGTTCCTTTAATTCATCCAAGTCGATACTTACATTCCTGCCTTCAAACTCCGCAAGGAAGCTGTCCGCCTGGATTTCGCCTATTAGTTCATCGATGTTTTCTTCTTGTTGCGCCTCATAATACTTAGTCAAAGCATTTTCCAGTGCCTTAGAGTCAGTTATCTTCGCGGTAACTCTAAAACCCATCAGTGTACTCAAATCGTCAGTTGCTTTGAAATTATCGGCACTGTCAAGAACAACGCACAACTCATTCTTTTCCTTATCATACTCGATTGGCACGATGTGATACGTCTTTGCCATTTGCGCTGGCACCTTCTCGATTACATCAGCAGCGATATCAATGTCACCCAGTTTTACATATTCCATCCCACGCTGGGCTGCAAGGGCAATCTGCAGTTGGTTTTCATCTACCAATCCAAGTTCAAGGAATATCTGGCCTATGAGTACTGCCCCAGGCCTCTGCTTCTGTATCTTCAGGCACTCATGAACCTTTTCTCTTGTCAGAACACCCATTTTTATAAGTATCCTGCCAAGGGTTCTACCCCTTAGCTGTTCTATAGGTGGGAGTGCTTTCATTGTCTTTACCTTTTCCATCTGACATTACCTCTGACCAGATTCATTCTCAATCCAACTATATTATATCACATTAACACCTTTTTGACAAGTAAATTACAAATTGGACATTTAGTTATTAAGACTCAAAGAAGTGCCACTTTTACCCCTTTTTAGCCCTCTATTAGCTAAAAAAAGCTACTCTTTTAATCTGCAAAAAAAATACCAGCTACATCCATTTCTGTGCTGGTATTTCCTAAAAACCGGCTCCTTATTCTGCTGCCAACTACGTCCTCAAAATCTCTATATCCTCCTCACCTTGCTCTGCTGGCCTTTTACCTTTTACTTTTACTTTGCCTAACTTGGCCATAGCCTTGTCCTGCAGTGCCCCCGGCTGACGGGCCTTGTCCAGCATCTCCTCTTTGGTAATCCTGCCGGTCTCATAGAGCTGCCAAAGGTGTTCATCAAGAAGCTGCATCCCCAATTTTCTACCTGTTTGGATGCTCGAATCAATCCGATAAGTCTTATTTTCACGGATAAGATTAGCAATCGCAGGAGTAACAACCATAAACTCATAAGCAGCAATCCTTCCTCTGCCGGTAGCCAAAGGACAAAGCTCTTGACTGAGAACCGCCATCAGATTAGAGCTTAATTGGGTGCGAATCTGCTCCTGCTGGCTTACTGGAAATACATCGATAATTCTGGTAACCGTTCCTGCAGCGCTTATTGTATGCAGTGTACTAAAGACAAGGTGACCGGTTTCAGCAGCTCTAATGGCTGATTCAATTGTTTCCAGGTCTCGTAACTCACCTACCAAAATCACGTCTGGGTCCATTCTTAAAACACGCCTTAGCGCTTCACTAAAGCTTGGAACGTCAACGCCGACCTCTCGTTGATTAACAATAGATTTTTTATGCTTGTGATAATATTCTATTGGTTCTTCAATTGTTATAATATGACGGTCGAAGTGTTCGTTAATATAGTTTACCATACAGGCTAAGGTGGTTGTTTTGCCGCTGCCGGTCGGGCCTGTAACCAAGAACATTCCTCTTGGCCGTCGGCACAAAGCAGCGCAAATCTTGGGCAAGCCTATTTCTTCAAACGTCATAATTTTCGTTGGGATAAGACGTAAGACTATCGAGATATCTCCTCTTTGCCGAAAAACAGACACACGAAATCTTGCCACATCACCGTATGCAAAGCCAAAATCGGTTCCTCCCTCTTCTTGAAGTTCCTGCTGATTTCGCTCAGGTGCAATACTTT
Organism: uncultured Pirellulales bacterium; assembly: GCA_964494805.1. Taxonomy (GTDB): domain Bacteria; phylum Planctomycetota; class Phycisphaerae; order Sedimentisphaerales; family Anaerobacaceae; genus CAIYOL01. The sequence continues at coordinate 161,720 of CAZBST010000003.1, read as the reverse complement.
TCATCAAAGCCACAGTATCGTCAGACTCAAGAACCTTGGTTTCCAAAGACCTGAGTGTGCCGTCTATTCTCAATACCGGTGCTCGGCCGGTGGTAAGGTGTATATCTGAGCCGCCTTGTGTGACACAAGCCTGTAGTAAACGATCCATATTAACTGTTGCCATTTGAGAATCCTTAATAATCTATTCTTTTAATCCAGGACTAATTCTTCAGTCTGTGTTATACTCACTACTTCTTCCGGTGTAGTTGTCCCTTTGAGTACCTTAAGCCTGCCGTCCTCCCTCAACGTCCTCATTCCACTTGCTCGGCAAGCCTTTCTCAATTCAGTAGTAGCTGCCTTTTCAAAGGCAAGCTCTCTTATTTTGCTGTTTAGTTCCACCATCTCAAATATTGCGATTCGGCCTTTGAAGCCGGTCTTCTGGCACTGGCTGCAGCCGGCGCCCTTATAGATGGGCTGCTTTTTAATATCTTCAGGGGTAATATCAAGTAATCGCAATAGTGTTGGGTCAGGATGTTCATCAATTACTTTGCATTTATTGCAAATGACTCTTACAAGCCTCTGCGCCATAATAGCCTGAATCGAGCTGGCTACGAGAAATGGCTTGACACCCATATCTATTAGACGCGTAATTGCGCTGGGGGCATCATTGGTATGCAAAGTGCTGAAAACCAAGTGTCCTGTAAGTGCTGCTTGAATTGCAGTATCTGCAACAACACCGTCTCGAATTTCACCAACAAGTATAATATTAGGAGCTTGTCGTAGCATCGCCCTAAGAATCTTGTCAAATGTCAAATCGATTTCTTCTTTGACTTGACACTGATTCATCCCATCAAAATTGTATTCCACAGGGTCTTCAGCCGTAACAATTTTCTTGTCCGGCCTGTTAAGTTCCTGCAGAGCTGCATATAGAGTCGTAGTTTTGCCGCTACCGGTCGGACCTGTAACCAAAAATATACCATTGGGCCTTTTGATTATTTTCAGGAATCGCTCGTAATCATCCTGTTCAAAGCCGAGCGACTGGATACCGATATTGACCGACTCACGGCGTAAGATTCGCAATACTACACTTTCTCCGTGGTTTCCAGGCAAAGCAGAAACACGAAAATCAACATCGTCGCCTGCAATCGTACGCTTAATACGACCATCTTGCGGTAGTCTCTTCTCCGCAATATCCATACCAGATAGGATTTTGAGGCGGGTAATCATTTGCGCCTGCATATTTTTGGGGATGTTATCTTTTTCCAGGCAGACGCCGTCAACACGATATCTTACACGTACCCTGTCAGCCATTGGTTCAATATGGATATCGCTGGCTCGCATATGGTAGGCATTATCTATTATCAGATTCACCAGCCTGACGATGGGACCGTCATCGACACCGCCTGCAGCTTCGGCACGGAGAGCCTCTGCCTGTAACTCGCGGCTGGCCTCAGCAAGCTCGGCAGCGGTTGCGTCAATGCTATGTTTCAACTTGTCGTCTTCCTTAGTTTTTATTTCTTCTACTGAATCACGGAGATAGGATTTGATTTTTGAAGGGTTTGCAAGACAGTAGTCCAGCTCGGCGTTCAGGCGAAACCGAAGTGTATCCATCACGTCTAAGTTTAACGGGTCGCCGATAATCAATTTCAATCGACCGTTATTCATACCAAGAGGCAGGACATTGTGCCTCTTCATAAGGTCTTCTGGCACAAGCTTTATTACTTCAGGCGGAATAGTGATTTTATCTAAGTTCACATATTCCAGCCCAAATTGTTTGGCGATTGCCTTGGTAAGGGTTTCTTCGTCCACGAGCTTTAATTCAAGCAATACTTGACCAAGTCGTTTTTTGCTGGTTTTGGCAGTCTTGATTGCTTTGAGAAGTGGTTGCTTTTCAACCAACCCAGCTTTATAAAGTATCTCGCCTAAATGTCTGCGTTTCTCTGCCATAACACATTCCGTGCTTATTATTATACCATAATTTTTATCAGGACGCAACTGGCCAAAGCTTACAACTTTAGCCGGAGCATATTCAGAGCTGTTTGTGCCGCCTGAACCCGTGTAAAATCTCTGTTATGAGCAAAAATAAAACGCTTAGTTTCACATCCGCTGTTGGAATCCACGCTAATATATACCAAGCCAACGGGTTTTTGTTCGCTCCCACCGTCTGGGCCGGCTATGCCGGTTATACCAATGGCAAAATCTGTACCGGCTCTTTCTCTGGCACCACGTGCCATAGCTTCCGCCACCTTGGCGCTTACAGCACCATCCTCTTCAATTAAATCGGCTTCTACGCCGAGTTCCTTAATTTTTGCAATGTTGCTGTAAGTAACCCAGCCATACGTGAAATATCTGCTGGCCCCAGAGATATCGGTCAGTAATTTTGCCAAAGTGCCGCCTGTGCAGGATTCAGCTACGGCTATTGTCTTTTTCTGTTGAGCTAATCTTGCCCCAACCACCTCGGCCAAAGTCTGCTCTCCTGTGCCATAAATCAGCTCTCCAAGGGCATTCCGCAGCGTTTTTTCACACTTTTCAGCCATTTCTCGGGCCTGGCCTTTATCTTCTGCCGTTGCGATAATGCATAGGGTAATTACACCATATTGGATCGTGCAGTTGATTAGGGGGTTTCTGCCACGCTGCATAAGGTCGCCGAGTTTCTCGGTAATAGCCGATTCCCCTGCCCCAAAGCACCTCAGTTTCAGCACAAAAACCGCTTGTTTGCCAGCAAATCTTTTTAGCTCTGGGAAAACCGACTCCTCGAACATTTGCTTCATTTCCGACGGCACACCTGGCATTACAAAAAACAATTTGCCTTTATACTCGGCCATAATGCCCGGTGCAGTACCAAGATTATTCGCAAGCGTTTTCGTGCCGGCTGGTATATATGCCTGAACCTTAGTCTTCACGGGCACTTGCAAGTCTCGCCTACTGAAGAAATCCTGTATTTTCTCTAGAAGCTCATTCTCCAGTTTCAATTCGACACCAAGAAATTTTGCGAATGCCTGCCGGGTCAAATCATCATCGGTCGGGCCCAGCCCGCCGGTCGCTATTACTACATCAGCGTCATCGGCTGCTAAATTAAATGCCCGTATAATCGAAACCACATCATCCCCGCAGGTATAAGAGCTAACAACAGGTATCCCGATTGAAAGTAGTCTCCCACTTAGATATGAACCATTGGTGCTTACTGTCTGGCCAGTAAGAAGCTCATTGCCGATACTAACGATACTCGCTTTTCTCATAGGTCTAAAATCCAATTAGTGCCTTAATAACACCGTCTCGATACTCAGAAACCATATCAAAGGCCTGTTGGGTCTGTTCAAGTTTGAACCTATGCGTTATCATAAAATCAACTTTTATCTTGCCAGCAGCTATTAAATCAATTGCCGTCTGTGTGCAGTCGTTCTGCCTGCGAACATTTACAATAGTGATTTCTTTCCTGCGTATCTTATTAATCATAAACGAGATTCTTTCAAAACGTGGAATTCCAACGAACATTAATTTACCACCGGGTTTGAGCAGCTCGACTGCCTGATCGATTGTTTCCTGTTGACCCGCACATTCAAAAGCAACATCCACTCCGGCTGGCTCCAGCTTTAAGATTTCTTTGACTACATCTTCCTTATTCGGATTCCCAACCCAGCTTGCGCCGTTATTTTCTGCGACTCTTATACGTTCCTCGACTTTTTCGGTCACGTAGCAGGCACTTGCATTTTCAGTCCTGGCGCTAACTAAACAGCTTAAACCAATTGGGCCTGAGCCAAGTATCGCTATATCTGTATTTTCTGATATGCAGGCTTGTTTAACAGCATATACGCCTATAGCCAACGGTTCACACAACACCCCCTGCTCGAAGGTGATTTTGTCACCGATGGGAAAGCAACAATCCTCAGGCATAACGATATATTCACATAAACAGCCCTCTGCTTGGCCGGGACAGCCGAGAAACCTCAGATTTCGGCAAGTATTCTTCCTGCCCTGCTTGCACTGGTCGCAATTGTTACAAGCTATTGCAGGGTCAACCACAACACCATCGCCGACCTTGGTGCGAGTAACTGCACTGCCGACAGCTTCAACTACCGCAGCACATTCATGGCCGACTACAAAAGGGTACTCAACAATTTGCGAGCCGATTCTGCCGGTCTCATAGTAATGTATATCGGAGCCGCAAACACCGACCACTTCGACCTTCAGCAAAACCTCGTCATCTTTTTTTATAGTCGGCTCTGGCACATCCGTCATCTCCATCTGCCGGATACCGGTCAACACAATCGCCTTCACAAAATCTCTCCGAAAAAAATGCTATTCGTTAACGTAAAATCCGTTTATCTATACCGGTACCACCTTATAACAAAAAATTGCAGCTTCTTCCACAGATTACCGATAATACAATTCTGATGAGGCAAAAACCAGCAGCTTTACTGGATTTCCCACACTTTTTTTGTTATAATAAGGAGCTATGGAAGACTGGGGGCCGAATTCCCCGAGGCGGGTTGAAGATGAAGAGGATTTTGCTAATAAATATTGCATTTATCTTGTGCTGGACACAGGTTTCGGCACAAACTCTATATGTCCCATCTGGAGAATACAGCACTATCCAGTCAGCAATTGACGACGCCGATAATGGCGACACTATCGTAGTTTCAGCCGGCACATATCAAGAGAATATCAATTTTCTGGGAAAAGCTATTACGGTGCGGTCTGTTGACCCGAACGACCCGAATATAATAGCAGCGACAATAATTGATGGTTCAAACCCTGCTGACCCGAATATCGGCAGCGTAGTAACTTTCAATAGCGGTGAAGATGTCAATTCGGTGCTGAGTGGCTTTACCATCCAGAACGGCTCAGGCCAAACCGACCCGACCGTTACTTGGCGGCTCTGGACTGGAAACAATGGCGATGGCGGCGGCGCTTTATGCACCGGTGCATCCCCGACCATTACAAAGAACATTTTCAAAAACTGCAACGCGGAATACGGCGGCGGCGGTATTTTCTGCCACAATAATGCCTCTCCGATAATCACGGACAATGCTTTCCTGAATAACTACGCCGGCTGGTACGGCGGAGCAATCTTTGGGCGGCTTCAATGCTCCCCGACGATTTCCAACAACACCTTCAAGGAAAACCAGTGCAAGTACCTCGGAGGTGCAGTATATCTTGCGGACCACAGCTACTCAAAAATTACGAATAACTGGTTTGAGGAAAACGATTGTCAGCTTTTGTACGCCGGTGCTATATACTATTTTGTGGACTCGTCTCCGGTTATTGCGTGTAACTTCTTCATCTCCAACACGGCCCAGTCCATCGGTTCAGCAATGAATATGAACGCCGGCTCATCTGGGGTTGTTATCAATAATTATTTCAAAGGTAACGCCACTCGAAAATCAGATGGTGCGGCAATAAGGGTCAGCAGCGGCGGTTATGATTTGATAGCCAACAACGTTATCGTTGAAAACATCGGCGTTGGAATAGCTACTGAATCCGGCGCCGCACCTGTTGTCAAAAATAATAACGTCTGGGGCAATACCGTCAGCAATTACGGTGGCACACTTGGCGACCAGACAGGCATTAACAGTAATATATCAGATGACCCTAAAATCGCACCCCAGTTACCGGAGCCGTTCACTTCCTTTTTTGAGTTTAACACCGACTCACCCTGCATCGACGCCGGAAATAATGATTCGGTCCCGCCCTGGCTTACGCTGGATTATGACGGAACAAGCCGCATCGTCAATGATGTAGTTGATATGGGACCGCAGGAGTGCCGTTCAATTGGGGTGCCGCAGGATTTCTATACTATTCAGGACGCAGTTAACGCAGCCCAATCGGGAGATGAAATCGTCGTTTCGCCCGGCTTTTACCAGGAAAACGTTAACTTCCTCGACAAGAACATTCGCCTGCGCAGCCTCAACCCCCTTGATTCAAACTGTGTTGCCCAAACATTCATCGACGGCAATGATGTGAATAGTTGTATTAAGATTCTTTCAGGCCAAAATGACTCCACGGCAGTTGCAGGCTTCCGGCTCCAAAACGGCCACGGCGAATTCGGCGGCGGTGTGCACATTGGAGAATCCGTAGGGCCGGTGGTGATGTATAACTATATTACCGACAACGCTGCCGACAGATATGGCGGCGGAGTCGATTGCCGCAGCCACAGCTATGCAGAGGTTATGAACAATACAATTATCGGTAACTATGCGGCGGTTGCCGGCGGTGGTGTCCATATCGGGCCATGGTCGACCTGCCTGATAAAAAACAACAGAATTATTGGAAACAGAACTACTGGCGATGCCGGCGGAGGTATTTACTGTTATGACAAAACAACCGCCTGGATAATCGGTAATGAGATTATTGGAAATATGGCCGAAACCTGCAATGGAGGCGGCATCTGGGTATGGGAAAGCCCAGATGGAATTATTGAAGGCAATATCATCATCGGCAACGTCTCGATACCAACCCGGCCTGGAGGAAGCGACGGCCGGGGTGGGGGAATAGGGCTGTTCAGAGCATCAACGCTGATTAGAAATAATCTTATCTGCGGCAACAAAGCAACCCAGGGAGGTGGAATCTGGATACAATACCAGGGAAACAGCAGGGTGGTGAATAATACTATCATCGGCAATGTAGCCGATTTAGAAGGAGCGGGTATCGAAGTCGCCTATGACGTTTGTTCACCCATAATAAATAACATCATCGCAAATAACGGCCCGGGCGGTGGCATATACGTCAAACCATCTGGGCCATACCCTTCAGAGCCGAATCTGATAGCTAACGACTTCTGGAACAATCAGGACGGCAATTACGCAGGCGACATAAGTGACCTGACCGGCATAGCCGGCAATATATCCGCCGACCCCTGCTTTATCGACACTGACTACTGGGACGCTAACGGTACCCCCGGAGACCCCAACGATGATTACTGGGTGCAAGGCGATTATCGAATCGGCTATTACTCGCCCTGCCGCGATACGGGTAACCTTGATGCTAATGATGTACCTCAGATGGATATTGATGGAAACCCCCGGCCTCACTTCACCGGCTTCGACATTGGAGCGTATGAGCTTCAGATTTATGATTTAACCGCAACCGGCACAGTTGATTTTATAGACCTTTCGTTACTGGCCGACTTTTGGCTCGCTCAGGGATCGTCAATACCCGCGGACCTGGACGATAACGGCACCGTTGATTTCCGCGATTTTACACTACTGGTTTCGGACTGGCTTGAATAATTCTATACACCAATGGGTTTCTTGCTTGAGTAAAGTCCCATAACGCTTTTTCCTCAAAGTGCATCCTCCTCTTAGACGATATAAATTAATAAGGGGTATGGAACTAAAAAGAAATAAAATTTGCAATTCGCAATACACGATACGAGATGCAAAATACGCATTTACGCTTGTGGAAATAATAATAGTGGTGGCTATTCTCGGCATCCTTGCCGCCATTACCTTGCCGAAGGTTCAGGACTACATGCAAAAGGCCAAGGAATCTACCGCCAAAGACAATCTGCGCATATTGCGAAACACAATCGGACTCTACGCCGCCCAGCACGGCGGCGTCCCGCCAGGCTACCCCGATGACGACCCGTCTCAAACCCCGGACAAGCTGACGCTATTCAACCAACTCATAGTAGAGGGGAAATATCTCAATCAATTCCCCGAAAACCCCTTCAATGGCTACGGATATCCCCGAATAAGAATGGTCCTCGATAGCGATCCGTTCCCAGGTACTCCAGCCGGCAATTTCGGCTGGGTTTACAAGCCAGCAACCAAAGAAATTCGCCTGAACTCATCGGGAACAGACAAAGACGGCGTAAGCTACTACGATTATTAGCGCGGTGATTGAATCAATTTATTACTTATGATTTACTACTTCAACTGAGCTCAGCCGAACCTCCTCACCACGGCAAGGGAAAAGGTCCTTACAAGCCTAAACCAGTATATATTTTTTTATTTTTAACCTTCTGGGTCGTGTGCATCAATGTTACCCGTCCTGAGCTTGTCGAAGGAATCTGTGGCTCTAATTAAAAAAAGAGGCAAGCCTTAGGCTTGCCTCTTTCATTACAAATTTAGGTGGTTGCTTATTTGCGACGTCTCAGCAGCAATCCGCCAAGACCTAACAAAGCAATCGTTGCCGGCTCTGGAATCACGTGAATCAGCACTGGTGTTACCGCACCCAGATAACTGGTGCTATCCCGGTAATCAAACTTCGGCATGAAGAACATATCGTCATCCCAGTCGGTCTGAATCTCAATCATGGTTGACTCCGGCACATCAGGCACGTGATACCAAAAGCTGTATAGCAGCACATTCTGGGCAACATCGCCAGCAGAAGCAGCTATGTACTCGGCCAACTGATTATCCATATTCAACCCGCCGGGATATGTAAACGCGAAGCTGCTGTCGAAATACTGCGGCTCGGCAGCCACACCAAGCACGGTGCCACCGGTGTTGTCGGTGATGCAATCAATCATAAATCCACCAAGATTAACCGCACTGTCGTCGCGCAGCTCAATTATAATCCAATCGCTCGGCGCATAATGTTCTTGCGGCTGGCTAATTGTAAAGTAAGGCACTGCCGAAGCCACAGAAGCCATTACAAAAACCAGCATTAACATTAAAACCAACTTCTTCATCATATTTCTCCTTAATAAAATTGTTCACTTCAAAATAACGTTTTTACCCGTCTTAGGCGGGATGCCGAAACAATATTTATTGCTTAACATACCTCCTTTCAAAATTAGTTCGTTGTTTATAGTTCACGGTTATTTTTTGCCATCCTTAGGTTTAATTATTAATCCAAAAACAATGAACAAATAGCTATCCAAATTACCTGCTGTTTCCGATGAGTTTTCCCACCCCCGATATTGCAGATTTCACCAATTGTGATTTACTTTCTGCGTTCCCTGTGCCTTCAGTGGCTTAATTACGACAAAACATAATACCCTTAACCGGTGAGTTTTTCCCTGCCCCCGAGTATATGAGTTTTCTTTCCCCCGAAAGATTACGATGCAGTATACCAAAATAGCCCTGCCAATGCAAGGAAAAAATTACTTTTTTTAAAAAAAATTAAAATTCCCGATAAACACCCTCTTACAACTATCAGAGGCGGTTTACACCGCTAAAAAAGCCCTTTTTACCGCAACAAGGTTAAGCCGTCGAATATCCACTATAGAGTATCCGCCATCCCTTTTTGATTTTCTCTCCGCGGTTAATCCCTTTTAAACAAAAAAGAGGCAAGTCTTAGACTTGCCTCTTTCATTACAAACTTAGGTTCTTGGTTGTTTATTTGCGACGTCTCAGCAGCAATCCACCAAGCCCCAACAAAGCAATCGTTGCCGGCTCAGGAATCACGTGAATCAGCACTGGGCATACCGCACCTTCATAGGAGCTACCATCTCGGTAATCAAACTTCGGTGGCCAGAACCAATCGTAATCCCAGTCGGTCTGAATCTCAATTATTGTTGACGCTGGCACATCAGGCACGTGATACAAAAAGCTGTATAGCAGCAAACCCGGGGCAACATCGCCAGCAGAAGCAGCCACATACTCGACCAACTGATCATCCATATTCAACCCGCCGGGATATGCAAACGCGAAGCTGCTGTCAAAATACTGCGGATCAGCAGCCATGCCAAGCGGCACGCCACCAGTGTTGTCGGTGATGCAATCAATCATAAATCCACCAAGATTAAGCGGGGTGTCGTCGCGCACCTCAATTACAACCCAGTCGCTCGGCGCATAGTGTTCTTGCGCCGGGTTAACTGTGAAGTAAGGTACTGCCCAAGCCATCGGTGCCATTCCAAGAACCAACATAAAAATCAACAACTTCTTCATCATCTTCTCCTTTCATCTTCCACTACCTCAAAACACCCTCCACACACAGGCATCTTCGAGGTACCAATATTTTTACAACGTCTTTACATCAAAATTTGATGATGGTGGGCACTAGGCCCACCATCATCTGTTACACATAACTTATTACGGACATGTCGGGCACTGTTTCCTGTGGCCAGGAAGAGGATCGAGCAGGATATCTATTGCTGTAAGGTCATCAGCTTTGTTCCAGCCGTCCTGATTGTAGTCGCCGCAGGCATTATAGTTACCACTGGTGTACTGATACCTGTGGCCTGGCGCAGGATCAAGGAGAATATCTAATACTGTGAGGTCATCTGCCTTAACCCAACCACTGCCATCAGCGTCACCGAGGCAGGTTGCACAGCACGGCCACGCACTGTTGGTCGGGCCTGTCTTGAAATGCCAGACTGTGCCTGTGGTCGTATCGCAGACATTCTTCTCATCTATACGCCAGAAATAACACGTATAGATTTCCATTGTTCCGACATCATATTCTGTTGTGCTTACCGGCTCGTCAGAAGCTACCAGTGGTGGCGGATTCGTGGTGCCGAAATAGATATCTTGCGTGACCGTACCGGCTCCAGGAGTCCAGATAAGGTTCGCATCTCTAGGCACACAGGTCGCACCATCGGACGGAGTCGGATCAGACCCTGGTCCGGGCGGCGGGCATGTAATGATTAGATCGTTGTAGTCTTCAACCTCGCCGTTGTCCGGTGCCGCTCCTTCCCAAGTCAAATTCCCAGCTTCATTAACTCGCCAACGGGTAACCAGGTTAACGTCCCTGACCGCACCTACGGGTACATCGAATGTAAGTGGATTCGCGCCAGCAACCAAAGCCTGATTGTTGAAGATTTGCTCACCGGCAGTAAAGGTGCCGCTCTGATCAAAGTCTGCCCAGGCATTGAGTAGACAAGCTGCCGAAGCCGTTACCGTAACACTTCCGCCATTAGTACCCGGAACAGCTGAGATGAACGTTACGCCATCTTCGTCATCCGGACCAACAATAGGATTAAGGTCATCACCATCACAATTTGGTGTAGGCTGGCCGTCCGCTTCGGCGTCTCTATTGGCACCCAGCATAGGACCGCTATTAGGATGTTTCGGTCCATTGCTTGCCAACAGTGTCTGATACGAATCAGGCGCATCGCCAAAATCAAACAGATACCCCGCCTCGCAATCCGGGACGGTTCCGTAGCAGAGAGGGCTATCAAGGCTCGGCTGTTCACAGGGGTCTTCCATAACAATGCCGCCGCGACGTGCGTTTACGTCAACCTGGTAAGCACAAGAATTTTGAAAGGCGAACTTCAACAGGGTTCCGCTCAAACCAGGTATCATATTGTAGCCCGCATTCACGTCGTCAGCATAGTTCGAGTCCGTAGTGTACAGCGAACCCATCTCAACGGCAATACTGGCATCCATATCTGCCACGGCGCAGGGGTCATAAGGCGTATTGTAGTCTTCAACCTCACCGTCATCGTTAATCACGATTTGGCCAGGATAAATCCTGTAATTAGCGTCTAACGGAACAATCTCTATGATGTTACCATCTGCTCCGCCTATAGGGGCTACGTTGATATCCAGGCCGAACGCCCTAATCCGATTTGTATCGCTTCCATACGTCACGGTAACCCAGTTGACGTCCCCCACCTGACTATGCGTGCAGGTGATGGTAACATCCGACACCGCCATCGCCGGCACCGCCATAAACAACAATACTCCAATAAATAATATAATTTTCTTCATAATACACCTTTCCTTTCTTTTCTTCTTACTCGCAGAGCTACACACTCTGCACTATCTTGGTTTTTTCTTGATTTCTCTCCATCTTGAAATTTTGTAATTCATACCTGTACAGATACTTTACACTTGTGAGCATATCGCCTCAACCAGCAAGGACAGCCGGACAGAAAAGGCATACCTATATGCTCTTCCGTCTCCTCCTTTCACGCCGTTTGGCGAAAGTTTGTGCCAAAAAACTACTTAGCACAGTGTTACTTGTTATGTGAAGGTTGATTGTAAGGTATCATAACCCCCCGAATAAATCAAGGAAAAAATGCAAAAAAAAGGGAAAAATTTAAAAAATTCACACAATCCTGATTTTTATGGGAACTCTGTAAAAAAGCCCTTTGGGGCTGTTAATTTAGGCAAACCTGTCCGACGAGCCTCCTTATATGCCTGTTTGAACTGTTGCGGAAGGTTTAAAAGACTATTTTTCACTGAAAAATAATTTTTTTCGCAATTTTGGCCTTTTTTTGTTATTTTGCCCTTATTATGTATAAATTCCTAAAAGGCCGCCTTATGGCCGTCAGAATAACCCTGCTGGCGGCCACTTTAACGTTGGTTGCCATAGGGATAGCGACCATTTATGCGGTCGACCACCCCGCTTTATCCGCCGTAGCTCCCGTCCTCCATAGCGATAGCGAAGGAGGAAGCTTTAGCGATGGCGGACTCTGGAAAAAACAGCTCATTTTTGCCGGGATAGGGATGGTTGGTTTCATAGCAGCTAACTTCGTCAATTACCGCCGATTAGGGGCGGTAAGCGGCTGGATTTACGCCTTCACCCTGTTGCTCTTGGGCGTGTTACTGCTCGATATGGTTGTAGATATCCCCTTTGTCCCCGTTATTAACTCCGCTCGCAGATGGATAAAAATCGGAACATCCACCACCTTTATACAGCTCCAACCATCGGAATTTTGCAAACTCGCTTACATCCTTGCTCTTGCCTGGTACCTCAGGTACCGCAGCAACTATCGCAATTTCAGTGCTTTAATCGGCCCTTTTATTCTGACACTGCTGCCAATGGTTTTGATTTTGCTCGAACCGGATTTGGGAACGGTGCTTCTGATGATGCCAATTTTGTTCACAATGCTCTTCGTAGCAGGGGCAAAGGTCAAGCACCTGCTGATTATAATCCTGATGGCTTTACTGGTTAGTCCCCTCCTGTGGCAGGAGATGAGACCTTACCAGCGAATCAGAATAAGTAGCGTCCTGTTACAAAGCAATTGGCTCCAGGAAAAAGCGGAGCAGTACCCCGCCCTTGGTAAAATCCTGGTCGGCAAAAAATTCAGTGCAACACAATTGGAGAACGAGTGGGGTTATCATTTGACACGTTCGAAATTTGCGGTTGCCTCCGGTGGAATGAAAGGATACGGCTTCCGACAAGGGCCCTTCATCAAGTATGACTTTCTTGTCCACAGACACAACGACTTTATATTTGCTATAATCGCCCACCAGTGGGGGTTTCTCGGCTGCCTGGGCCTGTTGGGACTTTATGTGATTATTATCAGTTGCGGATTGGAAATCGCAGAGCACAATACAGACCCCTTCGGCAGATTACTTGCCGTCGGCATTGTGGCGATGTTTGTTGTTGAGGTTATCGTCAATATAGGTATGACCGTGGGGCTGATGCCAATCACAGGCTTGACTTTGCCCTTGGTAAGTTACGGCGGTTCGAGCCTGCTGGTCAGCATGACTTCGGTGGGTTTATTAAATAACATCGGAAGGTGTAGGCCTTTCACAGTAGCACGAAACCCTTGAGTAGCCCTCTTATTGCTGCTGAGAAATGGTCGTTTCCGGTTCTCTCGTAGCTTTTATGCCGCCCATCAATTCTCCCAGTTCAGGTGCCCCAAGAAGCCACACCACCGCAAAAAAGCTAATTGCGCCGGCCGGTACACAGACCGTAACCACAACCCAGTTCCGCACATCCCCAAGCTGATACCGCAATAGATACACCACCCCCACCATAACCGCACAGCCAACAATCGTACGGGCAACACTTATCAGTATTTTTCGACCTCCGGAAAGCCCCAGCCGTCTCCGCAGCAGATACATAAGAATCGCCGAATTGAGCGCAAATGTAGCAGCCGTTGATAACCCAAAGGCCCCTGCTTCAAACCTCGGTATCCATATTGTGCTGAAAATCAACGCTATGTTGAAAAACACCAGCACACATGATACCTTCACTGGTGTTTTTGTGTCCTTCAGTGAATAAAATGCCCTTACGAGAATTTGATAACTGCAATACGCCCACATTCCCAGCGAATACATTTTAAGCACAAAGGCCGCCCCTATCGCATCTTCGGGTGTGAAATTACGGCGGGCATAAATCAATTTCATAATCGGCTCAGCTAATATATACAAGCCTACACCTGTCGCCATCCCCTCCATCAGCGACAGCCGAAGCGCCCTGTTTATGCTCTCTCGAAGATTTATCGTGTCACCTCTCGCGGCATACCTGCTCAGCAGCGGAAAGACTGCCACGCCCAGCGGTATCGCCAGCACACCCATCGGAAACTGGTATAACGCCTTTGCCGCGTTCCATCGCGTAATAACGCCCGCCGTCAGGGGACAGGAAATTGCCCAGCCGAAAAGATTAAATGTTTTTGATGTCTCCGTTGCCGTCAGCGACCATGCTATTGCGCCTTGAAAAAGCTCCGATATCTGCAAAAATCCGAGACTTAAAAGCATAGGACCGAGCAGTCTGAGCATAGGCCGTATTCCCGCCTCGATAGGTCTTAGATGAGGTATTACCGTAAAGCCGCTTTTATGTAAAAGCCACAACACCGCTATTAGCTGCGTAACACCAGCCGTCACTACACTAAACGCTACAATCAACAGCCGACCTTGCAGATTATCTTGCAAAACAGGTGCGAGCCACCACGCTGCCACAATACCGAAAATATTAAAAATGATTGGAGCTGCCGCAGGAAATGTAAAATGTCCCCTGCAGTTCATCGTTGCAGACCCGAGCGCCAAAAGACATACCGTCAGCATATAGGGAAACATTATGGTCGCAAGCACCATAAGAAATTTTCTGTCCGCTGGGCCTGGCAGCAAAGCAATTACCACAAAAACAATCTGCCCTATTAACATAATTACTGCCAAAAATACCGCTAATAGCCCCAGCGAATTGGCGAAAAGTTTAGACGCTTTTTCAAAACCATCCTTTTCGGTTGTTTCGGTAAACACCGGCACAAAGACCGATGCCAGTGCGCCTTCTCCAAACAATCTGCGGAAAAGGTTTGGAATCATAAATGCCAGACCGTAAGCATCGGTCAGCCGGTTAGCACCGAGAGATGTAATAGCCATATCGCGCAGCATACCGAATATCCGTGAAATCAGAGTTATGACCGCAACTGTTTTGGCGGAACTGAAGAAGTGTTCCCGTTCCGTATGTTCATCGTGGATTTTTGTGTTCATATAAACAAGATTTCCAAATTGACTATTCGGCTTATGATACAAAGAAAGATTAAATTATCAAAAAACCTCTTCAGAATTCAATAAACTCGCACCACTGAACAAATCGCTCGTATAATCGAAAAATAAACCAAAAAAGCTTGTCCCAGGCGGAATCGAGGAATTAAAGGGCATAAAAAAATCGATGCTTCAACCGTATATAATACCTAAAGCACATAGAGCAATTGCCCGAAATATCCATTAAATGAACGTTTTTGAGGCGGAATCCCATTTTGTGGGTTTCCAAACGCTTTTTGCTGCATTTGAGGCCCTTCGTCGCAGATGGCTATCCGCCTTATCGGAGACTATAAATGCTTAAAAAGTGGTCTTTTAGGCTTTTTTTGACGCTTTTCTTCTGTTCCTCTTTGGCCCGGGCTCAAGCCACTTTGGAATCAGAACAGATCCTTTCACCCTCTATTGGCCGAAAATTCTATGAAATAGCTTATGAGCTGGCCAACCCCGCCTCGAGCACAGTCGAGGAAACCGAAGATATTAACGGACCAAAAATCGAACAGGCGGTTATTTTCCTAACTGCCACAACGGAACTGGGTGGTAGTACTAACTACGTTCATCCTCTACTGATTAAGCTCATCACCCAGCACCCTGAACAGGACTACTCTGAGATGGTGTATAACTCGCTTGCGAGATACTTAGATAAATCTGCCGACTTTGAGCCGGCTCGACAAGCGGTTCAGTATCTGCTCGAACGCTTAGATTCTCGTGAGCAGCGAGAGCAGCTCCTCAGAGACTTGTTAGGGAATTTAGGCGGTAAAAATGCCTGTTTCGATTCCGAGTTAGCTACCCTGCTTGGGTTGTTGGTGGCTGAAAAAGCTGATGCCAATACCGCTCAAGCTTACTTTATACAGGCCTACAACAGTAATAACTACAATAAGCTGGCCTTCGCAAAATTGGTTGAGCTTGCCCCTGAACAGATATCACCGGCGATATATCTTGAGAACCTGAGATTAGTGTTGGGCGAAAATCCGTTCAATTTAGATGCAGCCCTGGCCTTTGCACAATACGCTCAACAGATTCAGCTTTATGAGACCGCCGCGGATGCTTACAAATACTGCGCCGAGTTATTCGCTTATCTTTACCCTTCGCAGGAACTGCCGCCACATATCTATCTCCCCTGGATGCTCAGCAGCTACAACACCAAGCGAAACCAGCACAACTGCTTGCAAATCGCCTCTCAGCTCCACCAGAGCGGGCGATTTGACCTGCTCACAGAAGCTATTGCCGCCAAAGCGGCTGCGAAAATCGGCAACACCGAACAGGCAGGCCGGATACTCAGCGCCATCGAGGAAAAAATCAATACACAACCCTCGGCAATCGACAGTCAGGATATCGCCTGGTTTTATTGTTTTGCCTCACCAGATGCAAACAAAGCGCTCCACTGGGCCAACAAGGTTTACTCAGCTGAACCAAACTCACCAACGGCCTCCGCTATTTTGGCTTATGCGCTTGTGATGAACGAACAAATAAACTGGGCCAAAACGCTTATCGATAATTCTGAGCATAACCAAATCGCCGATTTAACGCTGGCGATTATTCAACTGACACAGGGAGAAAGGGATTCAGCTATAGAAAACTTAAAGTCGGCAATCACCATAAACCCGGGCTCGCTCGAGGCAGAACTCGCCAGAGAAATTCTGAGCCATAATGGCGGAGAATATATTCCACCGATTGACCCCGATATAATCTTGGCATCCTTAAGAAATTCCTTCGGAGAAGCTGTTGTCCCTGCATTTGTTAAACCGGATAAAATTATTTCTGTCCGCCTGAACTTTCGAGGCAGCGACTTTGCTTATGGTACCAACTTCGATAGCACTATCGCAATAACAAATAACTCTTCTGAGCCGCTCGTGGTCTCCGATGATGGGTTATTCACAGGCCGTCTAAGGGTTGACGCCAATCTTACCGGTGACCTCAATAAATATCTCCCCAACCTCGCATCTGTTAAAATTAGGCCTGCCTCACCCATCAAGCCCGGCAGCACTATCTTTGTCCCTTTACACCTGCCCACCGCAGAGCTTAGACAGATGCTGCTTACATATCCACAGGCATCTGTTGATATAGAATTTACCGCTTATCTTGACCCTGTAATCACCGATGATGGCCGAATAATCAGCGGCATACCCGACTTAAAACCAGCCACCATCACCATAAAACGTTCCGGAATCAAACTCACCGGAAGGTTCTTGCAAAACCGACTAAGTTCACTGACAAAAGGCCAGCAGGGCCAAAAAATTAAAACCGCTCAGCTTTTTGTCGGCCTTCTTATGGAGCAGTATGCAATGGCTGGCCGTGAGCCGCCTTACAAATTTATATATGCCGACTGGATGCCGCCTTTGCTGAAATCCGCACTCGTACATAACCTCACACATGATGATTGGGTCGTTAAGGTGCATACTATGGCTGATATGACTTCTATGCCGCTGGGCTACGATTTTCTAAACGCGCTCTCCGAAAATCTCAATGACACTCACTGGCCAGCCCGTTTAATAGCTATTTATCTGCTGGCCAAAAACCAGGGTGACAATTTCACTAAGGTCCTCGATTGGGCCACCAAATACGATTCGAGCAAGCTCGTTCGCGATATGGCAATCGCCCTCGGCGGCACACCCCCGCCACCGCCTCAGCAACCCGCAGAACCAAACAAACCGGCAAATCTGCAAACACAAGACAACCCACAGCAACAATCCTTATAAACAAAACCAGAAGCAAAAACCAAATCGACTTCCTTTATGATTAGCCCCTTTATCTTGACGACAGGCTTATATTTCGCTTCGTCATCTTTTACCCGCTATACAAAAACAACCGGGGCCTATACCGATTAGTATAGGCCCCGGATTGGTACGAGTCTTTATGGTCGTTCCCGCATCAAATCACTGACGATGGGAAGGCGGGAACATCTCCTCGGTAAGCCATTCGTTTACCAGAACGGCAAAGTCCTTAAAGTTAATCCTTCTTTGGCCTTTTGGTTGTTCACCTTGATATGGAGCTATTTCATTAACATCGGTCACATTAGCGGGTGACGATATCGCAACCCACAGTTCGCCGTCTTCAGGGTCCGCATCAGCCAGGTATCCTATCTCATTGGGTTCCAGAACACGGTTGTAGATACGGGCTTCGTCGAGGTACCCATAAAAGACTGCAGGACCGTCAGGCCAGGCATTTTGATCGTTGGTTTGGCCTATTGTCAAAAATATGTTGGGGTCATCCCCTTCGCTGAATCTCCACGGCCCATCAGATACTTCGCCGCCATTGAAATAGAGCTTGGCGTGGCTGTTCGGGTCTGCAGGGTCTCCCGAAGGATGCGGAAACGTGGCGGCTAAGTGTACCCATTGGCCGATAAATGGAGTCACTATATTTCCCGGGGAATACAAATCCGGTGTCAACGGATCGCCAGATGAATAGTGCCCGAGACCAAAACTACCACCCGTACCGCCATTATACCAGAATGTCCATATCATCTTGCCTTCACTCCAGCCGCCTCTTTTACCCATCAAACCCTGACCCTTGGCAAGGAGATAGGAGTCCCAGTAGCGTGGTCCTAACCACTTGGCCCAGATAGACAGAGTTATTGCGTTAACATCATCGGGATAGACTTTACCGGTTCCGATTCCGAGAGCCAGATCTCCAAAGGTTGTTCCACACTGAATCCTGCCGCCCTGCTCGCCGCTCAGGTAGACGCAGTTGGCCTCGCTTATGGGTGAACCGGGTCCTCCCCATGTGGTGCCATAATATCCCGGAGGATTGCGGCTATTCCAGAAAGTCCCGGTCCATTTAGTATCGCAAACATCAGGATGGTCCAAATCTGGATGGCTATACACCCTATTGCCGTCTCCCTCGTCAAACGGGTAGTACACAACAAGATTAGTATCGCCCGGGTTCTTCGTTGCAATGACCAGATCCCCGTTAAGCCAGGCGCTTCCCATCTCATCAATCTCTTGATAGTCTATCACGCAGTCCCCGGGAAACTCACCGCTCGGAGCGAAGTCGAGATTGGCAAAATAGTCTGAACGCTCTACAAGAGCACACCTGGTTGTATACAGCTGGATATCGTCGAAGTACACGACATCCTCGATACTATCATCTTCAGCCGGGGTACCGTCACCGAAGCCGATAGTAACTTGCGCAACATTGGTCAGATCTACACCACAGGCATCAAGCAATGCCAGGTCGATATTCCACTCATGCCATTCTTCTTCTCTTATTTCGCTCATGTAGGGGTAGTCCACTTTCCCGGTATTTGCCGGGTTGTCGCCATCGGTTACTTTCACATACATCTGCTGATTGGCGTCATTGGTTGCTGTGCCATAGAACCACAGCACCAGTGATTTAGCGTTCATCCCAAGCCAGTTCGGGTCGATATTCAATTTACCAGTTCCGGTACCGAGATCCGCTCTGGCCTCAGAGTAGTATGGGTCGTATTGATTCTCGTACAAATACCTCATCGACTGATCATTTGGTTCCAGTAGACCGCCGTGATTCGGGTCCGTCACAGGGTAAACTGTCGCGCCGGTATAGGGAGGATCCTGTGTCCAATAATCCTTCCATGTATCCCTCAGCCTATCAGGGTAGGAAGCACCATAGGCCGTATAGAAATTGTCCACGAGAGAATTCGGACCTGTCGTAAGGCTCCAGACCTCACCTTTGTAGGTTGCGGGTGCAGCATTGACCTCATCTACACGCCAGTAGTAGGTTGTGTCTAAAGCGAGGAAGCCGGTAGCACCATAAGGGTCATAGGGGTTAGTAGCGCTTGATGCGTAAATTAGCACGCCAGGGCCCTGATAAACGGTGTTGGCGTCATTCACATCGCTAGAATTGGTGCCGAGATATAATTGGTGGGTTACAACACCGTCGCCATTTCTCCATTTGAGTTCTGTATTTACGAGCACGTCTTCTGTGCCGTCAAACGGCACAGGACGATGGGCATATGGTGTCGGGATGAATGTTTGCGAGAGGTTGTTAGGCTCCACCCTTAAGGCGTTGACAAAAGAAAAAGGCTGCCCCTCAGCACCCTCGGGGTCCCTCTTGCTTGTCAGGATGATTCTACCCAATGCATCTGACGTGGCTCTTCCGCTAAAGGCGTACTTATATAAATCTTGCCAGCCTGCAGGAGGTTGGTTATCAAAGAGAGGATAGCCCGCCGTACCACCTGTGAAGTTGGTGTCAAAAATATATGTGCCGTTGGCATACCACTCCGCGACTCGATTGACCTCTCCCGCGCTACCGCTATCATATGCCCATATCGTTATATTGCAGTCTCGATCGACCCCCAGGCCCCATAGCGTGATTGTAATGCTGCTCGGAGTTATCCCATAGATAAAATCACGATAAATTCTCTCGCCGGCTTTTGGGGAATACCAGCACGGGTCAGGCACGACTGAGCCGAAGAACTTATCATACATCTCCATTGCACCACAAGGGTCTTCACGTCGGGCTGATGTAATCTCCCCTTCAAGGTCGATTACGACGCCATTTACTTCACTGCCGCTGTCCGGTATGATAAATTTAGTAAAGCTTAGTTGGGTGTTTGCATCATCATTGTTTGGGTCATAGTTGAGGTCCAGCTTGAGCACAGGAGGACTAGTGTCAAGATCGGTGGTTGCAGATGGAGTGGTTCTCGACCAGTGACTCTGAGTATTGGGGTCACCGCCATTATCATCACATGCTATGACCCTGAACGAATACGTGGCGCCCGGAGTAAGGCCCGTAACCGTGTAATTCGCATCTGATACCCAGCCGCTGCTTTTATTGCCGTCCTCGATGCATTCGAAGTAGTACTTTGCGGGTGGATTGTTCACGTCTATAGCAGGCGTTGCCTTCATATAAATTGTGTTTGGCCCCGTTGCCACCGGGACAAACCGCCAGCTCTCCGGGTCAGGCTTTGGCGCGTAGCCATCGGTAGCGCCGTAGCTGCTATACGCCAGAGTTAGCACCAAAACAAAAGAAGTTAAAAACAGAAATTTTTTATACATGATATTCCTCCTAAAAAAGACCATAAATGATTATTTGCTTTTTGGCTTCACGCTAATAAACACCTTCCTCTTCTTCCTCACAGCGCCCTTGTTCTACTTGATAAGAGAATTAACTCCGTAACGCAGTGTGCACAGCCATTCTCTCATCAGCGTTAATTTGCTTATGGCGCACTCGCTCGTATAAAAACATCTATATTATACATTATAACCAGTTCTGGTCTTAAATGTCATTATTTTTCTTAAAAAAAACGTCATTTTGCGCATAATCCTTGCAGGCGCAACAAATAAAGGTACAGTAAAAGCAAATTATTTATGTTAAAAATTCCCAAAGTCATATTGATCATCGAAAGGTCAAGAAGCTTCGGAAGGGGGTTGCTATACGGCATTATCCAGTATTCCAATCTCCACGGGCCTTGGCTATGCTATATGGAGCCGGAATTCTACAGGCAGGGAATAAAAAAATCTCAAAAATGGTTCAAAGACCTCGATGCGGATGGCTTTATTGTCCACTCATGGGACCAGCATTTAATTGACAGCATTGTTAATCTCGGCATTCCCGCCATCATTCATGGCCCAGAGTACAAGCCCAGACGCAGGGCGTATCCCTTGCTTACAAATGAAGTCGGAGCTGGTCATATGGCCGCTGAATATTTTATGGAACGAGGCTTTACGAGTTTCGTGCGGCTTTGACGATATGATTTGGTCCCAGCAAAAGTGCGATGGCTTCAAACGCACCCTCGCCAAGGCCGGCTTCCAAACTTCCATTTACCGCCAGCCCAAAGCAAAGCACTTCCGCAAACCGACTAAGGAACTGTCCTTCATCGTCGCTTGGCTCAAATCTTTGCCCAAACCTGTTGCCCTGATGGCTTGTAACGACGACCGGGGTCTGAATGTCCTGGCGGCCTGTAAAATCGCAGAATGCAAAGTCCCAGACGACGTCGCTATTCTCGGTGTTGACAACGACGAATTAATCTGCAATTTCTCTTATCCTCAGTTATCAAGCATAGTTTTAAGTACTGAAAGAGCCGGCTACGAAGCCGCCGAAGTTCTCGATAAGCTAATGAAAGACCAAAAAATAGCGAAAAATGAAAAAGAAGTCACTATCTTTCCTTTGCACGTCGTAACCAGACAATCAACGGACATTATGGCCATCGAAGACAAAACCGTCGCTCAAGCCATCAGCTTCATTCGCAGGCATTCAAGAGAAGTCCTCCAGGTCGGCGATGTCGCTAAGGAGGTGAGCCTGTCGCGAAGGGCCCTCGAGCAGCATTTCCGAAAAGCCCTTGATCACTCGGTTCACGATGAAATCAAATATGCCCGCGTTAATCAGATGGCTAATATGCTGATTGGTACAAATTTATCCGTATCCCAGATTGCAAAGCTATTGGGTTACCCCGATACATCTAATAATATCTCTCGTTATTTCAAGCAACAAAGCGGAATGAGCCCTTTGGACTATCGCAGAAAATTCGCCCCAAAGTAAATTCCTTGTGAATAGCACCAAATGCTAATTGCCCTTCATCGTAAACCAATAAAAAAAGGCCGGTTTTAATTGCCCGGCCTTTTTTGTGCAATGGTTTTTTTCTCAGTACTCAGGCATTTTGCTCATCCAAGGTGCTGCTGAATCCCAGGCGGCTGCACATGCAGATTTGTTGCCGCCGAATCCGCATATAGTCCACGGACCGCATACATCAAACGTTTTACTTTGCTTCAGCGACCAACACTCCTTAAGCCCTGTCTTCCTGGCAGAGCCATCTATATAAGTAGCATTGGTACTCCCCATGTGTCTATCGATGCATATCCACTTCATCTCATTGCCAGCGAAGTCGCCATTATATCCGGGTGGTTCGGCGTCGGGACCTACTATAAAATAAATATACAGACAATCCATCATCACTGGGGCCCTATCCGCGCCTCTTATATCAGATCGCCTAAAGAAAGCCGGGTCCGATGCCGTTGTACCACCTTTCATATTCTCAGCGTAGCGATTCATACCGTAGCTGCCGGTAGGAGTTCGAGGACCAGTTTGATCTTCACCTTCCCCTGGAATTGGATAGTCCGCCGGATTCCAAGAGCCAAGATCGGGGTTCCATGTGGCGAACGGGCCTGTCTTAAGGTTGACGTTCTCAGCTGTCGGGCAGAAACGCATCTTGGGGTCAATGTAATATGGCTTATAGACCAGGTGCCACAACCTTCTATATCCTGCATCGGTCCCGACCTCTCTCGAATGGAAATAGCCGTCGTTTTCGCCCGTATACATCGAAAATATAACACCCCATTGTTTTAGCCGCGACCGACAAACAACCGCCGCTGCTTGTTTTCTAACCTTTGCCAGTGCCGGCATCAATATCGACATCAACAATGCGATAATGGCTATCACCACCAAAAGTTCTATTAATGTAAAACCTCTTTTTTTACCCATAAATTATCCTTTCTTCCTATTTGGGCTTAATTGCCCTTATTAAGATGCACAAAAGCCCCTTAGTGTTCCATAAATTCCATCTTTTTACCATATTTTTCTTCCTTTTTACCATATTTCCTTGATAATGTAAACTAAATTCAAGTAGTAAATCATCTTTAAGGACAATTTTTGCTGTCCCATAGCCATTGACAGTGGAAAAACAGGCGCTGGGATACCAATTCCGGTCAATGTCAATCTATGTTATAACTTGAATTATTACTTTACTTCGCTAATCTATAAGGCCGCCGGCAAGCATATAAAACGCCGGAAATAACCGAAATTTCGGCTAATAAAAAACCAAAAGGAGATTGTTTATGAAGTTGAACGTAAGAACACTTGGCTCAGCATTATGTTGTTTCGTATTGTTGATTTGTCAGGCGGCCTTTTGCAATGTCCGGCTTCCGCGACTGATAAGCGATGGTATGGTTTTGCAAAGGGATACTGCTGTAAAAATCTGGGGCTGGGCTGACAAAGGTGAAAATGTAACAATAGACTTTAACGGTAAAACATATACCGCTGCAGCCGACCCGGATGGTAAATGGATTGTAACGCTTTCTCCGTTAAAAGCTGGTGGCCCCTACAGTATGGATATTAAAGCAGAAAATAAAATAACCCTTAAAAATATCCTCATCGGCGATGTGTGGCTCTGCTCCGGACAGTCGAATATGGAACTGGATATGGAAACGCTAAAAGATAAATACCCTCAGGAAATCGCCAATTCCGACAACGACTCTATCAGACAATTCGAAGTCCCCGACAAGTATTACTTTGACGCCCCCCGCGATAATGTCGAATCTGGCTCCTGGCAGCCGGCTAATCCCAAAACTGTCCTTAAATTCACAGCCGTTGGTTATTTCTTCGCAAAGGAATTGAACCAGAAATACCACGTCCCGATCGGCCTTATCAACGCAAGTCTCGGCGGCTCGCCAATACAATCATGGATGAGCGAGGACATCTTAAAAGCCTTCCCCGAGGACTTCGCGACACTGCAAAAATACAAAGACCCCGCCTACATCAAGCAAGTCGAAGATAAGGATAATGCCGCCAGCGACGCCTGGTACGGTCGCATTAACAAGGAAGATAAAGGCCTGTCTCCCGGCGAAAAACCGTGGTACGACCCGGCCTGTGACGTATCTCAGTGGCAGACTATGAATGTCCCCGGCTTCTGGGCCGATGGTCCCCTCGGCGACGTAAAGGGTGTCGTCTGGTTCAGGAAAGATATCAATGTCCCCGCCTCTATGGCCGGAAAACCCGCCCGGCTCTGGCTCGGCAGAATCGTCGATGGCGATGAAACTTATTTTAATGGCACAAAGGTCGGTGCCGTCACCTACGAATGGCCCGCGAGAAAATATGACGTCCCCGCCGACCTCATCAAGGAAGGTAAAAATACCATCGTTGTCAGGGTCATTAACTGTAACAGTTGGGCACGAGGCGGCTTCGTCCCCGAAAAACCCTACGAGCTCGTCGGCCAAGGCCAGACCATCGACCTCAAAGGCCCGTGGAAGTATAAATTAGGTGTCATTATGGAGGACCCCCTGTCGCCAAAAACTTTTATCCAGTGGCAGCCGGTATGCCTATTTAACGGAGAAATAGCCCCGCTCTTAAACTATAGAATTAAAGGAGTGATTTGGTATCAGGGTGAAGCCAACACCAAAAATCCGCCAGACACTAAAAACCCCCGCGAATATCAAAAACTTTTCCCCGCTATGGTTGCCGACTGGAGACAAAGATGGGACGAAGGCAGCTTCCCATTCCTCTATGTCCAGTTGGCCTCCTTTATGGCTACTAAAGACCAGCCCTCCGAAAGCACTTGGGCCGAGCTGCGGGAATCCCAGCTTAAATGTCTCTCCGTCCCCAATACCGCGATGGTTGTTACTACCGATATAGGCGAAGCGGCTGATATTCATCCGTTAGACAAACTGGACGTCGGCAAGCGCCTTGCCCTCGCCGCTGAAAACCTCGCTTACGGTGAGAAGGACATCGTCTATTCAGGCCCGATTTATAAGTCTATGACAACCGATGGTAACAAAATCACTCTCACGTTTACAGATACCGATGGCGGGTTAATCGCTAAAGGTGGCCCGTTGAAGTATTTCGCAATCGCTGGCCCCGACAAAAAATTCGTCTGGGCAAAAGCTAAAATCGAAGGCGACAAAATCACCGTCTGGAGCGACTCTGTGCCAAACCCTGTTGCTGTCCGGTATGCCTGGGCCGACAATCCTGATGGTGCAAACTTATACAACAAGGCCGGCCTCCCCGCTTCACCTTTCAGAACTGATAACTGACATAAAGTTATCATCCCGACCCTTTAGCCCTGAGCGCAGTCGAATGGGGTAGTGGAGGGATCTGTTTTAACGGTTAGCCCCCGGCTTTATGCCGGTGGGTTCTTTGCTTGTGCTGCCTTTCGGAGCGCAGCGTAGATCCCAGCATGTTGTTGGCTGGGACCTATTGATTAATTTGCTTGTGCTGCCTGCGGTTCGGATAATGTTTTACCCGTATGCCTTAGGAATACTCTCTGTTCGTTTCCTCGTTGCGGCCTCGGCAGCACTACGCAAATTTTTTTGCATAACCTCACAACATCTTTACATCAAAACTTGATGATGGTGGGCACTAGGCCCACCATCATCTGTTACACATAACTTATTACGGACACGTCGGACACTGTAACCTGTGGCCAGGAAGGCCATCGAGCAGGATATCTATTGCAGTAAGGTCATCAGCTTTGTTACAGCCGTCCTGATTGTAGTCGCCGCAGGCATTATAGTGTGGATCGGGGTAGCAATACCTGTGGCCTGGCGCAGGATCGAGGAGAATATCTAACGCTGTGAGGTCATCTGCTTTAACCCAGCCATCGCCAGTAACATCGCCAAGGCAGGTTGCACAGCACGGCCATAAACTGTTAAGCGGGCCTGTTTTGAAATGCCAGAGTGTACCTGTAGTCGTCTGGCCGCAGATATTCTTCTCATCTATACGCCAGAAATAACACGTATAGTAGTTCATGTCGGGAACCGGATCATAAGTTGTTGTGCTTACTGGCACATCAGAAGCTACCAACGGCGGCGGATTCGTAGTGCCAAAATATATGTCCTGTGTCTCCGTATTTGCACCAGGAGTCCACATAAGGTTCGCGTCTATAGCCACACAGGTTACGTTATTGGCAGGACTCGGATTAGTCGCCTGACTAGGCGGAGGAGGAATAGTGGTGAAGCTCCAGACCGTTCCGGTAGTTGTGCCGCAGTCACTCTTCTCATCTATACGCCAGAAATAACACGTATAGTAGTCCATTGTCCCGGTATCGTATGTTGTTATGCATACCGGCACACAAGAAGCTACTAATGGCGGCGGATTCGTAGTGCCGAAATATATATCTTGCGTAACCGTATTGGCGCCGGCGGTCCAGCTAAGATTTGCGTCTATGGCCACGCAAGTCGCATCATTGGTCGGAATTGGATTCGTTGCCTGACCGGGCGGATTACAATAAATGCACGTACATAACTGGATATCTTCAAACCACACGACACCATCACTTGCTGCAGGAATCCCATCATCATCGCCAAAGCCGATAGTAATTCTCGAAATATTGGCTAGATTCACGTCATAGCCGTCAACGAAATCCTGCAGGTCAATACTCCACTTGTGCCAGTTTTCTTCCTTTATGTCATCCATATCGCCATAGTCCACCCTTCCGGTATGCGGGGTAGTGTCTCCATCGGTCAGCTTCACATACATCTGCTCGGTGGTAGGATTATCCTCCTGGCCCCAGAACCATAGCACCAATGCTTTAACACCATTAGCTGTCCAATCTGAACCGATTTCGCTCGGTAAATCAGCAATATCTGCTCTAACCTCAGAGTAGTATGGCTCATACGAATAATTTTCGAACTGATACTCCATAGAAAAATTATTTGGTCCCGGTAGACCGTGATTCGGGTTCGCCACAGGCCAAACTTCCGCGCAGGTCAGGGGTTCATCCTGGGTCCAATAGTCCTTCCATATATCCCTCAGCCTATCAGGGTAGGAGGGACCATACACCCTATTAAAATCCTCCACAACAATACAATACGGCAATGTTTTGAAGGACCATACATCGCCTCGCCAGATAGTGGAGTCATTGACCTCATCAATCCGCCACCAGTAGATTGTGTCGAATTCGAGAGGGTTGGGCGGGTCATAACAGTTGGAATCTTGCCGTCCTCTGCCAGGTGGTATATTGGGGTCATTAGCATCTCTTACAGCGGCACAATCGGTGCCGAAATATACATCGTGTTTATCAGCTTTAAGCCCCGGCCTCCAGCAAAGATTTACATCCAGTGGCACATCTGCCGCCCCGCAAACCGGACTCGGGCAATGCGCACGCAGCATAACGTTGCAGTCCGCCAAATAATATTCATCCACACCCATATCAACGCGGGGTTCATCGGTGCAGCCCATTATTCGCTCTTCGCCGTCAATATCCTCCTCAGGCAGACCACCTGGTGGTGTATTCGTTCCTGCATCGATACAAGGCGAGCTCAACGTCAGATGATACCCGTCCTCCGCAAACATCGGGTCTTCGTCTATATTGCCTTCACCTGTATAATAGCCGCCTTCAATATTACAATAATTAACATTACCGCCTTCGATTTGTCCGTACTCGTTGCCTCGGATGATACAGTTGGTGATATCTTGTGAACCAGAATTATATATCCCTGCTACGCCAAATGCCCTGTTTCCGATGAATATGCAGTTGGTCACTGTTGAACTGCCTATATTGTACATCCCACCGGCGAACCAATCGCCCAAGTTTCCTCTGAATATACAGTTCCTTACCATCGGGCTGCTACTACCATCGTTGTACATCCCGCCGCCATACCAAGCATAATTTCCGCTAAATGTGCAGTTTTCCACCTTTGGGCTGCCGTTTTCATTGTACATCCCGCCGCCGTCGTAAGACGAACTGGGGCCATGACCGCCTTTAATAGTAAAGCCATCCAAGATTGCGCTGGAATTAGTTCCTGAGCCGGTAACAACGTGATAGCTATTGTCTGCTCGGCAAGGATCGCCAACTAATTCCCACGGGTCAACAACCTCGCTGTCATTCCCTGCAAGGTCGCCGCTGAGGATTGTTTCATATTGTTTGATACCCCATGCATTCGGGTCTGGCTCACCAAACCCCGCGTAACCGCCCATAACTCCCACACAGTTAATAAGCTTGAACGTAGCCGTCCGCTCGCCTGTGCCCTCGGGATGAGCCGAGTTCGCATCGGGTTTATAATTCCCATCAGCTACCCGAATCTCACAACCGGGTGAGATGTTTGCGTCCTTCAGTGCATCTTGCAGGTAATTATATGCATCCTTCCAGGAAGTGCCGTCATTGTTGCCGTTAGCATCTGCATCAACATAAATTACCCCCCAGCACATGCGGGTGTCTTCGCAGGCAGTAATGTCATGGAGACAGTCCCCTTCCATTTCACAGCAGTTTGTGAACATTTCACACGGTACAATGTTTTCAGTAACTTTGACTATCAGCGTAAGACAACCTGATTCACTCGGCCCCAATGTCCCAATGTTCCAGGTTACTGTGCGGTCGCCCGGATTATAAACTCCACACGGGTCTGACGAGATATAGTTCACTTCCGTCGGAAGTTCATCAATGATTTTGACATTCGTATCGCTGTAGCCATTAGCAGCGTAGCAGATGCTATAAGTTATGTTAGCATCAGGCACAACGCAGCCTCTAATATTGTCCTTCTTCGTAAGGATCGGACTGCATACGGATGTTTCTTCACAAGCAGTTATGGCACTGGTCATACAGTCCCCTGTCATTTCGCAGCAGTTTGTGATTGTTCCGCCTGGTTGTGGACATTTGACCTTCACTGCCAGCGTAACACAACCCGATTCATCGGATCCTAACGTCCCGATATTCCAGGTTACAGTTCCGGATATATACTCATAATCACCGGTAGCTGAGACAAACTCCAATTCGGGTGGCAGGTTGTCAACAATTACAACATTCGTATCACCGTAACCATTGGCATTATAACAGATATTGTAGGTTATACAATCCCCCGGCCCGACACAATTGCCGTCAGGAATGTTGTCCACCTTGGTGAGCGTCGGTGGTCCTCACACGTCAGTGTTTTCACAAGCAGTTACAGGAGTAGTCATACAATACCCTGTCATTTCGCAGCAGTTTGTGATTGTGCCGCCTGGTTGTGGACATTTGACCTTCACTGTCAGCGTAACACAACCCGATTCATCGGACCCTAACGTCCCGATATTCCAAGTTACAGTTCCGGATATATGCTCATAGTCACCGGTGGCCGAGATAAACTCCAATTCGGGTGGCAAGGTGTCAACAATTACAACATTCGTATCACCGTAACCACTGGCATCATAACAGATATTGTAGGTTATATAATCCCCCGGCCCGACACAATTGCCGTCAGGAATATTGTCAACCTTCGTAAGGGTTGGACTGCATACGGGTGTGTCCTCGCAATCAATGCTTTTAACCTCGTCGCCGCTTTTTATCTTGCAGCAGTTTGTGATTGTCCCGCCTGGAGCAGCGCATTTCACATTGACTTTCAGCGTAACAAAACCGCTATCTCCCGGATGAAGAGTCCCGATATGCCACGTGACGGTATGGGAACAGGGGTCATAGATTCCACAGGGATCTGATGAATTATAGTCCACTTCATCTGGCAGTTCGTCAATAATATTCACATCGTAGATATTCCCAATATTTGGCTCTGTAGGATAATTGTAATCAATCCTGTAATTTATCTCATCCCCCGGCCCGACACAATCGCCATCATTGACATCATCGACCTTTTCGAGTTTCACAATAGGAGCTTTCTTCAACGTCAGTAAGGCCCACTCGGTGGCTAATACAGTCCCGCCCCAAGGGTCAACAGGCCAATAACCACATGGATCCTGAGTATTTACAAGCGCATCGGCAAAATCTGCATACCAATCCCTTTCATTACCATCGACCACTATTGTGTTGATACGGCTGAACCACAGACCGTTAGCTGTGCAATACATCGCCTGGCAGTGAGGAGTGCCGCCATAAGCAGGATTACCCCAGCCACTACCAGACGTATCGTTCCATTTGCGCCCGATGTATGCCAAAGCCCGCTGCATATTCGGATCTTCAAAAGATATTCCGGCAAATGTCATTTGAAAAACGAGGTTGCCGGTTCTTAGAATATTTGCACTACCTGGCCCTGAATACCCAGAGCCGCCGTCATCATCACCACCATCGGTTTGAACATAATCGATCCAAATCTTTAGTTCATCTTTTACAAATTGTGGGATGGTACAATTAAAACCATAACTTGGCGATTCAGCAAAACCTAATCCGGAAACTGCGTAGCCAGAATTCGAATTGTCAGCACTTCCTCCGCCATTATTGACATCGTCATATATCCAGCCTCCTCGGCCGCTACCGCTGTCAATTTGTCCAAAGGCCATATAATCAACCATATCCTGCAAAACTTCTTTATACGTCCAGCCGTTTACGTCCGAGCCGGGCGAATTAACTACTCTGTCTGGAGCCCGACTGGCCGCGATAGCCATTAAGGCAATTCCCGTATCGTATGTTGCGTGCCCAGCATTTACGTACACTCCATTACCGTCCCCATCAGTATCAGGATTACCGTGTGATTGGGTGGAAATACTCATTATACTTATCTGACTAAACAGGTATGCCAATCCTTTTTCAACGTTCGGTTCATAAGGATAGCAGGGGTCAAACGGTGTGTATCCAAGCTCAAACGCCCGCTCTTGCAATTCGATAAGGGCGAACCCCGTAGGCGCAGCTCGGTAGCTCCCATCTTGCCAGTATCCAGTGGACGAATTTTGTTGAGCCGCTAACCAGGTGACTCCTTTTTCGATTGCCTGCTCTATCTCAGCCTGTGTTGCTGTCTTTGCCGTCCCACAAATGCTACCGATGAGCACAATTACTAATAAAACAAAGAACGACCATTTCGCTTGTTTCTTTCCAGTTTCCATTTTTTCTCCCTTTCAAATTAGCGTTGCTTTGTTATTTAGTTTTTATAATTATAAATAGTGTTAATCCGCATTAATTCGTGTCTGAAAAATCTCCGCGCTCCCTGCGTGCTCTGCGGTAAATACGCTTTTTTGCAGCGCAGACCCTCTGCACCCTTGGCGCTTAATAAACTCTTAAAAAATCGAAATGATAATTCGCACTTTTCCAACACCGCCTCCTGTTTTCAGAAGACAAGGGAAAACAATTATCGCAATCGCATTATGCGGATTATACGTCCTTGGTTGCTGTTGTCAAGAAATTTCTTATGAAACCCCCATGATTTGTGATAAATTTTTCTCCAGAAGGAGTCCATAGAACTTCGCAGCTAAAAAATCCTCCTTGCCTTGTGGGATGTATCTTTCACTATCTCTCCGGCGTGTTAATTTAGGTAACCTTCGCTCAGTTATTGCCTTGCTGTCGCGTCCTCTCGAAGCGCAGCGAAGATCCCCGCATGCCTGCCCCTGCATGCTTTAAGCAGGGGTCGTTGGCGGGGACCCAGTATCTGGGGCCCAGCTTTTTTTTCACACTCATTCTGCTGTTGTGTCCTCCAGTTCGGCCCTTTTTCTTACTTACTCCGTCCTATGGACTGCGTAATACTGATGTTCCTCATTGCGGCCTCCGGAAACAACAGCAAAATACTTTACGTTTCCTCATTGCCTGCCCTGTGGGCGGCCTCCAGCAGCACTTCGCAATACGCGATACGCACGACGCAATATGAAGAATCAATCAAAACCGTTGGTACCTCGTGACAAATTCTGAAATTTTGTAAAATTTTTTTATTCCTTTAACCGCAACAACTTAGCCAAAACCTCACCTCCAAAAACCCCAGATTTTTCGCATCAATCGCGCATGTTCGTTCAATTATGAGAAAACGATAGACCGTTCTCGAAACCTAAAACTATAAACTATTTAAAGGAATTGCTAATGAGTGGTTTCCAATAACCAATTAATACTGTTTATAATTTACTTCTCTGTTTTCTCTGTGGCCAAAAAACAGACACGGAGACGGTCTATTTACAGCAGAAAAATCAATCAAAATGAACTTTAAATTCGCAAAACGAACCCAATTTCCAAAATGCCAAAAATGAATATAACCTTATTGGAATTAATGACTAATAACAAAAAAGAGCATCCAATGAACTTTCAAAAACGAACCCAAACAAACCCAATCAAACCCAATTTCAGATTCTTCATTTTTACCTCAAAAACCATCTTCTCAAAAAATTTCTATTGTAATACGAACATAATTTTGTAACATTTCGTTTTTGTTTAGTAGGCTTTAATTCGTTTCCGCCAAACAGAGTGGCGGATAAATTTCTTGAAAGGGTTATGAAAAATGCCAGCCAAAGTAGACAAAGGAAAATGCACAGGCTGTGAATCCTGCGTGCCGGAGTGCCCGAGTGATGCGATAAAGATGGTCAATGAAAAGGCAGTAGTCGATACCGACGCCTGTGTTGACTGCGGCGTTTGTGTCGATACCTGCCCCGTCGAAGCAATCAGTATGGAGTAAATATGGTTGGCCCCATCGTCTAGGCAGGTCAAGGACACCGGGTTTTCAACCCGGCAACAGGGGTTCGAATCCCCTTGGGGCTATTTTTTACAGGGGGCTGATTAAACTCTCATACCGGACACAACCGTCTCAAACACCATAGTGTCGTCAACGACTCCCTGGACATTAGCGGTGTATTTTCTGCCGCTACATTTTGTGAGGTGGCCGAGCAGATACAACCTGTCCCCCGGCTTAACGATTGAACGGAACTTCGTCGAATCTACGCTTGCAAATCCGATAAAGGCATCCACCTCATAAATCTTTTTTACGAAAAAACTCAAAAGCTGAGCTGCCGTCTCTATCATTATTACCCCCGGCATCAGAGGCCTGCCGGGAATGTGGCCCCGAACCCAGAACTCGCTCTCCGTCACATCCTTGAAACCAAGAATCAGACGTTTTTCCTTATCGTACCAAAGGATGCCATCGAGCTGCTGCATCTCAAATCTTTGGGGATTTACTTCGCCAATCGCTTCCTTATCGAATATAGGCTTTTCCGTCAGGTCTATTTGAGTCAAATCAAATAATAATGCAGGTGGCATAACTGACCTCGATGCAGAAACGCTCTGCGCATTCGGAACACTTATATCCGCTCTCTCTCAGCAAAATAACTATCTTATCCGCCGCAGCCGGATTGACCACAGCCGGGCCGATTTATCCGCCTATGGCGGAAGTATGCACTGCGTTCAGCTTTTCCGAATAATTAGGATGTTTTTATTCGGTTGACCTGATTTCAAGAATGCGGTTGCGAACAACCTGGGCAGCTTGTTTAATCCTCTGCATTTGCTTGCGAACTCGCGTTCCTGCCGCCTTGTTTCCGCCTTCGGCTTTGCTGATGTCAGCTTCTGTTTCTGCGACCAGTGCTTTGAGGGCTTCGTACTCTTGCATCAAAGTAAACCTCCACTTTGTGGGTTAAAATTGCTATTTTTAGCCTAAAATCGCTAAAAACTTAACTGCCCGTTATTGGTTTGTCAAAGAAAAATGCTTTTATTTTGCAAAAAAACACATATTTTTTATTTTTTGCCGTTGAGGCACAAAGCTGCTTAAGACCATAAAATAAAAGGACTTACCTAACTCTGTTTCTCATACCTGTGTGCCTTGGTGCCTTCGTGGCACAAATTTAATGAAGTTTTTTGGTTAATTCTGCGATTCTCTGCCCACGACGCCGGCACTGCTGCTTGACCCTGTCATCGGGCTTATTGATAGATACCGGCCCGTAGTGGTCGCCTTGCGGGTCGCCGTGGACGACCATACCGGCGATGAGCATCGCTTCTATTATGCCCATAATCGTCGTTTCATTGCCGCCGCCGATATTTGCCGCGCTGCTAAAGGCCGCCCCGACCTTGCCGTCGAGTCGGCCATGGAAGGCAACGGCATCGTCGAACAACTGCTTGATGGGCCCGGCCATATGACCGTAATAGGTCGGAGAGCCGACGACTATGCAATCATATTTGAGAAGGTCATCCGCCTTTACCTTGTCAACAGATTTGCAGTCGGTTTTCAAACCTGCTTCGTTCATCGCTGCCGCTATAATTTCGGCCATTTCTTTTGTATTACCGCTTCTCGAATAATAAATAACTATCCCTTTTGCCATTTTTCATCCCTTCATTTTAATTTCCAAAATAATCGTTCCAATAGAAAATAAAATAAGCAGCACCCAGCCCATAAACCTTACCGCCCATCCCGAGGACGGCATAGTAATTCGTCCGATTATCAAAGTTCCCATTTCGTCGCCAAACCAAATACAAAACAGCGGAAGCAAGAAAGGAACAAAACGTATAAAAAAGTAAAAACTTGCTGAACTGCTGCTTTTCGACGCACCTGTCAAATAGACGACAAACAAACATAAACCAACAACAATCAGCGAAAGTATTTTGGAGATTGACATTTCTTATTTGCTCTTTTCCTTTAACGGGGTTATTTCAATAGTGAAACCTTCGGGAACCTCGAACTCAAAGACTTTTTTATCAATCTTCTCATTAATCCTCGGCCTAAGAAACTCTATTTCATAAATATCTCCTTCAGTAGAAACGGCAACAATTTTTGCCGGCAAATGCAATTCTTTATCAATCCAAAAATCAATCGATGTATAATCATTTTTATAAATCGAATCAGACTTAACCCTCAAATGCAACTGAATAAAATCCTTCGCTTTACCCCCCTGCTGCTGCTCAATTAACCCTATTTCAAATTCTTTTTTAAGGTCTTCTACTTTGCCGAAGCCGATTATAGGAAAATTTTCGCTGACCAATTCGA
This sequence comes from uncultured Pirellulales bacterium, assembly GCA_964494805.1. GTDB lineage: Bacteria > Planctomycetota > Phycisphaerae > Sedimentisphaerales > Anaerobacaceae > CAIYOL01. The sequence continues at coordinate 126,367 of CAZBST010000003.1, read as the reverse complement.
AGGCATCAACCGGCTCGTTCAGCTCAGTCTTTTGATAACGCTTGACTTCCTTAATTTGGTAGTCAATGAGTGTGAGCCAAACGCCATCGAAAATATACTGCTCTATGTATTTCTGTTCTTGTTCCTCGTCCTGTTTGAGCGTTTGGAAATTTATCCTCAGCGCTGATTTTCCATCCGACTTTTGATAATACAGAACGCCCTTTCTCAGTGTCTCCGACTCTAATAATGGCTGGCTGAACTTGTATTCAATCTGGCTCTGGTAGGATTTCAGACTGCCCGTGGCACTTTGCAACCTGTTAAGAACGTCATCAACCGAATCGGCATTAACTGGCAGATTGACAGGAGATGATGTTCCCATTCTCTCGTCTATAGAATCAATTGAAGCCGAAGAGTATCGCTGTTTATTCTCCTGCCACCATTGTCGCCATTTTTTAATGGTTTCCCGTTTCTGCTCATCTGTTCCCGTGAAAACGTAGTGAGCAGGAATAACCGATTTGCCCATCGTATCATTTTCAGGAATATACATAAAACCAAACGATTCTCCTGAAAGCTTGGCAAGAGAATCTGCAATATAATTCAGAAACTTTTCATTGTTGTATTTATCATCGGGAACGCCTTCTCCTTCTAAGGCGTCTATCAGATGTCCGATAGCTTGCTGAGCTTTTAACTTTTCCAATGACTCAGCCGCTTGCGCTCTTTCCCAACAATTATAATGGTTATTGCCAAGAACCGATATTAAGGCAGGAATCGCTCGTTGGTCCCCAATCTCGCCGAGTATTGTTACTACCATTGCAACTGTTTCGGGCTGCTTATTGATAGATTCTATAAGCATTGGAACCGCGGGGCTGCCGATTCTGACCAATGTTACTTTTGAACATTGCTGTACGCCCCAACTACTACTATTACCCTCACGTTTACGTAACAACATTTTTCCTTCATCGGTCTCTATGATACTTTTAGATAATTCTTCCCTGATACGTTCGGATAATTCTTCCGGCAACTCATGCTTCAAACATCGGATAAGAATTGGCACTACTGCCTCACCCTTTTGAGCTAATTTCTCAATATTCTGCTCTTTTGTCTTCCACTTAGTGCCGCTCCTCAATTCAAAAAGCATTGGATATATCGAAGACGAAGAGTTCTGAATATCCTTATCCATTTCTAATTTTCTGCAATACAAAGTTACATTTCCATCCTCATTGGTGCGCTCCGACTCTAACCACAACCAGTCGTCAGGTTTGTCCCATATTTGTGTTTCATTCCCAGTGATTAAAACTGGAATAGTCCCGGATTGTTCTTGCGCATTTATAATTTTTTCATCCGTCGAATAATATCGAATGCTTTCTTTTCTTACTTGCATATCGGGCGTTACTTCTCGCACCAGGGATGCCTTAATTCTCATATAATTGGGTTCAGCAAGTTTAGCGGCTTCAGTGAACACAACCCCCATACAGGAATTATCTTTAAAACTCTTATATCGGGTTACAACAGGTGGACAGGTAAACATTAATGGAAAAGGTATGCCGTGGCTAATACCCCTTTCTAATCCCACAGATGCAAGTTTTCCCGGTGATACATTACTTTTATATTCGTGAATGGGTCTTATAGAACCTTTCATTAGACAGGTATTTGACCCAACATCGAGGTAAGCATAATATAAAGGCTTGTGAAAACCAGCTTCGCCTCTCCCATAATATCTTGTTAATACGCCATTTGCGTCAATTTCATCCAGTTGAAAGACGATACGCGTAACATCTTCCGATTGTATTTTTTCAATAATAGTAATCCGGACATATTTATGTAAATAATCATCCTCCGAAGAAGGAATTCTATTGCGACTTATATACGCCCTTGGCGAATGTGGCGCGCCAGCAAATCTTTCCTTTGGAATTTTGACTGAAATATCCCTAAAATCCCCTATTTTAAAAACATCGTTGACATCCGGCGAAGAAACGGCCGAAGGTGACTCGGCGTGAGAATCAGAGTTGCATCCGGTAACGAAAAACACTACAACAACTATTGTCTTTAATAAGTCGTTACTCATTATTTATTCCGAAAATCAGTTTTTACCTTCGATAATCTTGATTATCTCTGTGATATTTTCAATAACAAAATCGGCGTATTCTGTAAATTCGTCGGCCTCTCGGTGGTTTTTCAACAGCACCGCGACAGCGCCCGCGGCCCTGGCACACTGCAAATCAAAAAGATAATCGCCAACCATCAAAGCCTCTTCCGGCCTTATACCGAACTTCTCGCATATCTGCAACACGCCGAACACATCCGGTTTGACCGGACCATCGTCTCTGTCAACAACAGCATCGAATTGCAAGCCATGTTTTTGGGCGATAGCAAGAGCATTGCACCGCTTATTACGCGTCAATATCCCGATTTTAATTTTTGCATTACGAAGCGATTCGAGTGTTTCCCTCGCACCATCGTTAAGCTTAGATTCTACTACCGCTCTTTGCTCGTGATAGTGCAATATTTTTTCTGCATGCTTACGCTGACGTGGTGACATCTTCTGCATCGCTTCCAGGATTGGCTCGCAGTTTCCATCCAGCCTCATCTCTTCGCGAATGGCGTCAAAGTCAAAAAACGGCTGGGTTATTGTCCCATCTAAATCAAATATTACAGCTTTGATGGACATATTTCTCATATCCTCGGTGCATTTTTATATTTATCCAAGTTCGGTAGATTCTACCTTATGCTTTTTTGCGAAGCAATTCTATAAAGTATCTGCCAGCTTGGCTCAAAACTCTGTTTTTGAGAACGATTATACCCGTCGGTCTTACAAAATTTTCATTCGAAAAACGAACCATCTTTATTGTCCTGTCGCTGACTTCCTGGCTTATCGTATTTTCCGGCAGTATACTTATCCCGGCGTTTATTTCTACAGCCCGTTTTATAGTTTCGATATTATCAAATTCCATAATCGGCTGAACAGTTATACCGTGGCGCTGTAAGATACCGTCTATACATACACGGGTAGGAACATCTTTATCAAAAGCTATGAATTTTTCCAGCGGAATCTTGTTAATATCAACTTGCGACTTATCTGCAAGATGATGCTTGGTGCTGCAAGCCAAAACAAGAGGTTCTTCCTGAAAATCATAAACATCGAGTCTTCTATCCTGCTTCGGAACAGCGACTATGCCGATATCCACTTCACCAGCTAAAACCAATTCATAAATCCTTTTAGAACTGAAATACTCGATATGGACATTGACCTTCGGATGCCAGACCATAAATCTCTTAACATAGCTGGGCAAGACATGCATACCAATGCTGAATATGGCGGCAATATTTATTCTATCAGTGGCGGAAGGTTTCAGAGTATTAAGCTGGTGCTTTAACTGCTCGTATCTGTCAATAATATCTTTGGCTGCCTGATAAAACAAATGCCCTTCCCTTGTAAGCTCAATGGGACGCTTCTTACGATTTATGAGCTGACACTTGTGAGTAAGCTCAAGCTGCGCAAGCTGTTGAGAGACCGCTGACTGACTCAGAAGATGGTTTTCTGCAGTTTTGGAGAAGCTCTCCAATTCAACTAAATCGCAAAATATCTTTAGCATTTCTATATGCATAATAAGGACTCCTAATATTTTGTATTAATACAATATGCTTGATTATATTCAAATCCAGATTTAAGGTAACACCATTAAATCATTTGTTAATATTATTAGACTTGCTAATATAGTTCAAGTAAAACTTTAAAATTTCTAATTCTTAAGGAGTAAAAAATGAATCTACAGCAACCTAATGCTAATGAAGTCACCCAAACTTCAAACCGTTCAAGAAGTGTATCCCCGGTTTCAGGTATTTGTACCCGCTGTATCGACGGCTGCCGGGGCAACTGTGAGATTTTCAAGTCTAGTTTTCGTGGTCGGGAAGTAATTTACCCCGGTCCGTTCGGCACCCTTACCGCCGGCGGCGACAAAAACTATCCGATTGACTATTCACATCTTAATATCCAAGGCTACGCACTGGGTGCGGAGGGCCTGCCTGAAGGTCAGGTTGGAACGCCGGACAACACACTCTTTCCAATGGTCAACACCGAGACAGAATACGGCTGCAAAACCAAGGTCAAGATGCGAATGCCCATTTTCACCGGCGCTTTGGGGTCAACGGATATCGCTCGCAAAAACTGGGAACATTTTGCTGCCGGTGCCAGCATCGCAGGTATTACCATTGTTTGCGGCGAGAATGTATGCGGTATTGACCCGGAACTGGAACTGGATTCAAAGGGTAAGATTAAGAAGGCACCAAATATGGCCAAACGCGTCGAGCAATATCTCAGATGGAATGAGGGCTATGGCGATATGATTGTGCAAATGAACGTAGAGGATACGCGTCTGGGCGTTGCAGAATACGTCATTGAAAAACTGGCTATTAAAAGTATTGAACTTAAATGGGGCCAAGGCGCTAAGTGCATCGGCGGCGAAATCCAGGTAGATTCACTCGAACGTGCCCTCGAACTACAAAAGAGAGGATATCTGGTCACTCCTGACCCTTCCATTGAGGCCCACCAGAAGGCCTTCAAGGATGGTGCTCTGAAACACTTTGAAAGACATTCACGTCTCGGCTTTGTTGACCAGGAAGGTTTTATGAAAGAGGTTGAGCGGGTGCGCAAGCTGGGTGCTAAGCGTGTAACGCTTAAAACAGGTGCCTATCCAATGAGAGAGTTGGCAATGGCAATTAAATGGTCATCAGCTGCAAAACTGGACCTGCTCACTATTGATGGTGCACCAGGCGGAACAGGTATGAGCCCCTGGCGAATGATGGAGGAATGGGGCGTCCCCACTTTCTATCTGCAGGCAATGACCTACAAGCTTTGCAAAAAATTGGCAGATAAAGGTGAGTTTGTGCCGGATATTGCCATTGCAGGCGGCTTCAGCACCGAAGACCATATATTCAAAGTCCTAGCTATGGGGGCACCTTTCGTAAAAGCAGTCTGTATGGGTCGAGCTCTAATGATTCCAGGAATGGTAGGAAAAAATATCGGTTTATGGCTCCAGGAAGGTGCAAACGCTCTGCCGAAGACCGTAAGCGACTTCGGCTCAACGGTTGAGGAAATATTCGTTTGCTATGCAGACCTTGTCGCCAAGTATGGTAAGGATACCGTGAAGGAACTGCCGCTTGGTGCTGTGGGGCTTTATACCTTCATCGATAAGCTCAGAGTTGGGCTGCAGCAAATAATGGCTGGCAGTCGAAACTTTAAGATTTCCACAATTAGCAGAGACAACCTTATGGCGTTGACCCCCGAAGCCGCCCAGGTATCAAGCATACCATACGTAATGGATGCTTACAGAGAAGAAGCTGAAAGAATCATAAACGCTTAAATTGTTTTATCGATGTCGAACTCAAAAGGATGCCTTCATTCAGAGGCATCCTTTTTTATTGCATAACTCCAAAAATAACGTTACAATTTTCCATGATGGAAAAAGACACAGATATAACTAAAGCCGCCCGGCAGCACCTGGAGATGGAGAATTTTTTTACAGGCGGATTTACAACCAAGGCCAAAACTTCGGAACCAAAACCGCAGCAACAAGATGGCGCAGCCTCTGCTAATGCAGCCGCAGAGCTTGAAAAAATCGCCGATGAAACCCGGCAGTGCCGCAAATGCGACTTAGGTTCAATTCGGACAAATGCGGTGCCGGGCGAAGGCAATCCAAAGGCACGCATAGTCTTCGTAGGTGAAGGACCCGGCGCTGACGAAGATGCACAAGGCAGACCCTTCGTCGGAAGGGCCGGACAACTATTAGACAAAGTAATTGAAGCATGCGGATTAAAGCGAAGCGATGTTTTCATATGCAATATCATAAAGTGCAGACCTCCGGGCAATCGCGACCCACGCGCAGATGAAATAATAAATTGTTTTCCATATCTTCAAAGGCAGCTTGAGATAATAGGGCCAGAGATTATAGTGGCCTTGGGTGCTCCCGCGGCAAGAACACTGTTGAATACCAACAAGGCAATCGGCCAACTGCGAGGTCAATTCCATGAGTACTACGCAGGCCTCGGCAGGCCACCAATAAAAGTTATGCCGACATATCATACTGCATACCTTTTGCGGAACTATTCACAGGAAAATCGCAGAAGGGTCTGGGAGGATATGAAAAAGGTCCTCAATGAACTTAACTTGCCAATCCCGGAACAAACGTAGGCAGAACAATCCCATCCAGTAATAAATATTAGCAAAACTAATAATGCTTTTTGACCAGAAAGGTCTTATTTGGGGGAAAATGGCCTGTCTCAGCACAAAAAATAAAAAATCTTACAAAACTCCTATTTTTTTATTGACTTTATCAAAAGACCTGAAGAAAATGAAAATATAGAAATTGAAGGAGCGGTCTATCTAAACCCATTGCAAGAAAAGAGGGTTCAGATGTGCCGTTTGCGCAGTAAGTGGTATTTAAGGAGTACCACACGCAAGAAAGAGAGGAGATGAGATGAGAAGAGTAGCGGGGTTCTTTATTGTGGCAGGGTTTATTCTGGCATTGGTCAACACAACCAATGCCACTGTTATTTGGGGAGTGACGGGAACCTCAAATATGAGCAGCACAGATGCTCTATCGGAAGTTTTTATAGTTGATACCGAGATATGGGCGACAACCAAACTTTACACAACGACTCTGGATGGCTGCAACAAAGGCCGAAATTATTCGGATATTGCGGTCACACAGGGAGGAAGTGTCTATTGTATTGGAAGCGATTACAAAGGCGGCGGCAGCTACTTCAAAGACTTTTTCCGTCTTGACCCGGCTACGGGGCAGGTGCTCCAGGCTTGGCACGGAATCAATCCCCGCTGTTTGGAAATGAACGCTTTAGTGGCGCTTAATGACACAACGCTTTACGCCGTCGAAGGTGGTTGGTCAACCCAAAACAATCCTCACCTGATTAGGATTAATCTCGATGCGTCAGGTAATTATTCCAGTGCCGTTGACGTGGGGCAGATTGATGCTACTACTGGCTACTCAGGTGGAGATATTGTTCTCCTTTTGGACGGAATAAGCTTGGCTGCGGCATCTCTCGGAGGCGGCGATGACATTTATCAGATTGATCTGACAAATCCCGCCACGGCCAGCAAGATAGTTACGGCCGCACAGACCAATATCGCAGGCCTTGCCTGGGATTACGACGCTGCTGGCGGTCCGATGCTGCTTAGCGGAATCTTTACGGACAACACAAGGTGGCTTTACAGTCTAAGTTTGAGCGATGGAAGTATGGCCCAGGTCCATAGCGTAGCTCCTGAATTGAACTGGAATATTTTTGGTCTGGCCAGTGTCCCTGAGCCGGCAACGCTGTTACTGCTGACATTAGGAGCGACCCTTATAAGGTTTAAAAGAAAATAAAACCGGTTGCTTATTTGACGTCTTTGCTTTGTAACAAACTTTAAAGGCAGCCAACCAGCTGCCTGTTTTTTTGAGGAAAACTTGTTGGTATGCAAATAAGTCAGCGGGGACAGAGATTTCTGGAGAACGGAACCCTGAAATTAGCTATAGCAGGTTTACTCTTTACCACGGCAAACACCTGCTTCGCTGTGTATACTAACAACATAATGCTTACCGGCTATTGGCCGCCAACTAATGAAATGCTCGTTAAATTCAGTCCTGACCAGCAGCTTCGTGAATCTCTCGGATATTATAGTGGTTGGCAGGGCCAGAACTGGCAAGGTCGCGGCTACGATATTTATGCGTATTTCCCAACATTTCCGGGCGGCACAGGCAGCAATCCTCGGGGCAACGGCGACTTTGAAGTAAATTATCAAGATACCTCAGAAGACTTTTGGCGTATCACTGCTGAGATTAACCCTGTAGCAATTTTGAGTTATGGAAACGGTGCCGGGCCTTGGGAGATTGAATATAATGCCCGCAACTTACCAAGTACCGGCTCGCCCAGATGGTACACCACTTCATATAGCGGAAGCCCTTCCCCTTCACCTCCTGATAGCAGTGTTCCAAGCCGTTATGTCCGTCATTCTACCTTGCCGGTTGATACCATAGCCGAGACAATAAACCAGGCAGGGTTAGGTATCAATGCGTGGGTAGATTATAATGGTGACCCTGGCCGTTTTTTATGTGAATATATGGCCTATCACACAATGTGGTATCAGGATATTCACGAAAGTTCCTTAGACCCTTACCAATGTATCGCTGCGGGTTTTACCCACGTCTCCGGCAGTCTAACGATGGCCCAAGTAACCGCAGCTTCTGATATAGCATTAGGGGTAACAATTGACTATCTGGATACAATCGTATCGCCTGAGCCGGCCACCATTGCTTTACTTGGCCTCGGAACACTTGTTCTGTTAAGAAAACGCTTGAGTTGACGATAAGAACTTGGGCGAAAATAATCTCCTTTATTGATTGGTATTAGCAAAACTAATGATGCGTTTTTGGTCTAAAAAGCGTCTTTTAAAGAAAAGGTTGCTTATCTCAGCTAAAAAATGCAAATTTTAAGAGTTTTCTCCTTGATTTTTATTTTTTTGTATGGTAATTTGCATAAATACCGTGCAGACTCTGGAACTTTGCTTTAAACCATCGAGGAAAAATTGCTTTGCGGTTTTGATTTTGAGTGCGATTAAGGGTCATATATTAAGAATGACTCGTGAGGAGGAATAAAATGGCGGTGGTGATGAATAGCAAATTAAAGCTCATTTGTTTCGCCACGTTTGTGCTTCTTTTCCTTAATGCGGTTTCTTCTGCTGATTTGGTGGATCCCACGTTGGTTTTCAAGATGACTGCGGATAAGACGGCCCTTTCACCCGGCGAGCAGACAACGGGCCACATCTGGGCGTGGATATATACGCCAGCCGGTATAGAAAAACCCGACAACGGCCTGGATACCTGGCAGCTTGACCTCAGCGTCGATACTAACAATGTGATTGAAATCGTATCCCTGAATGTCCTGGCACCCAATCCCAACCCTGCTTATCCACCGTATAATCCTGACTCGTTGAACACCCCAATCACTGGAGAAGTCCGAAGGGTTGCTGTAGTCCAGCTTGTGGTTGGTGCTCCTTCGCTAACCGGCGTCGGCGTTGACGATGATATCGACAATCCCGTCAATTATTCCGAGATATGCAACTTTACTATTCGAGCGATTGGTGCTCCTTCAACATCGGCTGCCTATACCATTATGAATGACGGCGGTGGCGGTTGGTTCGGCATCCTCACCGATGGCACTGAATTTGATAATGATAGCACCAGTGCATACGGCGACACATATTTTTATGCACCTGGCTCTGACCATGTCTTTACAATTGTCCCAGAACCTGCCACGGTGGTTTTATTTGCGATTGCTTCGGTGTTCGCCCTGCGACGCCGAAAATAATATTTAACCGCCGAGTTGGTAGTTTCCTCTATCAGCAGGAGGAGGAAAAATTTGCTGAACAGGAGAAAACTCATCGGAAGGGGGATGCAGGAGGGGGGTTGCGGAAGGCTTATCATCTCTATTCTGTTGTTAATTTCGTCTTGCGCCTACGGCCAATTGGGACCGCAGGATGTGGTCATACTTGTAAACCAGAACAGCCCAACAAGCCGTTATATTGCCAAACTCTACCGTCAATACCATCCGGAAATCAGTGAATCTCAAGTTTTGTATCTATCCGGCTTAACCGATTGCAGCGGGCCTCAAAGCACATCTGCAAATGAGATAATCACACGAGAGGAATACAACAATTTAATTGCAGGACCTGTTCGCAATTACCTGACCGACCCGGGTCATCCGGAGCGTATCACCACAGTTAAGGTAATTATCACTACCGCCGGAATGCCCTACCGCATTGAAGATACAAATTATGGTGACGCAATTTATCCCAACGGTTCCAATCCTTCTGTTGTATCTGGTCATACTTCCAAAATCAATGCAGCATCGGTGGAATCGGAGCTTGCTGGACTTTGGTATGGCGATTACGGCAGTAACCCCTTCGGATTGGATAACCGTCTGGTTAACCCCTATCAGGGTTATCGCTACAGCAGCTTTGACCTTTTTGAGCGGCTCGTGCCCGGGACTAAAAATATGGTATGGAGCGTTCCAGCTGCTTTTGGTGGGCCACCCGCTAAAATGGAGGGCGAATTAGGCCCATTTGGGTTCGGAACCATCAACCGTAATTTTAATGCCGGGGATATGTATCTAACCTGCCGCCTTGACGGTGCCAAAAAGCAGGGACAGAGCGCGATTTTCGCAGTTAGGGCAATATTGGAAAGAGCCAAACGGGCCTCCAGTACGAGTTACGGCATCAATCCCCTACAGGCGGTAGCTGTGCTCGACGATGTTCCGTCAGGCAGCGACCTCGATAATAATCGCGTTTTCAACCTGAACTCCTCTGCGAACTACTGGGTATACGAACCCGATATCCCCCAACCCCCGGATGCACCTTATCCCTTAATAAAAGACGATTATATCGCCGGTTTTACCGCAATGACGGATGACCCGGTGAATTACAATAATATAAACACAGGATTGATGGATTCTGCGTATGACCTGTGTGTCTTATTAGATCGCCGCAGTGGAACAAGAACCAATCAGATTGATTTGGATGCACTTCTGAGTACATATCCTCAGAGAGAGCCGGAGCAGGGTGTGATACTCATAGCAACTTTCGGCTGTAATGGTGATGAGGGTAGCGCGAGCAATTATTTACTCAAGGATGGGCCGGGCGGAGGAGCCTTGTTCAATCTCGTTAATGGAGCAGTGTTTACGTCTCTGGAAAGCCTCGATGCTGCAACGATGTTTTCAGATTGTAATACGCAGCCGGTATCACAGGGCAAATTAGTCGATTTCATTACAATAGGCGGTGCCGGAGCAATAGGTCATTCATTTGAACCACTGTCGACCGCTGTCATTGATAATTTATATTTGTCCTACAATCTTCTGGCAGACAACGATGGGGACGGTAAAGCCGACCTGACCTTTGTGGAAGCAGCATTTACGGCAATTCCGTTTCTTAGCTGGTCCGAGGTAGTTATCGGCGACCCACTGATGCAAATCGTGTATGGGCCAGGTGGGCCGGCTTGGAAACCCCTGCTGGGCGATGCTAACCTTGATGGCTTAGTCAACTTTAAGGATGTTCGGCTACTTAGCTTGGCTCTTGGTGGCCAGTTAAACAGCCAAAACCCGGTGATATTTAACCTTTATAACGACTTATGTGACTTTAATCAAGATGGCATTATCAATTTCAAGGACATCCGGACTCTTAGTCTTTCCCTGCAGTGAGCGGGTTATACGAGAGCCACTACAGGCTAGTAATGTCAATTTTTAGCCCGAAAATCAAGGTAACATAAAAACAGGGAAATTTTTAAAAAAATGCATTTTTTTTAAATTTTTCTGTTGACTTTACTGTTACCCCCGGTTTAAGATAATATTAAAGGAAGAGGTGGTGAAGAGAGAAGGCATACCTTCCATCCACCACAAAAATTGTTAGCAAGAGGATTTTAGTTCAGCCTTGCAAAGGAAGGAGTAGAGAGATGAGAAGAATAGGTTCTTATATCACCGCAGGTGTCTTCATTTCAGTTGCCTTTTTATGCGGTCCAATGGTGGCGGGAGCCCAATATGTACAAGTCGGCTTACAGGTATCCGGCAGTGACACCGTTGAGCAAACTTTTGTAACCGACATTGACTGGGACGATGTCTACGCTAATCCTGATATCAGGTACACCTGGAATTTAACGGATGATTACCCGAGCGGTTATGTGTTTAATTTGGGAACCCACACAGCAACGCTTGAAGGTTTGTCGATCGCTGTAAAAGGGGACCCCGTGATAGAGTTAGGATTTTCTGCAGTATCCGAGGATGGTCCTGCAACCTTTCTGTTTGCTTCAGATGTGCTTACTTTCGCCCCGCTTACCGATGTAACAGCCAATGTTTACGCATCAGCAAGTTGCTTAAAGGGTACGACCGTCAGCGCGGTTGAGTTCCCGGGCAAGCTTTGCCGCTCACTGTACAACGGTACGGATATTTTCGAGGATGTAATGGATCCTTTCAGTTTTCCCGGAGGTCTGCCTGCATACGTCGAGAAAGAAATCGCTGGTGAGGTATCAAGTATGCAGATTATGTGGAGTCTGAGTGTAAACTCCGGTGGTCATGCGACCGGTCTTAGTGAATTTGAAATAACAGGCACCGCGGTACCTGAGCCTGCGTCAATACTATTGCTCGGCCTGGGCGGGCTGGCTTTAATTAGAAAACGCAAAATTTAATCAGCAAAAACCTCAACTAAAAATCAAAAAGCTGTGAAGCGATTCACAGCTTTTTTTGTTCCTGCTTGGCTATAATTATGAAAGTTTTTCTGCACCGTTTCCTTTTACTTTTACCCGAATTGCACCTTTTATAGGACGAACAAAAGAGAAATGGAATGTGAACAAATATTTCTTGACTCGCGAAAACGTTTCAAATACAATACAATCATAGAAGAATTGGGGCTGGAAGAATTAGAGGGGTAGATAGCTTTAAGTCACCTCATATTTTATCACAGCAATTTCACCGGTTCCGTTTATAGAAGAGGAGGAGAAGAAGATGAAAAGGTTAATTGCAGCAGTTGTTTTGGTCGCTATTGTACTAACTTCGACTGCAAGTGCGACGATTCTTGGCACTGTAAATATTCAGAATCACAATAATGCTCTTTCTGACACAGGCAGACTCTGGGGCGGCGGACTTAATGGTGGGACCTACTATACTGGCATCTATTCGTGGACCAACGCAGGCGGTATCGATTGGGGCACATTGGTTCCTGACTGGGGCCTCTGTATAGAATTAGTTCAGGGCCCATATAATGGCTGGCAGGATGTTATACCCCTGGAAGAAGCGCCTCTGCCGGCTCAGTTCGGCACGCCTATGCAAACTACCAAAGCCAACTACATTCGTGAGCTTTGGGGCAGAAATTTTGACCCCAACTGGGTCACCAACCCAAATAATACAACTAAACAACTGGCTGAAGCCTTCGGCGCTGCCGTATGGGAGATTATTTACGAAACTGACCCCACTTGGGATGTTACAAGTGGTACAGGTTTCCATGCTGCAAACGTCAACCAGGCCGCTACAGCTAATACCTGGCTAAGTGAGCTGAACGGTGACACGGCGTATTTTGCAATCAATTTAGTTGCAACCAGTGCACCTAGCGGTCAGGACTACTTAGTTCAACTGACGACGACGCCGATTCCAGAACCGGTAACGGTTGCTTTGCTTGGCCTTGGCGCTTTGAGTCTGATTCGAAGGAAAAAATAACAATAAACAAAAATAACAAATGGTGATGAGGCGAAAGGAGAAGCCCAAATGAAAAAAATCGTTTTATTGTTAATTGTGATGCTTACGTGCCCATCTTTTGCCACGATAGTCAACTTCGACGACTTACCCACCACTCTTACAGGCCCTCCCAACTGGGACTTCGTCCCTGCCAGTTACGCGGGGCTGACGTGGACTGGATTTGAGGTCCTAAACGGAGATGATTTGGGGCCCAATTACAAGAATACGTACGGAAACACCTACGGCCCGACAAGCTCCACGAACTTCGCGTACAACGGCGGTAACGGTAACCTAACGACCCTGATCAGTACAACCCTCTTTGATTTTATTGGGGCTGATTTTACCAGCTTTGTACAGAATAACACTTATCAGGGCTGGTCAGCCAAATCGTTAACTCTCCGCGGCAAGGTCGGTGGAACTGAGGTTTACACATTGCCGGTGGCTTTACCTAACGATAAGTTTATCGCGGTTACGGCCAATTTTACTGGCATTGACACCTTGGTAATCCAAAGCGAAGGTGCTGGTAAATATTGGGGCATGGATAATTTCTCGTTTGCAATTCCAGTTCCAGAGCCGGCGACGGTTGCTTTGCTCGGCCTCGGCAGCTTGACATTGCTCCGCAGAAAACGCAGTGCGTGATGTAATAATAATAGACTGGAGAAAACTTTAGGCAAGGAAAAGGAGGAAGTTGTAGACAAGGAGAGAAAACTCTAACGATAGATGATGTTTGCGCTAAGAACCTCTCTCTCCTCTTCTGCCGGGTTTGACGAACCTAACAACAAACCCAGCACGAAAACAAACACTCTTTAGGAGTGATAATGATAAATGCTGCGGGCGGTTCGCAGCAAAAAGAGAAACGTTGCAAATAAGAAAGAAGAAGTGAAATAGGAGTGGACGAAAATGAAAAGATTAATTGTAACTTTTTTAGTAGCAGCAGTAATTCTGGTTTCGGCAGGAACTGTCAACGCTACCATCAGCACAATCGAAGCGGTTTATGTAGCAGTAGATGCCGGTGGACAAGAGGGAGTCAACTTACCATCGTACAACGGCGCTAACGGCGTAATGATTTTTAACACGCAAAACGCCACTGGCCCATTGGCCCAACAGGTGCCGTCTCATACATGGATGTACTGTACCGACCTCAGCGGGTATATGGATTTTGCATACGCCTTGTATAATGTGGACACACCTGAGGCAGTGTTTGGCACTGATAAGGCAAACCTTATACGCCAGCTCTGGACCCTGCATTATGACCATAGCTGGGAGACTGATACAGCCATTTATTATGGCGGCAGTTTTGGCGGCTTTATTTCAGGACAACCAGCCAACACGACAGAGAATCAAATTGCTTTGGCGTTCAGTTATGCGCTTTATGAGATTGTCTATGATTATGACGGCACTCTCCCTTCGCTGAACCTCTCCGCTGGTTCGTTTCAGGCCGGCACAAGCAATCCTGCTGCATCCGTCGGTATTGCAGCTGACTGGCTCAGCGGTCTTTCCAATCTATCTGGCGTCCCGCTGGCCAATCTGGTAGCGCTGATTGATACGACCATAAATCCAACGTATCAAACCCTGATTACCGAAGTTCCAGAACCGGCAACGGTTTGCCTGCTCGGCCTTGGTGCTTTGAGTTTGATAAAAAAGAAAAAGTAAAAGAAGAAAAAATAAAAGAAAAGGAAAAACACAAATGAAAAAAACTGTTTTGAGCCTATTAGTCTTCTTGTGCGCATTATGCCTAAATTCCCCCGCTGGTGCAACCCTTCTTGTCGACGGCAGTTTTGAAAGTGGCGCTCTTGATTCCGGATTACCCACAACTACTGGACTATGGAGTGCTACTGGTTCATCCTCAGTCGTTGGCGCTACCGACCCGGTATTTCCCATTGATGGCATTAAAATGCTCTCGCTTGCAGCGGGTAGCAATGTTCATCAACTCATCGACATTGACGATGTTGTCACAGACGGAGTTGTTGCATCAGTTTCAGCCTATTTTAACCCGGGCGTGGAATACACATGGTTTGCTATTAAAATAAGCGCATACAGTGGGGAGATAAGCGGGTTTCCCAGTGCCAGTCCCCTTGTCAATGGCCAATCGACAAGCACCGCTCCTTTAGATGGCGGTACTGGTTGGTTTAGTGGGCCTATCGGCACCAGTCTGCTGCTGCCCATTGGCACGGAATATCTGGGCATCAAGCTCTTTACAATTAGCGGGAGCGGTTACGTTGATAACGTTACATTTGTTCCTGAGCCGGCGACGATTGCTTTGCTTGGCCTCGGCGGTTTGAGTCTGCTCCGCAGAAAACGCTGAGCTAAGTGAATTGCAGGAACGTATAAAATTAAGGGCTGTGAGGTCATTGTCCTTAAAGCCTTTTTTATTTGCTCCTATGTGGGTTCGGCAGAAAAGCTCCCCACTTAACTAAATTCAAGCCTGTGGAGCTTGTGTGATTCGTTTTGTCAGCTCGTTCAGCAATGCATGCATTTGGGGATCGCAGTTTCTGGCCTCACCTATCTTGTTGCAGGCGTGCATAACGGTTGTATGATCCCGGCCGCCCAAATGACCGCCAATTTCTTCGAGGCTGTGTTTCGTTAGGTTCCTCGCTAAATACATACAAATCTGACGCGGCTCAGCTATGCTTTGGCTGCGCTTCTTGCTCTGCAAATCTGCAAGCCGAACATCAAAATGAGAGGTTACCACTTCGATAATATCGGTAATATTTATATGTCTGGACGCTGATTCAATTTGGCCTTTCAAAGCCCTCTGAGCCATTTCAATGGTGATTTCATCACCGGTAGTAGTCGCTACAGCGTAAATGGTTGTAAGCGCTCCCTCCAATTCTCTGATATTTGCGTGTACTTTGCGGGCAATATATTCAGCTATTTCGTCACAAATACTCAGGCCCCGAAGGTGGGCTTTTTTCTGAACGATTGCAATCCTTGTCTCATAGCTTGGCGGGTCAATCCTCGCAACCAGACCCCAGTTGAATCTGCTGATAAGCCGCTCTTCCAAAGAAGGAATCTCACCGGGCGGGCTGTCGGCACTGAGTATGATTTGTTTGCCGTTGCTGTAAAGGGTATTAAAAGTATGGAAAAATTCCTCCTGGCTCTGTTCCCGTTCACGCAAGAACTGGACATCATCTATCACCAGCATATCCACGGTGCGAAACTGGCTCTGAAAGCCGGCCAGATTTCCTTCTTCTATCGCCCTGATGAACCTGTTGACGAAACCCTCACAGCTTAAAAATTGAATTATCGCCCTGCCGAACTTCTGTTTGGCTTCGCAGCAAACAGCGTGCAAAAGGTGCGTTTTACCCAAACCGGCGCTGCCGTAAAGAAAAAGTGGATTATAAGTATTGCCGGGCGACTGACTTACCGCAACGCAGCTTGCCTGAGCAAGACGGTTGCTCGGCCCTACTACAAAATTATCGAAGGTATAATCAGGATGCAGGTTAAGCCTGCTCTCACGGCGGCGAGACCGGCGCAAAAAGCTTCTTCGCCGCTCAACATCGAAATCCACCGCAACAAGGTGGCCGGTTATCTGCTGTGCTGCCCGCGTGAAACTGCTCTTGCAATTGTCGCGTAAAAACTGCAGCATGGCCTCATCGGGACAGCCAATCTCCAGTGAGCCGCCATCTAAGTGGGAAACAGTTAGCTTATCGAACCATGTGCGGGTATTGACAGGGTCAAGTGCTTTTACTCGTTCAACTATATCTGCGAAAATGTTTTCAACTTCCCTCGTTGCCAAACTTCGCTCCACTCCTTTCACAAATATTACTCTATGCAAAAAGCAGCTACCCGCCTAAAACATCACTGTCAAAAATTCCTAATAAGGCTGAACCTCATCACCCTCTGAGATTGAATAAAGCCTTACCCGGTAAATGCGCAACATGGCTTACGCCAAGTGATAACGGAACTCTAACCTTAATTCCTCGATTTGTCAAAGAAAAATATCTGTTTTGTGACAAAAAACAAAAAATGCAAATTTATCCGCCTCCGGCGAATTCTTCCTAAATTAACAAAAAGTTTGAAAAATTAATCCGCCTATGACGGATAAAAATGTTAGCCACACTTGAAATTTCCTCCTATTTCTGCGAAACTCACCTCCTGAGCTATTTTTATCTATCAGGAAAATAATTATGGCAATCTTCGCTAAAACCGCCCAATTCTTCAAAGACCGGCTAAGCAAAACACGAGACAAAATCAGCTCTTCACTTTCGTCGGCACTGAAATTAGGCCGAAATATCGATGATCCCCTGCTCGATGAGCTTGAAAAAACCCTCATCAGCGACGATATCGGCGTAGAAACTACCGACAAGCTCATATCAGACCTGCGAACGGCCTACAGCAGCAGGCAAATCGCAACTACCGACGATATTATTCCCTTTCTCAAAGAGCACATAAAAAGCTACTGGCCGCATCAGGACAGGCAACTGCGTATGGCCGCAACCGGCCCGACGGTGATTTTAATCGCCGGCGTCAACGGCTCCGGCAAAACTACCAGTATTGCCAAGCTTGCCCATACTCTCAGCAGGGATAACAAAAAGGTGATTGTTGCCGCCTGCGACACTTTCCGTGCCGCCGCAACCGAGCAGTTAAGTATTTGGGCCGAGCGCATCGGCGTCCAAATCGTCAAACACAAAAGCGGCTCCGACCCAGCAGCCGTCGCCTTCGATGCCTGCGAAGCCGCCGTTGCAAGGGATGCTGATTTTCTGATTTTAGATACCGCGGGCCGGCTGCATACGCAAAAAGACCTGATGAGGGAGCTGACAAAAATCCGCGATGTCGTCGCACGCAAAATACCCCGTGCACCGAATGAAGTCTTGTTGATTCTTGATGCCACTACAGGCCAGAATGCCATCGCTCAGGCCAAATTGTTCACTCAGGCAATTAACGTTACAGGCATATTCCTCGCTAAACTCGACGGCACCGCCCGAGGCGGAATCGTTATCGCCATTAAAGACCAGCTCGACATCCCCGTCAAATTCGTCGGCCTCGGCGAAAAACCTGAAGACATCGCAGAATTCAACCCTGATACCTTCACCGAAGCGCTGTTCGCATAAAGGATTGTCATTCCTGCTTACTTCTTTATTTTCACCTTTATTTGCACAAATGAATGTGCCGGGAAAGAGTAGATTATCTTTTTCCCCTCAACCGGAAATTCATTTGTTACTGGAATGTATTCTTCCTTTTTATCGAAAGTAAAATCTTCATGAATATTTTGTCTGTTAACTACACTTGCCGCTGCCTTACCTGAAAATGCTCCGGAAGTGCTGAGAATTTCAGTCTCGATTGGTTCGTCTTTATGTCTGTTTACGACATTAATGAATAATGTATCAGTTGCATCATCAAAAACGGCTGTTGCATCGAGGTAGGCAATACCCTTACATTCATTTGTATCATATTTATTGCAGTCCACGAAAACGTCAACTGACTTACCCTGACAATTGTTTGAAAATAATTTGAATGTGTGGAATAACGGAGTTTTAAACAAACCTTTATCTTTGTCAGGACTCAATAATGAGGTAAAAAGCGTATAGTTTGCCATCTTGACAGTATCAGCATTACGGATGAATGCGTTAAAGTATTGAGCCGCTGCCAGTACCTGCAAAAAACTTCTTCCAAACGCGCCGTATTCGTCTACCGACAAATAAATCGGCTTATCTATCCCGTACCGAATCCTGACGGCTTCAATTTGCGAGGCAACCATAGAAATCTTCTGCTGGAGGTCTATCGCCCGCTGACCGACATAAACATAATAATCGTCGGAAGGGTCCCAATAGCGGTGAATCGAGATGTAATCGGCAAAGTCTCTTAATTCATTTATAATTTTCCAGTTCCAGTCGACCCATTTCCCCGTCGCTTCATAATTGGATGACCCGTTGGCGACCAGCTTTATACTCCTGTCCGTATTCCGCATCGCTCTGGCCGCTACTTTCGCAATCTTGCAGTAATCTTCCGCGTTCTTGTACCCAATAATCCACGGCTCGCCGTCCACCTCATTGCCGAGGCACCAGTACTCCACACCAAACGGTTTTTCATGGCCGTACTTTTTCCTCAGGTCCGCATAGTAAGTGCCCGGCTCACAATTACAATATTCGACCCAGTAGCGGGCATCGTCGACGGTTCCCGTTCCGAGATTGATGCAAATGACATTCTCAGAGCCGATGGATTCGTTCAGCTCAATCCATTCATCGGTCCCCACATGGTTGTTTTCAATACCGCCCCACGCCAGTTCTTTGCGCACCGGACGTTTCTCTTTTGGGCCGATGCCGTCCTGCCAGTTATATGCTGCTGTGTAATTTCCACCAGGCCAGCGCATATTGGTTATCTTAAGTTCCCTCGCCGCTTCGATGTACGCCTTATTGAAGCCGTTTTCATCAGCCAGGGGAGATTCGGGATTATACAGCGGCCCGTAAAGCGTATTTATTGGTGTGTTGCCTTCCAGACCCAGTCTTTTAGGGGTAAATGTAATGGGTTCCATAAAGACCCCGTAGATTTTGGGGTCAATCTCTCCTATTTTTCTGTCAACGTCGATTTTGATTTTTGCTGCCTGGGCGAATGAGCAAAAGCCGAGAACAAGCAGTAGGGAGGTAAAAAATAATTTTTTCATGATGACTCCTGATTTAGTTTTTTCTATTCAATTGTAAAGGTTTTTTTCAAACGGATATCTTTAGATGAACTGCCAACTTGAATTTCCCACTTACCTGGTTCTGTTTTAAAATCGTTTGTTTTGGTATCGTAAAACGATAATTCAGATGCCGGTATTTTGAATGTGAGTGTTTTACTCCTTCCGGGGGCGAGTGTAATCCTTTGAAACCGTTTTAATTGATTGATAGGTACTTTTATAGATGCGTCAATATTATGGACATAAACCTGAGCAACTTCATCACCTTTAATTTTGCCGGCGTTTTGTATTGTAAATTGTATTTCAATCTCACCATCTTTTTTAATTTTGTCAGAGTCAAGTTTAAGATTACTGTAATCGAATTGAGTATATGACAGCCCGTGTCCGAACGGATATAAAACTGACTTGTCGAAATACATATACGTGCGGGGATGATTAATAAGGTCATAATCAGACATCCCAGGGAGCTGTTGTGTTGACGCATAGAATGTTTCAGGAAGTTTACCGCCTGGATTAATTTCGCCGAATAAAACATCAGCGATAGCTTTACCGCTGAATTCTCCCGCATACCATGCTTCTACGATTGCATTTGCTTTTTCTTCTGTTCCTGCAAGCGCTATAGGCCCTCCGTTTACAAGTACCATAACAATATTAGGGTTAACAGACTCGACTTCAGCCATTAAATCTCTTTGAACCTGTGGCAATTCAATTTCAGTTCGGTCCAGCTCTTCCTGAGAAAGACCGGGAGAAATTCCAAGCACAAGAATAACGACATCATTTCTGGCAGCAACTTCTTTAGCTTTACTAAAATCCTTTTGGCTAAGGTCCCATGTTAATCTTGCACTTGCACCTAAAGCATTCTCAAAATATTCAAGTTTTACTTCATATTCTTTTCCCGGTTTTAGTTCGGCTTCAGCACCAATAGGTTTTTCACCATGTTCGGTCCAATCGTCAATTAATAACTTTCCATCTAAATAAAGACGTGAACCGTCATCGCAGCTGATACCGATACGATGGATATCTTCTGGAGGAATTATTTTACCTGTCCACCGGATGGAAAACTGGTCTTCCGGAATACCGACAGCAGGGCAATTGGTACCAAAACTAAAGTCTACCGCTGAATCTATTCTGGTTAAAACAGGCTTCCCGGACAAATCCATATTATCGAAATATTCACCCTTCATTCCGGTTTTGTCGGTTCCTTCAACCCGAGTGAAATATTTCGGTTCAATGGGCCTTAACAATCCGCCGCCGATATGGCATCCCTGTGCATATTCTACTTTAATCCCTACAGCCTCAGCTTTATCTTTTATTCCTTCAAGAGGACTGACCCGAAAATTAGGAAAGCCGCTGTAAATGCCTAACTGGGCTTCAGAAGCATGTGGACCAATGACTGCGATTGATTTTACTTTGCCCTTTCTTAAAGGCAATATCCCGTTATTTTTAAGCAGCACCATTGATTTCTGTGCAGCTTCGAGTGCAAGGTCGCGATGTTCTTTGCAGTCAAGTTTATCTTTCGTAATTGAACTATAAGGTACCATTTCAGGCGGATCAAATTCACCCAGTCTGAAACGTGCGGAAAGAACTCTTTCTAAAGCACGGTCTATATCTTTTACTTCCAGCAATCCTCTATCGAGAGCTTCCTGTAAATATCGGCCATAGGATTCGCCGCAATTCAAATCACAGCCGGCAAGGATGCTTCTTGCGACAGCTTCGGCTCCGGTTTCGAAAAAATGATGTCCGTTCAACATATCAGAAATAGCGCCGCAGTCGGATACCACATAACCCTCGAAGCCCCACCCGCGCCTTAACAGGTCGTTTAACAAAGACATATTTGCATTGCAGGGAACTTGATTTAGTTCATTATATGCTCCCATTACCGAGTAAGCTTTGCCTTCAACGATAGCTTTACGAAATGCCGGCAAATAATATTCAAACAAGCTGCGCATGTCCACGTCGGAAGAGCCTGTATGACGGCGGTCTTCCTCGTTATTCGCTACAAAGTGTTTCGGGGTAGAAACGGTTTTCAAGTAATAAGGGTCATCTCCCTGCATGCCTTTAACAAATGCGACACCCATACGTGATAACAGATATGGGTCTTCACTGTAGGATTCTTCATTACGTCCCCAGCGTGGATCGCGTGCGATATTAAGGGTAGGACTCCAGTAAGTTAATCCCTTGCCGTTAATGACGTTTAATGCGCGTGCTTCATCGGATATAGCTGAACTTACGCGATATACGAGATTGGGGTCCCATGTGGAGCCCATCGCAACAGCCTGCGGAAAGCAAGTCGCGCCGCTGATTAATACTCCGTGTAATGCTTCATTCCAATATCTGTATTTGGCAAGTCCTAATCGAGGAATTGGATCTGCCTGGCTGGCTAATTGCTTAATCTTTTCATCAACTGTCATCAAACTTATTAGATCGGCAAGTCTCTCTTTATAAGAATTGGGTTTAAAGACGTTTACAATTACGGAACTGCTTACCGGGTCATTACTTTTACTGCAGAGAATTAATAAATAATAACCGCTGCGGGGGAAGGTAACTTCTGTAATAGGATTGGAAACATCTCTAAAAACAACTTCAGAATTCTGCGGGCACGTCCATCCCACTTTTATTTTGTCTGAGGACACACTTCCTTTGAGCTGTGCAGAGTGTGTCTTTTCCCAGTTAATAATCTGATTGCTCCCAGCGTCAATTGCAATATTTTGAGAGAACAGTAAAGTAGAATTTAAAAGCAGGAAAACTGCTATTCCAATAATCGATTTGATGATTTGCTGTTCCATTGAATTCTCTCTTCTTTACTTGTTATAATTTTGAAAAGATATATTTTCCCATAAGCTGCGCAACCAAACTATCCGGTTTTCTAAAAAATATCAAAATCTCCTCTGCAATGCAATAATTTCAGCGTTTCCTCCTCACCAAGACCGCACCTTCCAAAAACCCGAAGACATTGCCGAGTTCAACCCCGACACCTTCACCGAAGCATTGTTCGCATAAATCGTAGGGGCTGCACCTGCCCTCCGTAGTCCATTTCGTTGGATGAAGGATGGGAGTCCGCCCAAACCTGTTCAAAAAATCCCAAAACCTGCCGCTTTATCCGCCTGTGACGGGTTCCTTTCTTAGCCCAAATCGCGCGTATTTTGTCCTTGACAAGTAATACCGGAAAATGGTAAAAATGTAAAATAAAAGGCTGTTTTTAAATTAACCGAAGTGAATGTAGTTGGTAGAGCCCCAGCGTTTTACCTACCTACGAACATCAAAAAGGAGGAAAAAGATGTCTGGTAAGCATTTTTGCACGTATTTGTTTATAACTATAGCTTTTGCCTTGTCGCCCTGTTACGGTGCTACCGATGGCTATGATCCAAAGCCCCACTTTATGAGCTGGAGGTTTGTCCCGGCGGCAACGGGGCCAAATACAATTTATATGAAAGCAACGCCCGCTATAGACGTGAACAATCCGCCCGTAAGGTACTACTTCGAATGCATCGAGGACGGCAGCAAAAGCAGCGGTTGGGTATCAGATGCGAATTACACGGCTACAGGCCTTACTCCGGGCACCACGTATTCGTTCAAGGTCAGAACATGTGATGATAATGGCGGTGACCCCAATACTCAGAGTCGCTGGTCGAGAACCACTCCATCTGCAACCACCGATGTTGACACTACCCCCCCTGTGCTCAAGCTGGACTTCAACTATGACCTAAACAATGACGATGCGAACACCCAGACCGGCTTTACTAAATTTATCCGAACAGACAGCGGCAGTGAAGTAAATGGTGTTATAATTGACCTTGCAGGAGACCTTTCATCAGCCCTGCGTGATGACCCTTCTGGCGCAATGGAGATGTATGATAAGTTCTTCGGCTCAATCGTGCCTGACCCGTGCTGGTATAATCCGCGAGCCGGCGAGAGAATTTATCGTGATTTTATCTATGGGACGTATCCGAGTGGGGTTACTATCATGCTGTGGGGCCTGGGGGTCAATCGAGACTGTAACATAACGATATGGGCATACGATAGCCAAACGGGAGAGAGTCGAACCGCGAATTGGTATGCCAATGGCACACATATTTTTGACACCAACTTCACAGGCGGTGCGACGGGTTGGCCTCTCTTTGATAACCAACCTCCTGCAGGCTGGCAGGATTTATATAAGTACGCCTTTAGCGGGACAGCCACGACAGATGATTTAGGCAGAATCGTCCTGACAAGCAGCAAGGGCCCGGAAAGTCCGGAGGATCAGCCCTTTGCTTTTGTCAATGCTATAAAGGTGGAGCCGAATGCCTTGACTCCTTTCGTTCCGACAAAATATGCCCACCGTCCGGTGCCGTTTGATGGCACAGAGGACGTGCCCGTAGACGTGATTCTTGAGTGGAAAGAGAGCATATATGCTGAGAAGCACGATGTATATTTCGGCACCAATTTTAACGATGTCAACGATGCCAATAGAACGGATCCAAGGGACGTGCTCGTCAGCGAGAACCAATCTGTTACGACTTATACCCCGCTCGAATTTCTCGATACAAACACAACTTACTATTGGCGTATTGATGAGGTTAATTCTGCACCAGACTACACAATCTTCACAGGTGACCTCTGGAGCTTTACAACTCATGTGCCGGTTCTAATTGCCAGCAATCCGGTGCCGCTTGATGGCGCACAAAGAATGCTCCGAGATGTGACTCTTAGCTGGGAAAAGGGCGAATATGCAGAAAAGCACGATGTATATTTCGGCACCAATTTTAACGATGTCAACGATGCCAATAGAACGGATCCAAGGGACGTGCTCGTCAGCGAGAACCAATCTGTTACGACTTATACCCCGCCCGAATTTCTCGATTTTAACACAACCTATTATTGGCGTATCGACGAGGTCAATGCCGCACCTGATTACGCAATCTTTAAAGGCGGCCTCTGGAGCTTTACGACTTACGAACCGACTCTAACGTGGAGAATAGATGAAAGATGTTTTGAAAATGGACCACCGGACTCATTTGATAACTTATCTGTCAAAGACCCGTCCATTGTGTATGCCGGGGGCAAATGGCACCTCTTTTATACCTTCTGTGGCCATGGTGGTCAGTACAGTATGGGTTATGCTAATGCAACATCAATTGCCGGGCTACGGACTGCAACTCATTATAATATTCAAAACCACGTACACGGCTGCGCGCCGAATGTATTCTTTTTTGAACCGCAAGGCATATGGTATTTAATTCATTACTCGAGCTTTTCGACCAGTACAGATATCAACGACCCCAACGGATGGACGGATTCACAATCGATGGGCATTACCGATGGTAGTATCGATCACTGTTGTATTTCTGACGGCAACAATGTGTACATCTTTTCTGCCCCGGATGACGGCACGATTTTACGGCGCAGCACAACAGTTGCGAATTTCCCATACGGCTGGTCGCATTTTACAATAGTTGCCACCGATACCTTTGAAGGACCGCAAGTCTATAAAAATATTGCCGATGGTAAGTTCTATATGATAACAGAGAGTATAGGTGGTGGCGGGCCTGGCGGGGGCAGGTACTACGAATTGTGGACAGCAGACAATCCTGGTGGGACGTGGACAAAGGTTGAAGAGCAATGGGCGCATAAAGATAAGCTTGTTTACTTTGCAGACCACTGGACAGACCAGGTTTCACACGGTGAAATAATCCGCGCGGGAAAGAATGAAAGAATGGAAATCAGCGATATAGACCGCTGTCAGTTTCTAATTCAGGGAGTAGTGGATGGAGATTATGGAGGTTATGGTAACATCCCCTATGATCTTGGGGTTATACGGCAATGTGTTGGGGCCATGGGTGATTTAGACTATGATTACGACGTTGATTTTGTAGATTTTGCAATTCTTGCCTCGCAGTGGCTGCAGACTGGCGTACCTTCTGCAGACATCGAACCAAATGGCGGTGATGGGATAGTTGATATACAAGACCTTGCCCTTTTGCGGGATAATTGGCTTTGGGAAAAATAGTATTGCCGGCAGAATTCAACCGGATGCGCTGGCGGTTAGTGCTCATTGGCGAGCCTCCGAGACAGCACCAAGCCATCATTGGCCCAACGTTCAAGTTCAGCCACTGCCGGTGAGCGTGACTCCAAAATGGAATCCTGACAATCGAATTTCATAAGCTGACGTTTACCATAATAGACCCTTGGCCACGCAACCAAGCTATCCAGTTTTCTAAAAAAAATATCAAAATTTCCTCTGCAACTCAACATTTTCAGCGTTTTCTTCGCGCCGCCACCGCAAGCAAAAAACAATTATGAAAATCTGAAAAATACGGTAAAATTCAAACAAATGTTCCAAATGCTATACTACTTGAACAATGCTCCTATGAACCTGGTGTTAGCCCTTATAAATTATGAAAGAAGGTATTTATGAAATTTTTTTTAGATCCAAACAAACCGATTGCGACGTGCATATCTGAGACATGTGATAACTGCACAGTCAGCAATGCCCTACATTGCCATTTTACGCTCAAAGACTTGATATACTTTCTGTTGATTGTCTTTCCTTCCTTTCTGTTAGGGGCAGCCGGAATCTACCATGTAAATGGTTGGCTGCTGGTTCCCTGGCTGATTTTGATAGTAGGATATTTTGGATTTGTCGAAATCCGGGTGATGTGTTCCCACTGTCCTCATTATGCCGAAGAGGCAAGCTCATTAAAATGTTGGGCAAACTACGGCTCACCCAAAATTTGGAAATATCGTCCCGGCCCATTGACATTTTTGGAAAAGCTTATATTTTTTGCCGGTCTCATACTCATCTGGGGATATCCTCTCATTTTCCTGATTGCCGGGTTTCAATGGTTCCTGCTGGTGGTTTATCTCCTGACAACAGCAGGCTTTTTTATGACATTAAGAACGTTTCTTTGTTCTCAGTGTATGAATTTCGCCTGTCCACTAAACACGGTTAAAAGCGAAGTTCGCAGAGATTTTTTTGAGCGTAATCCGGATATTGCCAAAGCATGGACTATTGATGATATTTAGCCCAGGGTTTTACCCGGGGTTGCAGACGCGAGGATTACTTTACAAAGCCCCCGCGGCGCTTGAGCGGGGCAAAATCAATCAAAAGCGCAGGTAGTTGAATCCCTAAAATCTCGTAGCGTAGCGAAGATCCCAGAATGTCTTTATCTGGAACCCAGGGTCAATTCACCCTCCGATGACTATGCCGGAATAGTATGAAAGAAAATTGCCTGCCGCCGCGATTATAAATGCGGTTATCCATTTCAATCTCTTGAAATCATCCAGTTGAAAGGTATCGAACCTGCTTAGCATTTTAATGAAAACCCCCTCGACAAAAACTATCACCGCCTCCGAAGCCAGAACATTCTCAGTCGCCTCAAGGACAGGCTGGAATATAAAGAAGTACATCAAAAGGTTGCCTATGAATAAGGTAATCAGCAGCGGTACTACCGACATATGGCAGAAGAATAATATGGTTACGACCAGAAGGACCTCCGTCCCAAAGCACGAAACGTAAAAAATAGTGGATTTAAGCCAGTCCATTGGAAAAGGGTTGGAGCTCGGATTAGCCAGTGCTATTGTCGCTGGAAAAAGAAGCGCGAGTATAAACACAAGTTTTTTCATAACTTGGCTCCCGCATTATCGCACATCTA
Source organism: uncultured Pirellulales bacterium (assembly GCA_964494805.1). GTDB lineage: Bacteria > Planctomycetota > Phycisphaerae > Sedimentisphaerales > Anaerobacaceae > CAIYOL01. The sequence continues at coordinate 98,872 of CAZBST010000003.1, read as the reverse complement.
AAACGGCATAATTATACCACACTTGCCCCCAAAAATCAAGTAAATTCCACCGTGAAAACTGCACGCAATCTCGAAATCGGTTAGCCCCGTCATCTCGTATGACGGGGTTCTTTTGCCTTTAAAAAAATGATTGCTTTGCTTGTGCTGTCTTCTGCTCGTATACACTGCTATGTTCCCCGTGCTACTCCGCCGTGGTGCACTCTCCCTCCTCAAATATTTAATAAAAATCCTTGACAGCAAGCTTAAAATAATATATCGTGTTTATCTTTGGAAAAGAAACAGCTAAAATTCTAACGCAGATTTAGGCGTTCAAACCATCAAAAGCGGGTTTTTTAGGAGGATGAAAGCGATGAAAAAGACAATTCTTTCAGCGGCAATTCTTTTATTAACTTTGACGGTCCAGCAGGTTAGGGCAGAGACAGCCATCTGCACTCATTATGTAAACCAGAGTGCTCCCGCTGTAAGCGGTAATATCGTTGTCTGGGATGACTATCGCAATGGAAATCATGACATATACGGTTATGATACCGATACCGGAACGGAGTTAGCTATCTGTACGCATTCAGCAGGTCAGTACGATCCCGCTGTAAGTGGTAACATTGCTGTCTGGGAGGACGACCGTAATGGAAATTATGATATATACGCTTACAATAACGCAACAGGTTTGGAGTTTTCCATCTGTACGGATTCAGCAGGTCAGTTCGATCCCGCTCCGCTGTAAGCGGTAATATCGTTGTGTGGACAGAAAGTCGCAATGGGAATCCTGACATATACGGTTACGATATCGAAACGGGCACGGAGTTTGTCATCTGTATGATGGACCCGTCCAGTTCGGAACACCCTGCTATAAGTGGTCATACTGTTGTTTGGCAAGATTACCGCAATGGGAACTGGGACATATACGGTTACGATATCGAAAAGGCAACGGAGTTTGCTATCTGTACAGATTCAGCAGGCCAGACCTACCCCGTTGTAAGCGGCAATATCGTTGTCTGGCAAGACTATCGCAATGGGAATATTGATATATATGGTTACGATATCGAAACAGGCACGGAGTTTCCCATCTGCACGGATTCGGCAGACCAGTCTTATCCCACGGTAAGCGGTAATATCGTTGTCTGGCAGGACATCCGCAATGGGAATTATGACATATATGGTTACAATATTGAAACCGCAACGGAGTTTGCCGTCTGCATGAATTCGGCAACCCAGTACGCTGCCGTTGTAAGCGGCAATGTTGTTGTTTGGAGTGACTATCGCAATGGAAATTATGACATATACAGCGAGTATATCCAAACGGGTACGGAGTTTGCAGTTTGCACAGATTCGGCGGGTCAGTATGAACCTGCTGTAAACGGCAATATTATTGTCTGGTATGACAATCGCAATGGAAATTATGACATATATGGTTACGATGCGGAAACTTCGACGGAGTTTGCCATCTGCACGGATTCGGCAAATCAGTCTTACCCTGCTGTAAGCGGTAATATCGTTGTCTGGGAAGACCAGCGCAATGGGAATCGTGACATATACGGTTACGATATCGAAACCGGAACTGAGTTTGTCGTCTGCATGGATTTGTCAGATCAGCGCAATCCAGCTGTAAGCGGCAATATCGTTGTCTGGCAAGACTATCGTAATGGGAATTGGGACATATACGGTTACAATATCAAAACGCACGCAGAGTCTGCTATCTGTACGGATTCGGCATCCCAGCAGTATCCCGCGATAAGCAGCAATACCGTTGTCTGGCAAGACAACCGCAATGGAAATTATGACATATATGGTTACGATATCGAAACCGCAACAGAGTTTCCCATCTGCACAGATTCGGCACACCAGTATGATCCTGCGGTAAGCGGCAATATCGTTGTTTGGCAAGACTATCGCAATGGGAATTATGATATATACGGTTACGATATCGAAACGACCATGGAGTTTGCCATCTGCACGGCTTTTGCAAACCAAGGTTCTCCTGCTGTAAGCAGAAATGTCGTTGTCTGGAGAGACTCCCGCAATGAAAATTATGACATATACGGTTACAATATCGAAACGGCCGTGGAGTTTGCAGTCTGCACGGATTTGGCAGATCAGGTTCTTCCTGCTATAAGCGATAATATCGTTGTCTGGGAAGACGAGCGCAATGGAAATGCCGACATATATGCTGACAAAGATTTTCTGCGGGCAATGAACAGTAAAGGTAATTGCAATTCGGCACTAAAGATTATTGATGGTGCTGCGCACTACGGAACAAGCAAATATGTTCCAAGCGGTGCCGATATGAGCAGCTGCGGATACTATGACATATATGACGCATGGAACATTTACAATCCGACGCAGGGCGGCTCCGTTACAATCTCCACCGACGGAAGCACCTTTGATACGGTCCTAAGCGTTTTCGAGGCGTGCGGCGGCTCGCAGCTGGCCTGCAACGACGATTACAGCCTGGATAACCTGCAGTCAGAAGTAACTCTTGATGTGGTAAAAGGAAAGAGCTACTTAATCAGGGTGGCAGATTTCGACGGGGCCGTAGGCGATTATGACTTGCTGGTTACAAGGGGAGCTTGTGCGAACCGGCCGCGGATGGATGCAAACCGTGACTGTAAAGTCGATATGAAAGATTTCGCCGTATTCGCATCAGAATGGTTGGCCTGCGGCATGGATGAGTATGGCAGTTGCTGGGAATAAGTTCTCACCTCCGCTTCTCCTGCCTTCTGCTCGAATTCTTTTTTCAACTGCTCATCTGCTCCACTGTTCACCTGTTCTCCACCTTCGGCGGTGGCCTCCGGAAACAACAGCAAAATTGTAAAGCCCCCGCGGCGCATGAGCGGGGTAGCTCGCGCTGCCTCCTACTCGGATATTTGTTTTTCCCGTATGCTTACGCATACTTACTTGAGGCTTCCTCGTTGCAGCTTCCGGAAACAACAGCATTTAGGGCCTTCGCTCGTTCTAAAACCCCACTTCTCAAATATTTTTTTGCAATAAGAACATAGACTGGTGCGTCTTTACTTACGAAACGATTGTTTAAAATCAACACATATAGTTGAAATGAAAGGAGATAAAAATGAAAACTTTAAAATACATTCTGTTTCTGGTGGTTTTAACCTGTTCAGCAACGGCTTATGGGAGCAGCAAAATCAGTATCGGCATCTCTTTTCAACCCGCACGTCAGCCTGTTTACATTTATCGGCCCGTCCCTGTTTTTCAGCAGCCTGTTGTTTATTACACCCGCCCGCAGCCCGTTTACACCTGCGCACAGCCTGTTTATGTTAATCGCGTCTCTGTGTATGAACAGCCTGGATTTAGTGTGAGCTTTTCTACGTCTTGGGGCGGCGGATACAGCTATTATGGCGATCATCGCAGCCAACGTGACGGCAGACGCAGCAGCGGACGAGGCGGCGGACGAGGCCGTCGATAAAGATTTACCGCAGGTTAAATTGAATACAAGGCAGTCTTTAGACTGCCTTTTTTATTTTTCCTCCTTTTCCCACATCGAGTTACGAGAATCAAGTATCGAGGGATCTTTTTTATACCCTCGGCCTATTTCCCAAGTATTCGCTTCTCGGCACTCCGCCTGTCAACGGCATCGCGTATTCGATAAAGGCCTTCGTTACGCCGTTACCTCCGGCATTGATAAATTCATCGGGCATTGGCTTCGTCTTTTTCGCGACATTTTTTAGGTCGGTGCGGAAATACTCGACAGCATATTTCTTACCTTTGCCGACTCTTTTTATTGCGACCGAGCCGCTGTCTTCTTTCATCGCAAATTTCACAGCCATTCTGCCGCACTGCCGTGCCTCTTTGACATCAACCGATGACTGCAGCCCTGCAAAGCTTCTCTGCAGGTACCCGAACGTGTCCGCCCGAACCCGTTTTATCTTTATTCTGCCCTTGACTTTCCCCGCTAAAAAGTCCGCCAGCGCACCCGTTCCGGATAATTGTATATTTTTGTAGTCATCAGTTTCTATTTCTCCTTTGACCAGTTTCTCAGCCCAGGTTTTGCCACCTATGTCACACATACCCTCGCTCACTGCAACAATACATCGGCCGAGCTTTTTATATACGCCTTCGATATCGCCGAGGAATTTGTCCATCGAAACAGGCCTTTCGGGAAAATACAGCAGCTGCGGCCCGTCATCGTCTCTGCGTTTGCCTAAAACCGTGGCAGCGGTCAAAAAGCCAGCGTGTCTTCCCATAATCACATTAATCTTTATCCCTTTCAGAGCCCTATTATCGAGGTCGTCTCCTATTAGTGCACAAGCCTCGAATTTTGCCGCCGTTCCGTACCCGGGGCAATGGTCAGTTACCAGCAAATCGTTGTCTATGGTTTTGGGTATGTGGAATGCCCGCAGTTCATAGCCGCTTTGGGCCGCCATTGTATTGATAATGTATGCCGTACTTGCTGAGTCGTTGCCGCCGATATAGAAAAAGTACCTGATATCCCGCTTTTTGAAAACATCAAAAATCCTAGCACAATATGCTTCGTCGGGTTTATCTCTGCTGGAGCCGAGCGCCGATGACGGCGAAGCAAGGAGGTCTTTTATTGTGGCCGGCGTCAATTTCTTCAAATTTATAAATTCATCTTTGACTATCCCCTCTACCGCGTGGACTGCGCCGTAAAGATTTTTGATTTCCGGATGCTTCTTTGCCTCTTCGATTACGCCAACCAAAGATGCGTTTATCACCCCTGTCGGCCCGCCGGATTGGCCTACTACCGCATTTGCCTTTGCTGCCTTTGCCATTTCTACATCTTCTCCATAAAACCCTTATACTGCTTTTTACTATCAGAAAGGCCTAATTATACAGATATGACATCAGTAGACAAGCATAAATGAGAAAACCGCCAAATTACCATCAGCTACACCTCAACCGCACATCCCGGCTTTAGAAAACACAGCCATTTGGCGATGGTTTTGTCTTTCAAAATCGCCCCTGCCGCCCTGCCGTAAAGTTCTAACTGCTCGCGATAAAGCTCAGCCCGCTCAGGTGCTCTTTGGGTGGTTACATCATCAGTCTTAAAGTCAATAACTACTAAACCCTGTGGGGTTTGGATTAGCATATCGATTATCCCCTGAACGATGACGGTCTCGTCGCACGTGACCCGTACCTCGTGACTCGAATTGCTTAATTCAAAAGCAGGTAAAGCAAAAGTAAACGGCCATTCACGGTAGATTGTATTCTTAGAATCAATGGCCGCCCTGCCTAATTCACCTTCAAAAAATGTAAGTATCGAATCTGTGTCAATATGCTCGGCAATCATCTTCGTTATAGCACCATCAGCTAAAAGTTTTTCCTTTATCTTCTCGATTGCTCCTTTTGTTATGGGTCTGCCTAAATCAAGCTGTGAGATTATAAGATGCGCAGCTGTGCCAATCATCCGTCCATCGATAACCTCTGCTGATTCCGCTGACAAAACCGCCTTCGGTCTTCGCTCCAATACCCTCGAATAATCGAATTTTACATATTCGTCCTCGCGGTGCGTTAACTGCGTTACGGACTGTTTGGCGGGTAAAAGCGATACATCTCCAAAGCGGTATCGCCAAGACAGAGAGTTTTTAATCTGCGAGAGCAACTTAGAACCTTTAGATTTTCCCACCGATACTTTTTGCTTACGGCGTTTGCCAGTCTTAAGCTCGCGAATATATTCGGAGAGCGATTCAAGCTCTGTTTGGCCGTAAAGTTTTACGCTGAATAAATCATCGTTGCCCCCTGCCGTTAATTCTGTTTCAAAAATGTCGTGCAAATTCTTTAAGTCCGAAAGTCCGTAGAGGACCCACTCTAAGGGACTGCGGCACCGCCGAAGCTGCCAATCGCTGATCGGCTCATCGCCCCCTGCTTTCGCAGGGGCAAGCTTGCACCCGCGCAGGCGGGTGAAAGAGCCGTCACAAATAATTTCCTGACAGTGTTTTTTCCTTTCCGAGGCGCTCAAAATAAGGCGCTGCCTCGCACGCGTCATCGCAACATAAAGAATACGCATCTCTTCCACCAGGGCCGTAGCTAATTTCTTCTCCGCAATGACCTGGTGTGCAAGTGAGCTTAGCTTGGTATTCGATTTACGGTCAATAATCTGCAGCCCCAGCGTATCGTTAACATCCGCCAGAAAATCTTCCTGAGAATCCTTCTTATTGAATTGACTGTCCAGCTCAGCCAGGAAAACCACCGGAAATTCCAGTCCTTTGCTCTTATGGACGCTTATAATCCGCACCGCATTTTCAGCGGAGCTGTCCGGCTCAGCCGGCGCCCAGTCCTGCCCGAGTTCCTGAAGCTCCTCGACAAATTCAATGAAACGCCCCAGTGACGGCCTGCCGCTACTGCTGGCGAAACCTTCGAACTGAATCGCCCGCTCGTGCAGTTTAAGCAGATTGGCCCTGCGTGCCTCCCCGCTCGGAAGCGCTGAAACAAACGACAGAAAACCAGTTTGCCGGTAAATGTGCCAAATCAAATCCGCCAAACTGCCGCTACGCGCAACTCCGCGCCACTGCTTAATCTGCTCAAGTGCTTTTTTAAGTTTTTCAGCGAGCTTCGCATCCGTCCCGCCGGCAGGATATTCAAGCACGCGCTCATAGAAATTTTTATACCGCTCGCCTGTCTCGCTATGGATTTTTATCTTAGCCAGCTCCGCGTCACTGACCTTAAAAAATGGACTTCGCAATACCGCAGCCAATTCAATGTCGCGTTGTGGATTGTCCAAAACTTTTAGCAGACAGAGACAATCGCTGATTTCAGTCGCCTCAAAATAACCGGCTGTAGCCTGGCAGTTCACAGGCACGCCGGCCAATCGAAAGATTTCAACATAATCGTTCGCCTTCTTGGCCAGTGAACGCATTAGCACCACGATGTCACGGTATTCGACTCCTCTTTTTTCGCGTTTCTGCTTATCGTATATTTGAAATTCCGGCTGTCCTGTCTCCGCTCCGACCATTTGCTTTATACGCTGGGCAATCGCCGCCGCCTGACGCTGACGAGAATTGAAAACATCTTTGCTTTCTTCAGTCTCATCACCTTCTGCATCCTCATCCTTGCCCTTTTCATCGAGTATATGAAACTCGACAACTTTCTTTCCGTCACCGGATTCACTTTCAATCACCGGCTTCAGCTCAGCCGACTCATCGTAATCAATTCTTGCAAAAGAGGCCGTCATTATCCGTCCAAACACCTTGTTGACAAAATCGAGGATGCCCTTGGCCGAACGGAAATTAGCATTCAAGTCAACCCGCAACCCGCCTGATGCGGAAGACTCCGGTCTCAGCCGCTCAAGAAAAATCTCCGGCTCAGCTCCCCGCCACGCATAGATGCTTTGTTTTATATCACCGACAACAAAAACATTTCCGCCGGAGCTAAGCATATCGAGTATTGCCTGTTGAACAGCATTGATGTCCTGGTATTCGTCAACAAATATGTACTTATACCTTTGCCGCAGCACCAGAGCTGTCGCCGATGGTGCTGGCTTCTCGCCCTGCGAATTTTCGTCAGCCAAAAGCCTCAGCGCGAAACGCTCTAAGTCGGCAAAATCCAGGCAGTTAATTGCTTTTTTTGCCTGGCTGTATAACTGGTCGAATTTCTTAACAAGCTCAACAAGCACCCTTGTCTGCAAGCTCACAGCTCCGCTGACCCTGTTAAGGTAATCGGGATTTAATATGGCAAGGGCCGAAAGTCCCACAAAAGCATCCAAAGCTTTCTTGACCCTTTTTCGTATAAGCTCAGCAAGCATCTCCGGCACTTCTTTCGGCTTGTAAGTTGTGGGCTTGACAAAATTCCTTATCCCCTCGGCGCATTTATCCCAATCGCCCGCTTCCAGAAATTCGATACATCGAGCGACAGGTTTGATATGACTTGCCTCCAGCTTCGCTGCCCAGTCTCCGCCGGAGTGCTCGTTCTCGTAAAGCTTTTTGGCTTGTTGAAACTGTTCGACAATGCTCCCCAATCTCTCCGCTACAATCTGTTTCTGTTCTTCACCCAATCCCGATGTAAAAGGGCTGACAATCCCGCCAAGCTTTATCGCTCGTTCACACCAATTCTGTCTTGAAACTACGCCGTCCAAAAAATTGCTCAAACTTATTATCTTTGCAAGAAAACCATCATTTGTCCGAAGGTCTCGCCGCCGGAAAAGCTGTTCCAGCCCCTGCACCAAATTACTCTGCTGCCACGCCCACTCAATCGCCTTTTCGATGGTCTCCGTCTTCAACAGTCTCGCTTCGTCGCCGTCGATTATCCCGAAAGTCGGGTCAAGGCCGAGCTTGTAAAAGAATTCTGTGATAAGCCGTTTGCAGAACGAATGTATCGTGCTGATGTCAGCTGCCTGAAGCAGCATAAGTTGGAGCCGAAGATGGTGGTCGCCGCTTTCTGCAAATGCATCTTTTAATTGCTCCCCGATTCGCTGGCGCATCTGCTCGGCTGCCATCTCCGTAAATGTCAGCACCAATATGTTCCGCACGCTGGTCTCATCGGATACTATATCGACGCATCGGCCTGACAGCACAGCAGTTTTGCCCGTGCCTGCCGATGCGCTCACCAGAATGTCACTACCTCGCGCGGTAATCGCCTGCTTTTGCTGCTCAGTCCACTTTATCTTTTTTTCAACCATTCAACTGTCTCTCGCTTGTCATTCCTATGCAAGCAGGAATCCACTTTCGCTTTTATTTTCCACTTTTACCTTTTTTCCTTATTCCCCATCCTTCAACAACTAAGCTGCATTTAATTAGTTTCTTCTGTTTCCACTTTGGTCGCTCGCTTAAGTTTTTCCCTCCACATACCAATAGCGCCTTGTGACAAAAGGAATATAAAAAGCAATTCAAAAAATGTATGAATAAAATCCCACACGTCAATATATTCCCGCGTAAAAAATGACCGTACCACAAGAAATACATAAATAGTTAACAGTAAAAAATTTGTTTTCAGCAATCTACGGTTGATGGTAAAAACAAAACAGACACAATAAAGAACAGCTAAGCCATTGGAAAAAACGATAGGCCATATAAGACCACGCCAGATAATAGGTTCAGAGATATTGTGACGAAAGGTAGATAAAAATAAAACAATAAACGTATTAACCAAAGCCATGACCAACAAAGTAATTGCCATCCACATACCAACCTTGATTTGGATTTCGGGTTTCATAATTTCCTCTTTCTCAGCTTACTTTACTCTTCCCTTTCTTGCCATTTTTTCAAGAACATCGTTTTTGCCGAGCGATTCTAAAAGGTTGTACTCATTTATCTGCCAGTCGAACCGGCAAACCGACTTATACTTACAGAAACTGCACGGCGAGTTTTGGTTTAAGCGATACGGCTTGACTTCGATTCTGCCAGAGAGAATTTCTTCGGATAGTTGGATTATCTTTTTCTCAGTAAATTTAAGAGCTTTTTCAAAATCGGCCGGCCTTAATGCCCCTTGTTTTTCATAATTGCCGTAAGGCTGCCCGTCTTTAGTAACGTAAAAATTATAAAACTTGCTGTTTTTGGAAGCTCCGGCATCAAGCTGTCGGAAAACTTCGCCGTTAAATATCCCCTTTGCTTTATAATTGAAACCTTCTGTGTCCCCTGACAATTCATCGATAGCCCCTTTAGCTGGACTTACTTCAACCGGCATATAAAACGCCCCTAAAGCGTTGCGGGCTAACGACTTAGGATTGTCGGCATTTTTAACCGCCAGCATATAAATCGGCAGCTGCATATCCAAACCGTGGTAAAACTGCGACCAGTTAAAGGTTTTCCCCTTCCGTTTATAATCAAAAATAATTGCATTTTTTTCGCTTCCCGCTTCTGCAACATCGAGCCGGTCGATTTTTCCGCTCAAAGCTGTTACCTCACCTCCTGATAATTTAATTTTGTATTGGCCGATGTTAATGACGCTGTCTTTCACCTCGCCGAACGAAACCTCCGACCATTTCGGCCTGAAATTTCCCACCCGAACCATTTCCGAAATCGCTCGAACACAATCCTCAAGAACCTCGCCGGCACAGTGAATGATAAAGCCGTTATATGCCGAACGGCGCAAAAAGTTTGATATAAATGCGTCCTCCCCGGCAAATTTCACTATTTGCTCCCTTAGAAGTCTCAGGAGTTCTTCATTCGAAACTGTTGCAAAATCTTTTTTATCTGAGTTAAGCCGTTTTAACAGAGCATCCAGGACACGATGATAAAAAACGCCCAAATCTAATGGCTCAAACTTAAATTCCTCTCTTTCCTCCAATTCCAGTATATATCTGGCAAAATACTGATAAGGACAGGCCGCAAAAGTGCTCAGACTCGTCGCGGAGCTTCGCATCGGCGCATCGAAAAGTTTTTCAACTATTCCGGCATCTAACTGTGCACGATTATCATAATTTATCGCCGACAAAACCTCCACCCCCAACTCAGCAAGCTCTTCATCTGCAACAATATCACCTAATAGCTCACCAAGCTGCTTTCCTTCTTTTGCTTTAGTCAAAAAAGCATCCTTGCCCAATTGGCTGCAGAGCAAATCGGCAAGTTCACTTTTGCTGTGAAGCTGCTTAACATCATTTTTGTATCCCGCAATTGACTCTTCTTCAAGATTTTCAAACAGTGTCACCAGATTATCTATAAATTGTGAACGGGTTGTGGCGCTGCCTCCTCCATCAGTTGCAGGATACGTAACGCACAGAAGCTCCTTCGGTCGTGTAAATGCAATATAGGCCAAATACTGCCGCTCAGCCAGCTTCTGACCGGTTGTTGCCGCCAGCTCAAAGTTCGCTTCTTCGGCTGCATTTCGGTCCTCATCCGTCAATATGCTCTCGAAACTCATCGGAACCGGAAATTCCTTTTGAGTAGTGCCTATAAGGAAAACCGCTTTCAAATCCGGATGTCGGCTCCGCTCGATAGAGCCGACAAGCACTTGGTCCAGAGTCGGCGGAATAAATGCCAGCGTCATCTGCGAAATTGCAGAACTGATAATCGCAAGATAATCCTCAGCCGTCCCTTCCTGACCAGCAAAAACCTCGACAAATTCATCAAATATATCTAAGAGCTTATCGTAAAACTGCTGATGTTCATCGACCGTAGTGTAATCTTTCCGTTCGACTGCTTCTTCAATCCGTTTCCCAATTTCTTCACGGACACCCACAGTTTCAAGAAAATCAAATATAATCTGCACAAACTCTTCGGCGCTCATTGCCCTTGCCGAACTGCCAACAGGACAAAGTTTATCTCGAAGTACAAGCAAAGGCCCGCTTATCTTCTTCCGGATTTGGTTCACACGCTCCTCGTCAAAGTGTTCGTCATCCTGACCTGCAAAGTGCCATTCTTGTCCGCTCGTCCAGTCGCTCCCCGCCACCCCGAATGAAAGACAGTAATTTTCCAACAAATCAATCTCGCTTTTCTCTACAGGAATTAGGTCCGTTTTAAGAAAGCTGAAGACGTCGCTGTGAGAAAAATCATTCAGCACCGCCTGCAGGGCTGAACAAATAAGTCCGACAGCTGGATGTTGATTCAGACTCTTCCGTTTATCAATAAAAAATGGTAATCCGTAATCGTCAAAACAGGCCCTTATATAGTGTTCATAGCAGTCGATATCTGATGCGATAACTGCAATGTCACGGTATCGATAATCTTCTTCCTTTAGTATCCGCAGTATCTCTCTGGCGACAAATTGGACTTCAGCGCGAACATTTGGTGCTGATATAATCCGAATATTATCCCCTGCCGGTATCTTTGATGATTTGAGCTTAAAAATATCACGCTCGATATGGGCAAGCTCTCTGCTGCCGGAAAACCTGACCCCATCCTTCAGAATTATCGGCTTAGCTAATCGCAGTTTATTCTTTTTTATTCTCTCGACAAGCTCAGCGTATGTTCGTTCCGTCGGACTGAACATACTCGTTGCTTCGAGACTTGCCATATCAGGATTTGCCAAATCAATATTTGATGGGTCTAAACAGAACGCAATTTGAGCATCTGCCGCCGCTTTCAATAACTCCATTAAAATCGCAAGCTCAGATTTCGTGAACCCCGCAAACCCGTCTACCCATAGCTTCGCTCCTTCAGTCAAAATCGACGTAGCTATTGTCCGGCAGCTTTGCCTCAGTTGAGCATCAGGGTTAATAAATTTGCCCTCGATAAACTTCAAATATTTCCGCAAAACCAGACCTATATCAGCGAATTTCAGCGTAGCCAAACTATTACGTTCGTCTTTTTGCAATTGGTCCAATAGCTGGTCAATATCTTCCGGCGTTTTGGCATATTCGTGCAGCTCAGCGATAGTTTCCGCCATTTGCCGTCCCAGCCCTGGAAATCCTGCCGACGATCTGAACACTTTTAATTTGCTTTTATTATCTCGCAGAATCCTCTGGATTATCATTTGTTGCCCGATGCGTGTTACCGCTGGCTTTGCCGTATTTTTGCCCGACAGCAAAAATTGTAGACGGGCAAACGAAAGCACGTGCAGTCTGTGATACCCCCCCACTCTTTTATCGCTTAAAATCGCACGCTCCGCCTGATACGTCGCCTGTTCCGGAACCAGCAGAATCAACGGCTGGCCGTCCCCCGCCTCCAGAAGGGCATCAACTATTGCCTTTATGCAATAGCTCGTTTTGCCTGTCCCGCTTCTGCCGAGAATAAATTGAACTGCCATTTAAATCGTCCCGGATTTGAAATTATTCTTCTCCTCCATTTTTACCACAACCAGCCGTTGTTTGCAATGCACAGTAAAGCTGAAAAACCGCTTGTTAGCAGCATAAAGCTTTGTTATACTTTCGCCCAATAGTAAAATAAGTTAAGGAAGAATAAAAATGAGAAAAAACAAAAGTTTTCCCCCAATTCTCATTCCAGGTGCCACTGTATTCCTCTCAAGTGCCTGCATAATGATTCTGGAGCTTGTTGCCGGCCGGCTCATAGCCAGGCATCTTGGCTCATCTCTATATACATGGACCTCGGTAATAGGCGTGGTCTTGGCCGGCATCACCATAGGTAATTATCTCGGAGGTCGTATCGCAGACCGCTTCCCTGCAAGAAAGGCATTAGCCTTGCTCCTGGGCATTTCATCTGCAACCTGCGTAATAACCGTTATCCTGAATAATCTTACCGGCGAGTGGATTTGGCTGTGGAAGTTAAGCTGGCCGGCCCATGTGTTTATGCACGTATTTTTGGTCTTTATGCTCCCATCTACACTGCTGGGAACGATAAGTCCGGTAGTTGCGAAAATGGCGCTTGACCAGGGTCTGCCTACAGGAAGGACCGTCGGAGACATATACGCCTTCGGCGCCGCAGGCAGTATTGCAGGAACATTTCTTGCCGGTTTCTACCTGATTGCTGCGATGGGAACCATTGCTATCGTCTGGACGGTCGGGGCGGTCTTGCTGCTGATGGCTGTCCTCTACCGATCCATACTCCGAACGCTGTACCTCTGGGCGGTAATCTTCTTTGCCTTAATGGCTATGGCAATGATACCTGCAGGATGGGCCGAGAGCGCCGGCTCATCTCTCGCACTGAGAGAAAAACCGAATCCAGCCGTTCTTTATGAGGACGAAAGCCAATACTGTTACATCTCCGTAAGACGAGTTTCAGAAGCAGTGGACAAACGCGAATTTATGCAGGATAAACTAACGCACAGCAAAATCGTAATGGGCGATATACTTAATTTACAATACACCTACGAGCAGATCTATGCTGCGGCAACACAGATGTTGACTCAGAACAAGAGTAGAATTTCGGCTCTATTTATCGGAGGGGGAGGGTATGTCTTTCCTCGATATGTTGAGAAAGTCTGGCCGGGAAGCCGCATCGATGTGACCGAAATCGACCCACAGGTAACTGAGGCCGCCATCCTGGCCTTCGGCCTGGATAGAAATACCTCCATTAACACATTTACAATGGATGCTCGCAATTACGTTGACGAGTTACTTCATAAAAAACGAAATGGTGGCCGGATACCTCGATATGACTTCATCTATGGAGATGCCTTCAACGACTATTCAGTCCCCTACCAGCTGATAACCAAAGAATTCAACGACAAAATCGCTCAAATCCTCACCGATGATGGGGTATATATGATAAATATGATAGATATCTACGATAGTGGCCTCTTCTTGGGAGCCGTTATCAAAACTCTCCAGCAAACGTTTCCCCATGTTTATGTCGTTTCTATAGATAAGCCGCATCCGGCGCAACGGGATACTTTTATAGTTATCGCTGCTATGCGAAAAATTAATCTTGAAAACCTGACCGTGGAAAAGCCGGCAGCAGGTACGAATTTATGGGTACTAAACGATTCTGAAATAGAAACAGCTAAAGAAAAAGGACGTGGGATTGTATTAACAGATGACTATGTACCGGTGGAAAATATGCTGGCGCCGGTAGTACGCCAAAGTGCCGTCAGTTCTCTGTATGGTAAATATCTGGAGCTGGCCCTAAAACTTGAAGACCAGGGCGGATTCTTCGAAAGTCGGGGCAGGAGGGATAAATCATTCGCAATGTATGATAGATGCATCGCAATATACAAAAAAATCATTGAGCTCGACCCAATAAAATCTATCGCGGCCTACAATAGTATGGGGCAGATTCTGGCCAGGCAGGGCAAGTGGCAGGATGCAATCGACGCCGCCAAAGGTGCTATTGAATACAATGAAAAAGCCAAAATAAAGCACAGTATGTCGGATATGTACTTCAATATAAGTTTAGCATCGAAAAAATTAGGCAGGGATAAAGACGCCTCCGAATATATAAATAAAGCGATTAAGGCTTATCAGGAAGATTTGGCTCAGGAACCAAACTCGGTCAAAACACTCAGAAATCTGGGCAATGCCCTGGTGGAAGTCAACCGCTTTAGTGAAGCAACCAAATATCTTCGACAGGTAGTAGATATGAACCCATCCGAAGCAGCAAATTATTTATCGCTCGCAAACGCGCTCTCAACGCAGAAGCGATATGATGAAGCGATTGAAGTCATTAAAAAAGCTATCGTTTCATTCTCAAATATGAGGGATAGAAATTCCCTCAACGCTATCCGTGTATTGCAAGAACGTCTTTGGTCCATCGAAGATGAGAAAAACGCAAGTAAAAAATAAATCACCCCTCTCGCAGACTCTCTCCCCGGCGTTGTAAACTAATCTCTTGCCCTGCCTGCGGAACCGCAATCACGAAGCTACATGCCGGCTGAATTCAAGAACCTTTGGACTGACCAGCTTTCGGTAATCCGCCATACTCATTCGTACTGACTTCTCGTGTGTGCCGCCCTGAAACATAATATGGTCGTCATCCTCCAATACCTTGTCCATAATTGTAGGCAAATCATATAAGTTCCCAAAGGGCGGCTGCGCTCCAAGCTCACAATCGCCGAATATCTTGCCAAGCTCCTTCTCCTCTGCGATCTTTACCCTCTTGGCCTTCAGTTGACCTTTCAGCTTCTTCAGGTCGATATTGTAACACGCTGGAAGAACGCACATCACGTACTTGTCATCGGCCTTGACGACCACCGCTTTGGCTACGAACTTGCCTGGCTCATGCTCCTCCGCTGCTACCTCCTGTGCTGTAAACGCCGCCTTGTGCTTCGTAACCTTGCATTTTACCTTCGACTTTTTCAGAAACTCTATCACTTGCATATCAATTCTCCCAAAATGCCAAAACCTTCTTTCTTCAATCTCGCCTGAAATTACTTTTATCCGCAAAAATCCTGCCTGTCAATCACCGACATCAAAATTCTTTTGCCCCTGTTGCTTTTCGCACCAAATACTGATAACTTACTGCTGATATGGCTTTGAAAGTAATTGGAATCTCGGCAAGTCCCCGGCGCAACGGCAATAGCGACCTGCTTCTCCGCCGGGCTTTGGCCGGCGCAGAATCTGCCGGCGCGCAAACCGAATATCTCAGGTTGACGGATTACAAAATCGCGCCCTGCATCGAGTGCAATTCCTGTTACAAAACAGGCACCTGTGTTGTCAAAGACGATTACCACATCATCTCTGCAAAAATGCTCGACGCCGACCGCTTCATTTTCGCAACACCCATCTTTTTTATGACCGTCTGCGCACAGGCAAAAATCCTCATCGACCGCTGCCAGTGCCTTTGGGCACACAAATACGTCTTGAAAAAGCCCCTCATCAACACTGCAGGCCGCGACAGACGCGCTATGGTCATCGCCGTAGGCGGCTCGAAAAGCAAAAAAATGTTCGACTGCATCCGCCTGACTATGAAATACTTCTTCGACGTCCTCGATATAAACTACGCAGCAAATTTATTTGTAAATAAAGTGGAAGACCCCGGCCAAATCAAAGAACATCCTTCCGCAATGGAACAGGCTTTCACCCTCGGCCAAAAGTTAGTTGCCCCCGATTCTCCACCACCCGAAAAACCCCTCGATATCGAATTGACTTGACCCCTTTACTGCTCAAAATTACATTCCGCCCTTTGTCTCTTCAACAAGCCTCGCCGCCTCTTTTTTTCTAATCGCTTTCTCTTGACTGCTTCTGGCACTCTCGTTTTCTTTCGTATCTTCTTCTTTTTTAGTGCTTCCCTCAATAGCTCTTTTAATCGCTCGACCGCAGCCCTTCGGTTCGCCTTCTGTGTTCGATACTGTTGCGAAACGACCCTTATCACGCCGTTTTTATCTGCCCGACTTGCAAGCTTTTTGAGTATCTGTTCTTTCTGCTCATCGGAAAAACTCTTCGAATTTGCTGCATCGAAAAACACCGTAACCCGCGTATTGACCTTATTGACGTTCTGCCCTCCAGGCCCGCCGCCGCGCGAAAACTTAAAAATAAGCTCACTGTCCGAAATCAATGTCCCTCTGCTTGTCTTGCTCATAATTCTTTCGGCTTTTATTCAGCCGTTTCCCCGCCTTTTGATGGCATCGTAATCTTCCTGCATATAATCCGTCTCTCCCCAAGCAGATAGTCCTCCGCAAAAATCTGAAAACGATACTCTCCCTCGTGGGGCAGCACCATTCCCTGCAGGTTCAGTGCCAGACTGACGACCTGTTTAACATCCTTAAACTCACCTTCTCCCTTTTGCTCGAATATGACTTTATCTTCCTGTCCTTCAGGCCCCTGCTCCTCAACAAGTCTTATTGTTGTTTTCGTACTCCCGTGCCCGTTTGTTAATTCACAGAAGAAAACAAGCGAAGGATACCGCACCGGATACTTTGGCGCATTGATATTTTGGATAATATTTATAATGCTCGGCATACCGGTGATTTTATCGAAAATCACCTTCTCGCAGATAATTGCTGACAACAAAATTGGCGGTACTTCCGTCATTTTTAATTCCCTCGCTTGCCCTCCATAGCACACAGTGCGACGGAGGGTCATTCCTGCGGAAGCAGGAATCCAGGTTCTATTACATCCATCTTCAGTTAAATCCTCTCCTTTAGCAAGTCATAAATGCAGGAAAAAAGGGAAATTAACGGCCCCCCTCAAAAGAAACAAGGGAGAGCTTTGTTCGCTCTCCCTTTGTTTTCGTGGCTCTTTCCTTTATTGCTTTAGCTCTCGCTTATTATGCCCTCATTTCGCTCTGCCTTGCTCGTATTATCGAAAGTGGGCAATACGAAGTTCAGCCAAATTTATAGCCCTATGGCCTGCAAAGAGCCACCTGTTTTTTTTGCCCGCCACGCGGCGGATTGACCTTCACTTCCCCTACATCGGCCGACTCACTTTTCGTTCTTGAATTTTTATGAATATCCCTATTTCCGCCCCAAAAACGCCGCTTTTGCCCGCCCAACCACAAACCCAACAATTTTCAAACTCTACACTCTAAACCAGCAGTTAGCACCAAAGTAAAAAAGGACGGCTGGACATATCCAGCCGTCCTGAAAAACACTCAAAAAAACGTTTCTATTTAATCAGGTGCTCCAATGTCATAAAGATCTTCTATCTCTCCAGCCGATAGCGCTCCATCGAATATCATCACTTCATCGATTGTTCCCTCGAACGGCCCGCCTTTAAGAGCTGGACCACCACTGGTTACGTAGCTGCCGTCGCCTATACGGAATTTCGTATTGTATACATAGAAGCTCACCGTGTCCGAATCTTCCGGCTCACCGTCAACATACAAAACGGTGCTCGTTCCGTTACGGACCATCGCAAAGTGATGCCACTTATTGTCATTGGTCACAGGCGTCGTTCCCGTTATATCGGGTGTCTGAAGTCCATACCCGAATCTTGCTATAACCTTGTTGTTCTCCACCAACACCTGCCAGCCAAAGTACTCCTGACCAGCCTCCCACATTTGCGACCATTGCCCAACAATTGTTTGCAGCCCTGATGTTTCGCTCGTCTTGAACCAGCCGGCAACGGTGAAAGTGTCGCTGTTACTGTATTCGTTGTCCAAACTCGATACCGAGAAGTAATTAGATGTGTCGTTAAAATCGACCGCGCCGCCGATAAGACCGTCCACCCAGGAGGGGGTACCTGCACTATACGTGCCGTCATCATCATCGACCGAGTCGTATGCGGTTGTCCCGCTCCTTTCGTCCAATCCCCATTGATGAGCATCGGATGTCGGCACATTCACTTCATCAGCGCCCATATCAACGTATAAGCCCATAATGCGTGCTTCGCCGTCAATATCCTCTGCAGGTAAACCACCAGGTGGCGAATTCGTCCCGGCATTAATGCACGGTGAGGTTACTTTTATGTGATAATCGTTGCTGTCTGCGTTGGCAAAACATGGGTCACTGCTCATATTTCCTGTGCCCTGGGCTCCTTCCTGAATGCAGCTGTAGGTCGCTGGCCAGTTATTTACGTCATCGCCATTTCCCCATAGTATGCTATTGGTGATTGCATTCAATGGATCAGAACCTTCATAGTAGACACCGCCGCCGTTGGGTGCTGAATTGTCCGCGATAGTACAGTTAATTAACTTAACCTTGCCATAATAGTTGTCGATTGCACCGCCTTTATCCGCACTGTTGCTCCAAAACATACAGTTCCTGATAATGACCGGTGCCCCCCCGGACCCGAATATACGAATCGCGCCGCCGAGTCTCGCTTCATTATCATAAAATTTGCAGTCCTCAATCAACGGTTGCGACCAATAAGTTGCTATCGCTCCGCCTTCCGTGTTGTTCGTCTTATCATTCATGTTGTTCTTGAAAATACACCGCCGAATCGTCGGACTACTCGCCTCACAGTAAATCGCACCGCCTGCATTTGCACCGTAATACGCAAGTCCGTAGCCGTTTGTTACCGTCAGACCCTCTAGAATCGAATTGTTGCTCTCAAAGCTGCCAAAAATAAAGCCGAACTTCGGTGATTGTCTGCTGCCATTGCAGTCGACTACTGTCGCCGCCACCACGTCCCAGTCATTTGGGTCTGTGCTGCGCACCGTGATTGACTTGCCAAGGAAATCGATACTGCCGTAATATGTACCTGGATAAACTACAATTTCATCGCCATTATCTGCATCGTCGATAGCATCCTGTATCTGAGTATACCATAGGTCACCATCAATATTATGCACAAGCGTAAGTTCCGACAAATCAGATTCCATAAAGTAGGGCGGAATACCGTCACCTGCGGATAGTCCTACAATAACAGGTGCTGTTTCCACCTGCCACTGCAAATCAATATTTAAGTACGTAAATCGTATCCTTCCGTCAAAGAATAATTCCACCTGAAAACTCTTTAAGTGGTCGGGTTCGTCAGGTGATAACTTCCAATCCGGAACATTTTCAAATGTGATTGCAATCCTATCTGATATCTGTTTGTAACTGACTTCGCCCCCAAGCCAGGGTGCCATCCAACTATGCAATCCGGAAATTCTGGCTGTAGAAAAATGGCCTCCAAGTGATACATCATCTGGATATACACTAGGGTCAAATACAATTGAACCATTTCCAGACATATAGAAATGGTCATAGGATACACCGTATAAAGAAACTTCTTTACCATTAGCTATATCTATTCTTTTCCAATTATAGTCATATTCATCGAATGTAAGAATCTGGCCGCCGCTTGGATCTGTAGAAAATTCATCGGCATACTCACAGGTGGCGCCATAGAAGTCCTCAGACCCGGTTGGCAAAAATGTCAGCCTTTGATATGCAAGGTCAAAATCATTCGCATCAAATACTTCAGTGAAAAGCTGCTTTGTAAAGTTGAGAATAGCGATTCTTTTGTGACTTCTGCCGGTGTCCAAGTTGGTAAAGGTTATAATGTCGTAATGGCTGCCTAT
This sequence comes from uncultured Pirellulales bacterium, assembly GCA_964494805.1. Taxonomy (GTDB): domain Bacteria; phylum Planctomycetota; class Phycisphaerae; order Sedimentisphaerales; family Anaerobacaceae; genus CAIYOL01. The sequence continues at coordinate 78,752 of CAZBST010000003.1, read as the reverse complement.
AGCAAGGTCGTAAGCATTTGAATTGACGGTAACCGTTACCTGAATCGACTCATTGGGATCGAGACTTCCGCCATCTGGTTCAACATCGAACCAGTTTTCGGTATGTGATGCATCCCAGCTTATGGGCAAATCTCCATTATTCGTAAGTGTATAAATCATAGACTCTGGTGTGAATATACCCAATTCACCTGCTCGATTTGATTCGAAGCTTTCTTCTGGAACAACAGCAGGAGAAGCCTGCAGTATTGTCATAGTAACTGGAATCTCTACTATTGGCCTCTCTGGATCGTTAGTGGCTACGATTATGTTTTGGTCATATACACCCGCAGGAAGGATTTTAGCGCTGAATTCTACCTCTATCTCGATTGAATTGGGACCAATGACGGAACCCTCCGAAACTGCGGGCAAGGCCCAGTATGTATCCCTTGGCTGACCAAAAGAAAACTGCTGCTCGGGGTCGCCAAACAGATTCATCTCCCAGTAGTCATCTCTATGGGAGGGAAAACCGCTCTTACACAACTGGGTTGCTCGCCCCAACTCCATTATATTATCGTTTAAAATGGGTTTCCAGAACGCGTTGAAAAACGCTGTCGGTCCTACCTCGGAATACATCACTGCTCCAAAAGCCCCATGTTCCATACAGGTTATCTCTTCAGCCATACAATCCTTAGTACCAAAAGAACCTGGAAGACAGCCGTTTGACTGTACAAAAAAGTATTCCGAATTTAACAGATTTGGCAAGTGAATAACACTTATCTGTCCCATGCTCCTTTGAGCGGAGTGAGAAGAATGTGTTATTATGTGAACTCCGCTATTTACCAAATCATAGAAATCTACATTCGGCCATTCTGCGTAAAGATACTTGGATGTGTCAAAATCAAAGAAGTTTTCATTGCTGTGGTTCTTAAGTAAAAACGCAGATTCTGCTGCGTTTCCAAAATACCCTTTCTCATCCCCGACTGCAGAAACCTTCGTTAGATATTTGCCCCAGCCGGATGCGTACATAAGGTTTTTACGGACAAAGTTCGTAACTTCTGACGGTGTTTCTACTGCTGCCCTGCCGACATAAATATCTACAATATAGTCTACCTCGCCTCCTTCCACACCATCAGTTTTTTGTCCATAATTTCCATTAGCATTATAGTCAAAAGTACATTCATTGGGCTCAACACAACCGTAATACATATCTGAAGCCATACCCTGGAAATATCTTACTGGGATTATATCCTTATTACCGGCCAGCAATGCATATTGAGTACCCCAGTTATTGTAGGCATCAATGAGAAAGTTTCTTATCTTTGTCTGATTATCACTGTTACTATCAGGACGTGTGCCATCGTAATTTTCATATATCCATTCTGTAGTAACAATAGTCGCACTTATACCGCGGGCTATCTTTGAATCTCTCAACCTCTGAAAATTCCACGGTTCGGGTGTTAACTTCAGCAACTCTTCGTTGGTTATTATAACATATTCGTACGTGGCCGAAGGAAGGCCGGACATTCCCTGCATCATTTCCATATAGCCCGACAACTGAATTGGTTGAGAATAACTGGCCAGAACCTCGGGATTGTCAACTTTCTTCTCCAGGTAAGAGATTAATTCGCTTGTCGGCTTTGGAATACTGACTTTATCCGAGTCCTTCAGATTTATCACCAGTCTAATCTTGCTTGCGAATGTGACCACGCCGGATTTTGGTTTGTACTGAACCGGATACAGATTAGCGATATACAGAATGTAACCGCGCTTTGACTGGGTCGTGGCATTGTCAATATCTTTGCCGGGCCACGGTTCATTGCTGTCATATATGTTAGGGTCTGGCTCGTTTGGCTCAATAACTCCACTATAACTCATAGGATATTGTTTCTGTGCGGGAGCTAACATGTAAGTACCCGGCAATTCCTGGCTTTCTGTGATTTCCACCTCGACACTGGACACCTCTTTGCCGAATGGCAGCAGGATGAATGTATCTTTCTGCGGCACTATCGGGGCGCTGACCTGCTCGAAGTCCCTTAATCCTTCAATAGTAAGAAAATCATAGTCATTGCTGTGCTCAATCTTTGGCTCTGAAAATTCATAATCTATAACAATCTCATTAGGCGAACCTGCGGCGCATTCTGCACCTGAGTATGTTTCCGTCATGGATGTTTGAGAATATACGTTCATGGCCTCGGTACTTGTAGGCCAGATATCAAAGTATAGGGCGCTGCCCCAGTTATTGCCGATAGTGAATGATTCGGTTAGACTTTGCCCTTCAAACAAAGTAACATTAATTACGTTTGGCTCAATCCACAGATTCGGGTCAGCTTCATCTGCCCCCATATCTATACACGGCCCCTGAAGGCGCGGACCGCCATAATAATCAACTTCGCTTGGTTGTTCACTATTGAGTTCACCAGCATCAATGCAGGGTGAATCCTTGTCGATATGATAATCATCGTTCTGGGAATCAATAAACAGCGGATTGCTGCTTATGTTCCCCGTGCCTGCATCACCGTCCTCTATGCAGCTATAAGTAGCAGAGCAGCTTAACAAATCGTCGCCGTTGTCCCAAATAATACAATCACAGATAACAGGTTCACTACCGGAATTAACATACACTCCAGCAAAGGAGTTCCCGACAATTGTATTATTCTTTATTTCAACTGCTCCCGCATCAGAAACATAGACTCCGCAGTTACTATTGTCTCTTATAATACAGTCGTAAATCGCAAGCGACACCGAATTAGTACAATAAATACCGTTACTCCCACCGGTTATAGTAACGCCGGAAAGTGAACAGCCAAGATCTTCACCTGCCGCAAGGGTAACTACATTTACCGAACTGGTTTCAGCACTTATTATAACCTCACCGGATTCGTACTCCCCCACACCTTTGATAGAAATCTCTTTCCCGCTGTAATCTATCTGTTCATTATACACTCCTGGATAGACCAAAATCTCATCTTCATCAATTGCAGCATCAATCGCTTCTTGCACCGTGTTAAAAGCATCCTCCCTTGTTATACCTGTTCCAGCTCCGGTAGCTTCAACATCCACATGCCACATCGCAGTTTCATCTGCCCCAATGTCTACACGCGGGCCTCTTACACGTAGCCGGCCATCAATGTCTGTTTGGTCATCATATACCCCATTTGGGTCACCTGCGTCAATACAGCAAGATGTGGGGCTTAAATGATAGTCATCATTAGAAACGAATCCAGGATCGGAACTGATATTCCCTTCTCCCCAAATTAAGGTTGCCCCAGTTATATGGTTACTTAGAATATCGCGAAGACCATTCTCAATATTACAGTACTCCACTGTGAGCGTTCTATCATGTTCAATGACATATGCCCCAGACAGCTTATTGTGTATAATACAGTTTTTCAGGGTGGAATTTTTATCCAAACAGATTCTCTTAGCACCTACAATAGTGCAGTTCTCAAATTCTCCATTGGAGACAGTACAATTAATGTTACCTTTTATTAAACTGTTATACACATACACCTTTGCATGGTTTTCCAGTTTAATGGCTTCACCTGAATTATCTCTTATAATACAATTTTTAATTTCTCCTTCAGCGGTAATACTGGTATCAGCTTTACGACGTATCCCGCCAGTTTGGTTGTTCTGTATAATGCAGTTTCCTATGTTTAATTTTCCTTTATATTGATATATAGCAAAGCCTTCACTTGCATTTGTTATCGTAAATCCGCTTATACTCCCGTGATTACCATTACCACTTACAGCAAACGCCCTCCCCATTTCTTCACAATCGATTATACAATTCGCAGGCCCATTGGCACTTCTAATAGTAATATTTGCGCCATAAGCAATGTCTCTGTTGCCGCTGCCCGTATACACGCCGTCACCTACTAAAATCGTATCGCCGGACTGAGCCCTGCTCACGCCTTTTTTAATCGTGGCAAAAGCGGTTTCCCATGACCGGCCGTTTGCATTATTATCACCGTCGGGTTTAACGTAGTACGTGGTCCCTGCGGCAATACCTGCATAAAGCAACATAGACAAAACCATTCCGACAATCATTTTCCGCATCAACATTTTTTGCCTCCTTTTAAAATGTGTGAAAATTTACTCCTCCTGTGCTTGCGCAGCACAAGACCCCGTCTTAGTGTTCTTTATTGAAATGTTTACCCTCACTACCATAAATAACATCTCCTTCCTATGTAGTTTTGCTCCTCACATCGCTATGACACCCTTAAAACATTTTTTTCTGTTTATGTCAAGAAAAAAACAAAAAATGCTAAAAAATGTGGATTTTTTTGTCTGTCCCCGTTCTTGTACCCGTCCCCTCTTCCCTCTAGTCAATTCAGCTAATCTGAAAATAACCACGAAGTAAAAAATCTCTGTTAATTTAGACAACTTTTATACGAACTACAAACAATGAACTAAAAACTTTTGAATATTTTTGCACGTTTCGTGTAAGTTTTAGTATGGTTTTTGAATATTTCTATATGGTTTTCGAACATTTCTATATAGTTTTTGTAAGTTTTTGAACGTTTCCACGTAAACTTGCGCCGTTGCCCACTTTTATGCTGCTTTACGAAATGGCTTCCTCTCATTTTCCCCTAAGAGACAATGGAGACGAAGGGAATCGAACCCTCATTCCCGCAATGCGATTGCGGTGTGCTCCCGTTACACCACGTCCCCTAAGCCCTTATAAATCAATAGCTTATACCAGACTAAAAACTCCACTTCTCGTAGCACATTATCTTTTCCATCGGCTCCCGGCTCGGCTTTTTCGCCTCGTCCGCCGGATAACCAAGTGCCATAAGCTCAATTACAGCAACATCTTGCGGTATTCCCAACACCTTCCTGACCTTCTCCGGATCGAACGACCCAATCCAGCACGTTGCCAATTGTAACTGCGTTGCCTGCAGGCAAATATGTTCAAGTGCAATCGCCACATCAATAGGTGCCACCGCCTGCCCGCATCTCATAACTTCATTGCTGACGCTGCACGCAGCTATCATAACACCTGCTTTTCCAAAGACTTCCGGATGATTAGTGCTCGCAGCTACCTGTTGCTTTTTATCTTTTTCGCTGACCACCACGAAGCGCCAATCCTGCAGATTCTTTGCCGATGGCGCAAGTCTCGCCGCCTCAAAGAGCTGGTCGAGCTTTTCCTTTTCTATTGGCTTATCTATATACGCCCTGCAGGAGTATCGTTTACGAATAACTTCAAGCACAGCCATAAAGCGCCTCTATAAAATTCATCAAAAGTTTCATTCGTTTACATAAATATAAAACTTCCAAAACATTGACGCAAGGACTAAAAACCTGTATCTTTATAATCCAAGGGCGATTAGCTCAGTTGGCTAGAGCGCCTGCTTTACACGCAGGAGGCCACAGGTTCGAGTCCTGTATCGCCCACTTCTGAGCAGCTTCGCATACGTGATTAATACTCACACGTTTCATAGGGAACCTATCGGATGCAGATAAATAACGGCTTCCTTCCAACCGTCAACATCAATCAGTTTATTGACTTTTTCGTCTGAAAAGGCACCGACGCAAACAGAACCCAGCCCTAAGGAAACTGCCTGCAGATAGATGTTCTGGCTGATGTGCCCGGCTTCCATATACACATACCGCCAGCCACGTTCTCCATACTTACAACGGACGCGGTCAAAGATAGCCGATAAGATAAAGGTTACCCCTGCCTCACCCAGCATCTGCTGGCTCAATCCAGCCTCAATAATCTGACCACGGAAATCTCCGGACTTTACCAGTTCCAAAGTATGGTCCAGGACGGAATAATGGTAGATGCCTCGCGGCAAATCCTGCACATTATTAGCGATTATGTAGACTTCAAACGGATATAACGCCCCAGCTGATGGTGCGGCACGGAGGGCTTTACCATATATCTTACCTGTTACCCCCTGGGCGGCAAATAATAGCTGTGACAATTGTGCTTTACTGATTGGTTTTGTGGAATAATTGCGTATGGAACGCCGCTTCTTAAGGGACTCTTCCACTGTCATCCCTGTGTGTTCAGGCTTTGGTAGTTCCACCTTAGTCGCACGAGGGTAAACCTTGTACTGAGGCGGCTCTTTGGGTTTTGTACGAAACCTGTCCCCCACAACACCTTGCCATGTCAACGAGGTCTCCTTGTGAAATCGCTCGCCGATGCTGACTTCTTTTCCCTCCTCTTTTTGCTGAGCTGGTGACATACTAATAAATATCAAGACGATTAACAATACTGTTGTTACCGTAAATTTACCTATTCTTCGCAGGATATCCATAACAAACTCCTTCAGCTTTGCAATCTCTCTCTTCGATTTGCGAAGTAACTTAGCAGTATCCCCAATTCAAACAGCAAATACATCGGAATCGACAGGGCAAATAAGGAAAATGGGTCTGAGCCGGGAATAATCGCAGCCGCTACGACAACAATACCAAAGATAACGTATCTTCTCGATTTACGCAGTGCTTCTATCGAAACCAGCCCCGTTTTATTCAGAAAGAAAATCGCTATCGGGGACTGAAACGCCAGTCCGAAGGCCAGCATCATCGTCGCCACGAATGAAACATAGTTCTTAAAGGTGAAATTGGAAGCCACGCCAAGAATCTGTTCGTTGAACACCACAAGGAAACGCAGAGTAACCGGTCCTATCATAAAGATGAAAAACAAAGCTCCTGTAATAAACAGCACAGCCGAGAAAGGCACCGCCAGATGTATGTAACGTTTCTCATTAGGATAAAGCCCTGCGGCAACAAATAACCACAATTGATAGAAAATCCAAGGGGACGATATAATTACCGCCGCAATAAGGGACGCTCCCATATAAGTGACAAAACCTTCTGCAGGGGCTATACTCTGCAGGCGCTGCTGCCCCATCACCTCTATGTAAGGCTTCTCGATAAACCGCATTATCCACTTGCCGAAAATCAGGCACGCAATGAGTGCTGTTACCACACCTGCTATCGCACGAATAAGCCGGGTGCGCAATTCTTCAAGGTGATCTTCGAGACTCATAGTGGTATGAAGGGGGTCTTGGCTCTTTTTGGTCTTGCTCATTTCGACAGGTTAAGCGGAATTTCAAAAATATGGCGGCTACTGTGGTGTTTAATCACCGGCATTGGTTTCGTCAAGGCCGGAGGCCTTTTTGGCTTCTTTGGTTACATCGTCCTTAACCTTGTTCAGGTCATCTTTTATTTCGTCTTTGGTTTCTTCGGCTTCTTTAACGCCCTTTTTGAATTCGCTCAGACTCCTGCCTATGCTACGGGCAACTTCGGGCAGCTTTTTGCCGCCAAATATTACCAACGCAATTAAAAGTATCCACAGCCAATCAAGCCCCTGCGGCCATCCTATAGCTATAACATTTCGTATATATTCACTCATTTCGGTCTCCTTTTTTGTTTCAGAAGTATTATAACGCCGCCCAAATCGCCTTGTCAATCAACAATAATCCCCCGACCTACCAATTAAAAATTGGCTTTGTTTGGGTTTGTTTTGAGCTTGGCCGTTTTAAGTTTTTGGTTATTAGTCATTGTAATTACTACATTTACAAGCATTTTGGGCATTTTGGAAATTGGGTTCGTTTTGAACGGTTAACCGTTTTAACTCTTTCATATTTCATTGTTGATAGAAAATCTCCGTTGAGGGTTATATACGCTGTATAAACAGCGAGGTAAACTCCACTACAAGATTATTTACTCCAAGTCGTTTCTGACCCGGGCCTCTTGGCCCTTAGACCATCGCCCTGCTGGGCGAATAGGGACAGAATGTCGTTCTCTCTACCCCCGCTGCCCTCTGCCGTTTTGCTTTGCAAAACGAAGCAGCAGGGGCAAGACGACGGGGGCTACAGAAATACGTCCTTCCGTAATTGGAGGAACTTGCGCGATTGATGCGAAAATTGTACTCGATTCTCGATACTTGATACTCGTAACTCGTTGTGAGAAAAGGAGTAAAAAAACTTAAAAAAAGTGGATTTTAGGGTCTTAACCCACTGCGCATTTGGTTGATTTTTTCGTATTGCGTAAAGAGACCACATTGGATGACGCAACAGCACGGATCGCAACGAACTGATGCCTGTCTTACTTGCTGATGTTTTTCGAGTAGCTTGATTTTTTATGTATTTTCAGTTGACAATTATATAGAAAGAACATATTTAACATAATATGAGGGCAAAAGGGCCCTTAGAAGGGAGTTACTATGCTGAGGTATATACTTGTTTAGCCGTTCTGAACTTAGCAAACCGCATTTTTTGCTAACCTGACTTGCGGCAACCCTTCTAGCTGGCAAAATTTGAAGATGGATGGGAATATCCACGCCATTGTATATGCGGTACAAATGGTTTCATTTTAAGGAAGGAAATAAAAATTTGGAATAGTTTGTCAGGTCTCTTTCTTAAAGGTCTAGGATGGACAACCTTTCCTTTAGCAAGAGTAGCGAAGGCTATTCCAGCCAGCTACTACCAATCTTCTAACTATCGGTATAGTCACCTAAAATACTTTACTGTTCTGACATCTTAAAAGTTCTTATTTTATTTTTCTTTCAGGAACTATACCTAGCTGGTGGCTGTTCATAGTGCTGAAAATGTGGCTTATAGATAATTTGGGCTAAGCCATTACGACCGAAGAAATAGAAAAAATTTTAAAAAAATGGATTTTTGCTCTTAACTACCTGCGCAAATGATCGATCCTCCTTCGCTAATCCTTCTTCGCTGACGCTATGAAGGACAGGAGCTACGGAGGACAAATTGTTTTTTAGCCGCGGGGGCTTTTACAATTTTGCTGTTGTTTCCGGAAGCCGCAATGAGGAGCATTGGTATTACGCAGCGGCGGAGCCACGAAGTAAGTAAAAAAGAGGGCCGAACTGGAGGACGCAACAGCAGCGATGTGCCAGAAATTTTGGCGTTGTAAAAAGATGCAGTTTGGATAGAATTAGAAAAAAAGGGAAAATGGGAATACTAGCGGAATGAAAAAGGATATGAATTCAAATATTGCAGCGATAGATAAATTTTTGGCGGATAATCCGGAGCTGGAAGACTTATCAGCAATGCTCTCAACTTTTAATGTTTTTAGAGCATTGAAAATCGAGCAAGCAGAAATTCGCCACAGTAATGTTCTTGCATGGTTATTAGATCCGGAAGAAACTCATGGTCTTGCGGATATAGTTATAAGACGATTACTCTCAAATATCTTACTATTTTCAGATAAAATGATTCCGGGAATTACAGCTTCAAAAGTTGAACTATTTGATTTTGCAGATGTGGAGATTCGCAGGGAGTGGAAGAACATAGATATTTTGGTTATTGACTATATCAACAAATTTGTTTGTTTCATTGAAAATAAAATAAGCAGCGGTGAATCAAAAGGTCAGCTTACAAAATACCAACATATTATTGAAGACGAATTCCCGGGCTATATTGTTATACCTGTGTTTCTAACATTATCTAATCAAGAACCGAGTATTGGTGAATTTATACGTTATAGCTATACTCAGATTTTGGCTGTTTTAAGTAAAATAATAGAACAACGACAAAACCAACTGTCTGAGCCTGTAAGATTTTTTCTTAATCAATATATCGAGACTATCAGGAGGTTGACAATGCAAGACGAAGAGTTGAAAGAACTTTGTAAAACAATTTACCGCAAACATCGCGAAGCAATAGACTTGATTGTTCAATATGGAATGGTAAGTCTTGGGGAACAAGCAGCCAATGAAGTTTTGACGAATCATGGAGATTATGAAATTTTGTACTCTTGCTCAAGCTCTGTTTGGTTCTTGCCAAAGAGTTGGTCTGGTATAGTACCAGAGAATGGAATTGCTTGGACGTTTTTGAAACGTCCAGTCAGCATTTGTTGTTGGTTCGAATTTTATAGAGACACTGTTTATATTCACTTTGAGGTTTGCAAAATGGACAACCCATCGCTTCGGTTAAAATGCGTCAATTATCTTAAAGAAGAAGGATATAATCTAAGCAGTAAAGCCTTTGACGAAAATGCAACTTATAGCCGATTTTATGGTAAAAGTGTCAAGATAAATGACATGACGGACTATGACCAGGTTTATAAAGGGGTTGAAAAGCTTCTCAAAAAAGCCAAAGAAGAATTTGAAAAAGTTGAGTCTATACTTCGAAAAATTTTTCAACAATGACCTTTTTAAGAAAATTAGGGGATTGGTCAAACATTTCGGTCGTGTAGGACGGGTCGGAAGGAATTTAAGATTTGAAATTTAAGATTTCAGAGAACAAGTGAATCTACAACATAAAGTTGTGGGCTAACCAATGCGGAAAACCCCCGTCGCAAGCAACGGGGCTAAACGAGGGGTTTTCGAGGTTGGGAAAAAATCAAAAAAGGACAAAACTGTAACAAAACGGTAATATACTTACCTTACAGTAACAAAGGAAATATTACTGGAACCGATTGCTTTTAAGGTCTAATGTTATGAAAGAAAAACACGATAAAATCAATAGAAGGGATTTCCTGAAAACAATGGGCGCTGCCGGATTGGGCTCTGTTCTGGCCACATCTGCGTTAAGAGCTGGCCCGAATGAGCCAAACGCGGCACAGAAAACAGAAGAGCCGAAAGAACTACCCAAACGAAAACTCGGCAAGACCGGTGTCGAATTACCGGTTCTATCCAGCGGGTTAAATTTCGATGTTACCCAGAATCAGTGGATGTTAAAAGCCAACGAGATGTATAATGTTACCTGCTGGGCCACTGCTTACAATTATGCCGGCGGAAACAGCGAAACCGGAATAGGACAATATCTAAAGAAAAACCCGGAACTGCGAAAGAAATTGTTCATCATTAGCAGTGGTGATATGGGTATTTCTACCCCTGAGGCCGTTGAAGGATGGCTTCAAACCTCTTTAAAGAGATTGAATACCGACTACATTGATTTTTACTGGGGTGTTCACGGCTGCGACGATCCGGACACCCAGCTCACCGAGCAGCTGCAAAAGTGGGCAGAAGACGCAAAGAAGCGCAAGCTCATACGCTTTTTCGGGTTCAGCACACACAAAAATACGGAACAATGCCTGATGGCTGCATCGAAACTCGACTGGATTGACGCAATAATGACTGCCTACAATGTTTCGGTGATGCAAAGCCCGCAAATGCAGGAGGCTATTCAGGCGTGCAGCGAAGCCGGCATCGGCCTTATCGCAATAAAGACGCTGCTCGGAGTGCAAAAGAAACAAACAGAGGCCGAAGAAAAAATGGTCACTCACTTTCTCAATAAAGGCTACTCACGCACTCACGCCTTGATAAAAGCCGTTCTCGAAGATAAACGCATTACCACTGCTTGTGTAAACATGGAAACTGTCGATAAGCTTCGTTTAAACGTTGACGCTGTGCTCGACAAAACCAAACTTACACAGGCAGATGCTGATGTCTTAAGGAAATATGCCGCAGAATCCTGCAGGGGTTATTGCGCCGGCTGTGCATACATCTGTGACGCAGCCCTGCCGGATATGCCATACACCAGTGACATTATGCGTTATTTGATGTACTACAATAGTTACGGTGAACGGGAAGAAGCAAGAAGGCTTTTTACTCAAATCCCCGGCAATGTAAGAAGCAAACTGCTCAGCACCGATTACAGCCTTGCCGAAGCCCGTTGTCCCCAGCACCTGCCCATAGGTAAGTTTATCGCCGAAGCGGTCCGCAAGCTGGCCTGACCGGTCTTTCAAGCACAGCTGCCTGGTTAGTTTTAAAGAAAGAAGCAGACCTCGTGTCGGCACCACCGGCACCAAAGCATCAGGATTGACAAGGAGCAGGGAAAGGTATAACCTATCCAGATTACGACGGTCATCTTGACCTCAGCAGATAATAGTTTGGAGCAGGTATGAGTCAAGTTCCCAGGCGAGCGAAACGATTTGAATCCGTCATCGGCATCGTGTATCTGCTGCACCTCGTTTTAGTCGTCGTGGCGCTGCTGGTAATTCAATCTCGCTTCGATATGGCAAGATTCGGTGTAAGCACAGCCGCCCTGCCAGAACAGGAAACTGCCTCGAAATTCAGTGACATTGCTCCCGCCAGTTTTGAAGCGCTTTCAAAAGCAGAAAGTTATAATGCTGATAATCTTTATGAGAAGATTGACGGCAAGGCCCCTCTTTACACGGAAGCCGGGTTTAAGGGATTGACGACCCAGCGATTTGTGAAAACGGGCGACACGGACTTGTGGATGGAACTTTATATTTATGATATGGGTGATATTAAAAATGCGTTCAGCGTTTACAGCATGCAGAGAAGAGACAACTGCGAGAATTTCCCTCCTATGCAATTCGCATACAAGACCAGCAACGCCCTGTATTTCGTGCACGGTAAATTCTATATAGAACTGGTCGGCTCCTCCGAGTCAGACGAATTATTCGAGGCAATGACAGAAATCGCCGCTAACGTCCAAACTAATTTAGCAATTGATGCTGACGCCAAGATAGCCGAACTTGCGTTTTTCCCACAGGAAAATTTAGTTCCGGAGAGTTTTAAGCTCTACGTGGCAAGCGCCTTCGGCTGTGAGAAATTAACCGATGTTTTTACCGCAAGATACAAGGTCGGAGAAGAAAGCGTTACCGCTTTTATAAGCAAAAAGGCTGATTCAAAAGAAGCTGAGGCAACTGCAGAAAGTTATCGCAAATTCCTGATTGAAAATGGTGCCACAATAAAAAGCACAACTAATCAAACCCTCGCAGGTAAAGTTATGGATTCTTACGGCACAACTGAAATCGTCTTTACTGTGGGGTCTTTTTTAGCTGGTATCCACGAAGCGGAAAACCAGCAGGCAGCAGAGAAATTAGCGGAAGTACTCATTAACAAACTCGACTCATTAAAAAATGAATGAGCAAGGCAATAACAAATTAAATAGAAGACAGTTACTGGCGCGTGCAGGCAAGGCGGGGATTTCTATCGCCGCTGCAGTCGCTGTTTCACGTTTGCTTTTAGATTTCAAAGGCCCAAAGGCCCATCCGGAAGATGAAAAGAATGTTACGCTGCGGGATTTTTCGGTGCAACAACAGCTGGCACAAACGATAAGCATTGTAAAAGGTCAGGACAGGACGGCAACTGTCGACAAGGCAATAGAGTTGCTCGGCGGTATAGAAAGATTCGTCAAGCCGGGCGAGACGATAGTTATAAAACCCAATGTTGCGTTTGCGACGCCTGCGATGCTGTGCGCTACGGCCAATCCTGAACTGGTGGCTGAGGTGGTTCGGCTATGCTACAACAGAGGTAAAGCACGAAAAGTTATCGTTACAGATAACCCGATTAACGACCCGGCGAGCTGTTTTACATTGAGCGGGGTAGGCAAAGCGGCAAGTGCCGCGGGAGCGGAGGTGATGCTGCCGAAAGCTAACTTGTTTAAGAATACTACACTGGCGGGAGGTGTGCTTATTAAGGACTGGCCTATTTTCTTCGAGCCGTTCAGCAAAGCAGACAAGCTGATTGGTATCGCTCCTGTTAAAAACCATCACAGAGCTGGCGCTTCGATGACGATGAAAAACTGGTATGGGCTTTTAGGGGGACGGCGAAATATCTTTCATCAGGACATTAACAATATCATCGCCGAGCTGGCGATGTTGGTGAGGCCGACGCTGGTAATACTGGACGGGACGGAGGTTATGATAACAAATGGCCCAACGGGTGGGTCAACTTCGGACTTAAAGCGTGCCAATACTTTAATCGCAAGCACCGACTGCGTGGCGGCTGATTCATACGGTTGCGGCCTGCTGGGTATGAAGGTGTCGGATTTGCCTTATCTTAAGAAAGCTGAGGAAGCAAGCGTGGGGACAGCCGATTACGAATCATTAAAGCCGCTAAGAGCAGAGGTAACTTGAAAATAATATGAGAATCACAACGGTTCGACGAATAAGCCAGATATTCTTTTTTGCGATGTTCCTGTGGTTTTGCATCGTCGCCACGGTCGGGGACAAATTCTGGCAAATCCGGAATTGGCCGGTTAGCTGGCTCCTGCAGCTTGACCCGCTTGTCGCAATCGGCACGGTTCTTTCCACACATAAATTTTACTGGGAGCTTCATTGCGGCCTTGGGATAATAATTATAACAATTATTTTCGGCAGGTTTTTCTGCGGCTGGGTATGCCCGTTCGGCGCGATTCATCAATTTATCGGTTACCTAGGCAACCATAAAAAAACAATGGCGCAGAAAATCCTGCTCAACAAATATAGAAAAGCCCAGGGCATAAAATACCTCGTGCTGGTATTCTTTCTTTCCGCAGCGGCGTTTCCATCAATTGCAGCCAGTTTGCAAACAGGATTGCTCGACCCCATCCCGTTAGTAACGCGCTGCTTTGAACTTGTGCTGCTTCCCATCTTTGACAGGGGGACGCATTTGACCTCCGTCAACGTTCGCTATTACGAATATGGCTGGCTGATATTTGCAGTATTTGCTGCAGCGGTCCTGCTGAATCTTGTTATACCGAGATTTTACTGCCGGTTTATCTGCCCGCTCGGTGCGTTTTTGGGAATTATAAATCGGTTTTCGATTTGGCGAATCGGCAAAAACAAAAGTGAATGTATCAACTGCAAATTGTGTGAGAAATCCTGCGAAGGCGGATGTGAACCCGGCGGACAAATTAGAATAAGCGAATGTGTGCTTTGCTTTAACTGCTTAGACGACTGCGGACACGAGATAATCAGTTACCAGACTCAACCTTCGCTGGCAGGCGAAATCACAAATCCGGATATTTCCCGCAGGGGTTTTATACTCTCGCTGGTAAGCGGTGTTTTAGCGATACCGGCGGTTCGGCTCAGCGGCAAATTAAAAGGCAATTGGTATCATAAAGTTATTCGGCCGCCCGGCGCACTGGCTGAGGAAGAATTTTTGAAAAGGTGCATCAAGTGCGGCCAATGTATGAGGGTATGTCCCACGAATGTTATTCAGCCTGGCGGGATTGACGGAGGGCTGGAAAATCTTTGGACGCCTGTGCTGAACAACCGAATCGGCTCAAGCGGCTGCCAGTTAAACTGCGTCGCCTGCGGACAGGTCTGTCCGACCTCGGCTATCCGGCCAATTACACTTGAAGAAAAACACGGGACAGGTGAATTTGCCGAGGCAGGGCCAATCAAATTAGGAACCGCCTTTTTGGACCGCAACAGATGTCTGCCGTGGGCGATGAATAAGCCCTGTATCGTCTGCGAGGAGAACTGCCCTGTCAGTCCGAAGGCGATTTACACGAGAGAGGAGCTTCATCCCGTCAGAAACTACAGATTCGAATTGGCAACCGCTAAGGATAATGTTATCACGCTTCCGGGGGCAAAATTTAAGGATAATATTTATGCAACGGGCGATTACTATTGCTATCTGCTCAATAGTATGAATTCTTACAAAGGTAGAATCATTAGTAATACAGCCGATACCGTCACTGTCGAAACTAACGAATCAGGGCCGATTCCCTTCGAAAGCGCGGCATTTGCCAGTATTGTTGTTCGCCTCCAGATACCTTATATCAACGTGGAAAAATGCATCGGCTGCGGAACCTGCGAACACGAATGCCCTGTAAGCGGTATAAAAGCTATAAGGGTTTCTGCCGAAGGTGAAACAAGGAGCGCTAATAGAAAACTGCTGCTTAAACGCTGAAATTTACTGGAGTGAAATGCGATGAAAGAAAGACACAATAAAATCAACAGAAGAAATTTCCTAAAAACAATAGGAGCTGCGGGGCTGGGCTCTGTTTTTGCTTCATCTCAGGTAAAAGCCGGTCCGAATGAACCAAATGCGGGAAAACCACAAGAACCCGAATACCCACAGGTGCCGAAGCGAAAATTAGGCAAAACCGGTGTTGAGGTTTCATGCCTGGGTATAGGACTAATGCTCAACCTCATTGATAACCAGATGCTTTTGAGAAATGCCCTTAAGTACGGCGTTACCTATTGGGACACAGCCGACACATACGCAGGAGGAAACAGCGAGCTCGGCATAGGCAAATACCTCGAAAAGAATCCTGAAGTACGAAAGAATTTGTTCATTGTATCCAAAACGTCGAGCGCGAGAACCATAGCCGATATCGAGCGACCTCTGCAGTCGTCTCTCAAAAGAATGAATACCGATTACATCGATGCATACTTTCCACACTGGATATCGGAGCCCGGTCAACTCACAGATGAATTGAAGCACTGGGTTGAAAGTGCTAAGAAGCGAAAGCTAATACGTTATTTTGGTTTCAGCACCCACTCCAACATGGCCAAGCTACTGACCGCCGCAGCCAAGCTCGGCTGGATTGATATGATAATGACGACCTACAATTTCCGCTTGGCTGAGAACGCTGAAATGCAGGCGGCCATCGATGCATGTCATAAAGCGGGAATAGGTCTTGTTGCCATGAAGGCCGCCGGGAAGGCAATTCGCAACAGAAGCGGCGAGGCAACCGTAACTGAAGCGGATAAAAAACTGATGGAGCAACTCCTGAAGCGAGGCTTTACCCAGGAACAGGCAGCGATAAAGCTCGTATTGGAAGATGGAAGGATAAGCTGCGCCTGCGTCGGGATGGAGACCGTCCCTCTACTAACTACGAATGTCGCTGCTGTACTGGATAAAACTAAATTCACACAGGTGGATAGAAGGGTCTTTAGGGAGTACGCTGAGGCAACTTGCAGCGGTTATTGTGCCGGATGTGCAAACATCTGTAACTCCGTCCTGCCAGAAGTGCCATACACCAGTGACATTATGCGTTATTTAATGTACTATAACAGCTACGGTGATAAAAACAGAGCAAGAGAACTTTTCGCTCAAATTCCACGTAATGTAAGAAAGAAATTGCTCAGTATCAATTATAAAGCTGCAGAAACCCAATGTCCACAGCATATGCCGATAGGCAAGCTGATGGCAGAAGCGGTCAGCAAATTAGCATGAGGAGATATTACTCTTAAATACCGATTATTTTGGGAGTACAATACGATGAAAGAAAAACACAATGAAATCAACAGAAGAAATTTTTTGAAAACAATAGGGGCTGCAGGATTAGGTTCTGTTTTTGCTTCGGCTCAGGTAAAAGCCGGCCCAAATGAGCCAAATACGACGCAGAAAACAGAAGAGGCAAAATTTCCTGAGCTTCCTCGACGAAAACTCGGTAAGACAGGTATCGAAATACCGGTGCTATCCAACGGGCTAATGTTCGACATAACAGAAAATCAGCTTATCTTAAGGGTTAATCTCCAGCACAATGTTACCTACTGGGACACCGCTAACAATTATGCCGGCGGAAACAGCGAAATCGGCATAGGAACATTCCTTGGTAAAAATCCGGAAGTTCGAAAGAAATTGTTTATTGTCACCAAGGCATCGGGAGCTTATACCCCGGAGGCTATTGAAGAACGTCTTCAAACCTCCCTGAAGAGGATGAATATTGATTACATTGATTTGTACTATGGCGTCCACGCTTGTGACAACCCGCAATTTCAGCTCATCGAGCGTTTGCAAAAGTGGGCCGAGGACGCAAAGAAACGCAAGCTCATACGCTTTTTCGGATTCAGCACGCATAAAAATATGGAAAAATGCCTGATGGCCGCATCCAAACTCAACTGGATTGACGCGATAATGACAAGCTATAATGTCGTTTTGATGCAAAAGCCGGAGATGCAGGAAGCCGTGCAGGCCTGTCACGAAGCTGGCGTCGGGCTTATCGCAATGAAGGTACTGCTCGGAGCCCAAAAGAAACAAGCCGAGGCAGAAGATAAAATGGTCACCCACTTTCTCGATAAAGGCTACACACGCGAGCAGGCCCTTATAAAAACCGTCCTCGAGGATAAACGCATCACCGCGGCCTGTATAAGAATGGAAAATGCTACTTCGCTTCGATCGAACGTCGCTGCTATCCTCGACAAAACCAACCTTACACAGACAGATGCAGATATCCTCAGGAAATACGCCGCAGCGACTTGTGGCGGGTATTGCACCGGCTGTGCAGACATCTGTGACGCCGCCCTGCCGGATGCCCCATATACCAGTGATATTATGCGGTATTTGATGTATTACAACAGCTATGGTGAGAAGGAAGAAGCAAAAGAGCTTTTTGCTCGAATTCCCGGCAATGTAAGGAACAAACTGCTCGGTACCGATTACAGCACCGTAGAAGCCCGCTGCCCGCAGCATTTGCCCATAGGTAAACTTATCGCCGAGGCGGTCAGCAAATTAGCCTGAGGATACTTCAAACAGAGTATATCAGATAGTTCCGACTGGCTGGTTTCCCCCAAGAACCTGCATTCGCATTGCCAAAAAATTTAGCAGATTTATTAAACATAACCACTTTATTAACAGGAACTTACGTTTGCCAGAGGGTGATTTTTCTTGATTTTCCCACCGCTTTTAGGGTATAATAACCCCATAATAAAATAGCCATTTGACGGTTCTATTTTCTCAAGGTAGGGGATGAAAAAATTTTATTATGAAATCTGGCTTCCGTTTACTTCTACGAAAAAACGGATTCTAATTCTCGCAATCGCAAGTTTTATTGCTATGTGTTAGAAATACGCCAGCCCCCCCTCAGTTTTCCTCAATCGTTCAGCTTTGGGCGGTTTTTTTATGCGCCTCATCCAACGTTAAACGTTTGACTGTAACTGCATTTTACGATAGATTCCCGTATGTTTAGCCCCACGTGGCGTAAGCTATCCCTAAGCGGATTTCACGTGGGGTTAGAAGCGTATTCAAAAGGAGTTTTGGAAAATGATAATAGTTACCGGCGGAGCCGGCTTTATTGGCTCAGCAATAATTGCTGCTTTGAACAAGCGGCGCATTACCGATATTTTAGTAGTCGACGAGCACGGTAAAGAAAGTAGCAAAAATCTGGAGAATCTGTCCTTCGCCGACTATGCGGAGAAAAATGACTTTCTAAAAACGGTCGTCGAGAAAAAAATCAACGCTGGTCTCGAATCGGTTTTCCACATAGGCGCCTGTTCCGATACAACCGAGACAGACGTCGAATACCTTAGAAAAAATAACTACCAATACTCCAAGCTGTTGGCCCAGTGGGCAACCGACGCCAATGTTCGCTTTATCTACGCTTCAAGTGCTGCTACTTACGGCGATGGCTCACAGGCCTTCAAAGATGATGAGGAAAAACTTGAAACGCTGAAACCCCTCAATCCATACGGTTACTCAAAGCAGTTATTTGACCTGTGGGCAAAAGAAAGGGGCTTACTGAAAAAAATCGTCAGCTTAAAATACTTCAATGTCTTCGGCCCGAACGAATACCACAAGGGCAATATGCGAAGTTTTGTCCTAAAGGCCTTTGAGCAAATTCGAGACACCGGCAAAGTCCGCCTTTTCAAATCTCACAATCCCGATTATACCGATGGCGAATATATGAGGGATTTCCTTTACATAAAGGACGCCGTAGATATGACGCTATTTTTTTATGACAACCCTGAAATAGCCGGCTTGTTTAATATCGGCGCCGGCAAGGCCCGCACCTGGAACGACCTTGTAAAAGCGGTTTTCGCCACAATGGGTAAAAGTGCAAATATCGAATACATCGAAATGCCTGATTCAATTCGCAATCAGTATCAATACTTCACACAGGCCGACATAACCAAGCTTCGCAAAGCCGGCTACAAAAAGCAAATCACTTCCCTCGAAGACGCAGTAAAAGACTATGTCCAAAACTATCTGCAGAACAATAAATACTTAAGCGGCGTATAGCCATTGTTATTTTTTGAAGTGAGATTCAAATGCCGTTCACGCCATATCATTTTGGACCAAACGCATTTTTCGGGCTTACTCTAAGAAAGTGGCTCGATATCCCAGTATTTGTCCTCGCTAATGTTGTCGTTGATATCGAAGTACTAGTCATACGGCTGTTCGGACTTGGCTGGCCCTTCCACAGATATACTCATACTCTGTTATTAGGGGCGATAGCAGGAGCTATCTGGGGTATTGCGGCATATCCGCTGCGGCATCTCTTTGAAAAAATAATGCAGATGCTTCACATACCCTACCAAACCAGTCTTCGGAAAATGGTTGTATCCGGCGTTCTCGGCGTATGGCTTCATGTTGTTATTGACGCCATTTACCACGGGGATGTGCGAATATTCTGGCCAAGCAGGGCAAGACCCTTGTATGGACTGATAAACCAGGAACAGGTAAAAACAATGTGCGTCGCTTTCCTTGTTGCCGCTGCTGTCATTTACGCTTTCACAGCAATCTTATATCTGAAGAAAAAAAAGCAAACACAGACCCCAGTATAACTTACAAGCAATCCTTGCTTATTCTCGGCTTTTGCTTTATAATCCTGCCGTTTACAAATTCTCCTTTGATAAAGAAGAATTTATGGCAGAGACAGTTGCAGAACAGATTAAATTTCTAAAGCAAGGCACGATTGATATTTTCACCGAGGACGAACTCGCCAAAAAACTCACCAATGCAGCTAAAACAGGCAGTCAGCTTCGCATAAAGCTCGGCCTGGACCCAACCAGCGCCGATATACACCTCGGCCATACGGTAGCGCTTCGAAAGATGCGCCAGTTCCAGGACCTCGGCCATAAAGCGGTCCTGATAATCGGCGACTACACTGCAAGAATCGGCGACCCTTCAGGCCAAAACACAACCAGGCCGATGCTCTCACCGCAGCAAATAGAAAAAAATGCAAAGACGTATTTTGAACAAGCCGGTAAAATTCTCGATACTTCCGACAAAAAATTCGAAGTCCGCTACAACTCCGAATGGCTCGCCGGTCTGAATCTCGCCGATATCATAAAGCTGACAAGCAATATGACCGTTGCCCGTATGCTCGAAAGAGACACCTTTGAGCAACGCCACAAAAAAGGCGATTCGGTTGGTATTCACGAATTCCTCTATCCTCTTATGCAGGGTTATGACTCGGTTATGATAAAAAGCGATGTCGAATTAGGCGGCACCGACCAGACATTCAATAATCTCGTAGGCAGGGACATTCAGCGGGCGTATGGACAGCAGCCGCAGATTGTAATTACTATGCCCATTCTCATCGGTCTTGACGGCAAAGAAAAAATGAGCAAATCGAAAGGCAATTACATCGGAGTAACCGACCAGCCGAACGATATGTTCGGCAAGGTTATGAGCATCTCCGATGATATGATGGAAAATTATTTTACGCTTTTGACCAATTTGCCAGCCGAAAAAGTAAACCAGCTTGTCGACCTCGATAAAACGCATCCGAAAGAAGCAAAAGTCCTGTTGGCTAAAACAATTCTGATTCAGTTTTATGACGAGAATACTGCTGAAGCCGCCGCCGCTGAATTCAACAGAGTCTTCGCTCAGGGTCAACTGCCCGACGATATCCCGGAAATCAAAATATCCGCTGAGCCGATTATGGCAAGCAAACTGCTGGTTACATCTGAGCTTGTGCCGTCCGGCAGTGAAGCAAAAAGAATGATAAAGCAAGGGGCGGTTGAGATTGACAAAAATAAAATCGACGACCCCAACGCGTTAATTACGCCCACTAACGGTATGATTATCCAGGTCGGCAAACGAAAATTCGCAAGACTAAAAGTGAGCTAAACATTACCTGAGCAAAACCTGTTCTGGTTTTGCCTCACCATTGTCACTCACCGCGAACGCCCTTTCCCCTAACTGCCGTTCCAGCTTTATTTTTCGAGTTGGTGCGGTCGACAAAGGTAACACCATCTGTAAATGTGTCAACACCTGGGGGAATGAACTCTATGGTTACTTTCGCCCGCTTGAATTTAGGAACAGTTATTGGAGGCGATGGGTTCACGACCTTAAATCCCTGCTTTCCTTTTGACCAGACAACATCTAATTGCATCGGCTTATCTCCCGCGTTGAACAACTCAAAATGCCGCTGACTGGCAACACTTTCACGCTCACGAAAAACAACGGAACCAAAATCGAGAGCCTGGCCAGCTTTTATATCACCGCCACCTATAATCAGCCAACCCCCAGCTATTCGGTAAACGCCGGTTCCTGACATCTCAAAGGCCTGTACAGTTCCTGCTCCGCTGATGAGCTGCGGAGTGGCTTCGCTGGAAAAAGCACCTTCTTGTGCCGGGGTGAATGTAAAAGTGAAATAGGGCGTACAGGAGCCGCTTTGCAATACAACACTCTGAAAGGAAGCAGGCTTTACAGCAAACGGAAGACCGTCCGTTGTCACGGCCACCACCTCCAAAGCGTTCTCGCTGTGATTTCTCCAGCACACTTGCGGTGTCTCTGCCACAGTACCCACATATACCTGACCTAAGTTATACCGGCTTATCGGCTCCGGACACAGGTCGCATCCTGCTATCGACAACAGGCAAAATGCAACAGCCGCTAAAAATCTCCATGCTTTGTTGCGTTTCTTTTCCATTTTTGCTCCTTATCATTACTATACTGCTGCTTTGATAATTTAAAAATCTCTAAAGAATAAAAATTAAAAAATAAACAGCGGAGAGTTTATTTACTTTCCCGCCACTGCCGTATTATAGCCAACCACCTGTGGACATTTTCTTTGGTAATACCTTCGGATTTCAATTCGGCCCATTCCTGACCATGGTTTTCAGACGCCCACGTTTCAAAGGTCTTCCTGAACTCAGCCATAATTTCCATACTTTTCTGTGTGGGCTTGGCAATCTCTTTCTTTATTAATCCGTCCTTGAAGGTCAATTGGTCGTACTCATAATAAAACGCATCTATCCCTGCAGCTTTCAGCCAATCGTTCTGCTCTTTGACTTTATAAGTCACTGTATTTCCATTCACTTTGGTATCTGTGAATGTTAGACGGCCATTTAGTATGATGTGCTCTTCAATCGGCTTACGCAAATTCTCTTTACCTTCTATGACCATCGGAGTTCCAGCTATCTCGAATCTGACATCATCAGCATAAAAGGACAGCGATTTTTCAACATCGCCGCTATTGGCAGCTTTTTGGAACGCTTTGACCCGGTCAGCCAGAGTAGGAGCACAAGACGTTGTAAGCAATAATGGCAACGCTGCAAAAAACACAACAATCATCTTACTGCCGAATTTACACATTTTAGTATCTCCTGTTTTTCTGTTAAAAAAGTATGTAATTTATACAGTTTGTGATTATAATAAGATTATGAAGCTGCCGGAACTTAAAAATAGTGAGAAATATGTCGGCTTGTATATTTTCGATTTCGGCGACAACTGCGGCGTCGGCTTTACCGCCGAGGAAGTCGCTGAGCTTTTCGAAAGCGAAAAATACAAAAACTGCAAGGCCTACAAAATACACAAGGCATATCCCGACGGCAAACTTGAGCTAAAAGGTATGCCGGCGGAGATTTTCCAGCTTGAGGCGGGGATGTTCTTCTACTCAGGCGACCTCGAAACCACCAGGCAGGACTTCAAAGCTCTGGTCAATTTAGCTGTCAAAACCGCGCCGCCCTGCCGGGCCAAAGTGCATCTGGCCAAATACTCCGAAGAAAAACTTGTTACCGCTCTGATTTATCCTGCCGAGTACGATGATGAAATAAGCACCTGGCTTTTAGATGGCGGCTATAAAACAGCCGGCACCGCTGAAGGCGGCCTCGAAGCGGCGCAAAGATATTATGATTACAAGCCGCAGATTTTAGACAGACACCAGTTATTTGGTAAATCCGCTTTTGAAAGTCGCAGCGGCCAGGAGCTGTTAGCCGCTGTAAAATTGGCAGTGCAACGGTAGACAACCTACAAAAAATCGGGGCGACAGGACTCGAACCTGCGACCCCTTGCACCCCATGCAAGTGCGCTAGCCAAACTGCGCCACGCCCCGTATAAACAATGATATTTTAACACAAATGGAGAAATTTTCAAATATATAAATGAAAAATACCTTCAGTCTTTATCTTTGCGGATTCTTAATCCACATCAGCTTGTTTTCAAAATCCAGCACTATCACGGTATCTTGAAAGCACTGCATCCCCAGTAATCCCCGGCAGTTCTTCACGAGCGGACTATCGTTAGGGAAAACCGAAACTTCCACATTTTTGACCGTCCTCTCCCCCATCTCAAGTTCTCTAATGACGCCCCGCCTACAAGGCAGCAGTCCGATGTATGGGTACAAGTCTCTGCCGTCCCTGAGCTTAATGTTGCGGATTTTCTCACTCATCTTTTCCCAAAGCTGCTCCCGAATCGCCAGTCCCCTTCCGCTGCCGGTATCAAGCTGCAGTTCAATCTTCTCTCCGCAAACGGGAATACTCACAAAAAGAAAAGCATTGCCGTGAAGGTCCCCTTTAATTAAAAGCGGGTATTTCTCCCACAGGCCCGTCTCCCCGGCCTCAAAGGGTTCGTTATATGAAAACTCCGCTTCCTTTCTAATGTTATCAAACAAAACGTATTTGAATTCCTGCAGCACCGGCAGCCCTACGATGATAGAATCATCTTTGATATCGTCCTGAGCAATTGACAATCCGAACGATTCTGGCTTTGTATGCCGCTCCAGATATAAGCAGGGCCAATCAACTAATGCGACATTGCCTATCTGCAATTCAGGAAGGTGGCAGAGTCCCAAATCGAAACCATTTAAACCCGCTTTGTCGGTTTGCATCGGATAAATCGGCAGTTTATTGTCTAAGACGTGGGTATCTTTAATAAAGATAGATTGTGACGCCCCTGTATCCAAAACAACCGGATACTTCCTCCCGCCATCTCCCACTCTGCCTTCAACCACCATAAAACCTTTCGTGGCATATAACCTATGGTATTCAAGCCGGCAAGGATTGGCTTGCTCTACCCGGCTGTCTATCTCCCAAAAGTAATCCCGGCCCCCATCGTCCCTGGGTACAACTTTTATTGAATATGGTCCGTTATTCGGGTCTATCAAGCATACATCAGGTCTGTTTGTGAGACTGCCGGTATTATAACCTGTGGTGTAGACAGAACATCCCCCTGTTATTCCTAAACCCAGAGCCAGTAATACAATCAACAATCTTTTTTGCACTAAAGCTCCTCCGTTTATGGTGGACTTGGTGTGTGTCAATGCAGTACCGCTTCCTCCAAGATTACTTATAGGTGAAGGCAAAAAACCCACCTCAGTTCAGCTTATTGTAGCATTTTACGCCTTTTTTGTCAAGTGTTGATTACGGCCTATAATGGCTGATTTGATATTATCCTTAGGCAGTTGAATTATTCTGATATCCTTGTTATGTTAAATCCTTTATTACGTAGAGGATAAATAAATTGAAAATCGTAGTTGCAATGGATTCGTTTAAGTCGAGCATCAGCGCGGTTTCTGCCTGTAAGACTATAAAAGACACATTACTATCTATTAATCCTGAACTTACGGTTATCAACATTCCAATGGCTGACGGCGGAGAGGGAACGGCGGAAGCAATGATGGCTGCACGCAGGGGAAAGTGGATTAAGGTCCAAACTATGGGCCCGCTGCAGGAGATGCTGGTAGACGCCGGGTTTGCGTTTTTCCCCGACACAAAAGTTGCTTTGGTAGAAATGGCAAAGGCAAGCGGCCTCGAACTATTAAGTCCCAAACAAACCAATCCCATTAAAACGACCACATTCGGGACAGGTCAGCTTATTCGGGCGGCTGCGGATTACGGCGCTGAGAAGATTTTGTTAGCGGTCGGCGGAAGCGCAACCGTAGATGGCGGAGTCGGTGCAGCTCAGGCCCTCGGATGGAAGTTTCTCGATTCAGAAGGTAATAAAATCGGTTTTGGCGGCGGACAGTTGGAACACATTACTCAGATAATCCGACCTGATAAGCTGGATTTACCTGAAATTGAAGTGCTCTGTGATGTTGATAATCCGCTTTGCGGTGAAAATGGCGCTGCCAGAGTATTTGCTCCGCAAAAAGGCGCCACCCCCAAAATGGTCGAACAACTTGAAGCCGGCTTAAATCACTTAGCAGAGATTGTTAACCAGCAATTAGGAATAGAAATAGACATAATTCCCGGAAGCGGCGCCGCTGGAGGATTATCAGCAGGCGCGGTTGCATTTATGGGTGCAAAGTTAGTCAGCGGCGTGGAGACAATCATACGGGAAACCGGCTTAGAAAAAGAAATCAGCGATGCGGATTGGGTCATCACAGGCGAGGGGCGGTTCGATTCGCAATCGCTGCGGGGTAAAGTCGTATCCGGCGTAACAAAAGCCGCAAGACTAAGCGGGGCAAAGATTTGCGTCATCGCCGGAAGGGTTGAGTTACCGAAAAGGCAGTGGCAGGACTTTGGAATCACTGACGCGATTGGTCTGTCAGATAAAACAATGAACCTCGCTTATGCGATTGCCCACACGAAAAGCTTGTTGGCCGATGCGGCGAAAAAATTCGCGCAAGTGAATCTTAAAAATTAGACATCAGAAATAAAAAGGGCTGCGAGTAAAATGCTTACAGCCCATTGTTCAACAACATAAATTCAGTTTATGCCCTGCGTTTTCGCAGCAGAACCAAACTGCCGAAGCCAAGCAGGCAAAGCGTCGCCGGCTCAGGAACGGTAGTAATAAGACAATCTGTATAAGCGCTGTCACGGTCCTGGACGGAGAAAACAGCTATATTTCCCGCGGCAGGCGTTGCACCCGTAAATCCTTCAGGGGCCATCCTGTCAAGCAAAGACGTATTCAGCAGCAATTCCCAGCTGTCGACATGGCCGGCTTCCTCATCATACTGCCAGATTACTCTTGCTACGCGTTTGTCCGGATAGATATATCCACCCACATCAACCCTACGGATATGTTCATCTTTGTCAAGCAGCATTAGCTCACCTTCATTTCCAATCCAGGTAGTATCGGTTACCTGGCTCGACACAGGCGTCGTTGCGTGAAACCATCCTGAAGTCCTGAAGTGCACAGTGCCGACGCCACCGTTGCTGGTGCTGCTGCCGCCGTTTCCCGCGCCCGGCGCAACAGTGCTGGTAGTCCAGGTAGCACTGTCAGTGCCAAGTTTGACTTGAAGTTTCGGGCCGTATTCCTGCGATAACTGAGAATTAACACTATTGCCGGTAAAGGCGACCCATCCGACCTCGTCAGCGGTAATAGATACGAATTGGCCGCCGGCGCCGATAACGGTGTCACCTGCCAGCCACGAATAGTCGCCGTCATCGATGACAAGCGAAGATCCGGCTGTGATAGCAAACACGGATGTGTAAGCATTATAGCTGTAATTTGCACTGCCGTTGGAATACAACCCATTTGTCAGCGAGTTTCCACCAAACGTCCAGCCGTCGGATACAGGGTCGCCGGATATTGTAGCGAAACTATTTGCCGCTAAGACCGTAAGGCAGGCAACTATACAAATAATTAGTAATTTTTTCATTCTATCTCCTCCTAAAAATCTACTGAACTTCATTTATAGAAAGCCCGGGGAATGGATAAAGAAAGGTTAAATCTTCCGGCCGCATAAGCCTTATCCGATATGCATCTCTCTATCACTCCAACCTCTTCATACAGGCCAAACAACCAATAACCTGCTAACCTGCGTGATTCTATCATATCCTCCACACAATATCAAGCAAAAATTTGCAGTCATTGAAATTTTTCAGACTTGTAATGCCCCCCTTCAAACAACCCCCAAAGTTTGGTTGCATAAGGTGAGGTTGTTTGCTATTATCGCGATTTCTTGGTCTTAGGAAGGTTTAAATGGCTTTATAGAGAAGGGTAAATATGGCAATTTCCGCTGAAAAGATAGCAGAACTGGAGAAAACAGCGAAGAAACTGCGTTATGATATTGTGATGATGATTGGGGCGGGCAAGCCCGGCCATTTGGGCGGGTCGTGCTCAATCGCTGATATTGTCGCGGTGCTTTACTTTCACAAGATGCGCCATAAGCCGAAAGAGCCGAAATGGCCGGACAGGGACAGGTTAGTGCTGAGCAAAGGCCATGCAGCACTGGCGCAATATGCGGCCTTGGCAGAGTGTGGGTATTTTCCGAAGAAAGAATTGAACACACTAAAGGAGCTGGGCACGATAGCTCAGGGACATCCGGAGATGCTGAGAATGCCTGGAATCGAAGCAAACACCGGCTCACTCGGACAGGGCCTGAGCGTTTCGTGCGGGATGGCATTGGCAGGACGACTCGATAAGAAGAACTATACGGTCTACTGCATACTTGGTGACGGGGAGATAGCCGAGGGGCAGATATGGGAGGCTTCGATGACGGCGGCTTTTTATAAGCTGGACAACCTCGTGGCAATTTTCGATAAGAACCGCGTGCAGGCAATGGGGCTGATTGTGGAGCGATACGATACGAACCCGCACGGCGAAAAGTGGAAGGCGTTCGGCTGGCACGTGTTGGAAATTGACGGACACAGCGTTAAAGAGATAGCAGATGCGCTGGACGAGGCAGACAAAATCAAAGGAAAGCCTGTGATGATTGTTGCTAATACCGTAAAGGGTAAAGGAGTACCTTTTGCAGAGGGCAAAGCGGAGTTCCATCATGGAATAATGACGGAAGAGCAGCATGAAGCGGCAAGACAACTATTCGAGGAAGGTTGCGGATGAATAAACAAAATTGCAGAGTGGCTTACGGTGAGACGCTTGTAAAATTAGGCAGAAAGAATGAGCGGATTGTAGTGCTGGATGCGGACCTGTGTAAATCGACGATGACGCGTCTTTTCGAGCAAGAATTCCGTGAGCGTTTCTTTGAGATGGGCATTGGTGAGCAGAATATGATTTCTGTGGCGGCGGGCTTGGCAATCTCTGGGAAGATTGCGTTTGCTAATTCTTTTGCTGTATTCGCAGCTGGCCGGCCTTATGACCAGATTCGCGTGAGCGTATGCATCGGCAAGGTCAACGTTAAGATTATAGGTTCAAGTTGTGGGATTTCAGATTTCGGCGACGGGGCGACTCATCAGGGAATTGAGGACGTTGCTATTATGCGGGCGATACCGAATATGACAGTTCTATCCCCTGCCGACGGCATAGAGACGAGAAAGATAGTAAAAGCAGCTGTCGACTATGAAGGCCCTGTATACATCCGCATACCCCGTAATGAGGTGCCGGATGTTACGGATGAAAAGCAGAAATTTGAAATCGGAAAGCCAACCGTGATACGGCAAGGCAAGGATGTCACGGTCTTTACATACGGGTATATGGTTTATAAGGCGCTTAAGGCGGCAGAAGCACTGGAGAAGGAAGGGGTATCGGTACAGGTCGTGAACGTGAGCACTTTGAAGCCGATTGACGAAGAGGCGATTAGGAAATTGGCAAGCGGAGTAAAGGGAGTTGTAACAGTCGAGGAGCATACGATAGTCGGCGGCCTTGCCAGTATTGTTGCTTATATATTGAGAGGCCAGGCCACACCGATGGAGGCCATCGCCATACAGGATTGCTTCGGCCAGTCGGCGCTTAGCTATGAGCAGCTCCTGGACCATTACGGGCTTACTGATACAGCAATCGTTAAGGCGGTAAAAAAGGTTTTAGGGTAGTCGAATGGGTACAATCAGTAAAACAATGAAGGCTGTAGTCAAATATGAAAATAAACCCAATGCGACGGAGCTGCGGGAAGTGCCGGTGCCGGAAATCGGCGACAGTGATGTATTAGTGGAAGTGGCATACGTCGGCGTCTGCGGCACCGACCCGCATATGCACAAAGGCACGGTACTGTTCGATTTTAACTGCCCTTTTATTTTAGGGCACGAATTCGCAGGCAAAATTGTTAAAGCCGGCAAACAAATAAGCAAGTTCAAGGTCGGGGACAGGGTTACATCTGAAACGCACGCAGACTACTGTGGCCATTGTGCGTTGTGCCGGACAAACAATTACCACATCTGCAGGCAGCGCAAGGGATTCGGTTTTCATCTTGACGGGGCATTTACAAAATATGTCAAGGTCCCGGGCAGGATTCTGCACAGGGTGCCGGACAACGTTTCGCTAAAGGCGGCATCAGTAACCGAGCCATTTTGTGTGGCGTATAAGTCGGTTATATGCAACAGCACGATAAATCCCGGCGACACGGTGGTTGTGATTGGGCCGGGGCCAATAGGCCTGCTGTGTATAAAGATGGCACAGCTTTGTGGGGCAAGTGAAATTATTGCTATCGGGACAGAAGGCGACGAGAAAAGACTCGAAGCCGCAAAGGAGTTCGGGGCTACGATGACAATTAACAGCAGTAAAGAAGACCCCCTGCCGAAAGTAAAAGCTTTGGGCGACGGCTACGGCGCGGATTTAATCATAGATACCGCAGGCCCTGCCGAGACTCTGAAATTTTCAATGGATGCGGTTCGTCCGAACGGCCAGATTACCAAAATCGGCTGGGGACCGAAGCCGGTGAACTTCAGCTTAGACCCGATTATTGCGAAGTCGGTTACGCTGAGGGGACATTTCAGCCATACGTGGGACGTCTGGGAGAAATGTCTTACGCTGATGAGTAAAGGGCAGGTCGATTTGGAGCGTCTGGTTACACACGAACTTCCGATTGACAAATGGGAAGAGGCATTCGAGCTGGTAGAAAGTAAAAAAGCGATGAAGGTGGTTTTAACCCCTATTGACTAAAGTTTTATTACGATTTTTTTAGGACAAGAACGATGGAAAAAATAGGATTTATCGGATTAGGAATTATGGGCAAGCCGATGGCGATAAACCTGATTAAAGCCGGTTACAAACTAACAGTTTATGATATCAGGCCCGAGCCGGTGAAAGAGGTCGCTGCAGCCGGGGCCAAAGAAGGCAAGAGCAGCAAGGACGTCGCAGCACAAAGCGAGGTCGTAATTACGATGCTGCCTAATTCGCCTGATGTGAAAAAGGCGGTGCTCGGAAAAGACGGGGTTTTAGAAGGCGCAAAAGCGGGGATGATTTTGATTGATATGAGCTCGATTGCTCCACTGGTGTCTAAAGAGATCGCCGCCGAAGTTGAGAAAAAAAATGTTGAGATGCTCGATGCGCCCGTCAGCGGCGGAGAGCCGAAGGCCAAAGACGGGACACTTTCGATTATGGTCGGCGGTAAAAAAGAGGTCTTCGAGCAGGTCGAAGAAATCCTGAAGGTTATGGGCTCTTCTGCCGTTCTGGTCGGCGATATCGGCAGCGGAAATATGACGAAACTTGCAAACCAGATAATCGTGGCATTGAATATTGCTGCAATGTCTGAGGCAATGGTCCTGGCGACAAAGGCCGGTGTGGATCCGGAAAAGGTCTTTCAGGCCATCCGCGGGGGACTGGCTGGCAGCAACGTCCTCAACGCTAAAGTGCCTCTGGTTCTGGACGGCAATTTTAAGCCCGGCTTTAGAATAGAATTGCATATCAAGGATTTGGCAAATGCCTTAGACACCGCCCACTCGGTCGGCGTTCCCGTGCCTTTAAGCAGCGGCGTAATGGAGATTATGCAAACGCTTAAGGTTGACGGAAAGGCTGGCGATGACCACGGCGGCATTATCCAGTTCTACGAAAAATTAGCCAAAACAGAAGTCAGACACTCGAAAGGATAATTCGACTGTACGGCATTTAATGAAAGGATTCAGTTTATGCTTTTGATTTTGCTTCTGCTAATCAGCATACTTTTCATTGTCATCTCGACGGTCAAATTCAAGCTTCATCCATTTTTGGCCCTTTTATTTGCTGCTATCGGGTTTGGTTTGTGTGCCCGGATGCCGCTTATCGAAATTGCTAAATCAATCAACAGCGGATTTGGCGGAACCATCGGCAGCATCGGAATCGTAATCATCGCAGGCGTCATCATAGGAACATTTCTTGAGCGTTCGGGCGGGGCATTCGCGGTAGCTGAAGAAATCCTGAAAATTATCGGAGAAAAGCATGTCCCTCTGGCGATGTCTATTATTGGCTATATTGTTTCCGTACCGGTTTTTGCGGATTCCGGCTTTGTTATCCTCACGCCGCTGAACAGGGCGCTTGCCAAGAGAGTTAAAATATCCTTAGTTGGTCCTGCAATAGCTCTGGCGGTCGGTCTTACCGCTACGCATTGCCTTGTTCCGCCGACACCGGGACCTATCGCTGCCGCCGGCATACTCGGCGCCGACCTCGGACTGGTTATCTTTTTCGGTCTTATCGTCAGCGCGTTTGCCCTTGTGGTCGGCTGGCTGTTCGCTACAAAATTCGCCTCGAAAATTTATATAGACCCCAATCCGGAGCTTTCAGAAGCAGATGTAGAAGCCCGGCTCAGAGAAGCTCCGTCTGCGCTTAAGGCATTTACTCCGATTGTAATTCCAATTTTCTTAATCGTAATCAGGTCCATTTCCGATTTTCCAACACATCCTCTTGGCCAAGGCAGTTTTAAAAATATTGTAGGTTTTATAGGAGAGCCGGTCATCGCATTGCTTATCGGGGTCCTTCTGGCCTTTCGGCTTCCGAAAAAGCTTGATAGGCAAATGTTATCAACCACCGGATGGGTGGGAGAATCACTGTTAAGTGCGGCGATAATAATTATGATTACCGGAGCCGGAGGAGCGTTCGGAATGGTCCTGCGGAATTCCCCGATTGCCGAGGTGCTCGGCAGCTCTTTATCAAAAACCAACCTGGGTATTTTTCTGCCGTTTATTATCGCGGCGGCAATAAAAACTGCTCAGGGCTCATCAACGGTTGCACTGATTACGACTTCGTCCTTAATAGCGCCGTTGATGTCATCCTTAGGATTCGACAGCGGAATCGCCAAGGCACTGGTCGTATTGGCTGTGGGCGCCGGCTCAATGGTTGTTTCCCACGCAAATGACAGCTTTTTCTGGGTTGTTACGCAAATGACCGGGATGGATGTCAAAACCGGTTATAAAACCCATACCCTGGCAACCTTGATTATAGGTGTTACCTCGATTGTAACTATTTGGGTCATCAGTTTGATTATCTTGTAATGTGCTGAAGAGCTATTATAACAGCTTGAAAATAATAAGGTGAAAGAAACCACCCCCCGGCAATTCCCAACTATTCAGGGTAGAGCCAGTCATCGACGAATGCCTCAAGGTCATCGAAGAGAACAGAGCCGTCCTGGTAGAAATCCGCGCCGTTGCACCACACATTTGGCAAACTGCAGTCGGTCCGTCCCCACTGAGCGGCAAAATTAGCAAAGTCTATTAAGTCGGGAGTAGGCTGGTCATTGTTTCTCTTCTCACAAAGTATGTCCTTCGTGAAACCGCCCATTTCACCTTCACCCACGCGAAGGGTCCAGTCCGACAAGAACATCGGCGGTTCCCAATCATAGTCGGTAATCCAGGCGCTGCTGCTTATTTTACGCGCTTCACGCCAGTCTGATAACGGCTGGCCATAGTCGGTAATCGTCCCATGAAGTAAATCATAACTTGCGGCCTGGCAGAATCCCCATTCGCTCATAAAGACGGGATAGCGGGTAAGACAAGTGTTAATATGATTCAAATACCACGACTGACTACCGGAAAGCCAGTGACCTGGATAGATGTGAGATACAATTACGATGTTATCTCCGGTAAGGGGATAGGCCGCCGCCGGCCCAATAGCTTGAGACCAGCTTGGCCCTGCGACAAGGATAAGATTGTGGGGTGCATAAGTCCGAATGATGTCAATCCACGTTTGCATATCAGTCCTGCAGCTGAGCCAGTCTGCCGTTTCATCACCCGGCGATGTATTTAGAGGCTCGTTGAAAAGCTCGAAAAGAACGTGGCTGTCGTTGGCAAATCTCGGTGCCATATACGACCAGAACGCACTTGTCTGCGTAACTTTGGTCCAGGTATCATCACCGACATAATGCCAGTCGATGATTACATAAAGGTCCTTGGTTTTGCAGTGATCAACAACAGGCCGCAGAAGTGAGTCGTAGTAGGTGTCATTACCCGGGGTGAATGTGAAAGGACTGTCAAAATCTTCCTCGTCAGACGGATAAATCGCAAGCCGGATGACCCTCGGATACCAGCCCGGAGAATCCCCCTGCGAATCGTTCTTGTCCGTCAGCCGGTCAATCAATTTGATTGCGCCTCCCCGCCATAGTTCAACGGCGCCCAAGTCAATCGTATCGACACCCCTGAGAACAACAACATTTCCAACAGGGTCTTTAATTTTATTGGCATCCGTGTGCAGCCAAGGCGTGGCAGCATAAACTGGCGTGAGCGAACAAAGAATCATACAAACAAAAATTTTAATAGACCTGGTTTGAAGAATCCCTATATGGCGTCCTCCGCAACACCTCGTATCTGCCTGTGACTTCATCATTCCAACCTCCCTGAAAAACCAATCGCTGGCGGCAAAAACCGTCTTTCCCGCTCGTCTTGAAAGATTATTATATATCACAAATCCTTTATTTTATCAAGGAGTAAATGGTGCCGTGCAAACGCGACCAACACCGACGAACTCAGGCTGATTTCGAAGGGGAAAAGAAAGGTTACTAACATAACTACTTACAAGTTCTTAACTTTCAACCAACGCGCCCGGCAGGACTCGGACCTGCAACCTATGGGTTCGAAGCCCATCACTCTATCCAATTGAGCTACGGGCGCAACAGCTACAAAATAATCTCTTCGCCAAAAACTGTCAATTAAGAACAAAAAGCTGCAAGATTACGGAATAAAAGAGCGAAATTCCTGCATAAGCTGCTTCGTATATTTTCCTGGCTTACCGTTTCCGACGGCCTTGCCGTCGAATTTCACTACAGGGACAATATCTTTAGTGGTTACGGCAATAAAAAGTTCGTCCGCATCTTTTACCTGCTGCAGCGTCAATGATTCTTCGACTACTTCCAATCCGATATTCTTTGCCGCTTCAATCACAAATTTGCGCGTAACCGAAGGCAGAATATTAGCCGTCAGCGGCGCGGTTTGCAGCGTCTGTCCAAGAACAGCAAAAAATGCCGAGCCAGCCCCTTCGGTTATCAAGCCTGCGTCGTCAACAAATATCGCCTCAGCACAACCTTTTTTCTCTGCATCCTGACGGGCAAGGACATTCGCTAAAAGATTCAGCGATTTTATGTCGCATCTTTTCCATCGCCAGTCAGGATGAGTCGATACTGCAATACCTTTGCTTTTTTCTTCCGAACTATCAGCCAATTCTGTAACAGTTAGAAAAAAATTTGGCTTTAAGTCGGCCTTCCAGGTATGGCTGCGAGGTGCCGAACCGCGGGTAATATGAAAATATATCTTGGCATCGGAAATGCCGGCAGTCTCGAAGGCCTTTTTTATCCGGGAGCGAATCTGGTCGATGTCCACGCTGACTATTCCAATTTCGGATAAGCTTCTGGCCAGTCTCCGCAGGTGCTCTTCAAGCGCAAAGATTTTGCCGTTGTAACTTCGCAGAACTTCATAAACCCCGTCGCCGAAGTAGACACCGCGGTCATTGTAAATCGGCTCAAGCTCGTCCAGCGGCACGATTTTGTCACCTATCATAGCTACCTGCATAAATCGCTCCAAAAGTCGCCGTTATCTTTTAATAGCATACAAAAATATCTGATAATTTGCTTTACAAAAAAGAAAAGAACACATAAAATTTCTCAACTATCCGAATTTTGAAAGATAAATCTCAGGAGTTTTTGGAATGTATGCAGTGATTGAACAGGGCGGAAAGCAGTATAAGCTCGCCGAAGGCGATTGCATAAATATCGAATTGACCGACGTTTCGCCCGATGCCGCGACGATTGAACTGGATAAAGTTTTGTTTGTAAGCGACGGTGAAAAAGTCAAAATCGGCACACCCTTAGTAAAAGGTGCAAAGGTTGTTGCCTCATTTAAGAACACCACAGCAAATGCTGTTATTAAAGGCGAGAAGCTCTACCCAACACATTTTCGCAGGCGCAAAAACAGCAAAAGGCGTATCGGCCACCGCCAAAACTTCCTGCGGGTGACTATCGACAAAATCAAGGCTTGACAGACCGATTGTGGAAGGAGCCACATATGAAAAAATTTTCAATTATTCATATCCCGGTATTCTCTTTTTTTTCTGCGGAGCTATATAGGGATGTTGGCCTGAACTGGAAGGGAGTCGCATACGGGTATCTATTCCTGCTTTTGGCAGTTTGCACGGTTCCAAGAATGTTCAAGCTCCACAAGGTCCTGTCGGCTTTTATTGATGAACAGTCGCCCCAACTGGTCAATCAGATCCCCAAAATTACAATTGAAAAAGGCGAGGTTCACATAGATGAGCCGCAGCCTTATTACATTACGGTGCCCGATTATAACAACCCTGACAGTAATAAAGTTGCCGCCATCATTGATACGACTGGTCAAATCCAGTCCTTAGACGATACTGACGCATTCGTTTTACTGACAAAGACAAAGCTGTTATCGCGCCAAAGCGAAACAGAAGTCCGAACATATGACCTTTCACAAATTAAGCATTTTGTTCTGGAGCAGAGTACAATTATGAAATGGCTGGACATCACCAAAAAGGTGCTTGTTCCTATGCTTTATCCGTTCGTTCTTGCCGGCTCTTTCGCTTTTCGGATTATTCAGTCTCTTATCTACGCGGCAATCGGGCTGATTTTTGCCGCCTGGTGCAAAACCAAATTGTCTTACCCTGCTCTTATCCGCCTGGCGGTAACGGCATTAACTCCGGTTATCATTGTCAAAACAATTTTCGAGTGCGCTTTCGTTAGAATTCCCTATATCGGCTTATGGTTCTTTTTAGCAGCGATGTTACTTCTTTTTTACGGCGTTAAGGCCTGTTCTCAAGCAACAGAATCGGCGGCTATAGAGGATGAATTAAGGCCGGGAAATCAAAGCCGGCCGCCGAATTATTGATTTCTAACCTTGCAACTCTGCACAATTTGCTGGGCGTAATTGTACCAGGCTTGGGGGCCATTCTGAACAAAATACTCGAACGACTTGTCGTCAACCAGCTCGCCTAACAAGGCCTTGCGCTCGGTCTGGTTCGGCACATCTTTGATGATATGTTTTCGCAAGTTTTCCAGTTCAGCCAGAAACTCGCCGTGTTGGATGGTTATGGTCTGCTCTAATTTCTTTCGTAAATGACCGGCGTAGGCGGGGCAATGTCCCTCAGTGCCAATGGCCACCTGCAGGTCACCTCGCTTCACGACAGCAGGCACAATAAAATCACAAAGTTCCGGTGCATCAACTACATTGCATAAAATCTCCAACTCCTGGCAATCTTTATAGATTCGTTTGTTGAGCTGCTCATCGTTTGTTGCTGCTATAACTAATGCTGCTTCGGCGATATAATTTTTGGAATATCTGGATTTTATCAATTCGGTATTGGTGCCCTGACAAAGTGCGATTAGAGCATCATCGATGTCTTTTGATACCACCACCAGCCGCGCCCCTGCTGCCAGCAGCGCCTGGGCCTTTTGTGCCGCCACCACCCCACCGCCAACCACAACCACACGACGACCGCTCAGCTCGAGAAATACAGGATATTTAGCCATGATAATAATATTATAGCCGTACTTCGCACAATTCAAAGAAAATCCTAAGTTTTTCAATTCGCAAAAGTGGAGGGAAAATACAGAAAAGAGAATTAGTCAATGGGAGGATTAGTGAATTAGTGGGTGGATGCGGGAATGAGTGGACGCATTGCCACTATTCAGTAGGTGGCAATATCATCTAGCGCAACATATATAACTATTTTGGTATGCAGGCCAGGTTGGTAGTGTCTATGCAGCTATCAACAAGTGGCAATATTTGCTTCAAGCTTTGTATACTCTGCAATATTGCATAGATGTTTTGGAAATGTGAAGAAGAAACTGCTACCTTCTCGGGGTATTGACTCCACCCAAATTTTGCCATTGTACAACTCGATGATTTTCCTCGCTATAGTAAGGCCAATACCGACACTTTCATCAAATTCGTCGTGTTTGTTCAAAGTCTGGAATATTTGGAAGATTTTTTCAAAGTATTCTTCTTCAATCCCCTGTCCGTTGTCGGTAATTCTAAATTTCCAGAAGTCGTGCTCCTCCACACAGCCGATTTTTACTTGGCCCTTTGGTTTATCCGTATATTTGATAGCGTTACTTAAAAGACATTCAAATAATTGTTTAATAAGTATTTTTTCGCATATTATAATTGGCAGATGGTTCTCCACGGTTATTTCAATGTTTGCCGGCAAT
Organism: uncultured Pirellulales bacterium; assembly: GCA_964494805.1. Lineage (GTDB taxonomy): Bacteria > Planctomycetota > Phycisphaerae > Sedimentisphaerales > Anaerobacaceae > CAIYOL01. The sequence continues at coordinate 40,968 of CAZBST010000003.1, read as the reverse complement.
TCAAGTTTATTGATTACTTCTGATAGCAGGGAATTCAAATCTACTTCTTGTTCTTTTCGATTAGTACGCTTAATTTCCGAATATCGCAGCATGCCATCGACGAGCTTGTCCATTTGATCCACTCTTCTGACAAGCAGCTTAACTTGCTCCCGGCCTTGTTCATCAAACTTATCATGATAATCTTCCACTATCCAATAAGCCAAATTTCTAACACCCCGCAGGGGTGTCTTCAAATCATGGGCCGCTATATGCGCGAAATCCTGAAGTTGTTCATTCAAACATGCTAATTCTCTGATAAATGCTCGCAGGCATTCTTCGGCTTGTTTGCGCTTGACAATGTCCTGCTTTAGCAATTCGTTCGTTTCGGCTAACTCAGCAGTGCGCTGCTTAACCTTTATTTCCAATTCATCGTGTGCCTGCTTTAAGTCTTTCTCTCTGTCGGCTAATTTAACAACCATCGAATTAAATGCTTTTGAAAAATCACCCATAAAATCAACACGCTGATTATAATCACCTGCCGCAATCCTTTCCGCCTGCCAAGTCAGGTGCACTAGTTGGGAATGTAATTGTTTAAAAGGAGAGGACAAAAGGTTGTAGGGTTTAGGTAGAGAATGGTTTAGTTGGCCATTTGAAAGGGCTTGCGCAAATAGATGAGCTTCGGAGAAAGATTCGATAAACTCGTTGACGACCGTCAAAAATTCCCTCTCGATTTCATCGGTATAATTAGAAGGGTCAATCTTTTCGGGTATTTTACCCTTTAGAAGATTATAGAGTCTTTCGCCAACATCACGGATAAGTTTTTTCTCTTCAGACTGCATTCTCGACCGGTTTTAATACCTTTACGGCAAATCTGCACACTCTATCTCCGTTGGCCCAGCAATCCACTTCTTCAACGTGAAAATCCTTACCTGAATAAGCCTTGAGAACCCCCGCGATGAATCCTTCATCGTATTGACAGACCACTTCATTAGTAATAGGCAGTCCTGAACAGTCTAAATCCTCTGCAACAGTCAAAATCATATCCAAACTGTCAAAATCAATCTGCTCGACTTTGAGAATTCCGACTTTGGTATCTTTTAATTTTTTTTGAAGTTCTGCGACGAATTCACTCAGTCCTAAATCAGTATTTAATACATTTTTGCAAAATTGTTCGCCGGCAAGTTTTCCTGCCTTCCGAAGAATATCGTTAGCCGTCTCAACATCGAATTCGCTAATCAATACATCTCGCATTGTATATTGAAGCAGACGATACACCGTCACAGGAGCCATTGGTCCTAAGTTTGGCCGACCTTGTTGAATATCTCCGATATCGTTCCATGAAAATTTATTGTAATCTCTCTCTTCTTTGAACATGATTAAATGCCCTCATTTTCGTATTGAAATTAAACGGTATCCTTTCAGTTATTCGGAGCTATTTTGAATCTACTTGACCAAAAAAATCTTATCCTCGTATTTTCTGAAAAAACAGCCCTAAGATATGCTCTTAGAGGAATTTAACGATATTTTATTGGAAAATATGTCGAACTTTTTCAGCCTTAAGCAATATCTTATTATCGGTCGGTCAATCGCTTAAGAACCTGGTTATGCCGTTTCGCCGCTTCTGTGTTTTTTGCATATATCGATATTATATCAACAAGTTGCGGGAGAAAGTATAAAGTAACCCTCACGCAGGCACCCCCCGCATTTCATTAAAACCTGCTCCTTCGACCCTTCGGATTTTTGTGCTTTCAATTCGCAAAAAACACTGATATATTGTAAACTCTCTGTGTTTTCGCTGGCAGGAAAATAAAAGATATGGGCCAAATAAAAAAATTGCAGCCGCCTCTGACCGATTCCGTCGTGCGTTCGCTGAAAGCAGGCGATGAGGTTCTCATCACCGGCATAATCTATACCGCTCGTGATATGGCCCATAAAAGATTATGCGAAGCAATAGAAACAGGACAGAGATTACCGTTTGAGCTTGAAGGAGCGGTCATTTACTTTGTCGGCCCTACGCCCGCTCGCCCCGGAAGAGCAATCGGCGCTGCCGGGCCTACTACCTCATCGAGAATGGATGCCTTTAGTCCCAGGCTGATTGCCAATGGTCTTAAAGCAATGATTGGAAAAGGTTATCGCAGTATCGAGGTCAGAGATGCGCTGAAAAAATATGGTGCCGTCCATCTTTCTGCTATCGGCGGAGCCGGAGCATTGCTCAGCAAGCATATCGTTTCTGCGGAGATAATCGCTTATGAAGATTTAGGGACCGAAGCCGTTAGGAAACTGCAGGTCGTTGATTTTCCCGCCGTTGTCGCGTACGACTCTCACGGAGGCAGTATCTATAAGTAATTCGACATTTGCCCACCTGCGGCGGATTTTGTTTATACGAGGCCTTGTCTTTTGGCTTTTTTCGCAAGGCGTTTTTCTTTTAATGTCCTTTGCGGCTTCTTTTTTGTTTCTCTTCTAATGTCATGACTCTTAGACATACACCATCCTTTCCTGATGATACCATATTCTTTTTTTACTTTTGCCGCTTAATTTTACGCACTCCGGAGAAATCAAGCAAGATAAAAACCGCCTTTCTGCCGTTTATGTTAATGCTTGTTTTCCGCATATAACCATTCTATAATCACTATCGGATTGCGATGTTAATAAGGAGATGACCATTTGAAAGTCGCATTAATCGGTTTGTTGGAATCAGGTAAGAGCACGCTCTTTGCGGGACTAAGCGGCAAAGCAATCCCGCCGGTCGGCTCGACGAGGATTGAAGAAGCTATTGTGTCTGTTCCCGACGCTCGGCTCGACTGGTTGACCGAATATTACAAGCCGAAGAAGACAACATACGCGACAATTGATTGTCTCGACCTGCCCGGCTTCAATTTTACCGATGAGCACGGCCGTGCGGCTGCGCGACGGCTGATTAACCAGATAAGAACCACCGACTTACTCGTTCTGGTTGTGCGGGCGTTTGAAAATCCGGCTGTGCCGCCATACCGAGGCAGCATAGACCCTGCCAGAGATTTAACAGAGCTAAAAACCGAATTACTGCTTACCGATTTGGAGCTTGTTACGACCCGCATAGAAAACCTCGAAAAGCAGATTCATAAACCCGCCCAGGCCCACGCACACGATAAGGATAAAGCGGAATTGGAACTGCAGAAAAAATTACAGCAGGCAATTGAATCCGAAAAGCCGATTAGCACTGTTATCGAAACAGATGAGCAACTCGAAATAATAAAATCGCTCGGCTTCCTGACCTTAAAGCCGATGGTTGTAGTGGTAAACACTGGCGAGAAGCATTTAGACGCAAAATTCGATTTCACCGGCGTAGTCGACAGCTCCGTGCCGGTTATTACACTTTGTGCCAAGCTGGAATATGAGCTGGCTCAATTAGACCCCGACAGCAGGCGGGAATTTATGGCTGATTTGGGAATAACCGAGCCGGAAGCAGGCAAATTCGTCAATAGCTGCTATTCGGCGTTGGGGGTAATCAGCTTTTTAACGGTTGTCTCGGATGAGCTGCGCGCCTGGCCTATAAAGAAGGCAACCTCTGCCCTCGACGCAGCCGGAAAAGTCCATACCGACATTAAACGTGGCTTTATTAGAGCTGAAATCTTCAGCTTCGACGACCTGAAAAACCTCGGCAACGAAAAGGCCGTCAAGGCCGCCGGCAAAATCCGTATCGAAGGCAAAAATTATGTCGTTCAGGATGGCGACATTATTAATTTCAGGTTTAACGTCTAATTGAATCTGTGTCTAATCGGCTCTTTTTTCAATTCCTCCGCCGTCGGCAGTAATTCAAATGAATCTATCCTTTCCGCCTCGGTAAATTTGTTTATCAAGTGCTGAATCTCGCCCATACTTTTGCCGTGCATCATTGCATACAGATTATAAGGCCAATTTTCAGCAGGTTTCCTTTCATAGCAATGAGTCACCATCCCGAAACGAGCCAGAGCCTGGCCTGCCTCGACGATTTTGCTTTGTGGGACTTTGCAGCAAAAAAGGACATTCACGACAAATCCTAACTTGTGATGGTCAACTACCGCCGCTATACGCCGAATGACCCCCTTATCAATCAACCCCTGTGTAATCCGCAAAACCTCTTCAATCTTTAATCCTTCGCTGCACAAAAAATCAAAGGGTTCCGAAACCACATCTAAATCGGCCTCTAATTTCGAGAGTATTTGTTTCTCCGTTTCATTCAGCTTCACCGCTTCACCTTTCGGAACCTGCCCGGTATCGCTGAACTGTCCCTCGCCCTCGGCATCGAAGCGAACATCAAGCTTAAAAACACGTTCGACCGGCAGACTATAAAAATCAATTCCGAATTGGCCGGAAAGATTCGATATCGTAACCTCGATTTGCTTGGGTGAACTGGCCTGTAATGTGAACCATAAATTGTAGTAATGCACCCTCAAATAATTATGGGAGACATTTTCTAAGCTGCTAACTGCTTCAGTAACCTCCTGCAGGTTCTCTTCCGGAATATGTGCAGTAACCAAAGTGCTTACCATACCCAGTGCACGGCAGTTTATTATTGCACAAATCCGCCGGATAATCCCCGCTTTTTTTAGCTGTTCGATTTCTTGTAAAACCGTTTTCTCATCGCTGCCAAGAAATTTTGCCAAATCAGCGTATGGCTTGCGACAAATCGGCAGCCCTTCCTGAAGCGCATTGCACAACTGTCTCTGCAGTTTCCCCAAACGCACGCTCACCCTTTTTCTCCTCGCTGGTAATCACAAACCGGGTCCTCATCCAGATAATCGCCGCTGGCCGCATATGCCCTCGCCCTGCACCCTCCGCAGATACCGACGTATTCACAAGTCCTGCATCTGCCCGTGTATTCTGATACATTGCGAATCTCTTTCAGGAATTGCGACTCCTCCCAAATCTTTTTGAAATTGAAATTGTTCTCGATTAGATTGCCCGCCGGCACATCGAGAAAGCCGCAGATTTGCACGTCGCCGCGATAGCTTATGAACCCGAACCCCCTGCCGCCCATACAGCCAGCCACGTCCTTCATTAGTCCTTTAGCTTCCGCCTGCCTGCATACCCGCGCAAATTGTGGCCCGCACGTTAACCTCACTTTAATTTCCGCTTTTAACTTTATCCGTAGCAATTCATTCAGCAATGCTTCGTATTCCACAGGGTCGAGAATCTCATTGGCAATCTCACTGCCCCTGCCGGTCGGAACGAGAATAAACGGATTGAAGCAATAAGCACCTATATTCTTGGCAAGCTCTGCTATGCCGATGACCTCGCCGGCATTAACTTTGCTGAATGTGGTATTAATCTGGAAACGAACTCGCGCCTTGCGGGCTATTTTAGCGGCGTTAATTGTCGAATCGAAAGCTCCAGCTGTCCCTCTGAACTTATCGTGTGTTTCCGCGTTGACCCCGTCAATCGAAAAAGATAAAGCCGTAACACCCGCCTTCTTTAATCTGAGAATTGTTTTCTCGTTAATAAGATACCCGCAGGTGGCCAACACCGGCCTAAGGCCGATTTTGCGTGCATATCGAATAAGTTCGTAAATATCTTTCCGTTCCATCGGCTCGCCGCCGGTAAATATCAAAACGCACCCCCGCTTTCGCGGGGGCAAGCTTACATACTTCGCTATGGCCTTGATTATTTTTTTGCAGTCCTTTGTAGTCAACTCTTCTTCAGCAGTGGCGCCGGCGTTTGCCCGGCAGTGCCGGCAGCTATATCGGCATCGCCGGGTAACTTCGAAGGCAATTAGACGTGGCTTGATTGGCTTTTTGCTCATAACCGCATAAATGTAGCTTAATTTGCCGTGAGATTCAACAAATCTTGTACGGGCGGACCTGGTAGGGGTAGACCTATGTGTCTATCCTTACTTTATGTTGGAGGTTCAGGCCTTTGTTAAAAAACAAGCCCTGTCTCACCTTGTAAGGGAGCAGGGCTTGTTTATAATAGCGTGTTGTAGTTCGTTATTTCACAGGTGCTGGTTTCACCAAGTTTGTCGGTACCGGCTCTGCCTGGACAGGCTTGAGTATTCTTCGTCTTATTTGAATAATCTTTTGAGCCTGTGCTTTTCTCGTACCACAAATTTTCTCGATATGACAATCAAGCAGGTAGTATCCGGGCTTAAGAGCAATATAACGGGCAATAGCTGGAATTATCTCGATTTCCTTAGCCTCAGCAGGTTCGGTTTCAAGAGGAACAGCCTCAGCCTCCTCAAGTAATGGGCATGCTAACAAAATGTTAGCGGTGGAAATAATCCTTGTGCTGTGGCTGGGTACCCTTGGAGAGCCGAAAAGAGGTAAGCGAATCTTTTTGGTCTTTTTGGGTACCGGCTTTACAATCGAGGCTTCTTCGGCATAGGGAACCAGGTAAGGAACCGGGCTTGGACCAAGCCGAGTCAATGTGGCATAGCCAATTATACGCGGTCGATACGGAATAATCGCTACATCCACATCCAGGTCATCCAGAACACCTTCGAAAACATCCTCGATTTCAACCTCATTCACTTCGACGGGCACGGCCTCGACAGGACATAAACCGATGAAGACCGGTTGTGGGCTGTTGTTGATAAGCTTGACAGCCAATTTGAGAACGTCTCTGTTGTGGTAGACATCCTTGTTACTTTCCACATTGATGTGAAAGTCTCTCGCTAAGCATTTCTTAACTGAGATTATGCCCTCCGACTCTACGGAAACTGTATCTGCGGCGATAGCACTATGGGCAAAGATAATTGCCACGAAAGCAACTAAAGCCAATTTTCTAATCGATTTTTCCATAATAGCTCTCCCAAAAAGTAAAAAGTTATATTGTGTTAATGTTTTATCATCGGCAATTTTACTCCGGTAGTTAAGTGTGAGGTTGAAAGAAAATATAACGGTAGTAAACCCGCAATTCCCCCTGTAGCATCATTCCGCCCCAATCCGAAGACCCGCCGATTTACTCGACGGGTTTATCTCTTCTTTTAGGTTTTCTTAAGAACGCCGCACCGAGGCCAAGCAGGAAAATTGTGGCCGGTTCGGGGATGGGTTGCCAAAGAATAGCATGGCCGAGGGTTGTACTACCACTTGCAAAGCCAACGACGTTCCCGAAACTATCAATACCAAAAGCACGGGATTCACTAAATTTCGCTGGCAAGAATTGATGCAGGTCGATAAAACTATCCGCAGTCCCACTCCAAAGCAAGGCGTGGTCGACATAGTCACCCCCTGTGGCCGAACCCGAACCATAGCCGACCTGCTGTGTGCCGTTGGTTCCATAAGCATAGGATTCAATGAATCCGCTGGGGTTCAAATCGATGTAACTTTCGGCACTGCCGTTCCAGAGAACTGCGTGGATGCCTGGCCCCCAACCAAAACCAACCTGCTGAGTGCCGCTGATACCGTAAGCACAAGATTCAAAGAATCCGGCGGGATTCAAATCGATGCAGCTTGCGGCAGTTCCGCTCCAGAGTAAGGCGTGTTCGTTACCATATGCCTCACTATAACCCTCGCCGACCTGTTGTGTGTCATTGGTTCCTAAAGCATAAGACCCATAGAATCCGCTGGGGTTCAAATCGATGTAACTTTCGGCACTACCGTTCCAGAGCAAGGCGTGAACGTTTCCACCTGTGGCCGAACCAGAACCAAAACCAACCTGCTGAGCGCTGCTGATTCCATAAGCTTCAGAATAGGTAAATCCGCTGGGGTGTAAATCGACGAAGCTTGCAGCACTGCCGTTCCAAAGCAAGGCGTGGTGGTGGCCACCTGTAGCAGAGCCATAACCACCTCCGACCTGTTGAGTGCCATTGGTCCCGTAAGCCCAAGAATCATAAAATCCGCTCGGAGTCAAATCGGTCCAGCTTGCAGCGCTACTGTTCCAGAGCAGGGCGATGAATTCGTTGCCCCCGTAGCCGACCTGCTGTGTGCCGCTAACGCTGGTAGCACAAGTGGAACCGAATCCTTTGGGGGGGTGCAAATCGATTACTTTGTAGCTGACGCCCAAAGCCTGGCTTGCCACGGCGGCGGACAGGGCCGTGAAGGCCAAAAATACTGAAATTACAACAAACTTGAGATGTGTTTCCTCTCTCATATACTTCCCCTTCTTTCCTGCCTTTTACCCCCAGTCAAAGGCTATTTTAATTATACATTTTTCTGCCTAATACGCCTTTATAGTTAAATGTCCGCAAAACAGCGATTTGTTACACTTTTTTTGAAAAATTTTGAGAAAATTTGCAGGAAATTCCCTTATTCCGCAGATTTCCACCGACTTTATGCCGGCATTGTGTGTGATAAGAGCAAGAAAGAAATTTTGCTGTTGCTGCCTTCTGCTCGGATATTACTCCGTTCTATTTGCTGTTGCGTCCTCCAGCTTGCCCTGTGGGTTCGGCCTTCTTTTTTACTTACTTCGCCCTCTTTAATAATCCCCGCGTAGCGGCTCCACAATTTTGCAATTTAAATTTTGATTTTTAATTTTCCTCCTCCCTTTCCGCCAGCCTGTGCCCTGGCATAGTCTAAAATAAATATTATTGAAAATCATTTAGGTAATTTAACTCCAAATAATGTAGCGTATATGAGTCGGTAGATGTCTGTATTATCGACATTATTAGCAAGTATTTCCGAGTTTAAACCATGTGCTTTAGCAATCACACCGCCGGCAACATCGTCGCCGGAAGCCCAGCAAATGCCAAAACGCAGGCGATTGCCAAACTGGTCTGGTGCGGCAATAAAAGGCGGCGTGCCCGTTCCTTCTCTACCATCTAAAGGCGCACCATTCGATTCTGTTGGCGGCAATGGTTCTTCAAATTTATTTGAATCTCGAACGTTCACCACTTCCATACCACTCGCGTCGCTATCCGCTGCGGTAATCAACAACGTATTAGGGTTTTTCTCAATATATTTCATAGCCACCCCAATTGCTGCATCAGCTCTGCTTAATGCTTCCAATGTCCCTTTGGCATTGTTCTCATTTGAAAAATTGTCTGTGCCTTCTTCTTCTACGACCATAAAGAAGTTTTTTCCTTTATGCTTTATTATTTCTAGCGCTTTCTCCGTCATTTCTGCGAGAGACGGCGCGCTTTCATTATACAAGGGAAGTCCCTTTTCCCTGAGCTCTTCTTCTGTTTGGTCGTTAAACGTATGGCTGGCAGAAAAAACGCCTAATACTTTTTCTGTATTTAGTGGAAGGTTTAATAACTCTTCTCTGTTATAGACAATGGTATAACCAAGTTTTTCCGCTTCTTCGATAAGGTTTTTCCCGTCTTTTCGCTTACCCGGCTTGCTATGTCTGCCGATTTGACCTTCTGGAAGCAGTAACTCTTCTCCGCCGGCCATAATGATATCAGCACCGCTGAAAATGATTTGTTCTGAAATTGCATCCGACATATTTCGATTTGGAACATTGGCGACAAAAACGCCGGTTCCGGGTTCGCAAATATGACCGCTGTTTATCAGGGCGATAGTCTTTCCGCCCTTTTTCGCTTCGACCATGATACTGTAGTCTTTCCCGGACAAAGACTTAATCGGCTTTTGTGGATTTATTCCAAAGGCATCATAATCTGCTTTTACTCCGAAGGCATGAACTGTGGCCCCGCCGTGGGAACTGCTGTTGGTTGAATTTTTCAGGTGTCCGCGATACAGTCCCATCTGCTCCATCTTGTCCCAGTTGGTATTTCCATCCGGCCCTTTTTCCAGCAGTCGTAAAACGCCCCACATTGATGCCCCGCTGCCGTCAGGATGAATGAATATCACATTTCCGGTTTTCAATCTCTTTGTTTTGACCTCTGGGCAGGAAGTGACAAGAAAAATACAAAACATTAAAATAACGAAGATTTTAGATTTCCGGTTAAATTCCATAGTCATTTTCTCCTTTTACTCTGTGGCGCCAAACCCCTCATGAAATACGACAACCCCCTCCGCCTTTTCTTCTCCAAACGGCAAAGCCAGGAAATTCTCCTTTGGCACCCCCTCAAGGACCAGCTCCGACAAGTTCCGGAACCCAAACCGCTCATAGTATCCGGCATCGCCCACCAGCACACACCCTTTTCCGCCGGCCGCCCTGAGCCGCTCCAGCCCCGCCAGTATCAGTGCTTTTCCAACCCCCTGCCGCTGCCGCCCCGGCAGCACCGAAACAGGTCCCAGCCCGTACCAGCCGCACTTCTTGCCGTCAACCGTCACAGGAGAAAACGCGATATGCCCAACCACCTTTCCATCAATTTCCGCCACCAGTGAAACACTCAGCACACCGGCTTTCCTCAATGCCTGAATAATAAACTGCTCCGTATGGTTGCCGTACGGACAATCCGCAAAAGCCGCAGCGGTAACTTCCGTAATAGCCCTGATGTCCCCCGGCCTCTCATCTCGAATAATCATCCCGCCCTCTGGTTTGTCTTTGATTCTTTCAAACTTTCGCACCTTCACACATTAAAAACAAAGATTCTACCCCATTTTCCTCAACTTTCAACCACCAATCCGTTAAAACAAAAACGCCAGCGTTTTTCTGCGCTGGCGTTATAACCATCAAATAATCTTTAATGTCAGTTGTTAATCAGGTGTGTTTCCCACGGCCAAGCACGGCCAATCCTCCCAGCCCCAATAGCAAAACTGTCACCGGTTCTGGAATTACAAACCTTTGAATACGGTCATTATAAGCATCAGCTACGTACACACAGTCTCCCATCGGTGTCACTGCTATATTATAAGGCAAATGGAATTGACCGTCACCAGAACCATATGAACCCCATTGAGTAATGAATGTCCCATCTGAAGTGAATTTTTGAATACGATTATTAGCACTATCAGCCACATAAACATTTCCAAACATATCTACTTCCACGCCCCTTGGGTCCATAAATTCCCCCTCTCCCGAACCCTTTGAACCCCATTGAGTAAGTAATGTTCCGTCAGGACTGTATTTTTGGATTATATTGTCAGACCTACAAGCGGTGTAAACATTTCCTAATGTGTCTACTGCTATGCCGCTCGGTGTACCTCCTGTTTCCCATTCGTCAACGACCGTTCCATCGGGACTGTACTTTCTAATGTTTCCATTAACAACGCTTTGTTCGCCTATATAAGTGTTCCCAAAAGAATCTATCGCAATATCAACTCCCCAATAAGAATCCCACTTGGTAATAAACACTCCATCCGAATTAAACTTCTGAACGCGGTCATTTTCCGAATCAGCTACATAGACATTTCCATAAGAATCCACCGTCAGACCTCTTGGATTGCGAAACTCACCGTCACCTGAGCCAGATGAACCATCTCCGCCGTTTCTCCCCCATTTGAGGATAAATGTTCCATCTGAAGTGAACTTCTGGATGCGTCGGTTGCTTGTATCTGCGACATAAACATTCCCTGATGTATCCAGTGAGATTCCCGTCGGACCATAAAATTGACCATCACCCACGCCTCGTTCACCCCACTTTGTGTCGAATATATATCCACCGCAGGCTAAGTCAGAACACCAAAAGCAAATACTACACGATACTATTGCTAATATAAAAACTGATTTCCTCTTCATTTTCACTCCCTTCAAATAAATATATCACAATTTATGGTCGAGAATATCATATATTATCGGCCTTCAAGGTTCCCTATTCTTCTTTGACACCACCAAGAAAATTTAGTTCCCAAAAAATTATTTTTCCCAATCCCCTACCTTACCTATCCTAAAAACTTCCTTTTCCTGCCTCCCGCTCAGATACTAAATTTACATATCTTTGCTGTTGCGTCCTCCAGTTCGGCCATCTTTCCTATTTACTCCGTCCTGCGGACTGCGTAATACACTGGTTCCTCATCGCGGCTTACGGAAACAACAGCAAAATTGTAAAAGCCCCCGCGGCGTTTGAGCGGAATTCAATCAAATGCGCAGGTACCTGCACACCTAAAATGGCAAAATCGCAAAAATTTTTTATTCCTTACGCTATAACGACTTAGCCAAAACCGCCCCTCCAGAAACCCCGGAATTTTCGCATCATTCGCGCAAGTCCGTCCAATTATAGAAGGGCTGTATCTGCTCTTATTCGCCCAGCAGGGCGATGGTCTTGGGGCCGGCAGGCCCGGGTCAGAAACGACTTGATAGTTTATATTTTGTAGCGGAGTTTTGCCGTTTGTAAGACAGACGGAAACCCCATCGGAGACTCTCTATCAACAATGAAATATGAAAGAGTTAAAACGGTTAACCGTTCAAAACGAAGCCAATTTTCAGAAAGCCAAAAATGCTTGTAAGTGTAGTAATGACAATGATTAACAACCAAAAACTTAGGACGGTGAACCGTTCAAAACGAACCCAAACGAAGCCAATTTTACCCTACCCAAGTGACCCAATCAGCTCTTTGAGATTCGTGATATTATGGCTGAGACAATATTTCTTCAGGCCTTCGATGATTTTTACTGTGCAGTTTGGCTCGACGAAATTAGCCGTGCCGACCGCCACTGCCGTTGCGCCGGCGATAATAAATTCGACGGCGTCCGAAGCAGTTCGGATACCACCTAATCCGAGAATTGGTATGCTCCGCTCCTTCGCTACTTCGTTATACACCTTATTGACCAAATATACTGCGATTGGCTTTATCGCCGGGCCGGACAGGCCGCCAGTCCTATTGGCAAGGACGGGCTTGCGGCTTTCTATATCGATAACCATCGCCGTGAAGGTATTGATTAAGCTAAGCGCATCGGCGCCGGCTTCGACAGCCGCATGGGCGATTACGCTAATATCCGTAACGCAGGGCGAGAGTTTCACCATCAGGACCTTATCTCCCGCCGCTTTTTTCACAGCCGAAGTAATCTCTGTAACTAACGCCGGGTCGGTGCCGAAACTTATCCCGCCTTCGGCGACATTGGGACAGCTTATATTCAATTCGAAGCCTGCGAGCGCCTGCTCGGTCGCCAATCTCTGCACGACCGCGACGTAATCATCGATGGTATCGCCTGCGACATTGACAAAAACAGGAACGGTAAGTTTAGCGATGAGAGGCAATTTCTCCTCAAGAAAAGCATCCAGGCCGATATTAGCCAAGCCAATTGCGTTGAGCATTCCCGAATCCGTCTCAACGACCCGCGGCGTATCGTTGCCCAGCCGGGGCTTTACGGTAACGCTTTTAGTGACGAAACCACCGAGCTGGTTTACATCCATAAAATCAGCCAATTCATCGCCGTAGCCGCACGTGCCGGAGGCCGTGAAGACGGGATTAGCCAGCTTCAACCCTGCAAAATCTACCGATATATCTACTGTTTCATCCATAATTTGCCACCCCTGCAAAAAGAACATAGCCGAAGTTGAGATTGCTTCGCTGCGCTCGCAATGACACTACGAACTAAAAACTTCGCTTCATCCACAGGCCAAAGCCAGACAATCCTATTCCTAATAAATACAAAACTGTGAATACCATATTAATTACCAAAGTTTTGTTGCCTATAAAAGAGTCGGCGACAAAACCTGATGCCTGACCGATACCTGCTGTAATCAGTAATGCCCAGAAAGCCCATTTATGTCCCTGTGCCAAACCCATCCAAATTACGAAAATACCAAGTATGCAAGATGCCACTACGGCCGAATTGAAATAAACCGCCAAAGACCTGAACGTTGTAAGGGTCAGTTCATCTAAATTAGCTATCCCTGACTCCGCAAACGAAACATACAGGATAGGTGGATCCTTGCCGAAAAATATAATTGCAATAAGTATGCCTGCCGCCAAAAGTAAATTAAATACCGCCCCGAAAGTAAGGATAACTGCTCCAATCTTTAACATTTTAACCTCTATACAATTATGCACTAAAAATTACTTCTCTTGTATCAAACACAGGGCCATCTTTACAGCATAACTTATAAATGGTCTGGCTTGAACCATTAACTTTGCATTTAACGGCGCAGCTCTGGCAAACTCCAAAGCCGCAGGCCATCATCCGCTCCATACTAACCTGACAATCGATTTTTTTATTTTCTGCAATCTCTGCCATTCGCGCAAGCATTTTTTCCGGCCCGCAGCTATAAATAACCGTGTCCTTTGCTGATAAGCTGCGCTGCCCAAGCCATTGAAGAAAGCAGTCCGTTACAAGCCCTTCGTATCCTATCGAGCCGTCGTCGGTTGCCACCTGCGATTCTACTGCTAACCTGGCAAACTCGTGCAGCGAGTAACCTAACTGCTGCGAAATCTCATCCGTCGGCGTCTCAAAGGGCAGCTCCGCCTTGGTCTTTGCGCCAGCAAATGCAATAACTTCAACTTCAGGGAAATCAGCTGTGATAGTCTTTGCCAGATGAATTAAAGGACCGGCCCCCATTCCGCCGCTTACCAGCAGGGCCGTCTTCTTACCTGCCGGAGCCTGGAAACCGTTTCCCAAAGGCCCGATTACGCTGACCGAATTGCCAGCCGACAAGGTCGTCATCCGCAAAGTGGCAGGACCCAATGCACAATAAAGAATTTCAATTCTGGTTTTCTCCCTCCAGCTGCCGACGTCGCAAAAACTAAAAGGCCTCCGCAGCAATATCTTTCGCCCGGCTGCGTCCTGCAAATCCTCCGCTATCGCATCTGCCGGCGGCGGAGCAATACCGGAAAGGTCCAACTGGGCGAATTGGCCTGGCCCAGCTTTGGCAAAAGCTGCTGCTGCATCTGTGGAAAACTCCAATCCAAGCCGATAGAACCTTCCCCCGATTTGCTTATTGGCAAACACAACCGCATCGGACATTGCCTTATCGGGTTTGGAAATTTCCTCTGTCATAATCGTCTAAGAGACCGGTCAAAGCAAATTATCATAAACCCTGACTCCTTCCGCAATTTCGCAGACACTAACGGCGTATTTATTCTTGTACTCCGGATACTTTTTCGGATAAACGGCATCTACCGCCGACTTCAAGGCATCGACAGTGTCTACCCTGACCAAAGCGCCGGCCGCTCCTTTGTCCCCACCCCCCAACATCCTTTCTCCTAAAACGCCCGGCACACCACGGGCAACATCGCACATCGCCTCCAGTTCAGGCCCGGAGATTTTATAATCGTCTCGAAGGCCGATACCATCCTCGCGAAATATACTTCCGACGCGTTCGATGTCGCCAGCCTTCCAGGCCTCAAGCATCTCGTAGAATCGTTCTTGGGCGCCGAAAATATATTTCAATCGGTCACACAAATCCGGATATTCGCCCTGAAGCCGACTAAGTATCTGCTCATAAACTTTATGCTCTTTAATATCAGCCAAGCAGTTTACATTATACCCAGCCTTTTGTAATAGCGAAACCAGTTTTTCACACTCGGCTCTTCTAATTTTATAAGTCGATTTTTCCAGTCCTAACCGGACCGTCCCCGTATCGAGCACTACAATGCGAAAATCCGTCGCCCCGGCACCGAGAGGGACATAATCTATATTTTTTGTCCTCGGATTATAATGAGTGCCCATACCCTCCCGTCCGAACAGTATCATAATCTGGTCTAACTGCCCGCAGGGCGAACCGATGTAATCGTTTTCTACCGCCTGTGCCATATCAACAATTTTAAATTTGTCTTCAACCTCAACATTATTGGCATCGAGCAGTGATAAAATTAGATTCAAAGTCAGCGAAGCCGACCGGCTCATTCCGCCTCTGACAATGTTGCCATAGATAACAGCATTTATGCCCTGTTTTAGTTTGAAACCTTCACGATGCAATATAAAATCCACGCCGTAAGGAAATCTCGCCCACGTATCTGCTATTTCGGGAGATTTCGGTTTTGGGACATCCCCAAGCTCAAATTCGACAACGCCGTCGTTTGGGAAATTGCCGCTGAACAGCTTCACATGTTTGCTGCCGTTAGGCCGATAGCCCAGCCAGATGAATCTGTCGGTTCCCACACCGAAAAGTTCCGTCCCGTTGTAATCGCCGTGCTCAACCCCCAAGCAGAATCGCGACGATGTCCTTCTTATCCTGCCACCGTTAATATCAATGCTGCTGTCTCTTGCAAATCGCAGAATTTTATCTGACGCCGTCTCTTCTGCCGGAGTCATCTCGCGCTATCTCCCTGCTAATCAAAAACAACATATTTGCTTGCCTTTTTCAACCTGACTCCGACTTTCCCTAAATCCTCGATACGATTTATCCGCCAGTTTCTTCGCCGTTCCAAAATTGTCTTTATCGTTACCGGCCCAAGTCCCGGCACTCTCAAAAGCTGCCACTTGGATGCCCGATTCACATTGACCGGAAATGCCTCAGGATGATTTTGTGCCCACACCTGCTTAGGGTCACAATCCAAAGAAAGATTGCCATCTTCGCTAAGAATGATATCCGACTCCTTAAACCCGTATTTACGCATCAGAAAATCCACCTGGTATAGCCGATGCTCCCGCACAAATACATCCGTCGGCTTCTCAAGCTTGGCCTTTTCGCCCGGTATAGACTCGTCCCCCAGTCCTTTTTGATAAGCGCTGAAATATATCCTTTGCATTTTCAATCTGTCATACAATCCCCACATATACTTCACAATTTCCGCATCCGACTCCCCTGCCGCACCAACGATAAACTGCGTTGTCTGCTTGACCCTTTCATACTTCGCCCCGCGTTGGGTCAATCTGCTTATCAGCTTTATTGGCTCGACGATATCCCGGATATATTTTTTCTTCTGTGACAATCTCGCCAAGTTCGCCTGGCCCGGCGTCTCGATATTCAGCGAGACGGCACTGGCCAGCGACAGCGCATCCTCAATCGCCGCATCGCTCGCTCCGGGTATTACCTTCAAATGAATATATCCGCGGAAACTGTATTTCTCCCGCAGCAGTCTTGCCACCAGATTAAGCTTTTCCATCGTGGCATCAGCCGACCCAAACACCCCTGAGCTTAAAAACAGGCCGAAGACTTCTCTTTTGTTATAATAATCCAAAAACACCTTTGCTGTCTCTTCCGCAGCGAGACTACACCGCCGGACGTTCCCATTGTCTCTAAGCGGACAGTATTTACAGTCATTCGTGCAGACGTTCGACATCAACGTTTTAAACAGCACGCTTTTTCCCCCGTTTGGAAGAGTTATCGGGTATATCCATTTCCCCTGGCCGCTTCGTCTTCTGTGTTCTTCTTTACTGCTGCCGCAGGCGCACGCCAAATCATACTGCGCATCGGCGCTGAGTATCTCCAGCTTCTCACGGGTTCCAGGCTTGCTGACTATCCCTACCATAAAACTATCCGCCTGCTGCTAATGCTCTTTCTTCTCGAAGATTGATGGCTTTTCCCTTTTGAATGTTATCCCTCTGCCGGTTATTATCCCTTTGTCCTCTCTGACAAATTCGATATGCTGAAGCAATGCCCAGCCAGTATTTTGCCACCTCATCTGGTAACCTCTCTGGTGAGCTTGCTTTTCCATTAAAAGGCGTTTATCCTTATTGAAGATTAAATAATCAAGAGCTTCGGCTATCTGCTCGACCGACGCCTCGCCGGGGTCAACTAAAATACCTCGCGTATGCCGTCCCAGGACAAGGCCCTTGGGACACTTCCTGTTTGAAAGTATCAGCTCCAATGCATATCTGAATTTCGTTGCCACCGCAACTCTGCCTGCTCCCAAGGTGTCGGCCAGCACGCCGCTTGATATTTGCTGCATATCCAGATACGGCAACACCATAGCATTTGTAGCGCCGTAAAACCGCAGCAAAGTCTTCTCATCCAGAAACGTATCAAAAAAAACGACATCGTATGTCTCGAAGTCCATGTTCCTGAGTTCTTTGACCTTGCACCAGTTCAGCTTGGATTCCTCCAGCGCCTTGTTTATCACCTCCTGATGCCTTCGGTATGGCTGCCCGCCCCCTACTTTTATAAATTCCGGGTGGTATTCCCCTCCGATTAGATACACGATATGCTTCCTCTGCTCCTCCGTGCACGATTCCCGCAAAAATCTGCCGTAGCCCCGAATACTGTATTCCAGTCCTTTATCGGGCGACAACAGCCCTAATGTCGTAATTAAAAAGCGGTCCTTCAGCCCGAACATCTCCTTTATCGCCAGCCGGTCGTAATGCGACGGATGCTGCATCCTGATGCCGTGGTCGATATGCTTGAGTTTTGAATGGTCGATTCCGTATGTGGGCGACTCAAGAATCCCGATAGCGCTTTCGGTTGTAACGATTAACCCGTCGCTGTATTTGGCAAGCTCCTGTATAACCATTTTTTGATGGTCGTTCGGTGCATCGAGAACACTGTGCAGGTACACCAGCGTCGTCATTCCTTTGGAGCTAAACGCCCTGGCCATATCGACAAAATTAGTCCCTTCGCCGGCATTGCCGTTTGCGGACGGGTCAAGCCCATACTCGTGTTGTAATATGACAACCGTAGGATTCGTGCTTTCGCCTGCCCTTGCAAAAATGTCCTTTATAGCGTGGCCCCACGAGTCAGGATTGTTCTGGTTAATAATCAGGTCCACAGGAATATCATAAGGCAGGCCCTCATTATCGATTGCACTAACCCTTATGTAGCCAACTTCCCCCGTGAAATGCTCTAAAGCATTGGCCAAATCCCGCGAAAACGTACCTATTCCGCACCTTCGCGGCGGATATGTGCTTACTATTCGTATATTATACGGCATAGCAATTCAACCATTCCGTTTACTATGTACTAAAGATAGACTATAATCTTCTGCAAAAAAGAGCAAGAAAATACCCGAAATACTGTATTTTGCAACGGCACTTCCGTGAAAAAGCCGCAGAACTTGAGGGTTTAGATAAAGTTAGCAGCTAAATCGTGAAAACACGAAACATAGCCGATTTACCGCCGACACAGCATGCTGTGCAGTTAATTGGTGCGGGCAAACTGGTCTTTAATAAATGCAAAGAGGTTTTCGCACCCGGTGAGCATCAGATTCTTTGCAGGGTTGAGGCGGTTGGCCTGTGCTTTTCCGACCTTAAATTGTTGAAGCAATTTTCCTCGCATGTTCGTAAGGGTGAAATAGTCTCCGGCACTGGTGCTGATGTGCTTAAGGAGATACCCAGCTATGTCCCGGGCGAAGCTGCCACGGTGCCGGGACACGAAACTGTGGTTAGAGTCGAGGCAGTTGGCTCCGCCGTAGAGAATTTTAAGCGTGGCGGACGGTTTATTATTCAAGCTGATTATCGTTGGTTGCACACAGCCGACTCTAATGCGGCTTTCGGATATAACTTAGAAGGGGCCCTTCAGGAGTATGTGCTGATGGATGAGAGGGTCATCACTTCACCGCAGGGCGATTCAATGTTAATACCGCTCTCAGAAAAGCTTTCCGCCTCGGCAGCAGCTTTGATAGAGCCCTGGGCCTGTGTCGAAAATGACTACGCTGCTGCGGAACGGCGAAAATTAAAACCGGACGGCCAAATGCTGGTTGTCGCCGACGTAAATGTTACAGAAGGTGTTTTTGCCAACTTGTTCAACCGCTATGGAAACCCCGCACAAATAACCTGGTTCTCAAAGTTTCCTGCACCGGCGGAACTAAGCGTTGCAGAAAGCAGTGCCAATATATCAGAACTTACCGAGGCAGGCTATGACGATGTCGTCTATTTCGGCTCTGAGCCGAAAACAGTCGAAGCCTTGTTTGCAAAAGTTGCTCCGAATGGTCTTCTCAA
Organism: uncultured Pirellulales bacterium; assembly: GCA_964494805.1. Taxonomy (GTDB): domain Bacteria; phylum Planctomycetota; class Phycisphaerae; order Sedimentisphaerales; family Anaerobacaceae; genus CAIYOL01. The sequence continues at coordinate 21,496 of CAZBST010000003.1, read as the reverse complement.
TATAGTTCTTTGCGGCGGCAGTTTTCGCAGAGACGTTGTCGCCGCTGTGGGCAGGGTTCATTACGGCGGAATTCGAATAGTCGGCACCACCGGCTCGGACCCTGCCGCGTCTATGGAATATATCCCCAAGACAGGTGAGGTCCGGTCAGGCGACACACTCAATGTTATTGGCGCCGCCGGACCGATGGGAACCATGCATGTTATACGGAATGTTTGTCAGGCAATTGAAGGGCTTAGTATTTTTGCCGGCGACCTGGATGAAGGCAGATTGGCTACATTGTCGGAGAAAACCGAACCTCTCGCTAAGAAGCACAATATCAGATATAAACCTTACAATCCAGCTAAGGAAAAGTTAGCAGAAACATTTAATTATATAGTGTTGATGGCGCCGGTATCTGAACTTGTAAATGCTTCGGTTAAAAACGCTGCCAAAGGAGGCATTATAAACATATTCGCAGGTCTGCCTGCGACGGTTACCGCAAAGCTCGACCTCGACGCTTACATAGAAAAGCAACTGTATTTTATTGGCACCAGCGGTTCTGTGCCAGAGGATATGGAGCGAGTATTAGCCAAAGCGGAATCCGGCAAACTCGACCCCAATATCTCTGTTGGAGCCATTTGCGGACTCGATGGTGCCATTGACGGAATCAAGGCGGTTGAAAACAGGTCGATAGCTGGTAAAATTATCGTATATCCAGCCTGCAAAGGTTTGGCTCTTATGCCGTTGGCAAAGCTGAAGGAAAAAATGCCACAGGTCGCCGAGTGTCTGAATAACGGATTGTGGACAAAGCAGGCAGAAGAAAAACTGCTGGAAAGTTTTACGGTTTGACTCCAATAAATAAAGCATTAGCGGATTTGATAAAGATATCAAATGTCACGGGTAAAGACCCTGCCCTTATTCAGGGCGGAGGCGGCAACACATCTGTAAAAACACCCGATGGCAAATATATGTATATCAAGGCCAGCGGCACGGACTTGAAGGATATGGATAAATACGCCGGCTGGTGTAAGCTGCGTCTGGCTCCGGTCCTTACCATTATAAAGGATAAATCAATAGCCAAACTCGGCGTCCAGGCAAGAGAAACTAAAGTCATCAAGCGTCTGCAGCTCGCCTGCGTTGATAAGGCCTCTGCCGGCTCCCGCCCGTCAATTGAAGCACACCTGCACGCTATGCTCGGTAAGTGCGTCATCCATTTGCATCCTGTTGCGGTGCTGTCTTTTGCCTGTGCCAGAAACGGCCAAGCTGAGCTTGAAAAACTCTTCAAAAATTTCGGATTTCCCCCGCCTCCTCTTTGGGTTCCTTATGCACACCCCGGCTTTGCGCTCGCAAAGAAAATTACGAAATTGAACGCCGATTATCAAAACCGGTTCGGCGCAAAGCCCGCCGTCCTTTTCCTGCAAAAGCACGGCCTTCTCATTTCCACTGACAGCCCCAATGCTGCTTTGCGGCTGCTGCGCAGCGTCATAAATCGCTGCACCAGCAAATTAAAATGGCCAAAAACTACTAAGACAAAACTGCCAAATCAGGAAATTATTGCCGATGTAAAGCTCTGCATTCACAGGGCGTTTTATGAAACAACCGGACGCTCCCCTGCAATCAGCTATTTTTATGACGATGAAATTGCAGCATTTTGGCGCAAAAAAAATGCACATAAACTGCTTACGCCGCCTGCCCTGACGCCCGATGAATTGCTTTACGCCAACGGCCCTGCGATGTGGTTAAAGGATTGTAATCCGAAAAAAATCGCCCACAGATTGACCCGGCTAATCAAAAAAGGTGGAAACCTTCCTGTTGCATTTCTAGTTAAGGATGTAGGACTTTTTGTCGTTGGTATGGAGAAAATTGCTCTTGCCGTCAGGGACATTGTAAAAAACTCCTTCGTTATCCGCACCAATGCGTCCCGCCTCGGCGGAATTCTCACATTAAATTATGCCGAGCAGAACTTTATTAACCGCTGGGAGGCCGATGCTTTTCGGAAAAAACTGGCAAATGGTGCCTCCGCTGTTGTAAACTGACACGCAATATGAGGTTTGATTAATGGCAAAAGAAGTAAGATTACCCCGACTCGGCCAAACAATGGAAGAAGCAACAATTGTCGCCTGTCTCGTCAAACTTGGCGATGAGGTTAAAAAAGGTGATTATATCTTTGAAATCGAGACCGACAAGGCAACCCTCGAAATGGAATCGCCCGCCGACGGCTTCGTAAAGAATATCCTTGTTAAAGTCAACCAGACCATACCTGTCGAGGCCCCGCTTCTGGTCCTCGGCGATAAGGATGAAAATATCCCCCAACGCTTTCTTGATTCGCTCAAAACCGCTGCTGCCGTTAAACCAGCCCAGCAGCCCTTCGGCACCTCATCTGCAGCTGCTGGTACAATCGACATTAAGGCAAAAGTCAAAGTCGGAAAAATAATCCCCCTCACAAAAAAGCAAAAATTAACCGCCGATAGAATGCTCAAATCGAAAAGAGAGCTCCCCTGCTTTTATCTGACCGTGAGGGCCGATGTTACTGCCCTTGTCGAATTGCGAACTAAATTGAACAAAACCATCTCCTATAACGATTTTATTATTAAAGCCATTGCAATGGGCCTGCAGAAATTCCCAATTATGACAGGTCAATTGGCCGGCAACGCCATAAAGCTCCCTTCTGCTATTAATATCGGCTTGGCCGTCGCAGCCCCTGATGGCCTCATTGTCCCCGTCGTAAAAGACGCCCACAAAAAGACCGTAAAACAAATCGCCGCAGATACAACAGCCCTTATCGAAAAAGCTCAAAGCAGAAAACTACTGCTCACCGACCTCGAAGGCGCCTGCATCACCGTCAGCAACCTCGGCTCTCTCGGAGTAAACTCCTTCGTTCCAATAGTCATCCCCGGTCAGTGCAGCATCCTCGGCATCGGCCGAATAACCGATACCTGCGTCTCGGACAACGGAAGCGTTATAATTCGCAAACTTATGAATATGACGCTTTCGGTTGACCACAAAATTGCAAACGGCGCTTATGCTGCTCAGTTCCTCGATTTCACAAGAAAACTTCTCGAAGACGCCTCCAACTTCGCATAATCAATTGACCCCAAAAATATTTAACCTGTCGACCTGCCCGCTGCAATTTTAGCAAAGTTTACAATGTCGCCAAACCAGCTTAATACCTTCTCAAACAAGCACTTATAGACATTAATTGCAAAAACCCTTGAGCCGACCGAAAAATTCCCATAATTTTTCTTGAACAATAAGAATAATTCCTATATAGTAATTATCGGCAAAAACGTCGCCTTTTTTAGATGGTTGCAAAATGTTGAACAAAAATAAACAAAATTCAATGGCTTTTTTCAAGGACAGGTGTAAGCAGCACAATCTCAACATAACGCCGCAGCGTATAGCAGTATACCAAGAATTGATTAAGTCAAAAAACCATCCCAACTCAGAGGATATTTTCAAAAGAATTAAGAACATTTTCCCGGAAATATCCCTTGATACCGTATATAGAACGCTCTCTAAATTCGCCGAAATCGGCCTTGTTCATCTTGTTGAGGGATACGGTGAAGCGAAAAGATATGACCCTGATATAAATGAACACCACCATTTCAGATGCAGCAAATGTAATAAGATAGTGGACTTTCGCGATGAAAGTTACGACAACTTGAGGGTTCCCAAAGCGTTTCAAAAGAATTTCAAGGTTACTAATGTAAAAATAATATTGGAGGGTATATGCGATAAATGTATAAAAAAGTCGTAATATTTTTTTTAAAATTTTATTAAGAATAATTACTATTTAAGAAATATTATTAAAAAGGAGACTGAAAAATGGCAAAAGTAGCAATTGAAATGGTGAAAAAATCCGGAATAGCTTTGGACAAATTGTTGACACTGCTGGTGAAAAACGCCTCTGCTGAGCTTACCACCTATTACTATTACACAATCCTTCGCGCAAACCTTATCGGCTTAAAAGGCGAAGGAATCAAGGAAATCGCCGAGACGGCAAGAATCGAGGACCGCAACCACTTTGAAGCCCTGATGCCCCGCATCTATGAACTTGGTGGAAAACTGCCCGGCCGTATGAAGGAGTTCCACGACATGTCCGCCTGCCCCCCGGCTGACCTCCCGAAAGACCCCACAGATGTCGAAGCAATACTCAAAGTGCTCGTCAACGCAGAACGATGCGCTGTCAGGGGCTACACCGCAATCTGCAATATGACCGCAGGCAAAGACCACAGGACGTATGATTTGGCCCTCGCAATTCTCAACGAGGAAATCGAGCACGAATCCTGGTTCTCCGAGTTCCTTGGCGAAGGACCGTCAGGCCACTTCCTGCGCCGTGGCGAAACTTCTCCTTTCGTCTCAAAGTTCCTGAAATGACCTCAAAAAGGAGGGTCATCTCCGCCTTTTCTGGATGACCCTCCGTATTTTTTCAAAATGTAACCCGTTGTATCAGATAAACAAACGACATATAATCCACAGCATACGATGAATTGGATTGAAAACATTCATCCCGTTCTCCAGGCCCTCGTCGCCGGACTTTTTACCTGGTTTCTCACCGCCGCAGGAGCCGCTGTCGTATTTACCACAAAAACGGTTTCCCAAAAAATCCTCGACTCTATGCTCGGCTTCGCAGGCGGAGTTATGATTGCCGCCAGCTTCTGGTCTTTGCTGGCGCCTGCTATCGAGATGTCTCAGGATCATCGTATCGCCCCCTGGATACCCGCTGCCGTAGGCTTTCTGCTGGGAACAATCTTCTTAAGATTAATCGATAAGGTATTGCCGCATCTCCATATCGGCTTCCCAATGGAAGAGTCGGAAGGCATCAAAACTTCCTGGCGAAGAAGCACCCTGCTCGTCACCGCCATAACCCTGCACAATATCCCCGAAGGATTGGCTGTCGGCGTCGCCTTCGGCGCAGTCGCGGCAGGATTCCCTTCGGCTACCTTGCCCACCGCTATCGCCCTGGCGGTCGGAATAGGAATCCAGAATTTCCCCGAAGGTCTTGCCGTCTCCGTCCCCCTCCGCCGTGAAGGCCTATCTCGTTTAAAAAGCTTTTGGTACGGCCAGTTATCTGCGATAGTTGAACCCATTGCCGCCATTGCCGGTGCCGCCGCCGTCTTGTTGGCCAGACCTTTGTTGCCCTACGCCCTGGCTTTCGCCGCGGGAGCTATGATTTTCGTAGTCGTTGAAGAAGTCATCCCTGAATCCCAGCGCAATAAAAATACCGACTTGGCCACCGCCGGAACCATATTGGGATTTCTCGTTATGATGATTCTCGATGTGGCCTTTGCTTAGATTGCATTAAACAGGAGAAAAAATAATGAAGCGTTTTTTTAATTGGCAAATCATCCTCGCCTTAATCCTGATTCTACTGTCGGTGCTTTTCTATTTTATCCACTATTTTATTTTCAGAGACCTCCATCATATTTTTATATATCTTATCGGCGATATCGCTTTTCTCTTTATTGACGTCTTGATAGTGATGCTCGTCCTGCACCGCCTGCTCGTTTATAGAGAAAAGCAGTCAATCCGAAAAAAGCTAAATATGGTAATAGGAACATTCTTCAGCGAGGTCGGAACGGAGCTGTTAAAAATATTCTCCCGCTTCGACCCTAAGGCATCCGACATCGCTCAGCAGCTTGTTGTAACAAAAGACTGGTCGAAGAAGGATTTTATGAAAGTCGGCAAAAATATACGAACCCGTCAAAGCGATATAAACAGCAAAAAGGAACCTCTCGATGAAACAAGGGATTTCCTCGTTTCCAAAAGACAGTTTCTGCTCACCCTGCTGGAAAATCCTAATTTGCTTGAGCACGAATCATTCACGAACTTGCTGTGGGCGGTCTTTCATTTAACCGATGAGCTGGCGCACAGGACCGACTTGACAAAATTGCCCGATTCGGACTATGAACATCTGGCTGGCGATATAAAACGGGCTTACCATCAATTGCTTACCCAATGGCTGGAATATATGAAACACCTTAAGCAAGACTACCCCTACCTATTCTCACTGGCAATGAGAACAAATCCCTTCGATGCAAACGCCTCAGTAGAAGTAAAGTAATAGAGACCGCACCAATCTCAATTGCCCAATCCCCCGTTTAACAGCCTAACTCCACTTGTGAGGATCCCTCTCTTTTCGTTCATGCGGTTTTAATTTGAACTCAGCCATCTTCTTTGTGTACTCTTCGAACGACTTTTTCACCTTTTCCAAGTGTTCTGTCTTTTTATTCGGCTGCTTTTTTTCCTCCTGCAGCACTCTATACCACCATATTCCGTATGCTATCCACCCCACTATCACTATTATTACCGCGGCAATCAGTATTTTATATGTAATGTCCATTTTTTATCCCAGTTAGCTTGTCTTTGCACTTCGCTTTAAAGCTCTCAACTTTTTATAACCAATCTTTTCAACCCCGTCAAATCAAATCTCTAACATAATTATCCAGTCTGAAAACACCCTTTGACTCCATAAAAACCTGCTTTTTGGAAATATCTAAAAACTTTCGAAAAAAACTTGACTAAGCCAAACAACTGTTTTATACTTTAGTTTGAAACGTCCGTTTAAGGAGAAACTTATGGCAGACCAAAATGCCAATTTTCAGTCTAAAAATGAGGTTTCTACAAAGGATGTCAGGAATCGACTACTCGATGCAGCTGAGAAATTGTTCAGTGAACGCGGTTTTGCCGACACCAGTGTCCGAGATATAACCGCCGAAGCCAACTGCAACGTCGCTGCGGTCAATTATCATTTTGGCAGCAAAGAAAAATTATACACCGAAGTCTGGCGTCATAATCTGCTTTTGCTGCGAAACAACCAACTCGCAAGCATTGAAAAAGTGATGTCAGAAAATCAGGGCAATCCCAGTCTGGAAAACCTTCTAAGATCATTCGCAGAAACATTTATTGGCTCATTGGTGGATGAAACCAGGAGCACCAGACTTCTGAAGCTTATGATGCGGGAAATGCTGGATAGACACTTGCCACAGGATATGTTCGCTGATGAGGTAATTAAACCGACTTTTGGCGCTATGCAGAAAGCCCTGCTTAAAACCTGCCTCGGCCTGCAGGAATCACGAACAGCTCTAATAGTTTTTTCCATCGTCGGCCAATTGATACATGCAGTGCGAGTAAGAACTATGTTCGGGCAATGTAATGGCGGTAATTTGCCGATTTTCGATTTATCTGAAATGATTGACCATATTATCAAATTTTCAGCGGCTGGGATTCGGGCCTGTGCAGGCGAAAAAACGACATGAGAAGGTGAGCCGAAGATATGAAAATTGAACGACCAAAACACGCTTTGCTTGTGCTGTGTATGCTGCTTTTAATTCAATTGGCCGGCTGTACCAGCAGCGAAGAGTTTTACAAGGAGGCAACTTTATCCAGAGACATTGCTTATCGCCAGTGGAAAAGCCAAAGAGAAGTCCAGGAGCAATCTCAAACACGAATAAAAGGCCAGTTAAGCCTGAAAGATTGTCTGAAGCTAACTCTTGTTAACAACAAAACACTACAACGCGTTATCCAGGAAAAGGAGATTGCCCGCGGGAACGAGCTGACGTCGTATTCAGCAATTCTGCCTTCGGTAAGTTTCAACGGCAATTATACGCGGCTTGACGAGATTCAATCCATTGCCGGTTTTACGATAGGCGATTTAGATAACTATTCAGCCGACCTTACGGTTACCCAGCCGATTTTTGCCGGCGGCTCAATAATAGCCAAGATAAATGCCGGAAGATTGTTCTCTCTACTTACCGACCAGACAGTTCGGGCCGCAACGCAAGATGTAATTTACGAAGCAGAACGCTCCTATTATGACGTTCTTCTTAATCAGCATTTATACCAGATAAGCGCTGATGCAGTTCGTTCCGCCCAAGCACATCTGGACGATGTTAAGTTTAAACGTTCCGGCGGCGTCGCCTCGGATTTTGACGTCCTGCGCGCAGAAGTAGAACTGTCAAATTTCCAGGCCGAACTGATACAGAACAAAAATGCCATTAACATATCCAAAACACAACTGCTCAAAATAATGGGCATTTCACAGGACAGCGATTTTGTTCCATCAGATGAGCTGAGCTACGTTCCTCTAAAGATGACTATGGAGCAGGCAGTCGAAGTTGCCTATCGTAATCGTCCTGATTTGTATGAACGCCAGTTCGATATAAAGTATCAGAAGGAGTTACTTAATATTGCCCGGAGCCGATATTGGCCGACTATCAGCGGCTTTTATGATAATACCTGGGCAAAACCCGACCCGCACAACAGCCTAATGATTGAATGGGGACGTGCCTGGCAGGCCGGCGTTACGGCCACGCTGCCTGTATTCGATGGTTTTGCCCGCGAAGGCGAAATCATACAACAGAAGGCAAAGTTTAAACAATCTCAGATAGATTTAATTGATACAGAAGAAACCGCCCTATTTGAACTAACCAAAGCACTATTGAGCATTGAGGATGCCGAAGAACTCGTTCAGTCACAAAAGCTGAATCTTACCAGAGCAGAGGAAGGAAACCGTCTTGCAGATGTTGGGTACAGAGAGGGCATCAATACACAAGTTGAGGTAATTGATGCCGAGTCGGCTTTGACCAAGGCAAAATCGCTTTATTACCAAGCCATTTATTCTCATCTAATCGCCAAACTCGATTTGCAAAAAGCAATGGGAACTCTGACAACTCTTGAAGCCGCACAATCTGAAAACAAGGTCGGTCCTTCGAAAACCTTAAGTAAAGAAACTTCAAGTACTTTTATTGATGAAAATCAAGAGTAGATAAAATGAAAATAGATAAAAAAATTACATACTGGATAGCAGCGTTTATACTGGCTCTTTTTATCATTCGTTTTGCGTTTATGCGGAAACCTCCTGAAAAAACAGAGGAAAAAGTAGTTCCGGTCGAGATTGAACCAGTGAGCACCGGTTCGATAGAAGAGACGATGGAACTGACCGGCTGGATAAAGGCAAATCAGCTTGTTGACATCGCATCTAAGGTCCCGGGTAGGGTCGAGTCTTTGAGTATTATTTCGAATGAAGGAACTCCGATTAACCTTGAAGAGGGCGTTGAGGTTAAAAAGGGCCAGCAGCTTGCCTCTATTGACCACGATATTTATTTAGCAGAAGTCGCAGCCGCCAAAGCCAATCTACAAGCTGCGGAGGCTGAATTTACTGATGCCGAACGTGAAAAGAAACGTATGGTTGCTCTCTATGAAGGTGGTTCAGCCACGGAGCAAGCTAAAGACAAGGCCAAAACTTCTGCGGAGATGGCGGCGGCAAAATTAAGTTCAGCTAAGGCCAATCTTGAGCTTGCAGAAATAAATCTGCGTGAATCCGCAATAATCTCACCTATCGACGGAATAGTTACCGCCAAACACATTGACGTCGGTAATTTAATCAATACTGGAAACCGTATTGTTACCTTAGCTGACATAAAGACAGTAAAAGTTGTTGTAGCTGCTGCCGAGAAATACAGCGAGCAAATTTTCGTCGGCACACCTGCGAGAATCAGGGTTGATGCGCTGCCCGAAAAAGTATTTACGGCGAAGGTACATTCAATCTATCCGGCCCTTGATGAACAAACGCACACTATACAAATTGAAATACGTATGGACAACAATGAATTGCTGTTGAAACCAGGTATGTTTGCCAGAGTTACTTTAATTACAGACCACAAAGACAATGTGGTTGTTATCCCGAGAGATGTTGTTCTCGGCGGCAAGATAGACGAACCTTATGTTTACATAGTGGAGGATGGAACCGCACATAAGCGTTTTGTCAAGATTGGAATAAAGCAGGCAGACAAATATGAAATAACTGATGGATTAAGACAAGGCGAGAAGCTTGTAGTTAATGGAATGCATTACTTGGCAGATGCAATGAAGGTCGAGGTTGTGAAGTTGGAAGAAATCGGTGTAAGTAAAGACTAAAAGGTAGAAAAACAGGATGAATCTTGCTCAATTATCTGTAAACAGACCTGTAACCACTGCGATGATATTTATAGCAATGATAGCTCTGGGTCTGATGTCATTGTCGATGCTGGGATTGGACTTGATGCCGGATATAGAGATACCGGCTGTTTCAGTTATCACTTCCTATGAGGGTGCAGGTCCCGAAGAAGTGGAAACGCTGATAACTGAGCCGATGGAGGATACTCTTAGTACTATATCCGGGGTTGATGAGGTAGTTTCAGTGTCCAAAGAAGGAATATCAGCGGTGACATTGAAATTTAAGTGGGGTGAGAAAATAGATGAAAGTACAAACGACGTGCGCGAGAAGATCGACCTGATTAGGGATATGCTGCCGGAGGAAGCCGACAATCCGGCTATTTTTAAGTTTGACCTTGCAATGATGCCGATTGCGATTATTGCGATTACTGCAGGTGACAACTATCCCAATTTGCAGAAGATAGTTGATGATGAGATAGTTGACCCGCTTAAGCGTGTCGAAGGTGTCGCTTCGGTAACGCCTCGAGGTGGATTGGAGCGGCAGATTCGCGTTGATATCGACCGTGACAAGCTGGCTGCTTTGAATTTGTCAGTTGCACAGATTAATTCGGCTCTTGCTGCTCAGAACATCAGTACTCCTGGCGGTAATATTAAGACCGGTTACAAGGACTATCTGCTGCGGACACCCGAGGAATTTTCCAGTCCTCAGGAGGTTGCTGAAGTTGTTGTTGCTCAGCGAAATGGCGTACCTGTCAAACTAAAGGATGTTGCCGATGTAAGAGACTTTTTCAAAGAGCGGACCTATGAGGTACGGATGAACGCTAAAAAGGCAATGGCTGTTTTTGTCCAGAAGCAAAGCGGCGAAAATACGGTGGCGGTTGCGCGGGCAGTCAGGGAAAAACTTAAAGAGATAAAAAAGAATTTGCCGCCCGATGTTGAACCGAAGATGGTAATGGATAACTCCGAGTTCATATTGGCCTCAGTGGGCAATTTACGTAACACGGTTTTCTGGGCGGCTTTTTTTGTCTTTATAGTGCTTCTTTTTTTCCTGCAGGACCTTCGAGCCAGTATTATTGTTGCACTTGCAATTCCTACATCGCTCATCATTACATTTTTGCTGATGTACTTGCTTGATTATACGATTAATACCGATTCACTGGCCAGCTTGGCTGTTGCCGTTGGTCTTGTAGTTGATAATGCCATTGTTGTTGTGGATAACATCAATCGTCATCGTGCCAAGGGCCAGAGACCGAAAGAAGGTGCAATTTTTGGTGCAAATGAGGTTGGCGTTGCTGTTATTGCTTCTACCCTTACGACTATTTCAATTTTTTTACCAATTATATTTGTCGGAGGAATAACGAAGATTGTGTTCGGCCAGTTTGCAGCTATCGTAACAATGGCCCTTGTGGCTTCGCTCTTTACTGCCCTTATGCTGGTGCCGATGGCGTGTTCGAAAATTCTTATAGTCCGTGATGCTAATTCCTCAAAATCTATATTTGACTTCTTTTATAAGTTTGGTGAGAAGGTCTTGAGTAAAACAGAAGATTTCTATGTTAGGTTTTTGGATTGGTCACTAAGCAATCGCAAGACGGTTTTTATTTTCTGTATTGTTTTGTTTGTCTTGAGTATCGGGCTTGTCGGCTTTATTGGCACAGAGTTTTTCCCTGAGCAGGACCAGAATCGTTTAACTGCAAATTATGAATTGCCAATCGGCACACGCTATGAGCGGACTGGTGCTGTAGCCCAGCAGTTACAGAAAATAGTGGAAAATAGCGTCCCTGAGAGGCGCGATAGCTTTATCCGCTGGGGTGTTTATGGCGGCGCCGGCGGTGGACAATTCGCTACGGAGGAAGAAAGCTATAAGGGCATCCTATTTATCAGCTTGAAGCCTAAAAGGCAGCGGGATATTTCCCCATCTGGCCTTATAAAGCGCCTTCGCAAAATAACGGCTGATATACCTGGGGTTACTATCCGCTATAGTGCGGAAGACCCGATAGAAGCGATGATGTTCGGTAGCGCTGGAAAATTGGCCATCGAGCTTTATGGGCATGATATGGATTTGGCTCGCCAATATGCGGATTCTGTTAAGAAAGCTATAGAAGGAATTGATGGTGTTCAAGATGTTGAAATCAGCAGGAAAGAAGAAAAACCGGAAATCAAGGTTATTGTCGACCGTGAAAAGGCATCGAAGCTGGGACTTGACGCTAAAACTATCGGTAAAACGATAGAAACATTTTTTGCAGGTACTACCGCAACGAAATATCGCGAAGGTGGTGATGAATATGATGTAGAAGTTCGGCTGCAGGAGCAGGACCGTGACAGGATTGAGGATTTGCGTGATGTGTTTATCAGTTTGCCCACCGGCGCTCAGGTCAGTCTGGCGAATATCGCTAAAATCGAGCAGGGCGTGGGACCGACCAAGATAGAGCGAAAAGACCAGGCACGATATATTACCGTTTCCGGCGAAGTTAGCGGCAGGGACCTCGGTTCGGTAGTAAAGGATGTTAAAAAAGTCCTTGATAGCATCCCTGCACCGCCCGGCTTCAGTTATAAATTCGCCGGAGCAGAGAAAGAAAGAGCAGAGGCATTCCGGCTGCTGATGATTGCTGTGGGTTTGGGTATGGGATTGGTATATATGGTGATGGCTTCGCAGTTCGAATCTCTTCGTGACCCATTTATTATATTTATCGCTATTCCTTTTGGTATTGTGGGTGTGATTATTGCATTAGCGCTGACGGGACAGACTCTGAGCGTTGTAAGTTTTCTGGCCTTGATTATGATGGTTGGCATTGTAGTAAATGACGGTATTGTACTTATTAGCTTTATAGGCATACTTCGCCGAAGAGGTCTTAATGTTTACTCGGCAATCATTGAAGGCGGCCGCAGTAGAATGCGGCCTGTGATATGCACTACTGCTACTACAGTTCTGGCGATGATACCGCTTGCTCTCTCAAGAGGCGAGGGCTCTGAGATTTGGGTGCCGTTTGCGATAACGGTAATTGGCGGGCTGGTTGTCGGGACAGTAATTACACTGGTTCTGATGCCTACTTTATATAGCGTGTTTGAGGGTTTCAAGATTACTGATGCAAAAGGCCAATTATGAAAGCTGTTTTGATTATACACAACGTCGCGATTGATGCGCAGGTAAATGAGATGCTGGTTTCTATTGGGATTAATTGCTACACTAAATTCACCAACACTCTGGGTAAAGGTATGCTTAGTGAGCCGCATTTGAATACCGACGTCTGGCCTGGGGAAAACTACGGCACTTTTGTTGTCACCAATCAGGCCAAAAGCAAAGAAATAATGGATAAAGTCCGACAAATGCGGAAAAAATTGGGCTCCGAAGGCCTAAAAGCATTTATGTGGGAAATCGACGATATTACCTAAAGGGAAATTTGAATAAAACCTGCCGGTCCATAAGTGGTTTTGGGACTGCGAGTTAACAAACAGCGAAAAAAATTCTTCTTATTCCCAAAAAATTTTCTGGCCAAATCATCTCTGAGAGCAGATAATAATTTTGGTTTACATTTGGTGTAGTATGGAAACTACTATAAACTATAAACCGAATGTTGAAGTTGTTTCCGGCCCTGAGGAACTTGCACACAGAAGTATTGCACTTTTCGTCGGCGATGCGGAAAAAGCGATAAAAGCAAAAGGCATCTTTTACGTCGCGATATCAGGAGGGCATACACCCAGACGTTTCTTTGAACTGCTCAGCGAATTGCCAAAAACAAAACCTCTGCCCTGGGACAGAATACACTTATTCTGGGTCGATGAGCGGTATGTTCCGCCGGATTCACAATGGAGTAATTACAAGCTGGCTGCCGATACTTTCCTGGCCAAAGTTGCCATCCCCAAAGAAAACGTCCATAGGATACCGACAGAACACAGCGATTTCAAGGTTGCAGCACAGTGCTACGAAGAAACAATTCGAAAAGTTTTTGGTTTACGGGAAAAGCAACTTCCCCAATTTGACCTGATTGTGCTGGGTATGGGTGCTGAAGGGCATACCGGTTCGCTGTTTCCCAATAGTTACGCGCTTCTTGACACGGAAGATTTGGCCTGTGTCGTTTACATCCTGGATGAGAAACTCAACAGGATAACCTTGACGCATCCAGTTTTACGCGCTGCTTCTCACTTGGCAGTGCTAGTCTCAGGAGAAGAAAAGGCCGGTATCTTAAAAGAGGTCCTGACCAGTGAGCCGGATGAGGTGCGGTATCCCATACACAGTCTTTGGCCTGTTCTCGATAAGGTTACGTGGCTGGCTGATATGCAAGCGGCAAAACTGCTATAGTTATCCTGCTTCGGAGATACTTCAATAAGGCCAAGATTTTGTCTGCAGTTTACTGTGGGATGGTTAGTCTCATACCGGGTATGAGGGTGTTTGCGTCTTTCAAGCGAGAGCGGTTGGCATCAAGAATCTTTTGCCATCTGTCTGCAGAGCCGTAGTACTTATAGGAAATATCGGAAAGAGTTTCGCCGGCACGCACTATATGAAACCTCTCGGCCTTCGTCGCCTTAAGCTGCTCATTGTTTGCTTGTTTAGCTGGATTCCAACTGATAGCGGTTTCTTTACGAGGTTCGGTGCTATGAGAGAGCGAAGGGATTTCACTTTTATGAGGTTCCCGCAAAGCAGGGTTCCGATGTGCTGCAGAATGGGGGCTTAGCGCTCTTGCTTTGATACTCAGGCTGGGTCGAGTAGAAAGCCCGACCAAAACAACTATTACCAATACCAGCCCCAAAGCCATTCCTATTTTGAAATCTTTCTGCATTTTCGGAGCCTTCGTTTCTCAGGCTACTGTTGCGATGTTCCTTTGGCCTTTGTTTTTGCAGCGGCGGCCTTGATATGGAAAAGCAACACGGGCGCAGAAATTGCTATTGAAGAATATGTTCCTTCGATAATACCAAAGAACATCGCAAAGTTAAAACCTCGCAGCCCTTTGCCTCCGAAGATGTACATTACTATCAAGACCAAAAGTGTAGTAGTGCTTGTCAGCAGGGTTCTGGAAAGAGTTTCGTTGATACTGTTATTGATAAGCTGCACAGTCAGAGTGCCCTTGCGGCGGTTCTCACGAATGCGGTCGTAAATAACGATTGTATCGTTAATCGAATATCCGAGCAGTGTCAGGAAGGCAGCTATCATAGCAAGGTCGATTTTGAAATCTCCGATGAGAAGCTTCTGACCGACTGTTGTTGCAGCGATATAGGTGCAGGCAGTAACAGCGCCGACTGTAACACAGGTATCATGAAAGAGCGTTATGATGGCACCAAAGCCGAAGTGTAAATCCCCAAATCGGACCCAAATGTAAACCAATATCGCAAACAACGACAAGGCAATAGCAAGTTTCGCCCGCGTTTTCGCCTCTGCTCCGACTGACGGGTCTATCTGTGTTACTCGCGGCAGTGATGTCTCCAACCTAGCCGCAGCTAAGACCTTGTTTGTTTCGTTTTTAACAAACTGTGCCCACTCATCCTCGCTTAATTCACGAAAGCCGGCTTCAGGTTCGACACCAATATAAACAAAAGACTTCACTGGCTGATTCGGTTCTATCGCTGTCATATCTGGACCGAGGATTTTATATGAATACCAATTAAGGTTTTGCATATCTGGCTTGAACCGCAAATCCGCCAACCTTCGGTTGATTTCTTCTGCCGTGACAGCCCTTTCGATTTTGCAAGTGATTTTAATGCCGCCCAAAAAATCAGTAAGTTCGGGGCGAGAATCTATAATCTGCCGGGTTATTTTTTCCTGCGATATAATCTCCGGCTGAAGATTTTGCTGAATTTTCAGCTCATCCGCAAAGGCAGTTAGTATCGTGTCATTGACGATTTCATCGACTTGGGGCGGCGGGACATTGGCGTCGGGAAAAGCCGTTCTCAAAACGTCCCCCACTAAAGATGTATTCAACTGGCTCGTTGTTATGGTAAACTCGGTGGAAGTCCCCCCGACAGGGGTTATTACAAGACCATTTAATCTGACATCTTTCTGCTCCATAGCTTCTCTGATTGCCGAAGTCAACTCTTCGACTGTTCGGCCGCCTTTCGGAAAAGTGACCAGGGCCTTGGTTTTATTTGTTTCTGTTGTGGTTATTTCATATTGTTTGCCCGATGTTCCGATACTGTAGACAGTCGCTGCTGCGAGAGCGCTATTACCCTGGTCAGTGCCCATCTTGTGAATCCTGTCTTCTACGTCTTGCCTGTTAAGGTTAGCATCGTCCTTCAGATTTATTTGAACACTCGTCCCGCCGGTAAATTCAATATCGTATTTATTGTTTTTTGTATCATCCCTTGTAAAGAAAACAATCACACCACCGATGACAAGTACTGCCGAAAGTGTAAAGAAAACCGGTCGCAGGCCCATCCAGTTTATATTAGGTTTGGGTATAAGGTGCAACATAACTAAATGGTCTTTTATAAGTCGTTTGTTCAGAAGAAAATCAAAGATTGTCCGTGTTACGAATAGGGCAGTGAACAAGCTTGATGTCAGGCCCAGCATAAGCACGATGGCAAAGCCCTTTATCTCTTCTGAACCGACCCAGTAGAGAATAGCAGCAGTCATAATTGTAGTAATATTGGAATCGAAAATGGCGCTGAACGCCTTTTCGTAGCCGTTTTTAATGGCGATTCTCAGGGATGAACCCTTCTGCTGCTCTTCGCGGATCCTCTCGAAAATAAGGACATTAGCATCAACGCTCATACCAATGGTTAAAATGGCGCCGGCGATGCCGGGCAGCGTGAAGGTTGCTCGCAGTAATGCCATTATTGCCAGTGTGAACAGCAGGTTCATAAGTAGCGCCACATCAGCGATTACACCGCTGAGGGTGTAATAAATTGCCATACAAAGGATTACCCCTCCAAGGCCGATTAAGCCGGACCTGATTCCTTTATCACGATTATCGGTGCCAATGGACGGACCTATCGTTTTTACCGAGATGGGTTGTTCTATCAGTCTGGCTGGAAGAGAGCCGGCGTTTAGTTTGTTGACCATATCAACAACTTCTGTTTGTGTGAAGCTGCCTGTTATTATGCCGTGTGCGAATATTCTGGAATTAATGTTTGGAGCAGAGATAGCAATACCATCGAGCAGAATGCAGAGCGGCCGATCGATATTTTTTCCGGTAATATTACTAAACAACCTTCCGCCTCTTTCATCAAACAGAAAACCAATGGCCCTTCGACCGGTCTGGTCTGTTGTAGGGTAAGCTCTTTTCAGGCTCCAGTCTTTACCTTCGGCGCCATGCAGTAAAGTCTCATCTTTTTTATTGCTTGCCAAGACATAGAACTTATCGCCGAATTGGGCAACAAAGGCATCATTCCTTTTAAATTCATCGATATCTTCTATTTCACACCATATATTTTTACTGTCTGAGGCGTATTTGGGTCCCTTTGTCCTAAGTCGTTCAACATAGCTGGCCATCTCATCTTCGTCCACCTCCGCGTGTCCCCGTGTCGGCAGTACCCTGAACTCCAGTATTCCGGCACCTTTCAGCATTCGCTGCAGGTCTCTCGGGTCGTCGAGTCTTCCTTGAAAAGGACGATACTCGTCGAAAGCCGCAACTACTTTATCAATCTTTTCTGAACGGTTGGGAAATGCGGTTTTAAGCTCATAGATGGCGGAGCTGCGTCTAAGCGACTTGGGAGGTGCTTCGAGACAGAATTTTAGCTGGTCTTCGGTAAGATTAAATTTATCGAGAGCTCTTTCTGCCTCTTTGTATCGAATGTTTACACCCGTTTCAGCATTCGTCAGCTGTTCAACAACTCCGGCCCATTCGGCATACATATTTACATACTTAGTCAGCTTGTCCAGTTTGCCCTCAGAGCCGAGGTAGCCTGTTAGCACCTCTTTTAATTGCTGCTCATCCAATATAATCCAGTTGCCGAGATGTTGTTTTATATCATCGAGGTCAAGTCCGGCAGCGGTAATCATATCTTCCTGGGTTTGGAGTTCTGAAAAGAGCTTGTCTCTCTTGTCCTGTAATCCCCTGCGTTGGTCATAGATATCCGCCAGTTTGTTGAGTATCGTCATTTTGTCAGGATCGCCCCGAGCGAACTCTTCGAAATCTTCGGTTCGCTGCTCTGCCGGTTTTTGCAGGGAGCGCAAAATTACTGCCAGGTTTATATTTTCAGCCAGCAGGTCGTTGCGCGCTTTTTCAAAATTCTGCCGCTTCTGACGGGTTTCTTCGCTCGCCAAGGGCATTTGTATCTCAAAACGGGTGCCGCCCTGTGGACGCCATACAAGGTTTTGAATGTTAGCGGGGTCTATCCGCCTTCGCAGAACAGTTATCATCCTTTGAGCAAGATCTCTCTTTTCCGCCTCATTGAGCCCCTGCGTATCAATTTCATAAATAAGGCTTGTTCCGCCCGCAAGGTCTATTCCTGGTTTTAAGGTTTTGTCCGGAGGATACAAAGTCCACACCGCAACAACCACAAGAACAATAATTAAAATGAATTTCGGCCACAGATTCTTGTTCATAGCTTCCTCTTATAGGTAGTTAATTGGTGATTGGTTAAATGGTCAAATAGTTACCAACTACCAGTTACCAATTACGATTTATCTTGTGACAAATTCCTTCCGATTGCTGAAGAGGCAATTTTTATTTTCGTATTATTCGACTCATCGATTTTCAACGTAATCTCGTCGCCTTTAATATCCACAATGGTGCCGAAAATCCCGCCGATTGTCTGGACCTTGTCATTTTTCTGCAGCGACTGGACCAGTTTTTTGCGCTCTTGTTTTTGTTTCTGCGGCCCTCTAAAAAGGACAAAAAACATTACGACTAACAAAGCAACATAAATCCACAACCAGCTTCCGAACGGACTTTGCTCCCGAGTTCTCGGCACAACGGCATTGGAGTCAGATGGCACTGTAGTTACTGCCTCGCCTTCCGAAGTTATCGGCTCTGATGTAATCCGTGCTGGTGCCTCATTAGCCTCCATTTGAGCTAACATCCATAAATTGTTCATTTTTATCTTCCCTTCATAATTGATTGTTTACGACCAATTACTGATTATTGGTAGGATGTTAAATTATCTACAATCAATAATCAATAATCATTTTTTAATTGTTCCTTTGCCCAATCGGAAAATTTGTTTTCTTTCAGGACCTGTCTTATCCTGGCCATTAATCTCTGGTAGAACCTTATATTATGCAGGGATGTTAAAATCGGTCCGAGCATCTCTCCGACATTAAAGAAATGCCTTAAGGTGGCCCGGCTGAAATTCCTGCAACAGTAACAATCGCAGCCGGCTTCGATTGGCGCAGGGTCGCTTATATATGCGTTGTTCCTCAGTCGCACAGGACCGCTTTCAGTAAAAGCAAAAGCATTTCGTCCGTTTCGAGTCGGCAGAACACAGTCAAACATATCGACCCCGGCTTTTACTGCCGCAATAATATCTGCCGGTGTCCCCACGCCCATTAAATAGCAAGGTTTATCCTCCGGCAAAACTCGCGTTGTACCGGAGACCGTTCTTATCATATCTTTATGTCCCTCACCCACGCCCAATCCCCCGATGGCGAAGCCATCGAAGTCCATCTCGACAAGTTTGCCAGCACAGTGCTCTCGCTGCGGCAAATCTATCCCGCCCTGAACAATACCAAACAATAGCTGGTCAGGGTTATTATGCGCCTCCCTGGCACGTTTCGCCCACTGTATGGTTCTTTCCACCGCTTTTTTTAGCTGCGAATCGCTGCAGGGAAACGGCGTGCACTGGTCGAAACACATTATTATATCGGCGCCGAGTCGGTTCTGAATCCTGGTGGCGATTTCAGCATCTAAGTATATTTTCGTTCCATCTATATGGCTGGCAAACTCGACCCCGTCATTATCGATTTTAGCCAGCGGGCTTAGCGAAAAGACTTGATAACCGCCGCTGTCGGTCAGTATCGGCTTTCCCCAGCCCATCAGTTTGTGTAGTCCGCCGACCTCTTCTACCGCCTCGACTCCGGGCCGCAGCAACAAATGATACGTATTGGCTAAAACAAGTACGGAACCAGTTTCTTCGAGCTGCTGCGGTGTTATTCCCTTGACCGCTCCGGCACTGCCGACCGGCATAAAGACGGGCGTCTCAACTTTGCCGTGGGCTGTGGTTAATAACCCCCGCCGAGCGGCAGAGCAACTGTCTGTAGAAAGAATTTCGAATTTACTCATTTCAATAAACTCTTACCATTTTCGAGCCGGGATAATAATATGAAAGTATCTGTTTCGTGGTTTTGCCTTCTCTTGCCATCCCCTCAGCGCCGCACTGGCACATTCCAACCCCGTGGCCGAAGCCCCTCCCCTGCACAAATGCCCATTTACCACCTGTGTCGATGATTCGACAGATTGCGCTTTTTATCTCCTGCCCACTCGGATCTATTGCAAGCCGGAAGTCCTCAGCACGCAAAAAATCTCTTTTGCCGTTTGAGCCGGTAATTTCTATCCGTGTCAATCTGGAATATCCTCCGTAGTCGCTCTGCCTGACAGAATTGACATCTATAATTTCTCCGAGTTCCGCCAACCTTGGATACCTCTTTAGCAACCTGCCTGCAATAACGGTCTTGTCAAACCAGACCGTTGGCCAGAAAAAAAAGTCTGCCTTTGCCACGTTCTCACAATACGAGCAGGGTGCGCCCACAAGCGGCTCAAAAGAATCTCCGAACACATTTTTGCTGTTCTCGGTATGGCCGCCGCAGCTTGAGCCGTAGTAGGCGGGGAATAATCCTGTGCTACCGTCAGCTTGCTTGCAGACTAATACTTGGCCGTACGTTCGATTGATGGCACTCCAGACTTGAGACGATTCGGCTGCAACCCCGAGGTAACGCTGGTTGGCCTGTGTCTTCGTAACGTCCCAGTTCCGGCCGTCACCGAAACGCTTTTTAATATACAAGCAATAAGTCCTTGCCGCAATTGCCTGTGCCTTCAGCGCCTCCGGTTCCCAGTAATTAGGCATCTCGGCGCTTATTACACCGGCCAAATATGGCTCAAGCGGAACAAGATTTATTGCACAAAAAGAATTGCTGTCAGAATTAAATATGAGCTTCAATTTGCCGCGATAATCATCACCATTCAAGTTAAAAATATGCGGCTCATCAGGAAAAATAATTACTTGTTCGCCGGTAAAAGGCCGGCCGGAAATAGCAATTCTGCCGCCGGATATAGTTACTTCTTCCGGCGCATCAGATTGGTTAAAGTAGGCTTCCGTGGCTTGTGTTTGGGCATCCAAAACGACGAACGAGGAGGCAATCTTCAGCGTGCAGGCTTCGACGTTGTCAAGGAGTAAAACCCTTATCCAAAACTGTGGGTCGATATCCATTTGTGGGGTGGTTCTGCTGACCTGCCTCGCCTTGCACCCGCCGAGGATTATCAACCAAAGCAAAAAAACTACACGACGATAGCTTATGGTGTATGGTTTATGGCAGATAGAAGATTGTATTTTCAATTCTAAACTTTTAACTTTGAGCTTTCACTCGGCTGCGCTCGGCATGTCGAACCATTTAATCCAGGCTTCGCAGAGATAACCCAAGGTTGCTAATGGCTTTTTTAATTTCGTTTAAGCTTGTTACGCCGAAGTTTTTAACGCCGAGAAGTTCGGCATCTG
>CAZBST010000002.1:0-352236 GCA_964494805.1 uncultured Pirellulales bacterium | reverse complement strand
ATCGGTAGCACCGTAACAGGGCGACAAGGCAAAAGCTATAGTGATAAACAAATACGTGCAAAAATGCTTACCAGACATCTTTTTCCTCCTTTTTGATGTTCGTAGGTAGGTAAAACGCTGGGGCTCTACCAACTACATTCACTTCGGTTAATTTAAAAACAGCCTTTTATTTTACATTTTTACCATTTTCCGGTATTACTTGTCAAGGACAAAATACGCGCGATTGGGCTAAGAAAGGAACCCGTCACAGGCGGATAAAGCGGTGGGCTTTCAGATTAGGCAGAATTTACGCTCCATTACTGTCGCTGCTCTGCGGTGCCGAATCCTGTCATCGAGATGACGGGACTAAACGGAATTGAGTAACCCCCTGCAATGCAGGGGGACTAATTGTTTTGAGATTGCCAAGGCCTTTTGCAGAAGAATTACAAATCATTACCAACGCCAAAGTCAGGTATCCGAGCAGAAGGCAGCACAAGCAAGGTGTGCTATTTTTTATGTTTTCTTAAAATCAACGCACCGAGGGCGAGGAGGCAAAGTGTTGCGGGTTCGGGGACAAACTCGAGACCAAGAGGGTTACTTAGCCCAGTCGAACCGACGAGCGTGGGTATGCCAGTGGTAATGTCGATAGTGTATAGCTCACCAGACCAATTATCTATCCCATAAAGAATATTGGACTCAGGGTGAAACGCCAGACCAAAGATATGTGGTGTCCATTCAGCGATTAGCGTTCCCTTAGCAGTTGATTTATCAATTTCGACTAAGGCTCCCCAATCGTATGCCGGTCCGCCCACAGCGCCATAAAGAACATGCGTTTCTGGATGAACTGCAAGGCCGACAACTGTATTGTTGTGGTCCGAATGAAAGAATCCGATATGTCCAATTAGTGTGTTTGAACCGGTAGAAACGTCGATATCGTAAAGTCCGTCGCCTGAGTAGTAGCCAAAGGAACCATATAGCGTAGTAGTTGAGACGTCATAAGCTAATCCATGCATCAATGTATATCCGAGGCTTCCTATTAGATTTGCTTTTCCCGTTGAGTAATTTATGGAATAGAGATTGCCGGTAAGAGTAGTGGTCCCATATAGAATATCATTTTTTGGGTCATATCCGAGCCCTGCCAGGTATCCATCAACCTCAAAGTTCCCAACGAGTGTGGACGCACCGGTTGTTGGATCAATAGAATAGAGTTCTTGCGTTTCTGCGTCAGAAGCAAATAAAGTTACCCCTCCTGACGCGATTGGTGCGAGTATCAGCACGGCGAATAATATCCATAAAAACAGCGTGTTGACATACCAAAACTTCATTTTTCTACCTCCTATATATTGTTAGTTCTTTCGCAACAATAGGTTGCCAAAGCCTGGCTTGTCGTGGCGGCGGACAGGGCCGTGAAGGCCAAAAATGCTGAAATTACAATAGACTTTAGATGTGTTTCCTCTCTCATATCCTTCTCTCTCGCCTTTTACCCCCGTCAAAGGCGATTTTAATTATAAATTTTTCCGAATTTTCGTTTAAGCATTAGTGTACCCAAGCCAAGTAGAGCAAGCGTTGCGGGTTCGGGGATGGGCTGCCAAAGGAAAGCATGATTATCTGCACTGCCAACAATGTTACCATAATCATCAATAGACATAGCCCTGGAACTACCGAACCCGGTTGGCAGAAATTGATGCAGGTCAATGTAGTTATCAGCACTACCATTCCAGAGCAAGGCGTGATATTGGCCACCCGTTGCTGGGCCATAACCCCTGCCGACCTGTTCAGTGCCGTTGGTCCCGTAGGCCGAAGACTCATCGAATCCACTGGGGGTCAAATCAACACAACTTTCTGCAGTCCCATTCCAAAGCAAGGCGTGGTAATTGCTGCCTGTCCAACCATAGCCGACCTGCTGCGTGCCGCTGACTCCGTAAGCATAAGAGTTACTAAATCCGCTGCTGGGGTGCAAATCGACATAACTTGCGGCGGTCCCGCTCCAAAGCAATGCGTGATGCACGTGGCCTGTATAACCATAGCCGACCTGCTGGGTGCCGTTGGTTGATTGAGCATAAGATTGTTCGAATACTCCTACTCCGGGGTGCAAATCGACACAGCTTGCGGCACTACCATTCCAGAGCAGAGCGTGGGGGTTTCCACCTGTGGCCAAACTCCAACCACAGCCGACCTGTTGCGTACCGTTGGTACCGTAGGCTTCAGACCCGTAGAATCCGACTGGGTTCAAATCAGTACAGCTTGCGGCACTGCCGTTCCAGAGCAAGGCGTGGATTTCGTCCCGCGCGGCCAAACTCCAACCAAAACCGACCTGTTGCGTACCGTTGGTACCGAGGGCTTCAGACGCATAGAGTTCGGCTGGGTTCAAATCAATACAGCTTGCTGCAGTCCCGTTCCAAAGCAAGGCATGGGAATTGCTGCCCGTTGCCGGACCGTAACCCCGACCGACCTGCTGGGTGCCGCTGACTCCGTAAGCATGAGAGTTACTAAATCCGCTGGGGTGCAAATCGATTGCTTTGTAGGTTACGCCAAATGCCCGGCTTGACATGATGGCGGACAGGGCCGTGAAGGCCAAAAATGCTGGAATTATGATGGACTTTAGATGTGCTTTTTCTCTCATACTCTTCTCCTTCTCTGTTGCCTTTAGCCGCAGCCAAAGGCAGCTTTAATTATAGATTTCCCTGCCTAATACGCTTTTATAGTTAAATGTCCGGGAAACAGCGTTTTGTTACACTTTTTTTGAAAAATTTTGGGAAAATCTTCGGATTTGGGTTTTTTAGTTGAAAATCTGCGTTTTCCGGGTGGGGAATGATAGTTGGTTAAGTGGAAGATTGGTTCCGAATAAAGGATTTCTTGGATTTGCGCCGCGATGGGTGGAGGTTATCGAGGCAGGTTTGGGCGTTTCTTTTTAAGAGGTCGAGGCCTAAACGTATAAAAGCTGAGTCGGCGAATCTGGCCTGGAAATCATCTTCGCTCATATTCAGGATTTCGTTCAGATTAAGTTTGGCCCTATCATTATAGAACTTGAACTGCTTGTTTTTGCATACTAGTGCCTCGGCGTGATGGGGACAGGCAAGAACACATTCATCACAGCCAAAGAGACAAGCGCCAATCTTTGGGGCCAGCTCGGGCGGGAAGTCGTCTTTGTATTCTATTGTCAAATAGCTGATACACTTATTGGCGTCAAAGTGGCCATCAGGTCTGAGGGCGCCTGTGGGGCAGGCGTTTAAGCACTTGTCGCAGTTCGAGCAGGAAGTTTTAATCGGCTCATCGGGCTGCAGTTCGAGACTTGTTACTATTTCAGCGAGGAGTATCTGCGGGCCGAGCTTGGGATTTATAAGCATACGATTTTTACCGATGAAGCCGAGGCCCGCACGTGCGGCAAGAGCCCTTTCGGCCAGTGGAGCTGAGTCAACGCAAATTCTGAAGCTAAAGCCGGTGCCGGCGATGGAGGCAATAAAGTCAGTTAGTTTTCGCAACTGCTTTTTTATAAAGGGGTGATAGTCTTCATATTGAGCGTAGTTTGCTATTGTACCCATCGGGGCATCGTCGGGTTGAGGTTGCTTCGCTTGGCTGAGGCCGGCTTGCGAGGACAAGCCAGAAGGGGGTGGGTTGTAGTTTAAGCCGAGGCAAATTATCGAGCGGGCGTTTTTTAACAGTTTGACTGGGTTTGTGCGTTTATCGAGGTTATCCTGCATATAGTCCATTCGGCCTGCATAGCCGAAGGCGAGCCAGTCGGTTAACAGTTTGAACTGCTCGCTATTCAGCGGTGAGGCGTCCGTTATGCCAGCCAGGTCAAAACCCAATTGAAAGGCTTTTTGCTTTATTTCCTCTGCTAAACCCATAGTGCTTAATTATATCAAAATCCGGCTGTATAAGCCACAAAATAATTGTGAACAAAGGGCAAAGGCGTTATTATAATTGCCGTTAATACAAGGAGATAAAAGAATGGCAGAAGAGTTAATAGGCATAATAGGCGGCACAGGGCTAGGTGATGCTTTGGCTGAACATATAACTGATGCGGAACTTCACGATGCTGACACGCCTTTTGGCAAGCCAAGTGAAGCTGTTTTAATCGGCAGATTCGGTGACAGAGCGGTCGCATTTCTCAATCGGCACGGCAAGGGGCATAAACTTTCACCGGGCGAGGTGCCGTTTGCAGCCAATATCTTCGCATTAAAGAAGCTTGGCGTTCATACGGTGATATCAAGCGGAGCTGTGGGTTCGCTCCGCAAGGAGATTGCGCCGGGTGATTTGGTGATTGTCGACCAGTTCATCGACAAGACGTTCAAAAGGCAGAACAGTTTTTTCGGCGGGTTCGGAGCGGTGCACTGCGAGATGAGTGAGCCGGTCTGCAGGCGGGTTCGGAAGCTGCTTTGCGAGGCGGCGGAGACAATCGATATAAAAACACATTCGAGCGGGACGTATATATGTATGGAGGGGCCGCAATTTTCCACACGGGCTGAATCGCTGATGCACCGGAAGTGGGGCGGAGATTTGATTGGTATGACGGCGATGCCGGAGGCGAAGTTGGCCAGAGAAGCACAAATCTGCTATGCTTTGATTGCGCTGCCGAGCGATTATGACTGCTGGCGACCACATAAAAAACAAAGAGACAAGCAAACGCTTCTTAAAGAGATTATCGCAAATCTGCAAACGGCGACAAAGAACTGTCTGGAACTTATCAAGGCAGTTCTACAAAGCGGAAGCGAGCTTGTTTGTGAGGATTGTTCGTGCAGGAAAAGTCTGGATTTGGCTGTGTGGACAGACCAGAGTCAAATCAAGCCGGCTGATAAAGAAAAACTGAAAGTACTTTTTGCATAGAGGGATTAGCTATCTCGAACACATACAGTTTGTGCGGCTTTTATACAATCGGACAATTTTTCATTGGGGTGGCGTTTTTGCATCGCTGCGGCGACAAGTCCCACAAACATAGGGTGGGGTCTTAGTGGGCGCGAAGTTAGGCAGGGATGGGCCTGAGTAGCCATAAAGAAAGGGTGTGAGGGAATTTCGAGTATTTGCATAATGGGTTGATTTGGGGCTTTTCCGGAAAAGACCAGGCCAGCCTTTTCCAGTTGTTCGATATAACGTGGGTCAACTTCGTAACGATGCCTGAATCGCATCCTGACAGAGGCAGCTTGGCCGAAGAGATTCAATGCAATGGTATTTGGTTTTAATTCTATGTCCCTGCCGCCGAGACGCATATTACCGCCGAGCTCTTCGATTTTTTTCTGCTCTGGCAAAATGTCGATCACCGGCTCGGGACAATCGGGCTGAATTTCCGTAGAGTTGGCCTTTTCAAGTCCACAGACGTTTCGGGCAAATTCTATAACGGCCATTTGAAATCCGAAGCACAGACCGAGAAAGGAGAGATTATTTTCTCTGGCGAATTTTATACATGCGATTTTTCCTTCCGCACCTCGCGTGCCGAACCCGCCGGGGACAATAATACCGTCGACGCCGGCGAGACGGCCGGCTGAATTGTCGTCGGTGATGTTGGTTGTTTCAATCCATTTTATTTCTGTCTTACAGCCGAGCGCAATGCCGGCGTGCTCAAGGGCATTGATGATGGAGGCGTAACTGTCGCGGACGGCGGTGTATTTCCCGGTGACGCCGATGATTATTTCGCGATTTATGGAGTCTATCTTGTCGGTGAAATCGCACCATTTGGCCCAGGCCTTGCGTTCGTGGCGGAGGTTGATTCTATCCTCTATTTTTAAGAGGCGCAGGACCTGAAAATCAAGACCAGCATCTCTGAGCATCGCTGGTATCGTGTAAATGCTGGCAGAATCGGGGAGACTGACCACCCTTTCAAGAGGGACATTGCTATAGACGCTGATTTTCTGTCGGGCTTTTTCGGTAACGGGATGGGCAGCTCTGCAGGCGATGATGTCGGGCTGAATACCGAGCTGCATAAGCTGTTTTATGCCGAGCTGGGCGGCCTTTGATTTTTGTTCGCCGAGGGTTGGCGGCTCCAAAATATAAGTTAAAGCAACGAAGCAGGAGCTGCAGGGGCCTTCTTCATAGGCCAGTTCACGCATCGCTTCGATGTAATAGGCATTTTCCAAATCGCCGACGGTGCCGCCGATTTCGACGAAGACTATATCGGCGTCAGTTTGGGCAGCAAGGTTGCGAAGGCGGAGTTTGACTTCGCCGGTGACGTGGGGAATCATCTGGACGTCTCTGCCGAGGTAGTCGCCGTGGCGTTCCTTGCTGAGAACATCATTGAAGATTTGGCCTGATGTGCAGAAGTTTGCTTTGGAGAGGTTCTGGTCGAGCATTCTTTCGTAAGTGCCGAGGTCCATATCGCATTCCATACCGTCGTCGAGGACGAAGACCTCGCCGTGACGGAAAGGATTGAGCGTGCCGGAGTCGATGTTCAGGTAACCTTCAAGCTTGATGGGAGTAACTTTGAGGCCTTTATCCTGCATAAGCTTGGCTAAGCACGACGAGAAAATTCCTTTGCCTAAACCGCTCATTACAGTGCCCATAACAAAGACATAGCGGGTCTTTCCCTTTTTGTAGCCGGGCGGAAGAGGTGAGAAAAACTCGCTATCCACTGAAACATCGCCGACGGAGGCCAATAAATCTTTATCTTTCATAGGTTTCCCTTTTTTATTTTAAGCTGCTCTGTGGTTTTCTTGTATCTTTTAACGAATTCCGCGTACTGCTGTGGTGTATCGATGCCGTCGCAGGTGTGTTTTACCTTGGCGACCAATATGCCGAAACCGTTCTCAATTGCACGCAGTTGTTCGAGTTTTTCGACTTTTTCGAGCGGCGTCTGCGGCAGCTTTGTAATTTTCAGCAGAAAATCCTTACGATATGCGTAAATACCGAGATGACGGAGATAGTTTTTAACGTTTCCTACGCCGGATTTGTTTCTGTCATAAGGGATTGCCGAGCGTGAGAAGTAGATGGCCCTTTGGACCTCGATACTTGTAACGACGACTTTTACAATGTTGGGGTCGGAGATTTGGGCGGCGTTTTGAAAATCAGCGGCGAGTGTAGCCATTGGTGCATCGGGGTTATCAATTAAAAGCTGGGCGACTTTGTCGATGTTGGCGGGGTCTATTTCCGGTTCGTCGGCCTGGATATTGACAACAATATCGACGTCGATATCGGCAACGGCTTCGGCGATGCGGTCGGTGCCGCTGGGGCAATCAGGGCTGGTCATAATACAGACGGCTCCGAAGTATTGGGCCGCGGCAACAACTCTTTCATCGTCGGCGGCGATAATTACCTTTTCCGGCAGTTTGGCGAGGCAGGCACATTCGTAAGTATGCTGGATTAGGAATTTGCCTGTATCTTTGGCGAGAACTTTAGCGGGGAATCTGGTAGAGCCGTAACGAGCAGGTATACAAGCTAAAACTTTCACAGGAAAACCTTCCCGGCAGCGGGACCTATAAAAAACCACTGCCAAAGTATATTAGGCAAAACAGGAGACGTTGTCAACAGGTGAAAATATTTTCTTTGGGATTCGGTATTGACAAAAACGGCTGGATGTGGTAAACTAATATAATAATGCAGATTAACCGAAAGAATTTGTTTGGTTGGTGGTGGCCTGCGGAGTAAGTCCGGCAGGCGGCGGTAATTTGCTGTAAAAAATTATTTAGATTTATTAAGAAGGCGGCCTGTTGGAAAAACAGGCCGCTTTTTTTGTTTGTATTTGTGAGGATTTACGGTTAAAAAATGTGTTAAAAGGTCAAAAGTATGGATGATTACAGAGGAATAATAGCCGACGCCAAGGCGGGACAAATCGTGCCGATAGTCAAGGAAATTGATATTGACGAGCCGGTAGATTTCTTTGCCAGGCTAAGTGACTACGGGCGGAGTAAAAATTGTGCCCTGTTCGAAGCAAGCGACTACCTGGCGGAAAATGCACTGAGCTTCGGCACGGCTAAGCCGGCGCTTTACCTTACCGGAACTGGAGCTGATTTTACCATCAAGGCGTTGAGTAGCACCGGCAGGCGGATGATAGAGTATTTGTTCGCCAATAGGCAAAAAAGCTTTGATTTCTGCGAAGCGGTAGAATTCGGGGCGGAGGCGATTAGCGGTCGAATTAAACAGGTCGAGAAAGTAATAGATGAGCAATCACGGCTGCAAAGCACAAACCAGATGGATGTGCTGCGGGCGGTCGCTTTCAGTTTCAGCTTAGCAAGTAAGCCGTTCCGCGTAACCTGCGGCTTGCTCGGAGCTATAAGCTACGATTTTATAGACCAGTTTGAAAAACTCCCTGCGAGCGGAAATGATTTGCTCGGTAATCCCGATTATGAGCTGTACTTTGCCGACAATATCTTTCTGTGCGACCACAGGCACAACAAGGGTTACATTATCGTCAACTGCGTAATAAGCGACGGCGACCGTGAAGCCGCAATTGCTGAGGCACAGGAGTGCTTCGAATACTATTTCAACATCGCCAAAACAGATATACCGAAGGGACAAAAATATACAGGGCAACTTGTTGCTACTTCAACCGATACCGACCAAAAAGCATACGAGAAAATGGTTCGTGACGCCAAGCAGCATATTATTGACGGCGACATTTTCCAGGTGGTTTTGAGCAGGACGAAGATAGAACCGTGTCCCGATGAGCCGTTGGATGTTTATAAGCGTCTGAGAAAGCTGAATCCTTCGCCGTATATGTTTTATCTAAATACGCCGGGGACGATATTGATAGGGTCCAGTCCGGAACTTAATCTGCGCGTCAGCGGGGGCGAGAAGCGTGTCGTAGAGATTCGGCCGATAGCAGGCACAAAGCCGCGCGGCAGGGTCGGAGATAAAATCGATGTGGATACCGATTTCAGATATGAGGCGGAACTGAAACTCGACCATAAAGAGCTGGCTGAGCATATAATGCTGGTCGATTTGGCACGAAACGATATTGCGAGGGTGGCTGAGCCGGGCAGCAGAATTGTTACGGAGCTTTTGATAGCAGAAAAATACTCTTCGGTGCAGCA
This sequence comes from uncultured Pirellulales bacterium, assembly GCA_964494805.1. GTDB lineage: Bacteria > Planctomycetota > Phycisphaerae > Sedimentisphaerales > Anaerobacaceae > CAIYOL01. Next base: position 343,297 of record CAZBST010000002.1, on the reverse strand, counting down.
TTTAGTAAGTAATGTCAAGGGGACGCTGGCAAAAGGTCTCGATGCGCTAAGTGCGTATCTTGCGACGATGAATATGGGGACGCTTACTGGTGCGCCGAAGATTGAGGCGATGAAAATAATTCGCCAGTTAGAGAGAACCAAACGCGGGTACTACGGCGGGGCGGTTTGCTATCTGACGGTGGACGGCCAATTCGATAGCTGTATCACGATAAGAAGCTTACAGGTCAAAGACCACACGGCTTATATTCGGGCCGGCGCCGGTATTGTATATGATAGTGTCCCCAAGACTGAATTCGAAGAGACGGAGCACAAAGCAAATTCGTGCCTGCGTGCTATTTACGGGAAGTAAAAAATTTATGGCAGAAAAAAAGAGAAAAGTTTTATTTATCGATAACTTCGATTCGTTCACATATAATCTGGTCGACGATTTCTGCAAGCGCGATTGCGATGCGAAGGTTTATCGGGCAGATACTGAACTAGAAGAAATTAAACGAGTCGCTGATGAATTTAATCCTGATCTTCTTGTGATATCGCCCGGGCCGGGTACGCCGGACACGGCTGGTGTTTCACTGGCTGTGATAGATTATTTCAAGGACAAATTATCCATATTTGGCGTCTGCTTAGGTCATCAGGTGATTGCGCAGTATTTCGGCGGGGAAATCGGTCACGCCCCGCTGCCGATGCACGGCAAGCCCTCGCGAATAACACACAATGGCAAAGGGATATTTGCCGGCGTGGAAAATCCGCTGCAGGCAGGGCGATATCATAGTCTTTGCTGCTATACGACGGAACTGCCGGAGTGCCTTGAGCAAACGGCGGAGTTTGAGGGGATTGTTATGGGAATCGAGCATAAGAAACTGCCGATATTCGGCGTGCAGTTTCATCCGGAAAGTATTTTAACGCCTGCAGGCGGAAAAATAATAGAAAATGTATTATCTATTGCAACTGAAAGAAAGAAAAAATAAGGCGCTGAAATGGCAGGAATAATTGAATATATCGAGCCGTTATTGAAAGGTGAAAGCCTGAGCTTAGAGCAGGCAGAGCGCTTGCTGGATATTATTTTTGAGGGCGAGGTCAGCGAGGCGCAGATTGCGGCGTTTCTTACGGCGATGCGCATCAAAGGCGCAACGGCGGCGGAATTAGCGGGGCTTGCCAGGTCACTACGAAACCACGCAGTTAAAGTAGAAGTCGATGTCGATAATCTGATTGATACCTGCGGCACAGGCGGCGGTGCTGTTAAGACCTGTAATATTTCAACGGCGTCGGCAATAGTGGCAGCGGGAACAGGGGTTTATGTGGCCAAGCACGGCAATCGCGGGATAACCAGCAAGTGCGGGTCGGCTGACGTGCTCGAAGAACTGGGCGTTAAAATAGATGCAGGGGCCGAGACGACGGCAGAATGTATAAAGCAGGCACATATCGGCTTTATGTTCGCGCCGGCGTTTCATCCGGCGATGAAATACGTTCAGCCAATCCGCAAGAGTCTCGGCTTTAGGACGGTATTCAATATTCTCGGGCCATTGGCTAATCCAGCCAACGTGCAGAGACAGGTGCTTGGTGTGGCTGATGAAGACCTGATGGAAACGATAACTGGGGCGTTAAAGCTGCTGGGGGCGAAAGTTGCAATGGTCGTTCACAGTAATGGAATGGATGAAATAAGCACGGCAGGGGTTACTAAAATAATAAAATTAAAAGAAGGCAAAATCGAAAGCTATGAACTAAATGCAGAAGATTTTGGGATTGCGCCAGCCAGTATAAACGACTTGAAAGTAACCGATGTCAAGGAAAACGCCGAGGTCCTGAGAAAAATACTGAACGGTAAAGAGAAGGGGCCTCGCAAAGATATTGTTATTCTCAATGCTGCTGCTGCGATAATAGTCGCGGGGCTTGCAGATGATTTTGAATCGGCACTTAAGTTGGCGGACGCCTCGGTCAGCGATGGCAAAGCGTTAGCCTGTCTGGAAAAATTGGTCGAAGTGTCGAATTACAGATAAGTGAATGAATAAATGTTGATAGTGAAAGTTAAAATTTGCGGTCTTACCAATTATGAAGACGCAGCGGCGGCGATAGATATGGGTGCGGACCTGTTGGGCTTTAATTTTTATCCGAAAAGTCCGCGGTATATAGAACCGGCAAAGGCGGCGAAGATAATAAACAAGCTGCCGGCTTTTACAGATATTGTCGGCGTTTTTGTGAATGAGCCGGTTGAGAAAATCCACGAAACGAAAAACCTGTGTCATTTAGACTGGATTCAACTGCACGGAGACGAAGCCCCGGAATTCTGCAAAGAATTTCTCTCTCATAATGTAAAAGTAATGAAAGCGATACGGGTAAAGGGCCAAACAGACGTCGAAAGTGCGGAGAACTTTTTCACCGACGCGATTTTGCTGGATGCTTTTGACCCTAAAAAATACGGCGGGACGGGTATAAGCTTTGACTGGAACATCATAGGGCATATCGGCAAGCGAATTTTTTTGGCAGGCGGGATAAATCCCGATAACGCAGCCAGGGCGGTTGGGCTGGGCGTTTACGGGATCGACGTATGCAGCGGTGTCGAAGCCAGGCCCGGTAAAAAAGACAAAAGACTAATGAAAAAATTATTTAAAAATATAAGACATTTGAGAGGTTAAGGGCCACAGAGAACACAGAGGTAAAGTAAAAAAGAAAAATAAAAAGGAAAATCCAATGGAGCAAATACTGTTTTCGATAATGTGTATTTCTCTGATGTCTGTCGGCCTTGTTAAGGCGGACGTATCAGATAGTAATGCTCAATTGATTCAAGCTGCGAAAGATAGCAACCTCTCCGCCGTAAAAAACGAACAGAAAGAAGATAAGTTTCCGCTTCATACAGCCGCCTCGGATGGCGATATAGAAAAAGTCAAAAAACTTATCGTAGAAGGATATAACGTTAACACTATAGACGATGCTAATTGGACGCCTCTTCACCGTGCTGCTTACTTCGGCCATAAGGAAATAGCAAAGTTCCTTATAGATAATGGCGCAGATGTCGATGTAAAAACTAACATCGGCGTGCTTCCCATTATGATGGCTGTAATGCACAATCATAACGATACAGCCGAAATGCTTATTGCCAATGGGGTCGAGAAAACCATCTATGTAGCGGCTGCTCAGGGAGATGTTGAGGGCGTTAAGGCCTTGCTGAAAAAAGACCCGAATCTGATTAACGCCGTGGCATCGAATGACGGCTGGAGCGCGATGCACTGGGCGGCTTATATGAACCACCCGGACGTCATCAAGGTTCTTATTGAAAACGGCACCAATGTAAATATCCGTGAACAAAAGCTTAACGAGGCCACTCCCTTATTCTGGGCGGTGTATAGAGGTAATATAAATGCTGCAAAACTTCTCATTGAAAATGGCGCAGATGTTAAGTTTAAGATGAAAAACGGTGGAAGTTTACTGCATAACTCAAGAACTCTCGAAGCAGCCCAATTGCTTGTCGCCAACGGGGCTGATGTCAACGCAAAAGACGACAACGGAATGACCCCTTTACACTACATTGCCGATCCAAGAGGAATACAGGGTTTGCTTTTCCATAAAAACGGCGTAAACGCCAGAACTTTGAAGGCAGATTTCGAGAAACATCGCGGAGCTGCAGAGAAAATTACTGCCGAAATAGCTGAATTGCTGATAAAAAATGGTGCTGATATCAATGCAAAAGATGAAAAAGGCCATACACCGCTTTCTTTAGCCAAGGCGGCGAAGAATAAAGCTTTGATTGAACTGCTTGAGAAAGCCGGTGCAAAGGAATAACACAGGTGACCTTTATGAGACAGATAATGTTTTCGATGGTGTGTATCTCTTTGATATCTGCTTTTGCTGAAGCAGATGTATCCGACAAGAACGCTCAATTAGTACAGGCCGCGAAAGACGGTAACCTGCCGGCTGTGCAGGCTCTGCTGGCAGATGGTGCTGACATAAATGCCAAGGACACCAACGGCAGAACCGCCCTGTTTATGGCGGCGCAGAAAGGCCATACGGAAATCGTCGAGCTTTTGCTGGAAAAGGGTGCTGGTATTAATACTAAGGAGAAGGCTGGCCTCACGGCCCTGATGCTAGCGGCGGGTGAGGGTCATACAGAGGTCGTCAAACTGCTTTTGGAAAAAGGCGCGGAGGTTAATGTAAAAGGAACCATTGGCGGTATAACAGTTCTGATGGCGGCGGCGTGCGACGGCCATACGGAGGTCGTCAAAATCCTACTGGAAAAGGGTGCCGATGTCAACGCTAAAACTAACGAAGGTGTAACGGCCTTAGAGATGGCGGCGTGCGACGGCCATGCGGAGGTCGTCAAAATCCTGCTGGAAAAGGGTGCTGAGATCAATGCCAAGAATGACGCAGGGGGAACAGCTATGATGGTAGCGGCGGCTATGGGACGTACGGAAATCGTCAAGCTCTTACTAAAAAAAGGTGCTGAAGTTAATGCCAAGGCTAGCAACGGCTTAACAGCCCTGATGGCAGCGGCTGCGAATGGCCACACGGAAATCACCCAGCTACTTTTGGAGAAGGACGCTGATGTAAATATAAAGGAAACCACTACCGGTGCAACGGCCCTGCTAATGGCATTGCTGAAAGGCCATACGGAATGCGCCGAGCTCCTTTTGGAAAAGGGTGCAGATGTTAATGTGAGAACCACTGATACCGTCAAAGGCATAACAACCCTGATGGCAGCAGCAGGGAACGGCAACACAGAAATCGCCAAGCTCCTTTTAGAAAAGGGCGCCAATATCAATGTCAAAGCCACCGATGGTACAACAGCCTTGATGCTGGCGGCGCAGGAAGGTCATGTGGAGGTCGTTAAGTTGTTGCTGGAAAAAGGTGCTGACGCCAACGCGAAGGATAAACACGGTAAAACAGCCTTAGAACTGGCAAAGAAGGAAGGGAATATGGCCATTGTGCAACTGCTTGAAAAGGCCGGTGCAAAGGAATAATTAAAGTAAAAACGAGGGAAATATGAAATATAAAGGCAGGTTCGGAGATTACGGCGGATTCTATGTGCCGGAGGTTTTGATGCCGGTGCTGGAAGAATTAGAAGAGGCGTTTTATCGCTTTTACCAGGACAAGCAATTTGTGGCCGAACTGGCGCAGCTTTCGAGAGATTATGCCGGTAGGCCGACCCCGCTTTATTATGCGAAAAGGTTCAGTGATTACGTCGGCTTTAAGGTTTATTTGAAACGCGAAGATCTTCTGCACGGCGGAGCGCACAAGGTCAACAATACACTCGGCCAGGGTCTGTTGGCGAAATATATGGGTAAAACCAAGCTCATCGCCGAGACCGGCGCCGGCCAGCACGGACTGGCGACGGCGATGATTGGCGCTTTGTTCGGAATGGAGACGAAAATTTTTATGGGCACAATCGACATCGAGCGGCAAAGCGTCAACGTCCACAAGATGAAGCTGTGCGGTGCAGAGGTTATACCGGTTGAAGGTGGAACGGGGACACTCAAAGACGCTATCAACGACGCACTTCGCTACTGGACGGCCCACGTTAAAGATACGTTTTACCTGTTCGGCTCGGCTGCGGGGCCGCATCCGTATCCAACGATAGTAAAACATTTTCAAAGCTGTATCGGCGAAGAAACGAGGCAGCAGTGCCTCGACCAGTTAGGCCGGCTGCCGGATATGATTGTTGCCTGCGTGGGCGGCGGCAGCAATGCAATAGGCATTTTTTCTGCTTTTCTGGACGATAAAAATGTAAAGCTAATCGGTGTCGAAGCTGGCGGCAGGAGTGTAGCAGAAGGCAAACACGCTGCAACATTGGTAGCCGGGCGAGTGGGTATTTTGCACGGGGCAAAATCCTATCTACTGCAGGATACGGAAGGACAAGTTTACGAAACGGAATCGGTAAGCGCCGGACTAGATTACCCGGCTGTCGGGCCGGAGCATTGTTTGCTGAAAGATACCGGAAGAGCAGAATATGTTGCTGCGGAGGATGCCGAGGTGCTCGATGCATTTGAGCTGCTGAGTAAAAGCGAAGGAATACTGCCGGCTTTGGAAAGTGCACACGCTTTAGCCTATCTTATGAGCCAAAAGGGAAAGTTAGGGCCGGAACAAATAGTGGTAGTAAATCTTTCCGGCCGAGGCGACAAAGACGTTGGAATTGTGGAAAAACACAGACCTCTTGAGAGATAATTAACGATTAAGGTGTATTACTTATGAAGACATATAAAGAACTTTTTTCCGAATTAGACAGAGCGGCACTGATACCGTTTTTTGTAATCGGCGACCCCGATTTTGATACTAGTCTGGCAATCGTGAAGACGGCGATAGATGCTGGGGCTGATATTTTAGAGCTTGGTATAGCGTTCTCCGACCCGATAGCAGACGGGCCAACGATTCAAAAGGCCGACATTCGGGCAAGGAACAGCGGGATGAGTGTCGCGAAAGCACGGGAGTTTGTCCGAAAAATAAAAGATTACAAGGACATCCCGATAGGACTACTGATGTATTACAATCTGATTTATCAATATGGAGCAGAAAAGTTTTTCAGCGATTTTCACAAAGCAGGCGTTAACAGCGTTTTAGTTGCTGATTTGAGCATTGACGATGCGGATGAGATAATTGGTCCTGCTGCTTCAGCGGGACTCGATACTGTCTTTATGGTTACTCCTAATACCGACACAGATAGAATGAAGCGAATCGCCTCCAAAACGACGGGGTTTATTTACACGGTGTCGCTGTTTGGTGTAACAGGCAGCAGAGAGAAACTCTCCGAGGAGGTTCGCGGACTAATAAAGAAGCTGAAAGAGGTAACTGCCGTGCCGATTTGTGTGGGCTTTGGAATCAGTAAGCCCGAACACGCAGTCGAAGTCGCTAAAGCCGGCGCCGATGGTGTAATCATCGGCTCAAAAATAGTACAGCTAATTGAAGAGAATTTAGACAATAAGAAAAAGTGCTTATCGGAAATTTCAACGTTTATAAGCGAAGTTAGAAGAGCGCTTGAAAGACAGAGGTGAATCAGCTATTTATCAGTTGATATGCCCTGATGAGCTCAGCCACACTCCAGGCTTGAGCGATACAACCCTTAGGTTTATGTGGCGCATCGCCATCGAACATCTCGCCGATTTGTCCGATACAGCTGTCTCCCGTCAGATGCTGCAATAGAGGTCGAATAAATTCGGCGGCCTTTTTTTTGCTTTTTCGATTGAAACCATTGACCTTCAGGTAACTTTCCACGAACGGCCCAATTAGATACGGCCAAACAGTTCCCTGGTGATAAGCCTGGTCTCGTTCTTTTTGGGGGCCCTGGTATACGCCTTTATAACGATTGTCTTCGGCGTTTAATGTTCTCAGGCCGAAAGGAGTGAGCAGATTTTTTTGCACTGCATCAACGACAGTCTTTTGCTTCTCAATGGATAAAGGTGAAAACGGCAGCGAGACAGCGAATATCTGGTTCGGTCGCAAGCTCGCATCAGCTGAACCGTCCGGCAAAATACAATCATAAAGATACCCAGCTTGTTTATTCCAGAACAATTCGCAAAAGCTGGTCCTGACTTTATCTGCCATATCGCGGTAGTGCTTTGCATTTTCCATATCATCGTGACTGTCATAAAATTGGGCGAGCCAGCAAAGAGCGTTGTACCAAAGTGCGTTAACCTCAACAGCTTTTCCGTAGCGGGCGGTGAAAGCCACTCCATCATATTTAGCGTCCATCCAGGTCAACTGCGTTTGCTCATCACCTGCGGTTATAAGACCGTCGGCATCGGCATGGATACCAAACCGGCTGCCTTGCTGGTAAGCAGCTATGATGTCCCGGATTACCGGCAGAAGCTGCCGGGTAAAGGTTTCTGAGTCGCCGGCAGCATTTAAGTATTGGAAAGCTGCGTTGATAAACCAAAGAGAAGCATCCACACTATTGAAGTAGGCGGTGTCACTGTGGTCATCGAACCGATTCGGAATCATACCTTCATCAACGGCTGCGGCAAAGGTTGTCAAAACCGATTTTGCCTCTTCGAATCTTCCGGTCGAGAGCAGCAGTCCCGGCAGGGCTATAAAAGTATCTCTGCCCCAGTCTGCAAACCAGGGGAAGCCGGCAAGAATAGTGGTTCGTGATTCGCAACCCTCGGACGGCTGACGCTTTGCAATAAACTGGTCAGCAGCTAAACAGAGTTTTCTAAATTCTCTGGTTTTGGCGGCTGCGGTTATGTCGCTTTGATGATTGCGTAGGTCATCACGGACTGTTTCAATATCTGCTTTTAATTCAGCCGCATCGGATGCTGCCTTGCCGTTGCTGCCGAAATTTGCCCAGAGAACAATTTTGGTCGGTGAGTCTATCCTGCCCTTAAAAAAGCCCGGCGTCCATAAATCTTCGGTAAAATCCTGGCCCCTTTGTTCATCATTTCGATACACGAAGTTAAACCACCATTGCTTGTCTTTTTCGAAGTTCATGGATGGGCAGCTCAAAAACAATTCACAACTGCCCGGTATATCGTGGCGGGTCAGCAAGCCATCGCCGAGCCAGGTTGAGGAAATGTGGGCATAGGATTTTTGCAGCGTGTGGAAATCCCTCAATCCTATAAATGGGCGCAAAACGAACTCCAGAGGTTTCTTCACGGCGGTAAAATCATATACGAGGGCAACCGTATCTGTATTGCGAAGAAGATATACAGATTTAGTCAGCTGGAGTTGCGGCAGTCGATAATCAAAATGGACACCGGCATCCCAACGGAACCGTTTTAAGAAAGAGAAACCAGCCGGGGTGAATTTACCATTGAATTCAAAGGTTGAAAGATTAATGACATTTCCATTTAATATTACCATTTCCAGGCAGTTTGCCAGCGCCATTATCCTATTGGCAGGAGGGTTAAGCGAGCCGATGAGCAAACCGTGATACCTTTTGATATTGCAGCCGACAATCGTTGATGATGCGTAGCTGCCGCGCTCGTTGGTTAACAGCCATTCTTTAGTCAACAAGTCCTCAACACTTTTTTTGTCTGTTGGTATCGGGACAGTTTCCTTGCTGTTGGCTTTTTGTAATGTCAGCACAATTTTACTCCCAAAAACATTGTCGTGGTAAAATCCAGCCCCCGCTGCTTCGAGCAGCAAGAAGCGAATCAGGACATATAATCCGCTGTTTGCGTTTTCAAATTGGGCGAGTCCTTATTTTTCGACAGGCCACAAGATACATTTCCAGATGTTCTTCCAGAACATCGTTCATGAAGATTGCCCAGCACATTCATAAAGTTGATATAAGAATCATAAGGTGAATCATAAGGGTTAAAATATTTATGCACATCACCATCAGCAAAATACTTTGTGCACATATAATAAAAATGGTCTGAGGTCTGCAATTTTCGCCAGTCTGTAATAATTTTTTCGTTGCCAGCCTTTTTGACGCTCTTTTCCAGTCTATAAAGCTCGTGAAGAGCATTTGACTGCATCGCATTTCCAAGCCAGGCGGAGAGGTCTCTTTCGATATCAGCCCAGCTTATCAAATGCGGCACATCAACTGTGTCAACGGGCTGAAGCGATTGAACTACCTCGCTGGGGGTTTTGAAATCGTTGTATGGGTTTTTAAGAATCTCTTCCGGCAGATGCCGCATAAAATCGAATATGCCAGTATCCTTCCATTGGTGCTCGCCGAATGTCTCATAGTCCATAAAGAGGTTGATGACGTTTCCATTATTACTGTTTATCCAAGCGGCGAACTTATCCGCCGTTAGTGGCCACTGTGACCAATCGCGATTGGAAAACCTGAATGCAATATCATCACTTAGCGAATAGTTCTTCAGCAGCAGCTTTAGCTTGTTACATCCTTTGGGACGATAAAGGTAATTGGGGCTTCTGTAGCCGAGGATGTGGTCTGCCCCTTCGGTCATTATTGCGTCGAATTTGCCCATTGACTCGATGAGGGCAGCAAGGTCGTTATTGTATATCAGTTCTGTATTTCTGAAAACCCTCGGCTTTTGGCCGAACAGACGTTCGATAGTTTCGGTGTGCTTGTTTATCTGCTCTATGAATTCATCGTATGAGTAAAGATAGCTTAAACTGTGATAATACGTTTCAGCCAGGAACTCGACGCAGCCGGTCTCCGCCAGGGCGTCAAAGGTGCTGATAACTTCCGGTGCAAAGAACTGGAGCTGCTCCAGTAATACGCCGGTTAAGCTGTATGCTATCTTAAATCTACCCTGAAATCTGTGGATTACGTCCAGAAGCAATCGATTGGTTGGAAGATAACATTTATCCGCCACCTTTCTGCAGATGGAAGCGTTTTTATGGTCATCAAAATACTGGTCGTTTTTATCAAATACAGTGTAGTGTCTTAACCGCAAAGGCTGATGCACTTGGAAATAGAAACATATCGAAGCCATATTTTCTTTTCTCGTATTTTTGTATCACATATAGTGTTTGAAAAGGTGCGCCTTTTAAACTGCGACCAGCATTTCTTCATAAATTTTCACACACTTCGCGGCGCTATCTTTCCATCGCAGTTTTCTTGCCTCGAAGTTGCCGTAATTTCGGAGCGTTATTCCCAACGGCGGATATTTCAGCACCGCTATAATCTTGTTGGCTATCTCATTGACGTCCCAGAAGTCAACTTTCAGGGCGTGCGTTAGGACCTCCGACACGCCGCTCTGCTTGCTTATGATGACAGGGACATCGTTGTTCAACGCTTCCAGAGGAGCGATCCCGAAAGGTTCTGATACCGAAGGCATTACGTATAAATCGGCCATTTCATAAATTTTCCGGACGTCTTCTCCGCATAAAAAGCCTGTGAAGAGTATCTTTTGCCCTATGCCGAGCCCCGCTGCCATTTCGACCGCCCGATGCATTAAATCACCGGAGCCGGCCATAACGAACCTCACGTTATCCATTACCTCAAGGACCTTCTTGGCCGCCTGTAGGAAATACTCTGGGCCTTTTTGCATCGTAATTCGGCCTAAAAACAATACAATTTTCTCATTTTTGTCGATGCCCGTTTCGGCCAAAGCCCCATTACCGTTGCGTTCGACGCCGTTATAAACCACTTCCACTTTTTCGCCGCTAATGCCGTATCGGCTGATTATAATACTACGTGTAAAATAGCTAACAGCGATTACTTTATCCGCCCGCTCCATACCCATTCGCTCAATGTCGTAAATCATTTGGTTGATGTTCTCTCCGCTGCGGTCGAATTCTGTCGAGTGGACGTGCACAATCAGGGGTTTTCCACTGATTGCCGCCACCACAGTTCCCGCAGGATAGGTCATCCAATCGTGTGCGTGAACAACATCAAACTGCTCAGATGCAGCCAATTCAGCGGCAATTGCAGCATACCGGTGAACCTCATCGTACATATTGCCGGCGTAGTGCGCTCCCCCTAAAAAGGCTGAACCGACATTACCGCCATGCATTGCTCGTTTTTGTCTCAAAGTTTCTTCAATTTGTCGCTTGTAAATATCTGGGGTTGAGTAAGGCTGCAATGTTGACGGAATTGTGCGAAATTTGACGTTTTTTAGCTCACTGAACCCCAAAGCGGCTGCGGATGACTGAGAAGCCGGGGTTAACAGCTTCACATGAGTTGTGTAACTACTCTCAACCATTTTTGGCAGACAGAAAATTATATCTATTCCGAGTTGATCTAAGGCCTTAGTAAGTCCGTAGCAAGCTGTACCAAGTCCGCCGCTGATAAACGGCGGAAACTCCCAGCCTAACATAAAAACCCTCATATTACTCCTGCCAAGCTAATTTGTGTAAGAGGCTATGAAACAAGAAGTTACAACCGATTCTTCTAAAATCTAACATCATAGGCGATTTGTTCCAAAAATTGCCGACCATCCTATCGGCAAGAAATTACGCACTCTTAATTCCGAAGGTGTTAAAAAAAGCCTTACTTTAGGCAGTTCTCAATACATAAATCGGGGTTTTTGTTGTTGTAAGTTCAACAAATCTTCTAAGAAATGTGAATTTTGATACTAATAACGGGGGATTTTACCGGTCGAAAGCCAACATTAGAAATAACATAAATCAAACACAACCATTTGTTGTCAGGCAGTGTTTCTGACTGATTGTTCTTCGTAAAGAGAACCGAAGGACTGATAACTTGAACGGATGACACAGTGATTAATAGGAGCGTAAATATTCAATTGTAAAGAAGCCGTTCCATAGTGAAGAAAGAGGAACGGCTTCCTTCAAAAAGACCAGTCCTCAAACGTAAGCTCCGTCAGCAAAAGATGTTAGCGTACAGTTTACCTGTTCCAGTTTTGCGGTTCTTTTGCAAAACGTGGTGCGTTCTTACAGGTCCTGCGGCTTTACAGTGCTGCGACGATTGGCCTTGGTTCGTTCAATGGCCTTATCGAGCATACCATAGACGCTATCACTGATTGCTCCGAGCGCATCGGCCGAGGTCATCATCTTTTTGCTCTTGACGTAGGCCTTAACTTTGCTGGCTACAATTAAAGTCTCTTTCTTTGCCATTGGTCAAAATCCTCCATGTCAAAAAATTAAATTTTCAATAGGCCGGTACCAATGTCCTTGGTGCAGGCAACATTACTGAGGGCTGTTATTACAGGAACTGGCGAGGATTTGCAACAAAAAAATATGCTCAAACATTAAATTTTTGCGATTACAGAGCCGATAGCAAAAAATGCTTATGAAAAGCCGGTCATCGAATGATTGATATTTTTTCTCTAATAGGCCGGAATTTTTAATAACTCAGGCGGTTTATTTTGACGAAGATACCCTTAGGAAAGGGTAGTTTTTTCAGAATGGCAGGAATTTAATTTAGACTACTTATAGCGGAGAAATAAAATGGCAAAGCGACCTCAAAAAAGCCAAAAATCGCGGACTCATCTGCCGGAGCTTATCACTGTTACTTTTGCCGAGGATATGGAGCAGGCCAAAGAATATGAAACTTTGTTGGCGGCCAACGGTATCCCCGCTACGATAAAAGAGCAAGGCGGGGGGTCGGCAGATACCGACGGCATTGCCGTAATGGTTCCGGAAGATTATCTCGATGAAGCAAACGTAGTAATCGAATCGCAGGATGCCTATGATGATTTTTATGATTTTGCATTAGAAGACGAGGATGAAGATGAGGGTGATTTCGACAGCGAGCTTTTCGAGGACGACCTTTAATCCTGCGATACTTGTGAGGGTGGTTCGCAAACCGCTCTTAAGCCAGCAAAACATAAGGCACGATAATAAATGGACGAACAACACTTAATGGTTCGACCCCTTCGACAAGCTCAGTGCGGACAAGCTCGCCATCCCGAGCGTGGTCGAGGGATAGAGCAGCGGTCCGGCAAAGACCGCAGGGGAAATGTTGTTGACAGACGTTTAGGACTAGACCGCCGGCGCGGCCCGGGCAGACGCAGAAGTGATGAGCGAAAAGCTGCCGAAGAGGGTCAGATGTCCGACGAGCAATTCGAATTTCTTAGGGCTATTGATGAGTATAAAAGAAAAAATGCAAGACCCTTCCCAACCTGGACGGAGGTTCTTGAGGTGATAAAGACATTAGGTTACCGAAAAGTAGCCGAACCGCAACCACTCGGTCAATCAAAGAAAAACAAGCCCAAACAGTAAAATAATTTGTAATTACTTTATTTGATAGATGTTACCTTTTGTTTGGTCCTGTGTTCGCTGCGCTACGAGGGGGAAAATCGGTGAAATCCTTATCTGCATTTATATTGCCCGCATTACAGTAATCCCCCTTTAACCTACTACCGTGGCAACAAAAAGGCGATTCCTGTAAAAGTTACCGCCTTTTTGTTTTAAACAAAACCGGTTCTTTAGCGCAGCTCTGTAGAAGCTGCGCAAAATGACGTAGTGCTGCATAGAATGCCGTAGGCGGGTAGGAAAAAAACTTGCAATTTAAAGGGGCACGGGTGTATAATAAAATTAATTAAAACTAAATTTATAAGGGGGTAACGATGAAAAGTTCACTTAAAATTAAAAAGGTGAAAAGATGAAAAAGACATATTTAACGGTAATCATGGCTCTGTTGTTGCTTCTAAGCCAAACGGCGGAGTCGGCAACCGTGAACATTGATTTAAACACTACGCACCAGACTATCAGGGGCTTCGGCGGTATTACTTTCCGCAGATGGGACCACGGTTTACAAAATAATGCCCAGATCGATACGGCTTTTGGCAATGGTCCCGAACAAATCGGCTTTACAATCCTGCGAATAGATGTTCCACCTGACAATAACTATAACGCCCCTAAAGGTGATTACAACTGGAACCTCTCGCTTTCTGCGGCACAAAGAGCTAAAAGCCACGGGGCAATTGTGTTCGCATCACCATGGACGCCTCCGCCAGATATGAAAACTAACGGTAGTACCATCTGGGGCCAACTGAGAACTGATAAGTATGGCGCTTTTGCAGATTATTTAAGTGATTTTGCTAATTATTATTCGTCAAATGGAGCAGCACTATATGCTATTTCTGTTCAGAACGAACCTGATTATTTGCCGCCGGCGCCGTATGCTTACGAATCGTGCGAATATAGTGCGACACAGATGCAAACTTTCCTTGATAGTAATGCACCAGTGATTCCAACCAGGATGATTGCTCCTGAAACAAGCGGCTTTGATTCAAGTTATATGAACACGGTTGCTTCTTCATCGGAGTGTGACATAGTAGCTTGCCATATTTATGGAGGAAATGGTTACTATTCCTATCCAGGAAAAGAATATTGGATGACCGAGCATTTTACTGAGAGTGGTCATGATGCGAACCTCTGGCCCCTTGCTTTGGATGTGGGCAAAGAGATTCATGATTGTATGACTAATAATATGAATGCATACATATGGTGGTATATAAGAAGAATCTACGGCCCAATGGGCGAAAGCGGAAATATAACCAAACGCGGCAATTGTATGAGCCATTTCGCTAAATTCGCCCGACCGGGATCCACCAGGGTAAGTGCGACAGCCAACCCGCAACCTGGTGTTTATGTAACTGCGTATAAAAGCGCCGACAATCTGGTTATTGTTGCTGTAAATCAGAACTCCTCTTCCCAGAGCGTGACGTTTTCAGTTTCTGGTAGTACTGTCAGCAGTTATACAAAGTATGAAACATCAAGTAGTAATAGTATGAGTAACATGGGCTCTGTTGGCAGTACTAATACTCTGGCTGGGTATAGTATAAACACTTTTGTTGGCATTATCGGCAGCGGTATTCCCGGCGACCTAAATGAGGACTTCAAGGTGGACTTTAAAGATTTTGCGATACTTGGTCAAAGGTGGCCGACACCATACGATATCTATACATTGACCGATATCGCCGATTACTGGCTGTATGGAACTTAAAAGCCCATAAAAAAGAGCATAAAAGCGATGATTTTTGAAATTGGCGGCTGCCGAGGAGGCAGCCGCCAGTTGTTTTAAATAAACTTTCTTTCCAATTAATCCTACGCAAACGGGGAAAATCCTTGATATACTTGGGAAAATCACATATAATCACTAAATAGTCGACATATAATTGTTAAAAGACCAAATAAGGAGGTAAAACGATGGAAAGTGTAACACACTCAAGGGGGACTATTATTTTTCTAACAATCTTACTAACTGTAATGTGTCTGAGCCAGGCGGCGTTCAGCGACCCATGCGATGTAGTAGTAGGCAATATGATGCTGATAAACGATAATGCTGGGTGGTGCTGGTATCAGGATGACAAGATTATTTACGACCCTTTCAGCGGCAATATTATTACGAGCACGTCGGGGGGCTCTTTAGGTTTTGACACAAGCAGACGCAATGATGTAGATGCCACTACATTTAACATAGACACAGGCAAGCGAACGCGAGTACTTATGGCTGATCGGGGCGGCGACGACCATAATATGGGCGGCCTGTGGATTAGGCCTGACGGCAGGTATCTGCATTTGTACTGCCCGCATTACAGTCCCTCTGTAACCTACTATCGTCTGTCCACCTATCCGAATGACGGAAGTGCGTGGGACACTGAGGAATCCTACAACTGGACGACTATCGGCGGTCCGAGCGGTGGAGGCAATCTTACTTATACTAATCTTCATTATCTCACGGCTGAGGGAACGAACGGCCGATTGTATAATATCGTGCGCTGGAACAATGTAACTCCTAATATCGCTTACTCGGACAACAACGGCGTGACATGGCAATATATGGGGATGCTTAATGACCTATCGGCCTCCGGTTATTCTAACTATTATCATAAGTTCAGGAGTAACGGTGTTGACCGGATAGACTTTATAGGCTGTGAACAGCATCCACGTAATTACAATAACAGTATCTATCACGGCTATATCAAGAACGACAAGAGCTACGATTCTCTTGGAGTTCAGCAAGACAACACTCTTTTCGACCAGACTGCACCCAAAATAACGGAATTTACGCGGATATTTACTGCCGCGACACCAGCAGCCGATACATATCACACGGGCTGGACTAATGAACTGGAGCTGGATAAAAACGGGTATCCTGTTTGTCTGTATCAGACCCGCTACGGCACAGAGGTATGGGGAGACGGCAGCGGCCAGAACAACGTCGGTGCGGCAGACCACCGTTTCTTCTACGCACGTTTTGACGGCTCGGAGTGGTATTCTTACGAGCTATGCAAGATGGGAGTAGGACTCCATTACAAAGAACAGGATTACACCGGCATGGGCTGTATACATCCTAACGATGTCAACGTGATTTATGTTTCGACAAATTATGACCCTGTTACCGACGTAAATATCGGCAAGCACGAGATATTCAAAGGCGTGACCTACGACAACGGCGAGCACTGGGACTGGACACAAATCACATTCGACTCAACGGTCGATAATATACGTCCCGCTATTCCTCTATGGGACGCTTATAACACGGCGGTCTTCTGGGAGAGGGGTGACTTTCCGAGCCAGGGACAATTCGATATGGTAATGGTGGGACTGGTTGAGGAACAAGATGCGACGCTTGGTTTAGTCAGTTATATCGATGCCAGCCCGAGCAATACAACAAATGAAGATGGTTCTGCATTTTCACCAACGACCACGAGCGGATACCAGGATAACAAGTGGTACGAATACACAGGCTACGGCAATGGAGGTAGCTGCTATATGGCCGGTGACAACGGGATCGAGGACGTTAATACGATAAAGACGACCATAACCGGCCTGTCAGACGGAACATACGATGTGTTCGCGTACTTCTGGTGCGACCCGAACCTGGACTGGGGCATAAGAGGCGGCTTTACATCTGCATCATCTGATATGCTGTGCTTTAATAAACAGTCCTCACAATTTGCCGAGGCGACACAGTTCTCCGGCTCTGTAACGGTTACCGCTCCAGGGTATCAGCTTTACCGTGTTTATATCGGCCGAAAGGAAATAAGCGGAGGTGGTTCTATAGTTGTTTATCTTGATAACTATGATGGTACTTATTCTGGTAATGTACCCACTCGGACGACGTATGACGGTATTGGAGTGGCCGGTGTAAGCTATGAGGAAGATGTTTGGCCGCCTGAGCCGAATGAGATGACATGGGCAACGGTGCCGACAGCGACAGGGCCAATGACGATTACGATGACGGCGACCACAGCCGATGATAATAGTCCTCCTGTAGAGTATTACTTCGAATGCACCACCGATGGCGACGCTAACAGCGGTTGGCAAATAAGCCCGACATACGTAGCTGAGGGTCTGAGTCCGAGCACCCTGTATACGTTCAAGGTCAAGGCACGCGACAGCTCGCCTGCCCAGAATGAGACGGACTGGTCCCCAGAGGAATCTGAAACGACCGGCCCGCCGGACACCACACCGCCGACGCCGGACCCAGACTGGGCAACGCCACCGATGGCAACGGGGCCGTATTCGATTACAATGACGTCAACGACCTCTACCGATGCTGAGAGTCCGCCTGTGTACTATTACTTCGAATGCACCACCGATGGCGACGCTAACAGCGATTGGCAAACAAGCCCGACATACGTTGCTTCCGGTCTTACGCCGAGTACCCAGTATACGTTCAAGGTCAAGGCGCGCGACAGCTATGTTCCTGCGAATGAGACGGGCTGGTCGAGCACAGCATCGGCAATTACGCTTCCGCCCCCGACAGATATTGAAATCCTCGGCTCGTGGGCAACGGGCTTATCTCATACAAAAGAGTCAGGCGGCACCAACCGCCTATTGGTATTCATCGCACACGAAGAATCCACCAGCGGCGATCCGGCATTGACTTCCGTAGCATATGGCGGGCAGGAAATGACCAAGGTTATTGAAAGAAGTGCCGTTTCTGGCTTTGGGAATTATGTTGCGGCCTTTATTCTCACGGACGCAGGTATAACTGAAGCATCCGACAGCGACTTCGACGTTACTTGGAGCGCTTCGACGAGCTCCGTTTCGTACGCCAGCGTGTTCCTTGCCAATGTTAACCAGACTGAGCCCAATAGCGCGGAGGCCAGCAACGGAACAACAGGCACTGCTCCCAATCCAATCACGACCGACCCGCTTCCCACAAACAACGGGGATATGGTCATCGATGCGGCCACCAACGGTAACAACGGCACATATACATTGCAAAACGGCTTTACCCCAGGAACCCATCAGTCGGTTGGGAGTTATGGGCATACAGGTGTAACCGGTTACAAGGCCGCAACAGGGGCTTCCGAGATACCTAGTGCATCGCACAGTAGTGTGAACCGTCAGGTTATAATCGGTTTCGTAGTTCAGGCCGTGGCTGCTGAGTATCAAACGTGCGATGATGTTCAGGCCGGCGGTTATGGTTTCGCATCAGACTTCGATGACAATTGTTATGTGAACTACTCGGACCTTAAGGTAATGGTTGACCACTGGCTGAGTCCCGACTGCGCCCCAGACGACTGCGGAGGCGCGGACTTTGCGCCGACGGACGGCAAAGTTGACCTCTATGACTTTAGCAGTTTTGCCGTGCAGTGGTTGCTGTGCAACAACCCCGAAGACCCGAATTGTACGCCTAACTGGTAAAGTTGATAACAGGTAGCATAAATAAAGTATCTTGAAGCCTGAGTAGTGCGAAAGACACGTTTTGCAGAGACCTGCAGGGATTTTGTGCCGGCGGTTGTGTTATTTGAAGGTTACCTGTATCGATTTATTCTTCTTGCGGAGAGTTGCTTTCTTTTCCTGTTTGTTTGAGGTGATTATATAATCGCCGTAGAATGCACATGTTTTGAACGTCCCGTTTTTATCAGCTTTGCCGGAGGTTTTAGTCCACCATTTATTAAAAACAAGGTCGCGATAGGCCCGGCCGAGGGGGGTGATTGACCAGTCTTTTTTCCACAGGGCGGCATTGGGTCTCCACATAGCACCTGCCCAGAAGCCCCAAAATACAATGGCTTCGATGCTGGGATGCGCGAAGCAAACAGTAAAGAATTTTCGAAGCTCATTGACCTTTGTTTTATCATCGTTGTAGTCGAAGTCACATTCGGTGATTTTTATGGGTAGGTCGAAGACGGCGAACTGGTCGAGTATCTTCTGCATATCCTCTGCGGAGGTAATCCACTTATTGAAATAGCCGAAGTGTCCCTGCATTCCGATTCCGTCGATGGGGACGCCGTTTTCAAGAAGGTATTTGATTTGTTTGAAATAGACGAGGGCATTATAACCGCCGTCGACGAGGATGCCGTAATCATTGGCATAGAGAATGATATTCGGGTTGCCGGACTTGGCCATATAAGCCATTTCGTTGATGATGCCGTAGCCGAGGCGGCGTCGGAAGAATTCGCCATGAATCATTTCGTTGTTGAGGTCGAACTCATCGATTCGGCCTTTGAAATGTTTAGTAACGCTGATGGCACGACGATCGATCGCAGCGCGGAGCTGGTCGTTATCGAGGGCCCTGAGCCAGGGCATAATGTGCTCGTCCATTTCCCAGAAAATGCAGTGTCCCCGCATAGGTATGTTAAGGTCGCGGCAGATTTCCCAGATTTTGTCAGCGGCAGTATAATCGACGGCGTTGGCCTGCTTTTCGCATTCATACCATTTGAGGGCGTTTTCGTGGACGGCATAGTTGAAGTTTTCGGAGAGGACTTTCAGATACATTTTTCTATCACGGCCTTTGAGTGCGTCTTCATCGGTTTCGGCAAGGCGATTTGTAATTGCGGCGCCGAATTGGAATTCGTGCCGGGTCTGCTGAATTTTAACATTAGAGCCGGGCTTGGTTTTTACTACGATGTCACCCATTCGGATTTCAGCGATACGAGCGTTGATGGCAGAGGCAGTGAGCTTTGCCGAAACTTCGCCCGAAGCGAAGGCGGCGGCAGTGTCGGGGTCCGAACTGGTTTTTACAAATTTTGCCTTCATAATTTGTGCTCTTTATTTAAATTTGAATAACGTTTAAGTCAGTCAAACGGCTGGTTATCTTTACTTATGTGCCGAAAAAAGTCAAGCCAAATCGAGGTATCCGTTCTCTACTATCTGCCGAACTGCGATGCAGCCCCATTCCCGGCCGCAGAGGGCATCAGTTCACGATTAATTAGTGCTGGTTACGGGTTGCGAGTTGCGGCTTTGGGAAGTAAAATAGCCGGGAGGAGTAATCCTGATTTGGCGAGGTAGATATGGACATCTATAATCTTGTAAGTTTTTCGGGGGTATTTGTTTTAATCGGGTTTGCGTGGCTGCTATCGCGCGAGAAGAAGAATATGAACTGGAGGGTCATTATATGGGGGGTCATCTTACAGATAATAATTGCCTTATTTATCTTCGTCGTTCCGGCGGGAGAGAAGGTGTTTTTATTTGTAAATGATGTGGTAATAAAGGTGCTGGAATCATCATCGGCGGGAGCGAAGTTTGTGTTCGGGCGGTTGGCGATTCCGCCGGGGCAGACAGGCGAGGCGGGGGAGGAGTCACTGGGGGCTATTCTGGCATTTCAGGCGTTTCCGACGATTATCTTTTTCTCGGCGCTGATTTCGGTTCTTTACTATTTCAATATAATGCAGCAGGTCATTCGCGGGTTCGCATACGTATTTACGAAGCTGATGAGGGTGTCAGGGGCGGAATCTTTGGTAACAGCGAGCAATATCTTTGTGGGAGTTGAGGCCAATCTTACTGTTAAGCCATATCTTGGCAGGATGACGCAGTCGGAGCTTTGCACTATACTGACTGCGGGGATGGCTACGATTGCTTCGAGTGTTTTGGCGCTGTATGTGCTTAGTTTAAAAGACATATTTCCGATGATAGCGGGGCATTTGGTTTCGGCATCTTTGCTGTCTGCGCCGGCGGCGCTTGCTATGTCGAAGATTATTTTTCCCGAAAGCGAGAAGCCGGAGACGCTGGGCGTGCGGGTTCAGCCTTATTATGAGAAAGAGAAGAGTTTTTTCGAAGCGATTATTAACGGAGCAAACGCTGGCGTTAAGATGGTTGTCGGGATTGTGGCGCTGCTTATAGCGGTTTTAGGTCTGGTTGCGCTGGTCGATTTGCTGTTATCTGCCTTGGGCGCGAAGGTGAATTTGCTTTTCGGCTTTGAGGGCCAGTGGTCTTTGAAGGCGATTTTGGGTTATATATTTTATCCGTTTACGTTAATCCTGGGCATTCCTCCAGAAGATGCGGGGGTAATTTCCAAGATTATCGGTGAGCGCACAATTGTTACTGAGGTTGTAGCTTATAAGGATTTAGCAACTGTTTTAGAGAAAGATTTATTACAGCATCCGCGTTCGGCGGTGATTGCTACATACGCCTTGTGTGGGTTTGCTCATCTTGCGTCGATGGCTATTTTTGTCGGAGGCATCAGTGCACTGGCTCCCGGGAGAACGGGTGATATAACAAGAGTTGCGGTTCGCGCGCTTTTAGCGGCGACGTTAGCATGTCTTTTAACGGCCTGTATTGCGGGGACATTCTTTACAGAAGGTTCGATTCTGTTAGGAGGGTAACTCGTGTTTCTGAAACGATTGAAGGATTGCCGGGAATTTATAGCCGGTGACGGTTCGATTCTGCGGGAGCTTTTGCATCCTGAAAAAGCGGATTTGCAGATTCGTTACAGTCTGGCTTATGCAAAGGTTGCAGCGGGGCAAAAAACTAAGTCGCATAGGCTTAAATCCTGCGAGGTGTATTACATAACGGCAGGAAGCGGTTTAATGCATATAAATGAGGAATCTCTCGAAGTTGGTCTTGAGAGTGCTATTTATATTCCGCCGGGTGCGAGGCAATATATTGAAAATACAGGGGATTCTGATTTGGAATTTTTATGCATAGTGGACCCTGCGTGGCGGCAAGAAGATGAGGAGATGTTATGAGAGGGTTTAATTTGTGGAAATTTGTTGCAATATTGCGGCTTGGCGGTTAGGATTTGAATAAATCAAGAGAGAAATAAATGGCTGAGCCGAGCAGAAATAAGGGAAAAGGCGGCAAAACTGCTGCCAGCAAAGTTGTGAGCGATTTTGTCAACGGCTTAAGCAACGAGCACCGTATGCTGATTGTTCTGAAGGCGCAGCTTTATGACGGGACGTGGGAGCCGATGCTCGATGACCTGCAGAATCGGTTAGCCGGCAAACCGTATATATTCAAGCTGGCGAATCGAATACAAGACGATATCAAGCGCATCGAGCAGATGCAGGAGTTCGAAGCCGAGCATAAAATTGATTTGGCTGACTATATTGATTTGCCGTGAAGAGGGAAGGAAGAATTTAGAATTTGGGATTAAGAAGAGATTTTTTAAGATTCTGCGAGGAGATAAGAAAATGGTGAGATGCAAATTGATGTTGGTGGTGAGTTTTTTTGTTTTCTGTGTTGTTCCAGAGGGGAAAGCTGTAGAAGATATGCAGCGGCTTGTTTCGCGCGAGCTGCTCAAGCAAGCTGAGTTGGAAATACTGTGGGAGACCAAGCTGCCGATAAAGAAGGGGGAGAATTTAGAGCGATTATTTATTCCCTTCGACTGCGCTCGTGGCAGGCTTGGTAATCGTATCTATGGGCTTTCGGACAGGAATTTTCTGGTTTGCCTGAACAGAGAAGAAGGTAATGCAATATCAGGCGTCAGCAGGTCTATTGCTGAGCCAGGTTTGCCGGTAGTTGGGCTGGGACTTTATAAGGACAGGCTTTTTTCTATAACGGGCGACAGGTTAGTTGAAATTAGCCTGGAATCCGGTGAGAAGCGAGGCACCAAGCGTCTGAGGTTTGGTGTAACTTGTCCTGTTGCTCGCAACAGCTCATATTTTTACGTTGGGGGGACTGACAGGCGTATGCATGTATTTCGTTCAGAAGACAAGGTCCAGACTTTTGAAGTGGCTGCTGAGAGCGATTCGATAATTACTTCGATTGTTGCCGATGAGAATTCTGTTATCTTTGCCACCAATGATGGTAATGTAATAAGTATCACGCCGGATAGACCCAAGCGGCTGTGGCAATTTGATGCTTCTGGTGGTATTGCAGGGCCAATTATAAGGGATGGAGAATCGCTTTTTGCTGCCAGCAGGGATACGAACATTTACAGGCTTGACGCTAAGGGTAAGCTTGTTTGGAAATACCAGATGGGGGCAATACTTGAGAAGGGCCCGCAGGTTACGGAGAGGATTGTTTATCAATATGCCCGCAATGAAGGTTTGTCGGCTATAGATAAAGAAAGCGGCAGGCCTTTATGGCTATTGCCGGAGGGTGTTGATTTGTTAGCTGAGGCGGACGGCAAGTCTTATGTGATTACGAAAATGGGGACGTTAGCGGTGATGGACAATAAGAAGGCAAAGCGGGTATATACGGTAGATTTTTCGGCCGTTTCGATATACGCAACCAATGTGACGGATTCAAAGATATATATTGCAGATAAAAGCGGGCGAATTGCCTGTTTGCAACCCATCAAATATTGAATGGTGGTTCGTTGTGTTCCGGCACGTTTGGAGGTGTGGTAAGTTACATAAGCTGAAAATTGTAATAAGCTATAGTCTTACAAATTGGAAAGTTTTTGAAAGGAAGAAGTGCAAATGGATGTGAAAATTAAGATGGCGTTGATAAGTGTTTCTGAAAAGAAAGGTGTTATTGATTTTGCAAAGAAGCTGAGCGAAATGGGTGTTAAGATAATCAGCACCGGCGGGACAGCCAAGAAACTGAGCGAAGCGGGCATAAGCGTTGTTGGTATTGAGGAGGTTACGGGTTTTCCTGAAATGATGGATGGACGCGTAAAGACGCTTCATCCGAAGATACACGGGGCATTGCTGGGCCTCCGCGATAAAAGCGAACACGAGACAGCAATGAAGAAGCACGGTATTGAGCCGATAGATTTGGTGTGCGTGAATCTTTATCCGTTCGAGGCGACAATCGCCAAAGCCGACTGCACTCTGGAAGAGGCGATTGAAAATATAGATATCGGCGGGCCGAGCATGATCCGCTCGGCTGCGAAGAACCATAAATTCGTGACGGTTGTTACTGATTCGGGGCAGTATGACAGGGTCATTCAGGAAATGAAGGAAAACAAAGGTGCCGTGAGTGAAGAGTTGCGCAGTGATTTTGCGAGGGTCGCCTTCGGGCTAACGGCATCTTATGATGCTGTGATTGCGAAATATCTTAACGGCAAAGCGGGGATGAGATATCCGGAAAAGGTCTCAATCGCCGTTAGGAAAGAGCGGGAGCTGCGTTACGGCGAAAATTCGCATCAGAGTGCGGCGTTCTATAAGTTGGCTGCGAGCGGTGAGACATCGGTCAGTAGCGCAGCCATTCTGGAGGGCGAAACGGGAATCAGCTTTAATAATCTTTTGGATACAAACGCTGCGTTCGAGCTTGTAAAGGAATTCACTGAGCCAGCGGCGGTCGTCGTCAAGCACCTTAATCCGTGCGGATGTGCGGTTGATGATGATATAACCGTGGCATACCGCAAGGCCTACGAAGGCGATGTGGTTAGTGCATTTGGTGGTATAATCGCATTAAATAGGAAAGTAGATGTAGAGCTGGCACAGACGATTATGGAATCATACGGCAAATTCGGCAAGGCCAGAGGGGCTAGCGGATTTTTTGCCGAGGTGATTATCGCGCCGGAATTCGAGCCGGATGCAATTGAAATAATCCGGACACTAAAAAGCTGGGGCAGCAGGGTCCGGCTGATGAAGACCGGGCCAATCGACAGGACCAAGATTGACTGTGGTGAATTTGATGTTCGGTGCGTTGTAGGTGGATTGCTTTTGCAGCAGCGGGATTTGGCCGGGTGGGAGCCAGAGGCACTGAAGTATCCGACAAAAACCAAGCCGACAAAGGAACAGCTTGAGGATTTGCGAATTGCGTGGCTTGTGGCCAAGCATACCAAGAGTAATACTATCGTGCTGGTTAAAGACAGAAAGGTTTTAGGCACAGGGGCCGGACAGATGAACCGGGTCGAATCAGGGCTGATTGCCTACAGGCATGCAGGTGACCAAACGAAGGGCTGTGCGATGGCATCGGATGCGTTTTTCCCATTTCCGGATAATGTTGAAAATGCCGCCGAAGCGGGCGTGGCCTGCATAGTTCAGCCGGGCGGCTCGAATAAGGATGACGAAGTAATCGCCTGTGCGGATAAGCACGGCATCGCGATGGTATTTACCGGTAAGAGACATTTCAAACATTAGGATTCAGATAGAAGCATTAAAAAAGCCCGACGCCTGTCGGGCTTTTTTGTAACCATTTTTTGTGCCTGTTACAGGCCTGCGGCTTTGCGAAGCTTTGTTAGCATATCGGTTCTTTCCCAGGTGAAGTTTGGGCCTTTTCTGCCGAAGTGTCCACCAAAGCTGGTTTTTGAATAAATCGGCCTTGCAAGTTTCAAGTAGCGAATCATTTCCCTGGGGGTCAGAGGAAATAGTTTTCTTACAATTTGACTTATTTTTTTCTCGCTGATTTTGGCGGTACCTTCGGTGTCTATCAGGACGGAAACCGGCTCAGCTACTCCGATTGCGTAGGACAGCTGCACTTCGCAGTGGTCAGCGAGGCCTGCGGCGACGATATTTTTTGCAATGTATCTGGCCATATAACTTGCGGTTCTATCGACTTTTGTGGGGTCTTTTCCGCTAAAGGCGCCGCCACCGTGGCTGCCTCTGCCCCCATAGGTATCGACGATGATTTTCCTGCCCGTTAGGCCGCAATCACCTTTTGGGCCGCCTATAATGAATCGGCCTGTTGGGTTGATGTGGTAAACAATGTTTTTGTCAACGAGGCGTTTCGGCAGGATTGGCAGGACGACTTTTTCGATTATTTGCTTTCGCAGTTGTTTGTAGGTAATGGACGGAGCGTGCTGGGCAGCGACAACAACGGTGTGAATGCGTTTTGGTTTATTGTTTTCGTATTCGACCGTTACCTGGCTTTTTCCGTCCGGCCGCAGCCAGGGCAGTTTCTTAGTTTGTCGCATTTTTTCCAGGCGGGTGGTTATGGCGTGAGCGAGCTGGATGGGCATAGGCATAAGCTGTGGTGTTTCTCTGCAGGCATATCCGAACATCAGGCCCTGGTCTCCGGCACCCTGTTCTTTGTGCAGGCCTTTGCCTACCGTTACGCCTTGGGAGATGTCCGGGCTTTGTTTTCCAATCGACACGATGACCGAGCAGTTTTCAGAATCGAAACCGAGAGCGGGGTCGTTGTAACCGATTTCCTTAATTGTCTGGCGAACTATCGAAGGGATATCCACAATGGCGCTGGAAGTGATTTCACCAGCAACTATTACCGCAGCATCCTTAACAAGGGTTTCGCAGGCGACTCTGCTTTGGGGGTCCTGCGCGAGCATTGCATCAAGGATTGCATCAGATATGTGGTCTGCCACTTTGTCAGGATGTCCCATCGTTACAGACTCACTGGTGAAAAGGTACTTGGTGGTGTCACAATGAGGATTGCCAAGGGTAGATTTTTTTGCCATTTGTAATTTATCCTTTTAGTAGTTCATTGTTTAAAATTGATTGTTCATCGATGATGGGCTGTCGTTGAGGGTCCAATTATATGTTATATATTTAACGGAATAATTTTCCCTTTCAAGGAAAAACAGGTCCTGCTCGGAGATATAATTTATGGCGAGGTTTAAGACGGCTCGGACGGAAGGCGGCTGGTCTTTAAATTTTTTGTCTGTGCCGTATTTACTGATAAACTCTTTTCCATACCAGGTTGGGTGAAAGATGGTGGAAAGATGGACTATTTGCCTTCCTCTGTCTATTCTGAATGCGAGTGGGTTGGACAGGAATTTTTTGGCTTGGTCATCCAACTGCTCGTATAACCTGCATCCATAATACGGCTCATTGCGCAAAGGTGGGCTGGAAAGGCTGGCGTAAGAGATGGCGAAGAACACCCGCGGTTCATCGAACTCATTACAGAAAAACCGCTCTTCAACTTCTTTGAGGGTGAATTCCTCATCCATCACGATAAATTTGTATTTGTCCCATATGCCTTTGATGTGCCTGATACTGTAAGGCCCCCATAAAACACGAAGTATTCGCGATGATTCAATCGGATAGTTATCTACAATTATTTCGAGCATTTTTATATTATATACATTGAGCCAAAAAGCGATTTTGTCCTCTTTGGACCAGGCGTTGTATTCATTGGGGTCAAGTTTGGCGAATTTATTAAGCAGCCGGCTGAGCTCTATTTTTTTTCGCTTTAGCATTTTATAATCAACCATTCCTTTATCATTGACATAATTTTTCAAGATACCGGCGCATTTGTCAGAAAAGGAAACAGCCGAGGTGACGGGGTTATGCGAAACCTCTGAGCAGCTGGTGATGAAAATCAACATGGTAAGCGAGGTTATAAAGAACAAAGGCTGTACTTCAAAATCAGCGGTTTTTAAATTTTTACTCTTGGCGGTTCGTTTTATGAAAACCATTTTTTTACCATCCCAGATTCAGCTATACCCAGTTAGGGGTATAAAAATAAGAGCAGTATAATAACCGTTTTTACTGTGTTTTTACAGGGGAAAATTAATTTTAGGAGTGAATTAAAGCGACCATATTGTTCGTTGCAAAATTTGCCGTAGAATCACCTGTTTTGAGGAGGCTGCTGGAAGGAGGCACGCAGTTTTGGCAGACTTTCTGGGTAGTTTTTCTGTATAAATTCGACTAATTTTTCCCTAACGAGGCAGCGAAGACTCCAAGCCGTTGATGCATCCGTGGCACTCATCAGAGCCCTTAGTTCAAGCGTGTGTTCGGAGGTATTGGTTACCTGCAGAACACAAACCTTACCATCCCACAATTGCGAATCCTTCAGGATTTTTTGAAGCTCAGCCCTAACTGCTTCAACGGGGACTGTATAGTCTACGTAAATATACACGGTCCCCAACAAATCGGCTGATACCCTTGTCCAATTCTGGAAGGGTTTTTCTATGAAATAAGTTATCGGCACGATTAAACGCCTCATATCCCAGATTTTCACTACAACATAGGTCAAAGTTATTTCTTCAATTCTGCCCCACTCATTTTCTACGATAACCACGTCGTCAATTCGGATAGGCTGAGTGAAAGCTATCTGAAGGCCGGCTATGAAGGTTCCAATCGTTCGCTGGGCAGCCATACCAACGACTATGCCGACAATTCCGGCTGACGCCAGGATAGTTGTTCCAAGCTGGCGAACTTTATCGAAGGTCATTAACATTGTACCCAGAGCCAGGATACACACCACGATAATCACTATTCTCTTTAAGACATTTAGCTGGGTATGAACCTTCCTTGCCTTGAGATTATCTTTTACATCTACGCTGAAACGGCTAACAACATATTCATCCAGGATGTACACTGTTTTTACCAGCAGGAACGAAACCATAGCTATGAAGAGCAGGCTAAGGGCATGTTTTGCAGTGGCGAAATATTTTTCAGACAGTACAACAAGAAGAACCAGACGTATAATTAACAATATCAAAATCCACTGTAAGGGCCTGTAGCAATGCTTGATGCACAGATTATCTATACTGTTTTTAGTGCGGCCGGCTAAGGCCAGCAGAATTCTGTAGATAAGCAAATGACCAATAACACCGGCCAGCACAATTATCGCTAAGGTCCAAAACGGCCAATTTTTTGTCAACAACTCATTCGTCGCCAAAAGCTCACCGTAACAACTATTTATCGATTAAAGAATTCAACATATGGAGATAGTCGGAAAGCAAACGAGTTATTAAGAAATTTTCCCTGACGATTTCTTTTCCCTGCCGTCCCATGTTTTCAGCTTCATCGGGGTTTTTCAGCAGATGCACGATTCTGTCTGCAAATCCCTGCGTATCGTTTGGTTCGAGCAAAAAACCGTTTTCTCCATCTTTGATTTGTATGGGTATTCCGCCAACGTTGGACGCCACAACAGGTGTTTTTTTCCAGAGTGCTTCGGTTACAGAAAGACAAAAACCTTCCCTGGTGGATTTTTGGATCATAACTTTAGAATATCTTTGGACTGCATTTACCAAAGTTTCATTATTTCCAACAACGAACAAAATCTCATTTTTTTTGAGATACTTACTGGCTTTGCGTCTGACCTTGTTGTACATTCTAAGGCCTTCCGGGTCATCGCTGGCCGCATTGTAGCAGAAAACCAATCTGCAATCTACTTTTTCTTTAACCAGACTGAACACATCTATCACACCCTCCGGGTCTTTCCAGGGGTCAAGACGAGAGACCTGAGTAATTATTGGTTTGTCCGTAGGTATGCCGGCCCCGGTTATGCACTCAAGAGTTGTTTTCTCGCTGATATCCTTGTTTTTCCGGCTGAGGGGGTTAATAGCGGGAAACATAAGACGCTGGTCTATGGGCAGGTCTTTTTTAAAATATTTTTCGTTTGAGAATACAACCTCATCATATTGCAGCAGGAAGGTTTTCAAAAAATCCCAAAGCTGCTCGTGCGGCTCTGTCAGGTCTATATGGCATCGCCATATCCAGGGCTGGCTTTTTCTATAATATCTTATCAGGGAAAGCGGCTGAGGGTCATGGATGATAACACAATCGTGTTCGAGGTGAGTGAACCTTGAGAAATTTTCGTTAACCTGTAAGTATACCTGTTTTTTTCTTCCCGAAAGATTTAGATTCGCACCCTGCAGAGCGTTGTGAAAACCTTTTGTGATTTCAAAGAACTCCTGGCTGCCGTGCAGGATTCGCCAGCCGGTGTTTATACCTGCGTCGTTCATCAACAGGATGAGGGAGTAAAGAATCTCTGCAACACCACCACCCTGATAAGTAGCGTTGAGATGAACAATGTGTTTGCCGTAAAGCGCCTTAGCCCTGGCATAGATGTCGGCCAACAATTCGTCCGGCACTAAATGGCGAAAATCTTCGAGACTTAGCATATTATCTCCTTAAAGAGTTTTATTTTTTGATTAGTTCCTTGATTAACAATCTAAGTTCATGCACTGAATCCAAATTGAACCGTGCCTTTGAAATGCCGTGTCCTACTCGAATGGAATATGCGCTCTTAGGCAATACCACAAACAAATCCTCGTCAGTGTAATCATCTCCGGCAGCGAAGATAAAATCCCATTTTCGCTTAGCTATCCATAATTTTGCCACCCGCCCCTTATTGATACCAATGTTTTTAATTTCAAGTATTTTGCTGCCTTCAAACACACCTATATCGAGGTTTGCCGTCAGACTCAAGACGGCGTGTTTCAGTTCCCGTCTCCTGAGGTAAGCCAGTTCTTGGTCGGCTTTGCGGAAGTGCCAGACCAAAGAAAAATCTTTTTCTTCAACAAGCGCACCGGGAGTCCGGTCAGTATATAGTTCAAGAATAGGCCTTATTGTCTGCTTCCAATCGGTTCGCAGCGGCTCTATTACCCGCCAGTCAGCGGCTCTGTCTTTAATCCGGGCGCCGTGTTCGGCAATCAACGAGGCATTAAGATTACCCAGCCAGTAATCTAAAGTTGCTCTATCTCTACCGCTGATTATTACTAATTCATTCTTACTATCTGCAGCAAGGGCCTGCAATAGGGCAACAAGCTCTTTGTCGGGGCCGGCCTTTTCCGGTCTGTCGGCAAAGCCCACAAGCGTTCCGTCATAGTCAAGCAGGAATAATCGTTTCGAACCTTTATTATATTCATTGACCAATTTTTTCCTAAGAGTTTTATCAAGCCTGCAGACAGAAAGCTCGTGCTGAGTCTTTTTTACCGCGGCCATACTTTCCATAAAATCGCGAGCCCATCTTGTAATAGTATAGCGTGAAAGCCTTTTTTGCATTAATTTGTTGCGCTCGATTTGCTCTTTTATAGGTATTTTAAGGGCCTCTTTTATTGCATTGACGATAAGCTGCTTATTATGGGCGTCTACTATAATAGCTTCGCCCAGTTCGCTTGCGGCTCCTGCCGTCTCGCTGAGAATCAAAACACCTTTGGCATCTGTTTTTGCTGCGATGAATTCCTTGGCTATCAGGTTCATTCCGTCCCGCAGAGGTGTCACCAAGGCCACATCGGCGATGTTATATAAAGCAACAAGTCTCTCAAATGGAAGGAAACGATACAGATACCAAACAGGCATCCAGCCGAGAACACCATGTTCTCCGTTAATCCTGCCCACAAGGCCCTCAACCCGCTTTCTCAATTCCATATAGTCCTCGACGCCGGTGCGGGAGGGAACCGCCACGAGTATTAGAGTAACCTTCCCCTTGTATTTTGGATTCTGTGACAAGAACAAATCGAACGCTTCGAGTCTCTGAGGAATGCCCTTAGTATAGTCTAACCTATCGATGGATATAATTGTTTTTCTATTGCTCACTTTTTTGTGAATTATTGTTAATGCTTTTTTGACCTTTGGGTCCTTTGCTGCATTTGAGTATCTGTCATAATCAATCCCCATCGGGAACGCATCCACTTTTACGACCCTGTCGCCTACTGTCAATGCGCCCATAGAGTGCTCAGTTGCCATTATTCGGGCGGAACTACCGAGAAAATGCCGTACATAATCGTATGTGTGGAACCCTATCAAGTCTGCACCGAGCAGGCCGCTTAGTATTTCTTTGCGCCATGGCAAAAGGCGGAACAGCTCAAAAGACGGAAAGGGTATGTGAAGGAAAAATCCAATTTGAGCGTTCGGCAGTTGCCTTCGTATAAGCCTTGGAAGCAACATCAGATGATAGTCATGAACCCATATCTGGTCATCGGGCTTGGCAATCTTTACAACGGTATCACAGAATGCTTTATTAACCTGGGTATAGGCCCTCCAGTATCGGTCTTCGTACACAGTGTATAAAGGGAAATAATGAAAGAGCGGCCAAATGGTTTTATTACAAAAGCCATCATAATAATTTCGAATATCCTTCGCGGAAAGGAAAACAGGAAGCCAATTTTGCTCTCTTAATTGGTTTGAAATTTGGTGTTTTTCTTGTCTGGTAATTTTATCGACAGCAACAGCAGGCCAGCCTATCCAACGGCTTTGATAGGATTTGCAGAGCGAATGTAACCCTGTAGCCACTCCGCCTGCGCTTGCCTGAAAGTGTAAAGTACGCGAGTGTTTCGTAATATTTACAGGCAATCTGTTTGAGACTATTATCAGCATGGTCGTTATATTCTTACATCGTTGAGCAATATGAATAAAAATATATTAATGGCTTTTACTATATTTTTATAGAGAAAAAAAATAATTTTAAGGTAGGCGTTTTAACCCTTTAGGACGGCTAAAGGAACCATTCGAGCGACGGCCTTAGCCCAGCCACATTCGATGACAATCCGCACGACCTCATCGATGTCTTTATAAGCGTCCGGCGCTTCTTCCTTTATTTTGTGTTTGTTGGCGGTGATGAGCTTTATACCTTCCATACTGCGTTTGAACTGGTCGTCGCTAATAAGAGCCGATGCGATGATTTTGCCTCTGCGAGATTTTCCCAATGCAGCGGTGCGACTCATAACTCTGCCGGCCCCGTGATTGACCGAGCAGAGGGATTCTTCAGAATTGCCGGTTCCGGCCAGTAGATAACTTGCAGTGCCCATTGAGCCGGGTATTATTATGGGCTGACCGGTTTTGTTGAAAATGGTATCTGTCATACGTTTTTGTCCGAATGCCCGGGTGGCGCCTTTACGGTGCACCCAGAGCTGCTGGCCTTCGTGGGTTTCAAGCTTTGCCATATTGTGAGCGACATCATAGACAAGCTGCAGCGGCGTTGGGCCGAACA
This sequence comes from uncultured Pirellulales bacterium, assembly GCA_964494805.1. GTDB lineage: Bacteria > Planctomycetota > Phycisphaerae > Sedimentisphaerales > Anaerobacaceae > CAIYOL01. Next base: position 310,363 of record CAZBST010000002.1, on the reverse strand, counting down.
TCCTCTTGAAGCATCGTCTTACAAGCAGGGCCATAATATGGCGATTGGTAAATGCGAAGTTGGCGGCGGCAGCCATTGCAGCGATATAGTTTTTACCGACGTTGGTGTCGGTCGGCAGGTATGAAAGCATTTTTCTTCGTTCCGCCATATCCGGTCTTTGTGCCGCGATATTCATATATTGGTCGGCGATTTCATAGCCGAACCGGCGGGAGCCGGAGTGTATCATTACAACGATTTGGTCCTTAAAAAGGCCGAAGGTTTCTGCTAAAAGCTGGTCAAAAATTTGCTGGACATATTGAATTTCGATGAAATGGTTTCCTCCGCCAAGGGTTCCGAGTTGGACGGCTCCCTTCTGTATCGCGAGATTTGGCACTACAGCGAGATCGCTGGGGAGGCAGCCGTTTTCTTCGATTCTTTTGAGGTCATCGGCAAATTCATCGGGGTCGAATGCCTCCCATGCAGGGTGATTGATTCTTTGTGCGAGTGTGGGTACTGCGGCTGCACCCTTATTGACGACAGCCTCGAGGCCGGTCCTGTCCAATATCAGGTTGGATTTGCCTTCGCCGAGCGGGACATCTCTGGCTATAGACAGGGCGATTTTATAAGTATCGATACCACCTTTGGAAAAGGGTGTGCGCAAAAGCCGCATACCGCAGTTTATATCGTATCCGACAGCGGCGGGCATTATGGCTGTATCTAATCCTAAAACAGCCCCGATTGGCACGCCGAAGCCGACGTGGATATCAGCAGTGGCGATAACTTTCTTTGCCGGCGGCAAAGAGGCGGCATCGCAAAGCTGGCGGACCGCCTCCGGTTCGAGGCTGATGGACTCTGAGGCGAAAATCGTCGCATCTGTTACCATTTGACCACGACGCTCTATATAAAGCCGCAGGGGGTCTGTGCGAGTGAGTTTTACTGACTGTTCGGACATTAGGAAACCCTTAAACAGTTATAGGTTCTTATATATTATTATAGTAAATTTCGCCCTTGTGCGATAGCAGCTGCACAGAATATTGTAAAGAAAGGCAAACTTCCGGACGAGTTAGGATATGTGGGCCGAATTAACTTGACAGATGATGGTTTTAACGATACCCTTAAATGAGGTTTATCAGGAAAAATGTTCGCTTTTGAGGATGTTGGGAATGATGAATGTTAGATGGAAGATTTTTGCTGTTTTGATGGCAATATTTTTAGCCGCTGTAGCCACTTCGAGATGCAATGCGGTTAATACTGAACTCATTGATAAGATACGAGATAAGCCGGTCCTCGAGGACTCGGATTTGCAGATTATCGACGATTTTGTTGCCGATGCGGTTGCTGAATTGGTGAAAACCGAAGATTTTACCGCCATAGCGAAGGTTCGGGCGGTTATTCAGGCTCGCTCCAGCTCCAGTAAGGACAGTGCGAAAGCACAATATGCGGAACAATTTTCTGAGTCGGCCTATAAATACATAGACAAGGCGCTTAAAGAAGCCAAGGCCTTAACGCCGGAAAACAAAAGGTTCAAAGTTATTCTTAATCTTTTAATTCTGGCAGATTCTCTGCAAGACCTGCGGTTGGCAGATTTGGCTATGAAGTGGCTCAATGATGAAGATCAAGCCATTCGGTACTGGGCGGTTCATTCTATTACCAACGCTGCTATCATAGAGCGGTTGAATTCCAAAGAAGCCGGCGCCGCAGAGCTGGCTGGGAAAATCACAGAGCATCTACAGAAGGTGGTTGACAGCAGCAGTCCTGAGGTATTAGCCATGATTGCTGAATTTGCAGCCAGGGTGGACATTCCACAAGGAGAAGAGCTGCTGTTGCAGATAGCTGATATGCGAATAAAGAGATATGCAGATTGGACGGTTAAGTATGAACTTTTGGATAGTGCCATCTTAAAGTGGCTTGACAGTAAGATTCCTCTCGAGAGTGCAAGCAAACCTGATGTTGGCCGCCGTTTTGGGCAATTATATTCGTATGCGATGCAGAGATATGTTAAGGGGCAGGATGTTCTAAGTGATACCCAAAAGAATCAACTGGCTTCGGTGTTGGTTGAGACGGAAATGTCGTGTATCAGCAGACGTTTGAAGGTGACCCAATCGGTTGTGAAGAATGCTGTTGAGCAGGGTGATTTTTCGGCCCTTTTGCAAGAACATGACAGAATGCTCGGGGACGAAACAAGGGCTGGCCAATTGTCGTTGAAGCTTAACTTTGACTACGGCAGGGGACCGAATGGCAGCAGGCGTACTGCACCGCTTGTTTTGCCGGAGCCGCCTGAAGAATTAATTCCTCCGACAGAGCCTGAAACAGCAGACTGATAATTGCATACACACAAGTTAAATAAACTTTCGCACAAAGGGATTTTGCGTTGAAGTTTCCAATGTACTGCGTTTACAACGGTGTTAACGATTGTTGCAGGATGCGAGCGTTCGCCGTCTGAGGAGGGGGAGATGAGCTTTGTCGTAAGCTACACAGAATTTTTCACGAGGAGCAGCCTTATACGTTTTTATTTACTCGGCCGACTTTTCGTCTGGTTGATAAGCGTTTCAAAAATGTTAAAATCTTTAAGTTAGGTCCTAAGTACTGGCAGTGGTATGTCCCGAGAGAACAACAGCGGTATAAGTAAATTTGGTAATTTAAAATTTTTGGGTATGGAGTAATGTTATGAACGGACGGTCCGGCTTATTCAAATTTTTCTTGTTTTTATTTTTATTCGTAATCATACTTTTGCAGTTTCTTTCGATGGTTCAGTCTGACCGCCTTTATAAGCGGCTGAACGTTCTTGTTGACCGGCTCGAAAGTTCTTCCCCGGTGCCGGCCAGACCTACGCAAATACCGGATACCAACAAGTCGTCGATTTTCGAGGAGTATCCCGGCGACGAGGGCGACTGGATGATTCGTAACCTGGAAGGAGAACCGGCTACCTTGTGTGATTTCCTTGCAACATCGTCTTGGAGCACCCGCTGGATAGTATTGGGTAATATCTTTGAGCCGATGGTTGAATACGAGCCGGACGATTTCAAATACAGAGGCCGGCTTGCTGAGAAGTTTTCCATTTCCGAAGACGGGCTTGAAATTTATTTTAAGCTAAGAGACAACATCTGGTTTTCTGACGGTCATCCTGTTACCACGGATGATGTCATATTTACCTTCAATACAATAATGGACCCGAATATCGATGCTGCCCCGTATGCCAATTACTTCCGGGACGTTGACCATTACGAAAAAATCAACGATAAGGAAATCAAGTTCTTTATGAAGAGGGTTTACTTTCTTTCACTCGGTTTTCTCGGCGGAATGGAAATTCTTCCTAAGCATATCTACCAATATAAGGAGGCTCGCGAGTTCAATGAACGAAGAAGCGACCCCGTTGGCACGGGGCCTTATGTTTTTGAAAAATGGGACGTCGGCCGGCAGATTGTCCTGCGACGCAACGAAAATTATTGGGGCCCAAAGCCAAAGGTGAAAAAGATAGTGTTCACGTTTATTACTAACGTAACAGCCGAGCTGCAGGCGCTGTTAGCGGGTCAAATTGACTATATGAGGCCTGTGCCTGACCAGTATGCCGAGAAGTCCGACGATGAAGAGTTCAAGAAGGACTTCCATTGCTTATCCTTCTGGGATGCGGGCAATACCGGCTATTTCTGGATTGGCTGGAACGAGGCAAGGCCGTTTTTCGCCGACAGGAAAGTGCGTCTCGCGATGACCCATCTTGTCGACAGGCAGGCCATTATAAAACATATCCTGCGAAATCCCGAAGCACGGATTGCCACCGGCACTTTTTATATATATGGCAAACAATGTGACCCGAACATAAAGCCATGGCCGTACGACCCTGATAAGGCAAAACAGTTGCTTGATGAAGCAGGCTGGATTGACCACGACGGCGACGGCATACGCGATAAAAACGGTGTCCCCTTCCGTTTCAAGTATATGATTTCCGCTGACTTGGCGCTGCACGAGCAAATCGCCAAATTGGTCAAAGACGCTGCTGCCGGTGTGGGTATCGAAGTCTTGCTTGACCCGTACGAATGGTCGGTATTCTCACAGAAAGTTCAAAATAGGGATTTTGACGCCGTAAGTATGGCCTGGGGCGGCAATGTTGAGGAAGACCCTTATCAGATATGGCATTCATCGCAAAGACTGAAGGGCTCAAACTACGTCAGCTTCAACAATCCACAGGCTGACGCATTGATAGAGCAGGCGCGACAAACCCTTGACACTGATAAACGAAATGCGCTCTACCATCAGTTTGATAGAATAATACATCAGGAGCAGCCATATACATTTATTTACACTCGGCCGGAACAGCGGTTTCTGGCTAGGCGTTTTCACAACGTGATAATTCACAAACTCGGCATCAACGAGCTTGAGTGGTATGTACCCGCCCGGTTGCAGAAATATAAATGACGACATATATAGTTAGAAGATTGTTTTTAATGATACCCACGCTGCTGGGTATTACTATTGTTGTTTTTGCCATCAGCAGAATGGCGCCTGGTAATCCTGTTACCTTGGCTATGGGGCCTGGCGGTATGCTGGATGCCCAGCGTGCCGCCGACGTCAGGCAAGCGAGAATGCGACTCTACGGCCTCGATAAGCCGGTTTATACCCAATATGCAATATGGCTTGGCAGGGTTGCCCGGCTCGATTTTGGTGACTCAATCAAGCATCATCGACCGGTAATAGACCTCATCAAGGAACGTCTGCCAATAACACTTACGTTGAACCTCATTTCGTTTGTCCTTATCTACGCAATTTCAATCCCGATGGGTATTCTCTCAGCAGTGGGACGTAAAAAATTCTTAGACCGCGCAAGCTCTGTGATACTATTGATGTTGTGGTCGCTTCCTTCGATGTGGGTGGGCCAAATGCTCATCGGTTATCTGTGCGGCCCCCCGCTGAAATGGTTTCCACCGGCGGGTCTGTCCAGCAACGATGCGGAGCAGTTTCCTTTTTTCCTTTGGCTTTCCGACCGCCTGTGGCACCTGGTTTTGCCGATTGTTTGTCTTACATACGCTGGTTTCGCATATCTGACAAAGCAGGTCAGAGCTGGTATGCTCGATAATCTTCGCGCCGACTACGTTCGTACCGCCAGGGCCAAAGGGCTTTCCAACTGGGCCGTTATATTCAGACACGCCTTTAGAAACAGCATCATCCCGGTCATTACTATTATGGCTACGTTATTGCCCGCAATGTTCGGCGGCTCGGTCATAATCGAAAGAATCTTCAGCGTTTCGGGTATGGGGCTGCTTGCCTTTGAGGCGGTAACGACTCGTGATTACAATGTCGTTATGGGCGTCGCCACCATCGCCGGTTTTCTGAATTTGATCGGTTTGTTACTGGCTGATATTGCTTACGCTATGGTTGACCCGCGAATCAGTTTTGAATCCGTAGAGTGATTGTTATGACTAAACCGAATCAACAACGCAAAGAATGGGGCACATCATACGGTGAGATGGTCTGGCACGAGTTCACCAAAAGTAAATTCGTCGTTGTCTGGCTTGGCTTTATAATATTTCTCTTCCTGTTGGCGATATTCGCCCCGTTTATCGCAAATGACAAACCTTTTGTCGTCAGAATTGACGACCGGCTTCGTTTCCCGCTTTTCAGGGCTTTGAATGCCACTGATTACAGTATATTCCTGGCAGCAATCATCGCACTGATACAGCTGCTGCTTATCCGTCGCAATCGAAAACGTATCGACCCTTCAATCCGTTCAAGCATTCTCTGGCGGCAAATTTTCGTCAATATGCTCATTATCCTCATCGGCATCATACTTTTTTATGTTTTCATACCTCGTAGACTTGATGCCACCGACTACAAGGCAATGGTCACTTCGGGCAAGGCAACTGAAGCAGTTTTTTCACCGGTGCCTTATGGTTATGGCAGGACCGATTTGAAGGTCCGCGAGCAGCCGCCTTCAAGAGAGCACTGGCTTGGAACCGACGATGTTGGGTCGGATGTTTTGTGCAGGTTAATCCACGGCAGCAGAATTTCGTTGTCGGTCGGATTTGTCGCAGTTGGTATCTCAAGCATCATCGGCGTAATAATAGGGGCAATTCTCGGTTACTTTGGAGGAAAAGTGGACTTTATTGGTATGCGTCTGGTTGAGATTATGATGGCAGTGCCTGTTTTCTTCCTGATTATCACTATTGTTGCCTTTTTCCCGCGAAGCTTGTTCAACATAATGCTGATAATCGGCCTGACAACCTGGACTCAAGACGCCCGCTTCATCCGCGCTGAATTTTTAAAACTTCGCGGGCAGGATTTCGTTCAGGCGGCCGTATCGTTAGGATTGCCCCTGCGAAGCATCCTTTTCAGACATATGCTGCCAAATGCGATTGCGCCGGTGCTGGTCAACGCAACTTTCGGAATCGCAGGCGCCATATTTATTGAAGCGGCACTTAGCTTTTTAGGTTTTGGTGTTGCGCCGCCGACGCCGAGCTGGGGACAAATCCTGAGCCTGGGGGTAAGCACGACCGGAAGATTTTTGTGGTGGCTTACAATTTTTCCCGGACTGGCGATATTTTTTACCGTTCTGGCCTATAACCTTGTTGGTGAGGCCCTGCGTGATGCGATTGACCCGCGATTGAGGAAGGCAGTATGAGTGAAAACGGTGTCTTATTATCGATAAAAGGACTGAGCGTCAGCTTTTTCACTGAGGATGGTGTCGCAAAGGCGGTGCAGGACGTGGCTTTTTCGATAAAAAAGGGCAGGACGTTTGCGCTTGTCGGTGAGAGTGGGTGCGGTAAGAGTGTTACTGCACTTTCGATTATGCGATTGGTGCCTTCTCCACCGGGGGAGATAGTTGCCGGGCAGATTCTTTTTGGCAACAGAAATCTGCTTGAACTGAGCGAAAAGCGAATGCGTGCCGTTCGTGGAAATAAAATTGCTATGATTTTCCAGGAGCCGATGACTAGTCTCAATCCCGTCTATACGGTAGGCGAGCAGATTGTCGAGGCCATTGAGCTTCACCAGAGAAAAAGTACGAGCCAGGCGTGGTCGGATGCGGTTGAGATGCTGGGCAAAGTGGGTATCGCAGACCCTCAACAGCGAATATACGAGTATCCGCATCAGATGTCGGGCGGAATGCGGCAGAGGGTGATGATTGCTATGGCCATAAGCTGCAAACCTCAATTGTTGATAGCTGATGAGCCGACAACTGCTTTGGATGTAACAATTCAGGCACAGATACTGGATTTGTTAGACGAGCTGCAAAAGCAAAACGAGATGAGCATTCTACTGATAACGCACGATTTGAGCGTTGTGGCCGAACGCGCTGACGATGTTGCGGTGATGTATGCGTCTCGAATAGTGGAAGTGGCCGATTCACAGAAACTTTTTTCAGGGCCTCTGCATCCATATACGCAGGGGTTGTTGAAATCTTTGCCGCGATTAGGTTTCTCAGCGGAGCGTCTTCCGACAATCCCGGGGGCTGTTCCTGAGCCGCTGCATTTTCCAAGTGGGTGTAAGTTTTATCCTCGCTGTCCGATAGGAAATGCGGACAAGCGATGTCAGACTATCGAGCCGGAATTGCGGGAAGTTCAGCCTGGCCGATGTGTTGCGTGCTGGTATGCACCGGGCTTTGAAAGCAAAGAAGAATACGAGGAATATGAGTCAAAATATGGTAAGCACAAACAGCTATCTTCTGAAAGTTGAGAGCTTAAAGACTTGGTTTCCTATAAAGAAGGGTCTGCTGCGTCGAACCACAGGTTTTATCAAAGCGGTTGACGGCGTAAGCTTCGGTATCAAGAGCAAACAGACGCTGGGGTTGGTTGGTGAAAGCGGCTGTGGCAAGACGACCGTCGCCAGAAGCATAGTTCGGCTGGTACCGGCGACGGCGGGGAAGGTGCTTTTTGGCCGGATAAATGTTTTGTCAGCGGATAAAAGCGAATTGCGGGAGCTTCGCAGGCAAATCAGCCTTATTTTTCAGGACCCGTTTAGCTCGCTAAATCCGAGAATGACCGTAGGCAATATTATTGGGGAGCCGTTGAAGGTCCAAAGAGGAATAACCGGCAGTGAGCTGACTGAAAGGGTTGCGGCATTGCTTTCGAAAGTAGGTTTGTCGGCTGAGCATATAAACCGTTACCCGCACGAATTCTCCGGCGGCCAGCGGCAGCGAATCGGCGTAGCCAGGGCGCTGGTGTGTGAGCCGAAACTGGTTATTTGTGATGAGCCGGTCAGCGCCCTTGATGTTTCGATCCGCTCGCAGATTTTGAATTTATTGAAAGATTTACAGGAAGAATTCGGATTGACTTACCTGTTTATCGCACACGACCTGGCTGTTGTGGAGTTTCTTTGCGACATCGCGGCGGTTATGTATATGGGCAGAATAGTAGAGCGGGCTGTAGCGGAAGAGCTTTATCGTAATCCTATGCATCCTTATACGCGTGCCCTTATGTCGGCGATTCCACAGGTCGAGCGGGGTCGGCGCACTGCGAAGGGCGCATTTGGCGGCGAGGTGCCGAGCGTTTTGAACCCGCCGGCCGGCTGTCCTTTTCACCCCCGATGTCCGTTGGCCGAAGGTGTCTGTCTAAAGCAGGCACCGGCGTTGCAGGAAAAAAGCAGTAACCAGGGGCATTTTGTTGCCTGTTGGAAATGTTAAAAGATGCTCGACAGGAACTGTTTAATTTGCGATAATCTGCCGCAAGTTTGGGATTAGGAAGTAAAATGGGCACAGACGAAAAAAATATCGTGGAAATAACCAGTGAGGAAAGTGCTGTGATAGTGGCCTTCAAGACCGCCTCAATAAGTAATATGGAAGAAATAACGGCTGCTTCCAGACAAATAAAGGGATTTATTGAAGAAAAGCATCCGAAAGAGGTAGTGGTTGATTTTGAAGGCGTAAAATTTTTCTCCTCTGCCGTGCTGGGGCTGCTTTTAGATATTCGCGCTAAACTGAAAACGTATGACGGCGAAGTCGTGATAAGTGCGATAAACCCGCAGTTGTACAGGGTTTTCAAGATAACGCACCTTGATAAGATTTTCAAATTTTTCCCCGACAAAGAAAATGCAGTAGGGGCGGTAAACGCAGATTGAGTTGCATTTAATTGGAAAGGTCGAGGTTATGAATGTTGCGACACAATTTTCGATTTTTATGGTTAATAAACCCGGCGTGCTGGCTCAGGTGCTCGGCGAGTTTGCGCAGGCTAAGATTAATATCATAGCAATGACGATGATGGATTCCGTGGAACACGGCGTTATGAGGATAATTTTTGAGACGCCGAAAAAAGCCAGGGAGGTGCTGTTAAAACTGAATATGCCCTGTAACGAGACGGAAGTTTTGTGTGTTGAGCTGGATAATAAGCCTGGTGCGCTGGCGGCGGTGGCGGAGAAACTGGCTAAAAGCCACATAAATATTGCGTACGCATATTGCACTGCCGGTGCAAGGGGCGGCCGAACGACCGGCGTTCTAAAAGTCGCTGATGTGAAAAAGGCGATGAGGCTTCTGGAGCAGGGTCGTAAGAAGAACAGCAAATCACAGCCGATGCTCAGACGTTCGCAGATTTCGAGAAGATAAATGCACACATTTGTGGCACACTATGGTGGTAAACGGGGTCTCGGCGCAGTCGAAAAGCGGTTGACATAACAGTTCTTACTCCGTATCATAGTTTGAGATTGTGGGGCCGTAGCTCAATTGGTTAGAGCGTCGGACTGTCGATCCGAAGGTTGAGGGTTCGAGCCCCTTCGGCCTCGTTGCGTAAGTTGTTGTGATTTCAAAACTTCCTGCATCTAATCTTAAGTCCTTTCGCCGGCAAAAGATGGTGTGTGCCAATTGTGTGCCAAATTTGAACATACCTGCCGGGCTTTGTCAAGTAGATTGTCTGATACATCTAAATAAAATTCGTGAGTAGTTTTGAAGCTTGAATGCCCCGCTATTTTCATTACTTCAAACTCACCTAAGCCTCCTGTCAGTAGATTACTAAGTGCAGTTCTTCGTAGATCGTGGAAGGTACCAGCTTTAACCTCTGCCCTTTTGAGAATCATTTTGAACTGTCTTGTGAAGTTGGTTATCAAATCCTTCCCGGGACCTGTAGTATATTGCTTTGCTTTTTGATTTTTTTGAATTACATCGTATCGACAGGGTGGGACGAATACATAAGGATATTTTTCAGGTTGCAAACTCTGATGCTCACAGAGCATCGAAATAAGTTGTTCAGTTAAAGGCAAAAGACGGCGATCGCAATCTTTGATATCCCAGGCCCACGTTTCTTTTGTATTTTTTTTGGGGCAAACTTCAATAGTCTTTCTCTCAAAATCCACATCAGTCCAGGTAAGGTTCAACAGCTCACTTTTTCGCATGCCTGTTGTCAAAGCGGCCAATATCAATATTTCCCAATTTACTGATTTCGGAGTCTGAATGTCCCTGGCAGCTCTCAAGAGCTGCTGGCATTCCTTTACAGTATATCGCCGAACTTTTCTTTTTGGTGATTTCGGCATGGCGATTTTCCTAAAAGGATTTTCTTCAAGCTGTCCCCTGTCAACTGCAAGTTGAAATAGCCTTTTGAGACTACGCAATTTTTTAGCTACAGTTGCAGCCGCATTACCTTGATTCAAACAGTCCTGACGAAAAATCTCTGCATGCTCAAAATTTACTTGTTGGTAGTCGATATCACCCACCACTTTTATAAAATGTTTTACATCAGCAGAATACTCTGCCCTGGTAGCCGATCTTATCTGCTGGCCTGTTCGGATTAGCGAATCCTCTACAAAAATACTAAGCTTCATTGGCTCCGGTGACATGATACCCATCCGCAATTCTCTTTCCTTTTGAGCTCTTTCCGCTTCGGCCCGGCGTTTATCACAATGACCGAGCGAAATCCTTTGTCTTTTGCTCTGCTCATTTACATAATCGAGCATATACCTGAAAGTTTTGCCGTCCCGGCTTGGTCTTGTCCTTAACCTTACTAATTGCATGAATGACCTCCTTTCTTTCTGACAAGACCGGTCCGAGAACAGTTTAACTTGAACAATCTAAAATGCACAATAAAAATCATCGCTTCTCTTTCCTGATTTTTTCCCGAAGCCATTCAATAATTGTATCCTTCAGATACAACGGCTGCCGGCATATATGTAGACAAGGCAAATCGTGAAATCGTTTAAGCTGGTCGATGACATTACTAAAATTTTTGCTCTTAGTAACCTCAGGAATCCGTAGAAACTTGACCAACTCTTTTTCGGTCAATAGAGCTGGCAAATCTTCAACCTGTCTTTTACCGCCCTTAGCCATTTTCTGCCTCATGTGATACCCTATTGGCTTCGTTTGCCCCTGTAATCGCATCCTGGACAGCCTGTTTTTGCTTGTAGCAGCGTTTGCAGAGTATTTGAAACGTTCCACCACCGAGCAGGATTTCCTCTTGTCCAGGCAAAATGTAACAACCGCACTCATCGCAAAAACTTGGATTTCTCATCAATCAATCAGTCCTGTATTTAAACCTATCATCCTCAAGGCCGCATCCGGCCTTGTAATCTCAGTAATAAATTTCTCCAGTAATTTATTGGTTGTTATTTGTTCTTTAAGAATTTCCTCCTGCTGTGGGTCTCGGTCGGAAATGCCAAAATAAGTTTTGTATCCTCTTGTATATGCTGTATATTCTGGACCATGTCCGGCTGTTGTCCCCATATAACGTTTATATTTTTCTGATAGCGTGAATCCTTTAGTAGCCCTATATACTTTCTCTACATATTCAGGCTCCCATCGATATGCCGGGCCTAAACCGCCTATACCCCAAAGATACTGTGCAGGAATATATTCCTGTAGTCTTTCCAGCTCTCTTCTTCTTTGAGTGCCTTCCGGCTCTTGTTCTAAAGCAAGTCGAAGATTTTCATGAATTAATAAAAATTCAGCTGATCTTCTCTCCATACCTAAAAAACCAGGAGTTAATCCGAATCCTATTGTTTCCCATCTCTTCGCACCGGCCTTTGCTTTTTCAAGAATATCTTTTGCCATTTCCTCTAATACAGTTATGGGTTCTTTTTCCTCACCAATCCTTGCCGCACTTATTTGGCTCCGTCTTTTTATTTGCTCAGTTATAGCGCTTATAGTGGTCAAATATTGATCAGCCATTGCCTGTATAAGCTCACCCGTTGCACTTTCGATTTCCGGTTGAACTTCACGGAATTTTTGTTCTCCTACCTGGCCAAACATTTCCTGCAGGTATTTGAATCCCTTTCCTCCTACTCTTGTTACAAATAAATCCAGGGCTGCCGGTCCTTGTTTCTCCAACTCCTGATATAAGTCGCGTGTAAAACCAAGTCTTTCAGGCGCTTCTAATTTAGAAAAATCCACACCTCTTTTCCTTGCCTGTTCTGTAAGATATTCGAGTCCTCTTTTAGTTTTACCTCGGCTAATCAAAAGTGTACCACTTACTGCTGTTGCAGCTTCTTCGACGCCGCCGGTCGCTTCGACAGCTGCCGTCATTAATGCTAATAACTCGCTAAACTTAAACCCCATCACCCGGCCGGTAACCATTGGTTCCATAAATGCCTGAAGATATGGACCTGTTTCCGCGATTGATAATGCAGTTGCTTTCTGTAATTGACCAAGCAATTTAAACTGTGCTTCCGGAGTACCAGCTCCCCATGCCTTAAAAAGTTTTGGTAATTGTGAAACTTCCTCCGGTGTCAATGCGGCCGGGGCTGCAAATTTGGCTATTGCTTTCGCAGCTGTTCTTGCTGCAGGAGTTTTAGCTCCCATTCCGGATTCAGCAAAAAAGAATGCTTTTGAGGCAACTTCCATTGATACGGCAGTTTGCTTCGCTATTTCCTCTACCTCTTGCCTTACTGCTTTTAAGCTCTCTCTTGATACATCACCACGTAAATGTGCAATTTTTATTATCTGCTGTTCTGTTGTAGCCGCCGTTCCATACATCTCTTTCTGTAATTGGGCCGCTTTTTCAAATTCTGCTACAATATCCTTAATCCCTTTTATAAATGCAGCCGGAAGGCCCAGAAGGCCTATAGTGCTTGCGACTGTTTTGAACCCAGCATCCATCGTTTTGGTTGTTTGCTGACTTTCGCGGTTCATTTTAGATAATTTATTTATCATCACTTCCTGTTTGTCGATGATTTTTGACAGCCCTTGTATCGCCTGTTCAGGATCCGCCGAAATTCCAAGTTCAAGGTCTTTCTTTGCCATTTTTCAGTTTTGCTCGCTAACCTCTTTAAGAAATTTGAAAAGTTCTGTCTGACGTAGCTCTTTACGACTTGAATACCCACAAAAAAAGCCGTGTGCCCAGTATCCGAAATTTGTCGGTCCTAAGTTTTGATACAGGGACATGATTTGCTCTGGCGCATCGCCGGTACGTATCTTTTCCGCAAGAATATGAATCATCGTCTTTACTTCGTCTACTTGCTCCTGGTCGAGCTGTTCACCGGCCATTTATCACCTTTTGATTTTCGAATAAGGGCAGAACTGTTTGGTGTTCTGCCCCCTTTGAAGAAGAAAATCCTATCTGCCAGACTAACTATCCCGTTATATTGCTTATTAGGTTGTTTTGGCCTGAGGGGCCCTGACAGCCCCTCAAACCAAAACCGGTGACTGCTGCTAAACTACCATCACGACATAAGGTATTTTCACGTCACCAAATCCAACAAGTAACAACAATAACAGAACTACGAGATTATATTTCCGAGCAGGTAGCCCGCGACCTCATTCAGGATGTTCTCATCGGTATGCTGCCGGCATCGGATAATTGTTGACCGTTTTTGCTCCTCTTCGTAGCTTTCAACGATGACATTCGCCGGCGAATCGCCCGTCCAAAGGAAGGTCCTGCCAATTTGAGGCGTTCTCAAGTCTTGGTCAGAGCTGACACGACAGAGCATCGCATATGCGGAATTCCATATATCCCCGAGGACTGCAGTCTGCCCCTTTTTCGCAGTATTATACCGTCCGCCCGCTACGAGTACCTTGTCAACCAGGAAAATCTTCGCCAAAGCCGTCGCGTCGAGTTCGCCTTCTACGATAGTGTCACTCTGCACCCGATCGATAATCTGCGAACAAACACTTAAGGCCAAAACTGCCGGATAGGTCAAAACCAAAACGTTAGCTCGAACACCGAGCGCATCGTGAATCGCTTGCTTGCCTGCATTGATATCCTCAATCGGTGTACTATCGCTCTTATCACTCCACGATTTGGTAACATTGTGAACGGTGAAATTGTCTTCGTTGAAAAGCATCTCGGCCACTCTTTTCTCTTGTTTTCTCAAGATGATTCCAGTTGCGCGACGAGCTGCGACTTCCTCGGCGTCAAAAAATTTCGCGTAAAGTCTGGCCTCTATCTCATCAACCGGCTCTTCCCAGCCATTCTCCACACAGTTAAAGCTATCCGCCTCAAACTCATAATCGCCTCGAGGATAGTTGGATCTGGGTGCCCTTATTGTATTGGGCATATCCAACAATACCTCAACCGGCAAAAAGGGAAAGTCACCCTCTTTTTCATCCGTTTGGAAGATAGGAAAAACTTTTGTGGCGATGAAATCCTCCTGAGTCTCGACAAATTCACTCATTAGAGTCATAAGCTCTGGCCGCAAAACGCCAGCTGCTGCGCTTAAATATGGCATATCAAATCTCCTTTCTTAACTTATTTTTAATTTTTCCCGATACTGTTTATACAGTTCCGGGTATCTACTAACACAAAACCTTATTGCAGCAGCCTGCTTACACACCTCAGATTTATCGCTATTGTCCTTTCTTATTTGCTGTTCAACTGCCTGCTCGAATGTAACAGGATCGATTCCTACTTTGTTATTACCGTAATCAAAGATTTCCGTTTTCGTTTCATTTAAGGCACCAAAAACGCAAATGCTCCCCTCCATAATTACGGTATTTTTCATTATCGTTCCCGGTCCTTTTAGTTCTTGTTTGTTGACCTTTATCCTTTCGCCGTCTGCCACCTTCAGGATATTTGTTTTGGCCGGGTCAAATTTCAGTGAGGCCTCAAACGGGAATCCATCCTTCGCATCTCGCTTGATGCTCTGTGCAATTTCCGAACTTAAGAACTCTCCCTCAATCGTGAACTTTTCATTGATAATTGCCTTTTGAGCGAACCCGATGCGCTGGTTGACATCGTGCCGAAAAAGAATAGGCAAGGGAGTCTTCCTTAGTTTTATCCCGGCCAGTTCAAAAGCGAGATTGCCCCAGTACCAGTGTTTGACGACTGAGCCATCATACAATGTCAAGCGGACCTTATTGCTCTCCGTCCCAGGCTCGGTAAAGATACCATTCCCTGGAAATTCAAGGTTGAATGCGCTCTCAGGTATTCTACTTAACCGCTTGTCCCCATCAAAAATCTTCATACTCCATACTCCCTTAATATTTTTTCCATATCCTGAGCAAGAAGGGTAAGTGATTCATCTGTATCAAACACTCCGGGACCGGTTATAATAAATTCTTTGCGGAGCTGACCCCTCGAATCCTCAATTTGAATTTCTCTGATTTGATAGCCAGGAACATTCTGTTCGGCCCGGCACCTCGCTACAAATAGTCCATTGATACCTGGTTTCTGGCCAACTCTTTGCTTACAAATGGCTATCTGTAATTTGAACGGTTCTTTTTCCTCGCCATATGGTGCTCTTAGTATTTTTTCCACCCTCTCATTAAACGAAAGCCTGTACACTCTGGCTGCCTTTATGGCTGGCAATTTAGATCGCTTCTGCATCTCCACCATTGCTTCGACATCCGCCTCATCAAACGGAAAAAGGTCGCGAAATACTTGCGAGCGAGACTCACCGGTACATTCAACCAATTTATCAATAGCTTGTAGCTGCTGCTTATCCGCTCGAACTTGTAGCCATTCGTTCTTTTTTACCATAGTGCTCGTTTCTCCAAAAATTACCGGCTCTGTTTCTGTAAGAGAAATAATATAACATTACGTAAGAGTCAACACAAAAATCGGAAAATGTCGCATAATTCTTATAATCCTTGCATTAACAAAGACTTAACCACTACATATTTTTTTGAGCATTTCTTCAAAACTAAATGCTACTTACACTTTTCCAAAATTTTCTTGAGAATTGATAGTCCTTCGTTTACGAGTAAAGTCCCGCGAAGAAGTTCAGGTTGGATAGCCTTCAAAGTGTCTGTGTACTCACATGGCGGCCTATCAACGACCATCATTTTCAGGCGTCGTTCTATAGCTTTTTGTTTCAACTCTGAATCCTTCAGGTCCTCAACTTTTACAATTTTGACGAATCCCTTTTCTCTCAGCCGGTATAATTGCCTTATGTTCATTCCGTATTTTTCTGCATATTTGTTTAGAGTTATATATTCATCCATTTTATTCCCCTTTCAATCTTTGATTATGTCCCCACTACCAAAAAACTCACCAAGATAAGCTGGGTTGATTCTGACCATACCTTAGTTACCCCTGCAAACCTTCTTTTTAGGCCAGTAACGAATGTCCCCACCAAAGTTCCCGCCTGTGTCCCCACCGGCCGGACACGGGTTTTCTAAAATAAAATTCACTTTTTGCGCGCCATCACAAACCGCAGTTGAGCAGTGTTCCCGGGAATGACCCAAAGTTACTCCAACCGGGCGTTCATAAGTCCTTATTCTACCGTGCGCCGTACTGTTACCATCAATCCGCATTTTTAAGCCAAAAACAAAGGTTGACCGGACATCAGGACATAAGCATCTTTCAAAAACCGCATTATTCGGTGAAAAACAAAGGGGATGGACAAAACCGTGTCCGCATTCGATTCTACTCTAAAACTGCAGATTTCAAAGAACAAATCAACGTTTGTAAAGCAAGAACGCCATATTAAAACAGTTGTTTGAATGTCCACTTGTTTTTTTACCCAAAATCGACCGCTTGCAATTGCTTACACAATAGCAACTTAGGAAACAATTGTAAGTTTACCTATATTCTATTACAAGTTCGGGCAAATCACAGGTCGAAATCCTCTATCTGCCGACGCATCTCTGCATTGTCAGTTTTTGAATAAATACGAGTCGTTTCGGCGTGGCTGTGACCGAGCTGGTCCATCAGTGAAAATAAATCCTTCGTTTGATTGTACCAGTTCGTCGCGTACGTGTGCCTGAGCATGTGCGGAGTTAGACGACCGATGCCGGCAGCCCTGCCAATAATCCGGAGCCGGGAATACAAACAGTGATAGGAAAGTTTGCTGCCCCGCTCGCTGACAAACAATGGAGACCGAGGTTTTGCGCCTTTGCGATATCTCCTTACGAATCGCTCAATGCGTTTCGCCAGGACCGATGATATCTGCACGGACCGCCGAATACAGCCTTTGCCTTCTCTGACATCGATAATCATCTTGCCGTGATAGTGTGGCAAATCCCTCATCTGTAAGGCGATAAGTTCTGCAGCTCGCAGGCCTGAGTTAATCAGCACATCTACAATCGCTTCGTTAACTGCAGCTCGGCGGCCGCCCCGGGCCTTTGCCTGGTCGAGATGCTTTCGCAACTGCTGAATCTGCTCACGTGATAGATATTTATCAGGGGCCAGACCGCCACGAGATTTTTTGACCTTTGCCATAGTCAGTCGATTTTCTCAACACTGATAATAAACTGTCTATCAGCTTCGCTATCACAGAGGTCTGCCATAAAAAACCTTGGCTCAACTGCATCATAAACCTTTTCAAAAGGTTTTTCTAAAGGCTTGCCAGTGGGGTCTGCGTAGCATATAGTTTTGATGCGATACTTAATTTCCTTGCCGTTCATCTCAGTCGGGAACGGTAGGTGATAATATGTTCTATCTTGAATCTTAGCCATTTTTTTCTCCTTTCAAACTAACAAATTCCAGCCATTGATTTTTCAATTACCTGCCGGGCTTCTTCGTACTGTTGGTCCCGAACAGCACAATAATAAGTCTGCAAAGTTTTTACATTCGCATGCCCTGAAAGTTTCGCTACAAAATAATCCGGCATTTTGGCAACCATACTCGTGATATACGTTTTCCGAAAATTGTGAAAATTTCCTATTTGCCGGCCAAAAGCTTTTCTCTGGATCCTCACAAAGGTACGCCTGAACTGTTGGTCGGGACACCCACGTGTTCCGCCTTTCAAAAAGCTTAATTCCTTCAATCTGAGAATATTCTCATACCGGCGTCTTGACAGCAATGGGTAAAAACATTCCATCCTATCGAGCAGCTTCGCCACGCCATCAATTAACGGCACACTGCGTATCTCGCGGTCCTTAGGCTCCCATTCCCAGGTCCTGTCCGTGTTAGTTTTTGGCTCAACGAAAATATACCTATCCCTGATATTCTCTCTGGTCAGATTCAGCAATTCACCACGCCGCAAACCGGTTGCCCTGGCAGTCAGAATAATCGCCCGCCATCTGTCGTTAGGAGCAAATCTCAACATTTGGAAAATTTCATCATCGCTGTAAACTCGGATCGGGCGCTGTGTAACTTTTAACTGCTTGACTTCCAAAAAAGGATTTGCCGGCAGCATCTTTATTTTCACTGCCCAGTTTAAAATCGGCTTCATAGCTCGCAGGTACATATTGATTGTGTTTTTGCTGCTACCATATTCAAGCATCTTGCCTTTGAACTGCTCACCGTGCTGATAAGTGACGTGGTCAATCAATAAGTCCCCGATGATTGTTGTCAGGTGCCGGAAGGCCTGCGTGACACAATTTTTGGTGGAATCCGACAGCCACCATTGCTCTATCAGATACTGCTCACATAGTGTACTCAACTTAATCATTTTTACCACCTCCTATCTCACAACCAAAACTAAAACCCTGTGCAAACTTGAGCCATTTTTCTGCCGGCAGACGTTCACACTCAGCATCCAGTTCATCCTCCTTCAAAGTTTTGTCTATTTTCTCTTCTAACAGCTCTGTGAGAAAATTTTTGAATCGCTTATGAAGTGATGCGATTTTAAGGCAGGCCAAAGTCATTGCTCTGGCTTGGAGTGTAGCCTCATTCATCATATCGATTAACATCAACCGACCTGGACTCTCTTTCTTAAATTGTTTTTTTGCGGATTTCATAATAGTCTCCTTATAAAAGTGGCCGGGGTTTTATGACGCTCCACGAGGGCGCTGTCGGCCTTACGGATAGACAAACCCCGGTCATGTTCATCGATTCTATACAGATTTGATTTCATGGATTTCATATTTTTTAGGCGGTTAACCTGATAGTTCCCTTATTACTCAGACACTTTTCAAAATTTGTTTTTGGGCTTTGAACCCTGTCTTCTGTTTTATTTTTGCCACGAACAGACCTTTTTTGTTTGTAGCATTTGAATGTGCTGCCTGCCAAGCCCATTTGGCAGCATCTTTGAAAATCGAAACAGGCAGCCGGCAGGCCTGACATTGCTCGACCAAATATCTTACGATCCGAGCGAAAGTTTTCGCCTCCCGGCTGTTTGGGTGCAATGTTTCTGTGAGCTGCTTTATCAAGAAATTTTTTCCTTCCGCTATTTTCAAATCCAACTCTAACCTCTCTTGAGCAGAAATTTCAATTGGTTTTGTAGTCTCTGTGTAATCTATGGGGTTAGTCTTTGTAGTAGTCGGTCCCTTTAGGCCATTCAAGTTTGGCTCTTTCAGCTTAACCAGTTTGGCCTTTTCGGCCAAACTGGAAATTTGAGCCAATAATTCAGATTCGTTTAGTTTATAAAAAGTTTTACATGGAACACCTTTTCGAACGGTACCGATGATTTTCAGCTTTTTTAGCTTAGCTTTGGCATTTCTTAACTCTCTCATTCCCAGAGCCAATTCATCAATCAGCTCATTATCGGTTTTATAAAATTCTCGTTCTTCTGCAGGTCCATACCACCAATAAGTAATCTGAGATAACAACAGCCCGGCTGTCACGCTCCCTGTGAGTTGAGCATATATTTTTTGATATGCGATTGGTCTTTGAGAAAAGGCCTTTAACAGTTTTTTTATTTTGTGTTCGTTTTCAGACATTTAGTATCCCTACCTTAAATTTCTGGACCGGCCTTATCAGTAGGCGCGCGCCAAACTGCGTGCCAAGTATGTACTTTGGGTGCACATTCGGCGCTCGTCTGTTATTCGTTTGATTTTTTATGTAGCGTGATAAGTCTTTATGTGACAAACATAAATGACTTTTTGTTAAAGACTTACAAGAACTCTCTTTTTGAGTGTTTTTGGACTGTCGATCCGAAGGTTGAGGGTTCGAGCCCCTTCGGCCTCGTTTTTTAAGTGATTGGCCGGTAGACAATTATGTTTACTGGCCTTTTGTGTTGAGCCCCCAAAGTGCCCTTCGGTGTCAAAAAAGTGTCAATTGTCACGGGTTTTTACTATGACCTTTTGCAGTGCCTTACTTGCCGATACAAAATCTTCCTCAAGAGAATACGATGTTCCTTGGCTAATCCGAAAATAATATAAATCTTCTTGACAAGCGTAGCGAACATCCCTAAACTATGACCGTAATTTAATCTATGTGAATGTGAACTCAAGTATTGGATAATGACCGTACTATGAGATACCATAAAATTTCAGATGAGACTGTCCGGCGGTTGCCGGTTTACCTGAGAGGTCTGCAGTTTTTATCGGAAGTAGGACGACAAAGCGTATCCAGCCAGGACTTAGCGGATTTACTGGGTGTTAACCCTCCGCAGATAAGAAAAGACTTTTCCTACTTCGGCGGCTTCGGCACGCCTGGGGTCGGCTATAAAGTTGAAAATCTTGCAAAGCAGATCAGGAGAATCCTCAGACTTGATGTTGTTCACAAAGCAGCTTTAGTAGGTGTTGGTAATCTGGGTTCGGTGGTTCTGGCGTATCAGGGTTTTAGAATATACGGTTTTGATATTGCTGTCGCCTTTGATGTTGATTCCAAAAAAATTGGCAAAAAAGTAAATAATATACCGATTGAAGATGCTTCAAATATTCGGACGCTGAAAAGAAGAAAAATAGATATTGGGATTATCACTGTTCCACGAGACGCAGCCCAGGAAACGACGGATGCGCTGGTAAAGGCGGGAACGAAAGGTATTCTGAATTTTTCGCCGTGTTATGTCAAGGTGCCTAGGAAAGTCAAAGTGATAACTATTGATATTGCAATGGACCTCGCGCGCCTGCCCTACTATATGCCGGCGAGTTGAGCTGTTAAACACAGGTGAGACAAAATGGAAACTGTTTTTATAAGTGAATTAAAGCCGTTTTTAGATGCTGTTTCAGAACAAATGGAACTCTATGTTCCTCGAAAAAGCGGCGAGTATTACATATACATTAAATACGACCCTTCCTCCGATAAGGAGGTGGAGTTTAATAACATTCGCGCGTGTATGCCGGTAAAAGAATTTTTGTTTCCACTGTGTGAGCTTGCTGCAATCTTCCCTGAACTGCTTGAACCGGAGGAGATAAAACCATTCGCTGTATTCGGGCTTAAGGACTGCGATTTGCGCTCGATTGAAATTTTAGACAAGGTCTTTTTAGAAGATGAATTTGAAGACCCGTTTTATGTCGCTCGGCGGAAAAAAATGTTTATTATCTCCTCTGATTGTTTTGAGCCTCGCGGCAGTTGCTGCTGCACCCTCTTTGGCGGCCAAAGTTATGCCGAGAGGGGTTTTGATTTGAACCTTGCAAAGGTCGAGAACGGCTTCATTGTCGAAGCCGGCTCGGACAGGGGCAAAGAGTTTCTGCAAAAGCACAAGGACATCTTTACTGAGATTCCTTCTAAAGCATTGGCGGAAAGGGATGCAGTCCGGACACGAACCCAGAAGCAGCTTGAAGAAAACAATGCTGAATACAAACTTGACGGCCCCGTCAACGAAATTATGGAGAAAAGCGGGGACTCCGATGTATTCGATATTGAATCACAAAAGTGTGTCGAGTGTCAGGCTTGCACACGGGTCTGTCCTACCTGCCATTGTTTTTATCTTTACGACACAAAGCAGAAAGATTATTTTAGCAAAATGAAGATGTGGGACAGCTGTATGCGGCTTGCTTACGCCAAAGTGGCCGGCGGCGCAAATCCCCGTAAAGTCCTCGGCGACAGGATTAAACACCGGTTAATGCATAAGTTTTCTTACTTCTTCGACAGATATGGAATTGATATGTGCGTCGGATGCGGCAGATGTATTGACGCCGATTCGCATAAAATGGACATCCGGGTAGTATTGAAAAAACTTAATGAGGAATTGAAGAACAGACCGAAAGCTAAAGTTGCGAAATGAACCAGAATCTATACCAGCCTATAAGTGGTAAAATCGTCGACATTATAGATGAATCCCCGACGATAAAAAGCTTCATCGTTGTGCCGGAAGAAGAATTTAAGTTCCAGACCGGCCAGTTCGTAGAGCTGACTCTGCCGGGCATTGGTGAGGCACCATTTACCCCTTCATCATCACCGGCTGAGACGAAAAAAATGGAAATTACCATTATGAAGGCTGGTCGGGTAACGAATCTGTTACACGAGTGCAAAAAAGGACAAGAAATCGGTATTCGTGGACCATTTGGCCACGGTTATCCCGTCGACGATTTTGTTGGGAAACAGGTTTACATTGTCGGCGGCGGCGTAGGTCTGGCGCCAATCAGGTCTTTGTTTTTGACGCTGGTCGACAGGATAAAAGACTTCAAATCCGTAGTTTGTCGATTCGGAGCCAGAACACCCGACGATTTTATCTATAAGAAAACCCTTTTTGGCCCCTGGCAAAAGATTGCCGGTGTGGATATGAAGCTTACCGTCGATAAGGCAAACGGCCAGTGGAAAGACAATGTTGGTGTGGTAACCACTATTCTGTCAGCCAAGGATGTAGATGTTAAAAATGCCGTTGGGGTAGTCTGCGGCCCGCCGATTATGATGAAGTTCGCCACTATGAAATTGCTGGAGTTCGGGTTTGCACCCAAGGACATCTATCTTTCGATGGAAAAAAATATGAGCTGCGGCGTAGGCAAATGTGGCCATTGTATGATTGGTAAGTTCTATGTCTGTAAGGATGGTCCCGTTTTAACCTACGGGCAGGTAGAAAAATATCCTGGTATTTTTGATTAAGTGCGAAATAAGGTTTGGTATGGCTGCAAAGTTAATAATCGATTTGGCAAAATGCACAACCCAGGGACAGTCAGGCGTTCGGTGTTCATATAAGCATCACCCTGAGAACAAAGGCATCGATTCGCTGCTGGAGATGATTCGTTTCGCTCTTATATGTCGCAGGTGTGAAGAGGCACCGTGTATCAATGCCTGTCCCCAGGGCGCGTTGGAGAAAATACCGAGCAAAAATAACGATGCCGGCGTTCTCAAACGGGCAAATATGTTGTGCACCGGCTGCGGCAGTTGTGCAATGGCCTGCCCATTTGGGACAATATATACAGATTTGATACCGTATCCGTCCAGTGTTTGTGACCTGTCCAAAGGCAGATTAAAAAAAGGCGAAAAGCCGTTATGTGTTACAACCTGCACGGACAAAAGTATAGATTACAGAGAGGTAGATTTGTCAAAAGAAAGTGATTTGGTAGAGGTTTTTGACGGTATTGTTGTCAAAGTAGCTGGCGGCCAGCTATGGGAACCATTTTTGAGAGAAGAAAAAAAGGAAAAGGCAAATAAATGACTGAGACATCACAGAGTTTGTTCCTGCTTTTGTTCTGGATTTTGATTTTTCCGGGCTTTTTATTTACTGCCTGTCTCGGCTTGATTGCGTCGTGGATAGTTCGTAAGGTCAGTGCCCTTGTGCAGTGGCGTGTTGGTCCGCCTTTTCTTCAACCATTTTATGATGTTATTAAACTTACGGGCAAGGAGACGCTTATCCCTCAGGAGGCCCAGCAGACAGTCTTTATGGCAGCGCCGCTTGTCGGTCTGGCTGGGATATTGTCGCTTTCGATAATACTCTGGCGGATAACCCTCGACCAAACGGCCTTTGTTGGCGACATTATCGTAGCGATTTATTTGATGACTCTGCCGTCTTTAGCGCTGATTTTCGGCAGCAGTGCCAGCGCCAGTCCTCACGCGGCAGTCGGCACGGGCAGGGAAATGAAACTTATTATGAGTTATGAGCTGCCGTTAGTGCTGGCTTTTATCGTGGTGATTATAAAAACCGGTGGAAGTCTCAGTTTGGCTGCAATTGCACAACAAACACCCGTTTTTAGTATATCTGGAATGCTTGCGTTTTTGGTCGCCTTGTTATGTATCCAGGCAAAACTCGGGTTTGTTCCATTCGATATTGCTGAAGCAGAGACCGAGCTTGGCAGCGGCGTTCTGATGGAATATTCAGGTGCTTTGCTTGCCATCTGGAAAGTTGTTCAGGCAATGATGCTTGTGGTGCTGCCTCTGTTCTTGGTAATGGTGTTCCTCGGAGGTATTGGGGCAGACTTTTTATCAGGTCTTGCAACGCCGTTGCCTGTCGACACGCCTGTCGGCAACTTGCCTGTGGGTGTGATAGTTTTGATTGTTTTTCTCATCACTTGGTGGCTAGCAAGATTTAGCAAGTATATAGATATATTATTTTTACTGAGTCTAATTGCCGCCTGTATATTAGCAGGACTCGGCAAATATGTATTAATAGTGGTTTTGATTATTCTGATAAAGAACACCAATCCGCGTGTGCGGATTGACCAGGCGATGAAATTTTTCTGGTTTTACTGTGGTATTGCTTTGGCTGTTGCTATTATTTTGGCTTTAATAGGCAATGCTTATGGCATCAACTGGTTGTAAGGTAAATTTATGAGTTGGAAAATATGGTCATTAAAAAAATCGCCGTGGGTATTTCACGTTAATACCGGTGCGTGTAATAACTGTGATATAGAGATAGTTAATCTACTGACACCAAAGTATGACGTCGAAAGATTGGGCATAAAGCTGGTTGGTTCCCCCCGGCACGCTGACGCGCTGCTGGTAACCGGCGTGGTAACTGCTCAGGCGGCCCCACGATTGCGAGAAATCTATCGTCAAACACCCAAGCCCTGTGTTGTTTTCTGCATAGGTGCCTGCGCCTGCCATACAGGGATATTCAGAGGCGCTTATCATGTGGTCGGGCCGGTAGATAAAATAATCAAAGAAGTTGACCCCAATGCGATTATTGCTTATGTTCCGGGCTGTCCGCCCAAGCCGGAAGCTATGATATCAGGCGTGGTAAAAGCATTGTCGATTTTATAACAGGGTGTAGTATGAACCAGGAAGAATTAAATAACAAACTGGCAGAAATAAAAGATAAACTCATTGGCATAGAACAAAAGCCGAATAATAGAATATACCTTTTATGCGAGGCCGAAAACAGCTACGACGTCTGCAAATTCCTGTTTGAGGATGTACCTTTAAGGTTCGTGATTGTTTCAAGCATTGATTCTGATGATTGCTTTGAAGTTCTATATCATTTTGCATATGACCAGTTGGGTTGTTTCGTTACTGTAAAAGCTTTCATTCGTGACCGTGAAAATCCCTCAATCGAATCTATTGCGCCCTTTTTGCCTGGTGCAGAGTGGATAGAAAGAGAGATACACGACATATTAGGAATTGATTTTAAGAACCATCCTAATATGCGGCGGTTAATTCTGGCTGATGATTGGCCCGAGGGTGTTTACCCAGAAAGGAAACAGTGCGATGGCATAAAGGTAACAGGGTGGAGCGGCGAAACGTCCAATCGTCCAACCATCCAGTCACAATCGCCGGCTCGGCGAACCGTCTCACTGGCAAAACCCATTCTCCCGGTCGGTCCATTTCATCCATTGCAGGAAGAAATGGAATTTTACCAGCTTACTGTCGATGGTGAGATAGTAACTGATATAGATGTTAGAATATCTTATAACCATCGCGGTATAGAGAAGCTTAGCGAAACTCTGCAATTTGACCAGGTTCCGTTTTTAGTTTCCCGTGTATGCGGAATTTGCTCGGCTTCTCACCCTTTGGCTTATATAAATGCCGTCGAAGAGATTGCCGGTGTAACACCTCCTGAACGGGCACAGTATATACGTGTAATCATTAACGAACTCGAACGTATTCACAGCCATATCTTGTGGGTAGGTCTGGCGGGACACTTTATCGGCTACGACACCGTTTTTATGTGGGCGTGGAAATATCGTGAGCCGGTACTGGACTTGCTTGAAGAGATTACCGGCAACAGGAACAATTACGGAAACGTCAAGGTCGGTGGCTGCCGTGAGGACGTCCCTAACGAGCTTAAGCCAAAGATACTGAAAGAGCTGGATAAAATCGAGAAGAAGATGGAGATGCTTACTAAGGCGGTGCTTGATGACCCGATTTTGCATGCTCGGCTTAAAGGCGTAGGTGTATTAAGCAAAAGTGACGCCATAAAATACGCAGTAACAGGCCCAACAGCCAGAGGCAGCGGAGTTGCAATTGATGTAAGGCGCGATGACCCTTATGCGGCATACGGAGATTTGGAATGGAATGTTATTACTCAGCCTGAAGGAGACGTTTTCGCAAAAGCAGTTGTACGTCTTCTGGAAGTCTTTGAATCCATTAAGATGATCAGGGAAGCCTTGAGGAGACTGCCCGACGGCCCGATTGAACTTGAAGTAAAGGAAATCCCGCCGGGTGAAGGATGCGGTCATGCCGAAGCTCCGAGGGGCGAGACATTCCATTATGTCCGCAGCGACGGCGGCAATAGACCGGTCCGCCATAAAATCAGAGCCCCAAGCTATGTCAATGTGCCCTCTTTCAAGGCCTCGTGTCTTGGCGGACATATTGCTGATGTTACAATTACACTCGCTGCAGTCGACCCCTGCTACAGTTGTACCGAAAGGTTAGCTGTCGTAGATGGCCATAGTAAAATTACACATAACTATGAAATGCTGTTGAAATTGAGTCGTGAGAAGACTAAACAGATTAAGAAGGATTACGGCCTATCTGAGCTGAAGTTGGAGGAAATGTAAGTTGGATAAAATTTTACTTATTCAGGTTTTTTTGCCTCTGATTGCAGGCTTTGTAATATTGTTTTTGCCGAATAAGGTCAGACTATTGCCCAAGGTATTGACGCTAATTATTTCGGCTTTTGTATTCATACAGGCCATCTGGATATTTTATCTTGGCCAGCTTGATTATGCTTGGTCTGTTTTTCAAATAGGCAATCTGAATTTAGACTTACTGCTAAGCGCCAAACCATTGGGGGCATTTATATTGATGTTTGCTATGGGCTTTGGCCTGTTGATAACCTTGTATTCATTTAAATCAATGGCCGATGCTAAGCACCTGAATATCTATTATGGCTCGATTCTTCTCACAATAGGCGGCTCGGCTGGGATATTGCTTTCCAACCATCTTTTGTTTTTGCTTATTTTCTGGGAGATTGTTACTGCAGCGCTGTATCTTCTGATAAGCACCGGCGGCAAAAATTCCAACTTTGCGGCGACCAAAAGTTTCGCAGTAATAGGGGCCTCCGATGCCGCTCTATTGTTCGGCATATTAATGGTATGGGTGTTTTCAGGCACGTTTGTTATCTCGGATATCAGCATTGCGACTACTTCAACTTTTTCCATTATAGCTTTTCTACTGCTTATGACAGCCGCTATTACCAAAGCGGGTGCGCTACCTTTACATACTTGGTTGCCTACCAGCGGCGAATATGCCCCCGCTTCCGTGATGGCGCTTTTGCCTGCTGCAATAGATAAACTCTTGGGAATTTACCTGCTTGTAATAATTGTTCGTCAAATATTTGTTCTGCAGTCTGTTGCTTTAAGTTTGATCCTTGCACTGATTGGTGCTGCTACGATTATCATTGCCGTGATGATTGCGATGGTTCAGCACAACCTCAAAAAGCTGCTTTCCTATCACGCCATCAGCCAGGTCGGGTATATGGTCTTGGGAATAGCAACGATGACGCCTGTAGGCATAGCTGGTGGGGTGTTCCATATGCTCAATCACGCAATATATAAATGTTGTCTGTTCTTGTGTGGCGGGGCGGTTGAGCAACAAGCCGGAACCCCAGAGCTAGATAAACTCGGCGGTCTCGGTAAAAAAATGTCGATTACTTTTGCTACTTGCTTGATTGCCGCATTAAGTATTTCCGGAATACCACCATTCAACGGATTCGTTTCCAAATGGATGGTTTATCAAGGCGTAATTGAGATGGGGACAACACAGGCAGGTGATGCGGCTAAACTATGGCCTATCTGGCTTACCTGCGCTATGTTCGGAAGTGCCCTTACTCTGGCTTCATTTGTAAAACTAATACACTCATTATTCCTTTCTCGCCTGCCGCAGGAGTTGAAAAACGTAAAGGAAGTTTCGCCTTTGCAGACTTTCCCGATGATTGTACTTGCCTCGCTGTGTGTATTTTTCGGAATTTTCTATTATGTGCCGCTCAAAATGTTTATTTATCCCGCTTTGAATATAGAGCCGGGTACTACGATTTTCGGCACGTGGGACTCAATTTTGGCCACAGTGTTGATGGCGTTTGGTATTATTCTTGGCCTGCTGATTTTACTCATCGGGTTATTGGCAAGAAAGACCAGAGAGGTGCCCACTTGGACCTGCGGTGAAGTTCAGACTAATGACCAGATGACAATACCGGGAACGCATTTCTACAAGACGGTTTCTTCTATGGGCGGCTTGAAGCAGCTTTACACCGGCCAGGAAAAAGGTCATTTTGATTTATACAATCAGAGTGGAAGAATAGGTTCAGCCTTGACGGAATTCCTGAGGTGGTTGCATTCAGGCGTCCTGCCGATGTATCTGACCTGGGTAACGTTGGGATTATTAGTAATCTTATTTATAGTTTGTGAGATTTGGTGAGAATACAAATATGGCTATATTCTATATTTTGCTGCTGTTTATGATAATTGCTGCGATTATCGCCGTGGAAACCGGAGACCTTCTAAGTTCCGTGATTTGTGTTGGCGCCATCGGCTTTGGCGGTTCTTTAATGTTTCTGTTCCTGCGAGCGCCGGATATCGCAATAACTCAGATTGTTGTGGAGGTCCTCGGTTTGATTATCCTGATTCGTGCTACAATCTCTCGTGACCTGACCTTTATCACAGGAGACAGAGAGTTTTTCGGGACAGTTGTTTCCCTTGTAATTATCTTTGTGATTTTCTTAGCTGGTATAAAGGTATTTGAGACTCTGCCCGATTTCGGCTCAGCTGTCTTTGCGAAGGTTCCCGAAGCCGCCTCCCAGACCTACATTAGCGAAGGACTGGCCAAAACTGGTGCGGCAAATCTCGTGGCCTCGGTCATTCTTGATTTCCGTGCTTACGATACACTCGGTGAAGCAACTGTACTGTTTACTTCGATTATCGGGGCAACCGTTATACTCCGCCAAAAAGCTAAAAAGAGGTTGGAGGACTTAGACTAATGAAAGGCATGACAGTAATAGTAAAGACTATTGCCAGCTGGGTCAAGGTGCTTATCTTCCTGTTTGGCATATACATTGTTATTTTTGGCCATTTGACTCCGGGCGGAGGTTTTGCCGGCGGCGTGATTTTGGCCGCTTCCTATGTGCTTCTTATGCTGGCGTTCGGCAGAGAATTTGCAGAAGAAAATCTGTCTTTGCCTGTTGCCTCAAAGCTTGATTGCCTGGGAGCATTTATGTTCGCAATGATAGCAATTCTGGGTCTGGTGCTCGGTGGTTCCTTCTTCGTGAATTTCCTGTATCAAAAGTATTTGCCCGGACAGGCTCTGAACCTTATAAGTGCTGGCACTATACCGCTGTCGAACATTGCTATCGGCCTGAAGGTCGGCGCATCACTGTTTTTGGTAACTCTCATGCTTTCAATCAGTTGTAAAGGCAAAGAGTGCAGATATGAGTAGCTAAATCAACAGGAGTAAGAAAAACGATGCCTTATGCATTATGCTTTTTATTGTTTGTGATTGGCCTGTATTGTGCGGTCGTCAAGAAGAATATGGTCAAGATTGTAATCGGAATAATGGTTATGGAGTACGCCGTCAATCTTTTCCTGATTATGCTTGGCTACCGGACAGGCGGCGCAGCGCCAATCATTGACAAAACCTGCCTTGAGTCGGGAACAGATCAGATTATTGCCAGCTTTATCAATACCTCGGTCGACCCGTTGCCGCAGGCGCTTGTCCTTACTGCAATCGTTATTAGCTTGGGTTCATTAGCACTTATGATTTCGATATGCATCAGAACTTACGGTAAATACGGCACCTTTGACATTACTGAGATAAGGAGGTTGAGAGGATGAGCATACCACTGCCGGTTTTCATAATTATTCCTTTGGTGACGGCATTTTTGCTTCCGATTTTCGGCAGAAAAGGCAAGGCCGGTGCAACAGTTCTGGCCAATCTGGCGACTGTTTCACTGCTTATACTGGCTGTTGCTTCCATAGGCCAATCTGGCGTGTATGAGATTGGCAGGTGGCCCATACCGCTGGGGATTAATCTCGTCCTTGATGGCTTAAGCTCGCTTTTGCTTTTGGCTGTTAGCGTCGTTAGCGCCGCTGCAATGATTTTCAGCATCAGATATATGGAACGCTATACCGCCAAAGCGAAATACTTGAGTCTGTTTATGCTTATGGTCGCGGGTATGAATGGTGTTGTGCTTTCCGGAGACATCTTCAATCTGTTCGTATTTTTGGAAATTGCTTCAATCGCATCTTATGCGCTGGTTGGTTTCGGTTGCGAGCACGAAGAGCTCGAAGCATCATTTAAGTATATGGTGCTGGGCAGCATCGCTTCCATATTTATTCTTTTTGGGATTGCTCTTGTTTATGGTAATACCGGTTCGCTTAATATGGCCTACATCTCAAAAGCCATTCAGGCCTCGGGGCTGAATGCCGGTCTCGGCTTTGCCTTATGCTTGTTCATTGTCGGCTTCAGTCTGAAAGCGGCCTTAGTGCCATTCCACGCTTGGCTGCCGGATGCCCACCCATCGGCTCCGGCACCGATTTCAGCAATGCTGTCCGGTATACTAATAAAAACCCTTGGCGTCTATGCTCTCAGCCGTGTAGTTTTTAATGTGTTTGGCATTTCCGTCTCGGTAGGTTGGCTTTTAATTATCTTGGGCCTTTTGAGTATGGTTGCCGGAGCGTTTCTGGCAATAGGACAATGGGATTTAAAGCGGCTTATGGCTTATTCCAGTATTAGCCAGGTTGGTTACGTTGTTCTGGGGATTGGTCTTGGTGGGCTTATCATCGCAAGAGGTGATAATTTAGCCTGGGCTTCTTTAGCTATCCTTGGTGGCCTGTTCCACCTCGTCAACCACGCGGTCTACAAGTCCTTGTTATTTTTAACAAGCGGCTCGGTGGAAATGTCAACCGGAACAAGACAAATGGGACAGATGGGCGGACTCGCAGAGAAAATGCCTGTAACGCGTGCAACCTGCACCATTGCATCAGCTTCTATCGTTGGTATACCGCCCTTTAGCGGGTTCTGGAGCAAGCTGATTCTGGTAGTTGCGGCAATAGAAGCACATTTTTACTGGGTCGCAGCAATAATCGTTTTCGTAAGTTTGTGTACTTTAATTATGTATCTGAAGGTTCAAAGATATGTCTTCCTTGGTGAGCTGCCGGAAAATCTGCAGCAGACAAAAGAGGCCAGGAACTCTATGCTTGTTGCAATGATATTCCTGGCGTGTTTATGTGTACTTATGGGATTGCTCGTGTTGGTGCCGAGCTTAAAACAGAGCATTCTTGACCCCGCTGTTCAGGTATTGGTAGATGGGGTTCAATACTCTGCAGCTGTGATGGGAATATAATAGGTGGTGCTATGAGACGGCTGATTTATTTTGTTTTAGCTTTTATCGTTTGGGTGTTGCTGACTTGGCCTTTTGTCGACGGCAAAATTGACTTCCAGGTTGTAGTCGCAGGCCTAATAGCAGCTTTTCTCATTGCTGTTCTATTTCACGAAATACTGCCTAAGGAGCATAAGGTATTTCTTTCACCTGTGCGAATTTTCTGGCTCTTGGTTTACGTGCCTGTATTCTTCTACTATGTGATAAAGGCGAATTTTGATGTCGTTTACCGCGTTTTGCACCCGAAGATGCCTATAAAACCAGGGATTGTAAAAATAAAAACAAATCTAAAAACAGAATCCGGTATCACCGCTTTGGCAAATTCTATCACTCTCACGCCGGGTACTTTGACCGTGGATTTGACGGATGATGGCTTTTTGTACATCCACTGGATTAACGTCCAGTCCGACGACGTTGAGCAGGCAACAAAAACCATTGCCCGCAAATTCGAGTGGTTTATCGAAAGGATTTTTGAGTAAAAAGGGGAAGAGAAGTTATGATAACAGTATTTTATATTGGCTTATTTCTATGTTGTTTTTTGTGCCTGTATCGAATCGGTCGCGGCCCCACTGCACCTGATAGAACCGTGGCTATTGATATATTGGGCATAGTCATAGTGGGTTTTTGTGCGCTCATTGGAGTTGTGACGGGAAAGGATTTTTACCTGAACATCGCTCTTGCATGGGCGCTATTAAGCTTTATCGGTACTATCGCATTGGCAAAGTTCCTGGAGGGCAGAAGTTTCGATGAGTGAGATTATTGGATACATATTGATAACGATAGGGATTTTCTTTGATATATCCGGCTGTATAGGTCTGGTTCGTCTGCCCGATGTTTACAACCGCTTGCAGGCCTCGACAAAATGCGTAACGCTCGGCACTATCTTGCTTTTAGTTGGTGTCGCCTTAATTAGTGATGTGGCGGCCTTAAATGCCAAGGCTATAATCTGCGCTATTTTTATATTGATAACTTCACCCACGGCCGCACATGCAATCGCCAAAGGCGCTTACGCTTCCGGCGTAAAACTGTGGGAGAATAGCGTTGCCGACAAATACGGAGAAGATATTGGCAGCAAAAACGAATAATACTCAGCTTTATTAAGAAGTGCAGGAGTTTGAAATTGCGTTTACCAAAGTTAAGAGAATTGAAAGAAGCTGTTATAGCGGTCTTATCTCCCAGGTTTACCACCCGGTTTCCCGCCAAGCCGTGCATCGTGCCGGACAATTACAGAGGCAAACCGGAGTTTGACCTCGATACCTGCATCGGCTGCGGTGCCTGCGTAAATGCCTGTCCGACGCCGGAATGTTTAAGTATGGTCGACGACCTGGAGGCAGACCCGCCAGTAAGAAGAATAAGCCATCGATATGACACCTGCATCTTCTGCGGCAATTGCGAGGCCGCCTGCACGACAAAAACAGGCATACAGCTCTCGAAAAAATGGGACTTGGCAACTCTAAATAGGCAAGACACCGTTGAAACTCACGAGTTCGAGCTGCAGATGTGCGAAAAATGCGGTGCAATGATAGGTACTAAAAAACATCTTGCCTGGCTCTATGAAAAGCTTGGCCCGCTGGCCTATACCAATCCTTCCATACTGATTGCCAAAAGCGGCGAATTGCACACACGGCCGCAGGAGATTCAACAAACGCAAAAATCCGATAAAACCCTCGAAACAAGCGATTTTATGCGAATCCTCTGCCCAAAGTGCAAATGTGAGCTGAATATCCAACTGTAAAAATATTATGGCCACCGGTGAACAACTCTCCGAGCAGCTGAATAAACTTCGCGGCTCTAAAATAGTTTTAGTTGGTATCGGCAATACATTAAAAGGCGACGATGGAGCCGGTCCTTTGGTCTGCCAACAGCTCCAACAGGCAAAAATCTGTGCTGAATTGATAGATGCCGGCACCGTTCCTGAAAACTATATTCAGCGGATTATAAAAAAGACGCCCCAGAATCTTCTTATTATCGATGCTGTCGACTTCCAGGCTCCACCCGGAACGATAGAAATATTCGAACCCGAGCGGTTAAGCTCATTTGTTTTCTCAACACACACTCTTTCACCCCGCTTATTCGCTGAAATGGTCAGCCGGAATATCGAGGTAGATGTATATTTTGTCGGTATTCAGCCGGCTCACACTCAGCTGGGTGACTCTATGTCGCCGCAGGTATGTCAGGCGGCGAAGCTGCTTGCCCAAATGTTGATTGACGTTTTTCCTCCGATACGGTCGGCCCCTTAACCTGCTCCCTTGGCGGAGTAACACTATTTATTTAAAGTTCCCGGTTCAGAAGGCCCGGTATTGAATTTAAATTTTTTATTGATTTTAGCTTTTTAGTCATCGCTTGTTTTTGATAAAATCTCTCACGCAAAACTTTGTTTAGCCGCCGTTTCGGCGGCGCAGTATTTAGCCCCACGGTTTTACCGGGGGGTTATAAAAAAGTTTGGTTCGTTGTTTTTTGTCATTCCCGCGGAAGCGGGAATCCAGAAATTTTTTGAGCAGAAAGGAAAAGATGAAAGACCATAAATCGAACTGCCCGGACAAGCAAGAATATCTCTCTGGCAAAAGAATTCTCCCTGCGCCAATCGACAAAGATACCGATATTGTAAAACTCATAGACAATCTCGACGCCTACAACGGCGGAAGGTTAAGGGCTGCCTGCCATCTGATGCGGGATAAATACTCTCAGGAAGATGTTACCATCGGCTTAAGTCTTGCCGGCGCCCTGACTCCTGCTGGCTTGGGGCCTTCTACGATAGTCCCATTAATGAACCACGGCTTCGTCGATTGGATAGTTGCAACTGGTGCGAATATGTATCACGATACCCATTACGCCTTCAACCTGCCGATGTTCAGAGGCAGCCACAATGTTGACGACGCCGACCTGCGGGCAAAAGGCGTAACAAGAATCTACGACATCCTCTTCGACTATGAGGACGTCTTAATGGAGACCGATAGGCGCTTACGTGAAATACTGATAAGACCCGAATTCCAGAAGGAAATGGGCACTCGCGAATTCTATTATTCTTTAGGCAAAATCCTCAATGAGTACGAAAAGAAAAATAAATTAGGCCAGGTTAGTATCTTAGCTGCTGCTTATCGCAACGGCATACCTGTATTCACGTCCTCGCCGGGAGATTCGACTATCGGAATGAATGGGGCCGGCCTCGAGCTTCTTGCTGAAGCTGCCAAATTGGTGGATAAATTCAAATTCAAAATCAATCCCAACATCGACGTCAATGAATCAACCGCCATCGTCCTAAATGCCAAAAGATATGAAAAAGGCAAAACCGCTGTGATTTTAATCGGCGGCGGCAGCCCCAAAAACTTTATGCTCCAGACCGAGCCGCAAATCCAGGAAGTCCTTATGATTCCCGAAATGGGCCAGGACTACGATATAAATATAACCGATGCCCGTCCCGACACCGGCGGCCTCTCCGGCGCACCGCCCAGCGAAGCTGCGAGCTGGGGCAAAATCGACCCGACTAAGCTCGAAGAAACCGTTACCGCATATCTCGATGTAACGTTGGCGTTTCCGCTACTAACCGCTTACACAATCCAGACGACCAAACCCAAAAAGCTAAAAAGACTCTACGACCGCGGCGATGAACTAAAGCAAAAACTGATGGAGTCTTACCTCGAAAACAACAAAGAAGTCGAAAAACTAAAAGGCCTCATAAAAAAACTGTAATTGTTTAGCCGTCGCCGCTCCGGCGACGCGAGGTTATTACTGAGGCCACACTTTTTCAAAAACAGCATCAACAATAACTTTCAACGTCTTTTCGTATAACTTCCACCAAAAAGATTTTGTCTTTCTGGGTTTCGGTTGATGTTTGACTCTTGACCTTATTGCTTCGAGAGCATCAGTTGCTCTTTCAACCAGACCTTGGGCATTAAATTGCATAATCTCATTAACGGAAAAATAGTCCCTTACTTTCCTCCAGTTAGCCTCCAATAAGGTACCTTGTGCCCGGTCAAATCTCAATAATGGTTCTTTGATGGAGTACAAAGCATGGTCTATTGCCTTTATTAATTCTGCACATTCCTTTTCTACTTGTAAAAGTGATTGGTTATATTCCGGGTCCATTGTACAATACTCTTTTTCAGCGATTCCTATGATTATTTTTTGGATGTTTTCCTCTTCCTTTTTTTTAATTTTTGAGGGAGGAAAGTTTACGCCAGGCCTGAATGTTAACTGTGATTCGCGTTCTTTCAATTGCTTAAGGAGTTCTTTTTCTGCCTTTTCTATACATTGCTTCCATAAATTTTGGTTCTTTGAAGGCTTTTCGGGATTAGACAGTTCTTGCAATCGATTGAAGAGTTCTAATAGTTCATCAATATCTTTCAAGTTTATAGTTCCCATATGCTCCTCTGAGTTATTGTTCGGTTCCACCATTTTGCACCTGCCTTTTTTATTCTAATTTTAACACCATCTTAATAAGCAAAGTTTAATCTTCTTCGAAACCAATATAAAGCAGATATGGAAAAATGTCAGTCCTGACGTTTGTCACTGACATCTATTTCATAATTCGGCGGGAGTAACCTTTAATATCACGCTCAATAATCCCTCGTTTTCGGAGATTGGAAAGTATTTGTCGATAATGCGAGCTATTGTCATATCCTGCTCGTTTTAATAATTCTGCCCCTCTCAGCGTGTCGCCACCAAGGGCTTCGAGTATATTTTCCTCTGTATCCGTCAATTCTGCGTCGATCAGCGGTTGCTTAATATTAAAAACCGGGACTTTACCTCCCCTCATCTCGATTTGTTCTCTAAGATAGATTATTTCAATGTAAGGGACATATTGCTCCCATATAGAAGCATCGTCCTCGCTAACAGCATAACAGGCATCACAGAGATACTCATAAGGACCCGTATGATATTCCTCAGAATCCGGATGGGCCTTATACCAATCCATAGCAATGACTGATTGCTGTATTGCTTCTTCAAGACGCTTGACTGTTCTTGCTAAAACAGGAGCAACTGCCTGCCATATTTCTTGAAGACTTGGTCGTAGCACATTTACAAACATTTTTTGTACATCATATACCTCACAAAGGAACTCCCTTACGATAGTAATATTCGCCTGCATCGTTTCAAAGTCATCACAAGCTTCATCTGTAAGGTCGAATTCAAGACACCCAGACTTTTCTGCTAACTCCTGTAATTTTTGCGATAGATTGACCAAATCTAGGTTTGCTTCGCCATTCACATTTTGGTTTTCAGCCTTTTCCATAGCCAATTAGTGTACTTTATGGAGTCCCAAAAGGCAAGTTTTGTAGCTTGTGCTGCCTCCTGCTCGGAATCCTTTTTGTTGATTTTGCTGTTGCGTCCTCCAGTTCGACCCTTTTTTCTATTTACTCCGTCCTGCAGACTGCGTAATACACTGGTTCCTCATTGCGGCTTACGGAAACAACAGCAATTGGGGCCTATCGGCTGATAGCATTGTTAGTGGTTTTTTGATTCACGGCTTGCATATAAAATTTGTTTATTGGTCTTCGCAATTACATCAAAAAGAAAGGCTCTTACCGGACGGATTACCTCCGTAGTTTCTCGGTCAAGTCGTTCTTCGTGTTCACTAGCTGTTGACCGCAATGCGTTGCCTAACATTGCACTTGTATACGTACTCTCTTTCCCCTTAAAGTCCATGATGTCTTTTTGGGACTTTTCTAGGAAACTTCCTGAGATACGTTCCTCAATTTCATTCAGAGTTTTGAACATATCCAGGAACTGGATTCTTGTATCTGGAAAGTGAGAAAGAAGTTTTACGTATGATGTTTCAATCTCCTCATCAAGCACTTTATTCGCAATGTCAATCCTATACCTGCTAATTGTTTTCCATAAATAATCTCTAACTTTAACTACATCGTAGCTAATCTGAGCGCCAACTTTACCGCCCAACATTTCGCTTGTTGTAATAAACTCTGGCTGCAATTTTTGGTAAAGCGATAAATGCAGAGATTGCCATCTGTCAATTTTCGTTATTGCTAGGGCCGCTGCCGATCTAACTGCGTCTGCTTGCGCAGTTTCTCTTGTATTTCTATCTTTTGTCCAAGTAACGGTAAGAGCCGCCACAGAAATAATAATCGTGGCGGATGTGAGAATATCACCAACTTTGATATTCCAATCAATTTTCACGATTCTTTCCTTCTTTGCAGCTAATATGTTATTATATGTTTTTATCGCTAATACTACCTACATTTTACTAGACAATTTAGGTTCGTAAACATATTTATGGGAAAATATGGTGGTCTCTAACTCGATAACATGAAAATTGGAATATTATCAGGAAATATCGATAACATCCTATGCTTAAGATTTCTCCAGAAATACTAAGTCCCTACAGCAAGTTTTTGTTTCAAAATAGTATTCCTAAGGAAAGCCGTGGCCATTATCTTATTTTACTTCGTCCCTTAAGGGCTACGTAATACTAATGCCCCCTCTCGGCTTCCGGAAACAACAGCGATTTTCCCCTTTACTTTTGCCTGAAATCTGGTATAATTCCCTCCGTTCATCAGTAGATGAACGCATTTCGCCCAGCAGGGCAAGTCTATAGGGTTAGCAAACCCAATCAATTAACATATTTAATATCCGTTACTTTTTTTTGGAGAGACGGAAGCGCTTGTTTTCTGCGCAGAAAGGAAAAATCAATCAAAATAACAAAAATATGCAAAACGAACCCAATTTAAGACAGAGTCAAGTCTTATATAACATCAGTAATAGTAGGGCGTTACAGCTAAAAATCAAAATTGGACACTTGGTGAAAACGAACCCAAACGAACCCAATTCTACCGCCCCGAATCTCTCGAATAAAATCTTGATTGTAAGGTTGTTATCTGCTATTACTCCCAATTATGAAAGAAAACCTTATTAAATTAGCTCAAAGGCACGGGACGCCCTTGTTTATTATCGACCACGCCAAAATAAGGCAGAACTTCCGCACCTTTAAGAGGAATCTGCCCAACGTTCAGGCCTATTACGCCGTAAAGGCGAACTCAAATCAGGAAATAATCGAGACTCTTTTCAAAGAAGGCGCCAGTTTCGATGTCGCATCCTACAATGAGTTTATGCAGGTCTATAAATACCTGAAACATTTCCAGAAAAGCGATAAATACTTTTTCATCTGGGACAAAATCATCTTCTCCAACACAATCAAAGACCGGCACACCTTAAAAAACATCAAAAAGTATAAGCCGCTTGTTACTTATGACAACGCCGACGAGGTCAGGAAGATAAAAGAATTCTGCCCTACGGCCGGCTTGGTTTTGCGTCTGAGAGTCCCCGACATCGGCTCGCAGGTGGAGATGAGCTCGAAATTCGGTGCCGAGCCCGGCGAAGCGGCCGATTTGATAAAATTGGCCTTCAACTGCGGTTTTACGGTCGAAGGTTTAAGTTTTCACGTCGGAAGCCAGTGCACGAATTTCGATAATTACGCCTCCGCACTGCAGATAACTTCTGAAGTTTTCAACGACTGCTGGAAAAAAGGTTACAATACCAGAATCATTGATATCGGCGGCGGATTCCCCGTGTCTTATGATTCGCAGACGCCGCGTTTCGAGCAGCTTGCCAAAGTAATCCGCTCGGAATGTGGCCGGCTGTTTCCGAAAGGTATAGAGCTTATTGCTGAGCCGGGACGATTTATGGTCGCTAATGCGGCTTCTCTTATTTCAGAAATAATCGGAAAGGCCCGCCGGGACGGCAAAATCTTCTACCACATCAACGACGGTATATATCAAACCTTTTCAGGAGTTGTTTTCGACCACTGGCTCCCGAACTTCCGCGCCTTCAAACGCGGCAAAAAGGAGGTCTGCACCGTCGTCGGCCCAACCTGCGACAGCTTTGACAAAATCTCTCTCTCGGAGCATCTGCCCGCCAATCTCGAAATCGGCGATTTCCTTTACACCGAAAATATCGGCGCATACAGCATCGCCTCCTCAACGAAATTCAACGGCTTCGACGGCGCCGTAATTTTACATATTAATAAATAGCTTGTTCGGCACTTTCAACAGTTAATGTGCGGTCGATAATTATGCTGGATAATAACCAGGAAAAACAAAGTCCTTCTGCCAAAATTAACAAGCTGGCCAGAATTATTCTTGCAACCTTTCTGCCGACGTTTATGCTGGCTAGGGTCGTTGTATTTTTGATTATGTCCCGGACAATACCCGACCTCTATCTGCGTCTCAAGGGGACTCATCTTCATCATCTGAATTTCGGTATCTTTTTGCTTTCTGCGGTGGGTGCATACCTGATATTCCGGCGGCCTGAAGGGAAAAAACTAAGTGTCTCCGCCGGCATTTACGGCGTCGCAATGGCCCTGACCTTCGATGAGTTCGGAATGTGGCTGCATCTCGGCGGAGGTTACTGGCAGAGAGCAAGCTGGGACGCAGTGGTTATTTTGTCTGCCTTATTTGCACTGATAGCTTTTGCTCCGTCCCTGAAAAAGTTCCGACCTCGCCACTGGATTACAACTATCTTCTTAATCGTTGTTCTGATAGTGTTCTTGTTTTTATTTATTAAATCATTCGACTATGCCGGTGACAAACTGGGCCCGAAATTACATCAGATAGAATCTACTGCTCCCCACTAAACGAATATTTACAAAGGAGTAAGGTAGTGTTGAATAGAGTCTTGATACTGTCAGTGTCAACAGGGGCAGGACACTTACGAGCAGCGGAAGCTGTTGAAAAAGCTTTTCTGGAGTTAAAAGCTGCCGATGAAGTAAAAAATGTCGATACTCTGGAATACACCAATCCACTGTTTCGACGACTGTATTCAAAGGCATATATTGACATAGTGAATAATGCGCCGGAACTGTTCGGTTGGTTCTACGAACATTACGACAAACCCTGGCAGAACGAACGCCGTCGATTGGCATTCGACAAGCTCAACACAAGATCGTTCGTAAAATTGCTTGAAAAGTATCAGCCGGACATTACCGTGTGCACTCATTTTTTACCCGCCGAGATTATATCTTGGCTAAAAGCAAAGCACCGAGTTGAAACAAGACAAGCAATTGTAGTTACTGATTTTGACATCCACGCTTTTTGGCTGTGTCACCATTTCGAACATTACTTTGTTGCTCTCGATGAAACTAAAGCTCACCTTGCTGCTCTTGGAGTGCCAACGGATAAAATCACAGTTTCTGGTATCCCAATCGACCCGATTTTCTCCAAACCAAAAGATGAGAAGCAGATGCGCCGGCTGCTTAAACTTGAGCCGAAACTACCTGCTATCCTGATTTCAGCTGGCGGATTCGGCGTAGGTCCCGTGGAAAAGATAATTCAATCTTTGTTAAAGATGAAAAACGCAGCGCAGGTTATAGTGATTTGCGGTAAAAATAAAAAGCTCAAAGACAAAGTGGACAAAACCCTGAAAAATGTCCCCTCTGATTCACCGGTCCGGTTCCAGTCTGTCGGGTATACGAATCAAATGGACTCTTTTATGGCCGCCTCTGACTTAATGCTCGGGAAAACCGGCGGCTTGACAACTTCTGAAGCTTTGGCCAGCGGACTGGCTTTTGTTATTGTTGACCCTATACCCGGCCAGGAGCAGCGAAATGCCGAGCATCTGCTTGAGGAAGGGGCGGCAATAAAATGCAACAATTGGCCGGTTTTGTCTTACAAGATAGACAAATTGCTTGATGCCCCCCAGCATCTTGCCCAAATGAAGCTCAACGCCCGGCGGCTGGCCAAGCCGTTCGCAGCTTATGACGTTGTAAAAAAGGTATCCTCCCTTTAGGCCTTACAATTCTTCGCAAAAGCGATGTCCCAGTCTTTCCAAACCGGCTCGAACCCGTGTGCTTTTATCATCTCCGCTACCTCGGAAGGGCTGCGTGTGTCGTCGATTTCGAACTGTTCTACCGCATTCCTCGGCTGTGAATATCCGCCCGGGCTGGTCTTGCTGCCCGCGCTGATTTTGGTTATCCCCAATTCGATTAAATGGTCTCTCAGCTCGGCTCTTTCTCGCGTCGACAGCACCATCCCCGCATCTGCAAAGCACAATCGTAATGCAATTATCATTTGTGTAAGATTTTTATCGGAGAGCAGAGAAAACTGCATTCGGTCAACATTCTCTGCCGGCCGAAGTCTCGGAAACGAAAACGATACGTGTGATTTCCAGTATCGCTTCATAAGATAATGGGCGTGCTCGCCGAGTGCCAAAGTTTCGAGCCGCCAGTCGGACAGGCCTAACAGGGCTCCGATGCCGATTTCCCTCATCCCCGCCTGCGCAATACTGTCGGCTGCGCTCAATCGATGGTCATAGTCGGCCTTCGGGCCAGCGGGATGGTATTTCTGATATACATCGCGGTCGTAGGTCTCCTGGTATAGGGTGACGCCTTCGATACCCGCGGCAAAAAGCCTTGCATATTCTTCGGTCGTCATCTGATATACTTCTATCGAGATGGAGCTGAATTTGCCTCTTAGTTTCCCTGCAAGTGCCGCAAGATAATCGACACTGATGAATTCTCTGTCCTCGCTGCTGACAAGCAATATGTCTCTGAACCCTTCCGAAGCAATAATATCCGCTTCCTCGACCGCCTGCTCAATCGTCAATCTTCTCCGCTCGGATTTGTTTTCTTTGTTGAAGCCGCAGTACACGCAGCTATTTATGCAGTAATTAGATAGATACAGCGGCGCATAAAGCCGTATCGTCCTTCCGAACCTTTGTATGGTAAGTTGCCGGGCCGTCTGCGCCATCTCTTCGAGGTAATCTTCAGCAGCCGGTGAGATAAGCGCAAACAGCTTCTTCGGATTGTAACTGCCGGCAGGACTGGCCAGAGCTTGCTTAACTTCACTGCCGTTGACTTCACTTGGATGTTTTTGCGTGCTAATCATTTTTCTTCTTTGTTATCTCTTAAAAAACCCGTCAGCGGACTTGATGCGTTTGCTCGTTTGCTTGCTGCCGCTGCGCCTGCTTTATAAGCCGACCGTCCCGCTTCGACCGCAAGTTTAAAAGCCGCAGCCATCCGGCTTGGCTCAGCCGCCGTTGCAATTGCCGTATTAACCAGAACCGCATCAGCCCCCATCTCCATTGCTTCTGCTGCGTGTGACGGCAGTCCCAGCCCTGCATCCACCACGACCGGCACATTCGCCTGCTCGATTATAATCTCCAGCGCCGCTCTGGCTCTGATTCCTTGTTTCGAGCCTATCGGGCTGGCAAGTGGCATCACCGTTGCCGTCCCCGCGTCTTCGAGCTTCTTCGCCAGTATCGGGTCCGCATTTATATAAGGCAGAACAACAAACCCCTCTTTCACCAGAATCTCCGCTGCCTTCAGTGTCTCTACCGGGTCCGGCAGCAGATAATATGGGTCCGGCGTGACCTCTAATTTCACCCAGTTAATGCCTGTCGCTGCCCTCGCTAATTTTGATAAACGCACCGCTTCCTCTGCGTCCCGCGCCCCGGAGGTGTTTGGCAGCAGCAGATATTTTTTAACGTCGATTGCGCGGAGCATATCGTCGTTTTTGTTTTCGATGTCCACCCTGCGAAGAGCGACGGTAACAATTTCCGCACCCGACTTTTCTAACGCATCAGCCATAATCTCGCACGATGCGAATTTCCCTGTCCCCACAAGCAGCCGCGAGCTGAATTCTTTTCCTGCGATTACTAACTTGTCCATTCAATCATCCTCCCCCGATGAATCGCACCAGTTCGATACTCTGACCGTTGCGAAGTTTCGTTTCTGCGAAGTTTTTGCGTTCGATAATTTGGCCGTCAACTTCAGCTGCCGCCGTCGCATCCTTGATGTCAAGCAGTTCTAATAATTTTGCCACAGTCGGAGGCATCTGACCCGCTGCAAATTCTTTCTCGACGCCGTTTATTTTCAGCACTTCCATTTTACGTCACTAAAACTAAAAAAGCACTCCTGCAAAAGGAGTGCTTCAAATTACTTTTGTTAGCCTTCCTTCGCAGGTCTTAACCTGATCAGGTTCGTAGGGTCATCCACCTTGGGTGGATTTCTCAGCTTTTCACCGGATTTATCCCCGGCTTGCTCCCCTGGCTTATTTATTTTTTATCAAATATATTATAATATATCTAAATGAGCCAGGAAATTAAAAAATTCGTTATTCAGCAGCACTCGACAGCCCTGGGCGTTCACTGGGATTTTATGCTCGAATTAGGCGATATCCTGCAGACCTACCGCCTCGACAAAGCCCCCGGCGAAGCCCTGCATTGTGCAGTCGTCGCTACAAAAATCTTCGACCACCCGCTGAAGTTCCTCACTTATCAGGGCCCCGTAAGCAAAGGCCGGGGCAGCGTTCGCATCATCGAAACCGGCACTTATGAAATGGTGCATCAGGCACACGACCGCCTTGAGCTGGACTTAAATGGCAAAATCCTCAA
This sequence comes from uncultured Pirellulales bacterium, assembly GCA_964494805.1. GTDB lineage: Bacteria > Planctomycetota > Phycisphaerae > Sedimentisphaerales > Anaerobacaceae > CAIYOL01. Next base: position 266,461 of record CAZBST010000002.1, on the reverse strand, counting down.
GGGCAATTTCACGCTCTCTCACATCGAAGGCGACGATTGGCAGTTTGCCAAAAGTAATATATAATTGAGACTAAAATCTTGGAAAACCGGAGGCCGAAGGTGGCATTAACCAGCGAACAAAGAGAAAGATACGATCGCCATATAATGTTGGCTCAGGTCGGCGAGGCAGGTCAGCAAAAGCTGCTTTCGTCGAAGGTGTTAATCGTCGGCGCAGGCGGCCTCGGCTCTCCTGCTGCCGTTTATTTAGCCGCCGCTGGAATCGGCACAATCGGTATCGTCGATGCCGATAAGGTTGAGCTGGCTAATCTCCAGAGGCAAATCATTCACCACACCTCCGACTTAGGTGTCGAAAAGGTCAAATCCGCAAAAACTAAAATGCAGGCAATCAACCCCTATGTGGTCGTTAGAACTTACCATCAACAGGCAAAAGTCGACAACATACGAGAAATTATCAGGCAATACGATTTTGTAATCGACGCCACAGATAATTTCCCCTCCAAGTTTCTCATCAACGATGCTTGTTTCTTCGAAAAGATTCCATTTTCGCACGCCGGCGTTCTCAGGTTTGATGGTCAGTTAATAACAGTATTGCCGGGCGAAACAACCTGCTATCGCTGCATCTTTAATGCCCCGCCCTCGCCCGATGCAGTGCCCCCGGCTTCACAGGCAGGCCTGTTGGGAGTGTTGCCAGGCGTTATCGGCACGCTTCAGGCTACCGAGGCAATAAAATACCTGCTCAAGCTTGGCGACTTGTTGACCAACACTTTGCTGACTTATGACCTATTAAAAATGGAGTTTCGCAAAGTCCATTTCCCCCGTAACCCGAACTGTCCGCTTTGCGGCTCCAACCCGACAATCAATGAGTTGAAAGATGACGGTCAATAAGTGGAATATCAAATTGCAGAGGTCGAGCCATCTCTCGTGGCAGCCCACTAAGGAAATCGACAAACAAATCGCTGTCCTTATGAGCGGCGGCGTCGACAGCAGTACCGCTGCTTACCTGCTCAAACAGCAGGGCTGGGATGTCCTTGGCATCACTATGAAAGTCCCTCTCTCAACCAATGCCAACAAACGCACTTGTTGCGGAACCGATGCCGCCTTTGTCTGCGACCGGTTGGCTGTCCCTCATTACTTCGCCGATGTTACCGAGCCCTTTGAGGAAATCATAATAAAACCATTTCGCCAGTCTTATGCTGCAGGATTAACCCCCAACCCCTGCGTCGACTGCAATACGTTTCTGAAATTCTCTCTCCTTTGGGATTTCTTGCAGGAAAGATTCGGCACAACTTTCCTCGCCACCGGTCATTATGCCCGAGTTTGTAAAACCAATGGCCGGTTTTTTCTCGGCAAAGCAAAGGACAGCGATAAAGACCAGAGCTATTTTCTCTACGGCGTATCTTCGGACAAACTCCCACGCCTTGTTTTGCCTTTAGGCGAACTTACTAAAGAGCAGGTTCGCGCAATTGCAGCAGATGCCAATCTGCCTGTTGCCGAAAAATCCGAGAGTATGGAATTGTGTTTCGCTGGCCAAGGCAACTACCGTGCCGTCCTGACCGATGCCGCTTTTAATAAGCCCGGTGGCATAACTGATATGAAGGGCAATAAAATTGCCGAGCATAATGGAATTGCTAATTTCACCCTCGGCCAGAGAAGAGGCGTCGGATTTGCTGGCGGCAAACCACTTTACGTCGGCAAAATCGATGCTCAAAAAAACACTATTGCCCTCGGCACTAAAGAAGAAGTTAGCTCCAGCACCGTCAGCGCAAATCAGCTCAACGCTCTTATCCCGGATGAGCTTGCTGTCGGCGCGCGGTTCTTCGGCAAAATCCGTTCCTATGTCGATTCTCATCCTTGCAAACTCACCGAAGTAAATAAGCAAAAGATGACCGTCGAATTTGACCAGCCCCAGTTCGCCCCCTGTCCCGGCCAGCGCCTTGTCCTCTATAATGACCGTGGTTACATCACCGCCGGCGGAACTATAATATAGAATTCAAAACAGTTTTAATTTGAAAGCTCGCCGGCTTATCCCTGAGCTTGTCGAAAGATAGTCAATTGTCAGAGCTCTTCAAGCCAATGCTTGACAAATTTGGCAAGGTCTGGGATATCCACCCTGCCGCTTTCGTCAAAATCAATTCCATCACACCAGTCAGGCCCTGAACATGTATCATCCATCCAGTGGAGAGCAAATATTGCGAAGTCTTTGAAGTTCACAATTTCATCGTTGTAGAAATCCATATTTTCATATACCACGAACAGCTCGACATTCAAAACAGCTGGACCTACTGAAGGAGTTGGTGTTCTCTCCGACCAGTCCAGCGGGTCTCCATAGTCGAAGATTGTCCGGTAGAATATGCTTCGCATCCCACCGGGCGTCGAGTAGTAGCACCAGCCGTCGTCGGTGCTGTTGGAGTCGTTATCGAACGAGATGTCCACCATCAGGTTCTCGCTGCCGTTGTACTCAAAGTGAGTAGCGAAATCAAACTTCACCCAGCCGGTGGTTGTGATGGTTTCATCCGTTTGATAGACAGTAGTCCAGTCCGTGGATTCCCATTCCGGCAGACCGCCATAGAGACTCAGGTCGGTGTGCTTCATACGAATCGTGAAATTGTTCATCGTTTGGGCTGGAATCGTATTGACATCAAGCGCCAGTGCGGTAATGGTAAGTACGCTGCCGATTTCGCTGGCTAAGTAGATGGTTTGCGTCCGGGCATCACAACGGCTGGTGGACAGCGGTAATTGCCACGTATTGGTCCCGTCTCCGATGGTGATGGCCGCCGCGTAAACCGCATTGGCCTCGGTAAGCTGATCTTCACTTATCGTTACCGGCAGATTGGCTGGTTTAATCCATCCCGGAACATCCTTAAACTCAACCATATAGCTGCTAACCGCAACGTCGTGTTCCGTATAGCCGCTGTCGAGCCACGTGGACATCCCTACGCGGCGCCACTGAGCGCCGGCGTCAATCGCACCTTGTGGACCGATTGTCACACACAGGGAGCCGGTTTCCAGAATAATCTCCACATTCTGCCCCACAACTGTTGAGACATTTCCCGAATAGGGAGACGAATACGCCTGTGTCTCAATTAGATGCTCCCCGGCTGTCAGCGGCGGGGCTGTGAAGGTATAGTCCTCAGAATCCTCGTCAAAGGAGCCGTCGCTGGCAGAGGCGTCTGTCCATGTTCCGCCGTCTATTCTATACTTGACCGCGGATATTTTGTTAATGGTTACGTCGGTCCTGGTGGGCGAGAAACAAGGGACATCGGTGGCGGTACCGGTGAACGTCAGAACAGTCTCTGATGTGGGCGTCATATGCGGGTCAAGAGTATTGGCAACCACATTGTCGATGGTATCGGGTTTCCCGTCTTCGTCACTATCTTGCCACCCTATCTGACCGTGCGTATATATACAAAGCGCATCCTCATTGTACCTCATTACACAAGGCACACTCGACGGATTATCCTTCTCGCAGTTAGTATTAGGAACATATAGATACCCGGCTGGTCCGACATCACAGCAAGCATAGCCCGGCTGACAATACTCGTCGGCCGCCAGGAAAATGTGCCCCGTCTCGTGGCGTGCCACCGAGGCCATATTGTCGATGCCCCAGCCGTCATTGTCGTAGGTCATAATCGAGTACGGACCGCCAAGATGTGCCCAGGCAAAGTACTGACTACCTTCGAAAATACCATCCTCGTCGTTCAAACTGTCGACAACTATGAACGCGTAGCTCCAATCGGTGTTATAAGTCGTCCGCAGATTATTGATGTAGTCCCGTGCTAGATCGTAAGGATTGTAGCTGTTTGTATAACCCATGTTCCGGAAAATATCTACAACCCACGTATATTCGTCGTCTATTCCAGCCGTCTTAATAGGCTCGTACTGAGTGGGGACGCCGAACTGCTGCTCGTAGTAGAACGTCAGACTTATGTTGTTACCTTCGGCGTTCGTCACCCACCAGTTCAATCCGGCGACAATATAATTGAAAACCCTCTGTTTTCTGTTGGGCTCTGTGGGGTACTCAGGGTCAATGTTACTCCAGTCCTCAGTATTCAAAGACATCTCGTTGGACTCAGGCAGAATAACTCCAACCGTAACGCTGCCAATCATAAATTCGCTCGTGCTGGAGTGTCCGGGCGCCGCACCTTGTGCCCCGGGCCCGCCCGACGACTGTAGAACTTCGGGCTTCGGTGGCTCAATTGCGTCCCCAACCAGTGGCCTTGCCCCAGGCGGGATTGTCAACGATGCAGAAGCCAATTCCGGGGACACAAGATAATTCCACGCCGCTGTGCCGCTCGCTAGGTCCGCGCCCTTGTCGGCAGCAATGGCTGTTACTGCCGACCTGTGCACAGATGCGACGTTTGAGATTGCCAGGACCGACTGTTCCGCGCCGGCAGGCACATCTGCTATGACAACCCTCGGCGGAATTACGTGCATCGGGCGAATACCCGCTTCTTTAAGGGCTGCTATAGTCTTGTGCATATCGTTAAGGTTCATGCTTTTGAGGGTAATCAATGCCTGTCTGGCGGTCGCTGCATAGCTGGCCTCATGCGCAAAAGTAATTGCGCCGGCCCCCAGCTGGGAAACGATAAAAACGCCGGTGCAAACAAGTACCAATAGTTTCATTTTTCTTACAGGTGGCACAAGCGTTCTCATATCGATTTTCTCCTTTTTATGCGTGATCACTGCTTCCGAAGAATTTATGAACTTACTAATATAATTAGCATATCTTATACTGTTTGTCAAGCAAAATCCTGCCTCTTGTTGGGCTAGCCAGGGGACATCGTATCTCCTTGAAGAAGATTAGATATATGACGGATAAGTGCTGCGAAAAAGTAAAAAAGCTATGGCGGGGGCTTTATCCGAAACCCACTTCCCCAAAATCCCGGGGTTGATAAAAAGAATACTTAATCTATCTTAGGTATTCTCCTCCGTGTAGCCGGCTAAATCCGCACCCAAAAACCCGCTCTCAAATTTTTCTTTCTCAAGACCCTCGATTGTTAAATCGTTATATTAGTATGTACGCATATACTAATATACTTTTACAGGAACATCTCTACGTCATTAACGTAATCAGTGATTAAGAAATCTCTGCTTGTCTCGGCGTAGTCGCACAACGAAGCCGGGTGCTCTCAGTTTCCTCTGTGGTAAAAAATGTGTCTACTTGTATCTCGTCTGTACCCAAGATAGTCGGTGTGGGTCAGCATCCAAAATTTTCAGATATTTTTGAATGTTTTGCATCAACTTTTGAATATTTCCATACAGTTTTTATACGTTTCTATACAGTTTTTGTGAATTTCAGTATAGTTTTTGTAGGTTTTTGAACGTTTTTGAGTATTTTCAAACGTTTCCCACTAAACACGTTCTGTTACCTCCTTTCGAGCCATTTTACGAAAAAACTTGCCCCCATTTTCCATATTCCCAAATTACCCAAATCCCCCATTTTAAATTCCAACCCTCATTTTTAACCCAAAAAAACCGAAAAGCTTGTCCTAAAATAATTAATTTACTATTGTAAAACAGCCGAATTTAGTGGATATTCTTGAGAAAATATGGTAAAAAAGGCAAAATTTACAGAACACAAAACAGGTCTTGCGCATCTTAATAAAGGCGGTTAAACCTAAGTAAAAAGAAAGGATTGTCATTATGTATAAAAAAAGAGGTTTTACATTAATAGAACTTTTGGTGGTGATAGCCATTATCGCGTTGTTGATGTCGATATTGATGCCGGCACTGGCAAAGGTTAGAAAACAAGCAGCGGCGGTTGTTTGTCGGTCGCGGCTAAAACAATGGGGTGTTATATTTTCGATGTATACGGGCGAAAACGACGGCTATTTCCATTCGAGAGAGGTCGGGACCGATGCAGGATATAGAAGGTTGTGGCACCTGGTCTATAAGCCATATTACATTGACCCCAAGATGCGTTTCTGCCCGACAGCTGAGAACGTCAACCTTAAGACAGGCCCGTTCGCCACATGGAACCCCGATCTTGGCTCTTGGAATCCGGCGGACTATCCAATTCCAGGGGAAGGTGAAGATCAAACTGGTCCTCGAACTCCTACCGGTAGTTACGGTATGAATCGCTACATTGAGAATATGCAAGGTGGTACAACAGGGTCGAACCCGGCTTATTTTAGGCGATCTGATGTAAGAGGCGCGGATAAGGCTCCAGCATTGCTGGATTGTCTGTATATTTATTATTGGCCGGGCGCCGACTCCGAACCACCCGGATATAATGGCGACTTCGCTGGCAATGAAATGAAGTGGATATGCATCGATAGACACATGGGGAGCACCAATGCTGTTTATATAGATTCCTCTGCCAGGAAGACAGGGCTTAAGGAGTTGTGGTCGCTGAAGCACAGTAAAACGTTTGATGTATGCGGTCCGTGGACTATATGCGGATTCGGCGGCAACAAATCTGCATGTGCAGCCGCTTGGGATTCAGCAGCAACTTGGATGAGCAAAATGCCTGAGTACTGAGAAAAAAAACCATTGCACAAAAAAGGCCGGGCGATTAAAACCGGCCTTTTTTATTGGTTTATAGCCAGGGGCAAGTCAATTTCTGAAATTTTTGATTTGCCTTCACGGTTCTTTTCTGTTTTTAAATTATACCATTCAAAAGTTTGGCAGGATTGAGATTTTTCGCTTCAATATCCTTGAAGTAATTGACCGTGCCGACTTTGAGCTCAACAGTTGCCGCATCATCACAGACAATAATAGCTTTAGGATGTAATTGGAGGGCGCTTACTGTCCACATGTGATTGACAGCTTCTTCAACCACCTTTTGCAGCGCGCGGGCTTTGTTATGGCCGCTGACAATAATCAACACCTCCCTGGCGTCCATAACCGTTTTAACCCCCACGGTTAAAGCGGTCTTGGGAACCTTGTTGATGTCGTTGTCAAAAAACCTGGAATTGGCCATGATAGTATCTTTAGTAAGTGTTTTTACTCTGGTCAGGGATGACAGCGAAGAGCCGGGTTCGTTAAACGCAACGTGGCCATCAGGGCCTATGCCGCTGATAAACAACTCTACACCGCCAAAGTGCGCAATCTTTTTTTCGTAATTCCTGCACTCGGCCTGCAGGTCTTTCGCATTGCCGTTGAGAATATTCACGTTTTCCTTCCGAACGTCCACGTGGCTGAAGAAGTTGTTCCACATAAACGAATGATAGCTTTCAGGGTGTTCCTCCGGCAATTTGACATACTCATCCATATTGAAGGTAACAACGTTTTTGAACGAAATTTTCCCTTTTTTGTTGAGTTTTATCAGTACCTTATACATCCCCAAAGGCGATGAGCCGGTAGGAAGGCCTAATACAAAAGGCTTTTTGATAGTTGGTTTAAATTCATTTATCCTTTTGGCAACATAATTGGCCGTCCATTTGGATACGCTGTCGTAGTTTGGTTGAATAATAATTCTCATCTGTTCCTTATTAAAAGATAATTAAAGTTAACGTAGTTTTTCCATTCGGCTGATAAGTTCATCACCGAGCTTAGTTTTTTCAGCTATATGTTTTTCAATTTCAGAGACGAAACTGTCTTTTTCAAATACACCTCTGACCTGTGCAAAATCGCTGTGTTTTGTTTGTTCGTTACCGTCGATGCCGTATCCTATTTGGGCGGTGTCGGCAAATTCTTTTTTGGCATCAGCGTAAAGTCTGTGGTCAAGTTCCACCACTGCTTCCTTCCATTTCGTTGTCAGTTCAATAATATCGTCTGTTGTTATTTTGTTGATAGTTTTACCAAGTCGCTGCTGCAGCACGCCTGCAGCCCAGGCCCACTCATACGCAGGATAGTTTTCGTGTATCGACCGAAAAGCTTCGGTTATTTGCTCCAGCGTGCTGATGCTGCCATTTTCAATATTGCTAAGCATCTCTTGAATGCTTTCCTCAGGGGTAAACAAACCGGCTAAATCCAACCATTTGCCTGTTCCTATGTCCGTTTCTGGTAACAAAGCTGCTTGGAGATCGTTAATGTTTTTGAACTGTCTGCCTTCCAGTCTTTTAATCAGACAGTTGCCTAAGAATTTGTCGATACCAATCTGATACAGTTTAGTACCATTATCCAGAGACGAGTTTTTAATTTTACAGCCGTTGTAGGTAACGTAATCACCTGTTTTGCCGGGTGTCAATTTGAGATCGGTGAGCAATTTACAGCCGTTAAGCATTTTTTGAATTGTGTACGGGCTTAAGAGTTTGAAATTTATGTAATCAAGTTTCTTAGGGTCTTTTCGTTTGTCACGTTTTGGCCATTTTCGAGCGTCTCGAACGGTTCCTACGCTGCGTAAATTCACAGCAGGGACAAGAATACTTTCATCTTCGTGCTCAATCAGGTATGAGAAGGGCAGGTCCGAGGTATCAGAATTCTTGTAGTGTCTGCCCATTACAACTGTAAAAGCCCCGACCTTGGCCGGCCAGAGCATATATGAATCACTGGCGGTTTTAGAGCCGCGCTCGATAATACCCTGATGGACAGGCCCCAGCTTGTATAAATGATTGCTCTGATTAGTCCCGCTGCCGGCATTAAGAAATGAAAACAACCCAGCTATGAGCAACGTGGATTTGTGATGTGTAACAGTATACGGCCCGGCAAATATGGAGCACGCCTCGCCATGAAAGCCGCCGCAGTTTGCGAAGAAGACGGAGTTTTCCGCCGAATATTGTTTAGACAGCACCGTGCCCTGACCTACGAAGCATTTGCATATTATTGTGCCGTCGGAAATCTTCGAGCCGGAGCAGATAATGGAATCTTCTGCAAAAACACCCGGGCCAATATAGACAGGGTCTTCCGAGCAGCTATTGATTGAGCTGTTCTCCAGCCGGCTTGCTCCCTCAATTACGGCTGCAGGACCTATTCTGACGTTTCTGATGATTCGGCAGTTAGTAATCTTAGCGCCTTTTGCCAACAAGCCCGTCGATGAAGTTACAGATTTGGTGTAGCTGGCAATCATTTTCCGCAGGTTTTCAATTACTTTCGGCTTGTGCCTGTAAAAAGCTATCACATAAGCGGTATGAGCGGACAAATGGTCGTAAATCGGTACTTCCCTGCCGCCGGCCTCATTAACAACGACAGCTTCGGTCCCATTACCAAAGGAACTTTCCTGCTCAACCGTCAACAAATCAACATTGTCAATAACTACATTGTCCTCGATTATGTAGTTGGCTATATAAGTATTGATATGGTTAATATAGACATTGTTTCCAATTTTGCAGTTGTGGATTGTTGCCTGGCTAATACCTGCTGGCTTTTTCACTCCGCCGTGAAAGGTTATTGTTTCTTTAAGTTCACCTATTTCCACGGTACCGGAAAAATGTGCGAATCCTACCCTTGTAGGATCGAAATTCTGAGCGACCTTAATACTTGCCCAGTCTGAGCTGCTGCATCCCTGGTTTTGCAGCTGCGCAATTTCGGCTTTAGATAATGCGCGGAATTCCGATGCCATATTGCGCTCCTTCCGATATCAGTTTTTAACTTGTCTTTGGAGCTAAAAGACTCCAAACGCCTACGTTTTCCAGTGGGCAGTTTACCTACTTTGATGAATAAGTCAATAAATATTGCTTATTATCCTTGGTTAGCTCGTTTCCCCTAATGGGGTAAACTTGTCAGCTATGTTTGGTCTTGTTATACTACCTGTATGGCCGTCAAGGAAGAACGTCAGTTTGTTAAATTATTAGTTCCTGTAAAAAAAGTTATCTTTCGTAAAGGTTTTTTTCGCTGGCCTGCTCGGCCGATACTTGCCAGTCCTCGCAGCGCTGATGTCCTGCCCCTCGAACAACTCAGCGGTGACCTAACAAAGCAGTTTCTAAAGGCTGGCATAGTTAGAAATGCTTTTGGGCCGGCGGACGTCAGAATGCATCGTGATAAGAAAATCGCCGATGATGAGGCCTATCGTCTTATCATAACTGGCGATGGAATCGAAATTTTTGCTAAAGCGGATGCAGGTGCATACTATGGTTTACAAACGCTTCGCGACCTCGTTTCGATATATGGGAAAATATTGCCTGCCTGCATCATAGAAGACAAACCTGACTTTCGCAGGCGAGGTGTCTATCATGACTGTTCGCGGGGGAAAGTTTCGAACCTCGGTACCCTTAAAGAGCTTGTGGAGTGGCTTGCGCACTGGAAAATCAACGAATTACAGCTTTATGTGGAAAACGTTTTTACCTTTAAACAACATCCGGATATCGGCAAAGGTTTTAGTCCTTTTACGCCGGAGGAAATTCTCGCTCTACAGGATTATTGCCGCCTGCACCATATACGATTAGTAGGTTCTCTGGCAAGCTTTGGTCATTTTGAAAAAATTTTATCTTTGCCACGATACAGTTACCTTGGTGAAATGCCGGGTTTTCGCAATTTCTTGGGAGGGACGACACTTTGTCCAACAGACCCGCGGTCAATCAGGCTTATTGCGGAACTTTACAGCGAGTTTGTCCCACTCTTTGAGGCGGAGGACTTTAACGTCTGCTGCGACGAGACGTGGGAGCTCGGTAAAGGACGCAGTAGAAAACGGGCGAGCAGAGTCGGAGTCGGAGGGGTATACTTGGAATTTCTCCTAAAAATTCATCGGCTATGCGAGAAATACGGGAAACGGATGAACGCCTGGGCGGATATGGTACTGGAATATCCGAAGCTGCTGAGGAAACTGCCGCGAGACATGGTATTGCTCAACTGGGAGTATGAAAACGACGGGGAAAATATAGGCAGGACCAAGGAAATAGCAAAGTCAGGGATGCAGTTTATGGTTTGCCCGGGGACGAGCGGATGGCTGACACACGGCTCGCGTATGAGCAATTCGATGGGGAACGTAAAGAATTTCGCAGATACAGGACGAAAATACAATGCGAAGGGCCTGCTCAATGCGGACTGGGGAGATAGGGGACATCGCAACTTCTTAGGTGTGAGTCTACACAGTTTCGCGCATGGGGCAGCACATTCATGGAACGGTAGAGCGGTTGATGAAAGGAGATTTACGGAGAATTTCTGTTATCATGTTTTCGGCCAGCGGACAAACAGAATGGCAAAGAAGCTAAAGCTGTTAGGCAATACATATACTATGTGTGGAAAGCCGATGCGTAACGAATCATTGCTATATGATGCACTGGTTGAGCAAATTCTGCATACTACCCCTCCTGCCCGAAGCTGTATCGATATGATGAAGAAGGCAGGATTAAGACGGATTTTGGACGAACTATCCGACGGTAAGGGCTGGCCTGAGGTTCCGAAGAAAATTGGAGAATTTGAGAGATTAGCAGTTAGAGAACTGAGGGCAGCGGAGCGAATGGACTGTTTGGCGTGCAGGCGGGCTCTTGCAGCAAAGGCGCTGCGGGCGGGCAAAGATGTTAAAAGGTCGCAATTACTGCAATTAGGCGGGGCGATTAAAGAAATGAGCGAAGAGTTCAGGGGACTTTGGCTGCTGCGCAATAAAACTTCACGATTACAAGATAACCTGAAACTATTTAAACGGGTTGAACGAGAATCGTATCGTTTAGCCGATAATAAAAAGAGATTATGATAGGAGATGAAATTACGAAACCACAGAGAAAAAGGCAAATGCGCGTGGCTGGATTGATGTCCGGAACATCAGCCGACGGTGTTGATGCTGCAATTATTGATATTGACAAGGGCAAGATAAATGTTCTGACGTATGATACATTTCCGTATCCGGCGGCGGTTCGCCGAGGTATTTTCAAACTCGTCGAATCGAAGGAAGCCGGCCCGGCGGATGTGGGGCATCTTAATTTTGTAATCGGCGAGGTGTTTGCAGAGGCGGTACTGAAACTTTGCAGAAAAAGCGGGATTGATTTGAAGACGATTGACCTGATAGGGTCACACGGGCAGACGATTTATCACAATCCGAAGGGGCGGCGACTCTGGAAGAGGATGGTGCGCTGCACTTTACAGATTGGCGAGCCGGCGGTAATTGCCCATCGTACGGGAATTACGACGGTGGCGGATTTTCGTCCAAGAGATATAGCGGCAGGCGGCCAGGGTGCGCCTTTGGTGCCTTTCGCAGATTTTTTCCTGTTTCGAGATAAAAAAAAGAGTCGAGCGATTCAGAATATCGGGGGAATAGCGAATGTTACTTTCCTGCCGGCAGGCTGCCGGAAGCAAGATATTATGGCATTCGATACCGGGCCGGGGAATATGGTAATCGACGGAATCGTTTCGCTGGCAACAAAGGGCAGAGAGAAATTCGACTTTGGTGGCAAAATCGCCGCCCAAGGCGCGGTTAACAGGGAGCTGCTTAATAATATGCTGCGGCATCCCTTTTTCAGGGTATGGCCTCCGAAATCGACCGGACGCGAGATGTTCGGGAAAAAATATCGTGATATCCTGTATGGATGGGCGAGAAGGAAGGGGCTTTCCATTGAAGATATGGCAGCGACTGTTACTGCCTTTACCGCAGCGAGCATAGGTTTGTCTTACAAGCGATTTCTGCCTGCGATGCCGGATGAACTTATTTTGTGCGGCGGCGGGGCAAAGAATAATACGCTGATTAAGATGTTGCGAGAGGAACTCAGCGGGGTTAAAATCCTTACCAGCAGCGAAATTGGGATAAACTACGATGCCAAAGAGGCGATTTCATTTGCCATCCTGGCATACGCGACAATTAAAGGAATCGCCAATAATGTCCCCAGCGCAACCGGAGCAGATGAGGCATTAATCTTAGGGAAAATAACGCCTGCATAATGAAAAAGCATAGACCGCTTCCAACCACCGAAAATAGTAATCGCAAAAGCGAAAAGATAGACCGGCTATCGACATTACAGATAATAAAACTTATTAACTCTGAAGACAAGCTCGTTGCACCTGCTGTCGGCAGGGAGAGGGGAAAGATTGCCAAGGCGGTCGATATGATAGTTGAGCATTTCCAAAAAGGAGGCCGATTATTCTACGTTGGAGCCGGAACGAGCGGTCGGCTGGGCGTGCTCGATGCGTCGGAATGCCCTCCGACTTTTGGTGTTCGACCCTCTTTGGTTCAGGGGATTATCGCTGGCGGCCGACGTGCGCTGGTTAGGGCTATAGAAGGAGCAGAAGACAATGAAGGAGATGGAGTAAAGGCAATAATAAAGAATGGAATTCGAGCAAAAGATGTAGTTGTTGGAATCGCCGCCTGCGGTATGACCCCCTATGTTCGAGGTGCGCTGAAACAAGCATCAAAAATAAAAGCAGGCACAATCCTCATCACCTGTGCCAGGCAAACAACCCGGCGCAAATCCGCAGAGATAGTCATAAATCCTATCGTCGGCCCTGAGATTATCACCGGTTCGACCCGTATGAAAGCAGGTACCGCCACGAAACTTGTTCTCAATACGCTTACTACTACTGTTATGATTAAAATGGGCAAAGTTTATGGAAACCTGATGGTTGACCTTGATGCAACAAATGAAAAATTAAGAGACAGGTCTCTAAGGATTGTTTCACAATTGACAGGGCTTTCGCGAACACAGGCCGGTAATTTACTTAACCTGGCAAAGAGAAAAGTCAAAGCTGCAATTGTGATGCACTTTCGTAAAGTAAATTTTAATCAAGCCCTTACAATCCTTAATGAAAACAATAAATCATTGAGAAAAGCTATAAGGGAAACTAAATGACTCAATCTGCGTTGCTGCAAAATATCATAGCAGCTTTGGGTCAAATTGATTTAATAGTAGTTGCTTTGGCGGTCTTAATTCTTTTCGTTATTTCCTACGTCTTTGGGCGTGAAGAAAAAGATACAAGTGACTTCTTTCTCGGCGGTAGAAAAGTTCCTTCGATTATTGCCTGTCTGTCTTTTGTTGCAACTGAGGTCAGCGCACTTACCATCGTCGGTGTGCCGGCAACGGCCTTCAGTGAAAACTGGGAGTATCTGCAGTTTTTCATTGGCTCAGCAGCAGCGCGTATTCTGGTGGCATTTTTGTTCATCCCCGTGTTTTACAAATATAATTGCACAAGCATATATGAATTTCTAAGGTACCGTTTCGGCCCTGAAACTCAATACGCAGGTTCGATTTTCTTTTTTATTACGCGCTTAATAGCATCTGGTGTCAGGTTATATGCCGCATGTTTGGGGGTGGGGATTATTATGGGCTGGAGTTTAGCCCAAACGATTCTGGCCTTTACGGTGGTAAGCGTTATCTTCATTGCATTTGGCGGCATAAAGGCCGTGGTTTGGGCTGGCGCATATCAGGCAATAGTCTTCTTTGCTGCAGGTGTTGCGATACTGACTTATCTTTCGCTGCATATAGACGGCGGATTATCCGCCGCGTGGCAAATCGCAGGTGAAGCAGGACGGCTTAGTGTTTTTAATTTTAAATTCGACATTAATAATCCCACAACTTTTTGGGCGGGAAGCATAAATGCGTTTTTCATCGGTTTGGCAGTCTTCGGGACCGACCAGGAATTGATGCAGCGATTGCTTACGGTCAGGACCAGAAAGACAAGCCAGAAGACAATTGTTATGACCATATTGGCGGCGCTTCCGATTTTGTGCATATATTTGGGAATCGGCACTTTGCTTTATGTATTCTACCAACAGAATCCCGATATCGTTCAACCGGGCAGGGCCAAGGAGGTTCTTTCGCACTTTGTGACAAACTCTCTACCTGCCGGATTAAAAGGATTAATGCTTTCAGCAATCATATTAGCCAGCATTGACTCTCCGTTGAGTTCGCTCGCTTCGTCTTTTGTAACGGATATTTATCGCCCGCTTATTAAACCTGTCCAGAGCGAAGTCGAGGGAAAGACTGCGACAGAAAAATACTATTTAATTGTTTCGAGGATAGCAGTGGTCACTTTCGGTATTATACTGGCGGCTATTGCTTTTGCGTGTGAATCGGTGGAGAACATATTGTGGTTTGCATTTGAGATATTTTCTGTGACTGGCGGAGCAACACTTGGTATTTTCCTGCTCGGAGTGTTAACAAAACGAAAGGCTGCCTTTGGTAACGTAATTGCGATGGTTATTAGCACTTTAAGTGTGACAATACTTTTACTGATGTCTCATAAAGGATACATCAAATTGGCGTGGAGTTGGCTGATAGTCGTCGGCACAATACTTACCCTGATCTTAAGCTTGCTGTTTAGCTACGTCAAAACAAAGGGTTCATTGCAAAAGCCGCTATTTACGGAAAAATAAGGATGTATTTTAGGCCTCGATTTTCCGCCCTTGCTATACCAAGAAGATTCCTGTAATATAATTGGAAGAAGCAATAAATTGCCGCAAAATCGGCATTGTCAAAGCAAGGCTTGCTGTAAGGTTTTAAAAACAGGGTACTTGCGGGCGTAATTCAGTGGCAGAATGTCAGCTTCCCAAGCTGGACGTCGGCGGTTCG
Source organism: uncultured Pirellulales bacterium (assembly GCA_964494805.1). Taxonomy (GTDB): domain Bacteria; phylum Planctomycetota; class Phycisphaerae; order Sedimentisphaerales; family Anaerobacaceae; genus CAIYOL01. Next base: position 251,147 of record CAZBST010000002.1, on the reverse strand, counting down.
AATCCGCTCGCCCGCTTTTCCTTTCGCCGTGAGGAATTACGGCAAATATCAGTTCAGTTTTTTCTCTGTCTTTCGCTGCTTGTATGCTGCCGTAAATCAACTTCTTTTCTTGCCGTATCGCTTATAGTCGATACCTAATTCTCTGACTTTATATCGTATAATTCTTGCGGTGGTTTTTAAATCTCGCGCTGTTGCCGCCAGGTTCCCATTGCAGCGTTTGAGTGCATCGATAATCAGGTCGCGTTCAAAAAGTTTTGTCCTTTCTGTTAACGAGCCGATCCCGATAGTGCCGGACGCATCTGAGGTCTGCAGCGTTGGAGGCAGATGATATCCGTGTATGACACCGTCGCTGCTTAAAAGCACTGCTCTTTCGATGCAGTTCTCAAGCTCGCGTACGTTTCCCGGCCAGTGATATGAGGCCATCATATTGATTGCCGGTGTGCTGATACGTCGTACGTCCTTTTTCATTTTTTTGGAGTATTGCTCAACAAAAAAGTCAGCAAGCAGAAGGATATCGTCCTTACGCTCTCGTAACGGAGGCAGGAATATAGGGAACACGTTTATTCGGTAGTATAGGTCTTGCCTGAATGTTCCTTGGTCAACGCATTTTTCCAAATCACGGCTTGTAGCTGTTATAATTCTCGCGTTTGTCTTTAGTGCCCTGTTGCTTCCCACGCGTTCGAAATCTTTTTCCTGGAGAACACGAAGCAGTTTCACTTGAGTAACTGGGGAAAAGTCGCCTATTTCATCAAGAAATATCGTGCCGTCGTTTGCTTCTTCGAGCCGGCCTTTTCGAGCTTGTATTGCCCCAGTAAAGGCGCCTTTTTCATGACCGAATAGTTCGCTTTCAAGTAGATTTTCATTCAGGGCGGCACAATTGACCTTCACGAAAGGCCCCTCGGCTCTCGAGCTGGAGAAGTGGATAGCGTGAGCAACTAATTCCTTGCCGGTGCCGGATTCGCCGCGTATAAGCACCGTTGTGTCACTGTCAGCCACCTGATGAATTTGGCTATACACATCACGCATAGTGTTGGAATTGCCTATTATATTTTCGGGGCGAAACCTGTCCTCCAGCTCGTGACGTAATCGCACGTTCTCGTCTTCGAGCGTTTTTCGCTCGATGGCAGCTTCCCGTCTGGTTCTCAAATCATTGGCAATCATACTTGCTACGATGCTCAATATGCGCATCTCATCATCAAGCGGTGTTGTTTCTTCAAATGGTTTATCAACCGAGATTGTTCCGATAACGTCATTGTCGATGGTAATTGGCACGCAGATAAAACTCAATTCCTGCTTTGTTACATTCCATCTTTCGAAGCGGTTTAAAAACAGAGGTTCCTGGGAAACTTTTGGGACGATAACTGGCTTGCCGGTTTGCATAACTTTTCCCGTTACACCTTCTCCGATTCTATAGGTAATTCTGCGACTTTGCTCCTCTGAAAAGTTATGTGCCGCTTCAATCCTAATCTCATTGCCGTCGGGCGCAAGAAGCGTAATTGTGCCTCTGTTCAGACCAAGCTCTCTATCCAGCGTATCCAGAACGTCAGCCAATGCCTGCTGCTGGCGTGCTCCGGCCGCAAGAATCTGACTGACCTTGTAAAGGGATTCGAGTTGTTTTGAGTTATGCACTCTGTTTGTTTGCAAAAGTGTTCCTTTTTTAGTCATTTTTCAACCATTTTTGGCGGTTTTCCCGCCTTTTGGGATTATTTTTAGCCATCTTTTATTCATTTTAGAACGTTTCTTACTATCTGTTATGTGACATAAACGTAACATATTTTACCAAAAGGTGCAAGGCAGTTTTTCAAGAAAAATTTGTATTAAGAGGGGCAATATTGCATAAGTCCATTAAAAATAGACAGATATAAAATATTTCTTTGTGGCATTTTCGTTGTGGCGACTCGGAATATCTGTAAAAAAGAAACATAAATGTATTCATTTTTGCAATAAATCACAAAAACGTCGTGTTTTGTTGTCTTTTAACCATCCGAATTAAAAACATATCTCTATATAGAATAAACACTTACAGCTTGTCAGGTTATGTTGGCACAGAGGTTGCATATAGAGAGTCATTATACTAATGCTGACAGATACGGATAGAACTCTAAAAGGAAAATGACAGTGAGATTGGGAAGTTTTGGTAGTTTGGGTTTAGGGCTAATGGTGCTGGTTTTTACCTTAGGGACAGCAGGAGCAGAAGAACAAACTAAGGAGCAGGTTGTGAGTTTTGGGATTTCGGCTGATTACTTCACTAAATACATCTGGCGAGGGCAGAACATCGACGGTAAGAGTGTGTTTCAGCCGGCGGTATCGGTAGGTGCTTATGGTTTTACCGGCTCAATTTGGGGAAATCTCGACCTGACGAACCAGAACGATACAGCAGGAGAATTCAGCGAGTTCGATTTTTCGCTGGATTATTCAGGAACTGTGCCGGGCACTGACTGGCTGGACTTTTCTGTGGGCACGATTTACTATCGCTTCCCAAACACAGATTTCGAGCCCACGACTGAAATATACGGCGGCTTGAGCCTGTCGAAGGTTTTTTTAACCCCGTATGTCAAGTGGTTCCGAGATGTGGATGAAATCAACGGCAGCTATTTGCAGTTCGGCATCGGACACACGGTCGAAAAAGTGATGACGTGGAATGAAAGCTTTTACTGCGACTTGGCGCTTAGCACAAGTTTCGGCTGGGGTAATTCGGCGTATAACAAGGGTTATTTCGGTGTACCAAGCGACCGGTTCAACGACGTCACAATTTCAGTAGGGTTGCCTGTAACCATAGGAAGCTGGGTTGTCAAACCGAGCTTCAATCATTCGTCTATGCTCTCCGGCTCGATACGTAAAGCTACGGCAAAAAGCAGTAATACGTGGTTCGGCGTAGGAATATTAACCTCTTTCTAAATCATTAAGGGTTCAAATTATGGAAACTAAAGTGATTATTGACACGATTTGGGTTTTGATTACAGCCAAGATGGTTTTCTTTATGAACCTCGGGTTCGCAGCAGTTGAATCTGGGTTTGCACGGGCAAAGAATTGCGTAAATATCTTATCAAAAAACTTCATCGTTTTTGCAGTGTCATCGCTGGGGTTTCTCATTCTCGGTTGGGGACTGATGTTCGGCGACGGCAATGGCTTCATTGGTCTTAAGGGACTGCTTTTTGCCGGCGGTGCAGACAATTCGCCTGCGATAGGTGAGGCATACAAAGGTGTGTACTCGGCCATTTCGTGGACGGACGTTCCATTATGGGCTAAATTCTTTTTCCAGTTAGTGTTCTGCGGCACAGCGGCAACCATCGTTTCCGGAGCAGTAGCTGAGCGCATCAAATATATATCGTTCATACTATTTTCATTTGTTATGGCTATGCTGATATATCCAATAGTCGGGCACTGGATTTGGGGCGGCGGCTGGTTGGCAAAGATGGGTGTGTTTGACTTCGCAGGTTCAACTGTGGTGCATAGTGTCGGCGGGTGGGCTGCACTGGCAGGTGTGATATTGCTCGGACCGCGAATCGGAAAATATGGGAACGGTATAATCAAAGCGATTCCCGGCCATAACCTGTCACTTGCAACTATAGGAACGTTTGTGCTTTGGTTCGGGTGGTTCGGATTTAACCCCGGCTCAACAATGATGGCGGACCCAATCGCTATCAGCCATGTTGCGGTAACCACCAATATGGCGGCAGCAATGGCGATTATGAGTTCAACGATAACTTCGTGGCTGCTGCTCGGTAAACCAGATGTAGGTATGACGTTAAATGGATGTCTTGCAGGCCTTGTGGCGATTACAGCACCTTGCGCCTTCGTTAGTGTAGGCAGTTCACTGATAATAGGCCTGATAGCCGGCGTTCTGGTTGTGTTGGCAGTGATGATGTTCGACCGTCTGCGTTTGGATGACCCCGTCGGAGCATTGTCTGTGCACCTTGTCAACGGCATATTTGGAACCATTTGTGTGGGATTGTTCGCAAAAGATAAAATCGTCGGCATAACAACAGGTAACGGACTGTTCTGCGGCGGCGGACTGACTCTACTGAAGGCGCAATTGGCCGCCGTCGTTTCAGTCGGAGCATTTGTATTATTTATATCCATAGTAACCTGGGCTGTCCTAAAGGCGGTCATTGGCATCCGTGTTTCGAGAGAGGAAGAGATACGCGGTCTTGATATCGGCGAGCACGGCAACGAAGCATATGCAGGATTCCAAATATTCACCACAGAATAAATCAGATATCCTCGGCTTGAAGGAGATAAAATTATGAAACTGATAATCGCATATATCCAGCCGCACAAGCTCAACGACGTAAAACAAGCCCTGTATAAGGAAGAGGTTTATAAGATGTCGGTGACGAATTCGCTGGGCTGTGGGCAACAAAAGGGCTACCATGAGTCATATCGAGGCATCGGAATGGAAGTGAACCTGCTGAAGAAAATCCGGCTGGAGATAGCCGTCAACGAAAACTTCGTCGAGCGAACAATTAAGGCAATCATTGAAGGCGCAAAAACCGGACAAATCGGCGATGGCAAGATTTTTGTGCTCGACCTGCCTGAATGTATTCGCATTAGAACGGGTGAAAGAGGTGGTGAGGCTATCGGGTAAAAGTGAATTTTCAATAGGATGACAGGGCACCACATTGGTCGCCTTAGTCTAAGGTGGGCTCTGTGCCATGGCTGCCAGAGCCCCCATTTTAACATAAAAGATAACAAAAGTGTAACTCTGTTTTTGGAGGACTTACAAAAATGTAGCTTATTTCTCTGATAGCTCACGGCTTCTGATAGGTGTAACTTGTGCTTATACAAGCGCTTATGCAAAAAATGCTTTAGAAAAACTCCTTGGCACAGAGTTTGCGTAAATTACTAACTGCAGCCATTTTACGTCGACCCACAAAAAGTTTGGGTTCATAGAAGCTCTGAAAGTATGTGGAACTGCACGAATTGGGACTCGCTGGCTGTCGGTTTTGTCAGTTCACCGCGAAAAGAAGCTGACTTCTGATACAGACCGGTATGAAGGAGCGCAGAGAAAATGAAAAAAATGCTGGTGGTAATGGTGATTTTTTTATTGATTGCAGGGACAGCGTTTTGCGAAACGAAACCGTCATCAGTTGAAGTAAGCTCTTTGGCAAGTCAAAAACCGACAATCGATACAGGTGATACGGCCTGGGTATTGATATCCGCAGCTCTTGTTATGCTTATGACGCCGGGGCTGGCATTTTTCTACGGCGGCTTGGTGCGACGCAAGAACATGCTTTCGGTGCTTATGCAGTGCGTTATGGCCCTGTGCCTGATTAGTATTCAATGGGTTGTGTGTGGGTACAGTTTTTCGTTCGGGCCAGACAAAGGCGCTATAATCGGCGGCCCGGAATGGTTGTTCTTGAAGCACGTTGGTATGATGCCAAACGCTGATTATATCGGCACAGTTCCGCACGAAGTGTTTATGATGTTCCAGATGATGTTTGCAATAATAACACCGGCGTTAATCATAGGGGCATTTGCGGAACGAATGAAATTCTCTGCGTTTTGCATTTTTATACTGTTGTGGGCGACTATCGTTTACGACCCCATAGCACACTGGATATGGGGCGTAGGCGGTTTTTTGAGGAACTTAGGCGTACTGGATTTTGCCGGTGGGGCTGTCGTTCATATAAACGCGGGTATGACGGCTTTGGCGGCAGCGCTGGTTTTAAGGAAGCGACAGGGTTATCCATGCAGCATTTCTCCTCCGCATAATCTGCCGTTTGCGGTACTGGGCGCGGGTTTATTGTGGTTCGGATGGTTCGGCTTCAATGCGGGCAGCGCTTTGAAGGCATCGGCTCTGGCAGGCAATGCGTTTACAGTAACGCACATAGCAGGCGCAGTTGCTGGTGTAACATGGTCTTTGCTTGACTGGCTCAGATATAAAAAACCTACTACGCTGGGTATAATTACCGGCGTAATAGCTGGATTGGCAGCCATCACCCCAGCATCCGGGTTTGTTACACCCGTGGGAGCGATATGGATAGGAATAGGGGCAGGTATTTTGCCGTGGCTGGCGGTAACCTGTCTTAAAGGGGTGTTGGGTTACGATGATTCATTGGACGCTTTTGGCGTGCACGGAATCGGAGGCATCTGGGGCGTTCTTGCAACAGGTATATGGGCCACAAAGACAATTAACCCCGACGGTGCAGATGGCCTGTTGTATGGTAATCCTGCACAACTATGGATTCAAGCCAAGGCGGTTCTTGTCATAATTGTGTATTCATTTGTAGTCGGCGCCGTGCTCCTCAAGTTCGTTGATGCGGTAGTAAAACTGCGGGTAGGTGAACACGAGGAACGCGTAGGTCTGGATTTGACGCAGCATCGAGAAGCCGCTTATACACTGATTGATTAAATGAGAAAGGATAAGATAAATGAAATATGTAATAGCAATTATTCAGCCGGACCGCTTGGACGAGGTGCTCAAAGGATTGACTGAAAAAGAGATTCACCTTGTAACAGTATCGGATGTTGTTGGTCGAGGCCGGCAGAAGGGCATAGCCGAGGTTTATCGAGGCCACAAAGAAAAGGGTAGTCTGCTGAAGAAGATAAAATTAGAGATAGCAGTGAACGAGGCGTTTGTCGAGCCGACGATTAGGGCAATCATTGATGGCGCAAAGACGGGACAAATCGGCGACGGCAAGATTTTTGTATTAGACTTGCCTGAATGCGTCCGCATAAGAACAGGAGAAAGGGGCGGCGAGGCGATAGGTTGAACCAAGACTCCTGTAAGAAGGCAAGTTCTTCTGATGTGTTTTTTATTTTGTAAATCTCTGCGATTTTATATTAAGATATTGCAGCAGTAGAACAGATATCAAAAAATGAGAAAATGTTTATAAGAAGGAGAATCCCAATGACACCGAAAGAGTTTTTTGAATTCGCAAAGAAGAACAACGCAAAGATGGCTGACCTGAAGTTTACCGACCTTCTTGGTGCCTGGCAGCACTGCACATTCCCGCTGGATGTATGGGATGAAGGCACATTTGAAGAGGGCGTCGGGTTTGACGGCTCGTCAATACGCGGCTGGCAGGGAATCCACGTATCAGATATGATGGCTGTACCAGACCCAAATACAGCAGTGCTCGACCCCTTTTTCAAGGAGCCGATTGTCAGCGTTATCGCCAATATCGTTGACCCAATCACAAAGGAAGATTACTCGCGTGACCCCCGGCATGTCGCCCGAAAAGGTGCAGCTTACTTGAAAAAAACCGGAATCGCGGATACCTGCTATATCGGCCCCGAGCCAGAGTTCTTTATCTTTGACGAGGTCCGCTATGAGCAGAACCAGCACACAGGGATGTATATGATAGATTCTGTCGAGGGCTCGTGGAATACAGCGCGTTTCGAGGAGCCGAACCTTGGGTACAAGCCGAGCTTTAAGGGTGGCTACTTCCCAGTGAGCCCGACCGATACGTTCCACGATCTTCGCACCGAGATGGTGCTTGAGATGATGAAGGTAGGGATTATGGTAGAGGCTCATCATCACGAGGTTGCCACGGCTGGCCAAGCAGAGATAGATATGAAGTTCCAGGACTTGGTCAAGATGGCTGACCAGTTTATGTGGTACAAATACATCATCAAGAACGTAGCCAAAAGGAACAGCAAGACGGTAACACTTATGGCCAAGCCGGTATTTCAGGACAATGGCAGCGGTATGCACACGCACTTTTCGCTCTGGGAAGGTGGAAAGCCGCTGTTTGCGGGCAAAGGTTATGCGGGATTGAGCGATATAGGGTTATATGCGTGCGGAGGGCTTTTGAAGCATGCACCAGCAATTTTGGCGTTTGCTGCTCCCACGACCAATTCATATCGCCGCTTAGTGCCGGGCTTTGAAGCACCAGTCAATCTTGTGATGAGCGCGCGTAACCGTTCTGCCGGGGTGCGGATACCGATGTACACGCCGAATCCAAAGGCAAAACGGCTTGAGTTCCGCTGTCCGGACTCAAGCTGCAATGGCTACTTGACGTGGACAGCGATGCTTATGGCAGCAATCGACGGCATCCAAAATAAGATTGATCCAGGTGAGCCGTTAGATTGTGATATTTATGATATGACTCCGGAAGAGCTGGATAAGTATCCCAAGACGCCCGGCTCACTGGCTGAGGCAGTTGATGCACTCGAGAAGGATCATGCATTTCTGATGGCAGGCAATGTGTTCACCGAGGATGTTATCAAGACATGGATTACCTGGAAGCGGGAAAAGGAGATAAACGAGATAGCGTTAAGGCCGCATCCGCACGAATTCCACCTATACTATGACAGTTAGTATTTTCTGCGACTGTGCGAAACATAGTCTGTAGCGGTTTGGCATTAAAATTGTTGTGATCTGCACGTAATTATGCACTCGGCATTGGGTTGCGGGTGAGGCTTGCTCGAGGCTGTTTGGTTTAATAAAAATCAACTCAGCAGAGCAGGTCTTGCCCAATATTACTCACTATTATCAATATATATTTGCGTTCTGTGATGAAGTTCTATAGGATTTTGATGTAGGGCAAACGGTCAAAGATGCAAGATGAGTAACAGTTCTGAAAAAACGAGCTTTAAGCCTGAAATTGTTATGCTTTATTGCCAACATTGTATTATGGATGGCGTAAATATTATAGTGGAATCGCAGCAAAGCTCTGGGTACTCTGTACGACCGGTGATGATGCCCTGTAGCAGCAAAATCGAAGTTCCGTACATTCTTAAAATTCTTGAGGAAGGGGCCGATGGGGTAGAAATTGTTGCCTGCCCCGTAAACAAATGTCGTTTTCTTATTGGCAGCCATAGAACAGAAAAGCGAGTCGAGTATGTCCGTCGTCTGCTTGAAGAGATTGGCATCGGGGCGGAGAGATTAGGTTTGAGTCATGGATTAGAGCTCTCTTATAAGGCACTATCTGGCCTGGTGGCCGATCGCGCCCAGGCTGTTAAAACCCTCGGGCCAAATCCAATGAAGAAAGGAGATGCAAGTTGATTTTTGGAGAATGGAAACCTATTGACGAGCTTGTTGAGAAGCTGAGTGGCCACTCGAAGGTGCTTCTCGTAGGCTGTGCTACTTGCGTCGCTGAGTGTGCTGTTGGTGGAGAAAAAGAAGTCGAGACACTTGCGCCGCTGCTTCGCATGGCATTGAAGGTACAGGGACATAGTGTTGAGATATTGACAGCGACTCTTGAAAAGCAATGTGAGTGGGAATTCGTGGAGGAATTGACTGAGATTGCAGGGCAGGTTGATGCGATATTGAGCATCGCTTGCGGCATAGGTGTGCAGGCTTTAGCTGAAAGGTTTGATGATATCCCCGTTTATCCTGGAGTAAACACATCAGCGTTGACTATGCGTGAAGAAGCAGGGCTTTGGGCATCACGGTGTGCGGCCTGCGGTGACTGTGTTCTTGCGGAAACATTTGGTTTATGCCCGGTGGCTCGTTGTGCAAAGAGTCTTATGAATGGTCCTTGTGGAGGGACAAGGGAAAATGGGAAATGTGAGATTGATGAGAATATTGATTGCGTTTGGAAGCTGATTGTTGAACGCGCCGGAGCCCGGGGGCGAATCGACCGCTTAACGAAAGTACGGAAACCCAAAAATTGGTCAAAATCCAGTCATGGCGGGCCAAAGAGGGTTCTCCGCGAGGAGCTAAGACAGTGAAAGTGCATGTAGGAAGCAATTTGGAACACGTTCTTGCTGGTGGCCATTTTGCTGTTACAGCAGAGGTAGGACCGCCACGTGGTCCGGACCCCCAGCCTATGCGTAAGAAGGCAAATATCATACGGGGAATAGCCGATGCATATAATGTGACCGACAATCAAACTGCCGTGGTTCGTATGTCGAGCATTGCTGGTGCGAAGATACTCATGGATGAGGGTCTTGAGCCCGTGATGCAGATGACCTGCCGGGATAGAAATCGCATTGCAATTCAATCTGATTTGCTTGGAGCATCTGCACTTGGCATTCGAAATTGCCTTTGCATCTCCGGTGACCATCAAAAGTCAGGCGCCAGCGGTAAGCTCAAAGGACATCCTGGCTGCAAGAATGTATATGATGTGGACTCAGTCCAGCTCATCTCAATTATAAAAGGCTTACGCGACGAAGCTGTGCAAGAGGGAGGAGATTCAATAAATCCTTCCGCGCCTTTTTTCATAGGTGCCGCGTGGACACCTTTGGCTCCCCCTGAGGACTTCAGGACCATTCGTCTGGCCAAGAAGGTCGAAGCGGGAGCTGACTTCATTCAGACACAGGCCGTTTTCGATGTGCCTCGCTTTGCCGAAGCGGTCAAAAAAGCTCACGATATGGGACTTACAGAACGAACAGCTATACTGACTGGGATAATTGTTCCACGAACGGCAGGCATGCTAAAGTATATGAATGCAAATGTGCCAGGTGTGGAGGTGCCAAACGAACTTATTAGCCGTATGGAAGCTGCCTCCGACGCAAAAGCAGAGGGTATTACAATTGCCATCGAGTTGATAAAGGCGGTACGGGATATTCCTGGCATAAAGGGAGTGCATCTTCAGGCAATTGAGTCTGAGGAGCTGTTACCTGAGGTTATACGAGGGGCGGATTTGTTGCCACGACCCAAGCTAAATGGTGATACCGGATGATGAAGGGACAAGATGGTAGGAAAATATCACGTTAAAATTAAGTCGGCACCGCCGAGATTCTTCCCGGTCTCGAAGTTTTGTGCTATTGAGGGCGATGGATGCATTGGCTGCGTTACTTGCGTCAAGCGCGATTCATGCGTTTATGATGTGTACAAAAATCGCAAGTTTGACTCATCGCAGATTATTGACACAGCTGATGTCGATTGTATCAGTTGCATGCGGTGCGTACAGGAATGCAAGAAGAACCTTCTATTCCGCACGCGCAATCCGCAATTTGATAGGATGGGCGACGATTACTGGAAACCCGATCTAATTGCAAGTATATGGAAGCAGTCCGAGACAGGTAGTATTCCAGTTTCCGGTGCCGGATATCGGGGACCATTCGCAGGTCCCGGCTTTGATGAAATGTGGACGGATATGTCCGAGATAGTGCGTCCAACAAGGGATGGAATACACGGCCGAGAGTATATAAGCACTGTAATCGAACTGGGCCGACGCCCTCAACGGCTCGAATTCGATGAAAAAAGACAGCTGCTCACCAGGATGTATCCTTTTGTCGAGATTCCGATACCAATCGTACTTGATATTCCTCAATGTCCTTTTGTGACCGAATCAACAAAGCGGGCCATCGCTCAGGCAGCCGGCGCATTACAAACATTTACAGTGGCTTCTTACGAAGATGCCACAAAAGGATTATCAAAGCACCGCGACCATTTAATTGTCAAGCTTGAGCCAGACCATTATGATTCAACGCGGCTGAAGGACATCGCCATTGTTGAGATGGCCTATTCTGAGCATATTATTAAAAACATCGAATTGGTGAAGGCTTCTAATGCTGACGTCATCGTTTCCATTCGTATACCACTGGACGAATATGCCGCGGAACGAGCCGTTAAACTTTCAGCTGATTCCGCTGAAATCCTGCACTTTCAAGCTGCTCATAACGGCCGGGGTTTCGGAGCACGAAGTGTTGACTTTGTGACTTCATTGATCAAGGAGATTCACTTTGAACTTTTGAAGAACTCTGTCCGGGACCAAGTGACAATTCTCGTTAGCGGGGGAATTGCTATGGCTGAGCATGTGGCAAAGATCATCGCATGTGGCGCTGATGGGGTTGGGGTTGACACAGCTCTGCTTGTGGCCCTTGGATGTCGTTTGTGTTCTGATTGTGCGCAGAGAAACATTTGCCCGGTAGGAAACGACCGGATTCCTATCGATTGGGGAGCCCAGCGTATTGTCAATCTACTTGGCTCGTGGCATTCTCAGCTGATTGAGGTTTTAGGGGCGATGGGGCTTAGGGAGGTTCGTCGCCTTCGTGGGGAACTCGGCCGCACCATGTTTTTCGAGGATCTCGAATGCGAAAACTTTGCTCCTATTTTCGGCAGGAGGATTCGCTCACTGACAGACTCTGCTAATTCGGTTGAGACCGTACCCGAGAAGGCAGGGCGCTCGACCAAACAGGTAGGTTATCCTGCTGCTAAAGAACTTGTCTCTCATTGCCCATCTCGATTTCGGAATCGTCTGAGCAAATACAGAGTTGTTCGGACCTCTGCCTGCATCTCATGTGGTAAATGCGCCGAGATATGCACATACGGTGTGCATCGCAAGGCCGGAAAGCGAATGCTTGCTCCCAAATCATACCTTTGCCGTGGCCCAGAAGTTTGCCGGGCCGCGGGGGCATTCTGTGTTGACACCTGTCCTGTGAATGCCCTTCGGGTAGGTACTGACCCTATGTGGATGACTTTTGGGGACTGTCGCTGGACACCGGACTTGCTGGTCAGCACCTGGGAACAAGCAGAAACGGGGGTGCTATCGGAACAGGATTTCGAATACAGGGTCGGTGCCTCAGGAGGTGGGTTCGATCGAATTACCTTCGACTCCAGTAAGAATCCCGTTGATACAACTCTCAAGCCCGAGGAAGTTGACCTGAGCATTCCTTTGAATCGGCGTAACGATGGAAGACCTCAGATTACGATAGGCTTCCCAATATACGGAGGTGGCATGAGCTTTGGGTCTATTAGTTTGACTACTATGCTGGCAAGAGCCCGAGCCTACAAGGCGTTTGATTCGTTTACCTGTACCGGAGAAGGAGGGTACCCCGAAGAGCTGAAGGAATATGATGATTGTGTTATCACTCAGGTTGCTACAGGTCTATTTGGAGTGAGGGAGGAAACTATTCAGCGAGTGCGTGTAGTGGAGTTCAAGTATGCCCAGGGTGCCAAGCCAGGACTTGGAGGACACCTTCTGGGTGATAAGGTCACTCAAGCCGTTGCACGAATGCGTGAGTCGGTCGAGGGCAGTTCTCTGTTTTCTCCCTTTCCTTTTCATTCGGTCTACTCTGTCGAGGACCACAAAAAACATGTGGACTGGATCAAGGAGGTCAATCCAAGAGCTCTTGTTTCTGTGAAGGTTTCCACCCCGACGGACGTGGACATGGTTGCGGTTGGAAGTTACTATGCCGGTGCGCACATAATACACTTGGATGGCAGCTATGGTGGTACAGGTGCGGCCCCCGACATTGCGAAAAAGAATATTGCGATGCCTATCGAATACGCTATTCCTAAGGTGCATCGCTTTCTATTGGCTGAGGGCATACGGGACGAGATGACTTTGGTTGCATCTGGAGGGCTGCGAACGGCTTGGGATGTGGCCAAGGCGATAGCTCTGGGTGCAGATGGAGTTGTGATTGGAACCGCAGAGCTTGTAGCACTCGAGTGCATCCGTTGCGGAGTGTGCGAGAGTGGACGAGGCTGTCCACGAGGTATTGCTACAACTGATCCGGAGCTTTCTATCGTTTTTGACGTTGAATGGGCTACCCAAAGGCTTATTAATCTCTTCCACTCCTGGGCGGTCCAACTGCAGTATATTCTTTGCTGTTTTGGGATGAAAAGTGTTAGAGAACTTGTGGGCCGGTCAGATTTGCTGAAGCATCTCGATTATGACAATATGCCGACCTCTGCTGCATAGTGGATATATCTATGGAAAATTTTGCCAAAAACATTCTTGTCTCTCGCAGGCGACTAATGGCCGATTTTCCTCCGCAAGGAGTCCCAAGGACTGCACAGAAGCAAAAGTCTGCGCAGGAAGGGGGCTGCGGCGTAGTTGGCTTTGCCTCGAGCATTCCTATCACCGGCCGCCATATCTTCGAGCCCTCAATTCAGATGCACAACCGTGGAAATGGTAAAGGCGGCGGTATAGCTGCTGCATGCTTCATACCTGAGCAGTTGGGAGTTGACGCTGCTACATTACGAAACGACTACCTGCTTCAGGTTGCTTTACTTGACCCCAACGCTGAGAGTGAACTCGAAGAGAATCTCATAACTCCACATCTCAAAGTGGACCACAAAGTGAAGCTGGAGCCCATGGCCGATTATCGCGACTTAGAACTGGAAGTCCGTCCTCCTGATATTGTACGCTACTTCGTCCGTGTAAAAGAAGATGTTCTGTCTCGTTTTGCAGTTGAAAACAGCCTTGAAGATGCACCACGGAGGGCAGTAGAAGACGAATTCGTCTACCAGAACAGCTTCAAATTGAATAAGAGCTTCTACGCCTCGTTGGGTGAGAAACGTGCATTTGTCCTCTCACATGCTCGTAACCTGATGCTCTTCAAGATAGTGGGATACGCTGAGCAGGTCGTGCAATACTATGGCTTGGAAGACCTGCAGGCTCAAGTATGGATTGCACATCAACGGTATCCTACTAAAGGTCGGGTGTGGCATCCAGCGGGCTCGCACCCATTCATTGGAATGAACGAAGCGCTGGTACACAACGGTGACTTCGCCAATTACTTCAGCATCTGTGAGTATCTCCGCCAGCATAATATTATGCCACTTTTCTTGACCGACACCGAAGTCTCCGTACTCCTGTTTGACCTTTGGCACCGCATATACCGCTATCCGCTTGAGTATGTAATCGAAGCTCTGGCACCAACTACCGAATTGGATTTTCATCGCCTTCCCGATGATAAGAAGAAGGCTTACAGAGCCATTCAGGCACTTCACATGCATGGTTCCCCAGATGGGCCGTGGTTCTTTATCATTGCTCGCAGCGACCCAGACAACGACAATTTCCAATTACTGGGGATCACTGATACGTCAATGCTGCGGCCACAGGTGTTTGCGATGCAGGAGGGAGAGGCCACAATAGGGCTAGTGGCATCAGAGAAACAGGCAATCGATGCTACCCTTCACTCGCTGACTGAAGAAGATTCCCGGTTCCGACCGATTGCGGACCGTTACTGGAATGCTCGTGGTGGAAGCTATACTGACGGTGGGGCTTTTGCGTTCACGGTGAGCCGGAACAATGGTAATAGCACAGTCTCTTGTAGGGATAAATTCGGTAGGCTTATCACATGCCCGCCAGGAGAGTGGACCGTCGGGCCAAGCCGAAACCGCAAGGTCCCGAACAGTATTGCGGAGCTTGCTGAGGACATCGAGAAAACGTTGGAAGGTCCCGATCATGAGGAGAGTTTCTCGCAAGTCTCTCGCCTAATTCCATTCTGGGACGTCAGTCAGTTGCGGAGTTTTGTCCAACGGATTGGGGAGATTGGCTCCCGTGACAGCTGGCGCCTGGACCGGACATTAGAGCTGTTTTCACTCCTAAATGACCGGCGATATGATTGCGGAAACATAAAGCGTAGCGTCGTACTTCAGGTTATTCGAGAAACAATCGAGTCGATTCTTGATTCTGTTCCAGTCATCTCAGGGGTAGGTTCAAGTTACGCTCGGCTCATCGATTGGGAAACGCGTAGAAAGTTGCGGGTACCAGAAAAAGGTGAAAAGATTCTTGTTATTTGTGCGCAGGGCTTTCCACCGGAAGGCGAGTATTGCGACGCCAAACTCCTTGTCCAAGCTTATGAGCTTGGATGGAGACGATTTATTGTTTATCACATGAAAGGACAGCGTTTCACGGGATGTGGTTTTGGACCTCAAACAGACGGCGTGCGTATCGACGTATTTGGAAGCTCGGGTGATTACTTAGGGTCAGGCATCGACGGCATGGAAATTCGTGTGCACAACAATGCACAGGATCAGGTCGGCCAGATCGCAAAGAGTGGCAAGCTCGTGATATATGGAGATGTGGGACAGGCATTTATGTATGGAGCGAAAGGTGGGGAAGTCTACGTTATGGGTAATGCAGCGGGCAGACCACTGATCAACGCGGCTGGTAAACCTCGCGTGGTCATAAATGGAACATGTCTCGACTTCCTGGCGGAGTCCTTCATGGCAGGCGATCCACTTCAGGGAGGCGGATTCGTGATTCTTAATGGCATCGAATTTGACGACCGAGGGCGCATCCGTGCACAGGAGAGCCCTTATCCAGGATCCAACCTCTTCTCGCTCGCTTCAGGTGGTGCAATTTTCGTGCGTGATCCGCACCGCAAACTCATGACTGAACAACTTAACAGCGGAGCGTTTACAAAGCTCAGCAAAAAAGACTGGGAGCTGATTCTTCCATATCTTCAGGCCAATGAACGGTACTTTGGGGTTTCCATAGAGCGCGACCTACTTACGGTAGATGGTATCCAGCTTTCGCCTGAAGAAGTCTATAGAAAGGTACAGGCTGTGAGATTAGCAGTGCTCGCCAAGGAAGGAATCCCAGAATAACTCTCATTACAATTATGTAGGTAAAACATTGGTTGGTCGGAGAAAGTTCTTAACAAAAACCAGGAAAAAGTATGTGTGGTATTTGTGGAATAGTCGATTTTAAAAACAGCAGGATTAATCCCGCTACCTTGCACAAGATGACGGAGACGCTGAAGCATCGTGGACCGGATGATGACGGTATCGAGATTCTCGGCCCTGTCGGCCTTGGGCATGCACGTTTGAGTGTTATTGATCTTACTTCTGCTGCACACCAGCCTATGTTATCTGACGACCGCCGGTTTGCTCTGACCTACAATGGCGAGGTCTACAATTTCCATGAGATACGGAAAAAGCTTGAGCAAAAGGGAAGACGTTTTCGAAGTACGTCTGATACTGAAGTGGTCCTCAGGGCCTATATGGAATGGGGCACTGATTGTTTTGCAATGTTTAATGGGATGTTTGCCTTTGCTGTTTGGGATGCTCGAACCGGAACTTTATACTTGGTGCGCGACCGCTATGGGATTAAGCCTGTTTACTATACTTTGCTTGAAGAAGGAATCGTTTTTGGCTCTGAGATCAAGGCTATTCTGGCTTCTGGGCAGATAGATAAGACAATTAGCTGGAAGGGTCTTCACGAATACCTCTATTATGGCTATGGCTTGGGTGTAAACACTTTGTTTGAGCGCGTCTTTAAGCTGCAGCCGGGCCATTATCTGACGTTCAGCAAAGATAAATGTATTGATAAATCCTACTGGTCTATCGATGAAATTGAGCCTGTTTTTGACAGTGTAGAAAAAGTGGAGGAGAAAGTTTGTAGTCTGTTGGAAAAGGCGGTGCAGGACCATCTTATAAGCGATGTGCCGGTCGGCGTGTTTTTGAGCGGCGGAATTGATTCTTCGACAATCACAGCTTTTGCCAGTAAGCATTACGAAGGGAGGATTAAAACGTACTCGGTTGGTTTCGATTATGAAAAAAAGTTTAACGAGCTTCCTATGGCAGCCCGGGTAGCAAAGAAATTTGGCACCGACCATCACGAACTGCACATAAAAGCTGGAAATCTACCTCCTATTATCGAGCGGCTTGTCCGGGCGCACGATGAGCCTTTTGGTGATGCTGCAGACATTCCGCTATACTTATTATGTGAATCATTGAAGGGTTCTATCAAAGTTATTCTCCAGGGCGATGGTGGCGATGAGGCTTTCGGCGGGTATATCCGATACAACATTATGGCCTATGAGTCTTTATGGCGAATCATCTCACGGCTCGGTTTGTTGCCGTTGCGTTTGCTTGGAAAAAGAAGAGACGGATTTTTACAGCTCAAGCGTCTTGCTGACAGGCTGACACAGGCTGAACCGATGATGCGAATGGCGTTGTTCTTGACCACAGAGACGATTGATAATCCGCCTACCCGTCTGCTTAGTAATGAGGCCCGCGAAAAAGTCGAGGGCTATAATCCTTTTCACCGATATTATGAGCTATACGACCATCTCGAACATCTCGACCCTGCCCAGCAGATGATTCATATGGATTTCCTCATTCATCTGCCCGATTGTTTCCTGGAAAAAGTGGACAAGGCCACTATGGCACATGGTATAGAAGTTCGTGTCCCCTTTCTTGATGCAAACCTCACTCGCTATGCTCTCGGACTGCCTTCTAAAATGAAGGTACGCCTCCGTCAAACTAAATGGATTGTTCGTCGTGCCTTGCGGGGTATCCTGCCGGATGCGGTCCTGGATGCGAAAAAACGCGGTTTCGGTGTTCCGTTTTCCCGCTGGCTGCGTGAGCCTTTGGCTGAGTATATGAAAGAAGTGCTTTTGGATTCGGCTAATTTGAACTGGGGACTTTTTGACCGAGATGCGCTGGAGAAATGCATTCAGGAACATACCTCAGGATACCGAGACAATGGTTGCTTGCTTTACAGGATGCTTAATCTTGCTTTATGGCGGCAGTTTTACATTGATAGGACTGCATAACTGAAGAGGTGATTCAATTTCAATGGGTGAAGTAAAAGGTTTTTTAAAATATAAACGTTGGGATATCGAGCATCGGCCGGTTGAGGAAAGAATACACGATTTTGCTGAGTTTGACTTGCCGCTTGCACCTGAGCAGATACACCAGCAAACCGCAAGGTGTATGGATTGTGGGATACCGTTTTGTCACGGCGCAGGCTGCCCGTTGAAAAACTGCATACCTGACCTGAATGAGTTGCAAAGTTAAGAGGAAGCTGATTTTGCAAATAGCATTGGCACAATTTAATGCTTCGGTAGGGGATATCAAGGGTAACGTCTGCAAGATGCAGACCCTGGGTATCAAGGCTTTTGAGCTTGGCGCAGATATCGTTATATTTCCTGAGATGTCTGTGTGCGGGTATCCCCCTGAAGACTTGCTGTTTAAGGAGCAGTTTCTAAAGGATAATCGATTAGCTGTTGAACGGTTGGCAAAGAATTGTCCCGATGTTACCATCGTCACTGGTTTCGCAGAGAGCAGTGAAAATGGTTTCTACAATTCACTTGCAGTGCTCCAAAAAGGTCAAATCAGGAAAATCTACCATAAAAGTGTTTTGCCTAATTACGGTGTTTTTGACGAAAGACGCTATTTTCGGCCTGGAACGGAAGCGATGTATATGAACATAGGCGGTTTGGTTGTGGCATTTACAATCTGCGAGGATATATGGCGGCTTAAATGGATAGATAGTTTATTTGAAAAAGTGCCGCCAATAAACATTGTCATAAATATCGCAGCGTCTCCTTTTCACATAGGTAAAATCAAGCAGAGACAGGAAATTCTTAACCAATGTGCAAAGCATTTTAACTGCGCCGTTGCTTATTGCAATCTTGTCGGAGGCCAGGATGAGCTGGTATTTGATGGCCGGAGTATGTTTGTTGATTCTTCAGGACGGATTGTTTGTCAGGCAAAAGCGTTTGAAGAAGATGTGTTGATGGCGGATTTTTCAGCAGTCAATAGCGGTAGTGCGATTCGCGTAAAAAGTCTAAAAAACTACGAGGTTTGTGCCACCGCTGCACCGCTTGATTCAACTGCTGAAGTCTATAATGCCTTGGTGCTCGGAACCAGAGATTATGTACGGAAGAACAATTTTTCCAAAGTTATAATCGGCCTGAGCGGTGGTATAGATTCATCCCTGACTGCTGCAATTGCTGTCGATGCTTTGGGAACAAAAAATGTTGTTGGGGTAACTATGCCGTCGAAATTCAATAGTCCTGAGACAATAGGGGATGCTCAAATTGTGGCTGATAATCTGGATATTGAGTTTCATATTGTGCCGATTGAAGCGGTGCTTGACAAATTCGACGGTTTAATTGGTAAATTCGACAACTGGACTACTGACGGAGTGGCTTATGAGAACCTTCAGGCAAGGGTTCGCGGTTGCATATTAATGACGATGAGTAATCAGTACTCTTACCTGGTTCTTGCTACCAGCAACAAGAGTGAGGCCGCTGTGGGTTATTCAACGCTTTATGGTGACACCGCCGGAGGTCTTGCGGTCTTGAAGGATGTGTATAAAACGATGGTTTATCAATTAGCCGAATATATAAACAATATCCATAATCGTGTGATTATCCCTCTTAGTGTGATAAAACGGCCGCCCAGTGCCGAGCTTAGGGAGAATCAAAAAGATACTGACTTACTGCCGCCGTATGACCTGCTCGACAGGATACTTAAAGGTTATGTCGAAGAGGACAAATCAGCTTCCCAGTTGATTGAAGAAGGTTTGCCGAAGGATGTTGTTAGTCGGATTATTAGTATGGTTGACCATAGTGAGTATAAAAGGAGGCAATCTCCCCCCGGGATTAAGATTGCTCCCAAGGCATTTGGCAAAGACAGAAGAATGCCTATAACAAACCTTTACAGCTCTTAGACTTCACTCGGTATGTTTTCCGCGAACTAAACCATTGTCAACGGATTAATAATGGATAGAATTGTGCCCTGGTTGATAGTAGGAGTAGCCAGAAAAGAAGACTATGCCGAAACGTAGGGATATTCATAAGATATTGATTATAGGCTCAGGCCCCATAGTAATAGGCCAGGGTTGTGAATTTGATTATTCCGGCACACAGGCGTGCAAGGTATTGAAACAAGAGGGCTTTAAGGTGATTCTTGTTAACAGCAACCCTGCCACAATAATGACCGACCCTGAGATGGCCCATAGAACATACATTGAACCTATTACACCGAAGATGGTAAAAGAAATAATTCGCAGGGAAAAGCCCGACAGCCTCCTGCCGACATTGGGTGGTCAAACAGGCCTTAACGTTGCAGTAGCACTGGCGGAAATGGGGATACTAAAAAAACATAATGTCAGATTGCTCGGAGCTGATTTAAAGTCTATCAAAAGGGCTGAAGAGCGGGATAAGTTTAAAAAGATTATTGAAGATATCGGGTTGGAGGTCCCCAAGAGCAGCTATGCTCATTCTTGGGAGCAGGCCCAGGAAATTATCAAATATGTCGGTTTTCCAGCAATCATAAGGCCCTCATATACGTTAGGCGGGACCGGCGGAAATGTGGCCTGCAATACTGAGGAGTATAGGGAATATATCCATTGGGGATTGAATCTGAGTCCAAAAAACCAGGTGCTTGTGGAAGAATCCGTGGTGGGGTGGAAGGAATACGAGCTTGAGGTTATGAGAGATAGAAAAGACAATGTCGTTATTGTCTGCCCGATTGAAAACCTTGACCCAATGGGTATCCATACGGGTGACAGCATCACAGTTGCTCCTGCGCAGACGCTTACCGATAAAGAATATCAGGTTATGCGTGATGCGGCGATGAAGATAATAAGAGCTATCGGCGTTGAAACCGGCGGTTCGAATATACAATTTGCAGTCAATCCTGAAAATGGCAAACTGTTTGTAATTGAGATGAATCCGAGAGTTTCAAGAAGCTCCGCACTTGCTTCCAAAGCTACAGGTTTTCCCATTGCCAAAATAGCGTCGTTGTTGGCTGTTGGTTATACTTTGGATGAAATCCCCAACGATATCACTAAAAAAACGCCGGCTTGTTTCGAGCCTACTATTGACTACTGTGTTGTTAAGTGGCCGCGTTTTACATTTGAAAAATTTCCTAAAACCGACCCTGAGCTTACGGTGCAGATGAAGTCTGTCGGTGAAGCTATGTCAATTGGCAGAACATTCAAGGAGGCATTGCAGAAAGCCATAAGGTCGCTGGAAATAGACCGCTACTCTCTTGACAAAAAACATACTAATGGTGAGCTTACTTCAGCCAAGTTAAAGAAGAAGCTGCGAACAAACTGCTGGGACAAAATCTGGTATGTTGCTGAGGCCTTCAGAAGAAAAATTCCGACCGGCGAAATCTTCCAGCTGACAAAAATCGACCCTTGGTTTCTCAATAACATCAATGACATTGTCAGACTCGGAGAAAAAATCAGGTCAACTACTTTTGATAAACTCAATCAGACTTTAATACGTAAGGCCAAAGAGTATGGTTTCAGCGACAAATATCTGGCCTCTCTGCTGAATATCTCGGAACAGCAATTCAGGGAACATCGCCAGCAGATGGGAGTAGATACGGTCTATAAAACTGTTGACACCTGCGGAGCCGAATTCGAAGCCCATACTCCCTATCTTTACTCGACATTTGAGAATGAGTGCGAGGCTGGCCCAGGCAGCAGGAAGAAGGTTATTATCCTTGGAGGCGGTCCCAATCGCATAGGTCAGGGAATTGAGTTCGATTATTGCTGTGTCCATGCAGCGTTCGCATTAAAGGAAATAGGTATCGAATCAATAATGGTAAACTGCAATCCTGAGACGGTCAGCACCGATTACGACACCTCCGACCGGCTTTACTTTGAACCTCTGACTTATGAAGATGTGATGTCGATTGTGGAAAAGGAGAAACCGGATGGCGTAATTGTGCAGTTCGGGGGCCAGACGCCTCTTAAGCTCGCTGTCCCGCTGGAAAAAGCCGGCGTGAGGATAATCGGTACTTCGCCTGACAGCATCGCCTGTGCTGAAGACCGCAAGCGTTTCAATAATCTTGTTAAAAAACTCAAGCTGCTTCAGCCTGCCAGCGGAACGGCGATGACTTATGATAGTGCCCTGAAAATCGCACGTAAGCTCGGGTTTCCTTTACTCATCAGACCTTCTTTTGTCTTGGGTGGTCGGGCAATGAAAATTGTCTATGATGAAAGAGTTTTCGAGGCTGCCGTCAAAAGCGCATTTGAGGCCTCCGCTGAACACCCTGTCCTTATAGATAAATTTCTTGATGATGCAACAGAGCTGGACGTTGATGCTATCAGTGACGGCCGAAGGGTTGTGATTGGCGGAATAATGGAGCATATCGAAGAGGCTGGTGTCCATTCCGGTGATAGCGCCTGTGCCTTGCCGCCGATTTCAATGGACAAAAAGATTCTCGAAGAGATTAAGAGACAAACCAAACTCCTGGCGCTGGAATTGAAAGTCAAAGGCCTCATAAATATTCAGTTTGCTGTTCAGGATGACCGGATTTACATACTTGAAGTCAACCCACGCGCCTCTCGAACCATCCCGTTCGTAAGTAAGGCAATCGGTGTTCCCTTGGCCAAGCTCGCTACAAAAGTAATGACGGGGATGACGCTGGATGAGTTGAACTTTACAAAGGAAATAAAGCCCGGGTATTTTTCGGTGAAAGAGGCTGTGTTCCCGTTCTTGAAATTCCCGGGCATAGACACTTTGCTTGGACCGGAGATGCTTTCTACCGGCGAGGTTATGGGTATAGATGATGATTTTGGAATCGCCTTCGCAAAATCTCAGATGGCGGCCGGCAACGCCTTGCCGATGAGTGGCAACGTGCTTTTCAGCATCAGGGACAGTGATAAGAAAAAAGCTGTTGAGCTTGCACGCAAAATGTATGAAATGGGCTTTAGGGTTGTCGCTACAAAGGGTACGTGCCTTGAATTCATAAGCAGTAATATCCCCTCGGAGTTTGTGCTTAAAATGTCCGAAGGCAGGCCTAATGTGGTTGATTGGATATTAAATGGCAAAATCGACCTCATCATAAACACCACAACAGGAGCTTTGTCGGTCAGAGATTCTTTTCCGATAAGAAGAACCGCCCTTGATAAACAAATCCCTTATGTAACGACGATAAGAGGTGCTGCGGCGGTAGTTAAAGCCATTACAGCAATGAAGGAAAGAAAGATAAGTGTAAAACCAATTCAGCGCTATTACGGTTAGGAGTGAACTTAAACGTGAGAGCTATTCTTTTACTTGAAGACGGAACAGTTTTTGAAGGCACTTCCTTTGGAGCCAAAGGTCAGAAGTGCGGCGAAGTTGTATTTAATACCAGTATGACCGGCTATCAGGAAATACTGACTGACCCGTCTTACAACGAGCAGATAATAACAATGACATATCCGTTGATTGGTAACTATGGCACGAACAACACCGACCTTGAATCGAGAAAAGTTTTTGCCGCTGGCTTTGTCGTCAAAGAAAACTGCCCCTATCCCAGCAACTGGCGAAGTAGAATATCTCTTGGTGAGTACTTGCAGAAGAACAACGTCGTCGGCCTCGAAGGAATAGACACAAGAAAACTGGTTAAGCACATCCGCACCGAAGGCGCAATGAAAGGAATTATCTCCTCGACTGATTTAAGTATAAATAAGCTCAGAGAAAAGCTTCGTGGTTATCCCGGCCTCGTCGGCAGGGACATAGTTAAAAACGTAACTGTCGGAAAAACCTATGATTGGAACGATGGTGTCGTTGACGTGTTGACTGGTTCAGAATGGAGAACCGAAAAAAAATATAAGGTCGTCGCCTTCGATTTTGGCATAAAACGTAATATTCTCCGCCTGCTTTGTTCGCACGGTTGCCGTGTAAAGGTCGTTCCCGCCGGCACATCTGCCAAGCAGATTCTACGTCTCAATCCTGACGGCGTTTTCCTGAGCAATGGCCCCGGTGACCCGGCTGCGGTAAGCTATGCCATCGAAACCGTAAGAAACCTTCTCGGAGAGTTGCCTATCTTCGGCATCTGCCTCGGTCATCAATTACTCGGACTTGCTCTTGGCGGAAAAACCTACAAGCTCAAATTCGGCCATAGAGGTGCAAATCATCCTGTGAAAAATCTGCTGACTGGTGCAGTTGAAATCACCTCCCAGAATCACGGTTTTTGCGTCGACATTAATTCTCTAAAAGGCAAAGGCATTGAGGTTACCCACGTTAACCTCAACGATAATACCAATGAAGGCATCCGTTCTGAGAAGCTGTCCGCTTTTTCAGTCCAGTACCATCCCGAAGCTTCGCCTGGTCCGCATGATGCACGTTACCTTTTTGAGACCTTTATTGAGTTAATGGGTGGATGACAATATAGCCATTTGAGATGTAAGCTATCCAGGCGATTGGGGATTTGGGCTGGTTACGGAGAGCTTAGTCCTGCGACCTTCTGATAAGAAGAGCTCTCCATAAAGGCAGTAATAATAAGATGGTAGCGAGAGCTGTATCTTTGAGGTAAGAGCGGTATTTGCCGATATCGAGATGTTGGTTTGACAGTGTAGCGGCTAATCTGTGGCTATTATCAACAGCCAAAGCCGGGCTGGCGTTGAAATATTTTGTCAGGATTAATACAGACAGAACGGCAGCAACGACCGCTGCGGAAATTGCTAATGTTTTAATCCTCCTGTGCATTTTATCCCCCATATCTTGTAGTTTAGAGCATTATAGCAGAAAGGGCTTTCCGATTCAAGCAAATAATTGCGATAGAGCGTTCGCAAGGGTGATTTCAGGCATTCGACGAGGAAGCGAGAGGTATTATCGGCCCTGTCGAAGAAGTTTTTTACATTAAGCGGGGCTTATCAGGGGAGGCTGTCAAGTTGGCGGGGTTGGTTTCCGTTTTTGTGCCAAAATGTGCGTTTTTTGGGGTGGGAATACAGCGAGGATTTTTGAGGGAGCAATTTTTACGTTGCGTAATTATTTGTTAATAAGACAATTAAGACTAAAGGGGCCAAAATGGGTCGGTGTATATTAAAAGCTGGTATATTTTTTGCATATTTGTTATAAATTACGAAAGTTAAGGAGGGGGAAAGCGGTTTTGAATCGTGGGTTTTGAAATTTCTTTTGAAACATATTAAGAAGGGAAGCGATTATGGCAGTTAAAGAGTTGGCATTTGAATCTGATGCAAGGTCTGCTCTGCTGGCAGGGGTGGAAAAACTGGCAGCGGCAGTCAAATCAACACTTGGGCCGAGAGGCCGATGCGCTATCTTAGATAAAGGATGGGGCGGACCAACGGTAACCAAAGACGGCGTAACGGTAGCTGAGGAAATCGAGCTTATAGACAAGAACGAAAACCTCGGAGCAAAATTAGTAAGGGAGGCAGCAAGCAAAACCTCAAAAGTGGCTGGCGATGGGACAACAACGGCCACGGTGTTGGCTGAAGCAATGTTCAAAGAGGCATACAGGAACTTGGCGGCTGGTGCAGATGCAATGTCTTTGGCACGGGGTATGCAAAAATGCGCCAAAGTAGTAGTCGAAAAACTGAAATCACTGGCGAAGCCCATAGATGTTGCCAAAGCCGATGACATAATCAATATCGCTTCGGTCTCGGCAAATAACGACGTAGAAATCGGAAAGATTATGGCTGAGGCCTTCCAGCAGGTCGGTAAGGACGGCGTCATTACCGTTGAAGAGGGCAAGAGCTTAGCTACGACCGTTGACTTCGTCGAAGGTATGCAGTTCGACCGCGGTTACCTTTCGCCACATTTCGTAACCAACGTGGAGGATATGGTCTGCGAGTTGGAAAAGCCCTACATATTAGTTTATGAGGACAAGATAAGCAATGTGGCTAAGCTTGTTCCACTGCTTGAAAAGATTGCAAAGAGCAAAAGGCCGCTGCTGATTATCGCGGAAGACGTTGAAGGTGAAGCATTGGCTACGCTGGTGGTTAATAAACTAAGAGGGGTACTGCAGGTTGCAGCGGTGAAGGCGCCGGGTTACGGCGACCGCAGAAAAGCAATGCTGGCCGACATTGCAACGCTGACAGGAGCGGAGGCGATTTTCAAGGATTTGGGAATCGAGATGGAAAATATCAGCGTCAAACAGTTAGGACAGGCCAAGAAGGTAACTATCGATAACGACAATACTATCATAGTCGAAGGGGCAGGCAGCAAGGAAGCAATCAGCGGCAGAATCAAGCAAATCCAGAGCGAAATAGAAACGACAACCAGCGATTACGACCGTGAGAAACTGCAGGAACGATTAGCCAAGCTGACCGGCGGCGTTGCTCAAATCAATGTCGGTGCGGCAAGCGAAACGGAAATGAAAGAAATAAAGGCCCGGATAGAAGATGCACTTCACGCCACCAGGGCAGCTATTGAAGAAGGCATTGTACCCGGCGGAGGGGTGGCCCTTATCCGGTGCATCGACGCAGTCGGAAAATTGAAACTGGAAGGCGATGAGCAAACCGGGGTAGATTTGGTATCGAAGGCACTTACGATGCCGTGCTACTGGATTGCCGCAAACGCCGGGGCAACGGCGAACCTGGTAGTTAATAAAATCGTCGAAGGCAAAGACGGTTTCGGGTATAACGCCGACACGGACACATACGAAGACCTGTTGAAAAGAGGCATCGTTGACCCTGCAAAGGTAACGCGCATCGCGTTGGAAAACGCCGTCAGTATTGCCGTTCTGCTGCTGACTACGGACTGTCTAATTACCGAGAAGCCCAAAGAAAAGGAGCAAATACCTCCCGGCGGGCCCGGTGGTGGTTACGGTGGAGGAATGGGCGGAATGGGTGGTATGGGAGGAATGGGCGGGATGGATATGATGTAACTTACAAATCAAAGCGAGGACGCGAAACGGTGAGATGTAGAAAACACAAAAACATATCTCTATTGGCAGCAGGTTTAATAGTAATATACCTGCTTGTGCCTGTTGGCTGCCGGAAGAAAACGAAACCTGCTTCCCCATCGGCTGCACCGACAGCGGCGGTCGATGAGACAAAAGGCGCTGCTTCAAGCCCGGACGATGAGAGGGTGGTGCGCCGGCTTGCTGATGAGTTTGTTGCAGCTATCTGTTCGGACGATCCTGAGCCTTTTACGAGACTGGGAGAAATCTTCGCCGACGATGTTCGTCAGATAACAATGGAAGGCAAGATTATACAGGGAAAGCGAGATAATCTGTTTTACTACCGTTCTCAGCGAAAGAAGAACCAGGTTAGGTTACGCAGCCGCACTGCACGTTATGACATTCGATCAGTTGAGATATCATGCGACGTTGCGGTCGTTTTTGGAGAAGTTGAAGTGGAAAGGTGGGGCAAGAATGCTCCTGAACCTCACAGAGGCAGTTTCTGGGAAACCCTGGTTTTTCGGAAAATCGGTGGTAGGTGGCGTCTTGCTCAGGAGCAATCTACCAAAATTAAACCGGATAAGGAACGAGGGAAACGTTCTAAAGATGATAGGCCTGCCGCTGAGAAGACCGGCCGGAGACGGGAACATACACGCAGTCAATTTGTCGGATTTAGTGTTGGTGTGAAAGGAGCGTCGGACGATACCAATAAGCCCATTATTTCCGATTCTAACGATGAATAGCAGGGCGAAGCTGTCAGAAAAACCATAAATGTGAAATTAAAAAGTGGAACAAGATATAGACAAGGAGTGAAGTATGAAACTGAGGCCTTTGGATGGCAGAATTGTAATCCTAATAGCGGTAATTGGCATGCTGCGGTTCGGTACCGGCAAAGTAATCGCGGCGCAGCAGAGCGATGAAAATGCCACAATCCGCGCTATGGAGCGGCTGGCAAAAATTGGCGAAAAACCCAAATCGTCAGCCGAGCTCACCATAACGAGTGAGGACTTCCCATTATACAAAGGCATGAATTCCACTTTTTCTATTTCGGGCTGTGACGGGACAGCCAGAGAAGTAACCATCGAGGTTTGCGATGAAGTTCTACTTGGTGATGTTACTATTTATAAGCTCGTCCGCACATTCAATGGAAAAAGTGCAGGCGGAGGATACGTTAAGAAAAGCAAAGAATCCCTTGAGCGTTATTCGATAACTGGAGGTCAATTGCCTGAAGTAATGATACGCTTTCCTCTTGCCAAAGGGGCAAGCTACGAGTATCAAAATGTTCACGGCAAAGCAAAGGCGTGGGTTGAAGGCCCGGAGGAAGCGGATACGCCCGCTGGTAAGTTTATGTGCCTCGTCCTCGTACACGAAATAGAAACAGCCGGCACTCCTCTCAGAACAAAGAGTTGGATAGCACCAGGTCTTGGCAACGTTAAGATTGTCGCACAATGTGCCCCGGAGGCTAAGCAGAAGGAGTTCCGTTCAGTATTGAAGAACACTCAAATGGGTACAGTCCCAATTAGCAATTTCGATTTTGTTGTAGACCCACTTGTTCCAGCTACGTTTCCCAACAGCAGATGGAAGACAGGCAAAGGCGAGAAAGGAGCGTTCTCGGCGTGCGAACTCGATACAACTAATGGAGCGGCCGGTACCCCCTTTTCTCTGAAGTGGAACTATCACACCAGAGGTACCTGGGTCAACGTAGGACTGTTGCTTTCCGGTTCGTGGGACAAGTCCGTTGACCTTTCACAGTATGACTCGATATCATTTTACATAAAGGCAAGCACAGAAAGAGGCTGCGGCTTTAAGATTCAATCAGCCCCATGGAAAGAAAAAGTGCTTACCGGCGCATCGATCCCTCTAAAACCGACCTCTCAGTGGCGGAAGGTCGTGATTGATTTAAAGACGCATCCTGAGTTAAGAAACATTGATCTTACAAAAACCTATACCATCGGGTTTGTTGACTGGGACAAAGAAGATGCCTCAAATGTCGTCTGGGTTGACGAGATTATGTTGCATAAGACAAATGACAAGATAAAAAGTGGAACCAAAATAGATAAGGAGTAAGTTATGAAACTGAGACCTTTAGATGACAGAGTCATAATAAAACAATCGGAGGCGGAAGAGAAAACCAGTGGGGGTATTATTCTGCCGGATACGGCGAAAGAAAAACCGCAAATCGGAAAAATAATAGCTGTCGGCCCGGGCAAGCTGCTCGATGACGGCAAACGTGGCAGGATGAGCGTAAAGAAAAATGATGAGGTCATCTACGCCAGATACATAGGAAGCGGAGTCGAAATTGACGGAGAAAAATTCGTAGTTTTGCACGAGAGTGATGTTCTGGGAATTGTTGAGAAGTGAACAAGGGAAAAGTTTATAAGGAATAATAAAAAATGGCAAAGCAATTAATGTTTGACAGTACAGCACGGACAAACCTTAAAGACGGGTTGTCACAATTGGCGAAAGCAGTGAAAGTTACCCTTGGCCCGACGGGCAGGAACGTCATCCTGCACAAAAGCTGGGGTTCGCCTAAGGTAACGAAAGATGGCGTTACGGTCAGCAAGGAAATTGAGCTGCCGGAACCATTCAAGAATATGGGTGCAAAAATGGTCAACCAGGTCGCCAATAAAACCTCCGATGAGGTGGGCGACGGGACAACGACTTCAACGGTTTTGGCAGAAGCGATTTACACCGAGGGGCTGAAGTATGTCACCGCGGGCATAAACCCCATAGCCGTCCAGAGAGGAATCAACAAAGCTACCGAGGTTGTCACGAAATTTATCGAACGGGTGAGCGTGCCGGTAAAGGGCCATAGCGACATTGCGAAAGTGGCAACTATCAGCGCAAACAACGACCCGCAGGTCGGGGAAATCCTGGCTGATGCAATGGATAAGGTCGGTGAGGAAGGTGTCATCGAGGTCGAAGAAGGCAAGGGAATGGAAAACGAGCTGACCGTTGTCGAAGGTATGCGGTTCGATAAGGGCTATATATCCCCGTACTTTATGACTAATCCTGAAACGCTCGAAGCCATTCTTGAGGACGCTTATATACTGCTGCACGAAAAGAAGATATCTAATATTCGCGAAATTATTCCCCTGCTTGAAAAAATTGCCCAGGTTGCCAAGCCGTTGCTGATTATCGCGGAAGATGTCGAGGGCGAAGCTCTGGCAGCGCTGGTCATTAATCGTCTGCAGGGCGTCTTGAAAGTCTGTGCGGTCAAAGCGCCCGGCTTTGGCGATCGCAGGAAAGCGATGTTGGCTGACATAGCCATCCTGACAGGCGGGCAGGTGATTACCGAAGATTTGGGGATTAAGTTGGAGAAAATCGAGCTTTCACAATTAGGACAGGCGAGGAAAGTTGTTATAGGCAAAGAGACAACGACGATAATCGAAGGCGGCGGCAAAAAGCGGGATATAGCTGCTCGTTGCGACCAGATTCGCAACCAGATCGAAAAGACGACCAGCAATTACGAACGTGAAAAATTGCAGGAGCGGCTTGCCAAACTCACCGGCGGAGTCGCTGTTATCAAAGCCGGTGCCGCTACGGAAACGGAAATGAAGGAGCGCAAAGACCTTCTCGACGATGCGCTTCACGCTACAAGGGCGGCAACGGAGGAAGGTGTTGTCGCAGGCGGTGGTGTTGTGTTCCTTCGTGCCATCGGCGAGGTGGCCAAAGCCAGAGCGAAGGCCAAAGGCGATGAGAAAATCGGCTTTGATATTGTAAGGGACGCACTTAAAACGCCGACAAGACAGATAGCAGACAACTCCGGCGACCAGGGTGATGTGGTTGTTGCTGTCCTCCTCGAGAAATTAGAAAAGGATGAAAATATCGGCTACGACGCCAACACCGGACAATTCGTCAATATGTTCAAGGCCGGAATTATCGACCCTGCAAAAGTTGCCAGAACCGCTTTGCAAAGCGCTGCTTCCGTAGCAGGACTTATGTTAACGACCAACGTCTTAGTAACCGATTTAAAAGATAAGGATAAAGACGAAGAGCCGATACCGGGTGCGGTTAGATAAAACCCGAATTCGAATTTCGTATTTTAGGATAATATGCCAAAAAAAGACTATTATGAAGTCTTGGGCGTAGGCAAAAACGCCTCCGCTGACGATATTAAGCGCGCGTACCGCCGAATGGCGATGAAATATCATCCGGACAAGAACCCGAATAATAAGGAAGCGGAGACTAAGTTCAAGGAGTGCGCCGAGGCCTACGAAGTCTTGAACGACCCAGAGAAACGTAAGCTTTATGATCAACTCGGGCATGACGGTCTTCGCGGGATGGGTATGCGCGATTACGAGCATATGAGTGTCTGGGATGTTATCAGGGCGGTTACCGAAGGATTTATGGGTGAAGGGTTGGGGGACTTCGGGGTTACCGGTTTCGGATTTGGGGCTGAGGAAAGAGCAAGACGAACCGGTCCGTCGCGCGGTTATGACCTGGAGACCTCTGTCGAACTAACGCTTAACGATGTTGTTAAAGGTGTTGAAAAGACCGTTGAATTTACCCGCCAGGATTTATGCCCGGAATGTAATGGAACGGGTAGTGCCAAAGGAACATCACCTGGACAATGCCCGACTTGTCATGGGATCGGTCAGGTTGCCAGAAGCAGTCTCGGCTTCCAGATGGTCTCAACCTGTCCTCAGTGCAGGGGTAGCGGTGAAGTTATTACCAACCCGTGTAAAAAATGCAAAGGCACCGGTAGAGTGCCGAAGAAACGAATCGTCAACGTTAAAATCCCGGCCGGCGTCCACGAAGGCCAGGCGATTCGGGTCGCCGGCGAAGGCGAACCAGGCCGAAGCGGCGGGCCGAGAGGTGACCTGTATTGCTATGTCAGAGTAAAACCGCACGAATTTCTGCATCGTGATGGAAATAATGTCGTAGCGGTTGTTCCTATAAGTTTTACCGAAGCCGCTCTTGGCACGACAATAGAGGTGCCGAGTCTGAACGGCGCAAAACAGTTAAAGATTCCCCCAGGCACCCAATACGGCAGCATCTTCAGGATAAAAGGCCAGGGTCTGCCGGATGTGCGGACCGGCCGCAACGGCGATCAGCTTGTCCAGGTTGTTATCGAAACGCCCGCAAAATTAAATGCAAAGCAGCAGGAGCTGCTGAGAGAATTCGCCAAAACCGAAGATAAAAGTATTTACCCTCAATCCAGAGGGTTTTTCGAGAAACTAAAAAGATATTTTGGTAGCAATTGACCTATAGTGAGCTTGCCGAACCTATGAAGCACAAAAAGCCACAAGAAGCGGAAGAGCCAGCGGCGAAGAAGGTTGAGCCGGAAAAGATTCACTCTGTGATGGAGGAACTGCAAAAAGAAAAAGATGAGCTTCTCGGAAAACTACAGCGCGTCAGCGCCGATTATATCAATTTCCAAAAGCGGGTTTCCAAACAAACTGCCGACACAATTGCTTACGAGAAGGAAAAGATAATAAAAACGCTGCTGCCTGCCCTGGATAATTTTGAGCATACGCTTCAGAATGCGGCGTCTGCGGAAAATACGGATGTTCTCCTCAAGGGCATCCGGATTATTTACGACCAAATCCTCGATATTCTCAAATCTCATGGCGTAGAGCGCATTGATGCCCTCGGTGCCAAATTCGATCCTGCTTTGCACGAAGTGATAGCACAGAGGGCGGAATCTGAAAAGCAAGATAACATCGTGCTTGAAGAGTTCCAAAAAGGCTACAAACTCAATGGCCGAGTTATCCGTCCCAGCAGGGTAATCGTTAATAAGCTGTCTTCGATAGAGGAGCAGGCCGAACAAGAGCAGCCGCCCGATGAGACGATAGACTCAGAGGACCAGATATCCGATACGAACGACGAGTGACAAGAAACGAGCGACGAATAATGCCTACCTATGAGTATATATGCGATAATTGCGGACACGATTTTGAGCAGTTTCAGTCTATAGCAGCAAAGCCTCTTCGCCGCTGTCCCGCCTGCGGCAAAAGCAAGCTCAAACGGCTCATTGGCACCGGCGCAGGCGTGATTTTCAAAGGCTCCGGCTTTTATGCAACAGATTACAGGAGTAAAAGCTACAAAGAGGCCGAGAAAAAAGAAAAAGACTCCAGTGAGAAAAAATCCGAAGCCAAAAAATCCGATACAAAAGAATCGAAACCGGACAAACCTGCCAAAGGCGACAAAAAATAATCATCGTAACCCCTTTTCAAACCAATAGTTAGAACTATTTGATAGTCACGCCCCAAAAAATAATATATTTTTTGCTTGCAAGTAGTTTTATATAGAACTATTTTATATAAAACTTATTTAAGAAAGGAGATGATAACGATGAACAGCAAATCCAGCAATCGCCGCACCTTCCTGAAGCAGGGGGCACTGCTCGGAAGCGGCATTATATTTGCGGGGTCAAATTCGCAATCAGCCAAGGCAGAGGAGAAGCCGACCCGCTCCGCCAATGAGACGCTCGAGAGCGTCCGGAAACTGCGGACAATCCACGGCAACTTCCTCGACAAGGAGATACCGGAGGAAGCGCTGCAGACAATCCTACAAGCCAGCGTTCGGGCGGCGAACACCTCGAATCTGCAAAACTATTCCATCGTAGTGGTCAAGGACAGGGAGAAGATGAAGCAGGTATGTACCTACCAGGGCAGTTGCCTGCTGGTTTACTGCGCGGACTACAACCGTATGAAAACCCTCGCCAAGCACCTGGGGTATTCCTTCTTCCCCGGCAACATGAACTATTTTTGCCTTGCCGGCATTGATGCCGTTTTGGCTGTCCAGACCGCCGCGATAACCGCACGGTCCCTCGGGATTGACTACCTAATTACCAACGGCATTCATCGCGGGGACATGAATCGGCAGTGGAAACTGCTTGACTTGCCCGAGAAGCATTGCTTCCCGCTAATTGCGATGGTCCTGGGGTATCCGACAAAGGAACCGGCGTTTAAAAAAGGCCGTCTTCAGGGACCCGGCATCGTTCATTATGAGAAATACCACCGGCTGACCAAGGACGAGACCGAAGAGATGGTGCGCCAGTACGACGACCCCGAGCGGCACCTGCCCCTGGAATTTTGGAAGACAGGACAAACACCGCATTATCTGGACTGGGTATTTACGAAATGGTGGCCGGCCCCTAAATCGACGGATAAAGAAACCCAGATACTTCGCTTCCTGAAACGAAGCGGCTTTGTGGAGGTACAAAAAACATGAACGATACAAACACTAAACAGACCTGTCTGAATTTGATAACCGATACTCTTGTATGTCAGTTGACAACTATTGACTCGGCTGGATACCCGCAAACTACCGCAATGTATAATCTGCGATGTGCTAAACAGTATCCCTCGCTGGTGGATTTGTTTAAGGGGCAGGAAAATGACTTTGTGATTTATCTGTCCACCGGCATGCAGTCCCCGAAGATGGCGCGTATGAAGGCTAATCCGAAGGTCTCTGCTTATTTCTGCGCCCCGGACCAGCTACTCGGCGTGATGCTCGGCGGGGAGATTGAAATTATCACCGATCAGCAGCTTAAAAATCGAATCTGGCAGAAGGACTGGACTGTGTATTATCCCAGCGGCCCGGAAGGACCGGAGTACGGCATCATAAAACTGGTGCCTAAAGTAGTCAGAGGATGGTCGAAAAGTGGGCCCCTTGAGGTTAAAATATAAAACGCTTTGCGGGAGAAGCTGAATATGGAAAAGCCGTGTTTGAACGACAAAAACGAGTATCCGAGTGACAAGGTTTTGAGCCGAGCCCTTGGAAAAGCTAAAGATGCGTGGGATTCGTTTATGGATTTCTTGGATGAAAGCTATCCTACGTTTAGCAGCCAGTGGCGCTACTATAACGACGGAAAGAGCTGGCTTTATAAAGTAACCAAAAAGAAGAAAACTGTATGCTGGGTCTCCGTTTATCCCGGTATGTTCAGCACTACTTTTTATTTCCCTGAAAGGGCCGAGGATTTGATAAAGAAAAGTAAGCTGGGCAAAAAATACGTTGACCAGTTTGTTAACAGAAGATACGGCAAAATTAGAGGGATAACCGTGAAGATTAAAAAGTCGGCGGATTTTAAGGCGATCAAAAAGCTTATAGAGATTAAAGAGCAGTTCAAATAGTTATGACAAAAAAGACAATGAAACAGCAGCACCAGTCGGGTTTTCTGATGGCTAAAATCCGCCAGGTCAGCGAGAGAATCTTTCTCCGTCAGCTCAAAGATTACGGCATTGAAATCAATCCCGCCCAGGGTAGAATTATGTTCGCGCTCTGGCAAAAGGACGGCGTGGCAATCAACGAGCTTGTGCAGAAGACCAAGCTGGAAAAATCGACCCTGACAAGTATGCTCGACCGCCTTGAAGATATGGGATACGTCAGGCGCCAGCGAAGCCGGAAAGACAGGCGTAAAATCCTTATATGCCGCACGAAAAAAGATAAAGCTATGGAAGGCAAATACGTCGAGGTCTCGCAGCAATTGTCGAAGCTGTACTATAAGGGCTTTTCGGAAACTCAGATTGACCGCTTTGAAAAGGACCTGCAGCGAATCCTCGATAACCTCGTAGAATTCGAGACAAATACAAGCTGAAGGTGGGTAAAATTTGTTGAGCAATGGTGGAGTACAATCATCGCGGGAGTTACTAAAATGAAGCCGAAAAACGAAATACCCAAAGATGGAGCCGGAAGCCGGTTAGAACTGGATAGAAAGCTTTTAGCACCCTGCGGTATGAACTGCGGCTTTTGCTTAGGTTACAAGAAAGAAAAAACTCCATACTGCCCCGGATGTTTTGCCCATAAAGGACAGCCGTATTGGGGTGAATGTAAACTGTACGCCTGCGCCGCCGAACATAAGGTTGAGCACTGCGGACTCTGTGAAGATTTCCCCTGTGACTTCTTTGTGGGTTATTTTACAGGCGCCCCTGGTAATCTGCGGGGTCAGAGGGACACTATATTCAGGGTAGGTCTTTTAACATATCGAAAGAAAACCAGCACGGAAAAATACCTTGAAATGGTCAAAAAGCTAAAAGGATATATCGAAAAATTCTAAATTTCGTTTCCGACTCGCCTGCCCTGCGTAGCTCTTTAAGCGAAGAAGGGCGGGCATACGGCACCACCAGCAACTTTAGGTAAAAGCCCCCGCGGTACTTGAGCGGGGTACTTCAATCAAAACCGCGCCTACCTAATCGCAAAAATCCATTTTTTTCAGATTTTTTTTACTCCTTTGTTTATATCGAGTTACGAGAGCCGAGCGACTAGCAACAACTCGTTTTTTCGCATCAAACGCGCAAGTCCGTCCAATTATAGAAGGGGTGTAATTCTGCCCCTAATCGCCCAGCAGGGCAAGGTCGTGGGACCAGCGGCCCGGGTCAGAAACGACTTAATAGTTATTAACCTTTTAGTGGAGTTTCGCTGTTTATACAGCGGTCGAAAACCCAAGCGCAGATTCTCTGCGCTGAAAGGAAACTTCAATCAAAATAAAGTAAATTATGCAAAACGAACCCAATTTAAGACAAAGTCAAATTTTTATAACCGCAACTGAGACAATGAATTGTAACGAAAAATGCGAATTAGACACTTGGTTAAAACGAACCCAAACAAAGCCAATCTTGTCCCGAGCAAAGTCGAGGGATCTGTTAAAACAATTACAGAAAGGAAACTTATTTTACCAGTTTTGTGATTTGTTTGAATTTGGGGTGGTCGGCTGTTTTGAGCAATTCGAAGATGGCCATTTCGGTGCTGGATATATTTATCCCCATCGCCTGCATTTTAGATATTGCTATTTGTTTATTATCGAGCGTCCTCGACGAGACGGCGTCGGCAATAACATTTACAGTAAGGCCCTTTTCCTGCAGACAGGCGGCTGTTTGATAAATGCAGACGTGAGCTTCTATGCCGCACAGCAGTATTTGAGTGCGATTTGTAGAGTTCAATTTGCCGATGAATTGCTCATCGCCGCAACAGTTGAAGCTGGCCTTATTGATTGGATCGTTGCCTGTCAGCAGTTCTGCAATCTCAGGGACAGTCGCCCCGAGGGCTTCCGGGCACTGCTGGCACCAAAGGATGGGAATATCAAGAATCTTAGCGGCTTGGATAAGGATTTGAATATTTTTAAACAAGGCATCCCGGTCATACATCAGTGACGCCAATTTACCTTGGACGTCAACGACCACCAATACGCAATTTTCAGTGTCAAGCATCTATTACTCGCTGCCTGTGACGACAATAGTCAGAAGCACTTTTTGCTCTGCTTTGCGTTCACCAGCAGTTTTAGTAACAGGTTTTTCACTTGAAGTCAAGACCGGCTTTGGTATGGTTATCCGCCGTAGCGTGCTGTCATCAATAGCAACCATCACCTCTTTGCTCGGTAAACGCTCGGCTACATTGTTCATAGCGGCGAAGAACTTGGCCGTTTTGATTTGCGTTTGGAAATCGTCCTGTTTGGCAATTTCGATAATCTGCTCAGGCGCAACTGCGTCAATCACTATCTGCCCTTCAGGCCGGTCGGTATCAATATATAATGTGGCTGAATCGAGTTTGTCCCAGATAGTTCCCACATCGGCCAGGAAGGACCTTAAATTTTGCCGGCTGCAAATGAGGGTGAACGATTCTCTCGGCCTGCCCGGCACTGCTGCGGTTCGCTGGTTCGAAGGAATACTGAACTCAATCGCCTTGTTGAGAAAAGCTGCAACTTCCGGGAGGCTGGCTGTTTTCAATTCGAGCCGGCTAGTAAACGGCGTAATTTCGGCTGGTTTCCCGGCGACTGCGACTTCCTTCGGCTCAGTCTTTTCAACAGCAACCGACATATCAGTAATAGTAACCTGCGGGGCGACTATTGAGTAAATCACCGCCGCTAAAACAGCCGCCAGCCCAATCATAGCAACAGCGGCTGTAAGTCTGCGAACCAGTAGATGCCTTGCACCTTGACGCTGCTGGTGAGCCGAAAGCGAGACGGCTCTGGCGGCGGGAAGAGTGAGTTCCTTTTCTTCCAGTGAAGCTTTTATATCCTCCAGCATTCCATCCGGAGCCTCGGCGTAAGGCAGTGAGCTAACCAATCTTTTACACTTCTGAAGCTCAAGCAGGCGTTTAGCAATTTGCTCATCGTGCTTTATCAATCGCTGAACCTCGGTCTGGTGCCTGGCATCCAGCTCTCCATCGAGGAAGCTATTGAGCAATTCGTCGATATTGCTTAAGCCATCTTCTTGATGATTTGGAATTTCGTTCTGGCTCATTATATTAACGCCTCCATAATCTCCCTCAGACCGGTTCTGGCTCTGCTGAGCCGGCTTCTAACCGTGCCTAACTCGATGTCAAGGACTTCGGCAATCTGAGCGTAACTCATACCTTCAATATCCCTCAGGACAACGACGGCTCGCTGCGCATCATCCAATTTTCCAAGGGCTTTCGAAACTAACCTGCACAGCTCCTTGTTCTGGGCCACGACAGCGGGGTCAGGCAAATTATCATCAGTCAGAAATTTCTTCAATACCCCCTTATCAGTGTTGTCGTCGCTATCCTGTGTATCGAGGCTTTTAAGCCCCATCTTGATATTTCTCTGGCAGTAATTTAGGGTCAGATTAACGCCTATTCTAAAAGCCCAGGTGTAAAAGCTGCTTCTGCCCTCGAATTTATCTATATTCTCTATTATTTTGACAAACGTGTCCTGTGTAAGTTCCGCAGCATCATCGGGATTTGCACATATTCTCAATATGGCGTTATATATTCGATTCTGATACTTACGAATCAACCTTTCGGTTGCCGCAGAATCGCCCTGCCGGGCCTGCTGAACAAGAACGGCATCATTACTGCTTGTTTCTGCTATGGGATGCCTACCGGCATTTGCAGCTTCGGCCACGCCTTTTCTCCTTTAGACCAATATTAACCTGAAAAGTTCCCATAAAAAATAAACAAAACTCGCCTGCCGGCGAAACCCATCAACGTGTGCGTTTAAGAGTAAATTCGGCTGAAAGCCGCCTGCCGTCCGGGCACAGAGATGTTATCTGTAATATGTAGCTTTTGCCGCCTTCCGGCTCGAAAGGCAAATCGAATTCGTATGCCCTTAAGAAATCCTTCCAGTGCTCGTTGTTTTTGGCCGCATCGTTCAAATCGATATCCGGCCACATAGTAATTCTTCTGCCCTTCGGCTCAGCGGAGCGAGGGACTTTGTCGTATAGCTCAAAACGGAATACGGCCGGTGTTTTTATTTGACAATCGAATGCATCCAGCAAGCTCACGTAGACCTTTATTATTTTGCTATCACCAGCGTGGGTAAATTCGGTCAACGGCATAATATCAACTTTCATCGGGCCGTATGCCGTGAGGCGTCCCATAGTGGATTCAGAAAGCTGGTTAGAACCGCTATTAGCTTTAGGGGACAATCCGATGTCCGCCGGTCCACAGCCAGCTCCGCATAGAAGCAATAAAAACATCTGCACTATTGCAGCAACTACTTTCATAAAACTACAGGTCCTCATCAAGTATATGGCCAAGACGGTATTTTTTTGTCCTGAGATAGTCGACATTGTGCCTGCCGGGTTTGGCCTTTAACGACACCTGCTCAATAATTTTTATACCATAAACTTCGAGACGGCTTATTTTCTTTGGGTTGTTGGTCAGTATTCGTATTTTCCTAAGCCCCAAATCGCGACAGATTTGCGCACCGATTCCGTAGTCTCGCTTGTCAGCTAAAAAGCCCAGCTTCAGATTGGCCTCGACGGTGTCCAGGCCCTGCTCCTGGAGCTTATAAGCCCGCAGCTTGTTCGTCAGGCCGATGCCTCTGCCCTCCTGTCTGAGATAAATCAGCGCCCCCTCACCGGCCTTTTCAATCATTTCCATCGCGGTTATTAATTGATAGCCGCATTCGCACCTCTGCGAATGAAACAGGTCGCCCGTCATACATTCCGAATGAACTCTTACAAGGACCGGTTCTGTATGTTCGATAGGCGCACCATTGGCGTCAAGCTCGCCGACACTGCCTTTGCATAAAGCCAGATGTGGCTCCGAAGAAGTTATGCTCTGGTAAGCGACGAGCTTAAATTCGCCGTAGTCGGTAGGCAAATTTACAGTCTCGATTCGTTTAATTTGGCTTTCGCTCTGGAGACGGTATTCTATGAGCTTTGCAATTGAAGCAATTTTAAGATTGTGCTTTTCGCAGAAATCGAGCAGCTGCGGCACTCGTGCCATTGAGCCGTCCTCGTTCATAACTTCGCAGATTACACCCGCCGGTGTTAATCCCGCCAGCCGGGCAAGGTCAACAGCCCCTTCAGTTTGACCGGCCCGAACCAATACGCCGCCCTCACGCGCGCGGAGCGGAAATATATGACCGGGACGAACAAGGTTGGCAGGTTTCGAACCATCGGCAATTGCAGCCTGAATTGTCCGCGCCCTGTCGGCTGCGCTGATGCCGGTGCTTATGCCGGCAGCGGCGTCGATACTGACGGTAAAGGCCGTTTCAAACCGGGCCGTATTTTCAATCGTCTGGGGATAAAGGCCAAGCAAATCGCATTTCTCAGCGGTCAACGGAAGACAGATAAGACCGCGGCCGAATTTGGCCATAAAGTTTATAATCTCCGGCGTTACCTTCTCGGCGGCGCAAACCAGGTCGCCTTCGTTCTCACGGTCTTCGGCATCGACAAGGATGACCATCCTGCCCTTGCGAAGCTCTTCCAGAATTTCCGGTATTTCACTGAATTGTATCGCCATATTCGTATCTTGTGCAGGGACCCCGCATTGCGGGAATCCAGGCGTATCTGGTATTTCGTTCACGCTTGCCCGGATGCACCTTTTTGTTCGTGCTGCTCAATATAGCGAATTCCGTTACGAATGTAAATAAGAGTTGTCAGGATGGCTGTCCCGGCCGCAGACCACCAGAGCACCCGCAGGAACCAAATCCACCCGGGTGCGAAAGTGGAAACTTCAGGGGCAATCAGAATCCCTGTTACCATTGACAATTGCAGGGTTGTGGCGATTTTGCCCATTAACACAGGGGCGATAAAAAGCCGCGAAGTGATAAAATAAATAATCACAAAACCAATCGACAGGAGCAGGTCTTTGCCGATTATCAAAACCACAACCGTCGGCGGCAACAGGAACCCGTTGACGTGGCTGTGTTGCGAGGCCAACAGCAGGCACGCGGAGGTTATAAGTAGCTTATCTGCCGTCGGGTCCAGAAACCCCCCAAGTTGTGTAACCTGTTTTTTTCTTCGGGCGAAGAAACCATCGACTGCATCGCTGACCGCCATAATCAGAAAAATAAAGGTCGCAATGTAGCGCAGTAAGTCCTGCGTTGCAGAAGTAATCTCAGGGTCATTTATCTTGAGCATACAGCTGACAAACGGAACTATCAGCAGTATCCGAACAATCGTAATGCGAGTGGCCCAGCTTAGCTTCATAACGATTATATAACCGGAAAAAGCTGGTTTGGCAAGGAAATAGAGACTGCTTAATTTGCTTGATGTAGATTTTTGCGGCG
This sequence comes from uncultured Pirellulales bacterium, assembly GCA_964494805.1. Lineage (GTDB taxonomy): Bacteria > Planctomycetota > Phycisphaerae > Sedimentisphaerales > Anaerobacaceae > CAIYOL01. The sequence continues at coordinate 209,769 of CAZBST010000002.1, read as the reverse complement.
ATATAATTGCGGAGGTTTGTTTTACCGCGGAGAACGCTGAGATGACAGAAAAAGAGAAATTAAATCAAATTACAGATGCTATTATTGGTGCTGCTGTGAATGTCCATCGCATTTTAGGGCCTGGTTTGCTGGAATCTGCTTACGAGGCCTGCCTGCTTTTTGAACTTGCCGAGCACGGCCTGAAAGTAGAACAACAGAAGCCCCTGCCCATAGTTTATCGGCAGGTAAAATTGGATTGTGGTTATCGGCTGGATATCCTCGTTGAGGAATCAGTCATTGTTGAGGTCAAGAGCATTGACGGACTGGCTCCTATTCACGAAGCCCAGTTGCTTTCCTACCTGAAACTCTCCGGCTGCAAGGTAGGTCTGCTGATAAACTTCAACGTCAAAGTTTTGAAAGATGGTATTGTTCGTATGGTAAATAGTTTTCCAGATGCTTCCAAAAAACTCAGTAAAGAATTAAGTATTTATTAAATTTTTATTATCTCTGCGTTCTCTGCGAGCTCTGCGGTAAGAAAGATGACAAAGCTCAGCGTTAATGTAAATAAGATAGCATTACTGCGTAACCAGCGCGATATTGGAATACCGAGTGTCACAGAGGCAGCCAAGACCGTAATCAAAGCCGGTGCGTATGGGATAACGGTTCACCCTCGGCCGGACGAACGACATATAAAATATGCCGATGTTTATGAGCTGGCTAAGATAGTAACCGCTGTTGAATTCAATATAGAGGGCAACCCTTTTCTCGGCAAATATATGGAGGTCGTCGGCCAGGTCAGGCCGGACCAGGCCACCTTAGTGCCGGATGCACCGGATGCGAACACTTCCGACCACGGCTGGAATCTGAAAGCCGACGGGAAAAAACTTACCCCTGTTATTAAAAAGTTGAAGGCGTTGGACATTCGTGTTAGTCTTTTTATGGCCGCCGACGCTGCCGGGGCTGCGGCAGCCGGGGAAATCGGCGCCGACCGCGTTGAGCTGTACACAGAACCGTATGCCAGCGCGTTTCGGGCCGGCGAAGGCGTGGACGAAATTTTACAGCAATATGCGTATGCTGCCCGTGCTGCTGTTGATGCCGGCCTGGGCGTTAATGCCGGGCATGATTTGAACCTTGATAACCTCGGAAGATTTCTCACTGAAGTCCCCGGCGTGCTCGAAGTCTCTATCGGCCACGCCTTGATAGCTGATGCTCTTGAGATGGGCCTTTTTAACGCGGTTAAAGAATACTTGAAAGTGCTGCGTAAGAGTACAAAAGCATAAGTGAACAAAAAAGCAAATTAGGAGGTTAAGATGTTCACAGGAGCAATGGTGGCGTTGGTAACGCCCTTTCAGGATGGTGAGATTGATTTTCGAACGCTTGATGAGCTTGTCGATTTCCAGCTGGAAAGCGGAATAGATGCAATAGCTCCCTGCGGCACAACAGGAGAATCGCCGACCCTAAGTCACTCCGAGCACAAAGAAGTCATCGAAAGAGTGGTCAAGGCGGCACGGGGTAACGTGCCGGTAATCGCCGGTGCCGGCTCAAACTCGACCGCCGAGGCCATCGAGCTGACTGCGTTTTCAAAAAAGGTCGGCGCCGATGCCACACTGCAGGTCTGCCCATATTACAATAAGCCGACACAGGAAGGTTTTTTCCAGCATTTCAAAGCGATAGCAGAAGAGGTCGATTTGCCGCTCGTTTTGTATAACATACCCGGCCGGTGCGGCGGGACTGGCCTGACGGCCGAGACCGTTGCCCGGCTGTCGGAAATCGAAAATGTTGTCGCAATCAAAGAAGCAACCGGCAGGCTGGATATGGCCAGTGAAATTGCGACCCGATGCGGTATAACCATTATCTCCGGCGATGATTCGCTTACGCTGCCCATCGCTTCGGTCGGCGGCAAGGGCGTTATCAGCGTAGCGGCCAACATTGTCCCTGCCGACGTAAAAGCAATGACCGATTTAATCCTGGAAGGCGATTTCACATCCGCCCTGAAATGGCATAAGAAGCTCTTTGCCCTGTGCAGGGATATGCTCGGCCTGGCGACCAACCCGATACCGGTCAAGGCGGCTATGGCGATGCTGAATATGGCCTCTGAAGAATTGCGCCTGCCGATGACGCCGCTGGATGAAAAAACAAAAGCCGTTCTGCGACAAACACTGAAGGAATACGGTTTGTTAGATTGAAAATGGTGAGACGATTCGCCCGGCGATAGCCTTGAATAATTAAAAAACTTGATTTTATACTATGACGAAACACAAAATTATAATCGGTGATTCAAGACAAATGACTGAAATAGATGACAAATCTATTCAACTTATTATAACTTCACCTCCCTACTGGCAATTAAAAGATTATGGCAACGGCAGTCAGATAGGTTTTGACGATACTTACGAGAATTATATAAATAATCTTAACCTTGTGTGGAACGAGTGTTTCCGAGTTCTTGAGGACGGATGCCGATTATGTATAAATATCGGCGACCAGTTTGCAAGGTCGGTTTATTATGGCAGATATAAGATAATCCCTATTCGTACCGAAATAATCAAATTCTGTGAAACCGTCGGTTTTGATTATATGGGAGCAATTATCTGGCAAAAGGTAACAACCTGCAATACTACCGGCGGCGCAACGATAATGGGTTCGTTTCCATATCCCCGAAATGGCATTATCAAGATAGACTATGAGTTTATCTTGATTTTCAAAAAACCAGGTATCAGCAAAGCTGTTCCGAAAAATATCAAGGACAAATCAAAGCTTACTATAGAAGAATGGAATCAGTACTTTGCGGGCCATTGGAATATCCCCGGCGAAAAACAAAATGGCCATTTGGCAATGTTTCCGGAAGAAATCCCCCGCCGGCTTATTAAAATGTTCAGCTACGTCGGCGACACAATATTGGACCCCTTTGTTGGTAGCGGCACAACATCTTTGGCAGCAAAAAACCTTGAAAGAAATTCGATAGGGTATGAAATAAACTCAAGCTTCATACCTGTCATCAAAGAAAAACTTGGCTTAAAGGAAAAGGAATTTTTTGATAAGTTTAACGTTGAGCTTGCACAAAACAGGGAGGATGAAATTGACTGGAAAGAGGAAATAAAAAAACTGCCCTACGTTTTTAAAGATCCCGTAAAATTCGATAAAAAAATCGACCCCCGAAGATTACAGTTTGGTTCTAAAATTAACGGCGATAGCCGAAAAAGACAGGACTATCATAGTGTAAAAAAAGTTATTTCCCCTACAGAACTTGAACTTGATGACGGCCTTAAAATTCGCCTGATAGGTATAAAGGAAAAAACCGAAAAGAAAGCTCAAGCCATCGAATTTTTGCGGACAAAAACAAAGGGGCAGAAAGTATTTATGAAGTTCGGACAGATTAAACACGACAATCAAAATAATTTATTGTGTTATTTATACCTGCAGAATAAAACTTTCATCAATGCTCATCTGGTTAAAGCGGGCTTGGTCGGTATAGACTCTTCAACAAATTGTAAATTACAAACAAAATACCTCTCCGTTAAGTAGGAGACGCAATGAGTCCGCGTGTAAAAAACAAATTCTCCGAATCTGTATGGAAAAAAGAGGAAGAGAAATTTAAGAAATTAGAAAAGAAAATTAAAATCCCAGATAAATTTTTGAACAAAGTTGATTTTGTCGTTATTAAAACAAAAAATGATTTTAATCTAATCCCGAATACTGGAGGTTGTTACTGGGTTTGGACCAATGAGCCTGTAAAACATAGATTTCATCAAAATGAAATTCCCGAGAAAATACATAGGGGAGAAATCATATACAATGGCATAGCAAAGGATAATGTTCAAGACAGAATAATACATCATCTACAGGGGGAAGAAAATGCTGGTTGGTCAGGAATAAGTTTGGATATTTATTATAAGAAATCTATCTCTCATAGGAAAAAGGTAATGTCAGCAAAGGGGAAGGTTCCTTATGTCGAATGTCAATCTAACAGGATAAACAGTAAAGACGATGAGCTTAAGCCTATTAGAGATAAAAAGTTGCTATTCAAGTTGTTCTTGTCTAGAAAAGAAAGAAGTTTCCTAAAAAGTAGCAAAGAATGTTACTTTCGAAATGGTGTTAATATTTTTGAACCTAAACATCGAAGGTATAAATTTAAAGTGTATTTCATAACCGGCTTAGAAACTCTATATACAGAATATATAGAGAAAAAGTGGCGGGAGAAATTCGGCTTACCCAAACTATGTTCATATTCTTCTGGCCGTTAATTTAACTTGGAGACTCAAATGCCTAAAGAATGGATACTAAACGGCGCAAATATGCGTTGGGGACTTACGCGCAAGAATAAAGTTGGTCCTGTCGCTGAGCATATAAGAAAATGTGCCCCAAAAACAGTGGAAGAATGGGAGCAATATTACTATTCAAACGTATACACTCGGGAGCATTTAGAGCAGCTTGGCAGGACACTATTTATAAAAGTGACAGAAATTTGCCGCTCCGAGATAGAAAGTATAACCGAACAGGATTGTATTGACTTTTTAATTGACCTTGTTATTGCGAGAACATTTGACGGTTATAAATCTGAAATTCAGACTATTTATGGCCGTCTCGAAAAAGAATTAGGAGTGAAAATACTCCCAGCGCCTGATGAGTGGGATAGAGGTTATAATATTGATTTCTATATTGATGTCAAAGGAAGCTACATCGGCTTACAAATTAAACCGGCAGGTTTCGCTTATATTACACAAATAATAAATGAGCTTGAATTCCAAAAAAGCACACATGAGAAATTCACAAAGAAATATGGGGGTAAAGTTTTTTACATTATTTCAATAACCGAAGGAAAAAACAAAATCATTCACAATCCTCAAGTTATCCCTGAAATTCAGCAGGAAATAAAACGATTAAGCGAAAAATGATTTGCAATAGTTACTATTTCACCTAAAAAATTCACCAGCTCCTCAACTCAAAAATTTGCTGTTGTGTCCTCCAGTTCGGCCCTTTTTCCTATTTACTCCGTCCTGCGGACTGCGTAACACTAAGGTTCCTCATTGCGGCTTACGGAAACAACAGCAAATTTTTTCCTTTACTTTTACCCGAAATTTGATATAATACCGTCCGTTCATCAGTAGATGAACGCATATCGCTCAGCAGGGCCAAGCTGGCCAAACCGTTAAATTCGTTTAGTGTGATTATCCGTTTTCGTGCTTCGGATTTATCACCGCTGATGGTTTGCGCAGAAGGGAAAATTCAATCAAAATGAACAAAATATGTAAAACGAACCCAATTTTCGAAATGCTAAAAATGAGTGTAAGCTCCGCAAATACAATGACTAATAACCAAAAACTTAGAACGGCGAACCATTCAAAACGAACCCAAACGAACCCAATTTTACCCGCCGGGCTAAGACCGGCGACGGTGTTTGAGCCAGGTCTGGGCATCGTAATAGGCCTGCAGGGTGGAAGAAATCATATTGCTGACGGTGTAATTTTCTCTCAAATACTGCTGCGCTGCTTTGGCGATTTGCTGCGCCAGCTCTCGCCTGTCGAACAACCGCCGCAGCGTATTATATATACTCAACTCATCAGCGGGGTCAAACACAACCGCAGTTTCGTCCTCGATAATCAAATCATCGACTCCTCCCTTACAGCCGGCGACAGCCGCCCCGACGCTCATTGCTTCGAGCAGCAGAGGATTAAAAGTATCGCTGGGCCGGGGCTGGATGAAAATGTCACCGGCAGCAAGAACCGGCCGCAGCATCTCCAGCCGCGGAACAATGGTAACAATCTGCGAAAGACCGCGCGCTGTCAGCAGTTTCCAGACCTGCTTTTCCGCCCGTCCGCCGCCTGTTATCACCAGCATAAAAAGGTATCCCAGCCAGGGTTTGACTGTTTTGTTAAAGGCACCTTCTCTGTAGGCAGTCCATAAATCCAAGGCGCTTCCCATTGCTTCTTCGGTTCTGTTGTTGAAATTATTTCCGAAAGATGGACCTACTTGGGATTTGGCTTCCAGAGCTATTATCAATTGATTATCTTTTACCACCAGCAAATCCCACTCTTTCGTGGGGCGAAAGTAACCGGGTAATTCCAAAGATTTCTGAAAATAAATGTGCTGTTTGTCAATTCCAGCCGAAGCGATTGTTTCAGTAACGAGGCTAATAAACCCATCCATTTGTGCGCCGCCTGTGACCGCCCCTCTAAAGCCTTGGTCTGTCGAGCCAGTTTGCTTTTGCTTCTCTACCTGACTTTGTCGTGTTTGCCAAAAGTATGCAACTGCCTGCGAGACCTTTGAATGCAAGTTATTCTGTTTCTCGGTCATCTAATCCCCATTCAATTGAACCGAAACTTTATAGCTCTAATATAATAACATACGACACGGTTTTATAGGAATTTAGTATATGAGAGAAGGAAAGTCAAGATTCGAGTTTGGTAAGTTTTAGCTGTGCCATATTGACGGTATTTGCTGTTGCGTCCTCCAGTTTTTATGGTGAGCTTGCCGAACCATTCGGCCATCTTCCCTATTTACTTCGTCGCTTCGCTCCTGCGTAATACTAATGTTCCTCATTGCGGCTTCCGGAAACAACAGCAAAATTGTAAAAGCCCCCGCGGCTTAGATAAATCCATTTCATCAGCGTAATCAGTATGAATCAATATAATCAGCGATTTTCAATCAAAAGCGCATATAGTTGAACCCCTAAACCCCATTTTTCCAAATTTTTTTTACTCCTTTTCCCAAAACGAGTTACGAGAATCTGGTATTGAGAATCGAACACTTTTTCGCATCATTCGCGCAAGTCCGTCTAATCGTAGAGAGACGGTCTCTCTTTAAAGGGATTGCCAATGCCATCCGGCTAACTCAAACCATCATTTATAAATAGTAAATAATAAATAGTAAATTTTTCGTCGTAGCGAAGCGAAGACGAAAGCAGAGATTTTCTGCGCTGAGCAGAAATTTCAATCAAAATGAACAGAAATATGTCAAACAAAGCCAATTTTCGAAATGCCAAAAATGAGTGTAAGCTCAGCAAATACAATGACTAATAACCAAAAACTTAAAACGGCGAATCGTTCAAAACGAACCCAAACGAAGCCAATCTTGCTTGCCGCGTTAAGACCGGCGGCGGTGTTTGAGCCAGGTCTGGGCATCGTAATAGGCCTGCAGGGTAGAAGAAATCATATTGCTGACGGTGTAATTTTCTCTCAAATACTGCTGCGCTGCTTTAGCGATTTGCTGCGCCAGCTCTCGCCTGTCGAAAAGGCGCTTCAGCGTGTTATATATACTCAACTCATCAGCCGGGTCGAACACAACCGCAGTTTCGTCCTCGATAATCAAATCATCTACTCCTCCCTTACAGCCCGCGACAGCCGCCCCGACACTCATTGCTTCGAGCAGCAAAGGATTAAAAGTATCGCTGGGCCTGGGCTGGATGAAAATATCACCGGCAGCCAAAACCGGACGCAGCATCTCCAATCTCGGAACAATGGTAACAATCTGCGAAAGGCCGCGCGCTGTCAGCAGTTTCCAGACCTGCTTTTCCGCCCGTCCGCCGCCTGTTATCACCAGCATAAATTCGTATCCGTCAATAGCCAGATGCTTTACCGCACCGAACAGATTCTCGAAATCGCTTTCGTTGTTCAACGGATGAGCCGTTACCATACTTGCGAGCCAGCGTGGCTCACGGAAACAGCTGCTTGTCTCCGAGGCGAAGGTGCCGATATTTATCCGCTCGATGCGGTCGGTAAAGGCGGGGTAGAGTTCGGCAACATTAGCGGCGAGAGTTTCAGCCGGGACGATGATTTTTGCGCAACGACTATGGGAGATAAAAAGCCGGCCGAACCGCTTCTGCAGAGAAGTGACCATCAATAGATATGGCAAATCAAGCTGCCATGCCAACTGCCTGGCAAAATGCGCTTCGTCTTGGCACAAGCAGTGCAGAACGGTCGGCTTAAAATCGCCGAGCTGCTCGATAAGCTTTTTTTTGTTTTGCCGCTTGAGCAGAGGCGAGTCGAAGGCCGGGAACCTGATAACCTCGACCGGCGGCGGAACGACAGAACCCAGGTCGTACTTCGCCGGACAGACCAGGGCCACGGGAATCGAGTCGTCAACCAGACCAACCAGCAGGTGCTTTAAGAATATCGAATACTCGGAGATAGTCTCAGCCGAAACAATTAAAGCCGGCCGAAGCGGTTTCTTCTCGGTTGTTTTTGTTTCTGAATCTTTTTGCTTTTTACTCATCTGCTAACCTAAACGAATTCTGTTTCTGTGAGCGCCAGTTAAGATTTGCAATATATTATCCTGAAACCGGCCTTTCGGCCATTGCAAAAATCGCCGCCTCGAAAAACATACGTTTTTGGTAAAAAAGCACACAAAATAAGCCTCAAAATGCTGAAAAGCCGAGCTGTTGGGAGCGTATAACCTCCTTTTTGTGAAGGACTTATAGAAATTTTTGTCAAAAGCGTTATAAAAGTTTTTTTTCTTGACCAATTGCCAAAAGTAGTATAGCATAGTATTCGATATATCAACTGATGAACAGGATTGCGGATTGTCCCGTATCATCTGTAGAGTTTACACTGCCTTGTAAAGGGACAAGCAATAGAGAAAGTGAGTGTAAGTCCTTTCTCGAACGGTGGTTAAGCTACAGAAACATATTAAGAAACCGTTGCAGAGAACGAAGAGAGAAGCAGACAGGGATTCGAGAAGCGACGGAAAAAGAGTGAATTTAGAGTGAAACGAAATCTGTTTGAAAAAACTTTTGCTTACCAGCGAAGAAGTGCCGGTATTGAGCATAAAATCAGCGATTTTGGGGAAAAAAGAAACTCGTTGGCGCCAAGAATGCCACAATTAGAGGCAATTTTGACCCCCAGGTAGTAGTTGATTCTACGCTCCAGCAAAAAAAAGATTTCATAATTCACAACCATTTCTTTGTAGCTTTCCTGCCGTAAGAGCCGCGATTGAACTCCATTGAGTAGTACTTTGAACGTTTTGTAACTGCAAATGAAAGGTAGGAATTATGGATGCCATAATGATGCAAGTTGGCCTCCCGTCTGTTTTTGTCCCAATTGTTACTTTTATTCTGGGGCTCGCCTTAGCTGCTATAGTCTTTCAGATGATTACCAGGGCCAAGGCCAAAGCCTTTAAGGAGGACCTGCAACGGCAAATCGATGCTGCCAAAAAGGAAGCGGAGAATATAATTAAATCTGCGCAGATTGATGCTGCTGAAGAAAACATCAAGAAAAAGGAACAATTTACAGCAGAGACCAACCGAGTTCGAGCCGAGCTGCACGAGAACGAAATGAGATTAAGCAAACACGAGGATGCCCTCGACCGGCAGGCCGAACTTCTCCAACAGCAGGAAAAGACATTAAAACAGCAGGGAAAAGAGGTCGAGAGAAGATTGCACAATATCGACAACAAGGAAAAGCAGCTTTCCATTTTGGCGGCGCAGCAGAAGAACCAGCTTCTTAAAATCGCCGGGATGGGTGTTGAAGAAGCCAAGGAGCTGCTGCTGAAACGGCTCGAAGATGAGTGCGAGCACGAGATGTCAGCTTTGATTGCCCGCAAGGTCGAAGAAAGCAACGAAATAGCCGGTGAAAAGAGCCGGGAAATAATCAGCTGCGCCATTCAGCGTTATGCTGCTGAGCATACGTGCGAAGTATCCGTATCAACGGTTGAGATTCCAAACGACGATATGAAGGGGCGGATTATCGGCAGAGAAGGCCGAAATATCCGTGCGTTTGAGAAGGCCACGGGCGTAGATGTGATTGTCGATGACACTCCGGGGATGATTGTTGTAAGCGGCTTCAGTCCCGTCAGACGTGAAGTTGCCCGCCTTGCGATGGAAAGGCTGATACAGGACGGACGGATCCATCCGTCTCGAATCGAGGAGCTTGTCGCAAGCACCAAAAAAGAAGTTAACCAGAAGGTTCTGCAGCTCGGCAGAGACGCCGCAGTCGAGGCCAATGTCAGAGGTTTGAGTAATAGAGTGCTCAGTTTGATAGGTGCTTTGAGCTTCAGGACAAGTTACGGCCAGAATGTGCTTCGGCACAGCATTGAAGTGGCATTTCTGTCTCAGATTATGGCTGATGAGCTTGGTCTGGACGGGGCAATAGCCAGACGTGCGGGACTGCTTCATGATATCGGTAAAGCCATTGACCATGAGGTTGAAGGCAGTCACCCCGATATAGGCGCAAACTTTCTCAAACGTTTCAACGAATCGCCTATTGTGCTGAACGCCGTTGCGGGACATCACGGGGACATCCCGGCGGATAATCCTTATACTCCGCTGGTTTCCGCTGCCGATGCGATAAGCGCGTCGCGGCCGGGGACCAGAAGAGAGACTCTCGAAAGATATATCAAACGATTAGAGAAGCTGGAGGAAATCGCCAACAGCTTCAAAGGCGTCGAAAACGCTTATGCAATTCAGGCGGGACGCGAAATCCGTGTAATTGTGAACGCCGAAAAAATTGACGATGAATCAGCAATGAAAATCGCACGTGATATTGCCAACAAGGTTGAAAGTGAAATGGCATATCCGGGCGAAATCCAGGTAACGCTGCTTCGCGAGCTGCGCTGCATCGAGTATGCAAAATAGCAGATAGTCGGAGATATTAGTGAATCGGACCACGAGCAACGAACTATGAAGATAAATGTACTTTGTATTGGTGATATAGTGGGTCGGCCGGGCAGACGTGTTGTCGCCGAGAAACTTAAGTCATTGGTCAGGGAGATGAGCATCGACTGCGTAATAGCCAACGCTGAAAATGCTGCAGGCGGCTCGGGTCTGACTCCGCAAATATATACCAAACTGCTAAGATATGGCGTGAATCTGATTACGCTGGGAGACCATACTTACCGCAAAAGGGAGATTGTTGAAACGTTGGAGACAGCGGACAATATCGTCCGGCCTGCGAATCTGTCCGAATTAGCTGCGGGTAGATATTTCGGAATTTATAAGACAGCCAAGGGGCCGACCGTAGGTGTCGTCTCTCTGATAGGCCGGTTGTTTATGAGGCCAGCTGATTGTCCCTATAATGCTATTGATAAGGTTCTGCCGCAGCTTCAGCAACAAGCCGACATCATATTTGTTGATTTCCACGCTGAGGCCACAAGTGAAAAGATTGCAATGGGCTATCATCTTGACGGCAGGGTAAGCTGCTGTTTCGGCACTCACACACATGTTGTAACAGCCGACGAAAAAATTCTGCCTAAGGGCACAGCATATATTACTGATATCGGGATGACCGGCCCTTATGATTCGGTGATTGGCCGAGGCACGGAGAGTGTTTTAAAATCATTCAGGACGCGGATGCCTGTGCCTTTTGAAATAGCGACCGGCGATGTGAAAATGAGTGCAATTCTGGTTATCGTTGACAGTATCAGCAAACGAGCTGAGCGTATCGAGCGAATCAGAATCGACGCAGAGGGGGAAGATACGACACGTTACGACAGTGACGACGGCAAGCCGGAATACTTCAATAACTTTTGATAGTAGATAGGGTTTAAAGGATAGCGAACAGACACTCAAGACCAGAGACCAAAAACGAATTCCATCGTTGGATTAATTTTATTTATAGGGCGGCAACACCAGCATACTATACGTTAATGATCACGTTTTACTTGGTAACTTGCGGGTCGAATGATAATATTTTATCTGCCTCTTTTTCTGACAAACCGATTTTATCTTCTAACAATTCTCGTATATTTTCTACGTAATTTGCCGCCATTTCTTCTTCCTGCTTCAAAGCTTCCTCCCTATCTATCTGCTTACTATTTATCATCTTGGTATATCCGAAACAGGATCGACTACAACCAAACCGCTTAAAGGAATAATAATTCGCAAGATCATGGAGCGTACAATCGGTTCGCCACGTTGACACGTGACCTTGAGGTTTTTTCCAACCAAGTTCATTTATTATAGTCTCTTTTATTTTTTTTCTATCCCATGGTATGTAGTCAAATAAGCGAACTTCTTTTATATCCTTATTCTTTAAGGTAGGAAGATAACTTCTTTTAAAGAGCTTAGTGCCGGGTACATAAAATTCAAGTTTCTGCAGCAGCGCACAAAACTCAACTTTGTAAAAATTGACCTTTAGCAGTTTTAGAAACTTTCTTAAGGACTTATTCCTCCCCAAGTTTATAAATGCTTCTGGCAATTTTTCGGCCGATGATTGCCCCCATAGTATTAATGGCACTTTATATTTTTCTGCAGCTCTGTAAATAACAGCTCTGTAACCGTATTCACATGCGCGACACAGACAAGGATATCCAATTGATACAGAAGAACGTATAGCACACTTTACCATTTGCTGCGCAATATTTCTTTTGGAGCGAACCGAAAGAAAGTCGATGTTAAGCCGTTTACAAGCGTTCTCCATATTAATTACCGCTTGGTCGGTTCTAAACTCGTTATCATAATTCACGGCTAAAACTTTCAAGTCGTATATTTTTTTAGCTACGTACAGAACGAAGGTACTATCTCTTCCACCACTCAGAGGAACGATACAATCGTATCTGTTGTCTTTTTTCCTGATCGAACTGATGATTTTATCTAATTCTTCTTTGCCTAAACACTTTTCCTCCTCGTAGCTCAGGCAACAACTGCAAATACCATCTTTGTTGAAGGTAACCCCAGGTACCTCTGGGATAATACAGCGCTTACATCTTTTCATTTTAGTACCCCATACTTGTATTTTGCAGATAGCTCCGTCAGACGACGTCATGGCTTTCTAACCTCCATATTATATTGTAATTGGTGCCCGATTTCAACACTTTTTGCAGAAATTTGGTCTGTTGTTACTGTGGGATGAAATATAGTTTATTGGTAATCGTCAAACTGTTCATAAAGGACTCTTTCCTCCTGCCGTAGTCACATTCTTAGGCCAATGATGCGAGTTGGTCCTAGCATGCTTTGTGCCAAAACACCACAAGTCGGTTATTGCAGGAATCCGCCTTCGCTGGCGCTACGGCGAGATAAACGGGTTGTGTGCTTTTTCCTGCGCTATTGTAGTCTGTGGGCCGTGGCCGGGATAAACAATAGTCTCATCAGGCAGGGTGCAAAGTTTTTGCTTTATGCTCTTTATCAATTGCGTTGCGCTTCCGCCCGGTATATCCGTTCGGCCAACCGAATCAGCAAACAAAGTATCATCTACGAAAACGATTCCCTCATCCTTTGAATACAGGCAAATACCACCTTGCGTGTGGCCGGGGGTATGAAGGACGTCCAGCTTTATATTGGCCTGCTCGATTACGTCTCCATCCTCCAGGAAAAAATCAGCAGGCGCGGGGCTAAACGATACACCCGCCAGAGACGAGAGATTATCTTTTTCCCCCGTGAGCATTCCGGCATCGAGCTTATGGATGTAGACCTTTATGTGTGGGAAGCGGCGTCGTAATTCGGCCAGGCCTGTAACGTGGTCTACGTGGCCGTGCGTGAGAACCGCAGCAACCGGATTTAACCCGTGCTTTTGGAGGAAATCGACAAGCTCATCAGCCGCCAGGCCTGCATCAATAATCAGGCAGTCTTTGGCTGTTTTGCTTTCGCGCAGGACGAAGCAATTGGTTTGATATGCACCGAGAGTTAAACGGTCGATTTTCATTTAACTATTCTCCTAAAAACAAAACAGATTAACAGAAACAGCGTTGCCGGTCAATAACCTCCGGACTTGACCGGGCAATTCCGGGTTTGCTATTATATCAATCCTATATAGTTGGATTTTTGTGCAGCAGTAATTAAAATTCGTATTTTTAATTTACGGTAAGCTGCTCATCTTGCCGATTAGAACGTAGGCGGCGTAAGAGGTAGTTTCCCGGTGTCCCTTTTATCCGCCGGAGGCGGATGAATATTTTAGGGCTAAAACTATGGTCGAGCTTTTACAACAAAAAAAAGCATTCGAGCTTTTCAAAAGATATGAAGGCAATCCTATACTAACACCGGAGAACTGGCCTTATCCGGTGAATGCGGTCTTTAACCCTGGAGCAGTTAAATTAAATACAGAGATACTGCTGCTGGTTCGCGTTGAGGATATGCGAGGTTTCTCACATTTGACCGTGGCGCGCAGCGCCGATGGGTTAACCGACTGGGAAATTGACCCTGCACCAACTCTGGAGGCCGACCAAAGTTCCGGGGAAGAAAAGTGGGGGCTGGAGGACCCTCGTATTATTTGGCTCGAAGAACAGAAGCAGTTCGGCATTACGTATACCTCTTTCAGCGAGGGTGGCCCTGTAGTTTCGTTGGCTATAACGAAAAATTTCAGGACCTTTGCCCGTCTCGGCGCTCTTTTGCCTCCGGAAGATAAAGATGCCTCTTTGCTTCCTCGCAGAATCAAGGGACGATTTGCATTAATTCACAGGCCGATTGTCCGCAGTGAAGCGCATATGTGGATTAGTTTCTCTCCTGATTTGAAGCACTGGGGCGACCATAGGCTGCTGATTCCAACACGCTCGGCTTACTGGGATTGTCACAGGGTAGGTCTTGCCTGTCAGCCCATAGAAACACCACAGGGCTGGATGATATTCTACCACGGCGTCCGCAGCACAACTGCCGGACAAATATACCGTGTTGGATTGGCTTTGCTGGATTTGGAGGAGCCGTGGAAAGTTCTGCGTCGAAGCGATGAATGGGTTTTGGGGCCGCGAGAAGATTACGAACGTATCGGTGATGTAGGCGGAGTGGTGTTTCCTACCGGTGCTATTGTTCACAAAGAAACAAATCAGCTTAATCTCTATTATGGAGCTGCTGATAGTACTGTTGCTGTTGCCACAGCTAATTTGAGTGATTGCATTGATTATATTACGTCCTGTCCGGAAGCGGGGGAATAATCTTTTGCAGGTTTATCGCGGCGTGGCATCGGGCAGGCCGCCGTCCACAGGAATTGTAGCGCCGGTGGTTGGCGTTTGACGTGTGGCGAAGAACAACACCGCATTTGCCACGTCCCGGCCGGTGATGCTTGTCTTGAGCAGATTCCTGTTGCGATAATACTCCCGAAGCTGCTTTTCATCCATTCCTCTGGCTTTCATTCGGTCGGCCCCGATAGTTTCCCACAGGCCTGATTTGTATTTGCCTTCCGAGAATACCGCATCGGGTGCGACCATATTCACGCGAACATCGTACTGGGCAAATTCAATGCTGGCGATTCGTCCCAATTGGTGACAGGCGGCTTTGGTTGCACTATAGGCCCCGAAGCCGGCGCTTGGAGAGGGAACATTCTTAGTTGACATAATGATGATGTCTCCTCCTGTTGCCTGTTTTATAAATCGCCTGCCTGCCTCGGCCAGTGTAAGGAGTGTGCCTTCCACATTTACCTTTTCCAGTTTGCGAAAGGCCTCGATATCCATCTCTATTAAAGTTGCAACCAGTGCGATGCCGGCATTTATTACCACGATGTTAATTTTACCCCAGGTATCGATTACTGATTGAAAACCGCTTGTTACGGAATCTTTGCTGGTTACATCGAGCGCAATGCTAATTACCCTGTCGGATGCTTCTTTTTTCAGGTCCGCTGTTAAACAATCGAGTTTTTGGCCGGGCAGGTCGCTGGCTGCAACGCTGCAACCATTTTCCAGCAGCGCCTGCGCAACTGCATAGCCGATAGCACCGGCGGCACCGGTTATCAGTGCGACTTTGTTTTTCAAGGGGAGTGATTTTTCGTTCATTACTTGGTTCTTTTACTCTCAGCTTTGAGGGTTTCGTATAATTTCAGAGCTTCTTTTGGTTTCAAGTTTTCGTGCACAACTTTTCGGACCGCCTGCATCATAGCTGCGGGCGCATCACTTTGGAAGATGTTGCGACCCATATCAACGCCCGAAGCACCTTTCTGGATTGCATTGTAGGCCATCGTCAGGGCATCAAGTTCTGGGATTTTTTTGCCGCCGGCCATCACAATCGGTACCGGACACGAGGCCGTAACCGTCTCGAAATCTTCCTCGACATAGTAAGTTTTTATGAACTGTGCGCCAAGCTCGGCACAGATACGGCAGGCCAGGCGGAAATACTTTGCATCGCGGACCATATCTTTGCCCACTGCTGTTACGGCCATAGTTGGAATACCGTATCGCATACCCATATCCACAAGGCGGGTCATATTGCGGATGGAGCGGCTTTCGAATTTGCCGCCGATGAACACCTGCAGTGTAATCGCTGCGACGTTCATTCGGATGGCGTCCTCGATATCAACGGCCAGATGTTCGTCCGAAAGCTCCTTGAGTATGCTTGGTCCACCGCTGCAGCGCATCACAATTGGTTTGGTCAGCCAGGGCGGCACCGTAGTTCGCAGAATTCCGCGAGTCAGCATTACAGCGTCGGCGTAAGGCATCAGCGGCACAATATTCAAATCTATTCGCTCGAGGCCTGTGGTAGGTCCCTGGAAATATCCGTGGTCGATAGCCAGCATTACCGTCCTGCCTGTATCGGGACTGAATATCCGTGACAGCCGGTTCTTCATTCCCCAATCCAGAGAGCCTGCTCCCTTAAGGAAAAACCCGCGTGTTTCCATAGGGACATCTTCGTAAAACTTTTTCGCCTGCTTTACGGCGTCGGTGTCAGCCATATTATTATCCTTTCTTTTGTTTTTCCTTAAATGCTTCGCTATATAAGATGCGCAAAACCAATCTGCTGTTGCGCAGATTCTGTTATTTTTCTCTATTTTACTTTTACCAAAGAACAATATACATGAAACCTGTTTTTTTGCAAGGCTGGGCTCAAGTCTGAAGCGAAGCATTGAGCAATCTTTCGACTCTGCTCAGGATGGTGAGTGAAATCGAACCATTTATGACAAAGCAACTTCTCCGATTTTGTGCAGCCTGCAGAAAAATTTAGGAAGCGGTGGGGGCATTTTTTTTGGAAAATTTCACCTCGGCCCTGCTTGTAGTGTTTGTAAGGCTTTGTAGTGAAATAACTTATGTGTTGCCTGGTCTCTAAAAAAATTTTTTCTGTAATCTGGTAAAATTTCTCTTGACGAGAAAATGGGTAATCTGGTAGAATCAACAATTGAACAAGCAGGCGAATTTGCGGGTTTTGATAAATCTTCCGTAAGGAGGAGGATGAAATCAATTTCCGAGAAAATCGTGTTAGACAGGCGTACATAGTTGTGACGGTCGTCCGGTGTGTAACCGGGCGAATCCACACCCGGCGCTGAATTATGGATGTGTGTCGAATCACGAGAGATTGGTTTTTTTGGCTTGTGGCCAAAAAAAAGTATTTCTCAATTTTTGAAAAATTAAGAAGGAGGAGTAAATTATGTGTAAAAAGTTAATGATTCTTTGTCTCGTGTTAGTTACGAGCGTGCCGGCGTCGGCAGCCTACATAGGATTTGACCTGTACGGTGATCCTAATCCATGTGTAAATCCTCTGCAAATCGACATCAAAGGTAGGGGCGGCAATCCCACAAAATGCCACTGGCAGGAGTGGGAGATTGGTCCCAGTGGGAGCTGGGATTCGCCGGTAAGTAAGACGTTCGTTAATCCCTATGCTGAATATGCATACGAGAATCCTATAGCAGAACTCACCGCATATAGGAAAGCTTGTGGTACCAATCCGGAGACAGACCAATATAATGGTGGCGCACGCGAACGCAGCGGCGGCTTTGCATATGTTGGGGAAACTGGTGAATATTCGGCGGGTTCAAAAGGCTTCGGAATGAACTACCTAAAGCTCACACTCACTCAGCTGGCCCCCAATACGCAGTACAAGGTCTCACTCTGGGGCTATGAGGCGCAGGGTATCTGGGTCATTAATACAGATAACCCAGTGAGAAAATTCGGAGCTTGGAGTACAGTCAACCCGAAGGAATGGCTTGAGGCCAACGGCTACGATGGCAGCAATCCCGACGAGCCCCCATGTGGCGGCTACGGCCCAATAGCTGGCGGCGGCGTTGATTCCAATATGCCTTGCGGGCTGTTAAATCAATCCCGTAGATTTCAACTGCAGACAGATACCGAGGATGATGAGGGTGACGCATATCTTGGGACTTTGCTACATCAAGCTACTGTGTGTGCTATGACCGACAGCCAGGGCACTATCGTGCTCTATGGGTGGATAGATCCTACTGACTGGGGTGGAAGCATGCACCTGCCTCTTAACGCCATCCGGGTCGTTCCTGAACCAGCGACAATTGCATTGTTAGGTTTGGGCGGATTGGCTCTGTTACGTAGGAAACGTTAATTCGCAACTAGCGATAAGTTTTTAGTTAATGGTCGAACGCCAGCGCAGAGATGCGCTGGCGTTTCTTTGCGCGGTATTCGATGTATCTGACCCGATAAGCATCATATTGAGTGTAACCGCAGACTTGCCTCTCAGAGAAGCTGAAGGTATGAAATGATGTTAAGATGTGGTCTCGGCGAAGTGCTGAGCCTGATTATATAGCCTGCGACCGGCTTCTATAAACGGTTACAATATTCTATAACCTTCTTTCCCAATTTAACGTTGCACAGTATCTCTGCAATTACCTGTTTTGACTAACAGCTTGGGGATAAAAAAAGCCAGATTCCTGTACAACAGAATCTGGCTTCGGAGGAGGGTGATGAAAAGCAATAGGATAATGACCCTAAACTCCAGCTATTTTATTTCCCCTTTACCTATCTAATCGAATAAGTAACAAAGAATTCTTTAGGGAAATTTGGCAAAAGGTGTACTTTTTTTACCAAAAATCAAGCCTTTATTTGTAAAAATCTCGATTTTTTTATCGTTTTTTCAAAAACAGCCGGATTTAGCCCCAAAAACCCGATTATTTTACGCTTGCTAAACCATTTATGTTCTCATATTTTAACTAAATAGCTGTTATTTCTTTATCTTTTTAGAAGGGTTAATATGGATGTTAAAATCACGATTGCGGATTTACTGGCGACCAAGCGCCAAAATCGAAAAATTACAGCAGTCAGTTGCTATGACTACACCACAGCCAAATTAGTTTCTCAAACCGATGTGCAAATGATATTGGTGGGCGATTCGGCGGCCCAGCATATGCTGGGTTTTGACTCGACGCTGCCAGCGACAATGGATTTTATGGTTGCCATAACGGCAGCAGTGCGTCGAGGGGCGCCGAATGTGTATTTGGTGGCTGATATGCCGTTTCTGAGCTATCAGCTTGGTATAAGTGAGGCGGTGAAAAACGCCGGGCGGTTCGTAGTAGAGGCGGGGGCGCAAATGATAAAAATCGAGGTCAGTGGTGCGTATCTCGATGTAATTAAAGCAGTTAGCGATGCCGGCATGGCGGTTATGGCCCATATCGGGATAAGGCCGCAGAGCATCAGTAAAACCGGGAAATTCAAGGCGGAAGCCACGACCGCGGAGATGGCGGCGGAGCTTGTAAGTCTTGCTGAGCAAATGGTTAACGCAGGGGCAGGGGCGCTATTAATCGAGGGGGCTGCTGCGGAGGTGGCGGAGGTTATTACAAAACGCAGCGAGGTGCCGGTCATCAGCTGCGGGTCGGGGCCGGGCTGCGACGGACAAATACTGATTGCACCTGATATTTTAGGGCTGGTGCAAGGGTCAAGTCCCAAATTTGCAAAGAGTTATGGCAATGCGGCTGAGGCGACAATCGAGGCATTTAAGAGATATACAAAAGAGGTGGAAAGCGGCGAATTTCCAGATGACGAGCATAGCTACCATATGAAAAAAGGGGAGCTGGAGCGATTGAAAGAGATGTTAAAGTGATGAATCTGGGTAAAATGGGGTAGCACCAATCCGCCTTCGCCGAGACTTCAGCGGACGAGCAGTTTTTGGCGGTGAGCGGTTTTAAGGTATAGATATTAGCGAGGCCGGAGTTTAAGGGAGATTTATAATGAGACACGTTATTATAGCTGCCGGTATTTGCCTTTTGGCAACAGTTTGCTCCGCACAGGAGAAGTACAGCAATTCGAAGTGGCATTTTTCTTTTACGGTGCCCGAAGGATGGGAAGTGATTACCGAGGAGGCGGTGCTCAGCAATTATGCAAAAATCTATGAAATCAGATTCAAAGATATGGAGATTTTGGCGGTTTGCCAAGAAGCCGGTTCCAAAGACGAGGAAGAGAAAAGCTCTATGCTGGTCCAAGCCCGCGCAATTGGGGAGGTGAAAAAAGGCCTGCCTATGGAATCCATATACGAGGAGAAAGTGCGGTCGAATTTCCAATGGAAGAGGAGTAATGAATACCTGAAAGGTTTTAGAGATGACTTAATGAAAGGAGGAGATGTTGCCAGAGATGCGGAATACGAGCGTCAAATTTACTATGACCCAAATAGGCACATCTTTTTTGAAACTATGGTACTACCGCTGAAAAAAGGAGGGGCAATCGGCCTATCTACCTTGAAACTACTTGGCAGTAATAAGGTGACCATTTTGAGTTTTGAACTATACGGCAAGAGTATCAAGGGCCTCTTAGATTTGGTCGAAGGGGTCGCAGATTCTTTTTCTTACGATGAAAATCACCGATTCGGCGAAGCTCCCGTCACCGATATTGTGAAAGTCCTATGGCACTGGTTATTTCCCGGCGCGGGGACATTGATAGTCACCTTTATCTTGTACAAATGGATAAAATCAGAGTACGGATAAGATTGCAACCAATACAAACACGGAGGCGGGTAAAGTTAGTCGCTTGTTGCCAGGCGGGGTTAAGGATTGAAAAAATGGAAAGCGTGAGTGCGAAGCCGACAACGATGTGAAGGAATTATTGAAATGAGATGGTCTGTAAATATCGGCAAGATATTCGGGATAAGGTTTCGAATTCACGCTACATTTTTCCTTCTTCTTTTCTTCGTGTTTATTTCCGTGCTGGGCGAATTTGGAGTTAACAGGGCCTTGTTGGCAACACTTCTTATATGTGCCATTTTTATCTGCGTGCTAATCCATGAAGTCGGCCACAGCCTGATTGCGAGACGCTTCGGCAAAGAGACAAGGAGCATTACGTTACTTCCGATTGGCGGAGTAGCGACAATGGAAGAAATGCCGGAGAAACCTGTCCAGGAGATTGCTATGGCCATAGTAGGGCCTTTTATTAACCTTGCAATCGCAGGGATTCTTTATATGTTTGTGGGCCAGTGGAGAGGGGCCGGGGAGTCTAATTTATATCCTGATTCGATTAAAACTTTTTTCGCAGGATTGATTGGGATAAATGTGATGCTTGCCGTCTTTAATATGATACCGGCATTTCCTATGGACGGCGGCAGGGTGCTTCGCGGGATTCTGGCGATAAAGATGGATTATGTAAGAGCTACATCAGTAGCGGTGTTTGTGGGACAAGCCCTGGCGATGGTTTTTATTTTCTTTGGGATATTTTTTAACTGGTGGCTGGCATTGATAGGCGTATTTCTTTACATCGGCGCCGGCAGCGAAAAGCAGCAGGTCGTGCTTAAGTCGCTCCTGCGTCAGGTGCCTGTCGGTGAGGCGATGACAACGGACTTTGTCGCGCTTCGGCCTGATGAGCCGGTTCGGCAGGCCTTCGAATACTTTCATCACGGCCGGCAGGATGATTTCCCTGTTATAGGTCAGGGCGGCGTAGAAGGGATTTTGACTCGTGATAGAATCCTGGCCAGCATCCACGAAAAAGGGCTGGATGCTCCTGTCTCTGAAGTTATGGACAGGGAGTTTGTTTCGGTTGACCCGAATATGCCGCTTGATGAGGTATATAAAAAGCTTATGTTCAGTAAAAAGACCGCGATGATAGTTGCGGAAGGCGGTGAAATCAAAGGTATGGTCGGCCTCGATGGTATCAGTCGATACTTTATGATTAAGGCCGCACTGAGGGGTTTGGATAGAAAAGAAAATAGTTGAGAAAAAGGAGAAAGAAATGAGCAGGAAAGTTTTAACGGGTGTGGTTTTGGTGGTGTTGGCGGTGGTGAGCGGCGGCGCTGAGAAGACGAGCGTTGTTGCGGAAGGCGCGAAGGTGGAAAAACTGGCCGGCGGGTTTAGGTTCACGGAAGGGCCGGCAGCTGATGCTGAAGGCAATGTATTCTTTACCGATATCCCCAACAATCGAATCCATAAATGGACATTGGACGGCAAACTGATAACTTTCAAACAGGATTCCGGAGGGGCCAACGGATTATACTTCGATAAAAAGGGCAACCTGTTAGTCTGTGAAGGAGGCAGCCGGCGGTTAGTATCAATCAAACGTAACGGCAGAAAGAAGGTGCTGGCTGACAGGTATAACAACAAGATGCTGAACAGTCCAAACGACCTGTGGGCTAACCCGAACGGCGGGATTTACTTTACTGACCCTCGCTACGGCGACAGAAGTGGTATGGAGCAGGGCGGCGAGCACGTGTATTATCTAACGCCGGACCGCAAGAAACTTATCCGCGTAATCGATGATATGGTCAAGCCAAACGGGGTGATAGGGACAGCCGACGGCAAAACGCTTTATGTTGCAGACCACGGCGGGGGAAAGACCTTTGTATATACCATTAATAAAGACGGGACGCTGTCGAATAAAAAGCTTTTTGCGCCGGAAGGTTCGGACGGGATGACTATAGATAACGAAGGCAATATCTATCTGACGACCAAGGTGGTTGCTGTTTATAACAGAGACGGCGAAAGGATAGAGACGATAGAGATACCTGAGCAGCCATCTAACGTCTGCTTCGGGGGGAAGGATAAGAAGACGCTGTTTATCACGGCGCGAACGTCGTTATATTCTGTGCGGATGCGAACGGCGTCGGGACAGTGATCGCAGAAAGGTTTGTTGCATTTCGTCATCGAAGAGACTATAATTTTATTGACCGGTTTTTTATAATTTTGTCAGGAGCAGGTATGTCAGGTCATTCTCACTGGGCAGGGATAAAATATAAGAAGGCAGCCGTCGACGCCAAACGCAGCAAGGTGTGGAGCAAGGTGGCCCGGATGATAATTGTCGCAGCCAGGACGGGCGGCGGCGATCCGGCTGCGAACCTGTCTTTACGGTATGCCATCGACAAGGCTAAATCGGTCAATATGCCGAAAGATACGATTGAAAAGGCAATCAAAAAGGGCACCGGGGAGCTTGGGGGAGAAAATTTTGTAGAAGCGGTCTATGAGGGGTATGGGCCGGGCGGAGTGGCCATAATGGTCGAGGCACTGACGGATAATCACAACCGAACGGCGCCGGAGATTAAGAAGATTTTCGAAAAGCACGGCAGCTCGATGGGGACAAGCGGATGCGTCAACTGGATGTTCAGCAAGAAAGGGCTGATTACCGTTAAGACCGCAGGGACAAACGAAGATGAGCTTATGGAGATTGTTCTGGCCGCCGGCGCAGACGATATGACAAACACGGGGGAACTATTCGAGATAACCTGCGAGCCGGCTTCTTATGAGAAGCTGAAAAATGCGCTGAAGGAAAAAGGTGTTGCCGTTGAGTCATCCGATATTTCGATGGTGCCACAGAATACCGTGCCGATAAGCGATGCGGCGACGGCAAAGAAAATAATTTCCCTGATGGATGATTTCGAAGAGCACGACGACGTTCAAAATACATACGCTAATTTTGATATACCAGATGAAATAGTGAGCAAATTAGAGAGCGTATAAAATTATGGGGACGGTTGCCTGGAGAGATATTTTATTCGCTGCTTTGCTTTTTCGTATTTTTCCTCGCCTAATCGGCTGAAGATTTCGCGTCCCGGGTACATTATCTTAAACTGGTTGCGATAAGCATCTTCAATTTCAACTGCTTTTTTATACTGGGCGACGGCGATATTGGTCTTGTCCAACTGTTCGGCGACTTCGGCCAATTCGAATCGCAGGCGGTCAGAGGTGGGATAACGCTCAACGGCAGACTGGAGGCTATCAAGCGCGAAATTGAGCAAATCGTTTTTTCCCTGCACAGGTGAGTTTTCTGCGAGCAGAGAGAAGACATCGCTCAGCTTCTCATAGTTTTTGAAATCTGCATTATCGCGAGCGATAGCGGCGAAGAAACAAGCTTCGGCCTTTTTGAGCAAGGTCAGTTGTGCATTCGGCGTTTTGTTGTACTGTTGTAAATAGAGCCTGCCGTTCAGGTTCAACGCTGTTGGGTCCAGCGGGTCCTGTTCGGCTGCCTCATACAGAAGGTAGTGGGCAAATTCGAACGACTGACCCTGCTGGACTGCCTGCTGATTGCGAACCGATGTTTTGGCGACGGGGGCCAACACATAATTGAAGTAACCCCAAATCAACAGCAGGCCGGAAGCTGCTAATATTATTCTTATGGGAAAAGGAGATTTTATGACAAGGCTCGGTCGAGAGTTCTGTTGGAAATCCGATGCAATAAGGCATGCGACTATCGCGCAAAAAGCAGTGAACACAGGCGGCTCAAAAATGGCAAAATCTATCAAATTGTGCAAAAGTAAACCTAAGACGGCACAAAAAAGAGCAGCAGGGATAGACGTGCCTCCTAACTCGTGACTGGTGATTCGTGATTCGGTGTCTGTGGTTAAAAGCCAAAAGCCAACAGCGAATGCAGTCACCGGTGCAACATACAATGTGAATATCAGATACAGCGCCACCTCGAAGGTGTCGCCAAGTGATGTGCGGATAATCAGCGGTCTGATAAGCAGCAAGGCAGTAGATATGATAATTAAATAAGTTATAGCGAGGGGCCTAAAAGATGACTGGGATTCCCGTGGCTCGTCGGCTAAGCTGGGAGAGGTTAATCGCCATAACGGTACAAAAATCATAGCTAAAAAACCGATAAGGCCGAGCGGACCATACTGCGTAAGAATAGAAAGCAGAAAATTGTGGGGGTCTGCAACAGACTCCAGCGCCGCAGCAGGCTTATAATGTGTATAAAAATGTGCGAAGTTGCCCGGGCCGACACCGACAAAGGGATGGTCGGCATACATCTTCGCTGATGCATACCAATACTGCCAGCGGACCAGCATCGAACTTCCGCCCGGCAGCCGGTCGTGAGTCAGTCCATAGGCAACAACTGCGCAGCCGATGGCGATTAAAAATAATAAGCAAACAAACAATACGGCTTTTCTGTGCATTTTCAGCCAATTGCCGAGATAAAGGAACGCAACAAAAGAAACTGCTGCAGTCAGGAATGCGGCGATTGCGCCTTTGCTGTGGGTAATAATAAGGCCAAAAAAGACAACAGCTACAGCAGCGCCGCAGGTAATAAGAGACAGAAGCGTGGAAGACTGGGATTGGCGATTTCCGCTTGGGGTTGCCTTACGGCATTTGAATTTGTCGATAAATAGAGCAAGAGCAGCAAAGAAAGCCAATATCGCAAAGGAGCCGGCGGAATTACCGGTAGTGAAAAAGCCCCGAACATCCTTTGAATAAAGGCGATGCTCAAAAAGGAACTGCTGGAAAGAGCCGCTCTGTATGCCAAGCGGTTCGAGCATGGTTTGAGGAGCCAGCTCGTATTGGGCAATCATCGCCTGGTTGCTGACGAAGAACTGCTCGGCACACTGACAGGCAGAGACCACTCCCAGAGCGGCGATAACCGCCAACACCAGTTTTATCTTTGACTGCGAATCCAATATCTGCACCAGTAAGACAGCCATCAACAGCGGCGCAATAAGGCAAACGGCGTCAGTAATTGCTATTCGCTTGTTTGAGGCGGCAAAGCAGGCGGAAACAGCCGCTATACAAAATAGACACAAGCCGATTTCTACGGCGGTGAAGCGATATAAAAATCTTTTTCTACAAAAGCTGTATATAAACCAGAATATAAATGGGAGAAAAAGAACAGCCGATACGGACAGCGTGTAAAGATTGTCGCTTAGATTGGCAGGGATGATAGATTGCGCGACTGGGCCTTCGGTATAGGTTGTGCGAAGTGCAATCACACAAAGGCAAAGAGCAAGGGCGATATATTCTAAAATCACCCGACCTTTAGTTTTTGACAAGCTCGAATCAAACGGCATTTTTTTCATTTCCCGAGGTGGTTTCGAGAATGGCGATAATGGCTAAAACAAGTAACGTTTGAGCGAAGATTAAAAAAGCACCGACGAGATTAACCTGATAGAGAAAAGTTGCACCAAGGCCGGTGCAGAGCGTAGCCAGATACAAGGACAAAACGGTCTGGGTGTCGGTCAAACCACGTTTTTTCAGACGATGGGAAAAATGCTGGGTGTCACCAACGAAAGGGCTTTTACCCTGTTTTATGCGCAGGGCGGTTACGCTGATAAAATCATAAAGTGGGACGGCCATAACGATAATGGGGATAAAAACTGGATACCATCGGCCACTTTGTGCCTGATGGTAATAAGTTGTTCGCAGGGACAATAGTGCCAGGAAAAATCCTATTACAAGCGAGCCGGCGTCACCTGCAAAAATTTTGGCGGGCGGGAAATTGAACACCAAAAAGCCAAGCAGTGTTCCTATGAAAACAATCGCCAGTCCGCCTACGAAGACCTGGCCGCTTACGACGGCGGCGATGAATAAAATGGAGGCGACTATGACGGCGATGCCAGCGGAGGCGCCATCCATATTATCGAGGAAGTTAAAGGCATTGATAATCAGGACTATCCAGAAGGCAGAAAGGACAGAAGTGATTAATTTGTTTTCAATGAAAAACTCGACCCTGATGTCTGCAAAGGAGGCAGCAGTTATTGCAACTGCGAACTGGACGATGAGTTTGAAAAAGGGGCCGAGGTGCTTTTTGTCGTCCCACAGGCCGAGCAAAAACAAGACAAGTGCGCTGAGGAGAATAATTGCAAGCTGATTTATTTTTCCGAGAAAATCAGCCGGGTCGATATTAGCTGATTCGGCGAGCCAGGGGAAGCGGCCGGGGACAAGCAGAAATTTTATTGCGACTGCGGCGGCAATTATGATAGCAGTTATGGTAGCGAAAATTGCGATGCCGCCGCCGAGGGGAATTGTTGAGCGGTGGTATCTGTCTGTGGTCGGGTGCGCAACGAAACCGATGCGCTCGGCCAGCTTTTTTACGGCGGCCGTTAGGATGACCGACAGCACAAATGAACCGGCCAGCAAGATTACTGCTGATAGTGTTAATGTTTCGATTTTAACTGCTCCATTAATCGCGTTCTTACTTTACTAAAAAAATCGTGGTAACAATCCTGCTTGTAGTCAGGATAGGTATATTCAAAGGGCTCCCACTGGCCTTTGTCAAAAATCAATGTTACCTCGGCATACATTTTTTTGCCGATATATATGCGATGCGAGTAGTTTTTTGTCGTCGCCAGAATAAGTTTGGAGGGTTCGATTAGGCCAGGGTCGAGATTGACCGGCCTGAGCAGGTCGGAGGCGGATTGTTCGGCCAGCTTTTGCTCGATTTTATTTGTTTTGAGTTTGATTTTGGCAAGCTTTCCCGGGTCAATAAGTTTTTCGATACTGACGAACTGCCTTAAGATATTTTCGCCGGTCTGGTCTTTGTAATAGTCGGTCTGGTCGAATGGCCAGATGTCACTTGCAAAATCGGTTTTACCGAAATTGGCATTTATCGCTTCGAGGGCGGCTGTCAGGCAGTCTTCGTCGGCTGCGAGGATGCCGATTATCAGTTTAGCAGGCTTAGGAACTTGCAGATTCCACATTTGCGTTTATTAATCGGTTTAACTATTTAACTGTTTCTTTAATAAATCGATCAGTTCGATGGTTTTATCCATTGCTTCTTTAATGGGGACTTTTTGGCTCTGCGATTCGCGACGGAGCTTGATTTCGATGTTGCCTTGCTTGAGGGATTTGCTGCCGACGGTAACGCGAACGGGTATTCCGAGCAAATCGGCGTCTTTGAATTTTATGCCGCCGCGAAGGTCCCTGTCATCAAGCAGGACTTCGATACCTTTATCGAGTAATTGCTGGTAGATTTTTTCGCCGGTTTCTACGACCTCTTTATCATCCTGATTTACGCTGGTAACGATGACTTCAAAGGGTGCGATACTTATTGGAAAGATGATGCCGTTTTCATCGTTGCCCACCTCGATTGCCGATGCGATTATTCTGTTTATGCCGATACCGTAGCAGCCCATAAGGCAGGGCTGTTCTTTTCCAGTTTCATCGAGGAATTTACAGCCGAGTTTGGCGGAATATTTTGTGCCGAGCTTGAAGACCTGACCTACTTCTATGCCATGCCTGAATAGGAGTTTCTTTCCGTTGTGCGTGTCGTCCTCGACGGCGTTTCGGATGTCAGCAACGATTATATTGTCTCCTTTAAGCGGGAAATCTCTGCCGGGGACAACATTTTTAATATGGTAATCGGTTTTATTAGCGCCGGTTACGCCGACCGTCATAGCAGCAACGGCATGGTCGATAATCAATTTTGAGACTTTGTCTGCAAGCCCGATTGGTCCGGCAAAGCCGACCTTTGCGCCGGTGACTTTTTCGATAGTGGCTTCGTCGGCGAGTTCGGCGTGTTTGCCGCCGAGGATTTGTGTAAGTTTTTCCGGATTAAGGTCGTGGTCGCCGCGAATGAGCGTTGCGATTACGTTATCGCCTTCAGCGTGAATAAGTGTCTTTATCATATCCTTCGGTTGGGTTTTCAGGAAGGCGCAGACTGCTTCGATGCTGCCGACGTTAGGTGTGTGAACATCTTCGGGTTTTGGTGCATTGGCGATAGGTTTTTGTTTTGACAGGGGGTCAACGGCGGCTTTTTCGATATTGGCGGCATAAGAGTTGTCTTCAGTGTGGACGATTATGTCTTCGCCGGATTCGCAGGGGATGGTGAACTGGTGTGAGCCGGAGCCGCCCATTTCGCCGGACTCGGCCTCGACAATTACGAAATCCAAGCCGCAGCGTTTGAAGATACGTTTATAGGTTTCATACATATTCCAGTATTCTTTATCGAGGCATTTTTCATCGGCGTGGAAGCTGTATGAGTCTTTCATTATGAATTCGCGGGAGCGGATTGGGCCGAAGCGCGGGCGGAACTCATCGCGAAATTTGAAGCTGATTTGGTAGATATTCATCGGTAGCTGCTTATAAGAATTTATTTCGCCGGCTGCAATGCTTGTAACAACTTCCTCGGCAGTGGGAGCGAGGACGTTTTGCCGGCCGTGGCGGTCGGTGAATGTTGCGAGGGTTTCGCCATAGTCAATATTGCGACCGGTTGCCTGCCATAATTCGATGGGCTGAACGGCGGGCATAAGGATTTCCTGTGCGCCGGCCTTGTTCATTTCTTCGCGGACGATTGTTATTACTTTGAGCAGGCACCGCCAGCCGAGCGGCAGATAAGTGTAAGTTCCGCTGGCGACTTTTCGCATCAGGCCAGCACGGAGCATCAGTTTATGGCTGGTTACTTCCGCATCAGCTGGGGCTTCCTTGACGGTCGGGATTAACATCCGGCTGTATCGCATAATTCGTATTCCGTATTGCGTATATCGTATTGCGTTAATTCAAAGCTCATTATATAGCTCAAAATAAGCAATGTTGCAAGATTATTATGCTGTTCGGTATAGGCCCTTGCTTTTTTGTTGATAATTGATGATTGATGATTAATAATTGTCTATCGGTTATAAATTATCAATTAACAGAGGTGATAATGGCGCATAAGTTTATCAATGAAATCGAGCCGGGGCAGGCGATCGATGATATTTATATGGTAAAAGAACCGATTCTGCGAAGCACAACCAAAGGCGACCTGTATATAGCAATGTTCCTTTGCGACCGAACTGGACAACTGAACGGACGGATGTGGCAGGCGACGGAGGCGGTCTATAACTCGCTGCCGAAGCCCGGATTTGTCCATATACAGGGAAGAAGCGAGCTTTATCAAAATAGCCTGCAAATCGTCGTAAACAACATCGGCATCGTCGATGCGAGCAAAGTCAGCATTGAGGATTTTCTGGCGCGAACCAGCAAAGACACAAAGCAGATGTTTGAGGATGTAAAAAAGATTTTGGGAGGGATAAACAATCGCCAGTTGAAAACATTAGTGGGAGAATTTCTGGCTGATACCGAATTGATGAAGAAATTCTGCACCGCACCGGCTGCGGCGGCGCTGCATCATAGTTATATTGGGGGACTGCTGGAGCATACCCATAATATGTTGCGAGTAGCTGTTGCGATACTACCTTTGTACAGGGAAGTGCAGGGCGATTTGGTTCTGGCGGCGATTTTTATCCACGATATGGGTAAAACCGAAGAGCTTTCTTATGATATGGCCTTTTCATATACCGATTCGGGACAGCTAATCGGGCATATTGCCAAAAGCTACCTTTTGCTGAACAAAGAAGCCGAGGCACTGGCTGCTAAGGGTACAAAGATTGATGAGACGATTTTAGATGCTCTCGGGCATATTATTTTGTCGCACCACGGCAAATACGAATTCGGCTCACCGAAGCTGCCGGCAACACCTGAAGCGTTTATGGTCAACTATATTGACGATTTGGACGCCAAGATAAATCAGGTAACGGCAGCGATTGACAATGAGCCGGGCGATTCGAACTGGACTGGTTACCGAAAGCCCTTGGAAACGCGGCTTTACAGGAGACGCATCGAATGAGAAGCGGATCCTATTTCTAACCTATGTGGCTTGCTTGGTGCGGAGTCTCGCTTCAGGACAATGCCGGAAAACCGCCAGATTTCCTCGAACTTTTTATATGACAGCGACTTTTTACCCACGACGGGGTCAGCGATGGTAACCATCTTGTCCGAGACTTCAAGGACAGCAACACAGTGATCCGATAGAAGTGCACTTTTTACCACAGCTAAGGTAAGACCAGCGTCCTTTAGCTGAGCAATTGAGTCGAAGCGACGGTACTGACATCTAAGCCCATCGTCACCGTAGCGGTTCTGAATCGCCGCCTGGAGGCAGCCGGGCAAGGTGCCTATGACCGGGCTTGTATGAGAAAGTATGGCTATCTCTCCTTCCTGGGCAGGCAGACCCAATTTCCTCAAAACCGTTACAGCTGCAGCCGGAGCACAAGTATAACCTGTGGTCTGAAAGCAAATACCGTTGGAATCAAGCCGAGTTGTGAGATTGGCCAGATAGCCTTTAATCAAGGCGGGGACAAGAAAAGGCAGAACCGAAAACCAAACTACAACCGTAACCATCAGGATGTAAACTGCGATCTTCTCGAATTTGTAAGGCAGCCGGGACAGCGGAGCGGTTAAACCCATTGTAACAGCTAAAGAGAAAATGACGAACTTTACCCGTCCTGCTGTAATCCAGACAAACAGCGGCGCAAAGGCAAGCGAATTAGAGTATCTGGCTATTAACAGAAATAAAATGAGCGAGGTGGACAGAAGATAACCTGTTATCCAATAGGCTGCCTTGCGAGGGCGCGAAAACACTTTTCCAAGAAAAACGCCCAATAAAGCTACTAAGATAATACCTACGGTTTCAAGCCAAGGACCCACCATGCCCTCCTCACAATTGAATCACCCCTATCAAACGACACTATTGTATCAAATCAGGGGCTCCGAATCAAGGAAATTATCAGAGAAACTCACGTATCTGTCTGATATAAAAAAACTTGCGGAGTTTGTGCCTTGGTAACCTAAAAATAGAATTGTGTGATAATTTTCTTGACTTTAATTTGCAGTTCCGTAAAATTGCCCTTGACATATTGCGGTTTTAGTGAGGAGTAGGCGTGCGATGTTCCTATTTTTGTTCCATCATTTTCGCCATTTCACAGCATGTAAAGAAGTCAGAAAGAACACATTTTTACTTAAATTTTAGGAGGATTTAATTATGAAAAGGGAGAAACTAAGAATGTTGTTACTTCTCGTAGTTGTATTGTTGTTTAGTATCAGAGGTACAACACAGGGTGTCGAGGTCAGCCGCAGCCAGGTGCCGGACCCGGCAGTCTACACAGAGCTTCAAGGCAGTGCCGACGGAACGGCATATGTTATCGTGATGTTGAAACCCGTGGCGGTAAATGCGGTGCGGAAGGAACGGCAGGATGCGGTGAAAAATGTTCAGAACCGCATACTGGAGAAGCTTGCGCCTGGGGAATTCAACGTCGTCTATAAGTACAAGAACTTCGCTGCCATAACCGGCCGTGTAAATGCGGCTGGGCTGGCTAAACTTGTAGCAGGTCCGGATGTCGTAGCAGTGGGTCCCGACGCTCGTGTACACGGCCATTTGGACGACAGTGTTCCTTTCATCAACGCAGATGATGTGCACGCCTTAGGTTATACTGGGGACGGGATAACTGTTGCGGTCCTGGATACCGGAATCGACAGCGACCACCCTGATCTTTCTGATGATATTGCCCCGGGATGGTACCATTTTCTGGACCAAGGTATGACCACAGGGCCAGGAGCAGAAGACGACCACGGTCATGGAACCAATGTTTCCGGGATTATCACGTCCAAGGGGGTAGTAGCATCGGTTGGAGTTGCTCCTGATGCTAATATCCTCGCAATCAAAGTGCTAAAGTCGGACGGCACTGGCTGGGTCAGCGATTGGGCAGCTGGTGTGGACTATGTGGTAGACCACAATGACGACTATGCAAACCTCCGCGTCATCAATATGAGTTTAGGTACGAATACGCTGTATAGCTCGTGTCCTTGTGACAGTGCTGATACTTATACACAGCTTATGCAGGCCTCCGTTCAGGCGGCTAAGGATATTGGCATTGTAACTTTTGCCTCCAGCGGCAACGATGGGAGCTGCAGTTCGATGAGTAGCCCGGCGTGCCTATCATCGGCGACAGCCGTTGCGGCCGTCTATGACCAGGACCTGGGCCGGGAGCCCGATTCCGGTACGTACTCGTGTGGCTGCTTCGATAGCTCCACGTATGGAGATTTAATCACGTGCTTCTCCAACCGCAGCGGGTGTAACGAATTGGCTGCACCAGGACGTCGGATTACCGCACCGGGTATGGGCGGCGGCACCAGCACATATACCGGGACCTCGCAAGCGGCGCCTCATTGTTCAGGTGTGGCAGCGCTGATGTGCGAAAAGGCTGTTGACCTTGCGTTATCAATCACGCCGGACCAGATAGTTCAGATTATGAAGGATACCGGTGTTTCCACCACCGACCTCTGCTATACGTCTCCAAACCCCAAACGTGTGGATGCGCTGGCTGCGGTGACTGCGGTTGGGACGACCGGTACTACAGTCAAATGGGAGCAGCCGCCCGATGAGACTTATAACGGGATAGATATCC
Source organism: uncultured Pirellulales bacterium (assembly GCA_964494805.1). Classification (GTDB taxonomy): domain Bacteria; phylum Planctomycetota; class Phycisphaerae; order Sedimentisphaerales; family Anaerobacaceae; genus CAIYOL01. The sequence goes on along the minus strand of CAZBST010000002.1, from coordinate 176,867 downwards.
GCTGTGACCGTAGCGACGGAGTCCAGCGTACCTTGGCGGATGACTTCAACTGCGTTGCAACCGGCCCAATCACAAAGGTTACCTTCTGGGGCTCTTGGCGAAACGATATCAAAGGCAAAATCAAAAAGATTCACCTTAGTATACACGACGATAAGCCAGACCCTGATGGTGAGGGTCCGGCATACAGTGAGCCTAACACTTTGCTGTGGTCGAAGGATTTCAACGCTGCTGATATCAATGAAACGCTCTATAGCTATGAGGAGCCGGAATGGTTCTGGGATCCGACAAATAGTACGCCGCCGCCTCTTTCAGAGAATCATTATGGCATATGGCAGTATGATATAACTATCGATGACTCAAATACATTTGTGCAGCAAGGTGACCCGTGCAATCCGGTCATTTACTGGCTCGATGCTTATGTCGAGTTAGAACCAGATACTAATAATCCTATGTTTGGGTGGAAAACCTCGTCCAAGCACTGGAATGACGATGCAGTTTATGAGAGTGCCTTAATATGGTACGAACTGCGCTACCCGTCAGCCCATTATTACTATGGGCAGTCAATAGACCTGGCGTTTGTGATTACCACCCGCGCCGAAGAGGAACAGGGAGGCAAGCCGTTGGAGCCGCATACGAAATGGTCTCAGCCGCCTATTGAGATTGACCCGACGGCAACAACTCCTACCTATTGCGGCTGGGACGAGGTATCCTGCAGAGAATGGATTCAAGCTGGTACATACTTACCCTGCTGGGATTGTCCAACTCAATGCTACGGTGATACTGACTGTGATACGGACGTGGATACAGACGACCTGTTGAGAGTGACCGCCGCTATGGGCTCAATGTATGGTGACCCTGATTACGACCATTGTGCCGACATCGATAGAGATTTCTATGTCAACAGTTCCGACCAGAGTATCTTGTTCAACTGGTTGGGACATATTATACCTTCTGATTGTCCTGAGGAAGGTGATATACCCGATCCGCAATCCTGGCAGATAGTTGCCGACGACTTTAGATGTCTGGGCACAATGCCGGTAACCTCGATTCACTGGTGGGGTTCGTATGTTGGATGGGACGGTAATGAGCCGCCGGAGCCGGAGCCGATCGCATGGCGAATCGGTTTCTGGTCCAACATTCGCGACCCCGACCCAAGCGACCCATTGACTTTCAGCTATCCGAGACACCTGCTCTGGCAGATTGAGGTGCCCGCTGACCGCGTGGATGTAAATAATGTTGGACAGGATTACTTCCCCTACGAGTCTTTCGAGGACACCTGCTTCCAGTATCATGTCGATTTGACCGAGGAAGAATACTTCTGGCAGAGTAATTTTGAGCCGAATACGATGGACAAGGTCTTCTGGCTCAGTATTGCGGCTGTCTACCCCGAAGATTATGTTCCCGATGTCCACAAGTGGGGCTGGAAGACCCGTCCGTGGCACTGGATGGACGATGCGGTGACCTTCCAACTTGATGATGACCCTGAGCCAGGCATGCCCCCGCTTAACATTGAATTTAATTATATCACGCCGATTGAAGCCGAGGGGGAAAGCTACGATGTTGCATTTGAGCTTGACACCGACCCGAACTACATCAAGTGGGAGCAGTTCTATGCTGGCTATGACGTTTGGGCGGATACGAGCTTACTGGGCTGGTGGAAGTTTGATGAGGGCTCAGGCACTGTTGCCAATGATTCAAGCGGCAATCAGCGCAACGGCACCATCTATGGTAACCCAACGTGGCAGACAACGGGCAGTCCGGTCGGCAACAGCGGCTATCTGAAATTTGACGGATTGGACGATTACGTTGACGTCAACTATATCTCACGAGACGCTTTTCTGCTTCCGATATATACAGTATCAGCGTGGTTTAGGGTTGATGGTAATAGCTTGGATCCAGGCGATCCAAACAGAGATTTCATTTCGGTCACTAATGCCGGCGGAGAACACGGCTTTTTGTTGGAGATCCGCGGTAACGATGACATGCGATACCTCCATCGGCATCCTTTAAGCCAGTATTATGGCCCGGATGCTGAGAATATTCTTACTACTGCCACATACAAAGATGGTCTTTGGCATCACGCTGCAGCGGTAAGGGTGTCAGATAATAGCAGGTTGCTGTACGTTGACGGACAGGTGGTGGGCTCAGATTCAAATGCTACCACGGTGTTCGATGCGCCACTGAAAGTAACTTTGGGCGCACTGTTTTCACCCGGATATACCCAGGGTGGCCGATGGTGGAACGGCGCAATAGACGATGTCCGAATCTACAACCGTGCGTTGAGTTCAACGGAGGTCACAGCACTTTATAATAGAAACGAAACTCACTATTGGCCGCACTACGAAGATGTCAATTCCATGTATAACATCAATGAACCCGAAGAAGAGCGGCTGGTTGCTGACGACTGGTTGTGTTTGCGCAGAACACCGGTTACGGCGATTTCTTGGTGGGGCTCCTATATCGGCTACGGTTATGAGGCGTGTAGTCAAGGCCCGTTTATGACTCTACCGGTGAAGCCGGATTATTTCCAATTGAATATTTGGACTGATGTGGCGGCAGGTGAAGACCCATGTGTATCCTATAGTCATCCGGGTGAAATAATCTGGAAGTATAAGGCCTATGATTACGACGAGGTTTTTGTTGGGTATGATAAGCATCCACAAGGAGAACCGAATGAGCCGGTCTTCCGTTATTCGGTCGGGTTGCCAGATGCGAACTGGTTCCGTCAGCCGAATTATAATGAGGTCTTCTGGCTCAGTGTTCAGGCTATATACGACGTTAATGAGCCGCGTTATGATTGGGGCTGGACGAACCATAAGCACGTATTCAACGACGATGCAGTAACGGGCTATTACGACGATAGCAATGAAGTGTGGGTCTGGACTGAGCTTTATGACCAGACTGGTGAGAGTGAGGATATGTCATTTATTCTGTTCACCGACCCCAGCGTGTGTATCGATTGCGCCGATTATAACCTTGACGGCATTGTAGATCTCGAAGACCTCGGGGTCTTCGTTAGCAACTGGTTGTGGACCGGCTCATGTGGCTACAACAATGGTGACCTTGACTGTAACGGTGACGTTGAGTTCCACGATTTTGCTATCTTAGCGTTGCAGTGGCTTGATAGTTGTCCGTAAAAGTTTCGTGACAATTAGTTTTGTTAAATTGAAAAGCTGCGAGTGGCTAAGGCCACTCGCAGCTTTTTCTTTTGTGAAAATATAGCACAGATTGAAAATTGATGATGGGAGCTTTTGGACTTATAATAAATGGGCAGATGAAGAATGGAACGAAAATATATACAGTCAGCCAGGTAAATACGCTGATAAAGACGGTGCTGGAAAATAGTCTGCCCGGAAGGCTGACAATAACGGGCGAGATAACGGACTGGAAGCGACATCACAGCGGGCATTGTTATTTCTTGCTGAAGGATGAAAACGCGGTGCTGCCGTGCGTTATGTGGAGGAGTAATTTTGGTAAGGTTAAATTCGAGCCGGAAAATGGAATGGCGGTTTTGGGGACGGGGTTTATCGATGTTTATGAGCCGCAGGGCAAGTTCCAGTTCTATGTTGAAAGGATAGAGCCGGCCGGTGTCGGTGCGCTGCAATTAGCTTTTGAGCAGATGGTAAAGAAACTTGCGGCGGAAGGGCTGTTCGATGAGGCGCATAAGAAGCCGATACCACAGTACCCGCAGCGGATTGGGATATTGACGAGCGAATCAGGGGCGGCGATAGAAGATATTAAAGACAGTATCTGGAACCGCTGGCCTTGTGTGAAATTGTTTTTATATCCTGTGCCGGTGCAGGGCGAAGGGGCGGCGGCGGAGATTGCAGCAGGTATCAGAGACGTAAATAGACGAAATAAGAAATTGAGACTTGATATTCTGATTGTCGGCAGAGGCGGCGGGTCGATGGAAGATTTGTGGGCGTTCAACGAGGAGGTTTTGGCGCGGGCGATTTACGATTCGAAAATACCTGTTATAAGCGCGGTCGGCCACGAGGTTGATACCACGATTGCAGATTTGGTTGCAGATGCGAGAGCTTCGACGCCGACAAAAGCAGGTGTTGAGGCGGTTCCTGATATGCGACGGGTTCTGGAAGATTTAGAAAATAAAGTGGGGAGTTTGAACAGAAACATAATTTTGTGCGTTCAATATCGGGGACAGCAATTGGATGAAGTATTTACAAAGCTGGCAAAGGTAGTAAAAGAATTGACGGCGGAGGGGAAGGATAAATTACATTGCTTTTATGAGCAGGTTGTTAAGATTGAGCCGCACCGGCTTTTGGGCAGGAAAACAGTTGAATTGAATGACTGGAAGAATCGGGCAAACACGGCTGTTGCGGCAATTATAAATAAATGCACGATGCAATTTGAAGCGCAGAAGAATCGGTTGGCAGGCTTGAATCCCAAATCGGTCCTGCAGAGGGGATACAGCATTACCACCAATAAAAAGACCGGTCTTTTGGTGAGGAACTTAGCGGATGTTCAGATAGCCGATTACATAATTACCGAATTTGTCGGCGAGAATTTGATTGAAAGTAAGGTAACAAACAAGCAAAATAGAAATAATTAAACCGGGGTCTGATTATGGCAAAAGACGAGAAGAAAAATGATATCGGCAAAATGAGCTTCGAAGAGGCAATCAAAGAGCTGACCGGTATTGTCGGCAAAATAGAGCAGGGCAAAATACCTCTGCAGGATAGTCTTGAACAATATGAAAAGGGAATGGCATTGATTAAACACTGCAAGGGCATACTGGAAAAAGCCGAGAAGCGGATTGAGAAGATAAGCAAGGAGGAGAATTCAGAATAGGATTAGGCGAGAGTGGCGGAACTGGCAGACGCGCAAGGCTTAGGACCTTGTGGGTGAAAGCCCGTGGAGGTTCGACTCCTCTCTCTCGCATTTATGGGTCCATCTAAGCGATATTATCAGGTTATTGGCCGAGGGCCTGTTTGAGGTCCATCGCGTGCTCCTGCTCGACAGCCAATATAGTTCTTAGCTGCTGGGCGAGAGCGAATTCCTTAAGCTCCTCGGCCTGTTCGATTCTTGCCTTGTATCTTTTTATCGCGTCTTCCTCGCCTGCGAGGTCCTGCTCGAGCATCTGGTCATTGCCCTCTGATATATGAATTGGGCCGACCGCGACGCTGGGTGAGCCGCCGAGATAATCAATCTGGTCGGCGAGAATCATTGCGTGGCCGACTTCCTCGTTGGCGTGAATTTTCAACTCTTTGATGATGTCGCCATAGGCGGCGCCGGTCATAACTGCAGCGTGGTTTATGTACTGAATCGCGGCAGAATATTCCAGCTCCAAATCCTTATTTAAAAGCTCGACAAGCTTTTCCGATGTGATAGCCATTTTTCACCTCCAAATTGGATTAAATTCTTAAAGAAAGTTGTTTTCTGTTGGCCAATATATATACAGGTCTTTCCTATTTATCAAGAGAAAAGAAATCATTGCTTTTTTCGGCTTAATCTATAGTATTGAATCGACACCGGCGTTTAGATAAGTACGGCTGAATGGAAAGGATGTTCAGGCAGGTAATAATATGGTCAATTCCATTTTTCATCTCAAAGATAAACAGACAAGCGTGAAAATCGAGGTTGTAGCGGGGCTGACAACATTTCTTACAATGGCGTATATTATATTCTCACAGCCGAACATCCTTGGGCCTACAGGAATGGACAAGGACGCTCTTATCGCGGTGACCTGTATAGTATCAGCGATTGCCACGATAATAACCGGTATTTTTGCCAACGCCCCGATAGCGATGGCACCGGGTATGGGGCTGAACGCAATCTTTGCATATCTTGTTGTTTCGGGCAAGATGGATTGGCAAACAGCTTTGGGTGTTGTGTTTTTGTCGGGTTTGTTTTTTCTGATATTGACCTTGCTGGGATTGAGAAAAAAGATTGTCGAGGCGATACCAGCATCACTTATTTCGGCTATCGCGGTCGGGATTGGACTTTTTATTACGTTCATGGGGCTGGCAGATTTAGGTATCGTTGTTTCCAACGAGGTTACTATTGTTTCAGCCGGGCCAATAACCTCAACGGTTTTAATAGGACTTGCGGGACTTCTTGTGATGATTTATCTGGAGGCGAAGAAAATAAGAGGGTCGCTGCTTGTCGGTATTTTGGTAGGCACGGTTTTAGCAGCTGTCTTTGGGAAGATCGAGATTCCGGAACGGTTTATCTCCCTTGATATAGATATCAGCCCTATTGCGCTGAAACTTGATATCATCGGTGCCCTTAAATGGAGCTTTTTCGGCAGCATATTCACGTTGATGTTTGTAGATATGTTTGATAGTATCGGCACACTTGTTGCCTGTTGCGGCCAGGCCGGTATGGTTGATGAAAATAATAAAATCAAGGGACTGGACAGACTTTTAGGTATCGATGCGCTGGCGACTATGGTCGGAGCATTGTTCGGAAGCTCAACCACCACTTCTTATGCCGAGTCGGCGGCGGGTATAGAACAGGGCGGGCGGACCGGTTTGACGTCGATAGTTACGGGACTGCTGTTCCTGCTGGCCTTGTTATTTATACCTGTTGTTCGGATAGTGCCTGAGTATGCGACGGCACCGGCGCTTATTATGGTCGGGTTGTTTATGATGAAAGAGGTTAAAAAAATTAACTTTGCAGATGTCGAAGAGGCATTTCCCGCCTTTATTATTATGGTAATGATAGCCTTGAGCTACAGCATCAGTGCGGGACTGGCGTTCGGCTTTTTATCATTTGTAGTCATAAAGACTGTCTGCGGCAAAATCCGCGAGATCAAACCCACTATGTGGCTGATTGCATTACTTTCTATAGGCTTTTTGACGCACGACAGGCTCGGTGAGCTAATCAGCCGATTAATAGGTACTGCCGGATAAGAAAGGAAAAATTTTTATTATGTGTTTAAGAAAATATTTGTCTTATCTTCTAATCTTACTAACTATTACTAACTTGTTTATTTACTCTGCTTGTGCAAACGAAATCCTAATCGATTACGGGAATGGCTGCACGCCGACAGAAATAGGAATGCGCTTAGTCAAAAACCTGCTTAACCGCAAAGATTATATGCTTTATGAGAACGAAGGTCTCCATTACGCCGAGGCCTGTGCCGGTTATAGCGCATACCGTTTTGCGGCTCTGGCCGGTGGCAAAGAACTTTTGGCTGAGTTAAACAAACGCTATGGCAGCGTGTTCGATAAAGGCGGGCTCATTTCAAAAAAGCCGCACGTTGACCAGGCAGTTATAGGTATTCTGCCGCTCGAAATGTATATGCGAACACATGATAAAAAATTCCTCGAACTGGGATTGGCTTTTGCGGACAAGCAGTGGCAGAACCCGCGAGCGGATGGTTTGACGAGCCAGACCCGCTGGTGGATTGACGATATGTATATGGTCGGTATGCTGCAGATGCAGGCATACAGGGCGACAGGTGAAATCAAATATGCAGACAGGGCGGCATTGCAAATCGCCGCATATCTCAAAAAGCTGCAGCAGCCGTCCGGCCTGTTTTATCACGGCCCCAAGCATCCATTCTATTGGGGACGCGGGAACGGCTGGGTAGCGTCGGCCCTGACCGAGGTTCTCAAGTCTTTGCCGCAGGACCACCCCAAAAGAAGCCTGATTATGGATGGCTATCTCAAGATGATGGCGACCCTTCTGAAATACCAGTCTGAAAACGGAATGTGGCGCCAGTTGATTGACTACCGGGCCGCATGGCCTGAAAGCTCCTGCACTGCCATGTTCACCTATGCAATGATTACAGGGGTTAAATACGGCTGGCTCAAAGGCGACGAATATCGCCTCGCTGTGCAAAAGGCCTGTGACGCACTTTGTGCGCACCTTGATGGCCAGGCAAACCTCAGAGATATATGTACCGGCACGGGACAAGGGGACAATATCGAATACTATCTTAAAAGACCGAAAGTGCCGGGAGAGCTGCATGGGCAGGCGCCTTTGCTATGGTGTGTCTGCGAATTGCTCGATACGAATCCGGCAGCTCAAGCTGCCAAACAAACGCAGCAGGATAAAAAAGGAGGCAATGTTATGGAAATAAAAATTACAAGTCCAGCTTTTGCCGAGGGTGGGATGATTCCGCCGAAGTATACCTGCGACGGCCAGAATATTTCACCACCTTTGGAATGGGATGCGCTGCCCGAGGGCACCAAAAGTATAGCTCTTATATCAGATGACCCTGATGCACCGATGGGAACGTGGGTACACTGGGTCATATTCGGCCTGCCGGCTGAAACCAGAAAGCTCGAAGAAAACATCCCCCCGGATAAGACTTTGCCCAACGGCGCCAAGCATGGGACTACTGACTTTAGAAAGGTTGGCTACGGTGGCCCCTGTCCGCCGAGCGGCACACACAGGTACTTCTTTAAGATTTATGCGCTCGATACGAAGCTTGATTTGGCCCCCGGCGCCAAAAAGGCCGAGCTGCTCAAGGCAATGGAAGGACACATTCTCGGGCAGGGACAGCTAATCGGCAAATATAAAAGGCAATGAACTTTCTGTTATTTGTTGTTCGGTAGATTGAGTTGCGAATTTAGAGCTTTTGCACCGCAGCGGCTATGTGCATTCCGAGCAGCATAAGATAGTCCAAATCGCTGAGGCTGTAGTGGTCATCGCGAAAAGTATTATTGGCGTATAACACACCGAAACAGCCGGCTGGGCCTACCATAGGCGCTATCACGACGGAGCGAATCTGGCCTTTTTCGTCTTTGGTCATATCTTTCGAAAAGATAAAAAGCAGGAAGTGGCTTTTCTCAATCGCCTCATTGATTTTTTCATTAAGTTTTATACTGCTCAGCTCCAATGTTTGGCCTTCTCGGGTTCTGCCGGCGTGATGTGTCATCGGGCCTGTAGGCTCACCTCTCAATGCACACCAATTATGATATGTACCAAGCTGTTTTGATGTGGTATCCAATAAGGCCAGCAGCAGCTCATCCAGGTTGCTGGCTTTGCTGATTGCTTCAATGGACTGCAATAAATCCATTCCTCTTTGGGGCGGTAATCTTATAGGGGGAGCGTCCGTCGTATCTAATTTTCTTTCTATAACTTGTGGTGCGCCGGCTGGTACGCCGGTTGGCGTGGCACGTGCGGCGACGGGTGCGGCAGCAGGTGCGGGAGTGGGTGCGGGAGTGGGTGCGGCAACTGTGTCGGCTGGTGCGATAGGTGCGGCAAGTGTATCTTCCAAACGAGTTGGTTCCTCAGCTTCATCACCATCTTTGAGATTGATTTCGATAATATGGTCGGTTATACGAAGACAATCACCGGTTTTAATCTCAACCTTGTGAATTGCCTGGTCGTTCAGATATGTCTTGTTCACCGAGTCGAGGTCTTCGACCATCCATTTTCCATCTTGGGTGTTGAAGATTACCGCATGCTGTCTTGAGACCGCTCCGTCGTGCAGGCAAATCTGGCTGCTTTCCTGCCTGCCTATGTAAATAGGTCCCTTGGCGAACTGAAATTCATTGACAGTTCGACCATTTTGTTTTACAACCAAAAGCACTGGTTGTCCTCCCTATATTTTAGATTATAAAGCTCGTATACTTTGTATATTATGCACAATTTAGTGTAATTTGTCAAGTAAAACAATTATCGGATTACTCTGATTATGGGTATAGAAGAAACTTATAAAAAGTTTCGACGTGCCGTGATGTGGATTGTGCTGGCGATGGTCGTATTACTGATTCTTCTGTCTGTCTACGGTGCGTTTCTCGGCTCATACCGGGCAAAAAGCTTTTTTAACTCCCCGGTATTATCCGCTTATTGGTTGGCTTTAATGGCTCTTTTGGTAATGGCCTTTGTGGTTTTTCCCCGGCCGGTTCGTCTTCCCGGTCTCTTTCTGATGCACGGCGGCTGTATCCTCGTTCTTGTGGGTGCTCTCTTGGGCTCCGGCACCAGCCTTAAGGTCCGAAACCAGCTTCTTGGAACCGACAGAATCCAGGCAGGTCAAATGGTAATCTTCGAAGGAGATGCTGAAAACCACATCCGGCTGGAAGGCAGTGGCCAGACCAGAGAATTGCCCTTCTATATAAAACTTAAGGACTTCCGAATTGAATTCTACACGCCCGAATACATCCGGGATTATATAAGCGACGTTCAAGTCGTCAAAGATGGAAACGTTGTTGCTGAAAAAAGCATCGAGGTAAATCACCCTCTCCATTTTGGCGGATACCATTTTTACCAGAGTTCTTACGACGCCGAGGGACACAAATATACCGTTCTTTCTGTTGTTTCCGATATGGGTTTAAACCTTGTCTATGCCGGGTATTTAATGCTTGGCATCGGCGTCTTCTGGCATTTTTGGGTAAGGCACATTTTTACGAAGCAAAATTCAAATGGAAATTAAATATACAATACAGGGATTACTGATTTACGTTGCTATCGCTGCGTATCTGCTTGCGTTTCTGACCGCACTGCTGCGTCGCCCCGTGGCCGGCCACATCTTATATATCTTAGGCTTTGTGGTCGCTGTCCTGGCTTTTGACTATCGTTGGTATGATGTTCGCCATATACCATTTCAGAACCTTTTTGAGGTGTTCCTGAGTTTGGGAATGCTGATTTATCCGGTCTCACTGTTTTGCCGCTATATCCTGCGTGTAGGCGGGTTCTCAGTCGATATGCTCATAGGAGCGATAGTTCTTTTTCCCGCCGGTTTTGTCTTTAGCGCTGAGCCGCAGCAGTTGCCGCCGGCGCTGCAAAGCCAGCTCTTCGCACCTCACGTCGCTGCTTATATACTCTCATATATTTTTATGGCAAAAGCCGCCTACCAAGCCGTTTTTCAGCTTAGCGGCTTTACCCGAGAAGATGAACAACTTATGACGTTTGAAGAAGGAACCTACCGTATGATTTGCGCCGGCTTTCCTTTATTGACACTCGGTCTGATTCTCGGAAGCGTCTGGGGCAAACTCGCCTGGGGTGATTACTGGAACTGGGACCCGAAAGAGCTATGGTCTTTGGCGTCGTGGCTGGTTTACGTCGGATATTTTCATTTCCGTTATATGTCCGGCAAAACCCGACCACGTATCAATAGCGTCTGGGCTATTGTGGGGTTTGTGGTCATTGTGATAACTCTGCTTTGGGTGAACCTCTCCAAGCTCTTTATCGGCCTGCATACCTACGCAACCTGACATCAACAGCTATTCAACACTTGCCAACCAGTTACTGGTGAACTCTTGCAAATCATCCCCTTTTACTTGGCTGTCTCCGGTAAGGTCGGCTTTACCACAATCGCCGCAGTCGGACTCCAGCCACCAGTTGGCAAAAATAGCGAAATCAACCAAATCTACATTTCTATCGTCGTTGAGGTCTTCGAGTGGGAAAGGCAGCTGATACCAGAATCCTATCGATGTCCACCGGGAACCGGTAATGCCATAGCTGCATTCAACATTCACTTCGATAGAGCGGGAAAATGGTATGCAGTCCGCAATCCGCCAGCGATACTGGTCTGCCCTTGTCAGGAAATCTTTTTTATTCACATAAAGAATTCCGTTCAGTGGGCGGGTTGCCGACTGGGGATATACGCCCTCAGGTTCATCGCTTTGTGGGGCAACCCAATTGTAATATGCCCCGCCATTATAGGTGTCTTCTAACCCTGTCCCGTTCTGTGTTCTTGTTCCATCTACAGTGATGACATCGTCTCCCTCCAGCATCCAGAAACTATTGGCGTCCTGCTCTACATAAAGCAAATCGCCAACATAGTGTCCCCGCCCGGTTGTTGACAACAATGTGTGATAAATCTGACCGGATTGCTTCATTGAAGTATTCTCTACTGCATGCAGATAGCACATATCCCTGTCGATATTCTTGGCCTCGTACTCGATTGTTGCTGAGTCCATAAAAATTGGCTCATCGGTAGCGTTATACAATTGGACTAATACAGATTGGTGAAATGGCATCGGCCAATAGCAGTAGAATCCATCATTTGGGTCGTTCGAATCGGTACCGAGAGGGACACTTCGATAAGCTGCGCGTTCCTTGCCCGCTCCAAAAAAGTGTGCTATGGAAACGTCGACGGCTGGAATCTGCTGGCCGTCGTAGAATACCTGCAGACGCAGTCCCCCCAATTCGACATCATTAGCATCATCCATTCGTATGTTGAGCTTTCTAATTAGGCCGGGTCCCGTCAGATCGGCCAAAGTAATGCTCGAATCGGGGCCAATCATCGCAGCAGAAACATTAACATCAATCGCTGTTGGGCTGCTGCCAGCCGGGTGTTGGCCGACATTATTGAACAGTGACACCACCTCAGAGCGGGCTTGTTCCTGTTGGGGCGTGAGTTGACCGGTATATGAATCAATAGTTGTACCTGTTGGAAAGGTATGGTAACTGTACTGATAATAATGCTGGTTAGCCCACGGAGGAAATGTTTTGTTTCTCGTTTCGATACGCAGCGATTGCGCAAAAGGAATTGGCTCATAGCAGACTTGGCCGCCGGCAAAAGTGGTAATCAATGGAGCAGCGAAATAGCCGAATGCCCCATTCATAATGGCTGTGCTGTTTGTATCAATTCTCGCTGTCTCTTCGCCATCAAAGAACATCCGCACGACAAAGTACCGTCGTGCCATCGCATGAGGCATCCAGAAGCGGTAAATTACTCCCGGCCCTTCGATAGTTTTGACAATAGCATTAACGTCTCCTGTAATTAACCCGGGTGGAGATTCATACTGGCTGTAATCATCGCCTCCACCATCACGGTCATAACTGGACGCCAAATCCGACTTAAATCCGAGATGTAGGCGTGCCCAGTCCTCCCACGCAGTATAAGCCTCATAGCCAACGGGAGTTCCTGCGCAAATGCGTAAAGCTGTTAGCGATACTACTAATGCTGCCAGCACAGATATCGTCTGCTTTTTCGTGGTTCCTCCTCCTTTAGAATTAAAGGCAATACTTTTTTACCTCTTGGACACTGTAATTTTACTATTTGCAGGAACTAAAATCAAGGCTTTTTGGGGGCAGCAGTAGCCAAATCAGCTTCACTGCAAGTCGTTCGTGTTTATTACTTTTCCAGCGCCGACATCTATGTAATTTTCGCCAAAATGCTTTTCAAATAAACTCCTTGCCTTGTTGCCTGAGCAGTGAGTGGGGCCGACATACCGCACACCCATCTGCTTAAAAGCCGAAATGATTTTTTCGATTTTGCCTTTTGTTGTCCATTCTAAATGGAAGCCGCCCATTACCAAAAGGATGTTACCCTCCGACAAATTCTTTGCCGCATTTACTATTTTTACAATGCCCGGATGTGCACAGCCGGTTATCACTATCAGGCCTTTATCTGTCTGGATAATTAAAGACTGCTCTTTTATTAATCTGCCAAGCTCACCTGTCGAATATACATTTTCACAAATCTTTAGGGAATGTTCGGCCTCAACTATTTTTGAGCCGCAGCTTGTCACTTTATCTTTAAACTTTCTTGGAAATGATTTTGGCAGATAAATAGTAACGTCTGGGTTTTTCTCAAGAAGGCTGTCGATTCCGCCGGTATGGTCGCCGTGGATGTGAGACAGAACTACTATATCTATGTTGTTTGGCTCTACTGCTAACTTTTCCATATTACCGAGTAATATTGAGCCATTCCCTCCGGTATCGAAGAGAATAGTTTTCTCAGTGCCGGTTATTATGCAGGAAAACCCCCATACGGTTTCCAGGCCCTGTTTGAAAGTATTATTGTCGTTAACAACGGTAATGTTCATATCAGCGGTATTATAAACAGAAAAGGCGGATTCTGCCCAATCCAAAAGCCTGTCTTTAAAAATTGGGTTTGATTGGGTTTGTTTTGGCTTTGTTTTTGACATCTCAGAGACGGTTGTATTTTGCTATTAGTCATTGTCATTAATAAGGTTACAAGCATTTTTGGCATTTCAGAAATTGGCTTCGTTTTGCATATTTTTGTTCATTTTGATTGATTTTTCCTTTCTGCGCAGAAAATCTCTGTGTGGCCACAGAGGACACAGAAACAAAAGAGAAATAGATTATAAACAGTATTAATTGGTTATTGGAAACCGCTCATTGGCAATTCCTTTCCAGAGAGACTGTCTCTCTATAATTGGACGGACTTGCGCGATTGATGCGAAAAATTGAGAATTTTTCGAGGACAGAAAATTTGTAACTGCTTATGCGGTAAGGGATAAAAAATTTTTTAAAAATCTTTCAACTTTGCAAAAACTACCGACAGATTTGATTGAAAATCTCGCTTAAGTCATTTGCTAGAAAGGACATGGAGATATAGAGGACATCAGAAATCAGGGTATCAGGGGGCAGGACATTGGATTTGGCCAACTTGATATCGGATATTTTTATCAGTTGACAAAGGGGAGCCAAGAAAAAAGGCTAAGTGATTTTGGGAAGAATGCAAAAATAAGATATGCAACAGGAGCAACGAAACAAGGCAAACCCAGCGCTATATGCAATACGTTATCGCGAACCATCTCAGGATTGTGTAATTCTTCTATTTTGGATTGTTTAGCAGCAGAACTAACTGGGGAGAGTGCAACTAAGAAACCGGCAATCCACAAAATCCAAGGGCATGTCTTCGGTTGAGAAATGGCGTGTCTTATATAGCCAACAGCAAGAGCAACGAACAGGAATATAAAAATACATTGGCCTATAGCACTAAGCAATAATCCTGTCCATCTGCGAGTTTTATACACTTTCGTCCATGGGGGATTATCACACCTCGCAAGTAAAGCTCCTGGTGCCCCAGCAAAACCCATTAATATAGAACCAAGAAAACCACCTATCTTGGCTGCGATGGCAAATATTACCAAAAAAAGAAATGTTCCGATCTGTGAACTACCGCTAAAAATATGGACAAACAGTGTGAACACTGCCAGAACCAGAAAAATAAATATTCCAATCATTTAGTCCTTCTTTTTTACAATAGATATAAAAATTTCCTTTCACTGAATACTAACAACTAGTCCATGATGATTCCTCTCCAAAGGTGCAAAGTAAATTCTACCGCGTTTCATAGATTTGCACAATCATTTTTTGCTGTTGTTTCCGAAAGCCGCAATGAGGAACATCTGTATTACGCAGCCCTTAAGGGGCGAAGTAAAATGGGAAGAAGGCCGAACTGGAGGACACAACAGCAAATACGTCGCCCGTGGCTTGTGACTCGTGGCTTGAAGATTAAAAAGACAAGATTTTAGGGATTGTATAAAATTGGGAAATGGGGTAAAATTTGGCGAAGCGATGGCGGAGATTGCTAAGAGTTTTACTTGATTCGGGAGTGAGGATAGTGTAAGTTTTTGGCAAGTCAAATCAAGTCGAGGAAAACTTGAAAGGAGAGAGTAATGAAGTATGTGTTGGCGATATTAGCGTGTATTGTTATATTCATCGCTTACGTTATTATAGGAGCTGCGTTAGGTTGGAGACATGGAGGGGGATTGATTCCCGTGATGATTCTTTTCGCAGCAATTGGTGCTACTTGGCGGGCAATAACAAAGAAAAGGCCAGATAAGGATTCGGAAATAACTACATCTTCGGAGGCAATTAAAGACACAAATACTTCAGGTCCTATTATATCTCACACAATTTCTGAAGAGAGTAATGTTGAACAAGAATCTATCGTTTCTGTATCCCATGAATCACAAACGAGTCAACAAGAAAAGAAAAACTGTAGGCTTGCAATTATTAGTTTTATACTTGGAATCTTAGGGCTACTACTTTTTTGTATCGCTATCTTACCTGGATTGCCTGCGGTGATATGTGGGCATCTGGCACTATCAAAAATCAAACGTGCACGCGATACTCTCCATGGACGCGGCATGGCTATTGCTGGGCTTTCGATGGGTTATATAGCTATTGCATTCACGGTTTTAACGATACTTGTCGGTTTTGTCGAGGGCTTCAAGGAAAGTTTCAAAGATGGTTACAATGAATCGATTCAAACAGATAATTTGAGCATCGAAGACCGCTGGCCTTCTGCATTTGACCTTAAGCAACAAGCCACTGTATTTGCAGACTTTGAACAACCTAAGCCAAAGCTAACAGAAGAATTGGTTGACAATATGGCCAAAGCACTTGGTTTTTGGTTTGGACAAGAGTATAGCCTTGAAAAAATAGCTGAGTTATTTCCTCAACTTCAGGCACGATGCATTCTCGCCAAAACAGCTTTTGATAGCAAGTTCGGGCCTGCAGTCAAAAACATGGAACAGATTTTCACGGATAACTTTCCAGATTGGCCAAATGCGAGGCAACAAATCATCGATTCAATTATAGCACAGCGTGACTTCCAACAAGTTAGTTATGAAGAAGCGGAACAATATGTAATAGATGTAGAAACGCGGACGCAAGGACAAGTACCTTCTCCAATTCTTGAAACCACCTTAATGCTACATCCCGACTATATTCGTAATCCGGCGCGTGAGTTCTTGGACGGTTTCAAGAAAGAATACCGCACCGATGGCATGGGAAAATCAAGTGGTATCAAGATTGGGATAGAATATCCGGCAAGCTGGCATGCAGAAGAAGGTAGGCGCCCCCATATTGTTCAGAAAATTATTAGTCAGAATGGAGATGGCTTTGAGTATGTGATGATAACAATAAAAGATACCTCTGAGAGTCTCAAGGGACGTTTATTCAATTGGTTTATGTCCGAAAAGAATATTACACTAATGCAAGACGAAGAACTGTGGCAGAGTTTTGCTCCTGGTGGAAAAACGATAAATTCAGGAACGGCTCACATAGCTGGAATACAAAGTATTTGGGGAGAGTTCACGTCTGAGACCGAGAGGGTGGGGGTGCATATGCAAATACATGGTCTTGCATTTGTGCTTATCTATGAGGGCAAGGTCGTAGCAATAACGTTTGCGACTGCCACGTCACCTTTAATTTCAGGTGAAAATGCTAAGAAGAGATTTGAAAGACATGGCCCACTATTTCAAAACATGGTCAACAGCATCGATTTTTTCAACCGTTATGAATCTGAGTAGAAATTGCCGTGGCCTTCGGCCTCGCAATGACAAACCCCGTCATACGAGATGACGGGGCTAAACGATAAGGAGAACCCTCGCAATAAATTGCGGGGCTAAATATACGTCGCAGGAGGAATCCGCATTACTTTTTACTGGAAGCAGTCTGATATGTGCATATAATGGTCGAATTGTCTAACTTATAGAGTTTGTGATTATGAAATACGACGAAAAAGACCTCTTGGCAAAAGCGGACAAGCCTCTGAAAATAGCAACAGAGCTTCATTCATATTACAAGGGTAAGATTGCCATAACCGCTAAGTGCCGTGTGAAAGACCTGCATGATTTTGATATATGGTACACCCCGGGTGTCGCATCTCCGTGCAGGGACATTGTCAGCAAGCCCGAAATGGTTTACGAATTAACGAATAAATGGAACACCGTTGCCGTTGTCAGCGATGGCACTCGCGTACTCGGGCTCGGAGATATAGGACCGACGGCATCTCTTCCTGTTATGGAAGGAAAGGCCCTGATTTACAAGTATCTCGGCGGCGTTGACGCATTTCCGGTATGCCTTGATACGAAAGACGCCGATAAATTTATAGATATTGTCTTATCATTGCATCCTTCTTTTGGAGGTATTAATCTCGAAGACATTGCTCAGCCAAAGTGTTTTTACATACTCGACAGATTAAGGAAGGAAAGTTCGATACCGGTATGGCACGACGACCAGCAGGGAACCGCAACGGTTACACTCGCCGGCCTTATCAACGCCTTGAAAGTAGTAGGTAAAAACATTAAAGATGTCAAAATCGTTTTTATGGGGGCAGGTGCATCGAACATAAGGATTTCAGACCTTATTTTCCAGTTCGGCGCCGATGCAAAAAAATGCATTATGTATGACAGCAAAGGCCCGCTTTGCAAGAACCGAACTGATATAATGGACAATCCATCTCTAAAAGAGAAAGCAAATATCTGCCGGACTACCAATAAGGCCGGCTTCGAGGGACCAATTGCCGAAGCGTTGCAGGGAGCGGATGTGCTGATTGCACTTTCGAAACCTGGGCCTGGAACCGTTCAAAAAGAGTGGCTGACGAAAATGGCAAAGGATTCCATTGTCTTTGTATGCGCCAATCCGGTGCCCGAGGTATGGCCGTGGGAGGCAAAGCAGGCCGGCGCAAGAATTGTTGCGACCGGTCGCAGTGATTTCCCAAACCAGATAAATAACTCTCTGGGTTTTCCCGGTATCTTCAGAGGAACTCTTGACGTAAGAGCAAAGACAATAACCGATGAAATGTGCATCGAGGCGGCAAGAGAATTGGCAAAGACCGCCGAAGATAAAGGGCTGACCGACGACTACATAATTCCCTCTATGGATGAATGGGAGGTGTTTCCACGTGAGGCCGCTGCGGTCGGAGCGATGGCGATAGAGCAGGGAATAGCTCAAAAAGCCATAACACGGACGGAATTGTATAAGCAAGCTGAAGCAATCATAAAAAAAGCAAGAGAGCAAACCCGGCTGCTGATGGAAGAGGGATTCATAGCAGAACCGGAGAAAGAATTTTAACTCTATTCCCACCGAGATCCTGATACTCAATGTTTGTTGAATTTTAGCCGGCAATTTTGTATTATGAACCACCTATTGCTGGAACGGTGTTTTGAATTGCAGGGATTTGAATAAATGGAGCTCATAAAGAAAATCAGGCAGACTGAGGAACAGGCGCGGGGGATTGTCGAGCAGGCCAAAGCCGGGGCCGCCGAAAAAGCCGAAGATGGACGAAAGAATCGGAGCCGGCTCTTGGCTGAAGCTGAGCAGGCAAGGAAAAAAGCAATCGAAGCTGCTGTTGCCGTAGCGCAATCACAAGGCGTTGTGGAAATCGAGAAGCTCAAAACGCAAGCCGAGAAAAAGCAGCAGCAACTGCGGGATAAAGCTGCTCGCAAAATGGACTCAGCGGTAAAAAAAGTGATGGAATACCTAGGAGGCTAACTATGGCCGTTGCTCAAATGGCAAAAGTGATAATTGTCAGTCACCGTACGCAAGCTTCAGAGCTTCTGGAAGCGTTGCAGCACGAAGGCATTTGCCAGATATTGAATGCTCAGGAGGCAATGGTCAGCAAAGATATGCCTGAACTTGTCACCGAAGCTGAAAAACCCAAGGATGTTCAGCGGCGTCTGGACGAGCTAAGTAAAAGCATAGCATTTCTGAAAAACTATGCAGAATCTTCGAAAGGTCTCGGCAGCATTCTTGCTCCTCGAACGGTTGTTGACGAGAAGGTATATAACAAGGTTGTTTCAAGCAAGGAAATCCTCGGAATCGTTGAGCAGTGCCGTGAGTGCGAGGCAGCAATGGAGAAGTTGAAAACCGAACGTGAGAACCTCCTTGGTGCTTTGGAGCAGCTCCGGCCGTGGGCGTCGCTTGAGACACCTGTCGAGGAGATTGGAAGATTTCAGCAAACAACGGCTTTGGCAGGATTGATACCTGCCGAACAATTTGAGGAGACAAAACAACAATTAAGTGAACTCGGCGCAGCAACCGAAGTTGTAGATACACTTGGCAGCAGATATGCCTGTATAGTTGTTTGTCTGAATCAGAATCTCGGTGACCTGCAAAAGCTGCTGCGCTCGGCTGATTTCGAAACAGTCGGCTTTGAAGGTATGACCGGAACCGCAGCGGAGTTGATAAAGCAAACAAGTGAGAAGTTAGACAAGGCGGAAAGCCAGTTGCAGGCCGAACAGAATAAAGCTCTGTCTCTGAGCAAAAATTTCCTTAAACTTGAAATCCTCCACGATCATTATACGAACCTGCTTAGCAGGGAAGAAACAATGACCGATGCACCGGCAACGGAGCAGACAGTTTTGCTGGAAGGATGGGTCAAAAATGATGACTTACCACGGCTTGAAAAAACGGTCTCAAGGTTCAAAGCTTCGAGCTTGCACAGAATCGAACCAGCCGAAGGCGAAGAAATTCCGGTCGAGATAGAAAATAAAAACATAATAAAGCCGTTCGAAGTAATAACCCGTCTTTACGGAATGCCACGGCGTTTCGAGGTTGACCCAACGGTTTTTTTGGCGCCGTTTTTTGCTATTTTTTTTGGTTTGTGTCTTACCGATGCCGGCTATGGGATTGTCATCCTTGCTATTTCAATTTACTTTATAAGAAAAATGCAGGGTGATAAAAAGCTGTTGTGGATGCTCACTATCTGTTCGGTCGCGACGGTGATTGCCGGGGCTTTGATGGGCGGATGGTTTGGCGATGCTGTTCAGAAATTCATACCATCGCTGGAACCGCTCAGGCAAAGGGTGATGTGGTTTGACCCTATGCAATATCCGCTTAGGTTTTTTATCCTTTCGCTTATCCTCGGATATATTCAGATTATGGCCGGGTTGTTGATTGCATTTCTGCATGACTTAAAAAGAAAACTTTATGTAGCGGCGATTTGCGACAGACTCAGCTGGTTGGTGATGTTGAATTCCATTGTTGCTTTTGCTTTGGCGAAGACCGGTAAACTACCCGGCCAGTCAGGTCCTTTGTTTGGGTATGCAGCGTTGTTTTCGGCTGCTGTCATCTTCTTATTAAGTCACCGTGAGGGCGGCTGGTCGGCAAGGCTGGGAATGGGATTTTATAATTTGTTTAGCGCGATATTTTATATAGGTGACGTTTTAAGTTATTTAAGACTTATGGCGCTTGGCCTGGTAACTGCAGGATTAGCTATGGCGGTAAATCAGATAGCTAAACTTGCTTATGACTTACCTTTTGTCGGTTTCATAGCGGCACTGCTAATCCTTGTTTTCGGGCACTTATTCAACCTTGGTATAAATGCCTTGGGTGCTTTTGTGCATACGCTGAGACTGCAATATGCAGAATTCTTCCCGAAGTTTTTCATTGGTGGTGGCTTATCATTTAAGCCGCTTGAAAAAAGCTATAAACATATATACATCAAAAAACTTAAAACTTAGTATCCTAAAAATGGAAAGGAAGGTTAGATATGGATTATGGAATGGCGATAGCTTTAGCTGGTGCCGGGTTAGCAGTTTTTATAGCTGGTATCGGCTCTTCAATCGGCATCGGTATCGCGGCAAGAAGTGCGACCGGCGTTCTTAGTGAGAAACCGGAACTGTATGGTCAGATGTTCATAATGGTTGTGCTGCCAGGCACGCAGGGATTGTATGGCTTTTTGGGGGCTTTTTTTGCGATGCTGAAAATGAATTTTTTCGGTGCCGGGACAATGATTATAACGCCTCAGCTTGGTTGGCAGATATTTGCTGCTTGTTTGCCCGTTGCCATAGCAGGTCTCGTAAGCGGAATACATCAGGGTAAGGTTTGTGCCGGCGGCATCCTGATGACAGCTAAAAAACCGGAAATGGCTTTCAAGGCCGGGGTCATTTATGCCGTTTTGGTCGAGCTTTATGCTATGCTTGGCCTGGTCGCTACTATATTTATTATCTTCTTGGGCATAGACTGGCCGCAAGTTGCAGCTGCCACTGTTTAATATTTTTTGTTGATGGAATTCGATTATGGAAGCACAGCAAGTAGTAGAAAAGATATTAGCTGATGCCAAGGCCGAGGCGGAAAAGATAAAAAAGCAGGCCGATGAAGCCCAGGCTGAGGAGCAGGCGAAACTCGATGAGCAGCTAAGCGAGTTCGGAAAGCAGACGGATATCATTGCTCAAAAGGCAGGCGAGGAAAAAAAGGCGCATCTGCTCGCGGCAGCAAGAATGGATATCGCAAAGCAGCTCCTCGCAGAGAAAAGAAAAATTCTCGATGAGGTTTTTACCCAGGCACGACAGCAGTTAGAAAAGCTTTCGGACGAATCTTATCTTAAGTTGATGACAAAGCTGATGCTTGATGCGGTCGAAACCGGCGACGAAGAGGTTGTAATCGACAGCAAGGAAAAGCAAATCAACCAAAAGTTTATAGATAGTATCAATCAACAGCTTGCCTCCGGCCGCAAGGGTAAGCTGAAATTGTCTGATGAAAAGGCCGATCTCGGCAGCGGTTTTATCTTAAAACGAGGTAAGATAAAAAATAACGTTTCGGTTGAAGTATTATTGGCCCGGGCACGCAGAGAATTGGAGACAGAATTAGCGAAGAAACTTTTCGGAGATTAAGTAGTAAATGACCGCAGTTATCCGGGAGAGTATCATTGATTTTTATATGTATCCGCCTGTCGGCGGAGACGACTGGCGATACACATTTCAAACAGCTCAGGTGCGCACGCTTGAAACGCAGATGCTGAGTAAAACCGCTTTGCTGGATATGGTCAATGCGGAAAGTTTCGAACAGGCAGCAAACCTGCTGACGGCCAGCGAATACGCCCTGCCGCACGGCAGCAGAAACTTTGAGGACCTCGAAGATGTTCTGCAGCTTAGACGCTCGGCGGTGAGAGAATTGTTTGAACAGTTGATGCTTGATAAGCCGATTGCGAGGCTGTTTAGAACGCGCGATGATTTTGCGAACCTGCGGCTGGCTCTGCGGCGAACATTGACAGAAAGACCATTGGGCGCCGATTACAGCAGCGAAGGCAACGTTTCACCTCAAATTTTCGAGCAGGTCTTTGAAGAGGAAAACTACCAGTTTTTTCCCGATTATATGGCCGAAGCAGCGGAGCAGGCGATTTTGGCCTACTATCAGGATAAAGATATTCGCCGGATTGATTATGTAATCGACCGGCTTCAGGCGGAATACAATTTGAAAGAGGCACACCGACTAAAAAGCGTTTTTCTGTTAGGTCTTTTTAGAATACAGATTGATTTAATCAACATACGCACGATGCTTCGGCTGAAATTTACCGAATCAGAGCATCGTAGCGTTTTCTTGAAAGGCGGTTTTATCGAGCAGGAACGCCTGGAGAAGGCTTTGGATGCCGGCTACGAAACTCAGGGACAGTTGTTTTTTGTGCTGCCCTATAGCCGAGTTGTTGAAACAGGCGCCAATTATCTAATGTCGGACAAATCCTTTTTGAAAATTGAGCAGCAATGCGAGGAATTCTTAACAGGATTTCTGAAAACAACGATTCAGGTTACCGCTGGTCCTCAGCCGATTATTGCCTATTTGCTGATAAAGGAAAATGAAATCCGAAACGTCCGGCTGATATTAACAGCCAAAAAGAATTCCTTGGACACGAAACTGATTTTGGACCGTATCTCATAATACGGACGGCAAAAAAATGGAATGTAAAATCGCAGTTTTAGGTGATACAGATTTTGTGATGCCGTTCTCGGCGCTCGGAGTTGATACATACCCTGCTGGTCAGACCGCTGAGCAAACTCTCGAAAGCGCAAATAAAATAATCAGCGGTAAGTATGCTCTTGTCGTGGTTGCTGAAAATATAGCGCCGAGGGTTGAAGAAGTCTTTTCAGCTTATCAGGATGTCCCGATGCCCTGTATTGTCGTGGTGCCGTTTACCACTGAGCCGACCGGTGTTGCTACGAGCAAACTTAGCAGAGTTCTTAAAATGGCTACGGGTGTAAATATTGTGCAAAATGATTAGGAAAAGGTTTTCATAATGGCTAAAGAAAAAACCGGCAGAATAGTCAAAGTTGCAGGTCCGGTCGTTGCTGCCGAAGGTATGACTGGTTCAAGGATGTATGACGTGGTTCGCGTCGGCGAATTGAAGCTTATCGGCGAGATAGTCGAGCTTGAGAGTGACTTGGCCTCGATACAGGTTTATGAAGAGACAACAGGTATCGGCCCCGGCGAGCCGGTAGTTGACACAGAAGCGCCGCTGTCGGTCGAATTAGGCCCCGGCCTGATTGAAAGTATTTATGATGGTATCCAGAGACCGTTGAACCTGCTCGTAAAATCTGAAGGCGAATTTATGAGCAGGGGCAGCGTCCTGCCGGCTCTGGACAGGGAAAAGAAATGGCATTTTAAGCCGACCGTAAAAGATGGCGAAGCCGTCGGCCCAGGTGACATTATAGGCGAAGTTCAGGAAACCACACAATTTGTGCATAAGATTATGGTGCCTTCCGCAGTAGCGGGGACTATCCAAAAAATAGCTGAAGGTGATTACACGGTCGAGCAGACAATCGCCGTCTGTCTTGCCGAAGACGGCACCGAAACCGAGCTGAAGTTGATGCAGAAATGCCCCGTCAGAAATGCCAGAGAGGTAACAAAACGTCTTGCTCCGGACAGAATCCTTGTTACCGGCCAACGAGTCATTGATACCTTCTTTCCTGTTGCCAAGGGTGGGACCGCTTGTGTGCCTGGGCCGTTTGGCTCAGGTAAAACGGTCGTCCAGCACCAGTTGGCAAAATGGGTTGATGCCGACATTGTTGTTTATGTCGGCTGCGGAGAGCGCGGCAATGAAATGACCGATGTTCTGATGGAATTTCCCGAGTTGAAAGACCCGCGCAGCGGAGAACCCTTAATGAAGCGCTCCGTCCTTATCGCAAACACATCTAATATGCCCGTAGCAGCCAGAGAGGCGTCCGTTTATACCGGCATTACCATAGCTGAGTATTTCCGCGATATGGGTTATACCGTGGCCTTGATGGCCGACAGCACCAGCAGATGGGCCGAGGCGATGCGCGAAATATCGACTCGCCTTGAAGAGATGCCCGCCGAAGAAGGTTATCCTGCTTATCTGGCGGCTCGGATTGCTGCATTTTATGAAAGGGCCGGCAGGGTCCAGTGTCGGGGCCGCCCTCAGCGAGAAGGAGCTTTGTCGGTTATCGGTGCGGTAAGTCCGCCAGGCGGCGACCTCTCAGATTCGGTCGTCAGAGCAACACTGCACGTCGTCAAGGTATTCTGGTCGCTCGTCGGAAGACTTGCCTACCAGAGACACTTCCCCGCCATTGATTGGCTGACGAGCTATTCATTTTATAAACAATACCTGAAAGAGTGTTTCGAAGACAAGGACCAGGGGCAGGAAATGGGACAGATGACGGTCAAGGCGATGGGCCTGCTGGAGCAGGAGGTCGAGCTGCTTGAGATAGTTCGTCTCGTCGGTGCAGAGTCCCTGTCACCGACGGACGGAGTGGTGCTTGAAACAGCTCGCTCAATCCGTGAAGATTTCCTGCACCAAAACGCCTTTCACGATGTTGATACCTACTCGCCGATGGCCAAACAGTATGAAATGTTAAAAACCATCCTGTACTTCCACGAGCAGGCGCTGGTTGCTGTTGAGGCAGGTGTTGAAACCGCTCCGATTTTCAAATTGGCCGTCCGGGAACAAATCGCAAGAGCAAAATATATCCCCGAAAGCCAGATAACCAAAATCGCCAAAATTCGCGACACGATTGATGAACAGTTCAAGCAATTAAAAGTTGCTGATAACGTGCAGTAAACACGGATTAGGAGTTTGAAATGTTGTCTGTAAAGGAATATCAAACTGTTGCCAGTATTGCCGGCCCATTGATGATAGTCGAGATGGTTGACCAGGCCAAATACGGTCATATCGTCGATATCGAGCTTGCGGATGGTTCGATTCGTCACGGCCAGATTCTACAGGTCGAAAAAGACAAAGTCCTCGTCCAGGTCTTCGAAGGGACACGCGGCATCGACGTCAGTAAAAGCACGGTTCGTTTTTTGGCAAGACCTCTCGAATTGGCCTTATCACCTGATATCTTAGGTAGGGTATTCAGCGGCCTCGGAGAGCCAAAGGACGACGGTCCTGCAATCATCCCCGAAAAGAGACTCGATATTAACAGCCGACCCATCAATCCGGACGCTCGGGACTACCCCAGCGAATTTATTCAGACCGGCATATCGGCCATTGACGGCTTGAATCCTCTCATCCGGGGTCAGAAACTTCCTGTTTTTTCAGGCGCAGGGCTGCCGCACGACCAGATAACTGCCCAGTTGGCCCGTCAGGCGACCGTCCTCGGTAAGGGTGAGGAATTTGCTGTTGTTTTTGCCGCGATGGGAATCACATTTGAGGCCGCCCAGTTCTTTATTGACGACCTGCAGGAAACAGGCGCCATCGAGCGGGCTGTTATGTTCGTCAATCTCGCGAACGACCCTGCAATCGAAAGAATAGCCACCCCTCGGTTTGCACTTACCGCCGCCGAGTATCTCGCCTTTGAGCTGGATATGCATGTCCTCGTAATCTTAAATGATATGACCAATTACTGCGAGGCCCTGCGGGAAATCAGTGCTGCCAGGAAGGAAGTCCCCGGCCGCAGAGGTTACCCCGGATACCTCTACACGGACCTCGCTACCGTTTATGAAAGGGCCGGGCGAATCAAAGACAAAAAAGGCTCTATTACGTTAGTGCCCGTTCTGACTATGCCTGAGGATGATAAAACCCATCCGGTTCCCGACCTGACAGGCTATATTACCGAAGGCCAGATTATTCTGTCGCGGCCGTTGCACAGAAAAGCCGTCTCGCCGCCTGTTGATGTTCTGCCGAGTTTGTCTCGATTGAAAGATAAAGGCATCGGCGAAGGAAAAACGCGCGAAGACCACGCCGACCTTTACAACCAGCTTTACGCTGCATACGCCCGCGGCAAAGAAGCGCAGGAGCTGGCCACCATTATGGGCAGAGACGCTCTGTCCGAAGACGACAAAAAATATGTGGACTTCGCAGACAAATTCGAGGCCCGCTATGTCTCTCAGGACTATTATGAAAACCGTCCTGTCGAAACGACCCTTGACCTCGGCTGGGAGCTGCTGAGTATGTTTGAGAATGCCGAATTGAAACGAATGGATACCAAGCTCATCGAAAAATATATGCCGCGGTTCAGAAAGAAAAAGGAAAACGACTAAATGTTAACAGCCGTTAACGCCACACGAATGGAACTCCTGTACCTGCGAAAGCGGGTGGCTTTGGCCGCTCGCGGTCATCGTTTGCTCAGCGAAAAACGCGATGAGCTTTCCCGCCGGCTGATTCAAATCGCCAAGCAAATTAAACCGCTGCGCGAAAAGGTCGAAAAAGAATTGCTGGAAACCTGTCGGCGTTTTATGCTGGCCCGTGCATCGATGGAGCCGGAGGATGTAAAAGCCGCTCTTGAAGTCCCTGCAAAAAAATTTACGCTTGTCCTCGAGTTCGCTCATATTATGAACGTAAAAGTCCCCCATCTGATTAAGAAAATGGAAGGCGAAATCATCTGTTATGGCTTCGCCGCCACATCCGGCGAGTTGGACGTGGCGCTTATGGCTTTAGAGCGTGCCTTCGATGATTTAATTGAGCTTGCTGAGAAGGAAAAGCAGGCCGGTCTGCTTGCTGTTGAGTTGCGAATGGCCCGCCGAAGGGTCAATGTCCTGGAGTACGTTGTTATCCCTGAGCTGCACGAAACCATCAGATTTATCTATGACAAGCTCGCCGAAGCCGAACGCGACAGCACCTCACGTCTTATGAAAATCACCGACATCATCCGCGCTTAATTATCTTGGCTGCGAATTTGTCATTTCTGCTTTGGGGGGTAGGATGAACGATGGACCTACTTGGTCTTAGCTTCACTGACCTTAACGGTGTAACCGCCGCAATCTTTTCCATTTAGTGCGCTTATTGCCGCCTGGGCCTCGGCGTCATTACTCATCACGACAAAACCGAAACCCTTGCTCTGGCCTGTCTCGCGGTCAGGAATTATATAAGCTTTTTCAACCGTTCCGAACATTGAAAACAATGCTTTTAAGCTCTCTTGGTCTGCATCAGGACTTAGATTGCCGACATACAATTTTTTACCCATGACTGTTCTCCTTATGGGTTTCTCTGTGCTCTAAAAAAGCTATTATACCTTAAATCTATGAAAACCAGAAGAGATATTGGGGCAGGTTGGGTTGGATATGATTTTTAATGGGCGCTAAAATATCGGGAATGCTTTTTATTTGGCCCCCAAAGCCTGCCCGCCGGCAATGGTGCCCGTTATCACACTGGCAACTCCGACGCCATCGTATGTGGTGTGGGTAGGTCTATGAGTAAAAGAGCTATCATAGTTATCAAGATAGACAACAATCGGTGTGCCTCCGCTTACCTCCTTGCGGCCGATATAAACGCGGTAAAGCTGGACTCCGGTACTGGTAACTGTAACGGGGCCGGAGAACTGCGACGCCTCGGCAAATTGAGAGGATTGCTTGTTGAAGCACAGCATATCATTTGATTCGAAGCCGCCCCTTATGCCCCAGTCCGCCTTCGGGTTGCACCAGAAGTATGCAAACACATCGTATGTCCCCTCTGCCAGACCGCTTATGGTAGTCTTCAGCGTAGGAGCATTTTCAGTCCTCAAATCACCGGCGGTGAAACAGCTGCCTTTGTTTCCATATCCTGTGTATTCGTGCCACTTATTATCAATGGCCCCGGCGATGCCGCTCGGCCCGGTCGGCGTAAATGGCGAACCGTCTGACTTTGTAGTGTTGCTCTCGTTGGCGTCAATATAACTGACCTTTCCGAGTGTCTCTTCTTTGCGCTCAATCATTCCAACAAGTGCCATATCGTACTGTTCCTGGCCCGGGTAGGAGCCCCTCGTCCAGAAGACCGCCGTGTTGTTGGCGTCCCATTTGGGAATAGCAGGACGAATATTATCGACCGTCGAATCAAATGTGATTTGTGTCCAGTCCCAGGTAGCGCCGTTGTTGCTGGTTACCCCTTTGAAAATCTCATAGTGACTGAGCGCTGAACCGTCACGTGGGTCAAAGGGTGTTGAGACATAGATTAGGTTGGCATCGTTGGGATGTATGCAGCCTAGTCCAGTGTAATCCTGTTCAGGCCGATGAAGCCCCGGTCCCATCTTGCATAGCTTTGTGTAATGCCACTTTGAGCCGTCGAAACGTCCGTAGAAAAGACGGTGGTCTGCGGCTCCAACCTTGCCGCCAAATACTCTTCTGCCGTAGCGAGTGGTAAATAAACATACTGGCTGGCCGTGTGCGTCGCGCTCCAGTTCAACAGTCCACGCCGTGTGATATGAATTGGATCTTACCGGCGAAGCGCGAAATACCCGTGTAAAATCTTCCGGATGACTGCACTTTTGGTTGAAAATATTGTTGTCGATTACAGTTCCGTAAGAGTTGTGAGACTTCCCTCCTTTAATATAGCCGTGATAGATACTGTTATTGTACTCGCGTGGGTGATGCTCAGTGGTGATAAAATCTATGCGGTCAACCCCGTTGGAGTTAAACTTGTAATAACCGTTGGAATAGCCGCTCCTCCCTGAGGGCGCAGACAGTCTTCCCCCATAGTGCCATGTCCGGCCCCAGTCGTCGGAGTATGCTATATTAGGATTTCGCCCGAATCCTCGCACGATATTATACAGTCGGCCGCTTCCGGTTCCCTCAGCCGAGAGATATAAAACGTTGCTGTAAGTAAGATTGGTGGTATCCGGAAGACCGCTGAGAGTCACCCAGTTATAGTTTAGCTCTGCCGCCCAGCTACTGCCGTCGTTCGGATTGGTGGTGACACGGTAGTAGCTTAAATCATTAGCATTATGGCCTGCATATATATGTAAATATCTGCCGTCAGGCCGTATCCACAAAGCCCCCATATTGTGGTCGTCGCCGCCCCGGTCGCACATAGGCACCCGCGTCCGCTTGCCTGTAGCTATTTTAAATGTAGTGGCATCTACATCATTGCCTCTCGCCGAGCCGCCGAGGCCGAAAGGATGTGCCGCAGTGCTTGTAATAATACTGCCGTCAACTGGGTCATAAATAATCTTCTCGTCTTGGTACCAGCACCACCCTGCATTATCGTTAATCAGCATCATATTGCCCGCTACACGGTCACGGGGCAGGCTAAATGCCGGCTGGCTCAGACATACCGTCAGCATTATTGCCGAAAATAAAACAGACCTGTTTGCTGTATTTTTCATCGTTTTTTACCCCCACACCGCAACTAACTATCTATCGTAGCGCATATTCTTGAAGTATAGCTTTTAACCTTGAGCGTATCTATTTTACCTAAAATGGTAATTCTGATTTTTCTTTAATATCCGGCCTGCGTAGGTAGGTCGGCTGAAGTGTCAATGGGTCAACAAATTGCCCAGCTAAAGCCTTTTCCCAGCCGAGCTTATAAACATTTTCCGCCCGCGGGTTCCAATACTTCTCATCCAAAAATCGAATACCATCTGCCTTGAATTTATCCTTATAAAAAACCAATCCTTCGCCGAGCAACCATATGGTTTGGGAACTACCGGCGAAATTCTCGATTAACTGCTCAGCCGTCATCAGGCAGTCAGCCATTGTTTTTTCCCACCGCCCTTGTTCATATTCATAAACCGCGATAAAGAACTGGCCGCGTTTGGCATCGAGAATTGTAGCGATTTTGGTCAGGCCTTTGACCTTTTCTTCCTTTATATAGTCAGTTACATTGGCGGCGAGGACATCTAGTGTATCAACCGCGATGATTTTTGCAGTGTTGGCCAAGTGCATTGATTTTGCTAAAGCTACCGCTATACGCAGACCTGTGAAGCTGCCGGGGCCGGCTGATATATAAATGTGTTCGATTTCTTTGGGTTTTCTGCTGAAGCGTTCCAGCAACCCTTGAACAGCAGGGAAAATCTCTGCGCTATGTCTCATTGGGCCGGAAAAGCAGGTTTCGCTTAGCATCTGTTCTCCGAGCGCTATTGCAACCGAGCCTGTTCTGCCGGACGTTTCAACGGCTAATATCAGGGGTTTTAGTCTCATACTGCTTTTGCTTTATGCTTGTTTTGGATAGTTGTATTTTTTTACAGTTTTAAGGGTTTTGTTGCAATAAAAAAGGCTGGTTTTAAGAGGATTATTTTACCTATTTTAACAGGGTCTTTTTTAGATTTTTACAATTTTAATATTGATATTATAGGGCAAAAGCGTATAGTCAAAGTTTTCTCTTGCAAGGAAACGCATTTTTAGGTAAAATACCTATGTAAGTCAAACCATAAAAAGGTGGTTGCAGTTACAAATATTTTGTGTTAAACTAATCCGCCGCAGGCGGATAAATTTATGAAAAAGTTTCTGCCAAGGAGGGTGTTTCTGGTTAGGAGGAGGTTAATTTGGACAAGATAAGATTTCTAATTGAATCTTCTGGTCGAAAGCCTCTGCTAGTTATTTTGATGTCCCTTTTGCTTCTGACGACATCTGCCCTGTCAGGTGTGGCTCTATCCCAGCCAGGTGAGGCTGATAAGGAGGCGGTAGTCCGCCGGGTAGCTCAAAAGTGGATTGAGGTTGGCGCAGAACAATACAAAAGAGGTTACTTCAAAGCTGCGAAACAATCGTTCCTTCGAGCGCAGGACTATCAGGAGTATTTAACTGCTGATGAGCGCGAGAAGCTAACTGCGCTGTTGGAGAAAACACACAAGGGCATACTTGAGAGGGAGTACATCCTTGAGGCAATTCGGACGGCTGATGGTCTGGTTAAACAAGGTGAATCAGGCAAGGCCAAGGCAAAACTTGAGGAGATTAAAGACAGCGAATTTTTGACCAAAGCGGAGCGGGAGCTAATTGCGAAGGGGCTTGATAAATTAGGCAAACAGTTAGATGAGCAGAAAAAAGAAATCGCCGAACTTTATAACCGCAGCGTAGAGTTTTACGACGCCGGTCAACTCGAAGAAGCCCGCGAAGGTTTTGTTAAAGTTGCGGCAAGTGATTTAGTGGAGGCACCACCGGGCCAGACAGCGGAAGATTACTTGCTGAAGATAGATAGTGTTTTGGCACAAAAAGCCGAGCCTTCAAAACCGAACGAAGCGAAACCTGAAGATGAACTGGGGGCCACCATCGCAGCTATTACAAGGGAATTACTTGGGGGCGAGGCCGAACCTAATGAGGTTACCGAGCAGCAGGTAGTTCAGGAACCAAACGAGCTTGTGGTTGCTGCTGTTCCCGAAGAAGAAGTAACTGAGCCGGCAGCATCGAAAGATACCTACATCGAGGTGATTAATCGCAAAAGAAGTATCAGGCAAAGTCACACAAGGGCAGTTGTTAACGATGCTGTGACTAAGGTGCAAAATTGCATAAGTCGGGACGAATTCGATAAGGCAAAGGAAGAGGTAGAGAGAGCCGAACGGATTGTGAATGAATACCAACTGGACCTCGGAGACGAGCTTTTCAGGCAATACAGCGATGAATTGAAACGATTAGCTGAGAAAATAGCCCAGGAACAGGACAAGAGGGTCCAGCAGTTGCAGGAACAGAAGCGCTTAGAGGCAATAGAAGCACAACGCCGGGATAGAGGGCAAATGGAGGCCGACAGAAACAAGAGAATAGCTGAGCTGATGGACAACGCGGTTACTTTTCAGAGCCAGCAGCGTTACGATGAAGCTCTAGGCCAGTTAGAAAGCTTGCTCGCTATCGACCCGTTGAACAACCAGGCTCTGTTACTGAAGCAGACGCTGGAGGATACGGTCAGCTTCCGCAAACAATTGGATGCGCAGAGAGAATCGGACAAGGAACATGTTGATACTTTGATAGAGTTGGATAGGGCCACGATACCGTACGCCGACGAGCTTACGCATCCCAAGGATTGGCGGGAGATTGTCGCCAGTCCGTTTCGACAACCGGAACCTCCACTCGGGTGGAGCGCAGCTGATGTGGCTGCCGATAAACAATTGGATGAAATCGTGGACCTTTCACAGCTGACGCCGGAGACGCCTTTTGGCGAAGCGATAGATATGTTAAAGAATTCTGTTGACCCGCCATTGAAGATATTCGTCAAGTGGCGGGATTTATACGACAATGCTGACATCGACCAAACTACGCCGATAAATATGGATCCGATATCGGCAGTTTCGCTCAGAAGGGCGTTGGGGCTTTTGTCAGAGGCGGTTTCGGGCGGATTTGCAGATATCAATTTCAGTGTCGAGGGTGGAGTCATTACGATAGCAACAACGGAATCGCTTCCGCCTGTAATGGAGCCACGGGTTTATGATGTTACCGACTTGATTGGCCGACCGGCCGATTTCTTTACACAACTTGGTGGGACTATCACCGCTCCCACAGTGGGCGAAGCAGGTACGGAGCAACTGGGTGAACAAGAGCAAATAACTAGGGAAGAGATCCTCGCGGAGTCGGCCCTCCGGGCCAATAATCTGGTTCAGCTTATCCTGCAGACCGTCCAGCCGACGAGCTGGGTTGAGGCCGGTGGAGAGGGCTCCATAACAGTTTATGAAAACAAAAAGCTTATTATTTATCAGACCCGCGAAGTTCATAAGCAAATCGAGGAAATGTTTGCGCAGTTACGTAAGTCGCTTGGAAATCAGGTTTCTATTGAGGCCAGATTCTTGCTGGTGGGCGAGAATTTCCTTGAAGATATCGGTCTGGATGTGGACGCAAATGTGGTCGTTGGCGGCAAAGTGGGTATGATCTCGCTTGAACAGGGTTCTTCAGAACTTACTGCGCCCTCCGATACGCAAGTGACCGGCAGTTGGACCGGTATAACTGGAATTAATGCGATGCGCGTCGCAGGAGGTTATGGCAATTTACTTCTTGATGACATCCAGGTCAGCATAATTCTCAGAGCGACTCAGGCCCACAGGGATGCAAAGTCTTTGACTGCTCCGAAAGTTACTGTTTTAAGCGGAGAGATGGCTTCGTTCCAGGTGGGAAGATTTAGGCGGTATCCGGCTGAGGTTACTATTGATGTTGAAACGATTGGCCAGGGGGTTAACCAGGCTTTTTATTGGACGATAGATTACGAGGAACGTAGTGTAGTCTCCGGTCCGCTTCTCAATATCACGCCGATTATTACCCCGGACAAGAAGAATGTGCTGCTGAATATTGTTACTGAAATGCGGGAGTTCCTTGGTATGCCGTCATATGATATTCAGATGCCTGCAATTGGTAACGTTCCCGGCGGGGCTTACGAAATACCCTTGCCTGAGACGGAAATATCGAGAGTCCAGACGCGCGTGAGCGTGCCTGATAGAGCGACATTATTGTTAGGCGGTCAAAGAATGACCGTCGAGGTCGAACGAGAAGCTGGAGTGCCGGTATTGAGTAAAGTGCCTTTCCTTGGACGATTGTTTAGTAACCGCAGCAAAGTCAAGGACAATCTGGTTTTGTTGATATTAGTTAAACCGACCATTATCCTGCGGGAAGAAGCTGAAAATAAGGCAATTGCCGCGATGGAAAGCAGTCTCTAAACTTGCGGTGGTTATATGGTTTTTTTGCAAATTGTTCCTGCATTTCGCCATAGGCAGGCTCGATTTGCAGCGTTTTTAGGCCATTAAAGTGTTATAATTTCACATATTTTGTAAAAATTCTGAAAAAAAGTGTAACATAATAGAGATTAGGTGCACTTATTATATAGTGTATAATAGTAGTATTATTAAGGGATGGTGGTGATTCACTGTGTGGTTAAGTCAACATTCCGTTATGACGATAGCTATGCGGGATGTTTCTATGTCGGACTGTCCCGCTTGTAACCGCCTCAATCCTGTAAGCGAAGAAGAAAGAGTATTAGGAATGGAAAGATGAAGCGGCAGATTCTGATTAGCTCGTTAATTCTGCTATTCGCAGCGGCTTTGGCAATAGCAGACGATTTACCTTATAAGCCCGGGGAAATGCTTGTACGTTTTGCAAACCCTGATGCCAGTACTCAAGAGAAAAGCGACATTTTAGACTCAATTTTCGGCTGTTCTTGCACCTCTACGCTTAAGGAATATAGTATTGTCCCAGGGCTAGCGCTTGTAGAGCTTCCCAGTGGTACGACAGTTGAGGAGGCGCGTGTTCTTTTTGCCCAATCTGCGGGTATTCTTTATTCCGGGCCGAACTATAAGGTGGAAGCGACTGTTGTTCCTAACGATAGCATGTTCTCCGCATTATGGGGGTTGGATAATACAGGCCAGGCTGGGGGCACTATCGGTGCGGATATTGATGCGCCGGAGGCCTGGGATCTGCATACGGGAAGCAGCAATATTGTTGTAGCAGTTACAGATACGGGTGTTGATTATACGCATCCTGACCTTGTGGCTAACAGGTGGGTAAATACTGGAGAAATTCCCGGCAATTTGTTAGACGACGATGGTAATGGTTATGTAGATGACGTTTATGGATATGACTTTTTCAATGAAGATGCAGACCCTATGGATGATAATGGGCACGGCACCCATGTTTCCGGCACTATCGGCGCAGTTGGCAATAATAATATGGGTGTTACCGGTGTTTGCTGGACGGTCAAGATTATGGCGTTGAAGATGCTTAATGCCGGCGGCGGCGGTTATTTAGATGATTCGATTTCCGCCGTTCAGTATGCAGTCAACAAAGGCGCGAAGGTCATCAATGCCTCTTGGGGTGGTTACATCTCCCAGGGGGACTCGCAGGGCCTTTATGATGCGATTGCGGCTGCAAGAGACGCAGGTGTTCTTTTTGTCGCTGGCGCAGGTAATGATAATGTCAACAACGATACAGCCGTACCCCCATTTAATCCTGCTAGTTATGACTTGGCTAATGTCATCTCGGTAATGGCTTCCACAAACACCGACGCCAAGGCATATTATTCAAATTATGGTCTCACATCTGTTGACATCGGTGCTCCGGGCGGCGATGGGTATCCCTATGGCCCGGAGGACATTCTGAGCACAGTCCCCGACAGCGGCTACGACTTTATGAGCGGCACATCTATGGCCTCTCCTCATGTTGCAGGTGCTTGTGCGTTACTTTTGTCCGCCGACCCATGTATGGTCTACACTGAGGTCAAGCAATTCCTGTTGGATTATAGCGACCCGCTTCCGTCTATGACGGGCCGTTGTGTTTCCGGCGGGCGGTTGAATTTATTTAACGCGGTATCTGAGGTTCTGTATGATTCTACTCCGCCATCGCCTGACCCGGCTGAGTGGGAGGTAGGATTAGAACCTAATGCGACCGGTTTGCATACAATCGCTATGGAGGCCAAAGAGGCAACCGACCGCTCCGGTGTTGAATACTTTTTTGAATGTGTTACTGACGCTAATAAAAATAGTGGTTGGCAGGATAGTAGGTTATATGTGCGGGGTGACTTTGATGCAAACACTATATATACCTTCAGAGTAAAGTATAGTGATAAATCTGATAGTCATAATGAAGGCGGATGGTCGGTCGAAAAATCTACCACAACTGCTTATGGTTCGGATAATCTTCCGCCGTTTCCAAATCCGAGCCTATGGAAAACAAAGCCAAAGCTACAAAGCATGCGACCCACTCCGCGCATTGGTATGCAGGCCAGGGACTCTTTTGATGAAACTGGCCCCGTAAGCTATTATTTCACGTGTATAGATGTAAATGGTGCAGGCGCCGACCCCAGTTTTGACAGTGGTTGGATTACTTCCAATGTATATACAATATCATCAGGGCTTACTGTGGGCAAAAGCTATACCTTCACAGTCAAAGCCAGAGATGCGTTGCTTAATGTCGACGCGAATTCGGACCCGGCCACTGTAACCATAACTAGCCAGGGCGGAAATCTACTTACTGTACCGGTTCCTTACCACACTATTCAAGATGCCATCGACCATGCAAATAATGGCGATATTGTTGAAGTCAGACCCGGCACATATACCGGCTTAGGTAACCGCGGCTTAGACTTTTCTAATCTCATAAATCCAGCAACCCGCGCCATTATTGTACGAAGTATGGACCCCGACGACCCGAATACTGTTGCAGCTACGGTTATTAACTGCCAGAATATGGACAGGGCCTTTTATTTCCACGGCGGAGAGGATCATAACTCTGTTGTTTGTGGTTTTACTATCATAAATGCGACGGCTGTTCCTTCGTCCGCTACGCCGCCGTCCTCTCCCTCCACTGCCGGTACGTCTGCTTACGGTGGGGCAATTGCCTGTTTCCAGGGTGGTTTGCCACTGAAACCAAGCGAGCCGAATATCTCTAAATGCGTTTTCAGAGATTGTGCTGCTGCAGGACAGTATGGAAGTGATGGAGTCGATGGCGGTGATGGAATGAACGGCGATGATGGAGATAGTGGAACCAATCCCGGTGATCCTGGTCACAATGGAGAAGATGGGGACGACGGAGGGCTGGGAGGCGCCGGTGGTAATGGAGGGGGGGCTTTTGGCGGTGCTATGTACTTCGATTCAGGTACGCCACAAATCATACAGTGTCAAATTATTGATTGCAGAGCTATCGGCGGAAATGGAGGAAGCGGTGGCAATGGAGGAAACGGTGGCAGTGGCGGTAATGGCGGCGATGGGGCCGGTGGTGACCCTTTAACAAATCCTAATGGTGGACGCGGCGGCGACGGCGGTGATGGCAAAAATGGCCGTAATGGTGGAGATGGCGGCAATGGGGGAGATGCTTATGGTGGTGCGATATACTTCGGTGCCAGCTGCCAGCCGCTAATCGTGGATTGTGAAATCATAAATTGTAATACGATAAATGGCACAGGGGCAACCGGCGGTAATGGCGGCAACGGTGGTAATGGAGGCGGTGGCGGTGGCGGCGGTGCTGCTGGGCCTCCACCAGGAACTCCGGGCGATGGCGGTAACGGTGGCTATGCAGGCGATGGCGGAAACGGCGGGCATGCAGGCTATGACGGGTCGCAATCATTTGCTGGGGCTATATACTATGAGTACCAATGTAATGTTACTATGGTGGATACTATAATCACAGGCAGTGAGCTCTTTATTAATGATGGAGGTTTTTACCAAGGCGGCAACGGTGGTAATGGTGGTGATGGTGGTGACGGCGGTGATAGCGATGGTAATCCAGGAAACTGCCGCAATGGTGGCGATGGCGGCTATGGCAACGAGGGTGGTGATGGCGGTGAAGGTGGGGTCGGTGGCAATGGTGGGGCTCCATGCGCCGACGGAGCAGACAGACCTGATGATCCTGATGGCTTTGGTGCAGTGAATCAAACAGTACTTTGTGGCGGCGGTAATTACTATGAACACAATTGCATAGTTAATCTTACTGCTTGCACAATAAGTGATAATAATGCCGTCGGCCAGAATTACTACGGCCCGGTTGGTCTGGGTGGCGGTGAATATTATGAAGGCAACTGCAATTCTGTATTTAATTCTTGCAGAGTAGAAGATAATAATGCAGGCATTGATGGAGGTGGAATTTATTTCAATTCTGGAGGTACGGCCGCGTTCAATTTCTGTGATGTAAATGGAAACGTCGCTGAGTCTGAGTTGGGTGTAGGCGGCGGCATCTGCGGCGGCTATGTCGGGGGGGCATCATTGGGTTTTACGGTGGATGTCCATGACACTAATTTCAGTAACAACGATGCGGAGTTTGGCGGTGGCATATATCTGGAAGAAACACTCCTGACCGTTGAGGATTCCAACTTCAGTGGTAACACGGCTTTTGAAGGCGCCGGAGTGTGGGATTATAACTGTACAGCAACTGTTAAAAATTGCATGGTAAAGGATAATTTGGCATCATTTGGCGGAGGGTTTTCTTTCATCAACGGACTGCTTACAATCAGTAGCTCTTGTTTGACCGGCAATAATGCCGCTGCTTCAGTTTATGGTACGGGCGGAGCGATATTTTTTGAAGGCTGGTCCGACTACCCCCATCAGGTTACTAACTGTCTTATAACCGACAATACCGCTTATGCGTACGGCGGAGGCCTGTCGAACAATCGCGGCTCATGGGTTCAAATTACCAACTGCACTTTTGCTGGCAACCAGGTTATCGGGCCGGTAAGCGTTGGCGGCGGCGTAAGTAGTGCGGAATATTGGGCCTGGGTCGATGTAGACAACAGTATTTTGTGGGGTAATGGGGCAGTAGCCGGCGGTTCGCAAATCGCAGTGGGGAACCCCTATGGTTCATATCCATATGGAGATGGTCCTTATGCAGATGTCAATGTCGCTTATAGCGATGTCCAGGGCGGTGAAGACGGTGTCTGGCTGGAAGATGAAACTCAAACGTATACTGCTTTTTGGTGGCTGGCTGGTAATATTGACGAAGACCCGTTGTTTGCCGGGACAAAGCCCACGGAGCAGACTTACTTTTTGAGCCAGATTGCTGCGGGACAGTTGGAAGACAGTAATTGTGTCGATGCCGGATATGGCGATGCCTGCGACCTTGAGTTAATTATAGGTATGCCGCTGACCACTCGAACCGACCTTGTTGCTGATTCTTGCGCTGTTGATATGGGTTATCACTACCAGGCAGGGCTTGTTGTGCCGCAATACCAGCTTACTATTGAGGTGGTAGACCAGGGTTATGGCGCTTTCGGGACAGTTTTACCGCCTTGGGAACCGGGAACATATGATGTCAACCAGGGCAGAGTAATAGAGCTTTACGCAGATCCGGATCCCAATTGGGAAGTTTACAAGTGGACCGGGTCTGATTATATCCCTGTGTATCCGCCGGACCCGAACTACAATAAGGTAACAATGAATTCTGACAAGACGGTAACCGTCGAGTTCCAACCTAGTAGCGGGTATAAAAAATTAGTTACTCATGTTATTGGCGACGGCACGATAGACCCGCCGGGTCTTACTATCTGGCCGCCGGGCACCGTGGTACCTTTGACCGCTACGCCAGCTAATCCTTCTGAGGTTGTTATATGGACAGGTACCGACGACGACCTCTTAGATTCACATAATAATACGGTAACTATGGATGCGCACAAGGAGGTTTTTGCTCAGTTTTATTCACCGCGAACGCTTTATGTCCCCGCCGATTATCCATCGATTCAGCTGGCTATCGATGAGGCGGACGATAGAGATATAATTGAAATTAGTGCGGCGCCAGAGCCTTATTACACCCAGTTGGGTTTTGAAATCACTGGTAAGGCTATTACCATAACCAGTACCAATCCTGATGACCCTTGCTGCGTTGCTAATACAATTATCGAGAGGAGGATTGAAGAACCTGCTCTTCCGAGGCCTACCGGTATTTTCCGTTTTAACGAGGTAGGCCATAATACAATTTTGAATGGTCTTACGATTAGAGGATATGTTGACTTCGGCGGTACTGGTACTAATGGTCA
Source organism: uncultured Pirellulales bacterium (assembly GCA_964494805.1). Classification (GTDB taxonomy): domain Bacteria; phylum Planctomycetota; class Phycisphaerae; order Sedimentisphaerales; family Anaerobacaceae; genus CAIYOL01. The sequence continues at coordinate 137,173 of CAZBST010000002.1, read as the reverse complement.
ACTATGTGCTGAACCTGGAAGCGGTGGTGGATGGCTTTCCGGTGGCGGAATATCCTGCGGAGACGTCCAAGGCGACTACTTTGGACATGCCTCACCGACTATTAAGAACTGCGTAATCTCAGATTGCAGCATCACCGGCGGCAATGGTGGCAATGGTTTTAATGGCTGCGCTGAGTTTCCGGATGGTGGTGCCGGGGGCTGGCCGGGAAGAGCTTATGGTGCCGCGCTGGCCTGCTTCGATGACAGCAGCCCAATCGTTATAAATTGCACTTTTCAAAATAACATCGCCGTTGGAGGTAATGGCGGCGACGGTGGCGACGGTAATCCTTTTCCCCCCGGACCCTGGGGATGGGGCGGACCAGGTGGCGGCTGGTATTACGGTGAAGGCAATCGCTGGTACTATTACGGCTTGATGTTTGACCTGTACACTGAATACACAGGCCGTGGTGGTGCGGTATATGTTGGCTCAGGCTGCTCTCCGGAATTTATAGATTGCACTTTTACCAATAATAGCAGCTTCGGGGGTACCAATGGAATTTGCGGCCTGGATGGCTCTCCAGTGGATGCCAGGTATGAGCCAAGTATACGCTATAAGATAGATAACTTCGGCGGTGCGGTCTATGTCGCTGGAAACAGCACTGCCCAGTTTATAGGCTGTGTGTTCAGCGACAACTTATCCGATACCAATAATCTGCCGGCGAGTAGTGACTTGTTTGTCAGTTATGGTGGTGCGATAGCTTTTGAAGATGAGTCAGACCTTGCCTTTGAGGAATGCACTTTCAGCGACAATGTAGCGACCATTGGCGGCGCTATATATTCGAGCCATTCTGACCCGGTGATTGGCGACTGCAACTTCACAAACAATTCAGCACTCCACGGTGGTGGCGCGCTTTTCGTCGGAGGGGCGGTCAATATTACAGGAAGCGATTTCAGCGAAAATGAAGCTACAGTTACGGCCGGCGAGGGTGGCGGGATATCTTGCCTTGGCGTCAATGCTGGGATTGTTGACTGCAATATCACCAATAATGACGCAAGGGGCTCTGGCGGCGGAATCTATATCTCCAACAAGGACGTTGATGGCGAGGATATGCCCGGTGAGAACGCGGTACTTATCAAGAACTGCCTGATAGCCGGTAACTTTGCCAGCAGAGACGGCGGGGGTATTTCAGCAAATTGGTACTCGGAGCCGAATATAATCAATTGTACGATTGCAGACAACAGGGTTACAGGAATCGGCTTTGAAGGTGGTTTCGGCGGAGGACTGTACTGCTCTTATAATAGTTATGCTCATATCATTAACAGCATCATCTGGGGCAACTCGGGTAACATCGGTATTCAAGGTTCACAACTTGCAGTCGCCACCGGCATTCCGTACGACCCAAGGCCGTCAACGGTAAATGTCACATACAGTGACGTTCAGGATGCCACGGACCCGAACGTATTTGGGGCGAGAATAGAGGCGCTCGACCTTGTCTTCTGTATAGATTCAACCGGAAGTATGGAGGATGATATCGACGCCGTTAAAGAAGCGGCGACTGAAATAACCAGTGCTATAAAAACTAATATTCCAGGTCCAAATTCCAGGATGGCCGTGGTGGACTATAAAGATTTTAATCAGCCGAACTTGGACCCGGACATCGATATTCCGTATGGCGGTGTGACTGATTATCCATATAGAACTGTTTTGGGCTTCACAACAGATGCCAATTTAGTGGTAGCTGCGATTGATTCGTTGACCGCCTCGGGTGGTGGTGATGGGCCTGAATCGGTCTACACGGCTTTGATGCATTGTATCGACCATAACTCACTGGGGGTGACATTGGATGGCCAGTTGTATGGGGCCAGCCCCGCATCATCGGGACCGGGGGCATGGCGGCATGGTAACGTGATGAGAGTAGTTATTCTTATGGGTGATGCTCCGCCCCATGACCCTGAGCCTTTTACGAATTATGTGCTTGAAGATATTGTCACAGCAGCAGGTGGGGTTGAGCCAAAACGCATTGTGTCGTTGCTGGTTGGCGGAGATGCTGAGGCGGCCGGTTATTTCGCAAGTTTAGCCAGCGAAACCGGAGGGACTGTCCTGCAGGCAGCTGGTGCTGAACAAGTGGTCGATGCGCTTATGGATGCGATTGACTTGATTTCGGTAATCCCGGATCCCATCTTTGTTGACGTTAATTGCGTACTTAACTGGGACCCCTGCAGTCACAGCTGGGACCCCAACAGCTATAATATCGATGAAGACCCATGCTTTGTTGCGGGTTATTTCCTAAGTCAAATTGCTGCCGGACAAGATATAAACAGCCCCTGCGTTGATAGTGGAAGTGCTGATGCGAATGATCCTGATATCGGTCTTGATAGCTACACTACCAGAACCGACAGCTTCCCCGACACCTACGACCCCAATCACCCAAATCCAAACAGCGTCATAGTAGATATGGGTTATCATTACAAGCTGTTCATAGCGCCTCAGTATCAGTTGACCTCTACAGCTATTGCAGTTCCTGATTTGGGTTCGGCTGACCAGCCTGTGGTTGATCCTAACGGCAGTAACTACTACTACCAGTATATGACAGTGCATCTGACTGTTAGTCCCAGTCCGCCGCCGGTGAACTACCAGGTTTTGTGGACCGGTACGGACAACGATGCGCTAATCGGCACCGAGAACACGGTGCTGATGGATGAGAATAGGGAAGTCACCGTGACGTTCGTGAAGAACACCTGCGAATTGACGACCGGCGTAATTGGTTCCGGCGGCACTATTGCACCTGCAGGCGGCACTTACTCGCGTGGCGAAGTCGTAGACCTTACTGCCTTTCCAAGCGAAGGTTACCGGGTCAAACGATGGATTGGGACGGATAATGACGCTTCTAACGCCACGACTAATACCGTTACTATGAGCGGTGATAAAACAGTTTACGTTGAATTTGAACTGCCTGTGACCATTACTGTTCCCGGTGACTACTCGTCGATTCAGCAGGCATTGGACGCAGCCGAGGATGGCGATATGGTTCTGATCGCACCAGGCACTTATACTACTTCTTCAGGTTATTATATTCACGATGCGAACATTACTATAAGTGGTATTGCTCCTGAGGACCCATGCGTCGTTGCTGCGACAGCTATCGAAATGGCAATTGGAGAAGAGGGCTACATTAACACTAGCGCTTTCATAATTTATAATGTGGGTCCTGAAACAGTTCTTAACGGTATTACTATCAGAGGGTTTGTCCACCAGGCTTATAATGGACTTGATGCTGACGAATTAGGCGAGGATGGGTATAATGGAGAACACGCCTTCGGCGGTGGAATCGTCTGCTATATGGCATCGCCGACCATTAAAAATTGTATAATTGCTGATTGCAGTGTTATTGGTGGCAGCGGCGGCAATGGCTTTGACGGTTCTGGTAGCGACCCCGAGGACCCCAATATTCGCGGCACTGACGGCGGCTGGCCGGGCAGGGCTTACGGCGGCGGATTGGCTTGTCTTATCAACAGCAATCCGGCTGTCATTAATTGCACTTTCGAAAATTGCAGCGCTATTGGAGGTAATGGCGGCAATGGCGGCAATGGCGGTACTACCGAAGATGCCTATGGACAAGGCGGCCGCGGCGGTGGTTGGTATTATGGAGAGGATAGTCGCTGGTATAATGTGCCTTGGGTCAACTCCAGTCAAGGCTATGAAAGAACCGGCCCCGCCCAGAACAGTTTCTATGATTTTTACAACGAGTACACCGGCCGAGGCGGTGCGGTGTTCGTCGGCGAACAGTGCTACCCGACGTTTACACATTGTACTTTTATCAATAACCGTACCGAAGGTGGTACCTGCGGAATCACCGGCTTGGATGGCTGGCCGCCGGAAGACAGAGTAGAACCCAGTATACCCTGGGAAATTGAGAACTTCGGTGGTGCGGTATTTTGTGAAGCAAACAGCTCGTTGGTATTTACAGACTGTAATTTTGTGGGTAATACGGCTGACATTAACTATCCGGTCAACAACGATGACCCCTATGTAAGTTATGGCGGCGCTTTGGCATGGGAAACCGGTGCAGATGTTATACTTGAGAATTGTATATTCAGCGACAATTTGGCCGCCATCGGCGGAGCAATGTACTGGTCCAAAGCCAGTGCTCAAATTGTCGATTGCAACGTCTCCGGCAATTTGGCATATCAGGGCGGCGGCTTGTTCGGAGCCTCCAGCTTAGTGGTAATCGAACATAGCATTATCCAAAGCAACTTCGCCGGCACGGCACCGGAGGAGGTAAACGATATAGGCGGACAGGGCGGTGGAATCTACGGTGCATCTATGGATGTTGAAATCTTTGATTCTAACATCTCTGATAACGAGGCCGATACATCTGGTGGGGGCCTATTCTTCACCGGTGTTGCTGGCTTACCACTTGTTACAAACTGCTTGATAACCGGTAACTTTGCCGGCAGAGATGGCGGGGGTATTTCGGCCAATTGGCACTCAGAGCCTAACATCGTCAACTGTACGATTGCAGATAACGTTGTTACAGGACTCGGCTTTGAGGCCGCATATGGTGGTGGATTGTGCTGTTCCTATGGGAATCATACCAATATAATTAACAGTATTATCTGGAACAACTATGGTCAAAATGGTCCCCAGCTCGCTATCGGATCCGGCTTCGAATACGACCCAAGACCTTCTACGGCGAATGTCTCCTACAGCGATGTTATGGGTGGAATTCCCTATATCTCTATTGACCCGGGTTGTGCACTCAACTGGGGTGTCGGAAACATCCAGGCCGACCCGTGTTTCGTAACTGGGCCGCTGGGTAGCTACTATCTCAGTCAAACTGACACTGGCGACCCAAATCAGACTACTGACAGCCTCTGCGTCGATGCCGGAAATGACCTGGCAAGCAATGTCGGCTTGTCCAACCCGTACACCACGCGTACCGACGAAGTATTTGATACAAATGTAGTGGATATGGGCTATCATTATCTGCTTGCTCATCCAATAGAGCTATGCAGTTTCTGTGACCTGTCCCATGATGGGCTAGTTGATCTTATTGACTACGCGATATTCAGTCTGCACTGGCTTGAAGATAATTGCTCGGATGACAACGATTGGTGTGGTGGTGCCGACCTTACGTTTGATACACACGTTGACTTCAAGGACCAGGCCATATTAGACGGATGCTGGCTTGCCGAAGATACTGATGCTCCACTTCCTAATCCGAGCAAGTGGGAGATAAAGCCTTATTCGACTACAACAACGCCTCCTTATACAATCAGTATGACAGCCGAAACTGCCTTTGACTCCTGGGGCGGTGTGGTTGAGTATTACTTTGAATGCGTCACCCATGACAACAACAGCGGTTGGAACCCCAATACGACATACGTTCACACCAACCTCGACCAGAACACCGTATATGGCTACAGGGTGAAGGCCCGTGATGAAAGAGACCATGAAACTCTGTGGTCGATAATCGCCTATGCAGTAGCCGGCCAATTGCCGCCCCAGCCGGTAGACAACGATCCGCCGCAACCCGATCCTATGACCTGGGCCTTGGTACCGACGGCAACCGGCTCAAGTACGATTATGATGACGGCAACGACTGCAGATGACGGCCCCACGGGTACCCCGCCTGTAGAGTATTACTTCGAATGTACCACCGACGGCGACGCCAACAGTAATTGGCAGGCAAGTCCGACCTATGTAGCTTCAGGCCTTACCCCAACTACCGAGTATACATTTATGGTTAAGGCTCGCGATGGTGCTATTCCACATAATGAAACCGGCTGGTCAGACCCCGCTTCCGCAACTACTACTGCAGAGGAGCCGTTGCCGGACACCAACCCGCCGATAAATGTGGTGTGGGAAGTAGCTCCTTACGAGACCGGCGGCGGACTGTATGCTTATGCCAATATGACGGCAGCAGAAGCCATAGACCTGGAAGGTAGTGACCCTGTGGAGTATTACTTTGAATGCGTCAAACCCAATTCTATCAATAGTGGCTGGACGACTGAACGGGAATGGAACAATGTCTCCATAGGCAGAGAACATCAATATCTCTATTTCCATTTCAGAACGCGTGATAGCCTTGGGAATACGAGCGGCTGGTCAGTTTCTCTGCCGTGCTATTAATCCTGCTGACTGCTTCACAAAAGCCGTTTTACCTGCGGCGCAGCTATTTGGCCTTGAGTGTTTGGTAGCCATAGTGCGCAAGCAGATGGTCAAGTATCACTATGGCCGTATAATTCTCTGCAACCGGCCATATCCTCGCCACAATCGTTGGGTCACGCCTTGTGATGGCTGCCAGTTCTTTGTTTTCGAGGGTATATTTATCGATTGTCTTTTGGGGTTTATCGATTGTGGGTGTCGGCTTGACCGTAAGCCGGACAACAATTGGCTGTCCCGTAGAAAGTCCGCCTGTAATCCCGCCGGCATTATTTGACTCGAAAACAACCTTGCCGTCTTCGGCCCGCATCTGGTCGTTGGATTGGCTGCCGGTCATATCGCGGGCGCGGAAACCCGCCCCGACCTCCACGCCTTTGACGGCGCCGATGCCGAGCATTTTGCCCAATTCGGCGTCGAGTTTATAAAAGACCGGCTCACCCAGACCTGTCGGCACGCCGGTTGCGACAACTTCAACCACGCCGCCGGATGAGTCCCCCGTTTTGGTTATCTTTTCGCATGCGTCGACCATTTGCTGTGCAGCGTCGATATCGGGGCAGTTCAGCACTGGGTGCACCCCGTATTTGTCCCTAATCGCGGCAGGCTTCATCTTGGGGGCTTTGTTGCGGATAGCGTCGATTTCCTTCTCGATTTGGGCAAATATGGCCGCCTTTTCCAAAAACCGCATATCCATATTGACCCGCCCCTTTACATAGATTTCCTGATAAAACGGGTCAAGGTCGTGTCGCATTTTTTTATACTGCTCGGTACAGGCAAAGGCCTTGTCGTGCGGGACATCGGGACATCGGACGCTTGCGAGTTCTTTCACGTAGGCGCAGACTTCGATGCCGCATTTTTTCAGTACCTTCTTGGCGACATATCCCGCTGCGACAATGGTGGATGTATACCGCCCGCTGAATAGGCCCGCACCGACGGCATCATCGTTGGGTCCGTACTTTATAAATGATGCGTAAGATGCGTGCCCCGGCCGCGGCGTGCGGTTTGTGTCCTGATATTGCTCGATGTGGATGAAGTGCCGGTCTAAGTTGGGAATCAAAATTGTCAGCGGCGTTCCATTGGTGTGGTTTTTGTTGCCGGCACCTTTGATGGTATCGGTTGCGTTTAGCCCGCTGTAGATAATCGGAAGGTCCGGCTCTTTTCGCGGGCTGCTCAATTCATCCGCCCCAGGCTTCCTGAGCATCAAATCGCCGTAAATCTCCTGTTCCGTCAGCAGCATTCCAGGCGGAACACCCTGTAAGACCGCCGTCAGCCCTTCCTGATAAGACCCACCCGCTACCGTTACCTGAAACATCCGCCCTATATGGCAGCCAATCATCTTTTTCTCCTGAAATTATGTTGTAATTTTCCCAACTATTAAATCAGAAAGTATTGCTGACGCAAAGCTTTATTTGTATGGATAAGAAGGAAAAAAATGTTTAGTCGTCTGCATAGCAAATGTGGCTTTCTCTCGCCTTATTCTGCTAAATCCGATGGTTTAGCTTCCCAATGGAAGGTTTGAAATGGTCCTGTCCACATTGAGGTAAGATATAGTTCCCCTGTTACATTGTAATTGGGGTCTATCCACCCTGTCACATAGATGCCTCCGGAGATACGGCGAGTATCATTAGTTCTCAGGTCGTGTGCCTTTAACAGGTACTGGCCTTTTGTTATGAAATAAAGTTTTGATTTGTCTTGTCCGTATTCATCTTGATAAATCTTGGATGGAGCTATGTTTCCTCTGAAAGTGTTCGGTGGATAACGGCTGGTGGTGCGGTCAAGAGTGGTGTAATTTATCCATTGTGGCGAATGGCGTTTACCGATGGTGAAATCGGCGCTCCAGGAACCTTCTATATCACCTTGACGGGTTATGTGGAATGCTATCTCACCTCGTTTGTAGCGTTTTTGATATACTTTAGCTTTGAATATGGTAGTCTTTGTGAACTTCGGTTGTTCGGGGGAGTACATTTGCCGGGTGTGCAGTCCGTAACCGTAAAGCGACTCTTCTCGTATTAAAAAGGTTTCTTCCCATGGCATGGCGTTTGGGTCGGAGTATTTTGGCCGCGCAAAATGAGTCGAAACTTGTCTTGTAAACAAGGAAACGTTAAAGGCAGCATAAATTAAAACGAATAGCAAAAGACCAGGAAGAGCAATCAGTGGTATTCGGTGTGAATGGTACGATTGCATAAATTCATTTCCCTTATTTTGAAAAGACTTCAAATTTTTCCCAGAAGTCCGGAAACGATTTCGCCACGCACATTTCGTCGTCGATGGTTTGGCTTCCTGTAGCCAGTCCCGCGACAGCAAAACTCATCGCAATCCTGTGGTCGTTGTGGGGGTCTATCCGGGCGCCGTGTATTTTCCCGCTCCCCTTTATAATAAGCGAGCTTTCATCGCACGCGGCTTCAACGCCCATCTTCCCCAGTTCTGAGGTCATTACCGCTAACCTGTCGCATTCTTTATGCCTCAAATGGCCTATATTTGTAAGCCTGCTCCTTCCCTTCGCAAACGCGCACGCTATCGCCAGTGGTGGAACCAAATCCGGCAGATTGCTCATATCCTGCTCAATCGCGGTAAGTTCCCGTCCCCGAACGCAAATTCCGTCGCTTGTTTCAGATACTTCGCATCCCATCTTTTCCAGCAGCGCGACAAACGCCTTGTCTCCTTGTTTTGTATCGGCCCGCAACCCTTTTACTGTAACTTTTGATTTACAAATAGCCCCTGCCAAAAAAAAGAACGATGTACTGCTGTAATCGCCTTCTATTGTTATTTCCCGCGCCGAATATCTTCCCTTCGGAATCTCTATCTGTTTATAGTTATTGTTTGTCGCCCGCACGCCGAATTCAGCCATCATTTGCAGACTGATGTCGAAATATGGTTTCTCGGTCATTTCATCAATGCATTTTAACGTGACCTTATTTTCTGCGTAGGGCGATGATATAGCAATCGAGCTGAAATACTGTGAACATTCCCCGCCTCTTATCTTTGCCTCGCCGCCGGCAATCCCGCCGCCGTAAACCCTGATAGGCGGAAAACCCTCTTTACCGAGATAATCTATCTTGCATCCTAATTGCCGCAGCCCCTCCACCACTTCTCGAATCGGCCGTTCCGTAATCCTTTTGCTCCCCATAATAACCATCGGCTTATCAGCCAGATTGACCGCCGAGGTTAAAAAGTTCATTCCTACTCCGGATTCGCCTACGTTTAATTCATTTTCTTCCGGCGTGTATTTTCCGCCTGTCCCGGCTACGGTGATTTTATTGCCTTGCTGGCGGATTTTTACGCCTAATCGTTTCAGGCACTCAATCACATTTTGCTGGTCTTCGCCGAGTAATGGATTGTAAATCCTTGTCTCACCGGCACTTAGAGAGCCGATGATTAAAGCCCGCAGAGTGTGCGCCTTCGATGGCGGAGCATCTACAACAACATCGGTATTACGGAATTTATTTACAACCTTCATACTCGCCTACGCTCTTATGCTCTTGTGCTCTTTACTATTACCAGAAATGCAGCGAAATTAAAAGAAGTTTTTGCATTTGAACTTGCTTGTGCCGCCTTATGCTCGAATACTTTTTTCAACTGCTCTCTGCTTCGGTGGCCTCCGGCTGCAAAAGCAATTCGTTGAAGGCAATCTTGACAAAAATAGAGAAAATGGCGGATAATAGTGCGAAAGTTAGAAGGTGAGAGCGTGAGAAAGGTTAGTAACGATGGAGTTATGGTTGACATTGGTTTTACCGTTGGTTTTGTGTGTGGTATTCGTGCGCAACCATTTGTTTGCGGCGGCGATTTATGTGGGGATGCTGGTGCTTCGGCATCTTGATATGACGGTTATGCTCTTCGAAGGAGCGGAGGTGCTGCTGGTTATTCTGGCGTTATTGTTTGCGGCGTTGTTCGTAGTGGAAAAGGTTGGAAAGTCCTCGAAGAGCAAGACGGCGGGGAATGTGGTTTGGGTTTTGGGGATAGTGAGGTTTCCGGCGAATTTTGTATATCTTGGGGATATAATCTTTCGGCTGGGGCACTGGGGGCCGGTGAGCGATATTCCGCGTGACCAGCCCTCTCTGGGGGCGGCGGTTGGGAGTATGCTGGAAGTTCCGTTGGTGGTGACTGCGGTTATGGGAGGGCTGCTGCTGGTTCTTTATATAAAGCAGGGTAAGAAAGGTGGGAATGTGTGAAAGGTTAGAAAGATGGAAAGAGCTTAAATATGGAATCGAACGAGATTAAGCAAGCAAACCATTCAGTTTCTCTCCCTGCCGCTGTATGTCGGTACGGTAATTTCGCCGTTGTAACTTTTTTGGCGATTTATTTTTTTCTTTTGCCGTTTTGTTTGATGATATATTACTTAACTGACTTGGCCCTGAAACAGGAACAGATTCCGCAATTGGCCTTTCGCCTGCATCGTTCACTGTCCCCGAAGTATGAGAAGTGGGCCAGGCAGCGAGTCGTTCAGGGCAATGCAGGGGAAATCCCCCTTGAGGATATTGCCGGTACTGAGTGGCCGCTGTTCGGCTCTGTTTTTTATCTGCTGGCTACAGAATCTCTCCAGCAAGCTTGGCAAGAAACTAACAGTCCTGCCTCAGTAGCTCCTAACATATATGCCAAAGGTGCCATAGAAGCTGCAGCTGCCCTGGTTGCCGACCCGGGACATGCCGCTTGGGTAAAACAGCATTGGGGGCAGGATTATCTTCACCGTGAAAATGTCTTCTACCGAATGCTTCTTATGAATGCTTTGACAAGCTATCAAAAGTTGCTTGGTGATGAGAAATATATGCCGCTTCTGCGGGACCAGGTGGAGACTTTATCAAAAGAGCTGGATGAATCCCCGTTAGGCTTGCTGGATGATTACCCCCAACAGTGCTATCCTACCGATGTCGTCGCTGCCATTGCTGCAATACGTCGTGCTGACCAGGTGTTGGGAACAGACCACTCCGACTTTGTGAAGCGCTCACTCAGAGCTTTTCAGGGAAAGCTGTTGGATACGACCGGGCTTCCGCCTTATATGGCCGATGCACGTACTGGATACATCGATATATCTCGCGGCTGCTCGAGCCAGTGGATTACCGTCTGGGTGCCGCAGCTTTGGCCGGATAAGGCTAAACAGTTTTATGACAGCTTCGAAAAACATTTTTGGCAAAGGCGGTGGGGAGCGGTTGGCTTTCGTGAGTTCGCTAAGGAAGCTTCGATGCCTGAATGGTATATGGATGTTGATTCCGGCCCCGTGGTAGCGGGCTTCGGCGCATCGGCTACCGCATTTGGGCTTGGAGCTGCTCGGGTAAATGGTCGTTTCGACCACGCATATCCTCTTGGAGCCGAATTGATTGCTGCATCTTGGTTGCTCCCCGGTGGGACGTTACTTGTACCGCGCTTATTGTCAAACGCAACCGATGCTCCATATCTGGGTGAAGCTGGCGTCCTTTTTGTGCTGACTCGCGTCCCCGCCGAAGGGATGCCAATTACAAAAGGAACTTATCTGCCGCCGTTTGTGTTTTGTTTACTCGCGTTATATTTTGCTTGTGGCTTTCTGCTGATTTTAGCGTCTTTGTACTCATTTAGACGATGGAAAAAACGCATTGCCAAAGACCGTCTTCCGTATGGCAATATCCAGGTTGCCGTTTGGATAAGTCTTGTTTCAGTTGGGGTTATTGTTTGTTTAACTTACGAATTGCGTTTTGGCTTGTTGTTGATTCTGTTAGCCCAGCTTCTGCCGCAAGGTGAAAAACTCTCCCCAAAACCTCCTGTTAACTTAGTTTAGCCCTGCCGCTCGCGGCAGGGGTTATTGTGCAAGGGGAACGGCTCCATAATTTTGCATTTTGCACTTTGATTTTTGAATTTCTTCTGCGGCTTCTGGAAATTTATCCTGTGGACAACAGCATTTAGGTCTAAAAATCTTTGCGCTCTCTGCGGTAAAATTTCAATCAAAAGCGCGGCCGGTCAATCGCGTTTTGGTCTTCTGGGCCAAAGGAAAGATGTCCTGGCTTTATAATCTCGATATGACTGGCCAAATCGAATCTCCAATTCTCGTTCTTCGTACACTTTCACGAAGAAAAGCAATGCGGGTGCAAACAGAATGGTCACCCAGAGCACAAACAGCACCGATTGAAACCAGATTCCCAATGACAGGAAAAAGGCCAGACCTGCAAGCGCCATAGGATTACGCGTCCAAGCATACAACCAATCTGCCGCTAATTTCTGACTGAGCGCAATGAAAAAGGGCGCACCAAATCCTTTCAAGGCAAGGTTTACCACTGTCAGCAAAGAAGCTGCCCCAGTAATAATGACTAACGCCAAGCCGATTTTAGATGGTACTGGGAGTAACCAGCCGGACCAATCTTGATAAGTGGTTACCGCTCGAACGAAAGGAACACCAATTGTAAAACCCAGACCAAAATGTACAAACGTGGTTACCCAGACGGCACGGCTCATAGTTGGTTGTTTGTCGAGCATCTTCCTCCCGAGCCAAACCAGGGGGAACGTCAACAATACCCCTCCCATAATGATAGATAAATTCATAACATTTGAAAGTGGTGCGTTTAACACCAACCACCAGACAAACCAGATAAACGCTAAAAGGGCAACCCTGATAAAATATTCAATGACTTGTCTCATAGTACCATCCTTTGGCTTTGTGCAGCCGAATCAAGGAATTCCGGAGACACCATACTTAATTCTAACTTTTTTATCTCCCTAAATTTTACCTGTTATCATCCTTTTTCCCTTTTTTCAACGCCAAAATTTCCTCGTAGCGCAGCGAAGATCCCAGAAATTTGTTGTCTGGGACCCATTTATCGACTTGCTCGTGCTGCCTGCGGTTCGGATGCTATCTTTACTTTACTGCGTCCCTTACGGGACTGCATAACACTGTACGTTTCCTCATTGCGGCCTCCGGCAGCACCAGCAACGAGGTGTTTACCAACGGCGAGAGAGTTGCTGTAAAATGACTTTTGAATTGCTATTTTAACCTTTCAGTCGGAAAATTTAATTGCCCTGTTCACTCAAAACTCGCAGAGATTCAGTTAAGTCACTAATGAGTATCCGATTGTTTACAATTTTCTGTGGCGGAATTGAAAATTTGAGACGAACGGAATTGTTAATTGTACAAATGGCATTACCTCCAAGAACATTGCTATCTGGTGGCATCTTGCCGAATTTTATTAGAATGTAATCTGTGTCTCTCAAAAATGATGCTGGATTTCCTACAGCGGAATCATTTGCATCCATGTCAAGTTTTGCTTTGTACACAACCTCATCATTACCAGTCTGGTTTTCTGTATATCCTATTGAGGATGTTATTAGCAGTGGTTTTTCTTCTTTTACAAATACTAAATATGCTTTTACATTAGCAGCAATACCGCTAACATCCAAATCAGACTTTATCTTCACTTCAACAGTAGCGCTCGCTGCCACAATGGGTTTTTGTAGTGCATTTTCAGTTTCATTAATTGTTTCGGTTTCTGGTATCCCAATTTTCTTATCCGCAGGTTTATCAGATAAAAGATGGTTTACAATCGGTGATATTACAGCTGCAGCAATTATTGCGATAATTGTCCAGAATTGCCATGTTTTGTAAAACTTTTTCCTCTTTCCCTTTTCCCGCTCTGTCTCTGCTGGCTTTTCTTGCCACTTCTCAAAATCTGCAATAACTTCTAGGCTAGCAAGCGCCTTTAGTAAAGCTGGATAATATCCGCTGTTATCCCTTACAGCAGAACTAAGCCACCCAATGACATCTGTTGTCTTAGCCCCGCATTTATCTTTAGACCTGCATATAATCTCATAAGTTTCTGCTATTGATGGCAATGCTGATATTGCCGACTCATAATTATTGTCTTTATGAAATGCTTTCAGTACTCCTATTATTTCCTTTAAACTCTCTTTCTTGTTATCAGTTTTACGGTTTGATTTACAAATCCTTTCTAATGCTGCTTTAAGAAATGCTGTTTTGTCCCCATGCCCTTTATCCAAACAACATAAAACCGCTCTTGATAGTTCATCTGACCAAATACCTTCAGTGATTTTTTCAACACCCTGCAAAAAATTGTCGTGGGCAGAAGACAGAAAAATATAATATCTCTCATACTCCTCTTGTTTATTCCTTGCCTTCGGTAGCTCTTTTCGTGTTTGATTTCTCTGATATCCTGACTCTACAGGCTTCAGTATTTCAAGCGGATATTCAGGTAGTGGAACAAGCGGCGGTCTCCAACAACCGAAGACGTCCTCATCAGGTAAGTTTAGGTATCTCCACCATGTAAATTGTTCATATATTTTATTTGGTATTACCCTCTTGGGAGGTGTTTTTATCCATGCAGTCTTTTTCTCGGCAGAATCTAGCTTATCAAATTCAGAACGTATATCGTCAAGGTTTTGTCTCTGCTCTGCAATGACTTTCTGTATGTCTTGAAATTCCGCTGGAGGTTTACCGTACCGTTGCGCTAACATTTGCATTTTTTCTTTGTTTCCTTCCAAGCATTTTTCAAGCGCGGCTATGACGTCAAGAGCATATTTAGCGGGCATTTCGTTTATTGGATTACTGCCAAACGAGCCGAGCCCCATCAGATAAAAACGATCCCATTCCAGCCCTTCAAATGATTTCGTGTTTTTGTCTTGCAACTTAGGGTCTTTCTTAACTTTCCCCCAATAGTCCAAAAGTTCTTTTTTTCTTTTGTTGACAGCCTCATAATAAATCTTCCACCGTTGAGCTAAGGGTTTGATTTGTTCTCTGAAACTTTCCAATGCTCCGTCTGTCTTTACAATATAACTATCAACTTCACCAGCAATTTGCTCTAATTGGCTATCGTAATCACTTTCTTGTTTCGATGAGAATCTCATTATCATTCACTTCTATTTAAATCCTTTAATTGTTATTTTTACAGATACCCGCCCGTCTGGAAAAAAGAGAATCTCCTAATTTTTTACAATCAACTTACTACGCCGGAGTACAAAATCAATTCAATATTATCGCTGCAACACCCTCCAATTTTACCCAATTTCCTTCAACTTTCAACAAATAATCTTGCTGTTGTATCCTACAGTTCGGCCCTCTTTCCATTTTACTTCGTCCTGCGGACTGCGTAATACTCAACGCTCCTCATTGCGGCTTCCGGAAACAACAGCACCTTAGGTCTAAAAATCTCTGCGCTCTTTGCGTTCTCAGCGGTTAAAAATCAATCAAAAATGTTGGTACCTGATGGGAAAAATCTGTTTTTTGTAAATTTTTTTTATTCCTTTAACTATAACGACTTAGCCAAAACCGCACCCTTGAAAACCCCAGAATTTTCGACAAAAACGCGCAGGTTCGTCCAATTATAGAGGCGACGCTCCGTCGTCGCCCCCGCGTTTTGCCCCTGTTGCTTCGTTTTGCAAAGCAAAACGGCAGAGGGACAGCGGGGGAATATGTTTTTAAAAGGAAGACTGTTTAGAGGAATAACCAATGCCATCCGGCTAACTCAAATAGACATTTATCAATTATCGATTATCAATAATCAATTTTCCTTCGTAGCGTTAGCAAAGAAGGAAGCGGAGATTTTCTGCGCCGAAGGGAAAAATCAATCAAAATGAACAAAAATATGCAAAACGAACCCAATTTAGGACAAAGTCAAATTGTTTACAACATCAGTTGAAATAAGGAGTTATAGCGAAAGAATGAAATTGGACACTTGGTTAAAACGAACCCAAACGAACCCAATCTTAGAGGACAGACGACTAAATTATTTTGGCGTGTCTATATTTGCTTTATACCAGTCGGCTGCGTCATCTTTGTGTTTGAGGATGATTTCAAAGTCTTTCTTATCTATTGTGCCGTCGGCATTTACGTCACCGAACAGATAACCTTCAGCTTGTTTCGTACCGGCTGTTATGTTATCAACAAGTATAGTGAGGTCCGAATCGTTAACAACCCCGTCGGCATTGAGGTCATACAGGAGGATATTGTCATCATTTTGTTTAGTGACATCCCACGCTAAACCGTATCGCTCGTCCGTTTGTAACTCATTGTTATCACTGGGGATAGCGTAGGTAACAATAAGCTCGTAATTGGTGAAGTTTACATCCGTCTTACAGTAAATATGCTCGACGTTATCAACTTTGCTGTCGCTGTAATCGAGCAGGAGATTATTGTCCGGGTCGTTTGTGTCAACAGCCCAAAGTTCAAGCCGAAGGTCGGCATCTTTATCCGGCATCGGCTCAAAAGGATAATTGCTGTCGTAATGTTTGTTCCAAACAGCAGTGGCGGTAATAAATTTTTCGTTCGGCTCTGCAATGGTAATTTTATAAACGTTTTGCAGGGTTTCATCTTTCTGCAGTTGATTATTGTCCCAGCCGATTGTCGGGACATCGCTGGGTTTGGCCTGCCCTGCGATTAGATTTTTGTATGCGCCGACGGCGTTTAACATTCCAGCTCCTTGGAGAAAATCGAGTGGCGCCTCGTGGTCGTCGTCTTTCTCGAGCCGGCCTTTGTGCCAGAAGGGAAGTTTAGTTGCTGAATTTAGTAAAATAGCTTTCATTACGCAGTTTCCGCCTTCCTTTGCAACAGCGGCATTTAAATCCGGATCCTCTTTGGCCTTTTGGACGAGCAGGCCGATTGCTCCTGCGACTATCGGCGTTGAGAAGCTCGACCAGCTGCCGGTTGGTTCATAGTTATTTGGGTCGTTTGCATCAGCAGCTAGGCAGTTGCCGGGAGCGACGATATCGGGCTTGCATCGTCCCTCTGCGGTCGGCCCGAGACTCGAATGTTCCGGGAAGGCGAGCGAGAAATTTGCCAGCTTATCTGCGAGATTTTCGGTGTTTACAGAGTCAATGACTCCGACGCCGATAGCGTTAGTTCCGGCGCCGGGGTAAAGCAAAGGGTCGAAAGCGTCTGAGCCGTTTCCTATGCCGGCCACAACAATGATGCCATCGTGCTCAGCCATTGATTCAATTCCTCTTGTCCACCAGTCTTCAAACTGGGTGCCGAAACTGGCGGTTACAATATCTGCGTCAGGCGGTGAGTGGGGGAAGATATTATTAGTTAAAAAATACCAAAATTCATAG
Source organism: uncultured Pirellulales bacterium (assembly GCA_964494805.1). Lineage (GTDB taxonomy): Bacteria > Planctomycetota > Phycisphaerae > Sedimentisphaerales > Anaerobacaceae > CAIYOL01. The sequence goes on along the minus strand of CAZBST010000002.1, from coordinate 120,015 downwards.
TTATCAGCCCGAGCCTGTGGTGCAGCCCCTTGATAGTGGAATTGGCCCAGTTGGGGATTAAAGGCATCGGGGTCTTCGCCGAGTAATATGGAGCAGATAGCTGTTGAGTGGGGCGAGGTATCAGCTGGGGGTTCATCCTGGTTGTTGAAATGTAGCTGTTTATTTTTGAAGCAGATATGCTCGATACTCGGCTGATAGTCGTTTTGGGGTTCGCCATCAATGTAAGTATTACTTCGACAGATAACAGCGAATTTGATGCCGGTGCCTGTCAGATTGGGGTCTAACTGCCTTATCGCATAAATCCCGCTGAAATTTAGTCCCTGCGGCTGCAGCGTTTCGTTACCCTGCGCGGCGGTAGCACTGCCTGCTGCCAGCATTACTGCGATGCCGGCGAAAAGGCACAGGCCAAATATTTTTTCAACACCACGACCCATTCCGCTCCTCCGGAAATAGTGGTAAAATCCCAAAGGCAGAAGATTAATTCCCCGGCTCTGTATAGGGAATCTACGCCGTTAATACGGTATTATGATACCATAAAGCGGGATTCTTTTCAAGTAAAATACCTGCGAAATATGGCGTTTTCAGTATTGAAAAGCTGGTTTTTGAAAAGTTGGGTTAGAAGTCTTGCCTTTATCGGGCGTGGGTGTTATACTCAACTCAGATTCAGGAAACTTTTGGCTAAGGGATTGCCGTAAGTATGAAAGTAATTTTGAATTCCGAACAAATCGAGCAAATTCTCAAGGATTTGACAAGCCGTATTATTTCCGAAACCCCGCCCGAATTGGAACTTGCCGTAATTGGTATTCGCAGCAGGGGAGAGATTCTCGCCCAGAGGTTATCGAGCCGATTGTCGAAAGAGCCGGGCAGGAATGTTCCCTGCGGAGCCCTTGATATAACACTTTACCGGGATGACTTGAATTCGCCGCAGAGCAGCGCCCAGCCGCAGGTGCGAACTACCGAGATTGGTTTTGATATAGACGATAAAATAGTTATTTTATTCGATGATGTTTTATATACCGGCCGCTCGACGCGTGCGGCGATGGATGCCCTTATAGATTTAGGCAGACCAAAGGCGATAAAATTGGCGGTTCTTGTTGACAGGGCCGGAAGGGAATTTCCAATACAGGCGGATTACGCTGGCTACAAAGCTGATGTTACGCCCGGCGAGTCAGTGCAGGTTTTTCTTACTGAGTCGGACGGAAAAGAAGAGGTCGTTATTGGGTAAAAATGTGAGATTATGGCGTTAATAAGAAAAGGTAAGCAATTTCGGTGGCAGCACAAGCATTTACTGGGCCTGCGTGATTTGAGCGCGGAAGAGATTACCTATATTCTCGACACAGCCAAAGGTTTTGAGCAGATAAGCACCCGATCGGTGAAAAAAGCGCCGCCTTTGCGGGGTAAAGTTGTCTGCAATTTGTTTTTCGAAGACAGCACACGGACGCGAAATAGTTTTACACTGGCGGCAAATCGGTTGAGTGCCGACGTTATAGAGTTTACCGAGAGAACCAGCTCGGTGAGTAAAGGCGAGACACTGTTAGATACAGCTAAGAATCTGGAGGCGATGGGTATCGATATTGTTGTGGTTCGGCACAGTGTCGGCGGCGCACCGCAATTTTTGAGCAGGAATATTAACGCTTGTGTGATAAATGCAGGGGACGGGTTCTGCGAGCACCCGACGCAGGGTCTTTTGGATGTTTATACTATTCGCAAAAATAAAGGCGCTCTCAAAGGTTTTAAGATAGCGATTGTCGGCGATATTGCCCACTCGCGCGTTGCGCGAAGCTGCATGTGGGCGATGACGAAACTAGGCGCTGAGGTAGTATTCGTCGGTCCGCCGACACTTATGCCGTCGCAGGTTGACAGGCTGCCGGTGGGCGTGAGCTATTCACTCGACGAAGTCATCGAAAAGGTTGACGTAATAAATATGCTTCGGATTCAGTTTGAGCGGTTAGGCGGAAATCCTTTTCCTTCAGTGCGGGAATACTCGCATTATTTCGGCCTGACGGTAGAGCGTATGAAAAGGGCGAAACCCGATATTCTGGTTATGCACCCCGGGCCGATTAACAGGGGGCTTGAGATGGAAAGTGAGGTGGCTGACGGCTCGAATAGTGTTATCCTTGAACAGGTTAAAAATGGATTAGCCGTTAGAATGGCGGTATTGTTCCTAGTCAATCAAGCGGCAGCAATGCAAGGATGATTGTTTGCGGTTGATATGAGTGAACTATTGATAAAAAACGGAAGGGTAATAGACCCTGCGAACGGCATCGATAAACAATGCGATATCTTTATTGTCGATGGTGGCATTGCAGAGGTCGGCAAAATCGAAAAAACTGCAGAGACAGTTGTCGATGCCGCAGGTAAGCTGGTAGTGCCAGGCTTAATTGATATCCACGTTCATTTCCGTGAGCCGGGCGACGAAGAGGAAGAGACGATAGCAAGCGGCTCGGCAGCGGCGGTGGCGGCTGGTTTTACTTCGGTTGTTTGTATGCCGAATACAAATCCGCCAATCGAAAACGAAACTGATGTCGAGTACGTCCATCGAAAGGCACGCCAGACAAGGAAGACGCACGTTTATACGATGGGGGCCATTACTAAAGGCCTTAAGGGTGTTGAGCTTGCGGAGATGGGGTTTATGGCCGAAGCCGGCGCCGTTGGTTTTACCGATGATGGCAACGGCGTTCAGGACCCGTCGGTTATGCTGCGGGCGTTAAAATATGCCGCTATGTTTGACGTAGTGATAGCGCAGCATTGTCAGGATAACAGCTTTGCCGGCAATGGTGTGATGAATTCCGGCTACTATTCGACCATCCTTGGTCTGCCGGGTGCCGACCCGCTGGCTGAGGAGGCGATGCTTTGGCGGGACATTCAGCTTGTTAAGAAGGTCCGGCCCGGGCGGGTCCGCTACCACGCCCAGCATATATCGACAGCCGGGTCGGTTGAGCTGATAAGAGCCGCTAAGAAAGATTCTTTGCCGATTACCTGTGAGGTAACGCCGCACCATTTGCTTTTGACCGAAGAAAGCTGCGCCGAATATGATACTAACTACAAAGTCAATCCACCGCTGCGGACAGCCAAAGACATAGATGCTCTAAAAGGGGCGATTGCAGAAGGACTGGTTGACGCTTTGGCGACCGACCATGCCCCGCATTTGAAAAGCGAAAAGGAGCTGGAATTTTTAACTGCACCTTTCGGCATAGCAAGTCTGGAGTGTGCCTTGGCCCTTTATGTTAAGGCGCTTATCGAGCCTGGCATCCTTGATTGGCCGAGACTTGTCGAATTGATGACGGTCAGGCCTGCAAAGATAATAGGTGTTGACAAGGGGACGCTGGGCAAAGGCAGGCAGGGCGACGTTACTATTATCGACCCGAATGCCGAGTATGTAATCGACGTAAACAGGTTCCGCTCCAAGAGCAGAAACTGTCCCTATCATGGCTGGGCCGTCAAAGGCAGGGTCGAAAAGACAATCGTCGGCGGCGAAATAAGATTCTCTGTGGATAGCTGATAGAATGCCGTTTATTATCGATGGTTATAATCTGCTGCATTTTATTCAAGAGGCGAGTGAGGGCTTCGGGGCAATTACTGATGTTCAGTTGTGCCGGGTCATAAGTGGGTATTTGAAACTGATTGATGAAAAAGGCGAGGTTATTTTTGACGGCACAGGGCCTCGGGACAAGGAGGTATTTGATAATATAAGCAATTTGGAGGTTTTTTTCACCGGCCTGCGTAGTGACGCCGACACGGTAATCGAAGATAAGATAAAAGCGAGCACCGCACCGAGGAGACTGACAATCGTCAGCAGCGACAGAAGGCTGCGGGATGCAGCAAAAAGAAGAAAAGCAACAGTGTTAAAGTCGCAGGTTTTCTGGGATAATGTCCAAAAGCAGTTAAGCCGCAAAACTAAGGTAAAAGAACCGCTTGCAAAACGTGAAGGTCTTAGCGAGGGTGAAACCGAACAATGGCTGAAAATTTTTGACCTTTAGATGATTGGGAAATTCGGGTTTAAATAGGAGTAAAAAAATGACTAATGAGCAATGGAAACAATTGGTAAGCGTAATAAAAGGTGAGGTCTTTGACCCGCTGCCTGTGGGTTTTATTATCGATAGTCCCTGGCTGCCCGGCTGGGCGGGAATATCCACCCTTGATTATTATACTAATGAACAGTTATGGTTTGATGCAAATATCAAAGCCATCGAACAGTTTCCTGATATAATGTTCCTGCCGGGATTCTGGTCTGAATTCGGTATGTGCACGGAGCCGTCGGCGTTCGGCTCGAAATGCACCTGGCAGGAGTATGCACTGCCCTTTGCAGATAAAATCATCAGGGACATTCAGGGCGTCAGCAACATCAGTAAACCGGACCCGAAAACAGACGGCCTGCTGCCTTTTGTTCTCCATCGTCTGAAGCATTGTCAGAGCCAAATCGAAAAGAAAGGACATGCTATCAGGATTGCGATTGCGCGTGGGCCGTTGAACATAGTTTCGTTCCTTATGGGAACGACAGAGTTTTTAATGGCCATTCGCACAGACCCTGATGAAACCAAGAAGTTGCTCGATATTGCAACAGATTTTATCATAGATTGGCTCAAACTTCAAATAGAAACATTCCCTTCAACCGACGGCATATTAGTCCTCGATGACATTGTCGGATTTATGGGCGACGAAGATTTCAGGCAGTCTGCACTTCCGTATCTTAAACGTATTTACCAGTCGGTTGATGTTACTGTCAAATTTTTCCACAATGATGCTCCGGGACTGATTTGCGCTCCGTATCTTAGTGAAATCGGCATAAATCTGTTCAACTTCGGTTTCGAACACGGCTTAGACGAAATGAAGAAGCTCACAGATAACAAGGTAACGCTGCTTGGAAATATTCCCCCCCGTGATGTTCTTGCGGCAGGTACCCCCGAAGATGTACGTAACAGTGTCAAAGCGGCCCTTGGTTCGGTGGAAGATAAGAGCCGGATTGTTATGTCCTGCGGCGGTGGGATGCCTCAGGATGTCCCAACGGAGAATATACAGGCCTTTTTGTCAGCGGTTAGGGAATAGTCTTAAGCAGGGCTTCAATTAAGCTAAGTCAGAATTTACTTTTATGCGACGGTGGGGCGGGTAGGGGGCTGGCCTCACTGTTGTGCTTGCCATTTTCAATTCCGGTGAAATTTCCGTTGCTTAATTGAGCAAGAATTTGTATAAAAGTTCCTTCGGGATATGTTTTTGAGAGCCACCATTCTTTTTTATAAAACAAGAAGGAGGCAAAGTTCGTAAATTATATATATTTCTTATCTTAGCAGAATGGAGAAGATATGAAACGCAAAATGATTACGATTGACGGCAATACGGCGGCGGCTTATGTGGCACACGCTACCAACGAGGTTATTGCAATATATCCGATTACGCCGAGCTCACCTATGGGCGAGATTGCCGATGCGAAAACAGCAAATGGTGAAACTAATATCTGGGGGACGATTCCTTCTGTTACGGAGATGCAGTCGGAAGGCGGCGCAGCGGGAGCTGTTCACGGTGCTTTGACGGCAGGTGCTTTGACGACGACTTTTACCGCCTCGCAGGGACTTTTGCTGATGATTCCGAATATGTATAAGATAGCGGGCGAGCTGCTGCCGACCGTTTTTCATGTGTCGGCCCGTTCGCTGGCCTGTCAGGCACTTTCGATTTTCGGCGACCATTCGGATGTTATGGCCTGCCGACAGACCGGTTTTGCTTTTGTTTGTTCGTGCAACATTCAGGAGGTCAGTGATTTTGCCCTTATTGCACAACAGGCGACTTTGGCTTCTAGGGTTCCGTTTTTGCATTTCTTCGATGGTTTCAGGACCAGCCACGAAGTTCAAAAGGTCGAGGAGCTGACTTTCGATGATATGCGGGCAGTGATTGATGGTGAGCTTGTGAATCAGCATAAGGCCAGAGCGCTGTCGCCCGACAGGCCTCAGCTTGCCGGGACGGCACAGAATCCGGATGTTTATTTTCAGGGAAGAGAAACAGTGAACAGGTTTTATCTGGCTGTTCCGCAGATTGTTCAGGAGACAATGGACAAATTAGAAAAAGTAGTCGGACGCAGCTATCGCTTGTTCGATTATGTCGGGGCGGAGGATGCGGAGAAGGTAATCGTTATTATGGGTTCGGGGGCCGATACCGCACACGAGACGGCTGATTATATGGCTTCCAAAGGCGAAAAGGTTGGCGTGGTGAAAGTGCGGCTTTACAGGCCGTTCAGCACCAAGCACTTTATTGAGGCCCTGCCGAAGAGTGTAAAGAAAATAGCCGTTTTGGACAGGACAAAAGAGCCGGGATCTCTCGGTGAGCCGTTATACCTAGACGTTCGCACCGCTGTAGGTGAGGCGATGGATGAAGGGAAATCACCTTTTGACAAGTATCCTTTGATTGTCGGCGGACGGTATGGATTGGGCTCGAAGGATTTTACGCCGGCTATGGTGAAGGCAGTCTACGATAATCTGGATGCTGCGAAGCCCAAGAATGGTTTTACTGTGGGTATCATCGACGACGTGACCAATACAAGTTTGGAGGTCGACGAATCCTTCGGGATCGAAGGCAGCAGATTTTTCTCTGGTATGTTCTACGGTCTCGGTGCGGATGGGACGGTAGGTGCGAATAAAAACTCTATAAAAATCATCGGCGGTTCAACGGACAACTATGCCCAGGGATATTTCGTTTACGATTCCAGAAAGGCAGGTGCTATGACCATATCGCATCTGCGATTCGGGCCGGAGCTTATTCGCAGGCCGTATTTGGTGGGCAAGGCAGATTTTATCGCCTGTCATAACCCGAGCTTTCTTGAGAAATATGATATGCTTTCGTCCGCACGTCCGGGCGGGACGTTTTTGCTGACGAGCAGTCACGGCCCGGATGAAGTTTGGGACACTTTGCCGCAGGAGGTGCAAAAGCAGATAATTGGTAAGAAGCTGAAGTTCTATGTCATTGATGCGATTTCGCTTGCACAGGAGATAGGCCTTGGAGCCAGAATCAATACGATTATGCAGGTGGCGTTCTTCAAAATAAGCAATATTATCTCTCAGGAGGCTGCGGTTAAAGCGATACAGGACGCTATTAAGAAAAGCTACGGCAAAAAGGGAGAGAAAGTCGTGCAAATGAATAATGCCGCTGTCGAGAAGGCCTTGGAGAGGATTTATGAAGTTAAAGTTCCAGATAAGGTAACCAGTAAAATAAAGATGCGTCCTCCGGTTCCGGATGATGCTCCTGAATTCGTGAAGGAAGTAACCGGAGAGCTTATCGCATTTCGCGGTGATAAACTGCCGGTGAGCAAGATGCCGCCTGATGGTAAGTTTCCGACCGGCACCACTCAGTATGAAAAGCGAAACATTGCTGTGAATATCCCTCAGTGGGAGCCGGACATTTGTATTCAGTGCGGCAGATGCTCTTTTGTCTGTCCGCATGCTGCTATAAGGATAAAGGCATACGATGAAAAGTATCTCAAAGACGCTCCGAAGACTTTCAAGAGCGCCGATGCAAAAGGTAAAGAATTCGCCGGTATGAAATTTACCGTTCAGGTGGCGCCGGAAGACTGCACCGGTTGTGCTGCCTGTGTAGTTAGCTGCCCAGCCGAGCAAAAAGATGAGAACAAAAAGCCGACGGGCAAAAAGGCGATTAATATGGTGCTGCAGGAGCCGATTCGCAGCAGTGAACGTGAGAACTATGAACACTTCCTTTCAATTCCGAATACAGACCCGAAACTTTTCAAGTTCGATACCGTAAAGGGCAGCCAGCTGATTCAGCCTTTGTTCGAATATTCCGGTGCTTGTGCTGGCTGCGGAGAGACCGCTTATGTGAAGTTGCTTAGCCAACTCTTTGGTGACAGGGCTATGATTGGAAATGCTACGGGCTGTTCGTCGATATACGGCGGCAATTTGCCGACAACACCTTATAGAAAGAGATTCGATGGCAGGGGACCTATTTGGAGCAACAGCTTGTTTGAGGATAACGCAGAGTTTGCTATGGGTATGCGATTGACGGTCGACAAATTCAAAGAGCGGGCTCTTATGCTATTAGATAAAGTGGCTGAGAAAGGATGTATTGATAAAAAACTGGCGGAGGAAATCCGAACAGCCGCATTGGCCAATGAACCGCTGCAAGCTGCTATTGAGCAGCAGCGGACCCGCGTGGATAAGCTCAAAGAGCAATGCAAAAAGAGCAATTGTGCAGATTGCAGGCAGTTATTGGGTGTTGCAGATTATCTCGTTCGCAAATCCATCTGGGCGCTTGGAGGTGACGGCTGGGCTTATGATATCGGATACGGCGGTCTGGACCATGTTCTGGCCAGCGGTAATGATGTTAATGTGCTTGTCTTGGATACAGAGGTTTATTCCAATACCGGCGGCCAGATGTCTAAATCTACGCCGAGGGCTGCAGTGGCCCAGTTTGCGGCCGCCGGGAAACCAGCTCCCAAGAAAGACCTTGGGCTTATGGCTATGGTCTATGGCAACGTTTATGTTGCCAAGGTTGCGATTGGTGCTAATCCGAATCAGGCGGTAAAGGCCTTTGTCGAGGCGGAGAGCTACGTTGGTCCTTCACTTATAATTGCCTATTCCCACTGTATCGCTCATGGAATTAATATGACGATGGGCTATCAGGAACAGAAAAAGGCCGTTGAGTGCGGCCATTGGCCGTTGTATAGATTCGACCCGCGGCTTAAAGAACAGGGCAAAACCCCATTGCAGCTTGATTCAAAAACCCCTTCGCTTAGCTTTGAAGAGTATGCTTATGGTGAGAATCGTTATCGTACGTTGAAGCAATCGAAACCCGAAGTAGCAGCGGAATTGCTCAAGCTCGCCAGCAGCGATGCAGCCCAAAGGTATGCTTTAATGGAGCAACTTGCAAAGTTGAAATGTAGTTAATTAGAGGACTGATAACTGGTAATTACCAATTACCAGTCACCAATTACAGATTTATAACCAGCCCGCTTTACTTTTACCTTTTAGCAGCATTTTGAGCACATCACGACTTATTGGTATGTCGTAATCATACGAGGAAAGAACACGTCCGTCGCTGACATTAACGACTCGTGCTGTAAGATAAACCTTTTTTGAAGCCACGGCATAGGTTCCCACGACTACGGCTTGTGCACGATGCTTGGTGCTAATTTCCGCCAGTTCACGGGAAAGCAACAGTTCTCCTGAACCTTCTCTTATGAAAACATTAGAGCGTAATTTCATCTCTATGGTGGCGTAGTTCCTTTGTTTAAACCGTGATGCAAATTGTTCTGCTACTACTCTTCCGAACGTAGAGGACTCACCCAGATTATCAATATTAACAAAGCTTGCTACCAGAATGGGGCTGTCTTTGGATAGTTTAGGATGCACTTTATTGAGAAGAGAATCTGCAGCATTGTAGTTGACGCCGGGCATAGACTTGCCTGTAATCCAGACACAAAAGTCGTTGGTAAGCTCTACTTTGGATTCCTTGATAAGTCTTTCGGTGTCAGTCTTATTCTCGAGGTCTGCAATACGCTGTTGGTGCCTTTCAGTCTCGCGCTCGCTTGCTTGCCTGACTTTCTTGACATCGGCCTGGGACATAGCCAGTTGGACAGCCGGGTCACAACCGGCAAGAAGACCACACCCCAGCGCGAGTAATAGTATTAATGTCATATATTTAATCATTGGTTAACAACCTCCATTGTCTTTCCCTGTAAGGCGTAACTGCTGTCCCAAAGGGGCGTATCAATATAATAAGTGCCGGTATGGCTCATCACATAATTGCTGCCTTTTTTGACTGATGTTGTGATTACAACTTCGTATGGGGAAGCTTCAATACCAACATATGCTCCATCTGCAGCTCCGGCAAGATATCTGCCGAGTTTGGCAATTACCGTTGGTGAACGAACAGGACGGTCTTTATGTTTAACAAGCTGTATGTCAAATGTCATTATTAGTTCCGCCGATTTGCAGTCATTAACTACCGTATAACCGGCATTGACTAACTGTGTGATTAGATAGTTTTGATAAGCTCTTTTGAATGGTATTGTTACGAGCCTGTCAGACTCGTCTGCTTCAGCTAAAGGTTTGGTGGCCGTCCAGATGGTCGGATCCTCCTTACTTGGAAAATAAAACTTCGGGACTACAAATATCGGCATATCGCACGAAACCTTCCTGCTTAGATTCAGTTGCTCGACCACCTCATTTGCCAATACGTCCCAATGATGGGGAGCCTGCATTTTTTGCTGCTCGGTATACGGATAATTTGTAGCAATAGGTATTTGGGAAGTACAGGATATCAAAAACGCTGGAACAAGTAATAGTAATATGGTTAATATATGTTTCGCAATCACAGTTTCACCTTTCCCTTTCATAGTTTGGCCCATTGATGTGCCCTCCTACTTTTTATCACACCCTAAAGTCCCTAAAGTTAATTATTAGACTATTAAGCATATAAAAAAACGCTTGGAATGTCAAGCTTTTTTTTGATTTTGTGGGCTATTTCCGGCAGAAATCGCAAATACTTTAATTGTAAGTACTTAATCGCCGAGAGGGCTTTTGTTTGTGCTGGTATTTGCGATAGTTATCGGGCTTCGTGTGGTAAACGAATCCTGTATTTAGGTAGTATAATTAAACTATGGATTGTTTTGTAGCTGTCCTGTGGGGTAAACCGGCGAATCCTGATTGGTTTCAGGGCCTCCATTTTGGGAAGCCAGCCAAAATGCGGACCTTCATAACTGCTTTGTACTTCTATGCTTGTAACAGAGAAAAGCGAGAAGCGTATTGTGATATGTAAAGCGGGGTAGGAGATGGGATACGCTGGATACGTTATTAATCTTTGTAATTATTTGGCCTTGTGGCGGGTAAAAAAGTTAAGCCGACAACGTGTTAAACCGATTATAAGTGCATAAGTTATAAGCGCATAAGTTCCTTTTGCCAAGTGTTCTTGTGGCTATATACTCTATATTTTTGGGATGTTGGTGATATGAACCCTGTTAGAAATTCTACAGCGAGGAGTAATTTGATGTCCCGTACCTGCTTTGAGTTGTGGGTATCACAGCAATTACAAAGTCTTAAAATCTTTCGGTCAGCACCAAGAGTTCGAAGTAGGTGTAGGGTAGCGATTGTATTTGTTTTATCTATTCTAAGTGTTTACCTGACCGGCTGTGGCAATAAGTTTTTTGACCCCACGCAGGTAGGCAGGTTTCGTCCTGTTCCGGCGGTGAATGTGATACTGGATTCATTGGGTGTGGCGGAGGAGGCTCCGTCGGTTTGGAAGGGAGCGGAAGAGCCGAAACCGATAGATGTTATAGCGTATGAGACTGATTATGTGTTTAGTCCGGGCGACGTTGTGAGAATATATATTTTCGAGTTGTTGCAGGAGGGAATACCATTTACAAATGACTATACAATTACCGAAACCGGAAAGATATCCATACCGGAGGTTGGAGTGGTTGAGGCAGCGGGTTTGACTGAAGAGCAGCTTGAGGATGAGATAAGGCAAATACTTTCACCGAGTGTCTTGAAAGAGCCGTCAGTTGTCGTAACCTTGGTTGGTTCACAACAACGCGCATTTTCAATATGGGGTGACGGTGTACCGCGGCCGGACAGATATGGCATTCCGCGATATGATTTTAGGTTGACAGATGCAATTGCTTCAGCAGGTGGGATAAGGCAATTTAACGTAAGCTACGTTTATGTTTCCCGTCCTGTTACGGGTAAAGAAGCAATAACAGAGCCTATTGACACGGGACTTGTTGAGCTGGAAAAACCGGAGGAGCTGATTAAACCCGAGGAGGAGCTGACTAAACCCGAGGAGGAGCTGATTAAACCTGAAGAGGAACTGGTTGAACCCGAAGAGGAACTGATTAAACCTGAAGAGGAGCCGATTAAACCCCAAAGCGATATGAATGAACCTGAAAAAGAAATGCTGGAGATAATAGCTCCGCGAGCGAAACAGCAGCAGTTCCCTCTTTCACAGTCGCAGGGATTAGTTATAGCTTCGGCGGAGATGATAACGGATGAGGAACTTACCGAAGCAGCCTTACCGGAAGGTTTTGAAGGACCCAGCGAGGCGGGAACCCAACCGTTAGCCGATGATGGGGAGGTGCCGGTGGGCGTAGAAGGCGTGCAGAAGTCATCAGCCGAACCGGCTGGTCGCGAGACGATAGATGCGCCAATAGATGAGGGCGAGAAAGGTCGTATTGAGTGGATTTTTCAGGATGGCAGATGGGTTCCAATTCAAATTGGTCGCCCGAAGCCAGCAGAGCCGGAAGTTGCAGTCGAGCCTGAGAAAGCAGCCAAGCCGCTTAAGGAAAGAGTTCCAGAGGAAGAGTTTGGCTGGGAGGAGATAGGGACTGGAGGTGTGCAGACACGAGTTATAGAAATTCCTGCAGATAAGTTGCGAAGCGGTGACCCTCGCTATAATATTGTGATAAGACCCGGTGATAGTATTCATGTTCCTGTTGATATTACGGGTGAATACTTTATTTATGGTAATACCAACTATCAGGGAGTTGTGCCTATGGACGGCCGACCGGTTACTTTGAAAATGGCTGTCGCTGCAGCAGGTGGTTTGGGGCCTTTGGCGTGGCCAAGACGTTGCGAGGTGACAAGGAGAATCGGCAAAAATAAGGAAGAAACGGTTATGGTGGATTTGGATAAAATCGCCAGTGGCGAACAGCCGGACTTTTTTATTAAACCGCTTGACCTCATCAATGTCGGTACACACCCTACAGCTCGGTGGCGTGCGGTTGCGCGAAATTCGTTCAGGGCAACTTACGGGTTCGGTTTTATTTACGACCGTAATTTTGGAGATAGACCTTTCGGATTGCGAAGACCCCTCGGACCTTTCAATGTCGGGCCGTTTGACTACGGGTTTTTGGAAGATATATTCCCCAAAGGTGTATTTAACGATTAGCAGCATACTGACTTAGTTATGGTGGAAAATATTGTCTTTTCTGTTGCAAAAGGGCACTATTTTGCAGATAATCGGTGAAATGGCAGCCCAAATGAAAGACGACCAAGACCTCATTTATGAACCTTCCCAGGTGGGAAGTGACTGCAAATACGACGAAAAGCATTCGCCCCTAAGGGGAGGCAGGGGGGCATCATCCCTCAGTTCACTTGGGGATGCCTCACGGTGGAATGGAAACCCGGTTCGTACAAGCTGGCGTGAGCTTTCGGTACATAGCTACGTCAAAATGGTGATAATTGGGGGATTGTTTGTCTATCTTTTTTATAATGAAATTGAGACTATTGTTAGCAAATGGCTTACTGACAGCAGTTGGTCGCATGGTTTTCTAATCCCACTTTTTAGTTTATACTTCATTGACCAGGCAAAGGGCAAGATTTTAAACCTTCAAACCAAGCCGAATTACCTCGGTTTGTTTTTTTTGATTTTGGGGATTTTGTTTTATTTTTTTAATATAGTCAGCCCATCCGGATATGGGTATTTTCGTCCCACTTCTATGATAGCAACTCTTGGTGCGATTGTATTATTCTTGGGCGGCTGGCGCCTGGTTAGATACACATGGCTTCCGATTGCATTTTTGGTATTTGCTGTGCCGCTGCCGGATAGAATTTATTTTAAGTTGACCTATCCGATGCAGGAGTTGGCGGCAAAGGTTACTACTGTTTTGCTGAATTTGGTTAGTGGGATGGAAGCTACGGTTACGGGTGTGGTGATACATGTAGATTATCTGGGGCAAACGCTGGACCCGCCACTTAATGTAGCCGAAGCGTGTAGTGGAATGCGGTTGCTGATGGCCTTTTTGGCCTTGGGCGTTGCTATGGCATATTTGCACTATAGACCTGTATGGCAGCGAATCGTTTTGTTGGCCAGTACAATACCGATAGCGATATTTTGCAATATCGTACGAGTTACAATTACCGGATTTATTTATATTCTGATACACCCCAGGTATGCTCAGGGTATTTATCATGACCTTCTTGGCATGGCAATGTTGCCGTTGGCTTTTGGCTTATATGGTTTTCTTGCGTGGTTTATGTCGAGTTTGTTTATCGAAGAGGCTGAGATGGTTAGGGAGGAGATTGTGATTCGTCGTAAACAGTAACGGATGATTAACGCGGCAGCGGGTGAGCGGGAAAAATGATATGAATAAAAAGAGCGAACAGGAATAATGGGTAAAGCGTATACTAAATATTATATGCAGCCGGCCTTTTTGATATGTGCGGCGATACTTGCAGTGGCCGGTGGCGGTATGTCGGTCGCGATAAAAAGTTTCGGGATATATTTAAGGAAAGACCCTTGGCCGTTGAAAAAATCTTTAGACCTTTTGGACGAGAAAGGTCTGGCTTCTTATAAAGTAGTATCAAAGAGCAAAATCGAAAGTGAGGATGTTGTTGATACTCTTGGCACGAAGGATTATATTCAGTGGGTTCTGGAAGACCTCGATGCGCCGGCTGATAGCGCTGTTCGTTATTGTTCGTTGTTTATTACTTATTATGAGCTTCCGGATAAAGTGCCGCATGTGCCGGAAGAATGTTATCTGGGCAGCGGTTATGGAAAACCGGAATCTGATAGCGTGACATTCAGAGTAAATAAAGGCGGTGTCGAGGAGAAAATTATAGGGAAATACCTTGTTTTTGGCCGTGAGAATTCTGATAGCCTACAGAAGGATATGCAATTTCCGGTTTTGTATCTTTTTAACGTCAACGGTAATTATGCCAACAGCAGACAAAAGACCCGAGCGATTCTGAATAAGAATCTTTTCGGCAAGCACTCATATTTTTGCAAAGTTGAGTGGAAGTTTTTTAATACAGGGTTTAGTGTGGCGGGACGGCAGAGGAATGTTTATCCTACCGAAGAAGAAGCAGTGACGGCAAGCCAAAAGCTCTTAGGTGTAATCTTGCCCATTTTAGAAAAAGAGCATTGGCCCATTTAGAAAAAGGCAGGAGCAGTCAGTGGTGGATAAATTAAGGTAGCAAGACCGAGTTTGGAACAAGCAATAGGATTCTCATCCTGTGATAAATCACAGAGGCCTTTAAACGCACTTTTTTCTGTGTTTGGGAATCTGGGTAGCAGGGTCTCCTTAGACGGGAGATGCACGATTTAGCAAAAAAACGGGTAAAGACAACCTCTGTGTTTGCAGGCTTTGATGCTCGTCGGGGCGAAGGCTTTGCCGTAGTCCCGAAAAGAAAGGAGAAATTTATGGCAAGGAGAAGATTGAATAAAAAGGTCGCACTTATTGGGTCGGTGGTTTTTGTATTTTTGGTACTGGGTGCTATTTTGCTATTTCTGTATTTGAGCCGAGACCCACAAAAGTTTATCAAAGATGGCGATGCCGCTCTTATGGCAGCTCGTGAAGCGACAGATGAACAGATAAAAGAACAGGAGTATAAAAGGGCTGAACACAGTTATCATAAAGCACGCTCTCTGGTGAAAACCGATTCGCTCAAGATAGAGATGCTTTTCAAACTTGTAGATATGTATATGGAAACCGACCAGTGGCGCAACGTGCTCGGGTGCTGGAACGCCATAATCCAGATAGACCCCAAGAACATCAAGGCTCGATTTGGGCGGTTCCAGTACGTTTACATAATGGCTGATAGTACTATGCATCAGCTTTGGCAATGGCAGGAGGTTGAGTCGCAAGCATCGGAATTTATAGAAGTTGTAGAGAATAAGGGCCTGCTTATGGAAGATGTCGCTAAATGGGAATATCCTGGAATGCAGGAAATTAGAGCGAATATGGAACATCTGGGCCCATACTTGTATCAGCGTAGGGGTAGAGCCCTCCTTGAAATAGCAAGGCTGGGAGCAGTGACCGACCCTAATGCTTCGTTGTCGAAGGCAGTCGATGATTTGGAAAAGGCGAGGGAACTTGAACCGAATAATGTTGATATCTATCGCCATTTAGCGCAAGCGCTCATCACAAAAGGAGAGATTCTTGCTTCAAAAGGCAATCTTGAAGAAAGAGACGAAAGTAGAAAGCAAGCTGTGGAACTTTTAGAGCAGGCGGTTGGGGTTGCATCTACTGACGTGAAGGCGCGCATTAGTCTTCTCGCAATGAAATCTATGATTGCTCAAGGAGGTGGTAGAGAGCAAATTCAATCACTTGAGCCTGAATATCTGTCGCTTGTGGAGGAGTTTGATTCGGATGCGCAGGCATTTTCGGCGTTAGCCGGATTCTATTCGAGGCTGGGCCATAAATACCTTGATAAGGCTATAGAAGCAGTTGAAAAAGCGGTTGAATTGGACAGGGAAAATGTAGCTTACCTAATCAGTACAGCCAATTTGCATTATTATAGGTTTTCTATTTATGGGCAAAAATCGGATATCTATAAGGCAATAGAAGTGGCTAAGAACGCACTCACGTTGCCGGATGTGCAGGACAAGCCTGGGCCGCGACAGGGGGTAAATAGAATGAATAGAATCTCGTTGTATCTTTTTCTTGCGAATTGCTATATCGAGCAGGTGCTTGAACCTTGCGAGGTAAGAACTGAGGAGGAAAGTAAAAAATGGCTGGCAGATGCTGAGCAGATAGTTCACGAAATTGGGCAGCTTTTTGGTAGTGGCGAGGACCCGCACGTTGTTAAATGGCAAGGAATGCTTGAGCTTGCGAAAGGGAATAAAAACATCGCTGTCAGGAAACTGTATGCAGTTTACGAGCAGTTTAAAGCATCTGGAACAGAAGATGCGCAACTTTCTTATGCTCTTGCGAACATTTTTAAGAGTACTTCTGAACTTGGCGCGGTCAGGGAATTCTTGGAAAGCGCAGTCCATGCGGGCATTGTCAGGACGAAACCTGAGGCTCTTTTGGATTATGGGGATTTGATGTTGAAATTAAGGAGCTATAGCGCTGCCTTGAGTGCTATAAACTTTTTTGAGAGCGAATATTGGACCAACCAGAGAAGCCAAGCACTTCGCATCAACGTTTATATTGCTGCAAAGCAGTTCAAAGAAGCTGAAGAAGAATTGGCAAAGATGCAGACGGACGACCCAAATACAATTAAATTTAACCTGGAACTGGTGCAGGCCAAGATTGAGCAGCTTCAAAGTGCTACGGAACTAAAGAAGATGGATGAAGGTTTGGATATTATTGCCCCCACGGCCTCAAGTGCAGAAAAGGAAGGGATTGAATCGCAAATTGCTGAATTAAAAGGTTATTACTTGCTCAGCGCCAAATTGGTAGGAAAACTGCTGGCGACGGAACCTAATTTTGTTGGAGAAACTTCTGTTGCTACTGTTTGCAATAATTACATGGCGGAAGGAAAGACCGAGCAGGCCAAAGATTTGGTTAATCGATTTTTGGAATATTTTCCAACTAATATAACGGGTCTGTTTTACAAACAGATACTTTCCAAGCCTGAACCTGAGAAAATTTCACGGCAAAGGCGTAATGAGATAGAAGAGCAGGTTTTATCGGATATTGCTGATCCGATAGAGAGATCTATGAGACTCGGTGTATTTTATAGGGAGCATAATGAGTTGAGCAAGGCAGCTGAAGAATTCAAAAAAGTCCTTAAAATCGAAGCTTTACAAAAAGGTGAGAAACTGGTTTTTGACCTGCCTGAGGAAATAACAGGAGTGCAGCGTCTTGCTGTGGAATATCTTTTTATGACAGCACTTAAGATGGAAGATTGGGAGCTGGCTGAGCAGCTTGCAGAAGCAGGTCGAAGTGAAGATCTCGATGGTTGTGAAGGCCAATTTTTTGCAGCCCGTCTTGCTATGGCTAAGGAGGAATACGAAGAAGCAATAGCAAGACTTGAAGAATGTTTGAAGCAAAGGCCTGTCTTTTCCCAAGCTTTTCTATTGAGAAGTAATGCCAATGCTGTTCTTGGAAACGAGTACGCATCTATTGAGGACGCCAAAAAAGCGGCATTTTTGAATCCATCTGATGGAGCTATTGCAAGACAATTGGCGTTTGTGCTGTACCGACGTAATGAGAAGCTCGGCGACAATGTATCACCTGCCCAGATGCTCGAAACTGGTACTGCTTTGGACAGAGCGCTGGCACTGAACAGAAGTGATTTAGAGTTACTCAGCTTCTACGCGGAATATATAGTCACGACACGGCCGTTTACAGCATTAGCGATTCGCCAGAGATTGCAGAAAGCCATTCCGAGTATGCAGAACGCTGTACTGCTCGGAAGAATGGCAACGAAACTGGCTTCTGAGGAGAAAAATGCGGAACGCAAGGAGGCGTTGTTTGCTATTGCAGCTTCGTCTTTTGAGCAAGCCAGAAAGATAGACCCAGACGACAAAACGATGCTTGTTAACTATGTAGAATATCTTCGAGTTAGTGGGCGGGAAGAAGAAGCCAAGCAATTGCTGCAGAAATCAGAAGACCAAAGATTGCTCTGGACCTATTATTTTCGAGGAGGCCAATTTGAGAAGGCTGGGAGTGTTTTGAAGCAGCTGTATCAAACCAATCAGGAAGATAGTAACGTAGTTAAAGGTCTTTTTCTTGTTGCGGAAAAAACGGATGATGAGGAAGGCGTAAAGAGATATTCTGAGGAACTTTTATCGCTTGAAGACACCTTAGAAAATCGTCTTTTTCAAATTCAGGCTTTCCTTGAGGTTGGTCTTGTCAAAGAAGCGGAATACAAATTGCAAAGCTTTAAGGAAAAGTTTCCGAATGAGCCAAAGGCGATGTTGCTTGAGGCATGGGTGGCAATGAAACAGGGGCAACTTAAAAGGGCTTTGGATCTGATAAATCGAAATCTTGAGACCAGCCAGGATGACGCAGCAGCCTGGCGGTTGAGAGGGCAAGTAAATCTTTTGATGGCGAATTATGATCAAGCAATCATTGACCTTAAAAGAAGCAAGTCCTTGGCAGCTGAGCCTCTTACCCAGCTTGCTCTGGCAAGGGCTTATCAGCGAGCAGGCAGGGGCGAGGATGCTATAACCGAGCTCGAAGGTATGGTTGACCTCCCACAAGCTCCTGTGCAAGCCAGAACGTTGCTTGAGCAGATGTACTGGCAGCTTCAAAAAAGGGAAGCATTAAAAAGCTTTTATGATGAGACTCTCAAAAAATTCCCTGATAGTGTGGACTGGTACAATCGAGCAGGGTCATTTGCTATGGCGATAGGCGAAATGGACAGGGCGGAACAATTGTACAAACAAGCATGGCAGAAATCTAAGGAGAAAGGCCCTGGTGAGGTAATGTCACTGGATGGGTATTTGGAGACACTAATAGCAGGCGGGAAGATGGATAAGTTCTTTGAGGAGGCTGGGAAATATGTTGATGGTGATTTTGCTCCTGTAATTTTTGTCAAAATGGCTGAGGCGAAGTTGGGGCTCGGTGATAAGGAAACCGCCATACAGTATCTCCGAAAAGCTGTTGACAAGGCGGGGACAGATGAGCTTTTGGTATCTAGTATTTTGGAGAGAATGTACATGTTACTCGGGACGGAAGAAGTCCTGATGTATTGCAAAGAAAGGCTCAAAACCAATCCTGACTCACTTGCTGCTAATATGGCCATGTTTAATTTGAAAAAGATAAACGGCGAATACAACAATGCGGTAGATTATATTGACAAATGCCTGCAGATAATAGGACCTAATAGTCCCGATGAGGTTATTTTCATAACGAGAAAAGCAGAAATTTTCACTTTGGCTTATAGCAAGACTTCCGATAATAATTATCTTAAGAAAGCTGTCGCTGAATATGAAAGTCTGTTGGCTAAAATGCCGAATAATCCAGATGTCTTGAATAATTTGGCGTATATGTTGGCTGAAGAAAATGTACGGCTGGCCGAAGCGCTCGAATATGCAAAACGGGCTTGCGAAACAAGACCAAACGACCCTGGCATTTTGGATACTTATTCTTACTTATTGTATAAGAACGGCAGGTTGTCGGAGGCAGCTGAGTCTCTGCAGTCTGCTTTACAGCAGTATGAGCAGAATAGAATCTCCGCACCGTCGGAGGTGTATGAGCATTTAGGTATGATAAAAGAAAAACTTGGCTCTATAGATGAGGCCCTTGCTGCTTATAAACAGGCATTGGAAGTAGGAGCAGGGGGGTTGTCGGAGGTAACTAGTGAGCGAATAAAAGCGGCGATTGAACGCCTTAGCACTAATCGTATCCCGTCGCTTGGCATTGGTACCCGATGAGAGGCAGGTGGCGAATAAGGGGATTAACATATGATAGAACAAAAACAAACCGCTGTAAATAGAATGGTGGGGTCCTCTCCTTTCTTGCGAAAGCAGGAGGGGGGCAGGCCGATGCCGGCTATCGTAGCGTTGACGCCGAAGGAAATCTTTGGAATATTGCGTCGGCATATATTGCTGATAGTTTCTCTGACTATATTGGGTTTTGTGGTCGGTGGCGTGAGCTGGTATTTATTAAGGAAGTATCTTCCGAAATATACGGCCCAGACCTTTATTAGAGTGCTGCCACCCGTAGAGAAAGACCCTATGGCTATTGTGGGGGGGCAGGTGTCCAAGGATATTCAATACGGTAATCGTGTGTCTTTGGCTGCTCTTATGACCCAGCAGAGCACTCTGCAGAGATTGATTGCCAGAGATAAGATTCAAGAAACCAGGTGGTTTAAGCGTTTTGGTGAGGTTAGAGAGATAAGTATTACAAAAGCCGTTGACGATTTGAAAAAGCACCTCGGTGCTTATGCCCAAAGGGATGGCGATTATATTGTGGTGTCGATGACTTGCGGGGATGCAGCAGAGTCAGCCCTGATAGTGAACGAAATGGTGGAATTGTTTATTGCTTCCCAGCGAAGTACAAAGAAGGCAGACATCGCTGAGAGGCTGGCAAGGCTTCAAGACCAGAGAGATAATATTCAAAAAGATTTGGATGCTGCCGAAAGAGCATTGGGTGAAGTTCGTGATAGATGGGGTATAACCGGCCTTGAAGATTACCAAACCCAGATATACCAGCCTACCGTTACCTTAACATTGAACGATTTGGAACTTGCGGAAAATGAGTTAGCTCAGCAAATAACGCAACTTCAAGCTAATATAGAAAGTCTTGAAAAATTGACAGTAGGGCCTGTTGGTGTGCAGGTCGAAAATGAAATAGAGGGAGACCCTATTTTGGTTATGCTTGCCCAGCAGCTTGCCTTGCAGGAGGTGGAACTTGCAGCCAAACTCACGAGGTTCGGTGAAAATCACCGAGAGGTGCATCAAACACAAGAGACAATAGAAGAAATCAAAGAAAAAAGACGAGTCAGAAAAGCGGAAATAGCGGAGCAGACCCGACAGGCAAATCTTAAGAATGCTCAGAGCCAGTTAGTGGGATTTCAGCAAAGGTTTGCAGAATTGGAGAGGTTGCGACAGGAAGCGGTTGCAAAACAAAGAGAGCTTGATTTGGCCCGTATACAATACAAGCAGCGAGCAGGTATAAGAGATGAACGAAAACAGATGCTTGATTCGGTTAAAGAGCAGCTTGAGAAATTGAAGATAATGCTTGAGGACCCGGAAACGCCGAAGGTGCAGTTTGTCGGAGCTGCTCCGGTGCCGCTGGAGGTAAGTTCCCCGAGGTGGGAGTTTTATTTTCCCGGTGGAACGGCATTGGGTTTTATGTTTGGCGTAGGACTTGCTTTCCTTATCGAACTGCTCAATGACCTCGTGCGGACACCGAGGGATGTAAGTAGGTATCTGCACATTCCGCTTTTGGGTGTGATTCCCGATGCAGAAGAAGATGAGCAGGTTCGGGATATTGACCTTTGTCATGTTGTTCGTCAGGCACCTTATTCTATTATAAGTGAATCCTACAGGCGCCTTCGGACTAATTTAAAGCTGTCCGGCCCTGCGGAATCTTTGAAGGTTTTGCTTGTTGCCAGTGGTATGGCAGGGGACGGCAAAACTTCTGTGGCGGTTAATCTTGCGACGACGTTTGTTGCTGAAGATAAAAAGGTCTTGCTTATAGACGCCAATTTTTGGCAGCCGGCTTTATACACGATATTTCCAAAGGAAGCGGTTGAAGCAAAGCAGGCTGAATTTGGATTGAGCACTCTGCTTGTAGGCCGGAGTGGCTACCAGGAGGTTATAAGGCCCAGCGGCATTGAAGGACTGTCTATAATCGATTCAGGGCCGTTACCGTCTAATCCGGCAGAGTTGCTTGGCGGGACGCAAATGAAACAGCTGATTGAGCAGCAGCGCGGGAACTACGATTATATTATAATTGATGGCCCGCCGATATTGTTGGTAAGTGTTGCCAAGATACTGGCGAAACTTGTTGACGGCACAGTTTTGGTATTCAATGCCGCCGCCACAAGAAGAGGTGCTGCTCAGAGGACTATTAGTGAGCTGAGAGAAGTAGATGCTGCAGTAGTTGGCTGTGTGCTCCTTGGTGTAAGGGCTATGAAAGGCGGCTATTTCCAGGAGCAATTCAAGTCTTACCAGGAATACCAGAAGTTGCAGCTTGCTCACTTAGTTTAGTATTTACTGAATTGTGAATCGAATCTTGACTGGCGTCAGGCAAGTCTCGAATCGCCAGGCACAAAAGGAGCACCGAAGAGTTTACGAAAGGATTCTTTGATGGAGAAATTCTTAGTAACCGGCGGAGCCGGTTTTATTGGTTCAAACATTTGCAAAAAGCTCGTCTCGCAGGGTTGTTTCGTAAGGGTTGTTGATAATTTCCTCACAGGCAAAAGAAGCAATCTCGCCGATGTCTCAGACAAAATTGAGTTTATAGAAGCCGATATGGGTGATAAGGAAATCGCCCGCACCTGTATGAAGGATATTGATTTCTGTTTGCACCAGGGTGCTTTACCCTCGGTGCCGCGTAGTGTTGATGACCCTGCCGCCACGCACAAACATTGTCTCGATGCTACTTTCACGCTTCTTTTAGCTGCTCGGGATGCCGGGGTAAAGCGCTTTGTGTATGCGTCAAGTTCCTCAGCTTATGGTGATACACCGACTTCACCGAAGGTCGAGTCAATGTCTCCTCAGCCCCTTTCGCCTTATGCAGTTGCCAAACTTGCTGGCGAATATTATGCTGAAGTTTTTTACAAGGTTTTCGGCCTTGAGACTATTTCACTGCGGTATTTCAACGTTTTTGGTCCGCATCAGGACCCGACAAGTCAGTATGCAGCTGCCATACCGGCTTTTGTAACTGCTATTCTGAAAGATAAACCGCCGACCGTTTATGGCGACGGCCTGCAAAGCCGGGATTTCACTTATGTTGATAATGTCGTCGAAGCCAATCTGCTCGCTGCGAGGGTCAAGCACGTCGCCGGCCAGGTTGTAAATATCGCCTGCGCCCAGGCCGTAACTGTTAATGAAGTCATTGATATAATCAATGAACTGCTCGGAAAAAATATCAAGCCGATTTACACCGACCCGCGTCCGGGCGATGTAAAGCACTCTCTCGCTGACATCTCCCTTGCTAAAAAAACAATCGGATACAAACCTACCGTAACATTCAAACAAGGCCTCAAACGCGCAATAGACTGGTATCGCGATAACCTTCTCTGATTATCCCTGAAAGCAAAGAGGCTCAATTTCTACCTGTCTCCTGTAATCTCTTTTTTGCCTTGAACCGCAGCAGGATGAATTTATAATGCTTTGTTCGTTTTTTAGGTTCTTCAAAAGGATAAAAAATGGTCAGATTTTTTATGCTTGGTGCTTTTAGATGCCTCGAGTACGCCATAGCTTTTCTTTTTATTGCATCTCTTGCCTTTGCGTTTGAACAGGGCTTGGATAAGATTGTTCCCTGGGCGTACGATTATGCGGCACAGGATAATTTGGCTGATGAACTTAGGCAGGCTTGTGAATCTAAGCAGGTAACACGTCGGCAGGCCGAGGAGATGTTTCTGACTTATGAGGATGAGCAAATCAGACTCCAGAGGCAGAGAACATATATTCTCTACATTGTTTCAGTTTGCATTTCGGCAGGTTTCACAGTGCTTTTATTCAAAAAGTACCGCACGCTGCGATTTAGAGAGCGATTCAGAGATTATTTCTTTCCGGTAAAATCCTGACTATTTGCCATTTAACTGTTAAAGCTGTTTTCTTAATTTCTGGGCGTCTTGGATTAGCTTTTCTCTGTCTGGCTGCGTTTGCGGGGCGAGGGTGAAGGACCACTCGTAGGAATCCACGATTCTCTTCGGATTAACTATTTGGGCGAAGAAATCAAACGGAAAGTAGTCATACCACGGCGGCTTCAGTTTGCGATGTGTCTTTAAGGTCTGGAAACCTTCTTTGCTAATTCTGACGTTATAATCGCCGTACCACTCAAATGAGACCGTAACGGGCGAGGTGCCTATTTCCTCGTCGTTTAATACCACTACCGCGCCACTTGGCTTGGTATTGATTGTCAGCTTGCGTTCCACACAGCCGGTGAGTGATAGACTTGCAATTAAGCAGGCTGCTAATAAACTCCATTTTCTCATAAACAGGCTCTCCTGAGATTATCGAATACCATATTATAAGAGGAAACCAGAAAGTTAAAAGGGAAAAAAATTGGCTTTGATTGGGTTTGTTTTTGAGCTTGGCCGTTTTAAGTTTTTGGTTATTAGTCATTGTCATTACTAGACTTACGGGCTTTTTTGGCATTCTGAAAATTGGCTTTGTTTTGAACGGTTAACCGTTTTAACTCTTTCATAGTTCATTGTTGATAAAGAATCTCCGATGGGGTTTCCGTCTGTCTTACAAACGGCCAAACTCCACTACAAGTAAACTATTAAGTCGTTTCTGACCCGGGCCTCTTGGCCCTGAGACCATCGCCCTGCTGGGCGAATAAGGGCAGATACAGCCCTTTTATAAATTGGATGAACATGCGCATTTTTGTCGAAAATTGTGGGATTTTTAGAGGTGCAGTTTTGGCTAAGTCGTTATGAAGTAAGGATTAAAAATTTTTTCAAAAAATGGATTTTAGGGGTGAAACTACCTGCGCATTTGATTGATTTTACCCCGCTCAAGCGCCGCGGGAGCTTTTACAATTTTGCTGTTGTTTCCGGAAGCCGCAATGAGTTCGACAAGAGCTTCGACAGAACTCAAAAAATAAACCCCCGTTAGAAAGCCCAAGATGGCTTTCTAACGGGGTAAAAACCGTGCATTGAGGTTACGCCGCTAATGCGGAGTGATATTCAGCACATAATTTCCACTATCACCGGAATAACCACACACTTTAATCAAATACGTCTGTTCTGCGGTTACGTCAAATGCTGAAATATGAGATGCGTAAGAGCCGGGACAAGAGTCTTCATCCCAAATTAAATATGTTCCCGGGCAAGGTGCCTGATACACCCACAGCTGAGTGTCAAAATCACTACCGCAGAGGCTGATATCTACAGAGCCGCTGGTTTCCGGCGTAAATGAATACCAATGAGTTTCATCGAGAGCCTCGTCAGTAGAGCCGGTGTATGTTTGATTTATAACAACCGGAAGGGCATCCTCACACTCATCATTTATGGGACGGTCGGAGAAGTCAACTGTCAGAACATAGTTTCCCCTGTAACTGCTATAACCTGATACTTCGATTAGATACGTAATACCCGGTATCAGTTTAAGTGTAAGTATCGACTGCACGCCGCAATCGTCCTCACTATACGCCGGATCAGGGTCTTCACAGTACTCGTATACACGCAATGAAGTGTCAAAGTCACTGTCACACAGGCTGATATCGTAATAAGCTTTTGTTGTCGGTGTAAATGAAAACCATACGCTTCCATCGCTTGTCAGATAAGTGGCCCCTCGGTACTCTTTGCCGACTACAACCGGGAGAGCATCTTCGCACTCATCATTTTTAGGAATTTTAGTCATCATAATTTGCGCAAAGGGCTGGTCGGCGATATTTTGTGGTCCTAAGCCGAGTTTCCCACTATTGCTTCCCCATGCCCAGAAATTACCGCTCTTATCTATCGCGAGAGAATGCTTATAACCTGCATCCGCATAGAATATATTTGTCAAGAAGCCGGAATCAGCATCGATTTTTTTGACCCGAGCCGGGGTATAACAAGTCTCTGTCATACCGAACTCACCATTGCCCAGTTGCCCGGAGCCATTATATCCCCATGCCCAGAGGTTGCCACTGCTATCCAAGGCCAAAGCGTGCTCCATCCCTGCAGATATGGCGACGATATTTTCCAACACTCCTATCCCGTCTTTGCCTTTGACTTTTACCGGTGTATAATGGTTGCTTTTGTCAGAACTACCTTGGCCTAGTTGTCCATAATATCCCGCCCCCCATGCCCAGACATGACCATCGGCATCCAGGGCGTATGAACTTACCTCTGTAGTAACAGCGACATCCACAATGTTTTCCAGGTAACCGGTGCCACCTTCGCCTTTAACTTTCACCGGAGTAGCATGGGTGGTGGTGTCAGAGCTGCCCTGGCCCAACTGTCCAGAACTTCCTAGTCCCCATGCCCAGACATTGCCACTATCCAGTGCGATCGAATGGGTTATACCACCATCTATATCTGTGACATTTTCGAGGCCCAGAACCCGGACAGGCTCAGGCTCATAACCTTGGTAACCGGGAGGGGTGCCACTCTTTTTCCCATTGCCTAATTGGCCAGACCCGTTAGCTCCCCATGCCCAAGCACGTCCAGTGCTGTCAAAAGCTAAGGAATATGAGCCGCATCTGCCTGCGGCGACTTCCACAATATCTTCCAGAAGGCCTGATGTCGTGCCCATTTCCCCATCAGTCACTTCCACTGGAGTTTCACGTGTTGTAGTGGAACCATCGCCTACTTGCCCGTAGCTATTACCTCCCCACGCCCAAACATAGTCATCTTCGTCCACGGCCAGGGCGTGTTCATAACCACCATCAATAAAATCAATATTTTCCAGATAACCTATATTATCTTTACCTTTAGCCTGCACGATGAAGGAGGAGTAACTATAGTCGGGGTTACCCAGAGGTCCAGAGCCGCAAGACCAGACTCCTTTAACTCCATAGTCATCCGGCTGGAGAAGCATCGTGTGGTCTTCGCCGCCGGATATTTTAAGCTGGTCGAGTATCATAGGAGGTAAAATTGCCTGCTCATAAGCACCCATATCAGCAACAGCAAAACCAATCGTAGGCACATCAGTGCGATTATGACCCAATATGTCGGTAGGGGGTGCACAAGAGTCATCGGCCACATCAATGCAGGGACTATAACCGCCCAAAACATCTAATAATTGCAGTTGTAAGCCATCGTCGTCCGTTCTGAATAAGCCATCCTGTCCTTCAGGAAAATCAGGGTTTAAAAACTCAGGGTCGCTGTCGATATTGCCAACACCTTGATAGCCGCCTTTTATATCACAGTAAGTGGCGGTTACAGGGGTACCCTTTATTTCATAAAAACCATATGCTGATATAAGGTCATCCACCCAAGGGCCGTCATCCCATAATATGCAGTTAGTCATAATAGGCGCATTGTAAGGGTAATAAGTACCGTTAGTGATGGTAGCAAAACCATTACCGGTGAATGTGCAATTTATAATCTTTGGAGGGGAGTTGATAGGAGTACCGGAGGAGTTGAATATGGCACCTCCCTCAGCACCGAGGTTGTTAACAAAAACACAATTTATAAACGTTGACGAGGAATTGCTGTTGAATATTGCACCACCGTATCTGTCAGCCATGTTTTCACTAAATATGCAGTTTATGAATATTGGAGATGATTCAGAATTTAATACCCCACCCCCACAAGTCCAAGAAAGGTTATACCTAAATATACAGTTTATAACTGTAGGACTGCCATTATCATTATACATTCCGCCGCCCGTGGCTGCCCCTGCCCCAGGAGGCGCGCTTCTTGGATCAAGGGCATCTCCACCTTGGATGGTGAAGCCGTCAAGAATTGCTGTGGCGTCAGTACCACTACCAGTTACAACATGGTAACTGTTCTCGAATGCCACGTAGTTGGCAAAGTCTGGCGGAACACCATCATCACCCATCAGGTCGCCACTGAGTATGGTTTCGTAGTTTACTATATCACGCTCATCGGGATCTGTCGGGTTACTTAATCCTGCATAGCCTCCTTTAACGGGGATGCCATTTACTAATTGGAACGTGGCAGATGGGTCGCCGGTGCCATCCGGGTGGTCCATGTCACGGTCGGGTTTATATGTTCCTCCAGCTACCCGAATCTCATCACTTGGTGCTTTATATGGATTCGTGAGAGCATCCTGTAGATATTTAAGAGCAGTTGTCCAGTCTCTACCGTTTCCTCCCGCTGGGGCGTCATCATCAACATACCATATAATCGGTATGAGCATCTGTACCGGAATAGAGTCTGCCGATTGCTCGGCATTATCATAGGCCCTGGCCGTCAACACAAGATTGCCATCTGGAGAATCGTTAGCATCATTCCAGACGAAGCTATACGGCGCATTAGTATCTGTGCCAAGTAGCGTCGTGCCTTTGTAGAACTCCACCCTGGTTATGTAGCCGGGGGAAGTGTCCGAGGCGTTAGCGTCGATGGTGATATCGTTGCCTTCTACGAACGGGGCACCGTCAATCGGGCAGGTAATAACTACATACGGCGGTGGGTCGTAACATCCGTAGCTTATTCCGGAAACGGCAAAAAGAACGGTCAAAATCAAAACGATAGCGGACAGTTTGGTCTTCATTTTTCTTCCTCCTTTTGAACTCTTATTTTATTTGATGATAGACGTCGCACCTGCTCCGCAGCAGGGCAATCGGGATATTTCTCAAGTAACTGCTTATAAGCAGTATCCTTCAACACATCATAACAACGGCCGATAGTAAACTGGGCGTGCCAGGCGTGCTCGTATTGAGGGTAATCATCGACCACTTTCTGGATTTGCGTCTGGGCATGAGCGTAATTGCCCCCATTGACAAGGGAAATGATATTCGACTTTGCCTGCTCAAGTTCGGCTGATGCATCGGCGGAGACTTCGGCTGCGGCCACAGAGAACAGCAGACCAACAAAGACTAAGGCTATGGGATGAGTTTTGTTAGACATTGAAAATGACCTTTCATCAGCGACGAACGGATTGTGTTTATGCTGTTGCTTACTATATCAGATAAGCACATTTTTTATTGCCTCCGAAATCACCGAGGGAGATTGTAGCTGTTCCCATTTGTGTGTCAAGTGAAAACCGCAGGATTTTCTATTTATTATGATTTAACTCTTTCGATTATACTCAGGACGGGGCTGGCGACGGCTAAACAAAAGGTTTTTTTATTGACAAAAAGGGCATTTATTTATAGGATACCTCCTAAAGGGTCGATTATTTATAGGAACCTACATTTTTGATGAAGTAAATGCGTGGGGTTTAACTACCTGCGCTTTCGATTGATTCCACTTAAGCGCCGTGGGGGCTTTTACAATTTTGCTGTTGTTTCCGGAAGCCGCAGAAGAAATTTAAAAATCAAAGTGCAAAATGCAAAATTGTGGAGCCGCTTCACGGGGATTATTTTATGAGCAGAAGGCATCGCAGCATTTTTGGTCCGGGTCGCCACCGCGGAGTTGGCACTGGCCGGGCACGCAGTAGTTTTGAGTTAAGGAATAATGGGCTGGATTTCTTCGAACAGAATCTTAACCACATAATCACTTATTTTTCCGCCATCAATTAAAATAATGTCACCTTGTTCAATTGGAGGACAAAACTGAGCATTGTAATTTAAATTTTCTACGCTGCGGATTGCTTCAAAATCTACGTAATCGGAACGCAGCCGCTCATAGAAAATCGGTGCATACGAATCATCCAAAGTTAATTTGCCATTATTAAGTCTGATATTCATGTATGTCTTGTTGATGAACTGCCTAAAATCGCTGCTTTCAATTTGTTCGACTGGAAAGGGCAGGAATGCTTTGTCGACGAAAAACGCTGCTGTTCCGGCAGTAGCCTCTGGAGAGTTAAAATCGTTTATATCTTTTGGGCTTATGACATAGCTGAGTTGGATTTTTCTCGGAAACGACAATACAAAGTTTTTTTCGATAATACGGTCATTCATATCCCGAATTGAAACTTTCATTCCGCCTGGTACGTAACCATCTTTCACCGCCGTCAAGTCAAATTCTTCGAGTCCAAATCCATCGATACGATAATACCCCTGCGAATTAGTATCCGCAGTATCTTTTTCCGAAGATACTTCCACTCCTTCCAAGGGCTCTCCATTTTCGTTTTTAACAGTTCCTGAAATCGATACAGTTCCTTCGGCCTCTACTTTTTCCAGCACTATATAGCCTAAATTGATTACTTCGCCCGGCATCAGGTTAACAATTTTTGTGAAGTTTTTATAAGGAGGGCCTGGGTCGATGACTATCTCCCTCTTGAAATCGTTAGAGTGAATCCTTTCCCATGTTGACCAGGGAACTCCGAATGAAATCGTTTTGATGCCGCTATAACCGCCGCGTCTCCCGTGGGATAGGAAGTAACAGCGATACTCTGCTGTTTTCATCGAATCTCCGATTTCCTCAGTATCGAGGTAGAGAGCAACCAATGCTCCGTCCTCCCGTTGGGCTTCATCCTCTTTATCCAGCTCCCATTCGATCATCCTGTCTATCTGTTCAAGGGCCTCACGTTCTCTCGCCTGCTCATCTGCACCAGCTGCATAGGAAATCAGCAGAAGGCAGCAAAACCATAAACAAATCTTACTTAGCCGGGTATTTTTCATCCGAAATTTGTCAAATAAATGTTTAGTAATCATAAACTCGGTCCTTTTAATATTTTTTTGGACATTGAAATGACCTTTCATTAATGGTGGGTATATTGTATTTGTGCTGTTGCTTACTATGCAAGCACATTTTTTATTGCCTCCGAAATCACTTTGGAAGAAATTGTACCTGCCTCCATTTATTTGTCAAGTGCAAATTGCAGGATTTTCTATTTATTATGGTCTAACTCTTTCGATTATACTCAGAACTGGACTGGCGAGGCAGGGGCTAAATGTATTGACAGGGTGGCGTCTGTGGGTTAAGGTATTGCCACTATGAAAATTTTACTGAGCTGGTTAAGGGACTATATCGAAATAGGCTCGTCCGCAGAGGAAATTGCCGGGATTTTAAGCGACGTGGGACTACCCTGTGAGGGTATCGAGTCTGTTGGTAACGATGCCGTAATCGATATTGAGGTAACGAGCAATCGCGGCGATTGCCTAAGCTACATCGGTATCGCCCGTGAACTGGCAGCCGCTACCGGCAAAGAATTAAAACTGCCGACAGTTAAACTTAACGAATCAGCCAAAGACGTTACTGAATTCGCTGCTGTTGAGGTTGCGGAGCCGGATTTGTGCGGCCGATACACCGCCCGGATTATCGAGGGTGTGAAAGTTGGGCCGTCGCCGGACTGGCTTAGAAAGCGGCTTGAAGCGGTCGGTCTGCGGAGCGTCAATAATGTGGTTGATGCAACCAACTATGCGATGATGGAGACGGGTCAGCCGCCGCATGCCTTTGACTATAAAAAAATAAATGAGGGCAAAATTATTGTCAGGAAGGCTAAAGCTGGCGAGCGGATTATCAGTATCGACGGTTCGGAGTGCAAGCTTAATCCTGATATGTTGATTATTGCCGACCCGAAGGGGCCTGTAGCTATAGCCGGTGTTATGGGTGGTCTTGATACAGAGGTAAGCGAGACGACGACAACGATTCTTTTAGAGGATGCATATTTTGACCCGCTCAGTGTGCGTAAGACCTCTCGCGGGCTTTGTCTGCCTTCGGAGTCGTCTTTTCGGTTTGAGCGAACAGTGGATATTGAGATGGTCGATTGGGCCTCAGCAAGAACTATCCAATTGACTACGCAGGTGGCCGGCGGGGAGACGACTAGAGGCGTGATTGATGTTTATCCGAAGAAGCCGGGGAAAAAAGAAGTAACCTTGAGACTTGCCCGTTTGAATAAAGTGCTTGGCGTCGAGATTCCGCCGCGGGGGATAGTAAAAATTCTGTCGAGTTTAAGTTTTCAGCCGGAGCAGGATGGTGATTCGATAAATTGTACCGTCCCTTCGTGGCGCAGCGATATTTATCGTGAGATTGACCTGATAGAGGAGGTCGCACGCATCTACGGTTATAATAGGGTGCCCTCAGAGCAGAAAATCCAGATTGAGGTTGTTCCTGTCGATGCTCGTCAGAAGCTGGCTGAATCGATAGGAACGTATCTTAACGGCTGCGGCTTTTACGAGACGATTAACGTCTCTTTCATTGATAATTCTGTTGCGGAGCTATTCGCAGACGAGGGTTCCGGCAGGCATTTGAGTGTGAAAGATGAATCCAGAAAAGGCGATAATTTGCTGCGTCAGATGCTTGTGCCTTCTTTACTTACTGTTATTAAAACCAACCTTAATGTTAAGAATAGCCCGTGCAGTGTATTCGAAGTTGCCGATACTTACGTTCCGACTGCCAAGGCCCGCACATTGTCGATTGAAAGGACTAAATTGGCAATTGCCTGTGATGGAAATGGCTTTCAGTTCTTACGTGGCGTGATTGATGGGCTGATAAAGAATATCAATAAAGAAGCCGAAGTGGTATTTACTCCAGCCGAATTAGTCTGGGCGCAAACCGGCGCCCAGATTATAGTAGACTCCATACCCATCGGCGTTGCGGGGGTTATTTCTCAAGCGGT
This sequence comes from uncultured Pirellulales bacterium, assembly GCA_964494805.1. Classification (GTDB taxonomy): domain Bacteria; phylum Planctomycetota; class Phycisphaerae; order Sedimentisphaerales; family Anaerobacaceae; genus CAIYOL01. The sequence continues at coordinate 87,609 of CAZBST010000002.1, read as the reverse complement.
CAAAGATAAATTCGATTTCAAGAACGTAACGCCTTGTGCCGGTGAGCTGGATTTCGAGGCGCTTTCCGCCTTACAAACCGGACCTGTAAAAGTCAAATCTATCCCGAAGTTTCCCGCTATAGAGCGCGACCTTTCGATTGTCGTTGATGAGCAGGTTCGCTGGGCCGATATCGCCGCGGCGGTGAATAAAAAATCACCGGATGAATTGGAAGATATTCGCTTTGTTGGTATATACCACGGCAAAGGCATTCCATCCGGCAAAAAAAGTCTCACACTTACGCTGCGGTTCAGAGACCAGGATGGCACTTTGACCCACGAAACCGTTGACCGCTTCCAGGCCAATATTCTAAAAAGTCTGGCCAAATCCACCGGCGCACAGCTGCGAGCGCTGTAACCTGCCTTCGCTTAGAGGGAGGCTTGATTTCGCTATAGAAAAAGCAGCGGAAAAGCCGAAAATCCAATTAGAGCAATAACGATATTTTTATTGATTTTTGCCTGGGAATCTGGTATAAAAGATATTGCAGGCTGACCCCTGCGGTGTTCGTATAGAGAAGAGATTTTTGAAAAAACCGATACCCAGTATTCAGGGAAATCAGGCCTTGATGGGTCGGAAACGCCTACACGATAGGACTTTCGGACGCAAGCAACGATTACCCACCTGAAAATAATGGGTTTTCTTCAAACATTTTCTTACGGCACCGGCGGAGGAAAGCCTTGCATTTAAAAGGCCTGTTTAAGACGCAGGCCTTTTTATTTTGCCCCTTTTTAGCCGCTAAAGAAGTAGAAATATCGGACTATCAGAAGCCGCCGAAGCATCATTTCCTTACGTTTTTGGCCTTAAGCCGGTCGCTGTATTTGTCGATTAAACAACAGCACGAGTTATAACTATGTATTAAGACATAAAAGAGCGTAAGGTGTGATGAAAGAAGCAGTTATGCAATCACGCCCTTTTTGTTGGAGAGGTAAAAATGCCGAAGGTTTGTAGCTTTACGGTCTTACCCGCATTACCAGATGCTTTGAAGGCCCTCGAAGGTATCGCCCAGAATTTATTCTGGTGCTGGAACACCGACTTTGTAGAGCTGTTTAAGCGTATTGACGGTGATTTATGGACGGCTTGCGGTCATAATCCGATTAAGCTTCTCGCAAGTCTGCCGCAGCAGCGCCTGGATGAATTGGCTAAAAATCAGCCGTTTTTGTCTGAAATGCACCGGGCCGAGGAAAAGCTCAAAGCATATCTTGAAGGGCCGACATGGTTTGAAAAGACTTATTCAAAATCCGCCAAGCCTGTTATTGCGTACTTTAGCGCCGAGTTTGGTATTCATGAGAGTTTACCTTTTTATGCGGGCGGCTTGGGGATTTTAGCCGGCGACCATTTAAAGAGCGCCTCAGACCTTGGCATTCCTTTAGTCGGTGTTGGTCTTCTTTATCAAAAGGGCTATTTCCGCCAGTATTTGGACATCGAGGGCTGGCAGCAGGAAGTGTATCTCGAAAACGATTTCCACAGTATGCCGCTCGAACTGGTTCGGAAAAGCGACGGTCAGCCGTTGACTGTTAGCGTTGAATTCCCCGACAGGGCTGTGCATGCCCAGGTTTGGGTTGTTTACGTAGGCAGGGTTAAATTATATCTGCTGGACGCTAACATACCGGCTAATTCGTCCACAGACCGTATGATTACCGCCAGTTTATATGGCGGCGACCTCGAAATGCGCATTCGCCAGGAGATTATATTGGGCATCGGGGGTTTGCGGGCCTTGGCGGCGATGGACATTAAGCCGGCCATCTGCCATATGAATGAGGGACACGCTGCTTTTATGGTGCTCGAACGAATCCGCCAGTTGCGAGACGGAACAAATGTGACTTTTGCCGAAGCCATTGAAGCCACCAGAGCCGGCAATATTTTTACGATGCATACCCTTGTAAAAGCCGGTCTCGATGAATTCTCGGTCGAGCTTACTGACAAATATTTTGCCAACTTCCTTCCTGCTCTTGGGATAAGCAGGGAACAGTTCCTGGCGCTGGGCAGAATTCTTCCCGACGATGCCGGCGAGTCATTTAAAATGCCGATTTTGGCGTTGCACCTCAGTAGTTTCGTAAACAGCGTGAGTAAATTGCATGGGCGAGTATCACGCGAGGTATGGTCGAGTCTTTGGCCTGCTGCTTCTGTTAGTGAGGTGCCCATAATCTCGATTACAAATGGCATACATATTAAAAGCTGGCTGTCGGATGAAGTGAATTCTTTATACGGAAGGTATCTTGGGCCGAATTGGGCCGATGAAGCTATCAATAACTCGATTTGGAACGGCATCGACCAGATTCCTGATGAGGAATTCTGGCGGGCGCATCAGCGGTGCAAGGGCCAGCTGATTGCTTTTACACGTAACTGGCTTAAGACCCAGATAAAACGCAGAGGTACCTACCATTCTGAATTGAACTGGGCTGAAGAGGTCCTCGATGTTGAGGCGCTGACCATTGGTTTTGCCAGAAGATTTGTGAGCTATAAAAGGGGTAATCTCTTGCTCAGGGACCCCCAGCGCCTTGTAAAGCTGCTTAATAACCCTGATAGGCCTGTTCAGATTATTTTTGCAGGTAAGGCTCACCCGAAAGACACTGAAGGCAAAGAGATAATACGTCAAATTATTCACTTTGCAGCAGAATATGATGTCCAGCGACGCATCGTCTTTCTTGAGGATTATGATATTAATGTAGCCAGAATGTTAGTTCGCGGCGTAGATGTGTGGCTTAATAACCCTCGAAGACCTATGGAAGCCTGTGGAACAAGCGGTATGAAGGCGGCAATAAATGGCGCTTTGAATATGAGCACCTTGGATGGGTGGTGGTGTGAAGGTTACAAACCTGATGGGGGCTGGGCTATCGGTATAGAGCAGACTTACAACGACTCGGATTATCAGGATATGGTCGAAGCTCAGGCAGTTTATGACCTTCTCGAAAACGAGGTTGTTCCTTTATTTTACACCCGCTCAGCAGATGACCTGCCGCGGGCATGGATACGCAGAGTCAAAAACTCCGTCAAATGGATATCGCCGCGATTCAACACCCACAGAATGGTCGCTGAGTATACACAAAGGTTTTATAATCCGGCTGTAGCTAAATGGCGCTATTTGACTGCGGAGGCGATGGCAAGAGCCAAGGTGCTTTCGACATGGAAATCCAATATGAAAAAGGCCTGGTCTGAATTTGCCATTAAAGATGTGAAAATACAGGTTGTGAATAATGGTGATGGTAACGAGCAGTTGGATATCAGGCAGTCGCACCTTAAGGTTGGTTCGCAGTTGTCCATCAGTGCGCGGGTTAAGCTGCCTAAGGTTAGCCCGGATGATGTTTCAGTTGAGCTTTATCATGGGCCGGTAGATCCCCAAGGAAATATTAGAAGCGGCTCAATTGTGAGAATGGCTTACAAAGAAACTGCAGGCCAAGATGGTGAGCATTGGTTTGTTGGCTCAATGTCTTGCGGAGAAGCAGGCCGATATGGAGTGGCCGTTAGAGTTTTGCCCAGAAACGCTGACCTTGTTAACCCCTATGAGATGGGCCTGGTTCTCTGGGAAACAACGGATGACACAAACGGTAAATAAGAAAAACAGCGATGATAATTGGTAATTACCAATCACCAATTACCAGTTACCAATGCCCTTTTACTCTTTTTCTTTATTGCACATAAGCTCGTAAACCTCCTCGGACGAGGTTGCTTTTTCAAGCTTTTGTTTGAATTCTTCATCAAGCATCAGTTTGCTTATTTTAGCCAGTGCCTGAATGTGCGGGCCGGTCTGGTTGGCAGGTGAGACCAGCAGAATAATGATTGTTACCGGTTTTCCGTCAACGCTTTCAAAATCAATTGGCGCGTCTGCTATTCCAATCGACATAACCAGTTCCTTGACGGCGTCGCACTTGCCATGTGGGACGGCGATTCTGGAACCGATTCCGGTGCTGCGGGTTTGCTCACGTGCCAGAACCGCCTTCAAAACTTTTTCTTTGTCTAACAGTAATCCGTTAGCGTCGAGCAAATCCACCAGTTCTATTATTGCGGATTTCTTGTCTTTGCTTTCCAGCGGAACTTTAACACAACTCAGTTGCAGAATTTTTGTTAAGGTCATTTTAATTGTTAAGACGGCTTACTCCATTGCGACAAAATATACTGCATTGTTTCTGAATATACATAAACCCCCCATTATATTTAATTATCGGTTTAATTACAATAACTTTGTAAAAAAATTTATGGCTGGAGGCCTCCAGAACCTGCTTCTATATGCTATTTTTTCTCCTTTACTTACCTGCTATACGGGGCTAAAATAGCGTCCTGTTTACATTATAATCGTGTTTATAGACTATCAACTGCGAACCAATGACCGGCCGGTGGAGTAAGCCATCCCGGCGATTTGGAGATTGGCTGTGGAAAAGATAACGCTCTATGATACCACCCTTCGCGATGGTATGCAGGCCGAAGGCATTAGCTTCTCACTCGAAGATAAGCTCTCAATCGCCAAATGCCTTGATGAGCTCGGCCTTGACTATGTTGAAGGTGGTTATGCCGCCTCTAATCCCAAAGAAATGAAGTTCTTCGCCGAAGTGGCTAAGCTTGGTCTGAAGAATTCCAAAATCGTGGCCTTCGGCAGCACCCGCAGGGCTGATACGAAAGTCGATGTAGACGTCTCCCTTGCTGCTATCCTCGCCTGCAAAACACAAATAGCCACCCTGGTCGGCAAGGCCTGGGATATGCACGTAGAGACCGTTCTCGGCTGCTCGCTCGATGAGAACTTACGGCTCTGCGCCGACTCCGTCAAGTATCTAAAAAAGCAAGGTGTTGAAATTATTTTTGATGCCGAGCATTTTTATGACGGCTGCAGGGAAAATAGCGAGTATGCAATGAAGGTTCTGACCGCCGCTGCCGAGGCCGGTGCCGACGTGCTGGTGCTTTGCGATACTAACGGCGGTTCGATGCCCGACCGGATTTACGAAATTACCAGGGCCGTCTGTGAAAAATTCCCAACGCTGCCAATCGGCATTCACACCCACAATGACAGCGACTGTGCCACCGCTAATACCTTAACTGCCGTTCGTGCCGGTGCCCGACATGTTCAGGGCACCATCAACGGTCTCGGCGAACGTTGCGGAAACGCCAATCTCTGCACCGTCATTCCCAACCTTGCTTTCAAAATGGGTTTCGATTGTCTGACCCCTGAAAAAATCAAGACCCTTACCGAGGTTTCGCGATTCATTTTTGAGCTTGGCAACCTGAATCCCGTAATGAATATGCCCTATGTCGGCGAAAGTGCCTTCGCACACAAGGCGGGCCTCCATGTTGACGCTTTGCTGAAAGACAAATGCACTTATGAGCACATCGACCCTGCCCTTGTTGGTAACGAACGCCGCTTTCTCATTTCCGAGCTAAGCGGCAAATCCAATATTCTTGCCGAGCTTGAAAAAGCAAAAATCACGCAGGACAGGAAATTAGCAAAAGAAATCCTCGCCCGCGTTCAGGAGCTTGAGGACCAAGGATATCAATTCGAGGCCGCCAATGCCTCCTTTGACCTGCTTGTCAAAAAGACCCTCGGCACATATAAGCCGTCTTTCGAGCTTATAAAGTACTATGTCACTGTGGAGAAGCGTACTTCCGGCGAAATGGTCAACGAAGCTACGGTTAAACTCAAGGTCGGTGATAAGGTTCAACACGTTGTAGGCGAAGGTGACGGTCCAGTGAACGCCCTCGATGCTGCTCTGCGCAAGGCTCTCCAGAATATTTATCCGGCCATTAAGGACGTTCACTTAATTGACTATAAAGTGCGTGTGGTCAACGCCAAAGCCGGCACCGCCGCCCGCGTCCGCGTAATAATCGAATCACGCGACAAAACCTCAATCTGGGGCACGGTCGGCGTCTCCGAAAACATCATCGAGGCCTCCTGGCAGGCGCTTTCCGACTCCGTCGAATACAAACTCCAAAAAGGCGCAAAGTAACAGTCGTTTATCAATCGACCGAAAGCACCAGGGTTGTTATAGAGTTTGCGGGCAGTTTCAACGGCTCGCCTGACTTGAAGCTTCCGACATTGATGCATTTTTCCTTCTCGCTTGAGCGATAGATTTCACCTTTGGAAATAGCGGAACCTTTCAAAGAGAAGTTAAGAGTAATATCAGTGCCGGGGGTGGTGTTGATTATTACCGCACTTAGTTTCTTATTGTCCGGGCTGATGTAAGCTGAGATTCTCAGGCCGGGATTGTCAGTCGAAGCTTCTACACGCTGCCAATTCGAATCTGTGAAGGCCGAGAATTGCTTGAAGGCATAATAGACCGGCTTGATGGTGTAGGAGTTCGGGTCATCTACGCTCACCAACCCGCTGCTTGAATCCCAGAACAAATCCCAGTACAAATACGAAGCCAAATTCTCCACCGTCAGAGAATTGTGCATCAAAACAGCCGTGTTCATTGCGCCGGTCCAGGTATTCGGGTCGTCCTCAAATTCCGTCTGGAACAATGGTTTGTTGCCATGCTGTGAAATAAACTTTTTGAATTTGACCATTTTTGGGATGTATCTGTCGGGGTTTTCTGCGCAGCCGCTGCAATCGTATAGATGGTGTGCGAAACCGTAGACGCGGGAGGTGTTTAGTTTGCTGATATAACTTTCGGCGTGGGAAAAACCCATTGTTTCAGGGTCGAGCATTTTCGGCATAGCGGCGCCCATTTCAGTATTAAGCTTCTGCCAGACTGCTTCGAGAGCGGCGTCATAGCCGGCTCTGTTTGTATCTTCTGTAGGGTCAAATACGCACGAATCATATGGAGCTTCCCAGTCCGGCTCGTTCTGTATAGTTATGTAGTCCGCTTTGACGCCGGCTTTCGAATATGCTGCTAAACTGTCTGCCCACCACTGCGCAAATTCATCATACACGAATTTACCATTTTTCTTAGCAAGAGTTCCCCCGATTAAACTGCCGTTACCTTTCAGTCTTGCCGGCGGCGTCCACGATGAAATCATAATCTTCAGGTTGCCGCTGAGAGCAGCTTTGCCCCCGTTGGCTATTTCCACCGTGGAATCGAAGTCCGGCTGGTTTATATCGTAGGTGTTCCTTATGCGGAATATATCAATGCCGAGATCCTTAAAGAGAAGATTATAAAGCTGCTCCTTTTGTTTATTTTGCACAAATTCCATAGTGCGGAATGCACCGGATGCGCCGAGACCTTCGATTTTCTGGTGTCTTTTATCAACGTCGATTTCGCCTGTTGCAGTGGGTTTGATGGAGATGGATTTGATGATTGGTTCCGGGCCGTATACGTTCACGTCGTCAACGTAAAAATTAACGCCGGGCGAGGCACCATCGAAATAGACGTCCAGCACCGTTAATGCACCGTTTACGTCTAATGTAAATTGGCCTGAAAGCAGAGTCCAGTTGCTGTCGGCGGCGGTGACGGTGGCGACGTTATGATAATGGGTGCCGCTGTCGTCCTGCTGCTCGACCGATAGCAATAATTGGTCGCTCGGAGCGTTATCAAGTTTTACCCAGCCGGATATCTGATAAGTTTTTCCATCTGTCATTGTGTCAAACACAGACTGTCTTACCCCCTGCCAGCTCGAGCCTCTGCCAAATGCTTTTACACTGCCCGAACCGCTGTGCACCGGTGTGCTGACGGCCGAAATTGGACAGCCTCGGCCGGCCCAGCCATCTGTTCCTTTTTCAAAATCTGGATTAATAAGAATATTAGTATTGGTTTCGCCGTAATCTTTATCGCCGGTTGAAAGCACCAGAGTTGTTATTGAGTTTGCAGGCAGTTTCAACGGCTCGCCCGCCTTGAAGCTTCCGATATTGACGCATTTTTCCTTCTCGCTTGAGCGATAGATCTCGCCTTTGGAAATAGTCGCACTGTTCAAAGACAAGTTAAGAGTAATATCCGTGGCAGGTGCGGTATTGATTATGACCGCCGTAAGCTTCTTGTTGTCCGGGCTGATATACGCTGAAATTCTCAGACCTGGATTGTCGGTCGAGGTCTCCACTCGCTGCCAATCTGAATCTATGAAAGCTGAATATTGCTTAAAAGCATAATAGACCGGGTTGATAGCGTAGAAGGACGGGTCGGTTGGGTTGAGGATCACCATCCCGCTGCCGGGGCCCCAGAACAATTCCCAGTATAAATATCCGGCTACTCCTTCCACAGCCAGAGAATTGTGCATCAAAATGGCCGTATTCATTGCCTGTGTCCATGCATTCAGCTCTCTGTGCTGGTACTCTGTCTGAAACACGGGCTTGCCGCTGTATTTTGATTTGAAATTGTTCATATCGGCAAGATACCTATCAGGTTCTGTGCCGCAGCCTGTTGTGCTGCCGGGGCAATCGTAGAGATGATGTGCGTAACCATAGACGTGCGATAAGTCGTCTAAGTTGTCTATATACCTCCTGGCGCTGATTATGCCAAACGCTTCGGGGGCAAGCATCTTCGGCATAGCCGGCCCCATTTCAGTGTTCAGCTTCTGCCAGACCGCCTCAAAGGCAGCGTCATAGCCGGCTATGTTTGAATCCTCCGTGGGGTTGAGTCTGCACGAATCCCATCTGGCTTCGTAGTCAGGTTCATTCTGGATATTTAAGTAGTCTATTTTCACCCCTGCTTTCGTATAAGCAGCCACGCTGTCAGCCCACCATTGGGCGAAATCTGCATATACGAATTTGCCATCTTTTTTCGCAAGAGTTCCGCCGATTGTGTTTGCGTTGCTTTTCAGCCGCGCAGGCGGTGACCACGAGGAAATCATAATCTTCAATTTTTGCGCGAGGGCTGCTTTAGCGCCTTTGACTATTTCAACCGTTTCGCTGAAGGACTTCGGCTCAATATCGTAAGTGTTTCTTATGCGGAATATATCAAGGTGGAGTTCCTGGAACAGCAGTTTATAAAGTTCAGCTTTTTTTTTATGGTTGACAAATTCCCTTGTGTAATGAGCGCCGGCGGCGCCGAAACCTTCGATTTTTTGGTAGCGGGTGCCTGCATCAATCAGACCTGTCGCGTTGGGTTCGACAGGTTTGGCCTCGGCGGGACCGGCCTTGCTGGTTTCGGATTCGGGGCCATATACGTTCACGTCATCAACATAGAAATTAACTCCCGGCGCAGGGCCTTCGAAGTAAACGTCCAGCCCCGTTAATATGCCGTTCACATCTTTTAATGTAAAATCGCCCGAAACTAAAGTCCAGTTGCTGTCGGTGGCTGTAACGCGGGCCACGTTGGGATATTTGTTGCCGCTGTCGTCCCGCAGGTCGATAGATACGATAACAGTATCGCTCGGAGAGTTTTCAAGTCTTACCCATCCTTCTATCCGGTAAGTTTTTCCCTCGACCATTTTGCCGAATATAGACTGGCTTATTCCCTGCCAAGTGTCGCTTCTGCCGTAAGCTTTTGCGCTGCCGGACCCGCTGTGTGCCGGTGCGTTAACCGCCTCGATTGGACAGCTTCGGCCTGACCAGCCCTCCGTCCCTTTTTCAAACCCGGGATTGACAAGGATATTTGTGTCGCCGTAAGCGGGCGCCAATGACAAAAACAGCAGTAAAAATAAAGATTTACAAAAACTATTGGAAGACATCTTGCCGCTCCTTAATCCAGAGTTAATCTAAAATTCATCGTATATCTTTTGAGCGAGGTATGATAACATATCAAATGCCGGTTTGCAATATTATCGAATGTCTGAGGAATTTTATCTTTTATGAATACTAAACATCGAAATCTGTTGTCTTTTTGTATCATTTTTCTGCTTATTGTAGTTAATAATACGCTCAGCGCCGGTAGTTCTTCGAAGATTCACGTATGGGAAATGAAGGAAATCACGCTGAAAGCAGAGAAGGAATATGAAAATTGTTATACAGATGTGACCTGCTGGGTCGAGCTGAAAGGACCGGATTTCTCAAAGCGAATTTACGGTTTCTGGAACGGCGGCAATCGTTTCGTCGTCCGTATGGTGGCAACAAAACCGGGAAAATGGAAATGGACCAGCGGCTCGAACCAGCCTGATGATAAAGGGCTTACCGGCCTTTCCGGCAAATTTACCGTCGTCAAATGGACAAAAAAAGAAAAGTTGCGAAATCCCAACCGCCGTGGCTTCATTCGTCCGTCCCCTAACGGACACGCTTTGCAATACGCCGACGGCACGCCCTTCTTTATGGTCGGCGACACCTGGCTTGCAGCGGCCACCTGGCGATTGCCTTTCAGGGGGGTTGCCGCTCTGAAAAAATATGTGCCACGTCCTGGCATTGGTTTTGAAGACGCCGTCGCATATCGCAAAAGGCAGGGCTATAATTCCATCAGTATGATTGCCTGCTTTCCAAACTGGGAGGCGGATTGCCATCCTGCAACTTACGCTGATTCCAGCGGATTATACCTAAGAAATGCGTGGGAAAAATTCGGCTATCCGGTTGAAGACGGCAAGTGGACCGCTAAAGATATGCGGGACGAGTTCGGCAACAGACCCTTTAAGATGTCGCCCGACCACGAGGGCGTCGCTGATTTTGACCATATCAATCCCAAATACTTTCGAAGTCTGGACAGAAAGATACGGCATTTGTCCGAGCAGGGTTTTGTCCCTTTATTGGAGACCGTAAGAAGGGACAGTTGCCCTGCGTGGAAGGCGTATTTTGACTTTAACGAGTCTTACTCACGGTATGTTCAGTATCTGATTTCGAGATATGGCGCGTATAATATAATCTTCAGCGGCATTCATCTCGATTGGATTCCGAAGGAATACAGCTTGACCGCCGACGAATTCAACGAAGCTCTTACCTATCATCTAAAAAAATACGGCCCGTTGCCGTTCGGGCAGCCGCATACGACACTAATCAGCGATTCCACTTATACTCAGTTCGGCCACGGCCAAGATTGTCCCTGGTTGACTATGCATAGCGTAGGTAATAAGCCGCGAGACCATAGTGTTTCTACAGCTCTTGAAACCCTTTTTAACCTTGTTCCGCCTTACCCTGCCATAAATTTTGAGCCGTATTATACCGGCTGGAACCACGAAATAAATATGCCCAATGGCGAACGTCCGCCGGCAAATTCATCGCGAGATAACTATTTCTCACGTGCACAGATGTATGGCTCCGTTCTTTCAGGCGGTTTGTCCGGCCACGTCCACGGCACTGCCGCCTATGATATTACCACAACCGGTGAGCCTGCAGGCGCTCGTCCCCATTTCTGGGATGCGTTAAGGTTTAAATCAGGCCAATATATGCGGCATCTTGCGGCATTTATACTGTCGCAGGGCAACAAGTACCAGCAGTTACAACCCTGCTCGCAAAATATACATCCACAAAAAGCCCCCGGCAGTCCAGAAAGAGGTTTGGACGGCTGGTCATTTATGATGTGTACGCCTGAAAAAGACTTTGCCCTGCTCTACTTTGAGAACCAGGCGGTACTGCCCACATTGAGGGGGTTCAAGCCAGATACATTATATCGTTTCCGATGGTTTAATCCCCGAAATGGCCGATGGAGAAAAAGCATTACCGTTAAATCAGATGAAGAAGGAATACTGACACCACCGCCATTTCCAGATGGACAGAACCCATCCGCTATTGACTGGGCTGCCAAAATTATTTCTTTACCATAAACTACGGGTCGTTTGTTGACTTAATGCTCAGCGGCAGACTTCTCGAGGTAATTGAATTTCTGTCCGCCCAGTGACACATCGACCATTAGGCCCTTATCGGTTGTGATAAATACGGCCATTCCCTTTTTATAGTCAGCCTTTGCCGCCGCACCGATAGTTAAAGCCACGCCCGTGACCTGCGCGGAAAACGTATACTCCTCGGTTTTGAACACGTCTAAATCGTTTTTCTCCTTGAAGAAGATGATTTCACGGAAGGACTCGACGCCGAGCGAAGCCCCGAACGTCGCCCCTGTCATATCACAGTAACCGACCATTTTTCCCTGCTCGTAAACTTCGCCCTTGCCGTAAGCCCCGCCCGCAAGGAACGCGCCCTTGGACACCTTCGGCAGCACCGCATAGCCGTAGGATTTGTCGAAGAATCGCTGTATCTGGGGGTCTTTCTCTTTGAATACTGCTATTGCCTCATTTACCTCAGCCGACAAAACCGCTTTTGACTCCGGCTTTTCCGGTGCAATAGCGCAGCCGGCCGATACAATCGCTAAACACAAACCCGCCATAATTATTTTCGCCTTCATATATCACTCCTTTCTTGCTTTCAACTCCTTGTATGCTCCGATCATATCTGTAACGCGAATTCCGTCAATCGTCATACCTTCGATATTGCAGTCGATGATTTTTACATTTGACATATCTACTTTTCGAAACGTGCTGTCACAGAGCATCGCTTCCTCAAACGTGACCGGCCGCTGTCTCTCCTGTTTTCCGTTTTTATCCGGTGGAGGTCCAATGTGTTTGAACAGCGTTCCGCCGATTTGAGCTGCCGTAAAGGTAACATCGCTGAAATTGATATCGTGAAACTTCGTCTTGCTCATGTTCACGCTGTGAAAATCTGCCCCGCTGAGATTGACATTATGAAACTCCGAGCCTGAGATATTTGCATTCTCTGCGAGGTGTTTCCCGCTTTTGATTGTTGGTTGCGTCGCCATATTCTTTCCCCTGCAAATTAACGCACATTCGTTTCGCCTTATCTTACCTGGTTTATAGCTGATTGCCGCCTCATTGTCAATACAAGGACCATAAGCGTCTGTGTTAGCTCAATTTTTTTTCGTAACCGCCCCGATTTGCAGACCCGTTTTGACGATGTTTGGTATGTGCTGTATAAAGTCCGAAAAAAAGCTTTAGCTTGCGGTTATTTCTTTATACCGCAGAGTAGCAAGGCACCTTAAAGCAGTCGCTTCTGAAACAGCAGTTGGTATGTGGGCAATTGCCATTGTTTGAATTCCCGAAACAGGGAGTATTACCTTCTGTTCTCTGGATGGCGTGGATGAGCTCTGCCTTACCCATCTTGCCGATATCGATGCCCAGTTTCCTTGCTTTCTTTCTTACGTCTTCCATTTTCATATTTGTTTCCCTTTGTCAATTTTGCTCCGTTGGAAATCTAATATTTCACGGGATTAACCTTTATTATCGTCAAAATCATTTGTTTCAGAACAGCAAAATTTACAAATTTTTCATAGCGCAATGAATATCCTCGTAGTGAAGCGGAGACCGGCGTTTTACGCCGGCTTGCCCACTTGAAAAATTTTTTAAAATTCCCCTTGCCAAACCGGCTATTTCGTGGTATAATGGTTCAAAATTGAATAAGGTGTGAAGGCTGGGCCAAAAAAGCCGTTATATTATATTTTTGTTTGCGCCATCATAATTTGTACCCCTTTTCATACCGACCCCGCCTTCTAAAACGCGGCAGTTGTCTTTATTAAAACCTGTTGCTTCTATTGCGCCGGCTTAACGGAGGCAAAATGGCTTCAGCCGAGCAAAAAACTGCTTTTGCGTATCTTCTCTGGAAAGCGAACCGCTCGTTACGCCGCAGGTGCGCGCCTGCGCCGTCATATATATTTATCATAATTTTTTAAGGAGATGGAAAATGAAAAATGTAATCATCATAATCTTTTTCCTTCTTCTCGCACCAGCAATCTGCGCTCGTGGCGCAGAGTTGCTTGTGCCGAGTCAGTATCCTACCATCCAGGCGGCTATTAACGCCGCCATCGATGACGACACAGTCATCATTGCCCCCGGCACTTACTCCGGCTCCGGCAACCGCGATATCGACTTTCTCGGCAAAGCTATCACCATCCGTAGCGAAACCGGCCCGGAAAACTGCATCATCGATTGTCAAGGCACAGAAGGGGAACGGCATCGGGGTTTCTATTTCCATAGTAATGAAAATGCTAACTCGGTTATTAGTGGGCTTACGATCATCAATGGTTATGGTCCATTGATTCCCGGTCTGTATGACGACATCTCAGTTGCTGGTGGAATTTACTGTTATAACAGCAGTCCAACAATTGACAACTGTATTATTAGAAGTAATCAAGCTATATCAGATTTTCTATTTCCAAGGTTTGATGGAGGGCATGGGGGTGGGATGTATAACAAAGACAGTAATCCGACGCTAACTAATTGCATCTTCAGCGATAATATTGCATTTAAGTATGGCGGTGGAATTTACAACGATTCAAGCTGTCCGACAATTATTAATTGCACATTCAACAACAACTCGCTTACGTGGAATCATGGTGTCGATGGTGGAGGTATGTATAACAATTCAAGCAGTCCAACCCTGAGTAATTGTATATTCAACGGCAACTCGGCACATTTGAATGGCGGTGGTATGTACAACCTTGATAGCAATCCGACATTGACCAACTGCACATTCCAAGGAAACGCAGCGGGAAGTGGTGGCGGAATGTGTAACAAAAATAGCAGCCCAATACTGGAAAACTGCGCATTCGAAAACAACTGGGCAGAATCGAATAGTGGTGGCATGAATAATTCCAGCGGTAATCCCATTCTGACCGGCTGCATCTTCAGAAGGAATCAGGTTAAATGGTATAATGGTGGTGGGATGACCAGCGGAAGTGGTAATCCAAAACTAACCAACTGCATTTTCTACAACAACTCGGCTGGTCGTAATGGTGGTGGGATAAGTAACTATAGTGATGGTGAACCAGCCTTGATTAACTGCACATTTATAGGTAATTCTGCCCGGGATTATGGCGGCGCATTGAACTGCGGTTCTTTCACTGACGCTATATTGATAAACTGCATCTTATGGGGTAATACTGCTGCCGAAGGACCGGAAATTTCAATAACGGATTGGAGTGGTGAGAACCAAGCAATGCTTTCAACATCTTACTGTGATGTGCGAGGAGGTAAGGAAGCTGTGTATGTCGCACCAACTGGTGTTCTATACTGGGGCGAAATGAACATCGATGCCGACCCCTGCTTTGTTGATGTAGATGCTAACGACTATCATTTAAAGAGCGAAGGCTGGAGTTGGGACACCAAACGCAGCTGTTGGACGTATGATGATGTCACCAGCCGATGTATAGACGCCGGCAACCCCGGCTCACCGCTCGGTGACGAGTTGCTTTCAGTCCCCGATGACCCCAATAATGAATGGGGCGAAAACCTTCGCATCAATATGGGTGCCTTCGGCGGCACTGCCGAAGCTTCTATCCCGCCTTACGATTGGGCGCTGCTGTCCGACGTAACGAATGATGGGATTTCTGACCTCAGCGACCTTGATATACTCTCATCTTTGTGGCTGGATGCTGGTGATCAGTTGTATGCTGATTTCAATCGGGATGGAATTATCGACCTCTTTGATTTTGCCTTGCTTGCGCAGGACTGGCTCAAACAGACAACTTGGTATGAATGATAAAAATGGGGAAAATATGAAATTAACAGAACACACAACTCGTTTTCGCGATTCTTTCTTGCAAAGCGAACCGCTCGTTACGCCGCAGGTGTGTGCCTGCGCCGTTATGTACATTTATCATAATTTTTTGAAAGGGTAAGAAAATGAAGAACGTAATTATCACAACTTTTTTAACGCTCACTGTGTTGGCAACCTGCGCTCGTGGTGCAGAGTTGTTTGTGCCGGGTCAGTTCCCCACCATCCAGTCAGCTATTGACGCCGCCGACGATGGCGATACCGTCTTCGTCGCCCCTGGAACATACACCGGAGAAGGAAACCATGACATCGATTTCCTCGGCAAAGCCATCACCGTCCGCTCTCAATCAGGCCCCGATGATTGTATTATCGACTGCCAGCAGCAAAGTGAGCACCGTGGCTTCCGTTTCCACAGCGGCGAAGATACCAATTCGATTCTTGAGGGTTTCACCATAATAAATGGTTCTTGCCGCTCTGGTGGTGCAATCCTTTGCTACAGCGGCAGCCCAAAAATTATTAATTGCATAATCACCGGTAACTCCGCTTCCTCTGGCGGCGCAATTGCTTGTCTAGGCAGTCATCCTGAAATCATCGATTGTAATATCACCGGCAACTCGGCACATGACAATGGCGGTGCTGTCTCCTGCGGGGACGGTAACCCAGTAATTGCCGGTTGCACAATATCCGATAACTCAGCCTACAGCAATGGCGGCGGAGTATACTGTACCGGCGGTAGCCTGACTGTTTCCGACTGCGCCATAACCGGCAACTCGTGCGTTAGTGATAGCCTCCTACCCGGTCAGGGTGGCGGGATTTCCTGCAGAAATAGTAACGCTGTCATTAAAAATTGCACAATCAGTGACAACATAAGCGAAAATGGCGGAGGAATCTCTTGCGACGAATGCGATCCGATGATAATTAACTGTATTGTCAGCGGAAATTTAGGTTATAATTTAGGCGGTGGTATTTCTTGTTGGAAGAGCAATGCTGCTGTCACTAACTGCACAATCACTGGGAACTTTCCCGGTAGTGGAATCTTCAATTATTCAGATAGTTGGCTGACAGTTACTAACTGCATTGTTTGGGATAACTTACCTCAACAAATCGAAGACATCTTCGGTACTAGTTCAGTTACCTATAGCGATGTTCAAGGCGGCTACCCCGGCCTTGGTAATACCGATGCCGACCCCTGTTTTATTGAGCTTGGCTGCTGGGTCGATGCTAATGACCCCTACATCATTGTTGAGCCGAACGACCCTAACGCCGTCTGGCTTGATGGCGATTATCATTTGCTCCCGACTTCGTCCTGTATTAACACCGGCGACCCAAATTATGTTCCCGAACCTGACGAAACCGACCTCGATGGCAATCCACGCATTAACAACGGAAGGATTGATATGGGAGCATACGAGTCCATTATGCACGAAGCACGGCTCTGGATATTGCCGCGGGTGATTAATCGGAAAAGTCATCGGCCGAGATGGATAACGGCGCAGTTTTTCCTGCCTCCAGGAATCACCAAAGACCAGGTTGATAAAGATACCCCGCTTACCCTCTATCCCTACGGCATAGAAGCAGTACGGCAGTTCGTTTTTCAGAACCGCGGACGATTCGACAAACGAACGCGTATCCTTGCCTTCTTTGATAGAGATGAATTCCTTGAGGCTGTTGATACCAATGGCTCAGTGCAGTTAATGGTCCTCGGCTACTTACTTGAGCCGGGACAATTCTTCTTCGGCTCAGATACTATAAGAATCACATCTCCTCCTCCACCGCGCCCTTGGTGGTGGCGCCGGCATTAGTAAATTCCTTCATACGTCACCAAGGGCAAACCCGAGAAGCTGGGAGCTCAACCCCCTCCCAGCTTTTTCTTTTCTTGAGAGCTGCTCAGAGCAATGAACGCTAATTTATTTTAGAACCTGGACTTGTATTTTTTTAGCCGCTGGTTGTCCTCTTTTTCTCCGCCGGGTTACTGTCCCTTCCTCCGGCTCGATTGGTGCCTCTTGTGAAGCTATCTGGATGGCTTCGAGTGCTGTGGCGGCGAATAAATCAGCTCCAATTTCCTGCCAAAGCCCCTCTGCACGGTTAAACAGCCCACCTGATACCATTATTCGCATATCAGGCCAGGCGTTTATATCTCTGATTGTGTCAATGAGTTGTCTGATATCGGGTGCCTGTTTTGGGGTGCTGCCGTAGATTAGCAGTATATCGGGAGCGTTTTCATTTATGAATGCGAGGATATCGTCGTTCGTTAGGCCTCCGCCGAGGAATTTGACCTCCCAGCCGTCGCTTTCGAATAGGTCCGCCATTATTTGTGCTCCGAGCTCCTGCAGCTCGGCATGGGCGCAAGAAATCACTATCTTCTTGTTCTTGCGGGGCTTGCGCGGCAGCTTATTCTGAAGCTGATCCACAATTGTGCGGTTAATTCGGGTGGCTAAATGCTCTTGGGTGACCGTAATTTTGTCTGAGCGCACTAAATGCTCGATTTCCACCATAATAGGCCAGATTATATCGGAATAAACGGCGTTGGCTGGGGTGCCGGTTTGGAGTGATTCCTCTATGACGGTCCGGCAGGCCTTTCGGTCGCCCCTTAGTAAGGTATCTAAATAACGTTCCAGAACAACTTCATTTGCCATAATTTAGGTCTCCAAAATAGCTTTATAGTCGTTATATTTTGCCCATTTTCTCAAATTTACGTGTTTATCGAGGCAAAATGTTAAAATAGGTAATATAGCTATCGGCGGCAGATAAGAAAAAACTTTAGTTAAAATGGGCAAAATAGGGGAGTTGGGGAAGTGAAAAAACTTGCTAATTCTTTCGTAAAATGGCCTGGAAGGGGTTAATGGCGCTGTTATACGAGCAAACGTTCAAAAAATTACAAAAACCATAAGGAAATATGCAAAAACTGTGTAGAAACTTACAAAAATTGTATGAAAACTGATGCAAAATCTTCAAATATTTTGAAGGTTTTGCATGTGCACAAGTGCAAAAGGTATAAGAGCACAGGGGAATGAAAGTTCAGGTAAAAGTTGCCTAAATTAACACCGCCTAAGGCGGAGTTTTGAGTTCTTAGTTTTTAGTTGATGGTCAATTTGGTTGCTGTTGTTTCCGTAAGCCGCAATGAGGAACCTCAGTATTACGCAGGAGCAAAGCGACGAAGTAAATAAAAAAGATGGCCGAACTGAAGGAAACAACAGCAAATAGAGCGAAACGGTATACGAGCAGGAGGTGGCACAAGCAATTTTTTAAAGGTTGTGGGGGATTGGGAAATAGGGTAAAATTGGAGGGACAGCTTTGAGGAGAAAGCATCGCGGGATTTATTTGGTGTTGTGTTTTTTAGGAAATTTTTGAGGTAGTTTATAGCCGCAAATGAAAGAAAAAGAAGCAGAGCTGCTTAAGTTTGATTACGAGAAGACACTCGCTTTTTTGGATAAAGCCGACGGATGGCTTTTCCAGATAAGGAATTGGGCGCTAGTGTCATGTTCTGCAGTTGTGACTTATGCTGTTTCAATAGAGAGAACAATTGTTCTTTTGGCTAATATCTTTCTTATACTTTGCTTTTGCATTTTTGAATTGATCTATAAATCGTTTCATGAAGATTGTATTAAAAAAAGTCATGAGCTTGAAGAGTTAATTCAAAAATCACTAGATACAAAGTCCGAATTGCCATCCGATTACCAATTCGGGATAGGTCACGCCATCTTAGTTCCACGTTTTAAAAGATTGTTGAGTATATTGTTAAATCGGGGAAGGTGGCATATAGGCATAGTATACATTGCATTATTGATTATGACTGCTCTAGCGGCAATATACATCCAATATTTATGCTGATATCAAAAGGAAAGTTGTATTGCGGGGAGTTAGAAAAAGGTTAAAATTGTCGGGAGCGATGGTCGTAAAGGAAGGTTGATAAAATCTGGGGAACCTCAAATGAAACCAAAAGTGTTGAAACCACAAGAGGTTCTTGCGATTCTTGGGGAGGGAAACTTCAACCAGATTGTAGGGTCAATTGAGAGCGAAACGCTCGACTTTAAGAAGGAGCCGTACCAGTTAGATACAATAAAGCGGAAATTAGAACTGGCAAAAGATGTTTCTGCTTTTGCAAACAGTGATGGCGGAGTCATACTGATAGGAGTAAGCACCTGCAAACAAGAAGGTTACTCACACGAGGTGGCAGAAAAAATCCGGTCTTTTGAAGAGACATTGATCGATATAAAGCAATACGAGGATATAATCAATTCGCACATTTATCCACATTTGAATGTTGAAATCAAATGGATACCTTCGGGAGCAGATGGAAGCAAAGGCTTAGCATACGTGAGAATACCAGAAGCAGAATCCGGACGAAAGCCATTTCTGGTAATGAGAGTCATAGATGAAAATGAAAAAGAATTGGGAAGTTACACAGGCTTTTTCCAGCGGAAAGGAGACAATATACCGCCGTTGGGTGCGGAAGCTATGCACCACGCATTTAAAGAGGGCTTGCGATTTGATGAGCATTTATCAGAAATAAAGGAAGGATTAGGAAAACTCGTTCGGGAAATGCAGAAAGAGCGTTTATCAAAAAATGCTGATAAGATATTGAAACAAATGAAAAAAGCAACTACAACGGACATTAGTAGCGAAGATGTTAACCAGAGGGTAAATGATGCGATCAAAGCTGTTGGACTTATGGGCGACATAGCATATGTGCTAGTTGCCTATCCAACTGCTAAAATCCAAATTGAGGGACTTTTCGAGAGCAAAAACACAGATATTGTGAAGTTAATTAATGAGCCGCCACAACTTCGATATGCGGGATTTGATATTTCCACACAGGAGAGATCACAGATAATCAATGGCGAGTTAAGGCGAGCCGTACTTAAACCGTACAAGTTGCTTGAAGTGTGGCGAGATGGAATGATATTGTTTGCAGCCGATGGGGGGGAAGGGTTTTTATGCTGGGGGAACTACGACACTACGAAGCTACTCAAAATAAATACTAATGCCCTGATAGAATCAACTTATCTCTTTTACAGTTTTGTTCAGAAGGTATATAAGATATCTAAGGCTCCAAAATGCCGTTTGAAGGCACGACTTTTGCTGCGCAACCTACCGTGTCCTGAACGCTATGCATTACCAAAAATGCGCCCGGGTTCGGTGAGGTGGTATGCCAACGTTGACCTTTTCTGGGCAAGTTACGCGGAGATACAAGCTCAAAGAGACTTCGATTGGGAAAAAACAACAGCGGGGAAGGCAACATACGATTTGGTTAGCGAAACATACGGCAAGTTTGGTGCAGAACATGAATTCATTCCATATGTGATAGAAGTAAAGAATGAAAAAGTTATTGATGTGGAGCAATTAAAGAAAATTCGTTAAAGGATATTAGTATTTGAAGGATGAGGATTCCCGCCTGTTTAGGGATTAGGAGCTAAATGTATTTTTGCGCAGTTTTGCCGGATGCCCGCGAGTCGGAAACGGACAGTTAATATGTGTAAGCATATGGAAAAAACGGTATCCGAGCAGGAGGCAGCAACAGCAAGTTGATTTCATCTTAACTATAACTCTCTCGCACTAAGCTTTCCAAGCAGGCAATCCCGGCCAGAGTAACCCCTTGCAATGCAAGGGGCTAACCGAGGTGTTTTAATAGATCCTTCGACTGCCCCATTCGACTACGCTCAGGGCTAAAGGCTCGGGATAAAGTGCAGGCACTTTAGTTTTTAATTGACGGGCGGCGGGATAAAAAGTTAGCATTTATTAACGGCGAATGTCGATATATTATTTAATAGCGGGGTTTAGGGGATAGGAGATAGAAATTAAAAGTTAAAAGTGTGGAGAGAAAGTTATGATTGGGGCACTTGGGGCTAAGGCGATAGCAGATATAAATGATATGGGCCGATTCGGCAGGTTTGCCTGGCGTGCAATAAGGGCGTGCAGCTGGAGTATGGGCAGGACAGGGACGTATCCCCTGATTTGGGCACAAATGAATATAATCGGCGTTCGCAGTGTGCCGGTTGTAATGATAACGGGAGCGTTCGTAGGGATGATATTGGCGGTAATGGCATACGACCAGCTTGCGGGCATGGGGCTGGAAGAACATTTGGGAGTTTTAATTAACGTCTCGGTTGTTAAAGAGTTAGGGCCGGTGCTTGCGGCGGTGATGCTGGCAGGTCGAGTCGGAGGGGCATTGACGGCTGAGCTTGGGACGATGAATGTTACCGAGCAGATAGATGCGGTCAGGAGTATGGGGACAGACCCTGTAAAGTATTTAGTCGCTCCGCGACTTCTGGCGTGCCTGTTTCTTACGCCGGCATTGATTATCTATGCGGATTTGCTCGGCGTGCTGGGCGGATATTTCATCGGGGTCATTCAGTTCGGGATTAACAGCCAGGGGTATTGGACCTTTAGCGCATACGGGGTAGAGCTGTGGGATGTGGTTGTTGGTGTTATAAAGGGATTTTTCTTCGGTGCGGCAATCGCGGTAATCAGCTGTTATAAGGGCTTTACGTGCAAGGAAGGTGCGCACGGAGTAGGCCAGGCATGCACGGAGGCGTTTGTGGCCAGCTTTATCTCTATATTGGCGTTGGATTTCGCACTGGCGGTGATTTTCAAAACGATTTACAATACGTTCTGGCCTTTGAAGAGCCTCGTGGGATAAGAGAATATATATAGAAGAGAGTGAAAAGTGGCAGAGGCGGAAGACAATAAAGGGACGGCGACAGGCGGTGGTGACGGTGTAATCGTTATTAAGAACCTTACCAAGAAGTTCGGTAACAATATTGTTCTGGATAATATAACGCTGTCGATAGAGAAAGGCAAAACGACGGTGATAATCGGGCCGAGCGGGTGCGGCAAGACTGTTTTGCTAAAAAATTTCATAGTTCTGCTTCGGCCGAGCTCCGGCGAGGTTTATTTTAAGAACAGGCGAATCGATAATCTGCCTGATAAGGAATTAGACGAGATACGCACCCATTACGGTTTTCTTTTTCAGGGCGGAGCGCTGTTTGACAGTCTCAACGTAGCTGAGAATATAATGTTTCCGATAGTTCAGCATTGCAAGCAGATTGACTGGAAGCAGGTCGAGGACGTAGTCAAGACCAAACTGGCAATGGTTGGTCTTGATGGTTTTCAACAATTTTATCCTGCGAATCTTTCCGGCGGCCAGAAAAAAAGGGTGGCGCTGGCGAGGGCCATTGCGTTGAATCCGGAAGTAATTTTGTATGATGAGCCGACGACGGGACTGGACCCTATTCGTGCAGATATAATCAACGAGCTTATTTTGAAGCTTCAAAGAGAACTCGGCGAGACGACGGTTGTTGTCACCCACGATATGACAAGCGTGTACAAGGTAGCGGACCGAATCATTATGCTGCATAACGGCAAGATTATTGCCGACGGCGATGCCGACCATATTCGTAACCACCCCCATCCTGTAGTTCAGCAGTTTATCACCGGCCAGGTCAGTGAAGACGACCTTGCGGTTCTGCGTGCAAGCGGCATTGTTTCGAGGGTCCAATTCCTGCCTCGTGATTTTGAGGAATAGCAGAAGCGATGAACGAGAGAACTGCGGACGTGGCGGGCGATTTGGCCAAAGTTGTGCGAGGAGACGTTTTCACCGACATATTACACAGGGCGGCATACGCCAGCGACGCCAGCATTTATCAGATAATTCCCGGATGTGTTGTTGTGCCTCGTGACGCTGCAGACGTAGCGGCTGTTGTGAGATATGCCAGCGCCCGCGGTGTAGCGGTAGCCGCTCGCGGTGCTGGCAGCGGGGTGGCGGGAGAATCATTGTGCAACGGCATAGTCTTCGATATGAGACGATATATGAATGAGATTGTCAGTGTGGAGGACGGTGGTGCGACGGTGATTTGTGAGCCGGGCGTGGTGCTGGACGATTTGAATAATTGTCTGGCAGATTACGGCAGAAAAATCGGGCCTGACCCATCGAGCGGTAACCGCGCAACGGTAGGCGGATGTGTGGCTAATAATGCCACAGGCGCTCATTCGCTCGAATACGGCTATATTGGTGACTATGTGGAAAGCGTTGAAGCGGTTCTGGCGGACGGTAGTGTGGTTGAGTTCAAAAATGATTTTGACCCTGCTGGGGAAGAGAACGAGAAACTTGCTTCGATTGCAAAGGGATGTGGAGCTGTCCTTTCGGGCAAGGAGGCGGTCATAGCCAAGGCACTGCCGGCGACAGAGCGGAACCGCAGCGGGTATTCTATATCTGGAATTTGTCACGATGGGAAGATAGATTTGGCACGCCTACTGGCAGGGTCGGAGGGGACGCTGGGTGTTTTTACGAAAATCAAGCTCGGGACAGTTGCGGTGCCAAAGGCGAAGGGGCTATTGCAGCTTGTGTTTGACTCGTTTGAAAAGATGGCGCAGGCGGTGCCGGTTATTGTTGACAGTGGTGCATCGGCGTGCGAGCTGATGGACAGGACTTTGATTGATATGGCGATTGAGGCACTTCCTGAGCATCAGGATATTTTGCCTACCGGTGGTGTCGCTACCCTTTTGATTGAGCATACCGGTGAAACAGCAGAGCAGGTGAAAGAAAAAATAGAAGCCACCGATTTGCAAGTTGGGAAGTCAGCCTGTAGGCGTGAGGTTATTTTTGAGCCGGAGAAGCAGGAGCGATTGTGGAAGTCACGCAAGGATGCAGCGGCGCTACTCGAAAGAAAAAGATGCGGAAAACACCCAGTTCCGTTTGTTGAGGATGTTTCGGTCGGAAACAGGCGGCTGACGGAATATATTTCGGGTCTGGAGAAAATCGGGAAGCGATATGATATTGCGATGTCTTTTTATGGTCACGCCGGCGACGGTGAGCTGCATATACGGCCATACTTGGATTTGAGCGCCCCGGCCGACGTGGAGAAGATGCGGTCGATTGCGAATGATGTTTTCGAGCTTGCGTGGGCGCTTGGTGGGACAATCAGCGGTGAGCATGCAGTTGGGCTGGTGAGGGCGGCTTTTCTGCGGCGGCAATACGGTGATGAATTTTACGAACTGCTGCGGGCGATTAAGAATGTGTTCGACCCTGATGGGGTAATGAATCCCGGTAAAATTATCAGCGATGATGGCGATGTTATGGTCAGAAATTTGCGGGCCGGGCATAAATTGGAGCCGGAGAGACTTAAAACGGATTTGTACTTCGGAAAGGATGAATTACGCACCGAGATTGAGCAGTGCAGCGGGTGCGGCGTTTGCCTGAGCAGAGAATCCGATTTGCGGATGTGCCCGGTGTTTCGGGCGGTGGGTGAGGAGCTTGGCAGCTCGCGGGCGAAAGCGAATATACTCCGTTTTTGGGCGACGGGGCAGTTAGAGAAAAAAGATTTCGAGTCGGCGGAGTTCAGGAAGTTTCTGGACTTGTGCGTGAACTGCAAGGCGTGCTCGGTGGAATGTCCGGCAGGGGTTGATGTTTCCAAACTGATGGCAACGGCACGAGCGGAATTTGTGAGACGACGGGGGCTGAGACGTGCGGAGCTGGCGTTGAGTCATAACCGGTATCTTAGTATGTTAGGCAGTATTTTTTCGCCGATTTCGAATTTCTTTATGCGGCTTTCGATTTTCAAATGGTTTTTAGAAAAATTTTCGGGGTTGGACCGGCGAAGGAGTATGCCATCTTTTGCGGGCGGGTCGTTCCTGAGGGCAGGGCAGAAATACCTTGAAGCATCTGCACCGATTGAAAAGCCGGTCGATAGGGTCGCATATTTTGTGGATACATACGCAAATTATAATGACCACGAGCTGGGCTTTGCGGTGCTTGAGGTTTTGCGGCGCAACGATATTGATGTGATTTTGCCGAAGCAAAGGCCTGTGCCGCTGCCGGCGATTGTGTATGGGAACGTCAAGAGGGCACGCAAGGATTTGGCATACAGTGTCAAACATTTAGCCAAGGCGGTTAGGGACGGATATAAGATTGTATGCTCGGAGCCGAGCGCGGTGTTGTGTCTGAAACAGGAATTAAGATATTTTGTTGTGGGGGAAGATGCGCAACTTGTTTCGGAGAACACGAACGAACTGATGAGTTATCTTCTGGATTTATCAAGGCAAAATAAATTAAGACCTGCTAAGAGTCCTATAAAGAAGGCTTTTGTCTACCATCAGCCGTGTCATTTGTATGCGATTGGTGGCGGAAGGGCGGGTGTTGAGCTACTGAGAAGACTTTGTCCTGTTATGATAACCGAACTGGATGCCGGCTGCTGCGGCTTAGCGGGGACGTTCGGGTTTAATAAGAAAAATTATGAGCTTTCGGAGCAGATAGCTGCAAGATTAAAGGAATCGCTGGAAAAAGTATCTTTCAAGTATGTGTTGACCGAATGCAGCGCGTGCAAGATGCAAATAGAGCATATAAGCGGTGCGACGGTGGTGCATCCGATTAAAGTTTTATCTGAAGCATATCGAATTGACTATTGAGCTATATGTAGCCGAGGAGCTTTGCGGCTATTATAAACATAGAGTGGGACCATACAAGCGGACATACAGAAAGTTTTGTTTTGCTTTTGAATATTTGTTCAGGGATGTATTTGTTTATTCTTTCCAGGGGCCAGATGAAGTATTTCTCTGCGTTTTTCCTGTCTTTACGGAGACAAAAGTAGATAGACATCCAGAAATTAAGTAGGGGCCAGGCACCAGCTCCTGTTAAAGTTACGCAGCCTTTCTGTACTCCGCCGCAGTAAATGTCCCGCGGGTATCTTAACAGGCCTCCACCGGCTGTTGTGTTTTTTTCTATTATTTCGTCGACGGTGTTCTTCATTTTGCTATCGAAGGGATCTAATATGCCTGAGGGGTAGACCAATCCGAGAAGTGAAGCGTCTGGGCGGAAATCATCTTTTCTAACTTTGCGACGTTCGGCTAATTTGCCTTTAGTATATGTTCTTGGAATGAGGTTTGCGCTGTGTGAATAAATATCGCAGAAGACATCTGACATTTCTTTTTCTGTTCGCAGCCAGTTTTTCTTTTTACCCAAAAGCTCGATTGCAGTTTGCAGACCAGCTATGCACATAGCCAAAGAGTAGGTATGATACCTTTTTTGCGCGGGAAGGACGCATCTTTCCTCCCACAAATCAAAACAGGGCAAAGTGAACTTCTTATTTTTCCAAGAAGCAGAGATACCTGAAGCGGTTTTTTCTATTAGTTTTTTAAATTTAGATATGTTACCGATAGCAAAATGTTTTATGTGGTGGCCTATTGCAATCAGCAAAGAGCCGTTCTGGTCCGGCTGGAATTGCGTTCCATGGTGTATGATGTGTATATATCTGTTTCTGACTTGTCGAGGAAGTTTCAGGTCTGCAGGTTGTATCAGTGTGCCGGTGATGGTGCCGTTTGTGCTGTATGCGTTATAAAAAAAGGCTGTCTTTTTAAAGCCCTCGGCCCTATTAAGACACCAGTCGAAAAACCTTTCCGGGATTTGCCTTAATCCCAGCAAGTCCGCAGATATACATATATATGATGCGTCCCGAACCCAAACATATCTGTAGTCCTGTGTGGTGGACGGATAAATCAATTTATCTGAATCGGCGGCGATGATTGCGCCATTTTCCCGAGAACTATCCTGAATCACACTCTTGCTTACCTGAATGAGCTTTTCTATGCTTTCTCTTCTAATGCCGGTCACTTATTGGTTCCTTTTAAGGATTATGGAGGGCATTTGGCGCAGATGGAGCGGAAGAGGGTAGTGCTGAGGTAGCGGTCGCCACGGTCGGGGAGGATAACGACAATCGTGCCGGAGGACGTATCTTTTGCTATTTGTAAGGCGCCGGCGACGGCTGCACCACTTGACATTCCGACAAAGATTCCTTCCTGCGAGGCGAGGGCACGGGTGGTTTCAAAGGCCTGGCCGTCGTCAACGGTAAGTTTTTTATCGAGCATTTTCGGGTTATAAATTGGGGGAACGATGGATTCGGTCATATTTTTGAGGCCTTGAATTGTGTGCCCTTTGGGAGGCTCGACTCCGATGATTTTGACGTCCGGCTTTTTCTCTTTGAAGAACCTGTGAACGCCCATCAGGGTTCCGGTTGTTCCCATACCGGCTACAAAGATGTCAATTTCTCCGTTGGTCTGGGAAAGGATTTCCGGGCCGGTCGTCTCGTAATGGGCGAGGACATTATTCTCATTGGTGAACTGGTTTGGCATATAGTACTTGTCTGGTTCGGCATCGAGAAGCTGGTGTGCCTTTCTTATGGCACCATCGGTGCCTTCTTTTGCAGGGGTAAGGACAACCTCAGCATTTAGGGCCTGCAGGATATGCTGCCTTTCGGTGCTGACACATTCGGGCATACAAAGTTTGACGCGGTATCCTTTAGCGGCGCCAATCATAGCCAGGGCTATCCCGGTGTTTCCGGATGTCGGCTCAAGTATGGTTTTGTCTTTCGTTAGTTGTCCGAGTTCCTCGGCTTTTTTTATCATATAATAAGCAGGGCGGTCTTTGATGGAGCCGCCGGGGTTGGCGCCTTCGTATTTTCCGAGGATTCTGACCCTCGGGTTTTTGCTGTTAAGCTTGTTTAACTCTACAAGCGGCGTATTGCCGATGGCAGATAATATGCTCATAATGCTATTTCTCCACGACAGACGTTATTGATTCAGGTATGAATATCCTATATATTATTCACGAGAAAGTAAAGTTAATCTGTGTTATAAATCGAGAAAAGCGAATCTTGAGTAGATGCTTTGGGAAGAATAATGGGAAAGAGTAAAATCAATTCTAATATTATCATTTGTTCTTTTTTTGCAGTTTCTGTTCTCGCGGCTGTGGTGCCTATCAGCGCCGGCGGAGAGAAGGTAGGGTTCAGTGTGCGGTTGAAGGTCATTGACCCAGATGGTAGGCCTATTCCTGGATTCGATGTGAGGGTGTATAGTAGCGAAGAGGGATTTGCGCCTTGGAGGCAGGGTAGAGAGGGTGAAATTTTGCTGCAATCAAAAGATGGAGACTTTCCAATTTTTGGTCGTGCAATGCGTTATCAGATTATTGTTCGAGCACCGGGTTTCGCCCCGACAATATTTGAGATGGGCCGTCCCAAGGGAGATATTGAGCGAACAGTAACACTGACTAAAGGCCGTGCTGTTGAGCTGCAGATAACGACGGCGGACAATAGAAAAATTCCAGAGGCCCTTGTGCCAATAATTGCATTCTCTGATTTTCAAGAAAGAGTTTGGTCGAAATTTCATATACGAGATACGCAGAAACATGATTTAGATATTAATTTTACCTCACTTGTTCAAAGCAAGCCGGGACATTACATCTTTTATGTGGCTGAAAATTCGCCAGAAATATATGTTTTTGTTGACCATCCTGGGTTTATGCGTGCATTTCGAGCGGGTCCGTTTAGCTGGAAAGACTTGGCCGATGGCAAACTCAAGGTAGAACTACCAAAGCCAGCCAGCTTAGAACTTGTTTTTGAATCGCCGAAAGATTGGCCGGGGGAATTGCCTTATACAAAATGCAGACTGATGGTTATGCGAAAAGATCCCGAAGGTGGAAACCGACTTTTCCCTTTAGTTTCTATAAAAAGTGAAAACCCACGTTTGTATATGAGCCCGAAGTTTTTTGCTCCCGGCGATTATTGGATTGAGTTAAACACCATGCCTTCAAATGGTACAGAAGAATTTATAGAGGGGAAGGCCAATCCTGCTTTTTGCAGAGATATGAAACAATTTTCGCTGACTGCTGGTCAATTGGAAAAGGTCATATTTCAATATACTCCTTATGATGAGAACTGTTATAAGGGAGATTATAGTGCTAACGTTAGCGTCCGATTGCATAACGGCAAAGCTGCCGCTGCTGTCCCTTACGCCCTGTATTATTGGGATATACACTTTGGTTTAGTAAGTATTAAGGATGGGGTGGTCCCAGATAACGGCCAAATTGAGTTAACCGGTCTTGCAGGCGGAGATAACGCGCCACATTTTACACTCGTATTCGAAAAGGGAAGAATTGGGAGATATACTTTTCAGTTACTTGGTGAAGAAAAAAGGAGGGAGCTTGAGTACAAGATTGCACCTAAGGAAGATGATATGGCAATAGACATTACCGTCACTGATATCTTTACGGGGGAGAAAGTCAAGCTTTCTGATTATAAGGGCAAGGTCCTTTTTGTCGAATTCTGGGCAACCTGGTGCGGCCCATGCCAAAGTCCGACAGCAAAACTTTGTGAGGTGGCTTCTAAACGAAAAGATGATTGGGCGGACAAGGCTGCGATTTTGTGTGTCAGTATCGACGATAAGAAAGAGAATGTAATAAGCCATGTGAACGGCCGCGGCTGGTTGGGAGTTCGTCATCTTTGGTGTGAGGAGGGTGAGCCGGGCTTTAAATCCGCTGGAGCAAAGGCCTATGGAATAAATGGTGTGCCAACAGCCCTGCTTATTGACAAGTCCGGAGCTATTGTCTGGCGCGGACATCCGGGAACAATCGACATTGAGACCAAATTGGATGAACTTTTGAATAATGGAAACTGAAGAAGTAAATCTTAAGCGGGCGGTGCTGTGGGATGCAGCAGAAGGCAAGAAGGTTAGCTGTAAGCTGTGTGCGCATCGGTGTGTGATTGGCGATGGCAAATTGGGCAGGTGCTGTGTGCGCAAGAATATAGACGGCGTATTATATTCGCTGAATTACTATAAAGTTTGCTCGGCCAATCCTGACCCGATAGAGAAAAAGCCGTTGTATCATTTTCAGCCGGGGTCGAGCAGTTTTTCCATTGCCACGATGGGCTGTAATTTTCGATGTGAATTCTGTCAGAACTGGCAGATAAGCCAGGCGGCTATCGAAGATGGAGGGATTGACGGACAGGCGATAAGCGCGGACAAGATAGTTGCGGCGGCTGTCCACTACGGGTGCAAATCAATCGCATATACTTATACCGAGCCGACGATTTTTATGGAGCTTTGCGAGGATTGCGGGCGGCTGGCAAGGAAAAAAGGCCTATCGAATGTTTTTGTCAGCAACGGCTATCAGACCGTCGAGGCGATTGATTTTGCCAGAGACTGGCTTGACGGGATAAACGTCGATTTGAAGGCGTTCAGCGAGGATTATTACAAGAGATTATGCAAGGCGCATTTGCAGCCGGTTTTAGATACGCTTAAATACATTGCGAAAGAGACGAAAATCTGGCTTGAGATTACGACTTTACTGGTTCCGGGGGAGAATGACAGTGACGATGAGTTAAAGAAGCTTGCTGAGTTTATTGTTAACGAGGTCGGGGCCGACGTTCCCTGGCATATCAGCCGTTTTTCTCCGCAGTATAAGTATCTGGATTCTTCGCCGACGCCGGTGAAGGCCCTCGAACGTGCAGAGCAGATAGGCAAAGAAGCCGGGCTGCATTATGTGTATATGGGTAATGTTCCCGGGTCGAAATCGGAGAATACTTTTTGCTATAGCTGCGGCAGGGTACTGATTGAACGCATCGGATACCAGATATTAGCCAATCATATAACGAACAACTGCTGTCCGGACTGCGGGACAAAAATAGCGGGCTTTGAATTGTGATTTACAGCCAATTCACGCCTTGCCGGCTTTTGAGCAGCATTTTGAATACGTCACGAGTCATAGGGACGTTATAGTCATAGGAAGCCAGAATCGTTGAGTCGGTGGCGTTGACAATCCTTACGGTCAGATAAACCCTGTCGGAGGCAATAGCGTAAGTGCCGACGACTACAGCATTGGCGTTGTGTTTGGTGCTGATATCCGACAGCTCACGGCTGAGCAGAAATTCTCCTGAGCCTTCCTTGATAAAAATTGTTGTGCGCAATTTCAGCTCTATGGCGGTATAGCCGAGCTGTTTGAACCGTGAGGAAATTTGTTCGGAAACCATTCTGCCGAAAGTGGAGGACTCGTTCAAATTATCGACGTTGACAAGACTTGCGACAAGAAAAGGGTTATCCTTTAACATATCTTTAGGCAGTTTTCCAATGAGGTATTCCGCAGCTTTATAATTGGCGGCGGTTAAACAATCGTCATTCGCATCAACGAGCCGTATGTTATTCTCAATGGCGGTCAAGAGTATTTCGTGTTCTGCTTTTTCGCGCTCGGTGAGGTATTTGAGCATTTCCATTTTGGCCTCATCTCGTGCCTTTCGTAATTCGTAGCTGTCGTATCTTGATTCAGAGATGTTGAGGGTCGGCTTTGGAGTTTTGGCAGTTTCACCGCAGCCGGAGGCTATCCAGCAAAGCAGTGCCGGTAATGTTAATTTCATAATATATTTGGTCATAGGGTCAACGGCCTCCATTGTTTTTTGCTGTATTGTATAGTTGTTGGTTTTATTCTGTCAAGTTTTTTCGGAAGGTTGGCAGAAAGGGTGGAAATTGCGTGCAATTAGGATGTTTTTAGACTAAAATTGAGATTTAGGGTCGGTAAATTATGAAGATAATCGCAGATGCAAATATACCGTTTGTTAAGGAGTGCTTTTCGTCTATCGGAGAGGTTGAGGTTTTTCCCGGTCGGCAGATAAAGCCGGATGTTGTCGGCGATGCGGAATGTTTATTGGTTCGCAGCGTGACGAAGGTGGATTCGGATTTATTGGCCGGCAGCAGGGTTCGTTTCGTGGGCACGGCCACTATCGGCTTTGACCATATAGATATTGAATATCTGGCACGAAATAACGTGGGTTTTGCATCGGCACCTGGGTCGAACGCCAATTCTGCGGCTGAGTATGTTATTGCGGGGCTGCTTGAAATTGGGCGAAAGTATAAAATAAAACTGGAGGGTAAATCGATAGGTATTGTCGGCGTTGGTAATGTCGGCAGCAGGGTTGCCAGGAAGTGTGCTGCGCTGGGTATGAAGGTATTGCTGAACGACCCGCCTTTGCAGCGGGAGACGGGGGATGCGAAATACCTGCCTTTGGGAGAGCTTTACGATTGCGATTTTATAACGCTTCATACGCCGTTGACTTTTGGAGGGATTGACAAGACGTTTCATTTAGCCGGCGAGAAGTTTTTCAAATCGCTGAAAGCCGGTTGTGTTTTCATTAATGCTTCGCGAGGCGAAGTTGCTGATACGGGGGCTATGAAAGCATCGATTCGGTCGGGCCAGTTGGAAACCACCGTGCTTGATGTCTGGGAGGATGAGCCAAATATCGACACGGAACTTCTGGAAATGGTTGACATCGGCACGCCGCATATAGCCGGCTATTCGCTGGATGGCAAGATTGCGGGAATGATTATGATATATAAAGCGGCCTGCAGATATTTCGGATTAAAAGCCGAGTATGATGTTGAGGATTTTTTGCCTGAGCCGGGAGTTCCGCAATTAAGGATAAATCCGAGCAGTGGTAGCGAGCAGAACGTGCTTCGGAGAGCTGTGGAGAAGATTTACAAAATCAGCGAAGACTACAGGGAGCTGCGCAAGATTTTGAATGTGCCGACAAAAAGAGGCGAATTTTTCGACAATCTGCGGAAGAATTACCGTGTGCGAAGGGAATTTCAAAACACTAAAATAGAATTTGCCGCCGAGGCCGCAGAGCACGCAGAGAATTTAGGTAGAAAGTTAGAAGGGATAGGATTCAAAGTAAGAAGTGACAAATGATTCAAAAATAGTTGAGTGGCCGAGCGGGCGACTGGATTTTTCGGCGGGCTGTATTGCGATGGGGGTTTTGAATATTACGCCGGACTCGTTCAGCGACGGGGGGCAATTCTTTGATACCAAAAAAGCAATTGAACACGGCCTAAAAATGGCTGCTGATGGGGCTGCAATAATAGATGTGGGCGGAGAATCGACCCGGCCGGGTTCGGCATCGGTGTCGGCTGAGGAGCAGGAAGAGCGGGTTGTGCCGGTGATAGAGACGCTTGCGAAGAAAATCGATGTGCCGATTAGTATCGATACGACAAATTACGAGGTTGCCGAGGCCGCTCTGGATGCGGGGGCGGCAATGATAAACGATATTACGGCTTTGAGCGACCAGCGGACGGGTGAATTGGCGGCTAAGCGGGGTGTGCCGGTTGTTTTGATGCATATACAGGGAACGCCTGCGACAATGCAAATTGAGCCGAAATATAAAGATGTTGTCGCAGAAGTTTCGGCCTTTTTAGTTGAAAGAGCAAAACGAGCGGAGAAATTTGGAATACCGAAACAGCGAATCTTCATCGACCCCGGGATTGGGTTCGGCAAGACGACTGAACATAATCTTTTGCTGTTGAGACATATTGACAGATTTGTGGATAGCGGCTATCGTATTTGTATAGGGACAAGCCGAAAGAGTTTTATCGGAAAGCTTACCGGTAAAGAAAAACCGGCGGAGCGGATATTCGGCACAGCGGCGACGGTTGCTTTGTGTGCTGCAGCGGGAGTCTCGATTGTAAGGGTGCACGACGTGGCGGAAATGGTTGATGTGGTTAAAATAATCAATGCAGTAGAGCGTATAGAGGTGTGATATGAGTATAAGCAGTCACTTGGGTATTATTTTGCTGGTAATCGTGGGGGTGGTAACAATCATCGGCGTTGTCGTAATAGCAGCCGTTGAGGCAAGGCGTATGGATAAGGGGCAGCCGTCTATATTATCAAGCAAGAAGAGCGATAAAGCGGAAAAAGAATCGTAATACTGCGTGCACAATGTAGCTGAAATGGTTGATGTGGTAAAGGTGGTAAGCGTTTTTTACTACGTGGGTTAGCTATGTGCTTTGTAGTTTATAATACTTTTGAGTGGAAATTTAGAAAAATAGCCATGAAGGGCATTGTCGGAGTTTTTTGGATCTTGTTATTTTGTACTTTAGGATGTCAAAATACGCCCACTGAGCGGTATTCAAATCTGATTTGGGGGCAACCCTCCAAGGGGCTAAGGTGTTCTATAAAGGTTGCAGAAAGGGAATGGTCGAAACGGGATGCTGCGGTTGTGGGTGTTGTGATTGAAAACATTTCCGCAGGCAGGGTTGATTTAAATGTTAGCAGCTCGTTTGTGCTTTCCGGGGAAAAACCTTATTGGGGTCCGGTGAACATTCTGGGAGAAGTCCAGAAAGTGCCGGTTAATCCGCGATCGACCATATCTTTGGAGAAAGGAGAATCTTTGAGTAATAATATCGATATATCCAAATTGGGATGGGATTACACGTTCAGTTCTATTTGGCCTAGACGAGACTTCTATTCTTTTGTTCCGGTAGGGCGGTACAATCTTGCTCTGGACTTAGAGGTTCGGGATGGTGAAAACCCTGAGCACATTGTATCGAACATAGTTGAAGTTATTATCACCGATTAAGGTTGGCAACACTATCAATAAGATAGTGCGATTTTTAGGACTTCGTTAGTATTTTTAACGAAGGCGAATTTGAGGCCTTTTTTTGCTTCTTTTGGAACTTCGGGGAGGTCTTTTTTATTGCGGGCGGGCAGGATAACGGTTTTTATGCCGGCTTGTTTAGCAGCTAAGATTTTTTCCTTCAGGCCGCCGATAGGCAGGACTAATCCTCGCAGGGTTATTTCGCCGGTCATAGCGACGTCGGGACGGGTCGGTTTCTGCAATAATAAACTAACCAGCGAGGTGAACATTGCGACACCTGCGCTTGGGCCGTCTTTGGGTATTGCTCCTGCGGGGACGTGGATGTGATAATCAAATTTTTTGAATTTGTCCGGCTCGATATTTAGCTTTTTGGCGTTTGCTTTTACGACTGAAAAAGCGGCCTGTGCGCTTTCCTTCATAACATCGCCGATATGGCCCGTAAGCAGCAACTGACCTTTGCCCGGCATAGAGGCGGACTCGATAAAGAGCAACTCACCGCCGACGGGCGTAAAGGCAAGTGCGGTAGCGACGCCGGGTATTCCTGTTCGCAGGGCCAGCTCAGATTCGAATTGTGCGGGTCCGAGGATTTTCGCGAGGTCTTTTTTATCAATAGCGGCCTTTCTTCTTTTGGCTTTTGCAATTTGAGTTGCGACGGCCCTACAGACGGCGGCTATATTTCTTTCGAGGTTTCGGACTCCTGCCTCGCGGGTGTAATCTCGAATTATCGCAAGGGTTGCCTTGTCTTTTATTGAGAGGGAGCTTTTGCTTAAGCCGTGCTCCTTGATCTGTCGCGGGATGAGATACTTTTTTGCGATATTAAGTTTTTCGGTTTCGGTATAGCCGGGCAGCTCGATGACTTCCATTCTGTCTCGCAGCGCCGGCGGGACGGGCTCGGTATAATTAGCCGTGCCGATGAACATAACGGTGGATAAATCGAATGGCTGGTCGAGGTAATGGTCTGTGAAGCTGAAGTTCTGTTCGGGGTCGAGGACCTCGAGCAGCGCGCTTGAAGGGTCGCCTCTGAAATCGGCGCCGATTTTGTCTAATTCGTCGAGCATAAAGACGGGGTTTTTGCTCTGGCACTTTCTCAGCTCCTGCAGGATTCGGCCCGGCAGAGCACCGATGTAAGTTCTTCGATGTCCGCGAATGTCGGCCTCGTCCCTTATTCCGCCGAGTGATATGCGGATAAATTTTCTTTCCATCGCCCGTGCGATGGATTGCCCGAGGGAAGTTTTACCGACGCCCGGCGGGCCGACAAAACAAAGTATGGGACTTTTACCTGTGGGGTTCAGTTTGCGGACGGCGAGAAATTCGAGGATACGTTTTTTTACCTTTTTCAGGTCGTAGTGGTCGGCGTTGAGTATTCGCTCGGCCTTGTTGATGTCCAGACGGTCTTTTGTTTCGATGGACCACGGCAGCTCACAAACCCAGTCCAGATATGTTCGGATAACGCTGTATTCGGGCGAAGCGGGGGGTATTTTGCCTAATCTGCCAAGCTCACGAAGCGCCTCGGCCTCGACTTTTTCGGGCATTTTGGCTTTTTTGATATTTTTGTTGATTTGCTTGAGCTCTTCGGTTTGCAGGTCGCCCTTGCCAAGCTCGGACTGGATGGCTTTTAACTGTTCCTGCAGGAAGTATTCGCGCTGATTTTTATCTACGGCCTCTCTTACGCGGCCCTGAATTTTGTGACTCAACTCAAGGACTTCCAGATGGGCTGCCAGAGCAGCGGATATTTCTTTAAGGCGTTTGGCGGCATCAAGCTCCTCGAGCAAGTGCTGTTTCTTGGCGGTGTCGAGGTTGAGATTGGCTGCCAGGAAATCGGCTAAGGCAGAGGGATTTTCGATATTTTCCAGCAGCACAGATGCCTCTTCGGGGATATTCGGACTTAATGCTACGACGCGGTTTGCCGTCTGGCGGACGCTGACGATGAGCGCCTGGAGTTTTTTGGTCATTTTTGTTTCGATGCTGAGCGGATGCACAGCGGCTTTTAGATACGGCTCTGTGGCTATCGGCTTTACGATTTTGAAACGGACTATACCGTGGACTATAATGTTAATCGAGCCCTGTGGTATTTTTATTAGTTTGAGGACGGAGGCGATGGTCCCGACGGAGTAGATATCGTTGAAATTCGGCCTGTTGGTTTCAGGGTTGTGCTGCGTGACAAGCCCTATGATAGATTTATTGGGTTTGATGTCGGCAAGCAGGTTTTTGCTTCTCTCCCGTCCAATTGCCAACGGCATTACCGTGCCCGGATAGGCGACGGCATTTCGAATCGGCAAAATACCGATTACCTCCGGCAGCTTGAGCTCGTGGTCGTGCTCACGTAATTCTGTGGTTTCGTTGTGTAAATAGCGTTCAAAGCCTGGGGTGTCTTCTACGACCATTTCGATTGGCCAACTGCTGTGGAGAAACAGGTTTTCCGGCTTGCCTGGCATTTTATTTATATCGGTTATTTTTGATGTAAAGTGTGATAATAAATGGTTAATAGGGCAAATGCAAATAATAATAAAGTTAACAGTTTAGGCTGTTATTAGAAAATCTTTGGAGATAA
This sequence comes from uncultured Pirellulales bacterium, assembly GCA_964494805.1. Taxonomy (GTDB): domain Bacteria; phylum Planctomycetota; class Phycisphaerae; order Sedimentisphaerales; family Anaerobacaceae; genus CAIYOL01. The sequence continues at coordinate 50,563 of CAZBST010000002.1, read as the reverse complement.
AGACAGCGGGGTTCCTAAGGTTGTGTTAAGCGGTTGCGCAGCTCGTTACCGGCTTTGCCTCGGCAGGGCTGGGTTGCGTTAAACGTGAAACTCTGCCCGAATTAAGTCATTCGGACTCCGGCTCGGGCTCCGGTTCGGGCTCGTTTGGGTCGTCGTTCATGCAGCCGATAAATTCTGGCTCTGGCTCATTTGGGTCTTCGCTAAGGTAACTAATTCCATTGTCAGCGGAGATGCTTACCCAGCTCGCATTTACTACTGCTGCCTGCAGTGAGCTTACCTAAGCTGTCGTCCAGTTAGCTCCACTTTGAAATCCTCTTGCCATAATCACCTTCTTAAACAAAACCCCTCTTTACGCTACAAAACCTTTATTTACTCTTTCAAATGGCTGTTTTCTTTTTGGTGTTTTGAGGGGTTACAAATCAAGTTACATTTCCTTTAACATTTACTTCGCCAAAATTGCTATAACCCTTTATACTATAATGTATTACGGCAAACGTTCTCTTTTACATTTCGATTAACTTTTAATCATTCAAAATTATCCTTGAAAGTTACCCTGCCGCCTTCGTCGTGGTATATCTGATAGTTGTCGATTTCGTTGTCTTTCATTGTTACCCGTGATTTATCGTCATCGTGCAGGATTTCATAACCGCCGCCGATGGTGTTTTTTTCTATCAATATACCACCCCAGTCGGGCCTTTGGTGGCTCCTGTCTATGAACAATCCCATAAGTTTATTGCCGTAGATTTTGTTCTCTTTGGCGGTAACATTATAACAGCCGGTAATAGACAAGCCCTTGCCATTCCTGCGGAGCGTGTTTCTCTGGACTACCACATCGTTAGAGTCGTCAACCCATATTCCAGTCTCCACGCTTACGGCGTATTGCTGGGCATTGTCCTCGCACAAATTGTCCTCGATGGTTATATTCCCGCAGATGGGAACATCCGTTTTGCGGGGGTCGCCTTCTATCTGAATACCCGTAGCCCCGCAATGATGAACACGGTTTAGTTTGATTAAAGCCCTCTTGGTAGCCACGACAAGCATACCTTGTCTGCCCACGTTGTTGATTTCATTGTCTTGTATGGTAATATCCTCACAGGCAGCAAAGGTGGGTGTCCAGGCAGTCATTACAATACCGTCCCGATTGCAGTCGTGAATATGGCTCGACTTTATGGTGGTATTCTTTACCCCGTTTGCAAAGGATATACCATCTTTACAGCCGAAGATATTACAATCAGCTATCACGCAATTAGTCGTCCCATCCCTTAAACCTATTCCGTAAAATGGACAGCCCGTTATCGTCAGGCTGTCAAAGGTGAGATTGTTAGAGTCATAGGCTATCAGCCCGCCCACGCTGCCGCCCTGAAAGATAAGACCCTTAAAACTCACCCCGCTTACCTTGTTCATTATCACACAGAATCGGTCGGAGGACTTGATGATGGCCTTATCACCCTCAAAGGCCACGCCGGAGTTTTTGAGGATTATCTGTTCGGAGTATGTTCCTTCTCTGATATGAACTGTATCGCCCGGCTTTGCTGCGTCTATCGCTTGCTGAATAGTCTTATATTGAGTATTACCGGAAGCCGAGACGTATAAATCGCGCCCGTTTTTGTTCAAAGCCATATTGTAGCTTACAATTTGACTTAATAACAGGATTATTGACAGTTTGGCTGGCATTTTTATCCTTTTCCTATCTTGATTACAAGCTCACCATCGTCAGGACAGCGTAACCGTCCTTCGTCCTCGACATCAGGATAATCCGCGTCAGGAGTAATATGAGCAGCAATATGTTTAAGGTCAGCTTTTTTATTTTGTTTTCCTTTTTGAAATTGTCCGGAGTTTTATCTTATTTTCTCTAATTCACTATAGTTATATTTCTTCTGAATAAGTGTACTGCAAAGGTTTAATAACGATTGGGGTGGTGATACCGCTTGGCAGCATCTTGTCAGGATCCGGCGTGATGTTAATAACACCAATATCGCCCGGTTCGGTTGTCTCCGAACCGCCGTCGCCTAAGGTTGCGCCTATGTTGCTGACATATCCGCTTGAGTAGCCGCTGGTGTCATACATCGAGATGACCGTGCCTTGAATTTCCGCATTGCCGCGAATATCCACAATGCCGCCGACGATTGCACCAGTAAGAACGTTATTCTCGCCGCTGCTGGGGTTGGTATTGCCGAGATTGACGTTGAAATTAGGCGCAAGAATCGTAGCGTCGATGTCCGTCTCATTCTGGAACGTCTCTGTGCCTGTAAAATACAGGCAGTTTCTCATCCACCAATTAGTACTGCTTGAATAATCGGGCGTATTGGTAATGATGGGACCGTTGAAGCAACAGTTTTCAAACCGCACGTTATTATAGGTGCCGCCGGTCGTACCGCAATCTAAGTATAGAATGCCGTTAAATATACAGTCCTTAAAGAGGGTGCCCTTCAAGACACGGTGCCTGATTGAGTAGGCGGAGACCATTATATCCGAGAATGTCTGACCTTCATATTTATAGCGACTTAGTTGCTGGCTTCCAGACGAAGAAGGCTGACTGTAATCACCCGCTGCATGTGGAAAGTATTCCGTTACCGTTGGAACACCCGCCGTAGAGATGGTTTGCGATGGCTTGTACTGGCTGGTGTCATAATCGCTTATTTTCATTCCGGGCATATCGACGGCCTTGTCGCCGTAGTTGACGCCGTAGTCGATGCCTTGGCACTGTCCTTGTATCTCGTCTGTGGGGCTGATTACCTTGTTTCCCTGCTCGTCATACACGGGATTACCGTCGGCGTCCAGTGTCTCAAGGTCGTATGGCATCTTGATTTTAACACGATTGCCGTGTGCATCAAGAACAGGGTTGCCATAGTAGTCAAACTTGTCTGCATATAGGTCAGGGCCTGGTTTGCCCGTGGTAGGATTAATATTGCTAAGAATGGTACTGATGGTCCCCTCGACTGCTGAATCACTGGTAATATTAAAAGGCGAGATATTATGGTATTGCCACGCGCTGTAAATATTGCCGTGTACGGTCGAGTCGCCGGTGAGCCACATTCGGCCTCTGCTGGCGATGGCGTAAGTTAAGATTTCGTTGTCTTTGGTGATTTCAGAGTTTATGCTGGCTTGTCTATGTACCTGCCCATCAACTCCTATTCCCTCAAGCTTAATAGAATTGCCATCTCGATAGAACCTGACCTGAAAAGAAACGTTTGCTGATCCAAAGCTTACAGGGGGCGTTATAATCTCATTCCCATCTGGTATTGCTTGTTCTGCTACCCAAGGCTGGGCCTGGACCTTAGAGCAAAGGACGGTCCATACAGCATTTGCATCCTCGCTGGTTACGTAGTTGTTGGGGGTGCGTGGGAGATCATCGAGGGTTTCTTTTATAATGTATTTACCGCATTCCAGGCCTGATTGTGCGGCTGACAGGGCGGAGTTGGCCTTATGCTGATTATCTGCGATTTGTAAATTGGTGCCGGACAGCGAAGCCATTGAAACAGCCAAGGCGCAAAAAACAAGAATAAATATCATAGATATGATAAGTATGCTACCCCTGCGTTTGGGGTAGTAGACTAGTAGTTTATTTACGGGTTTCATTTTCCCCCTCCGGAAAACACCCCCCATTGCCCACTTTCGTGAGGGCAAGTTCTAAGCCACTTCTATGCGTTAATTAAAGTATAAGAAATGTTTGGCATAAAGTCCAAATTTTCTTTCACCGCCGGGTTCGCAGAGCTCGCCGGGTTTATTGTTGATTTCTTCTCTGTGTTCTCTGCAGTTAATTCACTGTTTGATTTTAATGTCCTATAAAAAGGGGGATATTTCAGCTTTGGTTTTCGTCTATTTGAAGGCTGGAGGAGAGCTTCACAATGATTTTATGGAGTTTGGTTCCGTTCGATGGGTGGCGATGCTCTTTACGGCAGTTGAGGATGTTGTGCGAGAGGTGAATAAGTTAGCCGGTACCCCTCAGAGAGAGTTTTGTCGAACACAATGCTTACCGGTCGTCTCTTGCACCGGCAAGCCAGCGGATGTCTCCCCCGAGACCTTGCATTGTTTGGCAGCTAATTGTAGAAAACAGGACGAAAAGCAGCAGGATTATTAAGAGGATTTTTTTGGCCATTTCCTTGTACTCCACGAAAGTCTTTTTTATTTCTTATATATCTATCGTCCTAAAACCAGCCAAAAATAAACATATTAATCGGAATTTTCCATTACTATTTGATGGCTTTGATGGCTGAATGATAACTTTGCAGTGATTTTACGGTACTGGACTCCGTTCGGTGGGCGGCTATGCCCTTTCTATTTGTGGTGTCGACTTTGACTTCAGCGGCCGATTTGTCGCGAGGGATTAGACTATATAAAAATCGCGATGTCAAATAAGAAAAGTTTATAAGGTGTTTTCTTTTTCTGCGAAGTATGAACTGCGGGCGAAGGGGTCGGAGATTACCCAGTTGAAGCCAAGCTCAATCGCCCTCTTCTTCCACCAGTCGAATTTTACTGGCGGTATGTATTCGATGACTTCGAGCGAATCTTTTGATGGTTTAAGATATTGGCCGATTGTGATTCTGTCACAGCCGACGCTGCGTAAATCTCTTAAGACCTGCTCAGCCTCAGCCCCGATTTCTCCTAATCCGAGCATAATCGACGATTTTGTTGGGACTCCATCATAACTTTCTTTCGCAATCTTCAGCAGATTTAGTGAACGTTGATAATCCCCGCCGCTTCTGGCCTTCGAATACAAGGAAGGCACGGTCTCAACATTATGTGCAAATACGAACGGCAGGGCGTCGGCCAAAGTTTCTATAGCCCGGGTCTGGCAGTTGTAGAAGTCGGGCGTTAGTATTTCGAATTTTGTGTTCGGGCATCTGTTTCTTACTTCGTTAATACAATCGCGAAAATGACTGGCACCGCCGTCCGGCAAATCATCGCGATTGACGCTTGTGATTACCAGGTATTTGACGTCTAACTGCTTTGTCATCTCGGCTATTCTTGCCGGCTCAGTTGGGTCGGGTGGAGCAGGTTTGCCGCAGGTTACCGAGCAAAATTTGCAGTTTCGTGTGCAGATATTGCCGAGAATCAGGACGGTTGCTGTGCCCTTCGTCCAACACTCGCCTCGATTCGGGCAGTTGGCGTTGTGGCATATTGTATTTACTTTGAGAGAGTTTAAAACTGTCTCGGTGGAGGTGTATTTATCGTTTGCTGGCAGTGGTCTTTTCAGCCATTCTGGTAATCTGCGCTGGCCAAAATATCTTTGAATAATTTGAGATAATTGGTTTTTAACTTCATTCATCGAATATCTGATTCCAGTTTCGTTCGTTGCGGATGTCATTTTGATATTTTCAAGGCCGCAGGGAATGATATAATCGAAGATGCTCAAGTCGTTTTGGATGTTTATTGCCATACCATGATAGGTTACAGATTTTGACACGCGCACACCGATGGAAGCGATTTTTCTATTTTTTACCCATAAGCCTGGAAAACCTTTGTGTCTCTCGGCTGTAACGCCTAATCGTTCAAGCAGTTCAATGCTTATTTCTTCGAGTTTTCTGATGTATTCATTGATGCCCAGATTAAGCTCTCGCAGATTTAGAATCGGGTAAAAAACCAATTGTCCCGGATTGTGGGCTGTTGTGCCGCCGCCTCTTCGGACATCGACGACATCTATACCTTGTTTTTTCAGACTTTTGCTATCTGTTCGCAGCTTATTGGCGTTTTGCCTGGCTCCGAGAGTAATAACAGGCGGGTGCTCGGTTATGAGGATAGTATCCGGTATTTGGCCTTGCTGTTTTTCTTCGTATAGCCGGAGCTGTTGCTGCAGGACGTCTCTGTAGTCGGCGAGGCCGCAATCGATAGTGTGTAATGATGAATTTTTAATTTTTTCAGCTACTGTCAACACGATGATAATATAGCAGAAAACTGTGGGAAACGGAACTTAACGTTAATTATTTTGCAATAGTGGTGTGAGCGGCGTCGAACATTCTGACGCCGCCGTGGTCAAGCTGGAGGATTAAACCTTTTTCGGGGTCGACGCCGATACAGTTGCCGGTAAATTTTCTGCCGTTGTAAGAGACCGTTATTCTCTGGTTCAGCAGAGTGTTTAGTTTACGCCATCGGTCGATTATTTTTTTGCCGGTATTCTCTGCTGCTTCGAGCCAATGGTCTAACGAGGAAAGTAATCTTTTCGTCAGCGAGATGCGGTCGCATATCGAACGGCTTTCGATGTCAATGCTTGTTGCGGTTGTCTGCAGCTCGCGTGGGAATGAAGTTTTCTTCTGGTGGCAGTTTATTCCTATGCCGACGATGTAAGCAGTACCGCCGTTGACTGTTTTTGACTCGACCATAATACCCGCTACCTTTTTGCCGTTTAGGATTATATCGTTCGGCCATTTGATTTTAGCGTGGCTGTGTGCAATTTTGCCGACGGCCTCGGCAACGGCCACAGGACAAGCCAGCGAAAGCATTTCAGGATTACACTTACAGGAGGTTAAGAGAATCGAACAAAGAATACTGTCGCAGCGGCCGCTGTGCCATTTGGCGCCTGCTCTGCCCCGGCCGGCGGTTTGCTCCTCGGCGAAGATTGCAAGACCGTCGTTGCCTTTGTTTTTTGCGTATTCGGCGGCGATGTCATTTGTGCTCGATGTGTGATTATAGACGAGGATTTTTCTGCCGATGCGCTTGGTATTTACTCTTATTTTATCAGGGTCAAGATGTTCGTTCTTCGGGCAGGTCATAGGTCAACTGTCAACCGCAATGTCAACGGCTCTTGCCGAGTGAGTGATTTCGCCTACGGCGATTCTGTCAATGCCGCACTGAGCAATAGCTGAGACGTTGCTCAGTGTTATGTTTCCTGAGGCCTCAAGCAGCGGTCTCCTGCCTTTGCGGCACATTTTGTTTCGCATATCCACGGCGTGTTTTAACTGCCATTGGCCCATATTATCGAGCAGCACGATGTCGACACCCGGAATCTTTAAGACGTAGTTGAGCTGGTCATCGACGTGGTCGACCTCTACGGCGATAAATTTTGCGCCTTTTATTTTTCTGGCTCGTTCGATTATTTTTTTCAGTTTTGGGTAGAAGTTTCTGCCGAGCTGCGCCAGATGGTTATCTTTAATCAGCACGGCGTCGTATAATCCGAGCCGGTGATTGTAGCCGCCGCCGCAGCGAACGGCATATTTTTCGAGGGTTCGCCAGCCGGGCATTGTTTTTCGGGTGTCGTAAATTTTTGCCTTTGTCCCTTCAACTGCACGGACAAATTTGCGTGTTGTCGTAGCTATTCCGCTGAGCCGCTGCAGAAAATTAAGCATAACCCGCTCGGCACTTAGCATAGCGCGCAAGGGGCCTTCGATTGTGGCGATTTTGCGTCCGATGTAGGCTACATCGCCGTCTTTTACGAATACCTTTAACTTAAGTCTCTTGTCGAACGCAGTGAGAATTTCCCTGACGATACCCATTCCGCATACCACTATTTCCTCGTGGGATATGATGTTCGTTTTGGCAGTAACATTGTCTTTAAAGAGCAGTTCGCTGGTTATATCGCCGCTGCCGAGGTCTTCTTCGATTGCCATTTTGATTAGTCGGCGTGCTTCTGTGTTGTTCAGTTGTTTCATTTGAGTTTTTTCCTTTGCTTTTTTGTGGCTAAAAAGCTTCTTTTCTTTTTCCTCGATTCTATGAGAGCGAATTCCGGTAATTCTTTCAGTTCCTGCAGCTGGTCTCTCAGAAAAGCCGCTCTTTCAAAATCCAATTCCTGTGCAGCTTCGAGCATTTCTTTCTCAATTTGTCTGGCCAATTCGACCTTGTCATATTCACGTTCTTCGAACCGGATCGCTTCACGGGCGGTCTTTCTTGCCTTTATCTGCTCGGTTAGGCTGCTGCGAATCTCCTTTTTTATCGTTTCAGGCGTAATGTTATGGTCTTTGTTGAATTTTAGTTGAATTTTACGGCGTCTATTTGTTTCGTCAATAGCTTTTTGCATCGATTTAGTAACCGTATCGGCATATAAAAAGACGGTGGCGTTGATATTTCGTGCCGTTCTGCCGATGGTTTGTATCAGTGAAATCTGGCTGCGCAGGAACCCTTCTTTATCCGCATCGAGGATTGCGACGGCTGAGACCTCCGGCAAATCAAGGCCCTCCCGCAATAGATTGATTCCTACCAGCACGTCAAATTCGCCGTTGCGCAGGTCCCGCAGTATCTCGATTCTTTCGAGCGTGTCGATTTCGCTGTGCAGATAACGGCATCGAAAACCTTTTTTTGTAATAAAGCCTGCCAGGTCTTCCGCCATTCTTTTTGTCAGGGTCGTAACGAGCATCCGTTCTTTGGCTTTGACTCGTTTTTCGATTTCGCCAAGCAGATGCGGAACCTGATTGCCGGCCGGGTGGACAAAGATTTCCGGGTCCACTAATCCCGTTGGTCTTATGATTTGCTCGACGACCTCGTTGTTGCATTTTTCCAGCTCGAACTCGCCCGGCGTGGCGGAAACAAAAATGACCTTTGCCCAGTTTTCCTGAAATTCTTCGAATCGCAGAGGCCTGTTATCTAATGCGCTGGGCAGCCGAAAGCCGTGCTCGACCAAGACCTCTTTTCTGCTTCTGTCACCGGCCCACATCGCCCGCAATTGTGGTATGGTGACGTGCGATTCATCTATGAATAATAAAAAGTCTTTCGGAAAATAATCAATCAGCGTGTAGGGCCTTGCTCCGGGCGGCAGACCCGCTAAATGTCTGGCGTAATTTTCAATCCCGCTGCAGTAGCCGACCTCCTGCATCATTTCAAGGTCATACATAGTTCGGGCCTGCAGTCGTTGGGCTTCGAGGAGTTTGCCCTGCTGGCGGAATTGCTCCAGCCGTTCTTTCAACTCGGCCTTTATGTTCTCTATTGCTGAATCTGTTCTTTCGGCCGGCATAACATAGTGCTCAGCCGGATAGATAAAAACCTGTTCTTCAACGGCGAGGGTTTCTGCAGATGTTGGATTTATATAGCTGATTTTTTCAATGCAGTCGCCGAAGAATTCGAAGCGGACAGCAAAAGTTTCGTAAGAAGGATACAGCTCGACTACGTCTCCGCGGACGCGGAATGTCCCTCTTGCGAAGTCGAAGTCGTTTCTGGTGTATTGCAGGTCTGCAAATCTTCCAAGCAGGTCGTTTCTCTTGATGCTGTCGCCCGTTCGCACTGCCACCACCGAAGCTTTATAGTCTTCCGGCGAGCCGAGACCGAAAATACAGGAGACGGATGCGACAATAATACAATCGTTTCTTGTTGATAAGCTGGTAGTGGTGGAAAGGCGGAGCCGGTCGAGGTCGGCGTTTTTCGAGGCATCTTTTTCTATGTAAATATCTCGCTGGGGGATGTAAGCTTCCGGCTGATAGTAATCGTAATAGCTGACGAAATATTCGACGGCATTTTCCGGGAAAAGCTCCTTGAATTCCTCGTAAAGCTGGGCGGCCAATGTCTTATTGTGCGATATGACAAGCACCGGCAGGTCGAGTTGAGCCAGGGTCTCGGCCATTGTGAATGTCTTGCCGCTGCCCGTTACGCCCATAAGGGTCTGGAATTTTTTGCCTGCACGCAGGCCTTCTGCAAGCCGCTTTATTGCCTGCGGCTGGTCTCCGGCAGGGCTGAACGAACTATTTAGTTTGAATATTCCCATTTTTTATTATGAATTTGTCATTCCTGCGCAAGCAGGAATCCACTTTTATTTAGTTTGCATCAATCTATGTCATTCTACGCCCAGGAGCTGCAAAACTCAAGAAAAAGGCGGTGTTGACATAGCTGTTTCAAACTGGGACAATCGCCGGCAAAGATGAAAATTAAGGGATAAAGTAAGATGAAAAATACAATTTTTCTTATGGTAGTGGTTTTTTTGCTCGCCGGCTGTGCCGGCAAAGTGACAGACCTGAAACTAAGGAGCGAAGTGGAAGTAAAATCTGAACAGGGGCTGCCGGTAAAAATCAAGGCACAGGCTGAAGAGCCGTTACCGATAAAGATTGTCCCGGATGAAATTGCTGTTGGAGCACTTATTGCCTCTTTGATAGCTATTGTTGCAACAAGTCTTGCCGCTATTGCTGCCTGGCGTGCCGCTTATAACACCAAAAAAGTTTTGGAAAAAATCAAAAAAAGAAGTGATGAATAGGTATCAAACAAACAGTTTGTTTGTGACGGAAGATATTCAGCAAAGCAAATGCAGTCATATTATTCGAGTGGCGTTTGAGACAGCGGCGGATATGGAATTTGATTACCTTGTGCCGGACGAATTCTGGCCGATTGAAACAGGACAGCGGGTTGAGGCGCCGTTCGGCAGAAAGGATAAACTCGAAAAAGGTTTTTGTGTCGAAGTGGTGGCAGAAGGGCAGGAGCACAAAGGTGCAAACGGAGAGGGTCGTAAATTTAAATTAAAAAAGATTTCCTGCGTAATTGATGAAGAGCCGTTATTGGATGCTGCTTTGTTGGAGCTGGCGTGGTGGATTAGCGGTTATTATGTTTGTCCCTTAGGGCAGGTTCTTGCTGCAATGGTGCCGGGGGCGGTGAAAAAAGGAGCAGGGGTCAAAACAGAAAAGCAAATTTATCTTGCTGGTGGCGTCGAAGAGGCCGTCGGGAGATTAAGAGGCAAAAAACAAAAACAGATTGTCGAATACCTACAGCGGGAAAAGGCCTTTAATTCGGACTCAGCTTTGGAACTGCAGGGTTTATTGACGGAGGTCGGCTGCACGAACGAACCTTTAAAGAATTTGGCTGAAAAACAGCTCGTCAAAATAGTGCAGAAGACCATATTAAAGTCTTTGCCGGCTATTCCGGCAGGGATGGCGATAAAAACCGATAAGGTTGTATTAAACGAAGACCAGCAGAAGGCCCTGGCTCATTTCGACGCCGAGATAAATTCGGGTGCGTTCGGCGTTACGCTTTTGCACGGCGTTACCGACAGTGGCAAGACCGAGCTTTATATAAGGGCGATTGAGATGGTTTTGCAAAAGGGCAAAAGTGCTATCGTTCTGCTTCCGGAAATAGCCCTTACTGCTCAAACTGTTCAACGGTTCAGCTCGAGATTTGAGAAGATAGCTGTTATGCATTCGGGATTGACCTCTGCTCAGCGCAACGCCCAGTGGCATAAAATAAGAGAAGGTGGTGCTGATGTTGTTATCGGTGCTCGCTCGGCGGTCTTTGCGCCGCTACCGAAGCCCGGTCTTATCGTTGTCGATGAAGAGCATGAGCCGAGCTTCAAGCAGGATACAGCTCCTCGGTATAATGCAAGGGACGTGGCGATAAAGCGGGCGCAGTTGTTGAATGCACATTGCATTTTAGGTAGTGCCACTCCCTCGCTTGAAACGCTGTTTAACAGCCGGAGTAAAAAGTATTTTAGTCTGGTGCATTTACCAAAAAGGGTAATGGACCTGGCCTTTCCCGAAATGAAGCTTGTCGATTTGCGGGACGGATTTCACACAAAGGAAGGCATAAGTTTGATTTCCGAGCCGCTTGCCGAACATCTGGAAAAGGTGCTGGCCAAAGGTGAGCAGGCGATTTTACTTTTGAACAGGCGCGGTTACAGTAATTTTGTGTTCTGCCCATCGTGCAGATATACGCTGCACTGCCGGAATTGCGATGTAACGTTGACGTTTCACAAGTCGCCGCCGCGTGACATCAGCCGGATGCGGACGGTGACAGGAAAACATATGGATTACGGTTTTGCGGTGTGTCACTATTGCGGGGCGCAGACCCTTGTGCCGGAAAAATGTCCTTTGTGCGGCGCCGGGTTTGCGATGATTGGGTTTGGCTCGCAGCGGCTCGAAGGGGAGCTGGCCGGAAAATTCCCGCAGGCCCGTATCTCGCGTGTTGACAGCGATTCTATGGCAGGGCGGGGCTATTATCGTGTCTTGAAAGATTTTAGCGAAAGCAAAATAGATATATTGGCCGGGACGCAAATGCTGGCCAAGGGTTTGCATTTTCCGAACGTAACGCTGGTCGGCATTATCGTCGCTGATACCTGTCTTTATCTGCCGGATTTCAGGGCGAACGAGCGGACATTCCAATTGATTTCTCACGTGGCCGGCCGGGCAGGACGCTCTGTGAAAAAAGGTGTAGTATTCGTTCAAACATTTTTGCCGGACCAGCCAGCCATACAGTTTGCGCTCAAAAATGATTTTGACGGATTCGTCAAGGAGGAATTAAAACATCGCAAGGCCTGTAATTTACCGCCGTTCTGGCGGCTGGCTGCCTTGATTATGCGGGACAGAAATTTTGATAAGCTCCAGACTGCTTCTGTCGTGATACGCCGAAAGGTCGATGATATTATAAGACGGGACGACCTGAGGATAACTGTCAGGGGGCCGATGCCGGCGGTGATAAGTCGAATTCAGCGATTCCACAGGATGCAGATAATTATCCAGGCACCGTATGCGGAAACTATACAGCGATTATTTACGACTCTTCGGACCGACCTGCGACGGCTCCGCCCCGTGGTCAAGGTCGCCATAGATATAGACCCTGTTAACTTATTTTAACTTGCAATTCAAGAAATCATGTGCTATATTTTTCATTTTAATGTTTTTCCGGGGTGTAGCTCAATTTGAGCAGGTTCAAGCCTTGTCGCCCCGAGTGATAAATCCTGTTAGAAATGTCAATTTCGCTACCGAACATACTTTTTCTAATGGGGTGTTTCGGTTATTTCAAATTAGATGAAATTGTGTCTGACTTTCAGTTTGAGGTTTTATATAAAGGATTAAGGGAAACATGAGAAAAATTCTTCTTATGACTTTTGAATATCCGAAAGGTGAAACATACTGCGGAGGCGTTGGCCAAATCGTCAAACAATACAGGCGGGTTCTGTTGGATATGGGATATGATGTTTATGTTCTTATAAGCGCTCATTTCCTTAAAAAATTCCCGGTAAAAGTATTACTTCCAGATGAAACTTTGCTCCGTTATCCGGATTTCCATTCTTTCCAGAATAATTTTAACTGGTGTAAGTTCAATTATATTATCCAAAACTTTGTGAATTGGACTCAATCCCTGCACAAGATTAAAAATCATAAAGGGCCAAAACCTAAAATATTCTATCATTTTCACAGTATATTACGCAGGGAAAGAGATGCCGGATTTAAAACACTGAACAGGTTTCTTCTGAATCAAGAAGAGATGATAAAAATATCTGATAGGGTAATTTGTCCTTCCCGTTATGAGTACGATAATTTTATTAGATACTTTCCTCGCTTTTCAGAAAAAATCATTCTGGTTGAAAATACGATAGAAACTTTTCCGCCGGACAAAGAAGAAATACAGAATATCCGTGATAAATATAGAATTAAAAAAAATGATATTGTCTCGATTTATGTAGGCCGCCTTGAAAAAATAAAGGGAGCTGAGTTATTGGTTAAGAAAATAGTTAAGATTTTGAAAAAGCATAAAAATCTCAAGATTTTTGTGGTAGGAAAAGTATTGGAAAGAAATATATATAAAAGGTTGATGTCCGTAAGAAAGAGATTTCCGCACCAAATCTATTATATTAGATATATGCAGAAGAAAATATTGTTCCAGTATTATTATTTAAGCAATATTTTTGTCAATACTTCTTTTAGTGAGTCATTTTCACTGGCTACACACGAGGCTGCGTTGTGCGGCGATGTTCTCCTGCTTAGTGAAATACCGGCGTTTGATAGATTTAGAGATGCTGCTCAGATGTTTTCTCATCAGGACAAAAATGGCAATGGTTTTACTTCACAATATGAGCGTCTGCTCAAAAACAAAAAGTTATGGGGAAAGCTTTCAGAAAAATCTGTTATGATAGCGAAAGACTTGGTGGCCCATAACAGATTAAAACAGGATTTGTCAGAGTTTTTTATTATTTAACAGCTGACAATTTAATCATTGCGAATAGACTTACAAGCCATGCAATAAGACCAGTTGCCTGCGGTCAAGATTACCATAGACATAGACCCTGTTAACCTATTATAACTTGCAGGCGTCTCTGATGTATGCTATAGTAATCCTGAGTGTTAATTTCCCGATTGATTGTTGATAATCGTAAATGGAAGATGCGACGATTGGCCTTCGGTTCTAAAATCATCAATTATCAATAATAAATCATAAATGAAACGGGGTGTAGCTCAGTTTGGCTAGAGCGCTGCGTTCGGGACGCAGAGGTCGCTGGTTCAAGTCCAGTCACCCCGATTGCTTTTTACGCTGGTAAGAGAGACGATAGAAATAAATGAGTGAGAAAACAGGGACTTACAATTTTAGCGAGATTGAAAAGAAGTGGCAGCGCTTCTGGCAAGAGCGCAAAACGTTCAAAGCAAAGGACTGCGACAATTCCAGGTGCAAGTATTACGTTCTCGATATGTTTCCATACCCAAGCGCAGCTGGCCTACACGTCGGCCATCCGGAAGGTTATACGGCAAGTGACATTGTCGCCCGCTATAAGCGGATGAAAGGTTTCAACGTCCTGCACCCGATGGGCTGGGATGCATTTGGTCTGCCTGCCGAGCAGTATGCTGTTGAAACCGGTGCACAGCCTGCCAAAACGACGCAAAAGAATATCGATGGTATGTGCCGGCAAATCAAATCGCTGGGCTTCAGCTACGATTGGGACCGGGAGGTTAATACTACCGACCCGAATTATTATAAGTGGACACAATGGATATTTCTGAAATTTTTCAACAGTTACTTTGACGAGGTCGAACAAAAAGCCAAACCAATCGAGCAGTTGCCGGTTCCTGCTGGCTTGAGCGGGATCGAAAAGCAAAAATACATAGATGAGCATCGCCTCGCTTATGAGGATGAGGTGGCAGTCAACTGGTGTCCGGCTTTGGGAACGGTCTTGGCTAATGAAGAGGTAATCAGCGGGGTTAGTGAGCGGGGGGGACATCCGGTAATCAGAAAGCCGATGCGACAGTGGATGTTGCGAATAACCAAATACGCCCAACGCCTGCTCGACGATTTGGCCGAAGTTGACTGGCCGGAATCCATAAAGAAACTGCAAATCGACTGGATAGGCAAAAGTATTGGAGCCGATGTTGATTTCAAAGTCGACGGTTTCAATGAAACCATTCGCGTTTTCACTACCCGTCCGGACACCTTGTTCGGAGCAACATATATGGTGTTGGCCCCTGAGCACCCGTTTGTGGACGTAATCACGACAAAGGAAAAAAAAGCTGCCGTGAAAAAGTATCGCGAAGATGCCGCTCGTAAGAGTGATTTAGACCGAACCGACCTTGCCAAAGAAAAGACAGGGGTATTTACAGGCGCTTATGCAGTCAATCCCGTAAACAACGAAAAGATTCCAATCTGGATAAGCGATTACGTTTTGATTAGCTACGGCAGTGGCGCAATTATGTCGGTGCCGGCACACGACGAACGAGATTTTGAATTTGCTAAGAAATTCAATTTGCTGATTATTCCGGTTGTTGAACCAGATGACAGTGAGCAAGCTGAGTTGGTTAAGAAAGGTCAGTTTTGTTTTGTTGGCGATGGTAAGGCAATTAACTCCGGCCGGTTTAACGGCCTACCAACGGCCCAGTTCAAAGAGCAAATTACAAATTGGCTCGCTGAAAAAGGCCTTGGCGGAAAAGCGGTCAATTATAAACTGCGAGACTGGCTTTTCAGCAGGCAGCGATACTGGGGCGAGCCGTTCCCGCTTTTGCATACTAAAGATGGTGGTGTCATCGGACTTTCGGAAGAGGATTTGCCTTTAGAGCTGCCGGAGGTCAAAAACTATAAGCCGAGCGGCACGGGCGAATCGCCGCTGGCCAATATCTCCGATTGGGTCAATGTCACGCTGCCCGACGGCTCAAAGGCAAAACGTGAGACCAATACAATGCCTCAATGGGCGGGAAGCTGCTGGTATTATCTGCGATACCTTGACCCGCAAAATGCTCAGCAAAGCTGGGACCTGAAGAAGGAAAAATACTGGATGCCTGTTGATTTGTATATCGGCGGAGCCGAGCATGCGGTGCTGCACCTTTTGTATGCCCGCTTCTGGCACAAGCTGCTTTTCGACTTAGGTTTCGTCAGCACTAAAGAGCCGTTTAAGAAGTTAGTCAATCAGGGAATGATTTTAGGCGAGGACGGCCAAAAGATGAGCAAATCCAGAGGCAATGTGATTAATCCGGATAAAGTCGTCGCTGATTATGGTGCTGATTCGATGCGGCTGTATGAAATGTTTATGGGGCCGTTGGAGTCAATCAAGCCCTGGAGTATGCAGGGCGTGGAAGGCGTGTATCGATTTCTCCAGAGGACTTGGCGAACGGTCGTCGATGAGAATACCGGAGAACTTGTCGAAGCAATCAAAGATGCCGATACCGATGACGCAACACTTAGATTACTGCATCAAACTATAAAGAAAGTCGGCTATGATATTGAAACCTTCGGTTTTAACACTGCTATCAGCCAGATGATGATTTTTATAAATCACCTGAGCAAGCAGGAAATCAGACCCAAATCTGTTGTTGAGAAGTTCATCCTCGTTCTTGCTCCGTTCGCTCCTCATATTGCTGAAGAACTTTGGGAGAGGTTAGGCCATACAGAAAGTTTGGCTTATGAAGCTTGGCCTGAATATGACAAAGAACTTGTAAAGGAAAAAGAGGTCGAATTGGTGGTTCAGGTCAACGGCAAAATAAAAGATAGAATTGTTGTTTCTACCGATGCAGATGAAGAACAGATAAAACAAAAGGCCCTTGCCCGCGAAAAGGTTAAAAAAGCCTTGGTTGGAAAAGAACCTAAAAAAATAATCGTTATCAAATCCCGGCTGGTAAACATCGTCATTTAGGAAGGAGTAGAGTCAGTGAGTGAAGAATGTAGCAGAAGATGCTTTCTTGTGCGTGGAGCAGGCACTGCGGCAGGACTGGTGCTGGGAGGTGTCGGACTTATCGGCTGTAATAATCAGTCCAGAAAAGGAGCAGATGAAAAGATGTCTACGGAAATGATTGCGTATTGCGGATTAAATTGTATCACGTGCCCGATTTACCTGGCGACTAGAGAGAAAAATCCTGAGAAACAAAGACAAATGAGGGAGGGGATTGCTTGTTATATCAGGGAACATTTTGATTCGAAAACCCGTTTAGAAGATATTACCGATTGTGATGGCTGCACGACGAAAGATAAGAGACTATTCTCGGGATGTCAAAAGTGCCAGGTAAGAAAGTGCGCAGGGGAAAAGGGCCTTGAGAATTGCGCATATTGCAGTGAATACCCCCTGCGAGAAACTGAACAAGCTTTTTGATTCCGGCGAGGTTGATATTGAAGCCAAAAAACGGCTGGATGCGATAAAGGCCCGGCTTTAATGAATATCGAAATCGAAGCAAAGCTGAAAGTCGATTCGCTGGAGCAGGTGGCAGCGAAGTTGTCTGAACTCGGCGCCGAATTTGGGCAGGAGCAGTTGCAGACAGATTATCACTTTGATGATGCAAATATGACATTGCAAAAAACCGACAGGTGTTTGCGGTTGCGTCGGCAATTGGTCGAAAAAAGTGAAATGTTTTTCCTGACCTATAAAGGCGCTAAAGAAAAAGGCTCACTCAAAAAAAGACAGGAGATAGAAATCGAAATCGCAGGTGGCGATTCCGTCCGTGAGCTGTTTTCAGCTTTGGGCTATAAAAACGTGCTGACCATCGAAAAAAAACGTCTCACTTGGCGACTGGGTGGCTGTGTCATTGCACTTGACCAGTTGCCGTTGATAGGTAATTTTGTAGAAATAGAAGGGCCTGATGAGCAAAAAATTGCCGATGTGCAAAGGAATTTAGGGTTGTCGAATTTGCCGGTTATTTTGGAAGGTTACGCATCTTTGATGGAGGAAAAACTTCGACAGCTCGGCAGAAAAGAAAAAGAGGTGTTTTTATAAAACTTGGAACATATGAAACCGGATGATGGTTATATTGCCTACGTTGTCAATCCCAAATCCGGCGCGACCAGCAGCAAGCTGGTCGGGCAGTGGTTTAAGGAATACCTTGTCAAAAAAGGATACAAGGTCAAGGTTAGTTTGACTACTTCTTTAGCCAATGCCTGTGAGGTGGCCGCAGATGTGGCTGTGGATTATAATTGTGCAATGGTTGTTGTTGCCGGCGGTGACGGTACGGTCAGAGAGGTTGCGCATGGCCTGGAAGGCAGTGACAAACCACTGCTAATAGTGCCCTGCGGAACGGAGAATTTGCTGGCAAATGAGTTGGGCTTTGATGAAAAATTAAAAACAATAATAAGAACATTTGAGGCAGGGTTCATTCGGCCTTTGGACCTGGGAAGTGCGAACGGAAAATGTTTTACTTCGATAGCTGGTTTCGGCTTTGACGGCCAGGTAGTCAAACGTGTCAGCGAGCAGCGCAGGGGACATATAGATTACTTTGATTACTTCTGGCCGCTCTGGCGAACATTCTGGGGTTATAAGTTCGACGCAATGAAGGTGAAGGTGGACGGTGAAGAAATCTTTCAGGGCCGAGGACTGGTTTTTGTCGGAAATATCTCAAGATATGCAGTAGGCCTTCAGATATTACACTATGCTGATTTCAGTGACGGATTGCTGGATGTGTGTATTTATAAATGTGCGTCTCGAGTGCATTTGGTAAAGCATTCGGTGCTGACGGTTCTGAAGCAACACGCCGATTGTTCTGATGTTATTTATCGTCAGGGTAAAGAGATTTCTGTAAGCTCGGATAGTGCCGGTATAGATACCGAAATTGATGGTGACCCTGGCCCGGCTTTACCGGTGCAAATTAAGGTGATACCACAGGCGGTCAATTGTGTCGTGCCGGAAGGCGCCAAGCCGGCGGGAATAAGAACGAGGATTATCAGGGCATTAGGATGAGATTGAATATATGAGTAAGATAAACTTCAAAATTGGCAATATTGATATTGGTTTGGATGCGCCTTTATTTGTAATAGCCGGGCCTTGTGTTATTGAGAGCAGGGACATCTGTCTCAATATCGCAGACAGGCTCGTCAAAATCGCCGCGAAAAGCGGTGTGGGAATGATTTTCAAAGCAAGTTTCGACAAGGCCAATCGCTCCAGTCTGCGCAGTTTCAGGGGCCTCGGTCTGGAGAAGGGGCTGGATATTCTTGCAGCAGTTCGTCGAGAGACTGATTTACCTGTTATGACCGATGTGCACGAGCCGGGGCAAGCTGAGACTGTCGGAGAGGTTGTTGATTGCCTTCAGGTGCCTGCTTTTCTCTGCAGGCAGACTGATTTGCTTTGTGCCTGCGGGCGGACTGGCAAACCCGTAAATATAAAGAAAGGCCAGTTTCTCTCGCCAGATGAAATGAAAAATGCAGTGGAAAAGGTTCGCTCCTGCGAAAACAGCCAAATTATACTCACCGAGCGCGGGACATTTTTTGGTTACAATCAGCTTGTCAACGATATGACCGCTATTGGGATTATGAAAAAATTGGGTTGTCCCGTTGTTTTCGATGCGACGCACAGCACTCAGCAGCCCGGCGGACTTGGTGACGTCAGTGCGGGCCGGCCGGAATTTGCCCCAATACTTGCTAAAGCTGCTATTGCCGCCGGTGCCAACGGGCTTTTTATTGAGGTGCACACCGAGCCGGCCAAGGCAAAGTCGGATGCCGCCAGCATTATGCCCATCGATTGGCTCGAAGATTTATTAGATGTGTGCAAAAAGATATTCGAAGTCGTGCGGAAGTAGGCAGATGCCCGAAGAAAAAAAGTATTTGTATGGCCCGGTGCCTTCGCGACGGCTGGGGCGTAGTCTCGGTATTGATATCGTGCCATTTAAGCTCTGCACGCTGGATTGCATTTATTGTCAGCTCGGCAGAACCACTGAAAAAACCCTCCAGCGCAGAGACTTCGTGCCTGTTGAGGCGGTTTTGGCTGAGCTGAAAGACAAATTGGCCGAGGGGGTAGAAGCTGATTTTATTACTATCAGCGGTTCCGGCGAGCCGACACTGAATTCCCGGCTCGGAGCCTTTATAGAAGGCATAAAGAAAATCACCGATATTCCCGTAGCTATACTAACCAATGGCACACTGTTATATAATCAGGATGTTCGGGCGGATTGCGCAAAGGCCGACGTCGTTTTGCCTTCTTTGGATGCCGGTGACGAGCAGACCTACCAGAGGGTAAATCGCCCGCACTCTGGATTAAGTTTTGAAAAACTGATTTCAGGATTATGCGCCTTTCGAAAGCAGTTTACCGGCCGGATATGGCTCGAAGTGTTTCTTATCGAGGGTTTTAATACTGATAATCAGCAGATTGCCGAAATCAAGGATGCCATAGACCGTATTTGTCCTGACAAGGTCCAGCTTAATACAGCCGTTCGACCTACGACCGAGCCGGGTATCAAAGCCCTCGATGCCAAAAAACTCCGGACTATAGCCGAACAGCTTGGGAAAAACTGCGAAGTTATAGCCGACTTTTCGCCGGCCCGGCACATCGGAAACATCGCAGGCAAGGCCGAAGACGTATTATCAATGCTGAAACGCAGGCCTTGTTCGCTGAGTGACATATCTTCAGCTTTAGGCATAGGCCGCAACGAGGCCTTAAAATATATCACCCTTCTCCAGCAGCAGGGGGTTATTGATTCCCGGAGAAAAGACGGCGTTGTCTTCTTTTCAAAGCGAGAAGCTGAGTAAGTCCCCGCCTATTGACATAGACCAATAAAAATTTGGTGAATTTGCCCCTAATTGCCGAATTCATATCCATTTTTGTAAAGGCAGGCGTCTTATTGGCCGATAAAAGCGTTGTAGCGTTTTCCAAAGCTTCGATTTTATCGAATTTACCGTGAAAAATAGAATTTTTAGCAACAGGTTGTCGGCTTTTAGGCCGATAAAAAATACGGGCGTTTGTGATGGCCAAATATAAGAAGCAACAACTGGTTTTAAACAAAGGAACAGAGAAGTTTATATTCCGTTACGACAGCGGGTGCGAAGATAAGCTTCTCGATGCCCTGATTGAGCAGGCAAAGAATAAACGGACAAGTTTCGACTGGTTTGATGCAGCGGTCCT
Source organism: uncultured Pirellulales bacterium (assembly GCA_964494805.1). Taxonomy (GTDB): domain Bacteria; phylum Planctomycetota; class Phycisphaerae; order Sedimentisphaerales; family Anaerobacaceae; genus CAIYOL01. The sequence goes on along the minus strand of CAZBST010000002.1, from coordinate 29,652 downwards.
CAGTTTCAAACTCGCACAATCGCTTATTAACCAGGCGGACAAACTTTTAGGCGAAAAAAAACCCGTTTTGCAGGAAGACTCACAGCTGCAATAGCTCTGAATGTAATTAAGATTTTAAAAGGCTAAGAAACCTTTATCTGCTGCAGGCAGATTAATTTCATAAAGATGCTTTGAATAGGTAGGTGCTATTATGGAAGAGAATGTAATTGTCCGAGAGTTTCTGAATTATCTGAAGTTTGAAAAACGGTTTTCCCCTCATACGGCCAAGTGTTATGGTGCGGACCTGGAGCAGTTCAGTCAGTTCCTGGCTGGTCGCTCCGGTCACACCGACGAGCATACCCCGGCCGGTGCCCACCATCACGGCGCCGCTACGGCTGTGGCCACGCAGACAGGTCTCAAGCTGGACCAGTTGCTTCTTTCTGCGGATGTCAATTCCGTCAGGGCGTATATGGCTGCTCTGAGTGAAAAGCAGTATTCCAAGTCAACCATAGCTCGCAAGCTCGCCACATTGCGCAGCTTCTACAAGTTCCTTGTTAAAAGAAACCAGCTCTCCTCCAATCCGGTTATGGCGGTTCGTACTCCCAAGCAGGAGAAACGCCTGCCGCACTTCCTCGAATACGAGCAGATAAAGAAATTGCTCGATACCCCGCCGATGGATAACTGGCTCGGCGCAAGAGACAGGGCCATTATGGAGACCCTTTACAGCACAGGCGTAAGGGTCAGCGAGCTTGTCGCCTTGAATATGGACGATGTGGACTTCCTCGGCGAAGTCGTCCACATCCGCGGAAAGGGCAAAAAGGAAAGAATCGTCCCGATAGGCACCTCTGCCTTGCAGGTCATTCAGCACTATATGGAATTCAGGAATAAAAGGGCGCGCAACAACCCCAATTTCGATTCGAAGGTCCTGTTCGTTAATAAGCATGGCCGCCGCCTCAGCACCCGCAGCGTCCGCCGCAAAATGGACAAATACCTCAGAATGGCCGGCCTGGACCCCCACATCAGCCCGCATACACTCCGGCACAGCTTCGCAACGCATATGTTAAATAACGGCGCCGACCTGCGCAGCGTTCAGGAGCTGCTCGGCCATCAGTCGCTTTCGACCACTCAGATCTACACGCATCTGACCACGAAGAAACTGAAAGAGACCTACGATAAAGCTCACCCCAGAGACCAAGAGGCCCCCGAAAAGCCAGTTTCTGACAAGCATATTTCGAGCCTAACTGAGCCGAGCCGAATGGAAAAGGACAAAGACGAAAGCGACTGGTAATATACACCGCCCCAGGATATTTAAGAAGAAAAGAACCTCCCCCGAAGTCCTCGACTTCGGGGGTTTTTTATTGTGCATTGCCAGAACACTTTGTATTTAGCCACGGCCTCTGGCTGGGATTGCAAGCTTATGTATAGCGGTTTCATCTTTTTTACTTGATTTTCCTGTTCTTGTGACTATTATGTATTCTTGTTTGAAATGATGCAAGGAGTGCTACCCAGAATGGAATCACGCACAATCCAACTAACACACGCAGCCCAAAAATACGGCAACCTATGTCTTAGCAGTTGCGGCAAGGGGTTTTTTCCTGAAGATTCGTTCGGTGAAAGTGCTAGAAAAAAAGGTCCTGGCGAGCCTATTACCCTGAAAGCTTACGGATTAGAGTCAACCATAAGTGCCGACATCCCAAAAGATAAAAAAATTTTCAGGCCAAAAGGGTGGGTAAAAAAGTTTCTAAAGGTAAATAATCTGAATACGAACGACACAATTATTATCAATCGTATCGCTCCGCGAAAGTACCTAATTGTCCCCGACAAATCAACGTCAGACCTCGTTAAACTTGAAGAAGCTGCCCGCATAGTAGGTAAAACACCACATAATATTCGTGACTATATACAGCGAGGGCGAATCAATAAATATAATAAGTGGGGAGCACGAATTTCTAAAGCTAATAACGGCGAGCTTCGAGTGTCATTAAAGGAGCTCACAGAATTTCTGAGCTTTCTAGAACAAGACCATAAGAGACACCATTGCCCAGGACAAAACGAAGAGCTTGGTTTCTACGGCCTGCCCGAATACGAACGCACAAAACACGTTCATAGACTTCACCCATACTTAGGTAAGTTTATCCCCCAACTTGTTGAATGGTTTCTGGCAAGATATTTTAAGGAAGATGATATTATCCTAGACCCTTTTATGGGTTCGGGCACAACACTCGTCCAAGGCAATGAAATGAAAATGCACACTATCGGGATAGATATTTCCGAATTCAATTGCCTCATCGCAAAAGTGAAAACGCAAAAGTATGACATGGACAAAGCAAAGCAGGAAGTGTTAGAAGCTGAACGTCGTCTATCCGATTTCTCCGCTCGCCTATGCGCTGAAGACGAGAACCAACCATCGCTTTTCCCAAAAGAGCGGATGGAAAAGCTAAAAGCATCATTAATAGCGGAGGTCAAAAGTGAATATTTAAAAACATGGTTCGCCGAACGAACACTCTACGAAATGATGTATTACCGTCGTTTAATAAAAGTGTTTGATTGTCAAGACTTGTTAAAGGTTCTTCTGAGCCGGGCGGTCCGTTCTGTGAGACTGATCCCTCACTATGATTTAGCAAGACCCAAAGCCCCTATCGAAGTTGGAAAAGAATATTGGTGTAGAAAACACAGAAGAATGTGTAAGCCGATAGAACAACTTCTTGTAAAAATCCACAACTATAGTATGGATACGGTAAGACGATTGGAAACCTTCGACAAGCTCCGATCTGACAAATCTGTAACAGTTGTTCAAGGTGATTCCCAAAAAGTTAACTTGGCCAAGGAGTTAGAGAGGACACCCATCGCTGGCAGGAAAATTGACGGCATTTTTACCTCTCCTCCTTATGTCGGCCAAATTGACTATCATGATCAACATATTTATGCATACGAACTATTCGGCTTCCCAAGAAACGATGACCTTGAAATAGGCCCTCAAAAGGCGGGCAAGTCTAAACAGGCACAAGAAGATTATATTAAAGGCATCTCCGCGGTATTTCGTAATGTAAAAAAGCACCTGAAGGATAACGCCAAAATATTTATTGTCGCAAATGACAGGCTAAATTTGTATCCAGAAATTGCGAAACAGAGCGGCCTTAAAATAATAAAGGAGTTTCACAGAGCAGTAACAAAACGCACTGAGCAGGGTGACAACCCATACCAAGAAACTATCTTTTACATGCAGAATAACCAATAATGGAAGAAATCTTTAGAAAGTTCAGATATTCTATTGGACATCTTGAAATACTCCACCAAGTTTTCAACAAGAAAGCTAATTTTTTGAAGGATGAAGAACTTGACTGCATAACCTATCGTGAAAACACAAAGAAATTTAATAAGATTGTAAATGAGTTGCAGCTAGAGGATCAATTGTATAGTCAGTATGGCAGACAAATGATCTTGGCGGATCTCATCGAGTATATTTACCTCGGACGTGGTTGCTATTCCATGCAGCAAAAGAGCGGAGAAAAACAAGTGCAAGACAAGCAACTTTTCGTGAAGCTTGTTCTTTATTTGGTTAATCTTCTTATGACCTATGAAACTATTACAGTTTCAAAGAGCCTCAGAAGCACTTTTTTGAAAAATCTGTCGAAGATACCTGGATTAAAAGACGAGAAATATTTCGGCGCACTCCTCAACCATCCTGGTAAGATCGGCCTTCCGAAGAAGATAACAGAAGGTCCAAGCAAGCTAAACGATTACTTTGATACTATACTGCCAAAAACAGCCGGAGGCCTATGGCATGAACTCTTAGTTTTCATTTTTTTACTAAGGAACAATATTGGTTACATAATTCCTTTACTACTTGCACAGCGACTCATGAGTCGCGATGGTTATATTATACCTCCAGACTTTTTGATTATAACATACGATAAACACATTTATGGCCTTGAAGTAGGTAGGAAAAAGGAAATTCAATCTGGAACATTTTCTTTGCAAACTTCGATTCCCACTGCGACAGTTGACACGGAAAATTCCAGAAACTCAGACAGGTGCCCAATCTGTCATCGATGGATTCCTTTCTGTGATTTTGTAATAAACAAGTATTCTGATTTCAGTTATAAAATACCTAAAACTGAAGTCCGGTGTTTAAATGAATGCACCTTATATTCAAAAGGAGATATCGCAAAAGGCAGCTGCCCATATACGAAATATAGTCGGAATACAACAAAGACGCGATCCTATACACAGCACCAATTCGCTGATGGATTGCACTATCACTATCAATGTGTACTCAGTAATGTACAAAAATCAATGAAGGAACAAATTATTCTCGCAAATGATAACATCGCCTTAAAAACACATTATCCCTTCTATTCTGGCCTAGATGAGTTAATACGAAAGGAATGATAAAATGCCTTTATCTTCTCAACAAAAGGCTGAGATTTCTGAATTACTCAAACAAAAGATTCGCCAAAAATTACAAGACTATTCCCCTGAAACCAGTAGCATGCCTTTTCACACTCGATTGCTAGGGCGAGATAGAATGGCATTGTTTTCCTTTATCCATTCAATCAATACTACATTAGGAACATCTGTTTTCGAACAAATTGCTGCAATTATCGCAAGACCACATTTTCAGCAAGTGGTGCATCAATACCGTGATTTCAATAATGAAATTAGTCGCTCTGCTCAGCAAGTTATCCAGGAAATTATGGATGAATTAGTAGCTGCTAGAGCCACCCCAAGTAAAATAGAAGAGACACAGAAAATTCTTTGTGCTTCTCAAACCGGTCAGTTAATAACAGTCAGGAGACCTCGTATTGACTTATTCGTCCAAAGTTCTGAAGGGACAGAATATTACTTCGACTTGAAAACCGCGAAGCCCAATATTGGAGACTTCAGAGGCTACAAACGTACATTACTTGAATGGATTGCTATACGCGGCGCACAGGATAACACAGTTGATATAAGAACCCTAATCGCAATACCATATAATCCCTATGAACCCGAACCGTATCAACGCTGGACACTACAAGGACTCTTTGACCTTGGAAATGAAATTATGGTTGCAGACGAATTCTGGAATTTTTTAGGCGGCGAAAGTACATACGAGCAATTATTAGGGGTATTTGAAGCTGTTGGGATAGAACTCCGACCAGATATCGATGCGAGATTCCAAAGATTTAATAGATAGATCTCCGCTATATTTTGAACCACCTTATTTTACCCGCAAATTATTTTCCCGCAAACCTTAATTTTTGCTGTTGTGTCCTCCAGTTCGGCCCTCTTTTTTACTTACTTCGCCCCTTAGGGGCTGCGTAATACTAATGTTCCTCATTGCGGCCTCCGGAAACAACAGCAACGCGGCCTCCGCCAGCACCTCGCAATCCTCAAATCCTAAATTCTAACTTGACCTTCGCTTATCTTTAAGGTACTTTATCCTCATAAAAGCGAATACATCTGGGTCGGCTGGCCAATAAAATAAAGCAATAACTCAATGTCAAATTTTTAGTGAGGTGTGTATGTTTACATTGGCGATTAGCGGAATGGCCTGGGTAGCCATTGTGATTGGTGCTTTAATTGTGATTGTGTTTGTTGCAGGAATAATAAGGAAGTTTTTCCCTGAGAAGCCGCGTAAGCCCTTGAAAAAAATATAAAATTTTCTCGAGCCCTTGCTGCAGTCGCCTTGCCTGCCCTGTGAGATGTGTTGTTCACTATCTCACCGGGGTGTTAACTTAGGCAAACTGCACCCAAAAAATTCCTCCGGCGAGATACGCTTAACGCTTCACGAACCCCGGCGCGATCAAATGCGCAGGGGGGTAAAAAATTGTTAAATTTTGTTGAAGATTTTGCGTTAGTTTCTATACAGTTTTTGTAAGTTTTTGCACGTTTTTGAATATTTTCTATCATATACTCATAAACCCCCGCCGTTGACCCCTTTCTCCCCATTTTATGAAAGTTCACCCTTCCGTTTTTCACAAATTTTCTTTACCTGTTTTGCCTAAATCCCCCTTTTTAACACCCCCATTTTTAACTCAAAACTCAACTAACGAGAGACCAGTGACGAGCGACTAATCACGACCAGCGGAAGCGACTAACGACTATTACTTTCCCCAATATAGGTCGGCACGAGTTCTTTTATCTTTTTTGTTATCTCGTTGTAACTGCTTGTTTTAGCGATACTTACAAGCTCGTTTATCGCGGCGCGTAGTTTTTCGCGGTCCTTTATAATGTTCTTCCAGATAGCGATTTTGGGATGTTTCGTCGGCTGCATATCCTCGCCTTTGATTGCAAGCTCCTCGAAGAGTTTTTCGCCCGGCCGAATCCCTGTAAATTTTATTTCTATGTCTTCTTCTGGGCTGAATCCGCTGAGTGTGATAAGCTCTTTTGCCAAATCGACGATTTTTACGGGCTCGCCCATATCGAGGACAAAGATTTCTCCGCCTTTTCCCATTGTAGCGGCCTGCAGGACGAGCTGGCTTGCTTCCGGTATGGTCATAAAGTAACGCTTCATCTCCGGATGCGTAACAGTTACGGGGCCACCTTCTGCTATTTGTTTCTTAAATATAGGCACAACCGAGCCTTCGGAGTCGAGGACGTTTCCGAAGCGGACCGTTACGAATTGCGTCTTGCTTGTTTTGCTCAAGTCCTGAATATACATTTCCGCAATTCGCTTGGATGAGCCCATTATGCTGCTCGGATTTACCGCCTTATCGGTGCTAATCATCACAAAATTGGTTGCGCCGTAGTTATCCGCAGCATCCGCGATAACTTGTGTGCCCACAACATTGTTCTTAACAGCCTCTCCGGGGTTAAGCTCCATCAACGGCACATGTTTATGAGCTGCAGCGTGGATAACGACCTCAGGTCGGTACTTTTCGAAAATCTCGTTGACACGCAATTTGTCGGTGATGTCGCAGATGATTGTTTTTATCTGGATAGCTGGAAATCGACGATGCAGTTCCCGTTCTATGTAAAACAGGGGGTTCTCAGCCTGCTCGATAAGCAGAAGCAGCTTAGGGCCGAAATTACAGACCTGCCTGCACATTTCCGAGCCGATTGAGCCGCCGGCGCCGCTGACGAAGATAACCTTGTTCTTTAGAAAAGTCTCGATTGAATGCAGGTCAAGCTCAACTGCTTCTCTGCCTAACAGGTCGTTGATGTCCACATTTCTAATCTGTGAGACCCGAAATTTGCCCGAGACAATATCTGAGTATGACGGCACCGTATGGAAGCGGATTTTAATTCCTTCGCATACCTGAATGACGCGTCTTCGCTGACGATGGGTCGCTGACGGCATTGCGATTGCAATCTCTTCGATGTTACGGTCTTTGCATATCTTCGGTAGTCCTTCCACAGTCCCCAGCACAGGCAGGCCGAGGATAAACGTGCCTTGTTTGCGAGGGTCATCATCGATAAAACCCACTACCTCATATTCGGCGACCGCCTTTTTGTGGATGTCGCCTAACAGTGTTACGCCGGTGTTACCTGCACCGACTATAAGAAGTCGTTTCAGCCGGCCGCTTTCGACGGTGCGAAACTCCTCGTGGTATAGTCTTATTAGCATTCTCAGGCCGGCCAGCAGCAAAAACGTGGTGAACAGGTCGGCCATAAATACACTCTGTCCGACGAAAGTTACAGTCTGCAGTTTCTGGCGGACCGGCGTTGGGGCAAAAAGCAATATGGTCCAGAGCGCCACGATTATCAAAGTGCTCACCAGCGAGGCCCGCAGAATCCCAATAAGGTCTGATATGCCGACGTATCGCCACCAGCCACGATATTGCTTGAAAAGTCCGAATACCACCAGCTTGATGATGATAAAGAAAAACAGCAGCGGAGGATACTGGTCTACAAGCCACTCGCGTCTGAACTGCATATTGTTTGCCACCAAGAAGGAAAGCATCAAAGAGGCAGCGAAGGCAACTATATGAGCAAATATAATCAGGAATCTGCGATAGCGCACCAATATTGGGAGCATTGATGATTCTGATTGGTTTTGATTCTTATTTTTTAGCTGTGTCTTTGCGTCTGAGTCAGGCATATTTTACCGGCACTATAGTCTCTCTCTACGCAAGCTTAAATTTAACAGTAACTTAAGCGTATGTCAAGAAATTGTTGCTGTGCAATTGGAGGCGTAAGGAACCCGCCACAGGCGGGTAAACATCATATGGCCTTTTGTTCTACTGCTGGTCTGAAGCTGGTGGCTCATTCTGCATTTCTGACTCGGGCTGCACTTGTGATTTTTTAAACTCGAATTCGATAGCGATAGACTCTGTTTTGATCTCGGCGGCAGGGGTGTAAATATCCTGCAGGGCGGTGTTGTCAACTCTATTGCGCATAAGTGCGTAGATTATGGTATTGGCGGAAAAATAAAAACTTATTACAAAAGAAATCAACAAGCCGACAACAATCAATAGGACTAAATAAATCAGAAATGCTGCAAATGATTCCGACCAGTTAACTGTTGCCCATGTTAGTGCGCCGCGCAGACCAATAAAGCTCGGCTCCGGCCAGATTGCGGCAAGTTTGTTGACCTGTTTGCCGCTATTGTTGACCCAGACGCCAAGCTGCAAAAACCAGCGAGCGCCCCAGAGCAACAAAAAGGCAAAGAACCTGACAAACGTGTAACAAATTGCGCCGTAAACCACAGCTATCGCAGTATAAAAGCTCATCCGCCAGGGCTTTGAATATACATAATGGAAGGAGCAGCTTATCGCATCAAAGCAGTCTGAGCCGTCATAAACAATAGCAGGAAACATCAGGTTAAATCCGGCAACCGTTCCTATCAGAATGATTGCTATCAGCGCCCCTGCAACCAAAGTCGGAAACATAAAGATACCTATTATCAACTCACCGGCCCTTGGGATGTTGCCTATCAGTCCCAAAAGGAAAATAAAGAGGCCTATAAAAATAATTATGCCGACCGGTGTCAAAGGTACGGTGAAGAAGCTCAGGAATCTATTTGCGCTGAAGCGCAGCGCCTCGGTTACGCCAGGTTTTTCATTTCTGGCGAGTTGGAGCGCCGCGATTCGACATAAACCACCGCCTCCAAGGGAAATCACGGCAAGTGTTATTATAAAAAATATGATGCTATAAATGTAATGGTACCTGAGCGCCCATATTAGCGATTTGAAACCCTCTGCGATATTTTTCGCCACGCCGGGGAGGTCGAATGCGAATAGTGATTTTAGTGCGCCGTGAAATCTTTCGGAGCCGAAGTGCCAAAGTGTGGAAAATACGCCTCTGCGTTCGCCGTGTTCCTTGTAAGTTTCGATGTGTGACTTTAATTTATCCGGATTGGTTATATAAACCTGCAGCTCTGTAGTTCCACCTTGCGTCTTTGGTGCAGTGATGACCGTTCTGCTAAAGTCCATAATCCAGCCGCTCAGGCATATAACGGCCAGCGACGCAAAAGCAATTATCAGTTTGCTTGGCTGAATGGCCATACGGAAAGTTTGGAATATTTTTGGAAATAAAAAGCTGTCAAGAACTATGGGGGGCTCTTTTTCGTTGGCCATTTTATATCCTTTCGAAAAGATTACTATTGTTCATAATAATTTATTATCGGCCGGTTTCAACAAATTTTATGATATTTTGCTTTTGAATATTGTCATTTACCGTTCATCGGCGGAGGTATCCGGAGGAGTGACAGATGGCTTTGAAACTATCTTATATTTATCATCCAGCCAGGCCCCCAAATCTATTAACTTACATCGCTGTGAGCAGAAAGGAAAGAGCTTTGCTTCTTCGGATTGTTTTTCAGGCGATGCTTCGATTATTTTTTTGCAGATCGGACATCTATGTTTCATAGTAAGATATCAATCTGGTGTTTGTTGTTCCGGTTCTGTTGGAGGACGCTGTTCCAGCTTTCGGGCGTATTCAACGCAGTATCTCGCCCACGGCTGGGCTTCGAGCCGGGCTCTTGGTATTTGCCTGCCGGTGCCTTCGCAGATGCCGTAAGTGCCCTGCTCGACGCGCTGCAGCGCATCGTCGATTTCTTTCAGCAGGTTCCTTTCGCTATCCATCAGACCGAGGGTGAATTCCTGGTCGTAGTTATCGGTACCGATGTCGGCCATATGGATTGGCATACTTGATAAATCTCCAGCTGCATCCAGCCGGGATTTCTTGAGGGTTTCGCCTTCCATTTCGTTTACGCTTGATAGAATTTCTCTGCGTTTTTCCAGCAGCATTTGTTTGAAATGCTCAATATCAGCAGCAGTTAAAGGAGTTTCACTTGTCTGAGGCAGACTTGTTTTTTTGGCAGGTGTTTTTTTACGTTTCTGCACCACTTGTTTTCATACCTAATTTTATTACTAACCTTTTCTTTGCATATCCACAGGAACCATTATTATAACATATTAAAGTATATTGCATATAATATTCTTTAAAGGCATTCCTCGTGGGATTTTGCAAATTTACCTAAAGGTAGAAAGAAGCTTTCCTGTCCGACCTTGCCTGTAAATGTCCTGACCCCAAAGACTTTTTCAATTTGCTGCCGGGAAAAAACATCTTTAGTTTCCCCGATAAGGTAGTTGTTGTCTGTTCCGAGAAGCAGAGCTTGGTCTGCATACTGGATTGTAAGGTTAATGTCATGTGTTACAGCCACAATGGTTTTACCATATTCTTGCTGCATTTTTTTGAGTAAATCGTATATGCCAACCTGATGTTTTATATCGAGAAAACTTGTGGGTTCATCCAAAAGCAGTATTGGTGTTTGCTGTGCAAGCGCGCGGGCGATAAAAACTCGCTGCCGTTCGCCGCCGCTGAGATGGTTGAGCGTTCGGTCGGCAAACCGAGCAGTATCGGTCATTTCAAGCGCATCGGCTATCGCCTTTTGGTCAGCTTTGCTCTCGAAGGCAAAGGTACCTAAATAAGGCGTTCTTGCCATCGACACCGTCTCTGCGACTGTGAAATCAAATACCGGTACAAATTCCTGGCGAACAACGGCAACTTTTTGTGCGAGTTTTTTAATCGAATATGATTCCACGCGTACTGCGTCAATTTTTATAGAGCCGGCTTTAGGTTTGAGCAGTCCGCAGAGCAGGTTTAGTAATGTTGTTTTGCCTGCGCCGTTCGGGCCTGCTATGCCAATGAACTTTCCTTGGGTTACTTCAAAGTTAAGGTCTTTGAGAATCTCTTCTGCGTAATAGCCAAAGCTTAAATTTTCAACCTTTATGGTACCATTCATTTTAGCCAACTAACCTTTCGGGTATATCTTGCCAGCAAAATCAGGAAAAATGGGCCGCCGGCAATAGCTGTAATAACCCCTACCGGCAATTGAGCGGGGGCAATAATTATCCGGGCGATTGTATCGGCAACGACCAGAAATGCACTTCCGATTATCGCACTAACAGGCAACAGTTGACGATGGTCGGGTCCGAACACCAAACGGACACCATGCGGGATGATAAGACCAACAAATCCGATAAGACCGCTTAAGCTAACCGCTATAGCGGTTATGAAGGCTGCAAGGCCAAAAGCAACTACTTTGGTCTTTTCCGTGTCAACGCCAAGACCTTTTGCTTCTTCTTCCCCAAAGGTTAGAACGTTTAGTCTATAACAGATGCTGAATAAGCCGAGCATCCCAGCCATGATACAGCCTGCACTGACCCACAATACTGCGAAGCTTTTCTCTGTTATGTTGCCCATTAGCCACAAGAGTGTCGAGTGCACTTGGTCGCTTTTTGCTATTGATGTTAAAAACATTATCACGGCGGAGAAGAAGGCGTTGATTACAACGCCGGCCAGCAGTAAGGTTGTAACCTGCGATTTTCCTGTTAAACGTCCGATGTACCAGACCAGCCACACTGTTAAAGTCGCACCAGCAAATGCAAAAAGTGCTATTGGTGAGCCGCCCCAGAGGCTCCAGGTTACCCCGGATATGACTGCAGTAATTACTCCTAATCCTGCACCGCTGGAAATTCCGAGGATGTATGGGTCAGCGAGCGGATTTCGTAAAATCGCCTGCAGCACGACGCCTGAACAGGCTAAAGCTGCTCCTATCAGTGCAGCTAAAATCACTCGAGGTAATCTGATGCCGACGAGGATTTCGTAATCAATGTTCTCGCCCGGCTTCTGGCCCGGCCCGGCAAAGACTTTCTTTAAAGAGATATTTCGTGGTCCCTCCGGCGGACGTATTTTCCCAGTCAAAGTGCATAATGCCATTACTACCGCCAGCACTGCTAAGCAGATAAAAATTTTGATGGCCAGTTTTTTTGCTGTTAAAAATTCAGCCATTAGCCTACCTGCGCTGTTAGACAAGTACAGAGAGCACTTTTGCTGTTCTGAAGAGGGAGCAAATCGCAATAGTAAAAACGGTTTTCTCTCAAAGCTACTTTCCCTGTTTTGTGTAGAATTCTCTGCCGAAATATTGGCCCATCGTATACAAATGAATGGAATTCTCCATTTTCGCCACAAGGGTCAACAGCAGAGGGAAGTCTGGATAAAAATTGTTCATCAAAGGTACTGCCAATAAACATTTTATCAAGAAAATTTGAGTCGATGCAGGTAATAACCGCCTTGAAGCTCGACTCTATAAATTCATGAGCAAGTACAGCAGTATTCATTTTCCATATAGGGAATATACCTTTCATTCCCATCTTCGATAGATTATTCTCTCGATATTCTCTCAGGTCGTCGAGAAAGATATCTCCAAAAACCACGGTGGATACGCCGGCGGCCAGATATTTTGCCAGGACCTGCTGCATTTTGCACTTGTATTGTTCATCGGTGACGTCCTTCGTAATGAGCACTTTCTCAAGAGGTATCCCCATAGATTCTGCCTGCATTTTGAGAAGGATTGTTCTTACACCGTGCATACTGATTCTGTCATAGTCCCGGATTATTGTCGTCAGCAGGGCTACTATTTGATAGTTGTTGGTTTCCTGGAGTTTGTAAAGAGCTAATGCGCTGTCTTTACCTCCACTCCATGAAAATATCACTTTTTCCTTCATACAATCTGCCTGATTCACTGTGTGGTTTCGTTGCTTATTGTAGATACATCTGGGTATAAACAGCGGCCTACTGCTTCTGCACCCTGTGGCAATCTCGGTCCCAATCTTAACACAGTGTCTGAATTAACAACGTAAATTTTATTGTTTTTTACAGCTGGTAAACTTGCCCATTTGCTCCAAAAAACTTCTGCCTGCTGTTGTTGCCGGCTGATATCGGTTTTCCCCATCGCAGATTGGATTATTACTTCAACATTGCAAGCGAGAAGCCTTTCGGTGTCTATTTGTGGATAATGCTGGATAGTGGGGCCGATGGCGTTTTCTCCGCCGAGAAGTTCAATAAGTTCGTTTATAAAGGTGTCTCTACCAGCCACACGCAAAGGCTCCGTCTGTATTACCCACAATACTTTCGGTCTGTTGGTTGAGTTATATTTTGATTTTAAGCGGCTCAGTTGACCATTAATATTTTCGACTAGTTGGTCAGCACGCTGTTTGCAACCTGTGGCGGTACCAATTTTTTGGATTGCGGTTGAAAGATCTTCGATTTTTTCCATCTTTAAAGCCAAAACCCGATAATTAAGCCGTTTTAAGCTTTCTGCAACTGACTTTTGCTGCGCAGCGCTTAAATTTATAATCACCAAATCCGGCTTAGATGCTATGATGGCTTCGGTATCAGGCAGCCAGAACGTTCCAACTTTGTTCTTGTTGGCTGCATCGGGAGGGTAGTCACTGTCGCTGGAAACCGCAATGATTTTTTCATCAAGCCCCAGTGCAAAAAGAATTTCAGTTAAGTTGGGGGCAAGGGAGATTATCCTTGCAGATTTGTTTGAAGAGTCTACTGATTTTGATTTGTAAACTTTACTTCGATTGTGGTTATGGCCGACGATTGTAAACGTTGCCAAACAGGCAAAAGCGATTATCGATAACAACCACAGTTTTCGCATAATTATGTTCGCTTGAATTGTTTTTCCAGCTCCGCCGAAGTGAATTTTATCACTGTCGGTCTGCCGTGCGGGCAGCGGCTTGGGCTTTCGATTTTTTCCTTGTCTGCGAGCAGTTGTTCTATTTCGTTGTCGGTAAGCTTCTGGCCGGCTTTGATTGCCGCCTTACACGCGGCCATATTCAAAACCTCATCGAGTAATTTTTCTGCGTCGAGGCCCAGGCCTTTATCAGTGAGTAAATCGATTAAATCCTGGACAAAATCGAGTGGTGCTGCTTTTGCCAACAGGGTGGGAAATGCCTGTATAGCGTAGGTTCTGGGGCCGAACGGTGCAATCTCGATTCCCAATTTTTCGAGCAGCCCGGCATTGGCGTCAAGCGCATCGGCCTGGGCATCGGTTAGCTGGAAACTTTCAGGTATCAGCAGTTTCTGTGATTCGAGATTGTTTTCCCGTATTCGCCTGCACAAATCCTCATATATTATGCGTTCGTGAAGTGCGTGCTGGTCAATGATGATAAATCCATCGTCGGTTTCTGCGACTATGAAGCTGTCGTGTATTTGTAAGAATTCCTTTTTGCTTTCGGTTATTTGACCGGTGGGGGGGTGAAGCGGAACGAATTGTTTTTTGGGTGACGGGTGAAATTGCTGCTGTGTTTGAACAGGTTTGTGCTTTTTGAAGAACTCAGCCATTGCATCGGCAATTTCCCTGCTTCTATGATGTGTTGTAGGTGAGTATTCTTGCCCTGCCTTTGTTACCGGCAGTTTCGCCTGCGTCTGGAGATTTGTCCCTAAAAGTTTTTCCCGAATAGCGCCAAGGACCTGCGAATGAATCAGATTGGCATTATAAAAACGCACTTCAATTTTTGTTGGGTGAACATTGACATCATAGTTTTCATAAGGCATCTGGATAAATAAAAAGACTACGGGGAATCTGTCCGGCTCGATGCAGCCGCGATATGCCTCTTTGATTGCGTGCGAGATGAATTTGTCACGGATGAATCGGCCGTTTAGAAATACATATTGAAATTTATTGTTCGTCCTTGAAATTGCAGGGTTGCCTAACAAAGCAAAAAGGCGCAGGTCTTTTTCGCTGCTTTCGGTTTCGATTAAATTTTCGCTAAATTCTGGATAAAGCAGTTCCGCTATGCGCTGGCGAATGTCTTGTTTGCCCGACAGCTGATAAAGCTCTTTGCTGTTATGGAACAGAGCCATATCCAGATTGCTGTTTGCCAATGCGATGCGCGTGAGGTGCTCGGTGATGTGCCCCATCTCTGTGTTAGCGGTTTTGAGAAATTTACGTCTGGCTGGTAGCTTATAGAATATGTCTCTAACCTGAATGGTTGTGCCGTAATCTGCACTGGCCGGGCTGACGCTGCTTTTATTACCACAATCAATCTCAACGCAGTTGGCGCCGAGCGAATCTTTCGTTCTGCTCACAGCTCTGACTTGTGCCACTGAGGCAATGCTTGCCAATGCTTCACCTCTGAAGCCGAGTGTCGATATACTCTGCAGGTCTTTACCGGTTTTGATTTTGCTGGTAGTATGCGATTCAAATGCGCGGGCAAGGTCTTCGCTATCCATTCCGCAGCCGTTATCGGTTACCGATATTAGTTTTCGACCTCCGTCCTCGATTGAAACGGTTATTTTTGTTGCTCCTGCGTCAATGCTGTTTTCAATCAGTTCCTTGACCACGCTGGCAGGCCGTTCTATCACCTCGCCGGCGGCTATCATATTTATCATATTCTGGTCAAGAACGACGATTTGGCCCATTGTTTCTGATGCTCCTCCAAAGAGCAACCGAATATCGAGCACGGGGCTTTGATGTTCCTTGTTCGATACTCACTATTCTATCAGGCTTTTACCGGTCATTTCTTCGGGCTGCGGTAGTTCCATCATTTCTAATAGTGTCGGCCCGACGTCGGCCAACCTGCCGCCTTGCCGCAATTTTCTTCCTTTATAGCGGTCGTCGAATACAATCAACGGCACATCGCCGGTGGTGTGGCTGGTGAAAGGCTGATTAGTTTCAAAATCCCACATTTTTTCGAAGTTGCCGTGGTCGGCGGTAATTATTGCGGCACCACCCATACTTTTGACTTTGTCTATGATTTTGCCGACGCACTGGTCCACCGCCTCAGCAGCTTTGATTGCTGCTTCCAATACGCCGGTATGGCCGACCATATCCGGATTGGCAAAATTTATCACCATTACATCGTATTTATTCGAATCCAGTCTTTGAAGCACAACATCAGCGACCTCGAAAGCCGACATCTCCGGCTTTAAGTCGTAAGTTCGCACACGCGGCGAAGGCACGATTTGCCTGTCTTCGCCTTTAAAGGGCTTTTCAGTATAATCATTGAAGAAGAAGGTAACGTGTGCATATTTTTCTGTTTCGGCACAGCGAAACTGTTTCAGTCCCAGCGAGCTCCAGTATGCCCCTAAGATATTTTTCATTTTCGGTGGTTTCGGAAATGCCACTGGTGTAGGTATTGTTACATCATATTCGGTCATACATACGAAATATATATTGGGTTTAGCGGTTCTCGGAAACTCTTTGAAGTCAGGCTCAACAAACGCACGGGTGATTTCGCGGGGTCTGTCACCGCGGAAATTGAAAAACACTACGCCGTCGCCATCCCTAACAGTTGCTATCGGCTCGTTGTCCTCGTTCACGATGCAGGTCGGCTCAATAAATTCGTCCGTTACGTTTTTTTCATAGCTTTTGGCCACTGCTTCTGCCGCACTGGCGGCTTTAAGGCCCTTACCTATCCTTATACAATCGTAGGCCTTTTGCACGCGCTCCCACCGGCTGTCACGGTCCATCGCATAGAATCTGCCCATAACGGTCGCAATTTTGCCTGTGCCTATTTTCTGGGCTTGTTTTTCGATATCAGCTATGTAACCTGCACCGCTATCTGGTGGTGAATCCCGTCCGTCAGTAAACGCGTGGATAAAAACATCTTTTACGTCATTTCTTTTTGCCAGTTCGAGCAGGCCGTATAGGTGGTCCAATAGCGAGTGCACGCCAATGTTACTGCAAAGTCCCATAACGTGCATCTTGCCGTTATTATCTTTTATAAACTTGATTAGATTCTGAAATTCTTTATTTTCAAAGAATGACCCATCGCGAATGGCCCTGCTTATTCTTACTGATTCCTGCGGGACGATTCTGCCGGCTCCGAGATTTTGGTGTCCTACCTCGCTATTGCCCATAGTTCCGTCCGGCAGGCCCACATCTTCGCCGCTGGTATGAATAAGCGTATTGGGGAATTCGGCCATTAGCATATCGTCTACGGGGGTATTGGCACGTTTAATAGCGTTATATTCATCTTCGGCACTGTTCGGGTTGTAGCCCCAGCCGTCGCGGATAATCAGTATGAATGGTTTGTTTTGCAAAACTGCTTTTGCCATAAGGAGCAACCTTTCAAATAAGGCAACAGAGACAAAGTCTTACCTCGTCTGCATTTAGGGTCTAACCGGCCTTGCATTTTGCCCCCGCTGTTTCGCTTTTGCCGGGCAGAACGGCGGGGGCAAAATAAGGTCCCGTTGAATTAAGCGGATATGATATAGCGCTGCGTCAAATATGTCAAATATTTAGCGAAAAACGCTCAAAGGCCGTAGGTTTTTGTGCCGATAACAGCCGTTGGCAGCAGTAATTATTATGTATAGTTTTGGTCGCCGGTTAGAAATTATCTGTAGGTGTTTAAGGATGACAACTGCAGTGTTATCCGGTGGCGGGAAGGAAAACATCTATGTCCAATAATATGGATGTCCATCCTATAGGCAAGTCTTGTTTTACGACTATTAGTGTTCTCTGCGTATGTGTAGTGGGTCTATTGTTTTTTGGCGGTTGTGGGCAGGAGCAACGGTCGGTTGATTTATATGTCGATGCCGTAATGCTCAAAGAACTTAACGAGAACGAAAAAGCCGTCGAAAAGCTCAACTCAGCGGTAAAACTAAACAAACAATTTTCGCTGGCTTATTCCATGCTCGGCGAGATTTACCAGGAGACGGGGGATTATGAAAGAAGCATTGCCTCTTACGAAAAGGCAACGGAGCTGAATCCCTGGTCCTTCAAGGACTATTTCAATCTTGGGCAGGTTTACCAGATAAGGAAAGAATTTCCACAGGCGGTCAAGGCCTACGTTAAAGTCTGTGAGCTTAAACCCGATCATTTAAAAGCGCACATCAATGCTGCCAAATCTTACTACGAAATCAAAGACTATGACAGCGCTTTGATTTACGGCGAACGCGCCGAACAAATTGACCCCAATGTGGGCGAAATTCAAAAGATACTGGGCGATATTTACGAATCACGAAAAGATTATGACCGGGCCATTGCATTCTATAGGCGAGCGCTGGAAATAGATGCTAACAACCCTGAGATTATGACTTCATTGGCGGTCGCATACCTGAAAACCGAGCGCAGCGAAATCGCAAAAGATTTGTTAACATCGGTGATACAAATTCAGCCTGAGAACAACATCGCCTATAGACATCTTGGGTTTTGTTGCCTGCAGCTTAAAGATGTGGACAAATCGGTAGAAAGCTACAGCAGGGCGATTGAGATAGATAATAAGGACTGGGAATCATATCGGGGGCTCGGAGTTGCTTATATATTAAAAGGGAAAAATGAAGATGGAACGATAGATGATGAACTGAAGGCAAAGGCAATTCAGCAGTGGCGTCTATCTTTGGAAATTAAGCCCGACCAGCCTAATGGCCAAAAATTGCTTAGATTGATAAAATATTATTCAAAAAAGTAAGAGAAGCCGCTTTGCAAAAGCGCTTTCAAATGTTACAAACTATAGGTTGGCAGCTTCGTCTTTTAACGGATTTTTAGGGTAAAATAGATTTGAAGAGGGAAGAAAATAACACTCCGTTGAGTTCAAATCAGACTTTTTTGAATCGCCTGCTTTCATTATTGCCGAACTCCTCGGCACATCTTATTTTCTGGCCTTTGGCGATTCTCGGCACGGCGTTGGATTTGTGGAGTAAGAAAGCCGTATTTGACTGGCTGGAGCATCACGGCAGCGTTTCAATTATAGATGGTTTCCTGCGATTGGTAATGGCAACAAATAACGGCGCCGCTTTTGGACTATTCGCCGGACACCCTTACTGGCTGATAGTAGTTTCAGTCGTTGCGTTGGTGGTGATTCTTGTTTGTTTCCTCTTCGGCGGAGCTAAGCAAAGATTGGTTAACGTTGCTCTTGGGCTCTTTGCCGCCGGTATTTGTGGCAATCTTTACGACAGGATATTTAATGATGGTCTGGTGCGTGACTTTATCGATGTTTATTACCGCCAGCATCACTGGCCGGCGTTTAATGTTGCAGATAGTCTCCTTTGTATCGCTGTCGGATTGGGGATTATTTCGTGTCTCTGGGGACCCAAACACTCTTCATAGAATTTCGTCGGGTTTATCTTTGAGCAGATACTAAAAAGAACATTTTTTGTTACTTTATCCACTTCTCAGCGAAGGTTGCCAAGTCGATTATGTCAACCCTCCCGCTGTGGTTAAAATCCGCTCCCTCGCACCAGTTGGGGACACAGCACGTATCATCCATCCAGTTGTGTGCAAAAATGGCATAGTCAGTGAAATTTACTGCGCCATCCAAATCCAAATCAGCTTGGCACCATACTATAAGCCAATATTTGGCGAAGGTCATCAAGTCGAGTGTGTCAACGCTGCCGCTGTGGTCAAAATCGGTTCCCTCGCACCAGTTGGGGGCACAGCACGTATTGTCCATCCAGTTGTTCGCAAAAAGGGCATAATCGGTGAAATTGACTGTGCCATTCAGATTTAAATCGGCTCGGCATGTGATTATCTCCCAGATGCTGCCGGATTCTGGGCCAACACAGCTCCCTAAACTGGGTTCGAACCTGCTGCCCAAGCCGACGTAAAACTTGTTGTTCATAATCTCGAAGGAAAGCGGGATGCCAGGAACAATGAAATCGGCCGCCAGCGACCAATGGGTGAGATCGGTGGATGAGTAGATGCGGCCCTTGTACGCCACATCTTGCGTAATTTCCTCGGCAGTCATCACATAGCAGATTGTGTTCCGAACGACGATGTCCTGGACATTGTCGGTGGCGAATTTGGCAATTTTCGTGGCTGTTCCGCCGTCTTTGATTTCACTCGAAGGCAAAAAATACAGAGGCGTGTTATAGAGCACATAACGACCTGGATTTGTATAGAGTACACCATCCTGGAACTTGGCTTGCCGGTTCATATTCCTATAATCAAATAGATTTAGTGTAATGGTCTGGAGTGTATTACCATCGTACTTGTAGTAATTGTTTCCTGCAATAAACATGAAATCGTCAAAAACCACGAAAGAGCTGTACTCTGAAATGAAGGTCGTCCACGTCTGCCCCATATCTGTAGACACAAGGGTCTTGGCCGGGGTGCTGCCGTCCGTGAAAATACTGGCGTAAAGTTCACCCTTAAACAAAGCGACATCGAACGAATGCAGGCCGCCGGGGAGTGTCCTGAGCTTTATCCATCCCGGATTCGGGACGCGGTTGGGATCATTGATGTATATGTTTTCGAAGCTCCAGTCCTCGGTGGCGTCATTGCCAGGGATGAACAGCTTATTCTCAAACTCGAAGAAGTCGAAAATCATTTCGTCGTCCACCGTATACTCTTTTATGAAACTGTTGCCATCATACGTCCAGACATCGGTCGGTCCGGAGTTGTCCCAGTAATCGCCGCTGCCGATGTAGATTCTGCCGTTGAAGTGATGCATGTCCCACATTGAACGCCGCCGGGCATTTGCCGGGTCGCCGCTCGCAGGCCAGCGAGCCAGAGTCGGATTGCCGATTTTGACTGGAGTGTCCTGTGCCGAAGCTGGATATGGTAATATAGCTACCAGTAATACAAAGAAAAATAATTTAAACCTTATTATACTGTGCATATTCCCTACCTCCTTTGTTTATGATGCGATATTCGAGTTCTGTTTTTTAGCTCTTTATAGCATTTGACCTAGCTCATAATTTTACTGGGAGGTTTTTTCGAAGACGTGCTCGGCAACGTAAATAGGGGTATTTGATGCTACGCCCAGCGCAATTGCATCGGAAGGGCGGGAGTCGATTTTCACGGTTTGACCGTTTGAACTCAGGTGTATCTTTGCATAGAAAGTGTGATTGCGCAGGTCATCTATGACTATCTTTTCTATTTTAACACCGAGATTTTTAATTACGTTGCCTAATAAATCGTGCGTCATCGGTCTCGGCGGCTTGATGCCTTTCAGCCGGCGGTCGATTGCAAAAATTTCAACTATGCCGATAACGATAGGGAAGCTGCGATTGCCGTTTCGCTCTTTTAAGACGATTACCTGCTGGTCGGATGTCTCGTTAATGATTATTCGCGATAATTCAACTTCGACGTCCATTTTAGACAGTGCCTTTATTAAACAATAGTACAGCAATGCTTACGTACGTATAGCTTACAATTCAGAGAGGTGTTTTTCAAGAAGTTTTAGTTGTTCTGTCAGTTCAGCCAGCTTATCTCTGGTCTGTGCCACGACTTGCGGTTTGGCTCTGGTAACGAAATTTTCGTTGTTTAACTTGGCCTCCACCGCTTTCTTGGCCTTTTCTATTTCTCCCTTTTGCTTTTTGAGCTTTCCTCGCTCGGCATCAGGGTCTATCACGTTATGCACATAGAAAGACATTCCTTCCACTACCGAGACCGCAGCTTTGGTAGGTTTCGGAATATCGGTTCCTGGATTGAATTCTTTAAGCCCTGCCATTTGGCAGATTAAGTTGGCGTTTGTTTTTAGCAAGGAAACAGTTTCCACCGGTACTGACGCCGAAGCTGACACCATTTCCGAATTGGGGATGTTATATTTATTTTTTATGTCCCTGAACGCCCGGACCGGACTTTGGATAATCTCGATTTGCTTTTCGACATTTTCATCTACCAAAGAATTCAGTTGTTTTGGCCATTCGGCAGCGACCAGAGCTTCGGATTTTTTGGCTTCGGCGAGGCCCTTAAGCTGCCTGACAGGGGTGATTTCGTTGAGCTTCTGGAATATCCCTTCGGTGATAAACGGCACAAACGGATGCAGCAGCCGCAAAGTCTGGTCCAGCACAAATGCGAGCGCGTTCTGAGCAGTTGGCCTTTGCTGCCTATCCTGCATTCGCGGTTTTATCCACTCAAGATACCAGTCGCAAAAGTCGTTCCAGAAAAATTTGTAAAGCTGCGCCAGTGGCTCGCTATATTTATACTCATCCAAAGCTTCTGTAACATCTGTAATAGTTTGTGCCAGCCGCGAAAGAATCCATCTGTCGGTAATTGTCATTTTATCTTTGTCGAATTTGTCCGGCTCAAGACCATCAAGGTTCATCAATGCAAAGCGCGAGGCGTTCCAGAGTTTATTGCAGAAATTTCGGCCGATGTCGAACTTGGGCGATGTGTTTTCCGTTCGCCCATCCGGCAGTTTCATTTTCTCCACCGGCATCCTGACATCCTGCGTCTGTGTCGTCATACTGACCAGCGTAAACCGCATCGCATCAGCCCCGTGGCTGTTGATGGCCACAAGCGGGTCAATCCCGTTGCCGAGACTCTTGGACATCTTGCGGCCTTCGCCGTCCTGTATCATCGCGTGAATAAAAACGTCCTTAAATGGAATATCATCTGCGCAGTATTGCCCCATCATCACCATACGCGATACCCAGAGCGTGATAATTTCACGGGCTGTGCAAAGCACATCACCCGGATAGAAAGTCTTCAGTTCCGGCGTCTCATCCGGCCAACCCATCGTGCTGAATGGCCACAACGCTGAGCTAAACCACGTATCAAGAACATCCTCATCCTGCATCAGATTACCAGACCTACATTTTCCGCAGCTTGTTGGGTCATCTACACCACTATTGGTTTGCCCACAATCTTGGCAGTACCATATCGGAATCCTGTGTCCCCACCAGAGTTGTCTGCTGATAGGCCAGTCGCGCAAGTTTTCCAGCCAGCTTCGATATGTTTCCTTATAGCGTTCGGGGATGAATCTCAACCGGCCGTCAAGCAATGGTTTTAATGCCAGACCTGCCAATGAGTTTACCGGAACATCAGTGCCTTCTATAAGCCCGGAGCCGAACTTTTCTTTCAGGTGTTCAATGGGTTTTTTGACGGCTATATACCACTGGTCGGACAGATATGGCTCAATAGGGACGTGGCTACGGTAACTATGTCCGACTTCGTGGCTGTATTCGCGAACGTCTTCGAGAAGATTTTCTTGGCGGAACCATTCGACAATCGCCTCGCGTGCCTCGAAACGGTCCATACCGATGAGATTCTCGACATCCGAATTTTTAGTTTGTTCCCAGTCTGTCCAGCCGAATTTGTCGCTGATAGAGCCGTCCGGAGCCATCACGTTGATAACTTCCAGTCCCTGTCTCTGGCCAATCTCCCAGTCGTCAGGGTCGTGGGCCGGCGTGACTTTCAAAAAGCCGGTCGAAAATCTTGCCTTTTCGTCCTCACTTTCAGGATTTGGCAAAACAACGTGCTCATCCGCTATAATCGGGATAAGCCGGCCTACAATTGGCAGCCGAACCTTTTTTCCGACAAGGAATCTGGCTCGCGGGTCTGCCGGATTCATCGCGACAGCCGTATCGCCGAGCATAGTTTCCGGCCGGGTCGTAGCCACGGTGACATATTCCACTCGCTTGCCTTCAATCTCGACAGATTCGGCCAGCGGATACCTCATATACCAGAAATGTCCCTCCACTGTTTCGTGCTCGACCTCGTCATCAGCCAGTACCGTCTGCGTAGCCGGGTCCCAGTTGACCAATCGTTTGCCGCGATAAATCAGACCATCCTTAAATAGTTTAAAAAATGCGGCGCGGACGGCCTTCGCGCACACCTCGTCCATCGTAAACCGCGTTCGCTCCCAATCGCACGAGCAGCCCATCGCCCGCAGTTGTTCGATGATTTTGGCCTCATATTCGTCTTTCCAGGCCTGCACGTGGGCGATGAATTCATCTCGCTGGAAGTCTGTGCGTTTTTTGCCTTGTTCAGCGAGCAATCTTTTCTCGACGACTGTTTGGGTGGCAATGCCGGCATGGTCGGTGCCGGGCATCCATAGCGTATTGTAATTTTGCATCCGGCGGAACCGAATCAGCACGTCCTGTAATGTGTTATTTAGCGCGTGGCCGAGGTGCAGCGGTGCCGTAACGTTAGGCGGCGGTATAACGATTGTATAGGGTTTGCGGGTGGTTTTCTTCTCATCCGAAGGTGCTTCAGCGTGAAAGAAGGCCTGCGAAAACCAAATTTCGTTCGCCTGTTTTTCTATCGTTTTCGGTTCATAAACTTTTGAAAGTTGTTCGCCCATAACTTAACTGCTTTTGGATAACGGCCAATAAAAAATTCCGGCATAATAACGCTCTGCCGGAATTTTATATTAATAAAATTATACTTCTATGTAAAGCGTGTTCGCCGCGTCAGCGTTCCGTCTTTTATTCAAAAGCCGGCGTCCTATTCATTTTTTCCTTTTTGAGAGCCGAATTTCTTTTCCGCTATAAGCCGCTGAAACCCCGTGTTTATTTCGCTGGTAGTAGCGGCTGCTATGAGAAATACCGTCATTTTTCGGGAAAATCCCTGTTCAAATACAAACCGGCCATTCTTAAGACGCTCTTCGACCTGCGCCCAGGATAAAGGCATCAAGTCGCTGAATTCCTGCGGGACACGTTCATTGCTGTCGAGCGAAAGGAGCAGGATAATCTGGTCGCCCGGCTTGGAATTTTTTGTCAGCATTTCATTGTATTCGTTCAAATTATGATGCCTGCCGAAAAGATGATTATTAACGCTGTTCACCAACATCTGCCAGCTTGCCCCGTCGTATTGGCCGAATACAAAAATAGATTGTCTGGGGTCTTTGCGATAGTCGTGTGTTTGTGCGCTGCCCTTTGCGTTTCGTGCTTTATCGAGTTCATTCAAAACAAGCCACGCGTCCGCCGCACGAGGAAGAAAATCATCAAGCGTCTGTCGCTTTTTATAAAGCGCATCTTTCAGCAGAGGCCGAAGGGCTAGGCCGAAAAGATTAAAACGTGTATATGAATTGCTCAAAGAGGAGTCCTTTGACATATATTCAGCCGCATTGGACAGAAGCTGGTCTGAATCGCCTGCGTGAATAATCCCGGGATTGAAGGTGTAGGCGAGACCTTCCGAAAGTGTTTCCGAATCCAGACTCGGCGTTGACTTTGCTGCTCTTTCAATTACATCCTGTCTGGTCCTTAGGAATGCGTGGAAAAGTTCATGAAGAAGCGTCGGATACATATCGTAATCTTTTGCGATTTCGAGGGTCAATACCCCCCCGTTGAAGCCGCCCCCGCAGTTTCTTTCGTGAGGATTGGCCAGCAGGTAAACCGGGACGGTCAAATTCGCCTCTCCGACAAATCGCGAAATATCTGCTGCAAAAACAGTCAGCTCGGATTTCTGTGCCGACAGTTTCTCAAGGAATTTATTCAATGTTGGCATTTCCTGTTCCATAAGCCGGTCGACTCGCTGCTCGAAATGGTTCAGGATGTGCCGCTCTGTCTTTGCCTCCTCTTCTGTAAGACGTCCCTTTTTGATGGCTGCTTCGATTGCCGCATTGATATCGAGAGGAGTATAGAATGTTTGTTCGAGCCCCTGGCCCCAGCCGTGCGATTTGCGAATCTTGCAGTGCCGGGCCAGAAGCTCTTCATCTTCCCTGTTTATTCCCCCTTCTGATTGCTCGAAATAAGCGATATACTGCTTATGACAAAACTCGCTCCATTTGGATATTTGGTCAACAGCGTGGAATACATTAGCCGTTCTGGAAATATATATTTCAAGTTTCAACGCTCCTGCATTTATTGTCTCATTAGCGTCCGGCTGTGACGCAAAGATGTTTCCACAAAGACAAAGTATAACGAAACAGTGAAATTGTCTGGCCCGCATTTGTGCCTCTCTTCATTACTAAGGCAAAATATGCAAAAAAATCCGGCGAGCCATTGCCCGCCGGAATCTAATTTTAATTTAACTGTATCTTATTGTAAAGTTAGGGTTAATCCAAATTCATCGTCATCAGGAACTCTGCGTTGGTTCGGCACTTGGTGAGTCTGTTTTTGAGCAGCTCTATCGCTTCAACCGGATTCAGCTCGCTGAGTACCCTTCGGAGCCGATATACAAGTTCGAGTTCCTTTGCATCGAGCAGCAGTTCTTCCCTTCTGGTACCGCTTCGGCTGATGTCTATAGACGGCCAGGTCCTTCTATCAACAAGGCGTCTGTCTAAGTGCAGTTCCATATTTCCGGTTGCCTTAAACTCTTCGAAAATGACCTCGTCCATTTTTGAGCCGGTGTCAATTAGCGCGGTTGCGAAGATAGTCAGCGAGCCGCCGTGTTCGACGTTTCTTGCTGCGCCGAAAAATTTCTTCGGCATCTGCATTGCGCCGGAATCGACGCCGCCTGTTAGAATTTTGCCCGAGTGCGGCTGCTCGGTGTTATAGGCGCGGGCTAATCTCGTTATCGAGTCCAGGAGAATAACCACGTCCTGGCCGTATTCTACCATCCGCTTTGCCTTTTCGATTACGACCTCTGCCACCTGACAATGACGGGCGGCCGGCTCATCGAAAGTAGAGCTTATGACCTCGACGTCATCGGCGGTTTTGCGTTCCATTTCCGTAACTTCCTCGGGCCGTTCGTCAATAAGCAGCACTATCAGTTTTACATCAGGGTGATTTGTGCTGATGGCGTTCGCGATTTTTTGCAGCAGGATTGTCTTGCCGGTTCGCGGCGCAGCGACAATCAAGCCTCGCTGACCTTTGCCCACCGGTGTTATCAAATCGACTATTCGCATGTTTAATTCTTCCGGCGAGGTTTCCAGTATTAGACGTTGCTCCGGATGCAGGGGCGTCAAATCGCTGAATACTATCTTTTCCGCAAGATTATCGGGGTTTTCAAAGTTAATCGCTTCGACCCGCAGCAGGGCAAAATACTTTTCCGAATCTTTAGGCGGCCTGATTTGCCCCGATACGGTGTTTCCTGTTCGCAGGCCGAAACGCCTGATTTGAGAGGGTGAGACGTAGATGTCATCCGGGCTGGACAAGTAGTTGTAACTCGGATTTCGCAGAAATCCGTAGCCGTCCGGCAGCACTTCCAATACGCCTTCGCCGTAAAGCAGGCCGTTCTGGCGAATACGCTCTTTGAGAATCCTGAAAATCAAATCCTGCTTTTTTAATGCGGTGTATTCCTGTATGTTCTCTTTCTTGGCTATATCGTGCAGCTCTGCTACGGTCAGTTTCTGCAGGTCTGTCAAATAGAGGCTGCCCTTCTTAATCCGCTCATATTTCTCATGAGTGGATTCCTCCTCCGTCTTTTTGGTCTTTCGGGCTTCTTCAGCCGTAACTGTGGCTGCGGATTCCTGCTGTTCCGCTTGCTGCTCGTTGGTAATCTGTTCTTGTTCTTCCGCGACGGCTTTTTTCTTGCTACTTTTTCTTCTTGTAGAGGCCTTAGCCATATTTACTCCTTTTTTTCGTTTGCCGAAACCTATTGTTTGCTTAATTCAGCATTCCAGTTAGGAATTCACTAAGATTTGGATTTTGAACACGTAGAAATAAAGTTTAATTTATCAAAGCTGGTTTTAAACTCTTCTTTATGACAAACCCTGCTTACCCATTATACCTGAGAAGATATCAGTGACTTGCTTGGCTAACGCCGAGAAGCCAGAATTGTTATCAATGGTATTATCGGCGACGCTTTTCTTCTTGTCCAGAGAAATCTGAAAATTTTCTCTAAATTTTAGTTTCTCCAGGTTCAAAATACCCGCCTTTTTAGCTCTTTTAAACCTTATTTGCCGCCTGCATTTGACGAAAATGAGCCTGTCGCACCGCTTTTGCCAGCCGACTTCCATCAAAAGCGGCATATCCAGAACAATCGCCGCAACTTTTTTTTGGCCATTTGCCTTTTTTATAAGTTCCCTAACCTCTTTAAAGACAAGAGGATGTATTATCCTGTTAAGCGCGCTGATATTCCTGGCGCCGGCAAAAGCAACCCCGGCTAATTTCCGCCGGTCGATTTTACCTCCGCGCTTCAAAATCCCCCGGCCGAATCGGGCGATAACCTTCTTTCGTAAGTCTTTTCTTTTAAGGAGGTTATGAGCAATCTCATCGGCGTCGATTACCACGCAGCCCAATTTGCCAAACTCCGCTGCAACGGTGCTTTTGCCTGACCCGACCCCGCCTAAAATCCCGATTATTGGTTTTTTCTTCGATTTGCCCACGACCAGATAATCTACCTCCCATCCGCGATTCTGTCAATGGTTAGCCCCGCCAACACTTTGGCGGGGTTACTATTTCCGGTTAGCCCTGCCATCTTGATGGCAGGGTTTATTGCCGATCGGTCATTGCGAGTGCAACGCGGCAATCTCAAAATATTTTAGCCCCACGCGGCGCGGTGGGGGTTGTTCTGTTTCATATCTTTTGCCGTTAAAAAAACGATTGTGCAAATCTATAAAATGCGGTAAAATTCCCTCTGCACCTTTGGAGAGGAAGCATCGCGGGAATTTTGATTTTATACGGACTGTATAATCTTTGTTGAAATAAATAAACGGTATGCCTAAAAGAACAAATGAATTTCAAAAGTTAGTTGATATTATTCAGCGGCTATATGCACCAAAAAATGCAACTGTTACGACTTCAGCAATGGTAACTCCTTCATCTGGAGGACCTCCAAGAGAAATAGATATTCTCGTCGAATTTAAAACAGACTTATACCCATTCAGAGTTGCTATTGAGGCAAGAGATCTTTCCAGATCAATCGATGCGACAGTAGTAGAAGAATATGGAGGGAAGTATAACAGTAACGGTGGAATTATCGTAGACAAAGTCATTATAGTTGCGCATTCATTCACGGAAACAGCAAAGCAAAGGGCCAAAGACCTATGTTTCAGTTTGCACACTCTCAACGAATTGGACAGAGGAGTCGAAGGTTTATTCGGCGCTGATAAAACAAGACTTGGTTACTGGTGTATATCTCCTGAAAAGCCAAACAAAAATGTGAAAGTAACGACGTTCGATAAACAAGGCCGCAATGTGCCTTTATCTAGCGACGTTACTCCTCGTACGAGCAAAGTAAATCTGGGTAAAGCTATTGATTTCGCCCAAAGGATTTTAGAAAACTCTGCTGGAAGGATTGCAAATGAACAATACGCAAAACATGCAGGAACAATGACCCACGTTATTGTCGAAGTCCAATTTCCAGATCACAAAGCTCGGAGTGGGAAAAAAGCTGCTAATTTAAGTAAAATGGTTTTTGATTTTGGGGAGCGGATGTCAATACCCCATACTCAGGCACAGCAATTCGAATTAAAGACAGATCCTGCTGATAAAAAGAATATAATACATGAAGTCGGAATTGGAACTGAGGCCAAAATAAGCGTGACATACGAAAAGCGGAATAATGGTCATCCAAACAAGATTTATGTAAACCAAGAACCTATAAAGAGGAAAGCTATCCAAGGTAAAAGAGTCGTAATAAGAATGAAATTGCATGAAGCGTTGGAAGGACCGAGAGAACTAAATGCCATCGACTAAAGAATTACTCCTACCGTATTGATTAGCGTAGATTCCCTGGAAGGGCAAACTAGGGAAAACTACCTATTTTTGCCTATGCGGTTTATGATATAAGAATTGGCGGAGAAAATTCATTGCTGTTGTGTCCTCCAGTTCGGCCATCTTTTCTATTTACTTCGTGGCTAAGCCACTGCGTAATTCTATTGTTCCTCATTGCGGCCTCCGGAAACAACAGCAACATATGTAAAAAGCCCCACAACATCCGCCCTGCCTCTT
>CAZBST010000001.1:0-498207 GCA_964494805.1 uncultured Pirellulales bacterium | reverse complement strand
ATTGGCGTATTGATGAGGTCAATTCTGCACCTGACTACACAATCTTTAAAGGCGAGGTCTGGGGCTTTACGACCGAGCTCGGAATTGCCGAGAACCCAATCCCTGCCAACAGCGCTAAAGATGTAGGTGCTAACATCGTTCTTAGCTGGTCGCCAGGACCTTATGCGGTTTCGCACGACGTATACTTCGGTACTGATTTTAACGATGTAACCGACGCCAACAGAAGCAATCCGATGGGCGTACTGGTCAGCCAAAACCATTTAACTACGACTTATGACCAGCCCGAATTTCTTGATTTCGACACAACCTATTATTGGCGTATCGACGAGGTCAATGCAGCACCTGATTACACAATCTTTAAAGGCGAAGTCTGGAACTTTACGACTTATGAGCCGGTCCCAATATGGAGGGTAGATGCAAGATGTTTTTTAGATGGACCACCAGGTTCATTTGATGATAAAGCTGTCAAAGACCCGTCCATTGTGTATTCCGGGGGCAAATGGCACCTCTTTTACACCGGACGTGACGTTGGTGATGGCGGCCATTGGCAAATGGGATACGCTTCTGCAACCTCCATATCGGGGCTAAATAGCGCAACTCGTTATTATATGAGCTCACTTGATGGCGGGTCCTATTTTTGCGCTCCACAGGTCTTTTGGTTCGAAGCAAAAGGCAAATGGTATTTAATTTACCAGAGCGGATTAGGCGCGACTTTTTCGACCAATACAGATATCAACAACCCAGGTGGATGGGCGGCTGGGCAATCGATGGGTTTTTACGATGGCATTGATTTCTGGTGTATATCTGATGGTACTGACGTTTATTGTTTCTATTCGCCAATGGACGGAACACGTACGATTAAAAGACGCAGCACAACGGTTGCAAATTTCCCATACAGCTGGTCGTCAGCTACAGTAGTTGCCACCAATACCTTTGAAGCGGTACATGTTTATAAGAATAAAGCAGATGGCAAGTATTATATGATGGTTGAAGATATTGCCAGGCACCAAGAATTGTGGACTGCAAGCAGCCCTGGTGGGACTTGGACAAAGCTTCAAGAGCAATGGGCGCATAGAGATCAGCTGGTAGACAATGCAGACCACTGGACAGACCAGGTTTCCCATGGAGAAATAATCCGCGCAGGGACGAATGAAAGATTGGAAATCGACGATATAGATCGTTGTGAGATTCTGATACAGGGAGTAGTGGATGGAGATTATGGAGATTACGGTAACATCCCCTATGATCTTGGGATTATACGGCGATGTTTTGCGGGCACGGGAGATTTAGACTGCGATTACGATGTTGATTTTGTGGACTTTGCAGTTCTTGCCTCGCAGTGGCAACAGCCGCCTAGTGTACTTTCTGCGGACATCGCACCGGCTGGCGGTGATGGGATAGTTGATATGAAAGACCTTGGCTTACTGGTGGATAGTTGGCTTAGTGAAGGGCTGTAGCCGTGAGAGGTAAGTCGCCGACAGCAGAAAACGGCTGACGGATGACAGATATGTGTTGAGTGAGCAAAAATTGCGATTCTGGGGGGTCTTGAATTGCACGGAGACTTTTAAAAACTTAAAAGTTTTTATTGACAATCGGTTAGCATATATATAGTTTATATATAAACAATTCAATTATGGAAAACTTAATATGCCACTCAAAGAGGAATTAAAATTAAAAAAGGGGTTCGACATAGTCGGACACGAAGCTTTGCTGAATATCTATTATACGGCAAACCTGCTTAAAAAACGCGCCGACGAGTTATTCAGGGCGTCTGGACTAACGGACGTTCAGTATAACGTAATGGCGCTGCTTACATATCAAGCCGAGGAAGAAGGCGGCCTGAGCCAGGCACAATTAAGCGATATGATGCTTGTCAACCGCGCCAACATTACGACGCTTATAGACAGAATGGAAAAAGCGGAGCTTGTTGCCCGCACAGCACATTCCGAGGACCGCCGATTCAATATCATCAAGCTCACGACCAAAGGCAAAAAGCTGTTCGAAAAAGTCGAGCCGCATTACTTCAAACAGATACGGCAGGTTATGTCCAGCGCTACCGAGTCGGAGCAAAAGAAACTGATGGCAATCCTCGAAAAGGTACGAGCTAATTTAGGAGGGTAAAATTTTTTAAATTCCCCCCTTTGAAAGTTTTCGCCGGATAAATTTCCAAACCGACACTATTCGACATTGGGTGGTTTATTGGGTTCGACAGAGAAACCTGCGGTTTGTAGAATGGCGATTGTGGACAAGGACCTTAAAAATAAGACGCTCGGTGAGCTTGAGAACATAGTCGAAACTTTCGGTCAGAAAAAATATCTAGCCAAATACATTTTCACGTTCATCCACTGCAAAGGAGCTGTTGATATCTCAGGTATAAGCCCCTTAAGCAAGGTCTTTCGAGCTGAGTTGATAAAGCAAGGCTACTATATTTCGCATTTGAAAACGATACAGACGTTAGCTGATGTGGAGAGGACTAAAAAGTATCTTTTTGAACTGAGCGACAGCGAGCGAATCGAGGCGGTGCTTCTGCCTGACGGAAAGCGCAAAACACTGTGCGTTTCGACGCAGGTAGGATGTTCGGTGAACTGCACGTTTTGTGCAACAGCGAAGCTGAAATTCCGGCGAAACCTTACGGCGGCGGAGATAGTCGACCAAGTTAACGTTATTAAAGAGGACGAGGGCAGGATAAACAACATTGTTTATATGGGAATGGGAGAGCCACTACAGAATTATGGGGCGGTTTTGAAATCGGTGCGGATATTAAATCATCCGGACGGGAAAAACATCGGCATTCGCCATTTGACAATCAGTACCTGTGGAGAGGTCGATGGTATCCGGAAACTGGCGAAGGAGGGTGTTCGTCCACGACTGGCGATATCTTTGAATGCACCGGTCGATGTGCTACGAAGCAAGATTATGACCATCAATAAGAAGTGTCCTATCGCAGAGTTGTTTTCGGCGGTGAAGGATTACCAGAAAAAGACGGGGGAGCGGGTAACGTTCGAATACGTGCTGATAAAGGGCGTGAATGATTCCAAGCTGTATGCTCAAATGTTAGCTAAACTGGTACGACAGGTGAGATGCAACGTGAACCTGATTGAGTATAATCCTCATCCGCACTGTTTGTTTGCGGCAAGTAGCAGGGAAGCCATAAAACGGTTCACGCAAGTGCTCGAAGAAGCCGGTATCGAAACCACCATCCGCTTCAAGAAGGGACGCAAGATAAAGGCGGCGTGCGGGCAATTGGGAGCAGATATGATAGATACGTAACGTTGCCGTTCCTGTGATATTTGCCGTCGTCAGGCAGAAGAACTTTTCAAATCCATATGAAAACGCTTTTGATATTTAATGTTTTGCGAGTTTATATTGTTTGATTTGGTTTCGGATTTGGCCGGCAAGTCTGTCATTCTTAGCAGCGGCGGCCATGGAAAGCGCCTTCTGAGCGGTTATTATAGCCTGCTCAGATTGCCCGGCGGCATTGTAAACAACGGCAAGTGTCTGAAGGAATACCGGGTCTTTATACTGCGTCAATTCAACCGCGCGCTTAGCATGAGTGATTGCGGCAGCGATATCGCGACTTTTCGGGTCAGGATGCTTCAGTAACGCCAGCGCTAGATTGTTGTGCAGCACTGCGGAATCCCACCAAAGTTTCAGCCCCTGGTTATAAAGGTCTATGGCCTCGTCGAATTTGCCTTTTGACCGAAGCGCGATAGCTAGGTTATTTCGTACTTCTATAGATTCCGGCATCAACTCAAGTGCCTTGCGATAATGACTTATCGCCTCATCAAATCTGCCTTCCGACGCAAGCAAAATACCAAAATTGCTATGAATCTTGCCCTCACTGGGAGCAATCTCAAGGGCTTTGCGGTAATGCACCTCCGCTTTTTCAAGCTGGCCCTTGGCTTTAAGAGCACTGGCAAGATTGTTGTGTGTTTTGGCATCATTGGGATAGATATCCTGCGCCTTAAGGTAATAGTCTATCGCTTCATCAATCCTGCCTTTCGAGTACAATTCCCAACCTAAGTTATTGTACAACGACACCTGCCTCGGCGTTAATTTGAGCATGTGTTCATAAAGACTTGTGGTATCCCGCCATTTTGCCAGATACCGGCGCGTGGCAATCGACTCAACACCACATAATACAATCACAACTATTATTACAATCACAATTAGCACAGACTTTTTTTTGAGTTTGCTGGTAACGCAAAGCCAACTTAGAAAAGATGCGAGTATCATCAGTATCCCCAATGAAGGAAGATAGGCAAATTTGTCTGAGGCAATCACATTGCCGAACCTTATAATCTGCATAGTTGGGAGAATAGCGATAAAAAAGAACAACCAGCCAGCCAGAGGTCCTCGTGTCCACCGCAGTGACGTAACCAGAACCATTATCAAAATAGAGGTTGCTATGACACCTGCCAAAACCATAGGAGCCGATAAATCAACTCTATCTGGTAAAGTGTAGTTCGACGATAGATTAACAGGATAGAGCATTTTGTACGGGTAGAATATTATATTGTGACAGATTATCAGCGGGATGCGAGCCAAGCCGTATTCACTCGGCAGTATAATACGGGCGGTGCGGTTTTGAGATATATACGTAATAACTGCAGAAATAAGCCCTATTGCAAAAAAAGGAAGCTTATCTGAAACCATCCGCCATTTCAATCGCTTCAATGGCCAAAAATCCATCAACAACATTAGTACCGGCAAAGGGGTACTCGTCGGCTTGGACATCAATGCCAAAACATACATCAACAAACAACCGCTATAAAGCTTCCAACCACCTTTGCGAACAAATCTCACATAAAATATCAGGCACCACAGCGCAAAAAAAGCTGCCAAAAGAGTTTTACGCTCACCAATCCAGGCAATCGGTTCTACCGTCATAGAATGAAGACCAAAAAGCAGTCCCACTGCCGCAGCTATCCACGGCCGAGCAAACAGCAGATAAAGCAGAATGATTATCAATGCCGTGTTGGCTGCGTGTAAAATAAGACTGGTTCGATGGAAAGGCATCAGGTTATCGACTCGCCCACCCAAGGCGTAGTCAACCATCAGAGATATCATCGAAAGCGGCTGATAGTATCCCATCACTGTTGAAGGCTTAAGTATCTCCGTCAAGAACCGCCGGGCAGAAGCCCACGAGGGGTTTTTAACCAGCAGGTTCTCTGTGAGATACTGGTTATCATCAAAAGACAACGCGCGGGCTGATAGTGCCGGCCAATGCACAACAACGACCGTCGCACAAACAACGACAAATAAAATTACCATCAATCCGGCATTGGAGTTCGATTGTGCTAATAAGCCCTGCCCCTCCTGACAGATAACTCCCCTTGTCGCCTGACCAATGTTCCGCTCTTTTTTGTCTGTTGTATTCCTGTTTGAACCGCTCATATAACAACTATAATATCACTAAAAATACTTCATCACAAGAACCACGCTGAAACCATCCCGATGCACAACGAATCCGCAACAACGCCTATGGCTTTGTTTTTTTGACGCTAACGCTATACTGCAAAAGGCGTAAATATACCTTGACTAACTGGACTTACATTGGATAAACTCACCTGTTCCTTCGACAGACTCAGGACAGGTTGTTCAATCAGAGTTTAGGGAAGGTTGGTTAGATGAAAGAAGCGATTACAAAAGCGGATGCGTTGATAGAGGCGATGGAATATATCCGGCAGTTTCGCGGCAAAATAGTTGTCGTGAAACTCGGCGGGAGTATCCTCGACGAGACGTGTATGCAGAAGAAGCTATTGACGGACGTAGCGTTTATGGCGACGGTCGGGATACGGCCGATTATTGTGCACGGCGGCGGAAAGGCGATTACAAAGGCGATGAACGAGGTCGGCATCGAGGCGGTGTGGGTTCAGGGGCGGCGATACACCGACGAGCGGACGCTGACGATAGTGGAACATACGCTCGTGCATGAAATCAATACGCCGATATGCAAGACGCTCGGAGAGCTGAACTGCAAGGTGATGGCACTGCATACGCTGAGTAGCTGTGTGTTGTTTGCGGAGGTGCTGCGATTAGCCAGCGAAAATGGGCGAAAAATCGACCTCGGATTAGTCGGCAAGGTTACCGAAGTAAATTCGGAACTGTTAAAGACGCTCTGTGCAGACGGGATTATACCGGTGATTGCATCGGTGGCGAAAGACAAGGCGGGCGGGAGATTGAATGTTAACGCCGACAGCGCAGCAGGCAAGGTTGCCGGCGGTATCGGTGCAGAGAAGCTCGTCGTTGTGAGCGATACGCATGGGATACGAACTGACATCAACGACCCTGAAAGCCGGGTGTCGAGTCTTAATGAGGCGCAAATTAAAGAGATGATTGAGGCCGGAATTATCGGCGATGCGATGCTGCCGAAGGTCGAAGCTTGCCTGATGGCGCTGGATACAGGGGTCAAGAAGGCGCATATTATCGACGGCAGAATACCTCATTCACTGCTATTGGAGATTTATACCGACAAAGGAATCGGGACAGAAATTATTAAGAACTGAGATGTGAAATATGACGACAGAAGAGACAATCGGCTTGTTTAATAAATACGTTATCGGCAATTATCCACGCCTTCGGCGTGTGATTGTTCGTGGTCAGGGCTGCTACTGTTTCGACGCCGACGGCAATAAAATACTGGATATGTTTCCCGGCTGGGCAGTTAGCGGGATAGGTCACTGCCATCCGAAGGTTGTTGAGGCGATTCGCAAACAGGTGGGTGAACTTTTGCATGTCGATAATACATTTTATTCCGAGCCACAGGGCGTGCTGGCAAAGCTTCTGAGCGAACGGGCGTTCGGAGGAAAATGTTTTTTCTGCAATAGTGGAGCCGAGGCCAACGAGGCGGCGCTGAAACTGGCACGGCTGTATACGTCGGGCGAGAAATATAAATTCATCACGGCTGAAGGCAGCTTTCACGGGCGAACTTTCGCAACACTTACGGCGACAGCACAACCGAAGCACCATGAGGGACTGCTGCCGCTGCTGCCGGGGTTTGTTTATGTACCGTTCAACAACATTAAAGCACTGGAGTCGGCCTTCGACGACGAGGTTGCAGCGGTGATGGTTGAGCCGATTCAGGGTGAAGGCGGTATAAATGTTGCTACTAAAGAATATCTGCAGGCGATTCGGCAGTTGTGCGACGAAAAGGCAGCGGTAATGATACTCGATGAGGTGCAAACCGGAGTCGGGCGAACGGGCAAATGGTTCGCATACCAGCATTTTGATGTTGAGCCGGACATTATGACGCTGGCGAAGGCGCTTGGCGGCGGGGTTGCGATAGGGGCAATGATGGCCAAGGAAGAGCTGGCAGCAAAGTTAGTTCCGGGCAAGCACGCCTCGACGTTCGGCGGCAACTGCTTAGCGTGCGCAGCGGGGATTGCGGTGATTGAGGCAATAGAAGAAGATAATCTGCTGGAAAATGCGGCCAGCATCGGACGATACGCCCAGGAAAAGCTCAATGGGTTGAAGCAAAAGCATTCTATTATAGACCACGTCCGCGGCATCGGCTTGATGATTGGGATTCAATTGAAAGGCCCGGGCAAAGAAATAGTCGAAAAATGTTTGGAGAAAGGGCTGCGGATAAACTGCACACATGAGAGCGTTCTGCGGCTGATGCCGGCGATGATTGTTACGAAGGAAGAAATAGACGCAGCGGTCGATATTATCGATAATGTTTTAAGCGGTTCTTAGCCACAGAGGCCTCGGATGTGTTAGCCACAGAGGACACAGAGAGCACAGAGATTTAAAATTAAGTTGGCCACAGAGAACACAGAGGTCGCAGAGATAATAATAAAATGGCGGATGAGTTGACAGAGAAAATAATCGGGGCGGCAATCGAAGTTCATCGAGAGCTTGGCCCCGGACTTCTTGAGTCGATTTACGAAGAAGCCCTCTGCTATGAATTCGAACTGCAGAGCATAAAATATAAAAGACAATTTCCTGCTGATATTATCTACAAAGGCAAAATCATCAAGGGTCAAAAAATAGACCTTCTTGTCGAGAATGAAGTGGTTGTAGAAATAAAATCGCTGTCTAAGATGCCGGAAGTGGCGTTGGCCCAGGCACTTTCTTATCTTAAGGCGACAAATCTCAAACGAGGTTTGATAGTCAACTTTGGGGAAAAGAGACTAGTCGATGGCATTAAACGTGTTGCTCTTTGAGCCACAGAGGTCTTGGGTTCTTAAGCCACAGAGAGCACAGAGGACACAGAGAAAAAAAATTAAAAAGTTATAAAAGGTCAGCGTTTATTATGGATTATAACGTCAAACGACTTTCTGATTATTCCGACGATAGTCTACTGAATGAACTGAGAAGAGTTGCAGAACAATTGGGTAAGCCTCCAACGCAAAGACAGTTTAAAAAGTTTGGAAAAGCTAGCTGCAAAGTTTACGAAGATAGATTCGGTTCTTGGAATGCTGCGTTAAAGAAAGCAGGGTTGTCGGTTCTAAAAAGGGTAGATATTCCAAATGAGGATCTATTTATTGCGATAGATGAGTTGTGGACCAAATTAGGGAGACAACCAACATTTGATGAGATGAGGCATTCGGGGGGATTTTCACCCTCAACTTATCAAAAAAGATTTGGGTCTTGGGTTGTGGCTTTGGAACAATTTGTTAAGTGGAAGAACAAGGCACAAGAAAACTCCGTGGAAAATTTAAAAGAAACCATCCTTGATATTTCTCCGAGCCAACCGCAAAGGCCGCGAACATCAAAAAGGGTAGAATATGGAGAACCAATTGACTTCTTGGGACTTCGGCACGCTCCGCTAAATGAGCAGGGTGTGATATATTTGTTTGGAATGTTGAGTAAGCAATTAGGTTTTATTATAGAGGCAGTAAGGACAGACTTTCCGGATTGTGAAGGCAAGCGGCAAATACAAGGTAAGCAAGGCAGATGGGAGCGGGTCGCAATCGAGTTTGAATATAGAAGCTCAAACTTCAAGGAGCATGGGCATAATCCGGATGAATGTGATGTGATTGTTTGCTGGGAGAATGATTGGAAGGATTGTCCAATAGAAGTCATATCATTGAAAGAACTTATGGGTAAAATAAAGGAGCGGAAAGAGTAATTAATCAAGATAATTACCAACGTAATATAAACCAGAATTTATTTAAAAAATATTATAAATTATTTCTCTGTGTGCTCTGTGGTCTCTGTGGCTAAAATAAGAAGAAATCTCTGCGGCTTGGAGTCAAAATAAATGAAACATTTTTTGAGCATAAATGATTGTTCGGCTGAGGAATTGCAGGAGCTGCTCGATTTGAGCACCTCTCTCAAGAAATTGTATAAAGGCGGCGGGCAGGACTTGTGCCTTGCGGGGAAGGTGCTGGCGATGCTGTTCGAAAAGCCCAGTCTGCGGACGCGAATCAGCTTCCACGTTGCAATGACAGACCTCGGCGGCAGCGCGATTTACGTTAAGCCGGAAGACATCGGCGGCATCGGCAAACGCGAGCCGGTCAAGGATATGGCGCGGGTGTTGAGCCGATATGTGGACGGCATAATGGCACGGACGTTCGAGCACGGCGTTGTTGTGGAACTGGCGGAATTTGCGACGGTGCCGGTGATAAATGCGCTGACGGACTGGTTGCATCCGTGCCAGGCGATGGCGGACGTGCTGACAATTAAAGAGCATCTCGGCCGACTCGAAGGTGTTAAGATTGCATATATCGGCGACGGCAATAACGTAGCGCGGTCGCTGGCGTTTGTGTGCGCCAAATTAGGGATGAAAATGGTCATTGCGGTGCCAGCCGGGTATGAACTCGATGCTGAGACAATCGAGACAGCCAATCAAATATCGGCTGGAAGCGTCAAGCAAACAAATGAACCAAAGCAGGCCGTTGGCGGGGCTGACATTATCTACACCGATACGTGGGTGAGTATGGGACAGGAGAGCGAAAAGACGAAACGCATTAAGGATTTCAAGGCGTTTCAGGTCGATGCCAAATTAGTCAAATTAGCGGGGAGCAGCGTTAGGATTATGCATTGTCTGCCGGCGTATCGCGGACTTGAAATCACCGATGAGATTATCGAGTCGAAAAATTCGATTGTCTTCGACCAGTCTGAGAACCGGCTGCACTTCCAGCGGGCACTGCTCAAGAAACTAATGAGCTGATGAAATACTGATTCGATGAAACGAAAAATTCTCGTAGCAAGTACGAATCCGGGGAAGATTGTTGAGTTGATGGCGATGCTGGATTTGGACGTTGAATGGGTAGGGCTGGCGGATTTTCCAGATATAAATGAAATAAAAGAGGATGGGAAAACGTTTGCGGAGAATGCTCGCAGGAAAGCCGTTGGGTATGCGAAACAAACAGGGCTGTGGACAATTGCAGATGATTCAGGATTAGTGGTTGATGCGCTGGGCGGTCAGCCGGGGGTAAGAAGCGCAAGGTTTTCCGGAGCGAAAGAAAAAAACAGAAAACTGCTCGACCATAAAAATATGGCAAAAGTTCTAACGCTCCTTAAAAGTGTACCAAAAGAAAAAAGAACAGCAAGATTTGTATGCTGTCTGTGTTTGGCAAGTCCTGAAAAAATTTTGGTTGAAACGAAAGGAAAACTCGAAGGATTAATAGCCGAAAAAGAAATGGGGGAAAATGGATTCGGCTATGACCCGGTTTTTTTCGTACCAAAATTGGAAAAAACCGCTGCGCAATTAACCCGCGAAGAAAAAAACACGATAAGTCATCGCGGCAACGCCATTCGAAAATTAAAGCCGTTACTGGAGAAGCTTTTAGAAACAGCCTGAAAAAGGGGGAAATTGATTTTTCTTGACAGTTCTGCAATCTGTTTATATTTGTCCAATTCACCGCCAAGTGTGGCTAAGCCCACTAAATTTTATTAAGGAATAGCCGACTAATACACGATAAAGAGTATTTAGCAGCTTAAAGTTGAGTTTTGCTTATGGCTAAAACGAATAACAAAAAATCATTAGTGATTGTGGAATCGCCTGCGAAGGCGAAAACGATAAATAAATATCTCGGGTCGGACTTTGAGGTAAAAGCATCTATGGGACACGTTAGAGACCTTCCTTCAAAGGGACTAAGCGTTGATATAGAAAATGATTTTGAGCCAACCTACGAGATAACACCCAGCAAGAAAAAGACAGTAGTATCCTTAAAGGCAGCGGCAAAAGGGTGTCGGGACCTTTATCTGGCAACAGACCTTGACAGAGAAGGCGAGGCAATCGCCTGGCACCTTGCGCAGGTTCTTGGAGTGCCGGAGGAGAGAACCTACCGTGTGATTTTCAATGCCATAACTAAATCGGCAATAAAGCAGGCCTTTGCCTCACCGGGCAGGATTGATATGGACAAGGTTATGGCACAGCAGGCGCGGCGAATCCTCGACCGGATAGTCGGCTATCAGATAAGTCCCCTGCTGTGGAAAAAAATCGCCAGCGGGCTTTCCGCGGGACGCGTGCAGTCGGTTGCGGTCAAAATGATTGTCGAAAGAGAGAGAGAAATTCA
This sequence comes from uncultured Pirellulales bacterium, assembly GCA_964494805.1. Classification (GTDB taxonomy): domain Bacteria; phylum Planctomycetota; class Phycisphaerae; order Sedimentisphaerales; family Anaerobacaceae; genus CAIYOL01. The sequence goes on along the minus strand of CAZBST010000001.1, from coordinate 486,736 downwards.
TGCCTTCAAGCCGAAGGAATACTGGCTTATCCCGGCGGTTTTTACCACTGATTTACGAAGCAACTATCATCAAGAATGGCTGGATTTTGTAACGGCAAAAACTGAGAATGGTAAGCCCCCTGCCGTTGCAGAACAAAACAAATGGCTCACAGAGCATAATGCGTTTAAGGCAGAACTTGTCAAGGTCGGCGATGAGAAATTTGCAGCAGCTACCAAGGAGGATGCAGAGAAAATATTCGGTGCGCTAAAGGATGCGAAGTTCCAGGTTGCTGCTGTGGAGAAAAAGGAATCGGTATCGCATCCGCCGGCGCCTTTTATAACTTCGACACTGCAGCAGACGGCTGCAAATCAACTGGGTTTTACAGCGAAAAGAACGATGCGGGTGGCACAGCAATTATACGAAGGAATTGATTTGGGGTCGATGGGGTATCTGGGACTTATTACCTATATGCGAACAGACAGCACGCATCTATCGGGTGAATCTATACAAGAGGTGCGCAATTATATCAGTAAAAGTATCGGCAATAATTATCTGCCTGAGAAAGCAAATGTTTATGCTTCAAAGAAAGGCGCACAGCAGGCACACGAAGCCATCCGTCCAACGGATGTTGACTTTGCACCATCGGATTTAAAGCAGTTTTTAACGGCGGAGCAATACAAACTTTACGATCTTGTATGGCGGCGGTTTGTAGCGTGCCAGATGGCTTCGGCGAAATGGGAGCAAACAAGCGCGGACATAACAGCGGAGACATCAGCCGGTCGGTGCTGGTACAGGGCCGCCGGCCGTGTTCTGGTCTTTGACGGTTTCAGCAGAATATGGGGGACTCCTTCAAACCAGCAGCAATTGCCTCGCCTGAAACAAGGGCAGGACTTGGCGGCGGTGGACATAAAAGCTGAACAGCATTTTACCAAGCCACCTGCTCGATATACCGAAGGGGCCTTAGTAAAAGCGCTCGAAAAAGAAGGCATCGGGCGGCCAAGCACCTACGCTGCAATCATCAGCACCATTGAGGAGAGAGGGTACGTAGAGCAAACAGATAAAAAATTCTTCGCCACCGACCTTGGCGAGGTGGTTACCGACAAGCTAAACGAGTACTTTCCGAAAATAATGGACATCGCCTTCACACGGTATATGGAAGAGCAGCTGGATAAGATCGAAGAACAGCACTTAGACTGGCTCGGCGTTTTGAGGGAGTTTTACGGCCCATTCAAGCAAAACCTGGAGACGGCAACGGCGGAAATGAAGCATGCCAAAGCGGAGGTCACACCCAGCAAATATAAATGCCCCGAGTGCGGAAAAGAGCTTGTTTACAGGTTCGGCAAAAACGGCAGGTTCCTAAGCTGTTCGAGCTACCCGAAATGCAAATTTGCATGCCCGTGCGACAGAGACGGCAAAAGATTGGAAGAAAAGATAAGCGGTCATAAATGCCCAAAGTGCGGCAAGGCGATGGTCGAAAGACGAGGCCGGTTCGGCCCATTTTTGGGCTGCAGTGATTACCCGAAGTGTAAAACGATTCTTAAACTAGATAAAGAGGGCAACGTCCTTCCGCCGAAGAAACCGCCTGCGCCGACAGGAGTAAAGTGTTACAAGTGCAAGGAAGGCGAACTGGTAGTGCGGGAAAGTAAAAAAGGACCTTTCTTAGGATGCAACAGGTTTCCGAAGTGCAGAACTATCGTCAGCATTAAGCAATTAGAGAACCTGAAAAAGTTGCAGGCAGAAGGAGTATGGCCACCGGAAACACCCGAAGAAGCCGACCAAATCCTGGGGCGAAGAAAATCAAAAGCTAAAATATCAAGCGGCCGTCGAAAGTAAAAAACAGCTTGTTCGCATAAACAGGCCACAAAATCAAAAATCTGCAAACAAAACTGGTTTTTAGTTAGTATAATTATTGTATTCGAAACGAATTATCCTATAGAATCTATAGCAAAATGGCTAAGAAAGAGCAAATCAAAGTAGAGACGTTTGAGACGGTCGAGCCGATAGGCAAACGCGTGCTGATTCGCAAGGACCAGGACAAGAAAGAAACCAAAGGCGGAATCAAGCTACCTGACAATATAGAAATTCCCACGATAACCGGCCGAATCGTATCAATCTCCACTGAGGTCGAAAACTCACCAGACATACCGCTGCGTCAATATGACAAGGTGCTGTTCAATCCCAAAGGCGCCATACCGGTTGACTTCGAAGGCGATAACCGTCTGTTCGTGGTTGAGGTCGAAAACGTCGTCGCAGTGTTCAGAAAATCATAACCGACGGCTTAGCCATTAGCGAGGTGGATTGTTCTCTGCAAAAGTCGATGAAGGACAGTGAAACTATAAAAAAAGCCGGAAGAAGATTGCTCTTCCGGCTTTATTCTCCTTTAGCGTTGTTGTGTCAACCACTAAAGAAGCGGGGGGACAAATTCAATAGCTGCTTGGGTTGCCCCTTAGTGGGGTCCCTTTACAAATGTTGGTCAGTGCAAAAGCCAGTTATCCGTAAGGATAGCCAAGTCGTTCAAGGTTACACTGCAATCACCGTCGAGGTCAGCATCGGGACATAAATTAAATATATAAGCCGAGCCGGAGTCGTCGCCGTTGTCATCATTACCTTGCGCTCCGACAATGGCTCGTCGGCCGATACCGACAGCTACGGAGAAGCCAAAATAATCACCAGCATTGGCATCAGAGGCGGTTAGCTTTGCCAACTGGTCCCAATTATCCGGATTGATTTCGTTAGGTCCAAATATATAAGCAGAGCCGGAGCTGCTGCCGCTGTCATCGTTGGCATAGGCGCCCACGAGGGCGTGACCTTCGCCAATAGCAACCGAACAGCCGAAATAATCATTGGCTGCAGCATCAGAGGCGGTCAGCTTTGCCTTCTGGTCCCAGTTATTGGGGTCGACCTCGTTAGGGGCAAATATATATGCTGCGCCGGCATCGCTTTCATCTTTCAACCGGGCCCCTACAATCGCATAGTACCCATCGGTGGAAACAGAAGTGCCGAATTTATCTGATGCAGCACCGTCACCAGCCATCAGCTTTGCCTGTTGTGTCCAGGCAGAATCTTTATACCTGAATATATAGGCCGAGCCTTTGTAGCTGTCATCTCCAATTGCTCCTACGATGATATATTCTCCATTGATAGAAACAGAATAGCCAAACCTGTCCTGATTTGCGGCATCGGCGGCATCCAGTCTGGCTTGCTGGCCCCAGTTGTTTGCGTCACCCTCGTTGCGATAGAATATATAAGCCGAGCCGGCGTTTATTCCACTTGCATCATTGAGCCAGGCCCCTACGACGGCACAATCGCCGCTGATAGAAACGGACTGGCCGAACCGGTCTGCGATGTCGTCATCAGATGCAATCAGCTTTGACTGCGGTGTCCAGTTGCTATCCTTATATTCGAAAATATATGCAGCGCCCATATAGTCATCATCACCAACGGCACCGACAATTGCGTGATTTGCGCTGATAGAAACAGAAGCGCCAAAGTAATCACCAGCTTCACTTTCAGCAGAGGTAAGCTTGGCCTGCTGGGTCCAGATACCATCATTATATTCGAAAATATATGCGGCACCGGTGTAGTCATTAATCCAAGGTGCGCCGATAATAGCATGGTTGGCATCGACAGCAACGGAGTAACCAAACCAGTCGCCTGCATTAGCATCCGAGGCGGTAACTTCAAGCAGGTCGGAGTTGTCGCTGTCCAGCCACTGATTGGCAAAGACGGCATAGTCTTTGAAATCCACGCCGGAGTTCTCATAAAGGTCACCAAGGATTTTAGCACTATATATAATGACCGGTCCCGGCGGGCGCGGGACATTCTTAAATGCCTCGCTAATGTATTCGGTGGGCAAATGAGCAATTCTGTCCACAACATTCATATCGCTTATGACCCGGCCAAAGACGCAGTATCCCACATCATTGGCATCATTGGGGTCCACTCGGTCATTGGGGTCCTTCCAATCCAGGGTATCATTGTTGTCCTCAACGTTTATATAGAACTGAGAAGTAGCAGAGTTTGCGTCCTGCGACCTTGCCATTGCGAGGGTACAGCGAAGATTACTAAGTCCATTGTTGCTTTCGCTGATTATGGGTTCGCAGGGGTCCCGGCTGTCCAGATTTGCATTAAAGCCGCCGCCCTGTATCACGAAACCATCGACTACACGGTGAAATATCAGGCCATCATAGAAGCCCGATTTTACATACATCAGGAAGTTTGCCACTGTTACCGGTGCGTTGGCGTCAAAAAGTTCGACTACAATATCACCAAAGTTGGTTTTCAATTCAACAGTGGGTGCTTCCGCCCAACAGGGGACGACTAAAAACAGCCATATTATAAAGACTGAAATCAGCTTTTTCATTCTAATATTATTCATCCTAACTTCTCCCCAACAGATAATTTCAATTCTTTGTTCTGTACTTGACAAGCAACAAACTGCCCAGCCCCAACAATATCACGGTTGCCGGCTCCGGTGTCGGGACTGGAAACTCATCTTCCGGCGGAGGCGGAGCTGGAAACTCATCCGACGGTGGAGGCGGTGGTGGAGGCGGTGGTGGTGGAGGCGGCGGTGGAGGCGGCGGTGGTGGAGGTATTTCTCCACCTCCTGTATACCCTTGATTACTATAATCGGCAGTACTTGGACGCAGCCCGCCGAAGCCACCAAGTGTCATCGTTTCATAAGCCAAAAACTCAAATTCAGACCGCGCAAAGACGGCAACAACGATTTTCGGTGCATTCATATATATAAGGGTACTGACTGCCGTCGGGTCACTGACATCGCCTATCCAGTAGACGAAGTAATAACCTGGTTTCGGGACGGCGGTCAAAAGAACCTCTGTATCGAGGCCAAAGTAATGAACCCCCACATCCGGAGTCACTGCGCCAGCGCGAGAATCCGGTTGCTGCATCAAAAGCACAGTGTTGCCTGCCGAAAGCGGCGAAGCATTATACTGGCAATATGCAGGCTCAAGCAAGCCATATAACAGAGCCGCAAGAGCTAATATTACACCCTGCCATCCAACGAATATTGAACGATTCTGTTTCATCTATCATCCCCCCCTGTTACGAATTTAATTAATTACGAATGGACTCCGCGCGAATTAATAGTGTGAGCCATCTTGACAACGGAGTTTTTTCGTTTTGTAAAAAGTATTGCACTGCCGAGGCCGAGTAAAGCTAACGTGCAAGGTTCCGGGTTAGGAACGGGAGGCACGCTGCTGATAGGCCCTATATAGTAGCTACCTGCAGTCCAGTTGTTAGCGCTGCTGAATATCAAAAACCACGAATCCTCACCGGCGACGAAAAGCCCATTATCGAATTCCCACCATGCTTGTACCCCGCCATTACTGGTGCCCGAGCCGGTTGGTTCCACAAAATCGAGTCCTAAGAGAAGATAGTCTCCCTCTTGAGGGTCCTGCTCACCCATACCGATGATATCCAGCACATGGTAGTCATCGGCCCACAGAGTAAAACCCTCAATTGTAGCGGCACTGTCGATATCGTTGAAAATCTGATAGGCGTAAATGTATCGGCCATCCCCGGGTGCGTCAAAGCCGGTAGCGTCTGTCCATTCGTTTCCGTATGGTCCCAACGTGTCATAAACGGCAAATTCTACACGTCCTTTCACACCGGTGTCGCCGTAATCGAAATACGAAGTACCCTGATAGTGTGAGCTATACGGCAGGTACGTCAACACCGCATCTGCATTCTGCACAAATAATACTGCAACAAGCAACAAACTTAATAACTTGATTTTCTTCATCCCCATAGCCCTTTAGCTCCTTATACAAAAAATACTTTGTTTCCTAATTTAGTTTCGCTTAATTTGCCTATTTCCCCAATTTTACCAATTAGAGATTCAAGCAAAAAAACGCCGTTATTTACTTCTACAACCTCCTAAAAACTGCTGCTTTTTCCGGGTAAAAATCCAGATACCCGCCGTGCCAAGCAATACGATTGTTGCCGGCTCAGGAATTCCGGTAACATCTAAAGTGCCGCCACATCGAAAACTATCCACGATGTAAGGGCTAGTGCCGAGGTATACGTTGGTAATATCAACATGCCCAAAACCCGATCCATCGACGTAGGAATGAACATGACCCCCAAACATCCCCGGCCCTAAATAATCCTGATCCAATATCTCGAAGGGAAGACCACTTGCAGAGCCAGAGCCACTTGAAGGGACTATATATCCCAGAACGCTGATCCAAGTGTTACTTACATTAACATCTGCGTAAGTTAGTTCCCAGACGTAATCGTATTGCGGATAACCTGTATCAACATTTGTCAGTGAGGTCCAAGAAGCATCGCTCCCAGTGGTTTCCAAAGAGAAATCCCACTCTGCCGGATTTACACCTGCGGCTTTTTCAGTTGAACCAAAAGCAACCACTAACACCATCAATATGCAGATTATCCCTGACTTTTTCATTCTTGTTCTTCCTTCAAGAATACGTTTTTACAATAAGTCTTTATGCTTTTTTGCGTCTAAAAACCCAGATGCCCGCTGTGCCAAGCAATATGATTGTTGCCGGCTCAGGAATGGCTGACGACGTAAATGATGCTGTCGCCGTGTAACCATTATTCCAATCACCGCTCAATGGTGTCTGATTACCAAAGCCGAACGCAAAAGATCCGCCACCCAGGGAACCACCAATTTCCGAACCGCTGATGGTCACATTATCGAAGTAAAGCATCGCCCCAAAACCGAAGGGCGTCACGTGCGCCGAATCAAAATCGATTTGGATTAGTGGATTTATTGGATCAACTCCGAAGAACTTGATCGTTCCACCACCAGTGTCACCGCCGCTGAGGCCGCCCAAGTAGGTAACATCAGTCATCGTGAACAAAACATCGTTGTAAGTATTCCCAGAATAGGGAATCTCCAGGGTCAGTCCATCCCAGCCACCGGTAATGAGGTCGCCAACCAAATCGACCGTGAACAACGGCGTGCTTCCGTCCGCTGCCGGGTCGGCGAAGGTGGCAATGGTCACCACAGCGGCTGCTGGTGTCAAACCGCACGACAGTATGACAACAAACGCAACCAACAAATTTATCAAAACTTTCTTTAACATATACAATGTCCCTCCCTTTTTAATTTAAAACCATGAAGTACGAAGCACATTACCCCGTACTTCAAAACATTTAATTACATTACGCCTTACGCTTTGTGTTTCCTGCAAAGCAAACTCAACGTACCAAGACCAAGCATTACGATTGTCGCCGGCTCGGGAATAGTAGGAATCTCTTTTAGGCCAAAATGTTCACCGACTTCTAGTTGAGGATTGGTCACAATTACAATCTGACCACCATAATATCCCGGCTGGAACCAATTTTCCCCTGGCGGAGATGGCAGTACACCAACGCTGTTGGCATCTCTGAAATGCAACTCAATAGGTAAGCCGTTGTAGCCATAATTTAAGGTATAACTGACATTCTCAAGCTGGTCACCATCAGGAGTGAAGGCCGGATCAAAACCAGCCTGTGGAGCTAATGCGTCAACTATCAAATGCATATGGTAATCGGACCATTCTGTACCCGTCTCATTTATAACTCGCTCATCTTGAATAATGATTTTTGAAACGGCATTAGTAGCAAGCTTCTCAAACTCAACAATAATCGGATAATTGAAGCCATCCTGCGAAAACGGACGATTGAAAACCTTGTCAATCTGAATCGTAACCACATCACCGGTAACACCGTAAACCAAGGGCCAAGATATCTGCCCTCCTTCTACCAAATCCGACTTTACCACAAACGCCCAGCCCGACGAGACTGGATGGCAGGGGTCTCTTAAATCTATCAGTTCCATAGAAACAGCCTGCACCGAAGCGGATAAAACAAGCACTAAACACAAAGTTAAAAGGCCAAGTTCCATTTTCAATCTCATTCTTTTCTACTTGCCTCCAAGAACAAAAAATCCATCTCTTTCAACAAAGGTGTATTTACTCTGAGCCCAAATCTTTCACGTCTTTACACAATGAATTTTCTTGCCCCTGTGAGTTTTCTTTCGCCCCCTTTGGAGAGTTTAGTTGGTGCGCCAATCGTCAAGATGCATTACGGCGCTGCCTGCTGTATAAATCACAGCTAAACTACCCTACAAAAACAAACGCTTACATCTGTGAGTTTTCCCTACCCCCGTTTAAAGGTGTGTGTCCTTACACAAAACAAATACTAGCAAAAAATAACCACACAACAATTTTTGGTGAGTTCTCTCGCTACCCCCTAAGCTGGCATCGACTGATGGTGCTATTTAACCAGATTAGCAATCAAAAGTCAAGGGTTTTTTTAAAAAATTTTTGACGATGGCTAACAAGCCGGCGCTAACTAGCTTGAAATACTGCTTAAAAGGGCTAAAAAGGGCAATTTTATAGGGGGAGAAGGAGTGAAAAATTTTTTCAAAATACTCATACTGCCACTTATTCGTTTCGGCGTTTAGCTTTTCTTGTTTGTTTTTCTTACGGGCTTTTCACGGATGAATCTGCTGATGTTGCGAATCGCCTGGCGGATACGCTGCTCGTTTTCGACAAGAGCTATGCGCATATAATCTTCTCCGTTTTCTCCGAAAGCCCTGCCCGGTGCAATTGCAACCTCAGCATACTCCATAAGGTCCATAGCATAATCGATACTACCCTTACCTTTGGAGTGTTCCTGAGGCACCTTTGCCCATACAAACATCGTGGCACGTGGTTTCTGAACTTCCCAGCCGATTCTGTTAAGCCCGTCGCAGACGACATCACGCCTGGATTGGTATTTTTGGTTTTGAGCGATAATGTCCTTGTCACACTCTCGAAGTGCGATGATTCCGGCAATTTGGACGGCCTGGAATATGCCATAGTCATAGTAGCCCTTTATCGTTGCGAGGTAATCAATCATATCTTTATTACCCGCAGCAAAACCGATTCGGAAACCAGCCATATTATAGGGCTTACTCAGTGTAATAAACTCGACGCCGACATCTTTTGCTCCTTTGACAGAAAGAAAACTCGGCGCTTTATAGCCGTCGAAGCAGGTTTCGCCGTAGGCAAAATCGTGAATGACAGCTATGCCGAATCGTTTTGCTAAATCGACAACCGGCTCAAAAAAGCCCTCATCGACGGTCATTGCGGTCGGGTTATGAGGAAAATTGAGAATAAGCAATTTCGGCTTTGGATACAGATGCTCCACTACCTCTGCAACGTTCTTTAGAAACTTTTCATCATTGCCCAGAGGCACCGTTATCACATTTGCCCCAGCCATAGCTACGGCGTAATTATGTATGGGAAAAGCAGGGTCGGGAACAATTGTAGTATCGCCGGGCCCCAGCATTGCCAGGCACAAATGGCTGAACCCCTCTTTTGAGCCGATGCAGGCCAGCACTTCGGTTTCCGGGTTCAGCTGCACATTCCAGAGCCGGGCATATTTTTTGGCAATCTCGCCTCGCAAATTCTTAATGCCTTTTGATGCGCTGTATCGGTGGTTGCGGGGGTCATGGGCCGCTTCGCATAGTTTGTCAATCACAATTTGCGGCGCGCCATCGGAGGGATTGCCCATCCCAAGGTCGATAATATCAGCACCCTGCTGGCGCTTGGCCAATTTCAGGGCGTTTAATCGCCCGAACAGGTATGGCGGCAAACGCGTAATTCTCTGTGCCGGCTCAATCTTAAACTCTGCCATAATTTTTACCTGCCAATCAACAAGCGCATTCTTAATACAATCGGATAGTCTACACCTAAATAATAAATTTTCAAATCATATTTATGAAGTGCAGCCAATGTCCGCAGGACAGGAGTGGTGGGATTTATACTAAAATCTCTTTACCAGATTGACGCCTACTACCGTATCGTTGTTTGCCGGGACGCAAGCGGTGTAAGGTAGCACTTTGAATCCGGCAATCTCAATCTGTTTCTGTTTTTCCCCGAAGGTATGTCCAACGACCCAGCCGATAGCTGCGCCAAAGACGACGTCGCTGGTCCAGTGGTCGCCTGTGTCGACCATCCTGTATGCCACAAGTGAAGCAAGTGCGTATGCAGGAAGTCCGACCTTTGGGCCGTAAAATTCATCCAGCATCGAAGCGACCGTAAAAGAACTTGCGGTATGACCGCTCGGCCAGGCCCAGTCCTTTCCGTTCGGAGAATCGTTGTGCCTGATAGCTTTCAGACTAAATGTTGCCACGTTTGTCACCGCCAGCGCCGCTATCATCGACTTCGCACGCTCCTTGTTAAAATCATCGTTGTTCTTTTTGCTAACCGCATACCAAAGAGCTGAAGCCCCAAACTGTGTCCACGGATGGCCGATTACGTTAAGACTCTCATCAGTAAAGCCGTGGAAGATGTGGTGGTCTTCGAAATTGTCGGCGACCTTATCATCGGCGCCGCTACTGTGCAGTGCAACACTCGCACCACCAGCCAACAGGATAATGGAAAGATTATCCGCCCTCAAAAAGCTTTCTTTTGAATCCTGGATAATCCTCTTGGGCCAATTGTTAATATCGCCTACAGCGGCTTCCAGAACATACGCGGATGTTTCAGACACGTCAGCCAAACCTTCTTTTGAATCTTTGATAATCTTACCCGGAAGGTTGGCAATACCAACCCCGGCAGATTTAAGGGAATTGCCCGGCTGGTTCGAATCGTTTGCCTGATTTGCCTCGTTAGAAGTTTCTGCTACAGGCGAGGTGGGTACCATTGATGCCTTATTTTTTGCGGGGTTTGCACGGCCGGCGGTTAAAAACAGAACTGCACAAACGAACACCGGCCAATACTTTCCCCGGCAATATGCTCTTGCTGTCAAAGAGTCATCATCATTATTAAGTTTACAGCTCATAACCAGAGACCTGCAAGTAAGCTATATACAATATTACGGCTATTTTAGGAGTGAAACTGCAACGATTTTTCAAAAAAGCGTTTTTTGAAGCGAGCGCCACGCTTGGAGTGCAGGTTTTTGTTATTCCCATTCAATCGTTGCCGGCGGCTTACTCGATATATCATACACGACACGGTTGACCCCACGGACCTCGTTAATAATTCTGTTGGATATTATACCCAGCACGTCATAAGGGATATGGGAAAAATCGGCGGTCATAAAGTCGGGGGTCTCGACCGCCCGGATAGCAACAACGTTCTCGTAGCTTCGTTCATCGCCCATCACGCCGACGGTTGAGACAGGCAAAAGAACTGTTAACGCTTGTGATATTTTTCTATACAGTCCTGCTGATTTTATTTCATCTATTAATATTTCATCAGTGGCCCGCAAAATTTGCAGCCGCTGCGGAGTAACTTCGCCTATAATTCTCACTGCAAGGCCGGGGCCGGGAAAAGGATGTCGCCAGACGATATCCTCAGGCAATCCGAGATATTCGCCGACGGCGCGGACCTCGTCCTTAAACAAGTCCCGCAACGGCTCAATCAGCTCAAAACCAAGCTGCTTTGGCAGAGCGCCTACATTGTGGTGGAGCTTTATGTTGGCAGCTGGATTGCCATCTTTAGAGCCGGACTCGATAACATCAGGATAAAGCGTTCCCTGCGCGAGAAACCTGACGTTTGGAATCTTCGACGCCTCGGATTTAAAGGCCTCGATGAATTCAGAGCCGATTATCCGCCGTTTCTGTTGAGGCTCTGTTACGCCGGCTAATCCCTTCAAGAACTGCTTAGACCAATCAACAACCCGCAAGTTTATATGAAAATGGTCTCTGAAAGTTGAGACAACATTTTCACGTTCATTGCTTCGGAGCAGGCCGTTATCAACAAAAATGCAGATAAGCTGGTCGCCTACTGCTTTATGAACGAGCGAAGCGGTAACCGATGAGTCCACGCCGCCGCTGAGCCCGCATATCACCATAGCGTCGCCGACTTTGCGGCGAATCTCTTCTGTTGTTTCACTGACAAAGTCGCTCATTTTCCAGTCGCCGCTGCATCGGCAGATATTATAAAGGAAATTTTTCAAAATCATCTGTCCCTGCGGCGTGTGCGCTACCTCGGGATGAAACTGAACGCCGAAGAAATTCCTCTCCCTGTGTTTTACCGCAGCATACGGACAAGTCTCGGTAGTTGCCAATCTAACAAAATCATCGCCCAATTCACCGACCTGGTCGCCGTGGCTGGCCCAGACTGTGATTGAATCCGGCAGATTTGCAAACAAATCGCTTTTGTCAACTATCGACAGAGCGGTTCTTCCATACTCCCGTTTCTGTGCGGGAATAATTTGTCCCCCCAGGATTTTACATCCGAGCTGCATTCCGTAACAGATGCCCAAAATTGGCAGACCAAGCTCGAAGATTTTGTGGTCGCATTCTATTGCATCTTTGCTATAGACACTTGCCGGGCCGCCGGAGAGTATCAAACCCTCAAGAGGAAGCTGCCGTAACTGTTCAGCAGATATATCTGCCCGAAAAATTTCTGAATAAACGTTTTGCTCCCGAACGCGCCTCGCTATCAATTGGCTGTACTGACTGCCAAAGTCAAGAATGGCTATCATCTCGTGGTTCATAATTTATCGGTTGTGCCTTATAAAGGTATCCCACCCGACCGTTAGTATTCGAAAGGCACGGTAGCCGAATAGTTCGGCGCTTCCTTGATTATCTGTATATCGTGCGGATGCGATTCACTAACAGAAGCCGGGCTCACACGGACAAAGCGGCTGTTTTTTCTAAGCTCTTCGATATTTTTTGCGCCGCAATAGCCCATCCCTGCCTGGAGGCCGCCAACAAGCTGATAGACAAAAGCGTCCAGTGTTCCGCGGTATGGCACTCGGCCTTCAACGCCTTCGGGGACAAGTTTGTATTTCTCGGTCGTTCTCTTTTGGCCGTATCTGTCCGCCGAACCTTTGACCATCGCCCCTAAAGAACCCATACCCCTGTATTCTTTGAACTGCCTGCCCTTATAGATAACCAATTGTCCCGGGCTTTCCTTCAGACCAGCAAACAGCGACCCAATCATCACGCTTGAAGCGCCAGCGGCAATTGCCTTTGTTATATCACCTGATAATCTTATTCCTCCATCGGCAATGACCGGGATATTATGCTTGTCAGCTACCTCGGTACAGTTGATTATCGCCGATATTTGCGGGACACCGGCGCCGGAAATCACTCTGGTAGTGCAAATCGCTCCGGGGCCGATACCGACCTTGATGGCATTTGCACCAGCAGCTATCAAATCCTCGGCTGCCTCTGCTGTTGCGATATTTCCCGCAATTACGTCAATATCATATTTGCTTTTGATTGCCTTGAGTGTATCGATAACATTTTGCGAATGGCCGTGGGCGGTATCGACAACGATAACATCGACCTCCGCTTCTATCAAAGCGGCGATTCGCTCATAGTCCTGCACGCCCACCGCCGCCCCGGCAAGCAGCCTGCCGCGCTTATCCCTGGCCGCTATCGGATATTGCTGAACACGGTCAATGTCCCTCATCGTAATCAAACCCGACAACTCGCCTTTCGAGTTAACCAGAAGCAGCTTCTCAACCTTGTTCTTCTGCAGAATTTCTTTTGCCTGCTCAAGCGTTGTATCAGCTGGGCCGCTAACCAGATTATCCTTTGTCATCACGGAGCTTATCTCGACATCGTAGTCCTTCAGGAATTTCAGGTCTCGCCGTGTCAAAATGCCGACCGGCTTCTTGCCTTTGACAATAGGGATACCCGAGACGTTCTGCTCATTCATCAAATCCCACGCCCTTTTGACGGGTTCGTCCGGCGTCAGCGTTACCGGATTGAGAATTACACCGTTCTCAGAGCGTTTGACCTTGGCGACTTCCCGCTTTTGTGCTTCAACCGACAAATTCTTGTGAATGATGCCTATGCCGCCTTCCTGTGCCAGCGCTATCGCCAGTTGTGCTTCCGTAACGGTATCCATAGCAGCAGAAACAATCGGAATATTTATCGTGATATTGTTGGTAAGCCGCGTGCTGGTCTGGGCCTGGCCAGGCACAAAATCGCTCTTGGCTGGCATAAGCAGCACATCATCGAAGGTTATGCCTTCGGCGACGATTTTATTCTTGTCCATTGTTCTCTCCAATATTACACGCTTGCCCGCCGTTATATTAAACGAAGTAGTATAATAATGCTGTAATCAGGCGTCAAACCTATTTTTCGGCCCTCTGTTTATTCGATTTTTAATTAAGTAAGCTCGCGAAAAACAGTTTGACACACATCGTTTCGGTGGTTACAATCCCTCGGCTTTTTTTGAGCTCAGCGAGATTTCCGCAAAATAACCGGGATTAGCAGAATGCTTATATATGACAACAAGGAGTGATGTATGGAACGATTCGCTAAAAATGGAAAGTCCATTAAATATCTTAAGCTTCTTAAGGAAAAGATGGACAACAAAAATTACCAGAAGCTGATTCAAATCTCAAATCCGAAGATGCACGAATTCGTGGCCGATGCAATCGAGCTTTGCAGCCCGGCCTCGGTCTTTGTCTGCACAGATGAACCCGAAGATTTGGAAGATACCCGCAGGCGTGCGGTGGAAACAGGCGAAGAAAGACCCTTAAAGATGCAGGGACACACTATCCACTTCGACGGAATGAACGACCAAGGGCGCGACCGCACAGTCACAAAATATCTAGTTCCGAAGACCGAGACGTTGAGCAAATCGCTTAATCAAATCGAGCGAGAGGAAGGTTTAGCTGAAGTTCGCGGTCTGTTGAAGGATTCTATGAAAAATCGAGCAATGACTGTTCGCTTTATGACGCTCGGCCCCAACAACTCCCAGTTCAGTATTCACTGTGTCGAGTGTACCGATTCCTTCTACGTTTCCCATAGTCTGAATCTGTTATACCGGCCGGGCTACGAGGAATTCAAACGATTGGGGCCTAAGGCGCATTTTTTTGCCACGCTGCACTCCTGTGGGAAAATGGACGAGCGTATGGTGAGTATCGAGTCCGACAAGAGGCGTATCTACATTGACTACACTACGGACATTGTTTACAGCGTCAACACACAATACGGCGGTAATACGATAGGACTAAAGAAGCTCGCACTGCGATTGACGATACGCAAAGCTGACCGTGAGGGCTGGCTCGCTGAGCATATGTTCCTGACGGGCGTCCACGGACCGGGAGGACGCAAAACTTATTTTGCCGGTGCTTTTCCCAGCGGCTGCGGCAAGACCTCAACGGCAATGCTGCCCGGCGAAACCATACTCGGCGACGATATCGCTTACTTCCGCGCTGTCGACGGCCGATGTATGGCTGCCAATGCTGAAGCAGGCATTTTCGGCATCATTCAGAATGTTACCGCCAAGAACGACCCTGAGATTTGGGATGTGCTTACAAAACCTGGTGAGGTAATATTCTCAAACTTGCTGGTCAAGGATGGAAAACCTTACTGGCTCGGTATGGGAGAGGAAACTCCTGCTGACGGCGAAAACTACTCAGGCGACTGGTATAAAGGCAAAAAAGACACGAAGGGCAACGAAATCCCATTAGCGCACAAGAATGCCCGCTATACCGTGGCGTTGAATGTTCTTAAAAACTGCGACCCCGAACTGGACAATCCCAAAGGAGTAGAGCTGGCCGGTGTTATGTATGGCGGACGTGATGCAAAAACCAGTGTGCCTTGTCAACAGGGCTTCGACTGGGAACACGGGATTATTACCTATGGCGCTTCACTGGAAACGGAAACCACTTTCGCCATCATCGGCGGCGAAAAGGGCAGGACCGAAATCAACCTTATGAGTATCCAGGATTTTATTGCTATTTCGCTGGGCAAATACGTCCGGAACAATTTGGAATTCGGAAAGAAACTGAAAAAGCCGCCGCTGGTTTTCGGCGTGAATTATTTTCTGCGAGACAAGGACGGCAATTTTGTCAACGGCGTCTGCGACAAACACGTATGGGTGAAGTGGATGGAACTTCGGGTGCACAACGGAGCTGGTTGTTTACAGGCACCAACAGGGTACATTCCGCTCTTTGAGGACCTCAAAAAGCTGTTCAAAGAAGTGCTCAAAAAGGACTACACTCAGCAGGACTATATCAATCAGTTTACAATCCGTGTCGCAGAGAATCTTGCCAAGCTGGAGCGAGTGGAAAGGTACCATCACCAAAACGTTGCCGATGCGCCAGTGGAGCTGTTTAGGGTTCTGGCCCAGCAACGGCAGCGCTTCGAAACGGCAAGGAAAAAATACGGCGATTACATCTCACCATTCGATTTGATAACCCAATAGATAATATATTGCTGTGTTTATGGCCATTGGCGTGACCACAAGACGGCATTTCTTCACGAATACCTAACAGATTTTTTGTGAACTAAGCCGGGGAAAGCGGGATTTTCAAAGAGGTTTATAGACACCTCAAAAAACTGCATCGGCGAGTTTTTGGAAATCCATAACCAGCTATGTATCAAGCACTTATGGTTTTCCCAGCTTGCGTATGCTGAACTTTTATCTTCGGCATTGAAAGGCCTTACTATTTTACTGCAACTTGCTGCGCTACAAGGACTTAAGACAGAAAAAATTCAAACTGTATAGAAAAAACTTAAAGAAGTCCGATAATTTTTCTTGATTTTTCTATTTTAACAGGCTAAACTCCGGGTCTGGAGAAGGTAAGAGAGATTACCCCCTGAATCCACACTTTCGGGAGTATATCTCGCTTCAACTAAACAGTGATTTTAACTGTGAGGGTGACATTTTGCCCACACGAAGAAGTTTTGTAAAACTAAGATGACACAAAAGGACGAGGGCGATACAGTGCACAGGATGGCACCGAGTTCGAACGAGCTTTTGAAAAACAGGGGCTTGCGGTTTTCCACTTCCGGTAAGAACCAAAGGGCTGACATTGAGTTTGTTGGTTGCTCTGCCGCTCTTACTTCAATTCTCGAGACAGTTGAAGCAATTGCTGCACGAAAGTGTCCCGTAATAATAACCGGCGAAACTGGCGTAGGCAAGGAGCTGGTAGCTCGGCAAATCCACAACGCCAGCGACCGTTCTGGGAAGGTTTTTGTCCCAGTTGACTGCACCACACTAACCGGTCAGTTATTTGAAAGCCAGCTGTTCGGCCACACAAGAGGCGCATTTACTGGTGCTGTTGACTCTACGCTGGGTTTCTTCAGAGCTGCTGATGGCGGCACAGTCTTTCTTGATGAAATAAGCGAAATCCCACTCGAATTGCAGGCCAAGTTGTTACGTGCTCTCCAGGAGGGCGCCGTAACACCGCTGGGCTCAACAAAATCCTATCCTGTTAATGTTCGTGTTTTGTGTGCCACTAACGCTGACCTGTGTGAAATGCTCAAAGAAGGAACTTTCCGTGCTGACCTGTACTATCGGCTGAATGTGGTTAACCTTGAAGTCCCACCGCTTCGCCAGCGTAAAGAAGATATTCTGCCCCTGGCCGAATACTTTCTGGCAAACCAGTCAACCTTTTACGGCGAACCGCCCAAAGTCCTGAGCCCGACGGCCAAAAAACTTCTATTGAATTACGCCTGGCCCGGCAATGTCCGTGAGCTTGCCAACGCTATGGAACGTGCCTACGTTTTGACCACAGGTCGGGAAATTCAACCTGCCGTGCTGCCTTTCGAAGTTATAATAGCCGATTCTGCTGATTATCCAAAACACGAGCTGCCGACTCTTGATGAGGTAAAACGCAGGATTATTACTCAGACGCTTGAGTTTACCCAAGGCCGCAAAATCGCTGCTGCAAAAATTCTCGGCATCGAGCGCCGCTGTCTGAATCGTCTCATTGATAAGTTAGACATCCCTCTCTCTCAGACAAGGGAAAAAACCGGCAGCTAAAACCGAGCTTTATCATCATCTCCATAAAGAAAAACTCAAAAGTGAAAGAAGTTCTTCTGTTCACTCAAAATGGAATTGATGATGTAACTTTAATCATACCGACCAATATAGTCACCACCGACCAGACTGGTCGATTGTCTGCTAACCAACCCGCACATAAAAACTTACTGCAGAAACCATCGCTGCTTATCGACCATAACGGTCGATTCACTTCCAAAAACACATTTAGCGCCAGCAAAAATTTGTATCGCATAGCTGCCGTTATAACAAGCACTTAAGAACTTTTTTCTTATCACACAAAACTTTGGCACACGGCTCGCTAATATAAATTCGGTGCGACAGGAGGGCAAAACAACTGAAGATAGAGTTGTGGATAAAGGAAACAAAAATGATTGTCCTCGTGCAAGCAACGGTGTTAACGGTTGGTCTCAACGGCAAGAACGAAGTGCTGCGAGAGCTGCCGGTTCGATTAATAACAATGCAGTCTGGAATTAAGGCTGCTCGCTCTTTAAAAACTGAAAAAGTTGACAGCGTTATCAGCAAGTGGGACCTGAATGATATGGAGGATGGCCGGTTTCTCAAAAATCTGCGAGCCGTAAAGCCTGAGATCCCAACGATAGCTTTTGTAAGGGCTGGCGACCGAGCACAGGAAATCGCGGCTCGAAGTCTTGGCGTCTCGGCGGTCTTGACCGACGAGGCCGACGACGAGATCTTCCTTGAAACCGTCGCCAATGTCCTGGGACTCACAGACGTTACCTCCATAAAAGCAATGTCTCCTGTTGTAAACAGCCGTTAAAAGAAAGAGAAAATTACAAAGTAGCCGGCTCAATACGCAATATGCCTTACGGCAGAAGTAAACACTGCGATATTGCTGGATACGGTTGAGAGCAACCACGGCGATAGCCGTGATAAAGATAAATCCGCCTGGGGGCGGATAAATGCTCACGAGGAGTTTTCTCCCCCCAAGCTGGACCTTGATAGCCTAAAACAAGTTGGCCAAAGAGAGGTTGCAGGGTCCGGCAGAAAGTTAGCATCCCTCAGTGGCTACGCCACAGGCAGGGTGATAATGATAGATAACGTTTGGGTTAAAAACTCTATCTCTCTTCCTTCTCTGCTG
Source organism: uncultured Pirellulales bacterium (assembly GCA_964494805.1). Classification (GTDB taxonomy): domain Bacteria; phylum Planctomycetota; class Phycisphaerae; order Sedimentisphaerales; family Anaerobacaceae; genus CAIYOL01. The sequence continues at coordinate 467,934 of CAZBST010000001.1, read as the reverse complement.
GGTTTGAAGAATCTAACCAAAAACCCAGCACGAAAACAAGCACCCCTTAGTGGCCGGGCCATGCCACAGGCGGGGTGATAATGATAGATGAGTGTGTTTTTCACAAGTAAATAAAAAGAAACCAACAAGAAGCCAGGATGCTTCTTCATCCCCTCTTTCAAACTGGACTTGACGATATTGGCCGGGGAAAACTTTAGGGCCGGAGAAAACTTTAGGGTCGGAGAAAACTTTAGGTCGGAGAAAACTTTAGGTCGGAGAAAACTTTAGGGTCGGAGAAAACTTTAGGAAAGGAGAAAACTCTAACGATAGATGACATTTGCGTTAAGAACTCTCTCTCTCCTCCTCCTTTGCTGGGTTTGATGAACTTAACAGCAAACCCAGCACGAGAATAAGCACCCTCTCAGTGGCTATGCCATGCCACAGGCAGGGTGATAATGATAAATAAATGCTGCGGGTGGTCCGCAGCAAAGAAAGTTAGCTAATTACAAAAAAGGAGAACTAAAAATGAAAAGGTCAATTTTATTAACAATTTGTTTGGTGGCATTGTTTGCAGTTCCACTCCAGGCAAGCATCACGGGAGTACCCCTGGGCACAAGCGCCCCGCCTGCGGTGCTGGGACCATACGCTATGACCGCTTTTGGCCCTGACCCACAGCCAGAGGGGTCAGATGTTACATCGGTCGCTTCACCACTGTACGGATCGGTAGGTTTCAGTGCTCCACTGAACCACAGGATTGTTGGCAGCAGCTGGGCAACCTGGAGCCACGGTTATACCGGCGACGTGTACTTCACAGGTTACGAATTATCATCCGTGAGATTAACAATGCCTCCTAACACAGGTGCGTTCTATCTCTATGCTGAGCCGAATCCGTATTCCGAGTATCAAATCACTGCTACTGCGCAGGACGGCACATCGATATCTCAAATGGTGTACGGGGATTCCGGCGCTTGCGGCTATGGTTTCTGGGCTGCTAGTACAGTCGCTACAATCGACGTCGATTACTACGGTGAAAACGGTTTTGCTGTCGGTGAATTCGGTATCGCTAGAGTTCCTGAGCCGACAACAATTTGTCTGTTAGGTCTCGGTGCTATAAGTCTAATCACCAGAAAGAAAAAGATTGCGTAAAAATTCTAAATGGCAGCGCAGTATGCGCTCCGCGAAATATCTCAAAACCAAAAATAAAGGAGAAAAATTATGAAAAGGTTAACTACGATCTGTTTGGCGGCAACAATGATTTTTGCATTTGGTATTACAGGACAGGTGCTCGCCAACTACGACCCAGAGTCAATCGCGCCTGCACCGGTTCTGGATACAGGCTGGGCTTATGATCAGATTGATGCCGCTTTCGTTGACTCTACAGATTCTCCGTATGTCTACAATTTAGCGGCTCCCGCTTACTTCAGGATTACCGACGACTTTATCATAGGCGACACCTATTACGTCTATGACTTCGGATCGCTGATTCTGACCACGACTCCAGCGTATGCCGGCGCGCCGACTGGTTTTCCAGACCCTGGTGAATCAGCTTGGCAAAGCTCTTCATATTCCGGAGGGGAAGTCATCCTGTCTGTCGGCAGCCACTATCTAACAGTTCAGGGCGACGGAGCAGGCGGTCTCCCGGCCGGGCTTTACACTCAGCTGACATCCGTTCCTGAGCCGACGACAATTTGTCTGTTAGGCCTTGGTGCTTTGAGTCTTCTCAGAAAGAAACATGCATAAGTATAAGGAAAAGTCCAAAATGCGGAACACACTTTAAGTATTCCGCAGAATGGCCTTGGAGTAAAACTAAGGAGAAGAATATGAAAAGATTAATTTCAGTTCTTACAGGAGTGATGCTATGGTTGGCAGTACCTGCGTTGGCAGTGCCAACAGGTTCAAGTCTCGGATGGTGGTGCGAAGGGGATCCGTGTACTACGCACCAGCTTTGGGATTTTACCCCCGGTCACGTCACCTATAACCCGGGCGATGGATACACATCTGTCCCCGAAGACGTAATCAGTCCGAATCCCGGAGCCGTTGTAGCAACAATTTCTCCCGGTAACACATGGGATGGTAGTACCAATTTCATCGCCAGGACTTACCTTTACGTTAATTTGGAACTTCCAAACGTTGACGTGCTTAATCCGTGCAAGATAATTTGGGTCGATGTTGGCAATGATGTAGTAATTAATCAAGAAGACATCTCGATATCGGCAATTGGCCACGGTATCCCGAGCACCGATTACATTTGTGAACTTCTCCCTGGACAAGGTGATGCTGAGTTCGGCGTCATAATCTGGCCGAATCCGGAGACTGAAAAGATCGGTATGTTCTTTGGACCGGGAACCGTGCTGGACTATATTCACGTCGACACAATCTGTATCCCTGAGCCGGCGACGATTTGTCTGCTCGGTCTCGGCGCTTCGATTCTACTTCGTAGGAAACGCACATAATGCAAATAAATAAATCGGAGAAAACTTTTAGGGCTGGAGAAAACTTAGGAAAGGAGAAAACTCTAACGATAAATGCGTTTGCGTTAAGAACTCTCTCTCCTCCTCCTTTGCTGGGTTTGATGAACTTAACAACAAACCCAGCGCGAAATAAGCACCCCTCAGTGGCTATGTATGCCACGGCAGGGTGACAATTATAAATGCTGCGGGTGGTCCGCAGTAAGTTAACTAATTGCAAAAAAGGAGAACTAATAATGAAAAGATCAATTTTAACAATCTGTTTGGTGGCATTGTTTGCAGTTCCGCTCCAGGCAAGCATCACGGGAGTACCCCTGGGCACAAGCGCTCCGCCTGCGGTACTGGGACCATACGCTATGACTGGTTTCCCCGCCGATCCGCAGCCAGCTGGCTACACAGCTGTTTCATCGGTCGCTTCCCCTTTGGGTGGTGTGGTGGCATTCAGCTCTTCAATGCAACATGCTCTCACCCCAGGGGAGTGGGCAACCTGGAGCCACGGTTATAGCGGCGACGTTTACTACACAGGTGGTGGAACGTCTGTGACATTAACACTGCCTTCTGGTACGGGTGCATTCTATCTCTATGCTGAGCCGAATCCGTTTCAGGTGTATCAAATCACTGCTACTGCACAGGATGGCACATCGATATCTCAAATGGTGGACGGGGATGGCGGAGCTTGTGGCTATGGTTTCTACGGTTGTGCAATCTCTACAATCGACGTCGTATGCGAAACCGATTTTGCTGTCGGTGAATTCGGTATTGCTCAAGTTCCCGAACCAGCAACGATTTGTCTGCTCGGCCTCGGCGCTTCGATTCTACTTCGCAGGAAACGTAGTGCATAATGCAATAATAATGGGTCGGAGAAAACTTTAGGAAAGGAGAAAACTTTTAGGGCTGGAGAAAACTTAGGAAGGAGAAAACTCTAACGATAGATGACATTTGCATTAAGAATTCTCTCTCCTCCTTTGCTGGGTTTGATAAACCAACAACAAACCCAGCACGAAAACAAGCACCCCTCAGTGGCTATGTATGCCACGGCAGGGTGACAATGATAAATTATAAATGCTGCAGGTGGTTCGCTGCAAAAGGAAAAACATTAACTTAATTAGACAATGAAAGAGGGCTGAACTGTGAATCAGCAACTCGGCTGCAGTAAACAATTTTTTAGGAGAAGAGCTATGAAAAAGTTAATTTTGATAAGTTGCGTATGTATGTTGCTGACAACGGCAGCACAGGCTAACCTCATCATCAGCTTCGACGAGAACGGCAACGGCGATGTTGACGGGATTCCGCTCTACTATGATGTGGACAACCCGCCAGAAGGAATTCCTGGGCACGCAACCCTGTTTTACGCCCTCCCGGCGGATGCCTGCGAAGGAGACGTGGTGATTTATGAGCCTGATGCCTTAGGTGAACCCACCTCCCTCATCAGTGACCTTTTGAGATTCGATGTCGCCGCTCCCCCCTGCGTTTTCGTATACTCGGACAATAGCGATGGTGGCGATGAGCTGGCGGATACGGGAATCCCTGATGTGTGGACCGATGGAGCCGGGGGTGTTGTCTATTTTACCGAAGAAGGAACTGAAGGTGGCTGGAACGGCTTGTACTATACGCCCGAGCCAGGTCAGCCGGGATATATCGAGGGCGGCGTCACCTACATATTCACCAGCGATGTCCCTGAGCCGGCAACGATTTGTATGCTCGGTCTTGGTGCTTTGATATTGACTCGTAGGAAACAACAATAAACAAAAACAACTATCTCTATAGGAGAAGCTTAAATGAAAAAAGGAAGAATAAGGATTAAGAAAGGAGTGAAAATTTTTGCGGCAATTGTTTTGGTCGGCGTCGTACTAACTTCGACTGCAAGTGCGACGATTCTTGGCACTACAAACATCCAGGATCACAATAATCATCTCTCCGATATAGGCAAACTTTGGGGCGGTGGCCTTACCGGCGGGACCTACTATACGGGCATCTATTCCTGGACCAATGTAGGTGGCGATGCGGTGGGTAACCTGGTTCCTCATTGGGGCTTCTGTATAGAATTAACTCAAGGTGCACGCGATGGCTTCGTGGATGTTATTCCCCTGGAGGAAGCGCCTCTGCCGCCTGCATATGGCACGCCTATGGGAATTACCAAAGCCAACTACATTCGTGAGCTTTGGAACAGCCATTTTGACCCCAATTGGACAACCGGCCCGACAGATAAAACCGAAAGAGAAATGGCAGAAGCCTTCAGTGCCGCGGTCTGGGAAATTATCTATGAAGCTTTACCTGCTTCGCCGCTAAGCTGGGATGTTAGCACTGGTTCAGGTTTCTATGCTACAAGCATCGAACATGCCGCTACAGCCAATGACTGGCTTCACTCGTTAACTGGTAGTGGCCCGTTTGCGGAAAATTTGTGCGCAATCAGTCCAACTGATGCTCAATCTGGTCAGGATTACTTAGTTCAACTGATGACGACACCGGTTCCAGAACCGGCAACGGTTGCTTTACTTGGACTGGGTGCTTTGAGTCTGCTTCGCAGAAAACAGAGTGTATAAGTTTGTGCCAGTATTTTAAGAAAAACAATTGTGCCGCACTGCAACGAAAAAAAGAACATTAAAGGAGAATTAAAATGAAAAGGTTAATAATAATTTGTGCAGTGGGAAGTTTATTGGTCGTCGGCAACTTCGCTCAGGCCGGCGGTCCAGTCTTCAGCCTGGATGACAATCCGGCGGTACCTCTTACTACTGGTCCAGGTCCTATTCCTGGCTTTGGAGCAGAGGACCCCTACGGCTTGGGAACCTATGGTGCTCCTGGTGTGGCACCTTCGCCTTCGCTGATTGTGGGGCCATTCATGGACTCTGATTTATTAGAATCTGGTCGACCCGTTGCTGGGGTTCCGATTCTGCATCACTTTACGCCCAACGGTAATTGGATCAATGCCCTCAGTGATGGAACTAAGGTCTACTATGATGATATAAAGCTCGATTTTAGTGTTGACAGAATCAGTCTGGGCGCGCCCGGCACAGCCGTCAACACCCAATTTAACCGTAACCAGCAGCCTGGCGACATATTTCGGACCACACGTTCGCTTCCCTCACCGGGCCAGTTCGTTGGTACGCTACCGCCAGGCGTCGGCTATGCAGGACCATTGCCCCACGTTGGTCTTGGTGGAGGCAACAACCTGGTGGTAGACGAATCAGCCCTTACACTTACGCCCGGATTAGGACCCGGCAACCTTATAGGGCCGGCAGTAATGGCTCCGCCAATTGGACCGGGAACCCACGATAACGTGGATAGCTTTGAGTGGAACGCTTTTGACATTAACGGGGACTTGTTAAACGACAGATGGATGTACTTCTCGATTTATCCCGATGAGGCTGTACTTGTCCAGACCAGTGCTGCAGATATCTACGACGTAGCACCACAGGGCGGCGGTACAAGCCCGACTCCATTTGCCCCCTCAATAACCCTTGGTCTTGACCTTGTTGGCGGTCTCAACTCCGACGACATTGACGGCCTGATTGTGTGGGACCTCAATCTGTTAGGCGGGTCTATGTGGGGCGGACCCGGTGCTCAGCCCGGTATTGACTACGCCTTGTTTAGCCTCTCACACGGTTCGGTTAGCTTGGCCCAGTGGGGCCTAAGTGAAGCAGATATCTTCTTCACTGATTTTAGCGGCTCTTTCGCCCTTTATGCCAATGCCGCTGACTTGGGTCTGATTGGAGGACCTGGTTCTTCCCCCGGTGACAATGTGGACGCCCTTGAGATAATTCCTGAACCGGCGACGATTGCTTTACTTGGCCTTGGCGCTTTGAGTCTGCTTCGCATTCGCAGGAAACGGAGCGTGTAGTAAGTCTGTACCAATGAATGGATTAAATAAACATAATCGAATCGCATTGCGGCTGGTCCGCAACAAAACTCGCTTCGGCGTAAGCCGAGCCGAAATAGGAGTATCAACTATGTATAAATTAGGAGAAAACGTATGAAAGCTTACACAAAGTCACGAAACCTAATGCCTACAATATTTATGCCAGTGTTGCTGTGTTTGGTTCTCTCTGGCAGTGCAGCAGCACAAGCAGGACTTAACTACGGCGTTATCTTTAGCGGCGGAGCGGACAGATACAATAATCATGACCGGTACTATGAGGAGACTCTCAGGATGTGGAACATTATGACGGGCACGTTAGGCTATGACGTGAAAAATGTCTATGTGCTTTTCGCTGATGGTACTGATCCTGCCATTGACCGCTCCAGTGGCGTAAGCTCCGACTGGAGTATGATCACCGCTGCCGGCGGTAATATTTCTTCCGCCACCTACGCAGATCTACAAAATACGCTGGGGACTCTGCAAAATATGATTACGCTGGATGATTGCTTTCACTTCTGGTCTTTTGACCACGGCTACCAGCTTGACCCGCCAGTTCAGGATCAGGGTGGACTGGTTGCATGGGGCTCACCATGGATCGCCGACGATGTGTTCGCATCGTGGGTGAATCCCATTACAGCATATGCAGAGTCTTACGCCTTCGGCCAATGCTTCGCCGGCGATATGGCGGATGACCTAAATATTCTGCCTGGCCAGAATCGTTTTGCCGCCTGGGCGGCCGACTGGTACGAGTCATCCTGGGGCAGAGGCTGGGCGGATGTGTGGGCGGACGCACTTGAAACAGGGCTGCGGTGGACCCATGATATCGGTGAGTATGCTCGTTTGAACGACCCCTACGGCCCTGGCGGATCAGGTTTGGAACATCCAGGGTGGTTAGGGGATAACTTCCATATTATAACCAATGAGCCCATCCCTGAGCCAGCGACGATTTGTCTGCTCGGACTGGGCGCTTTAAGTTTGCTTCGTAGAAAAGGATTGAAAAGGAATAATCATTTGCTGCGGGTGGTCCAGCAAAGAGAAGAATGTTAACTAATACAAAAAAGGATGATCAAAATGAAAAGCTTAAAGTTAATAACAATTTGTGTAGTAGTAGGAATGCTGCTGACAGCAGGTGCTGATGTCAAAGGTAGTGTAACAAGACTTTTACTTCACTTTGATGAAGATATGAATGACTATTCTGGCCAAAATCACCCTATAACCCCTAATGGAAATGTGCAATTAGACACCACTGAGAAAAAATCTGGCACTGCATCCTTGCTGTTGGCTGACGCCAGCGATTATTTAACGAGCGCCGACAGCCCTGACTGGGACATACTCGCAGATAATACCGACTGCTGGACAATAGACTTCTTCGTTCTACATGACAGTCTGGATTATCAGTATTATCTGGGCCAAGTTCAGGGTGGTACGCTGCGATGGGGTATGTACTATGATGAGGGGGGGATAGCATTCTATGGCGGTTCAAGCGGAATAAGTTTGGCTCCTGCCGGGCCGATTTCTGATGACTTGTGGCATTGGATAGTGTTCTGCAAAGTCGGCAGCAACTATGGGATGTATTTAGACGGTAATCAGGTCAACTACCTTTCGAGCACCAACACCGGAGATTATAACGGCATGTTGGAAATAGGCACCTATGCTGGGACATACAGTTTTAACGGCAATATGGACGAGCTAAGGATAACTCACGACAACATTTATAGTGCCGAACCCAGTCCAGACTTGCAAAATCAAATCAACAACCCCGAGCCGGCAACGATTTGTCTGCTCGGACTGGGCGCTTTGAGTCTTCTTAGAAAGAAGCACGCATAAGCATAAAAGGAAAGGTCCAAAATGTGAAACACTTTATGTGTTCCGCAGAAGGGCATTGGAGTAAAAACAGGGGGAGAATATGAAAAGATTAATTTCAGTCTGCGCAGTAGTGGGATTTATCCTTACCACCACAAGCTTAACCACGGCAGACGATGTAATAATACCTCCATGGGCAGACCAACCCGGTACAGTAGTAGCGGAATGGGACAGTTGGACAGGCTTTCCTGACCTTATGTCGCCGGATGAATGGTATAGTAATCCACCCTACCAGCTTTATCCTCCATACGCTATTGTAGATGAGAGCGCCGAACTCCTGGAAAGTTACGAGGGCAGAGGCAACGTTATTAAACTGAACGGGGATGACGAGCTGAAATTCCATATGACGAATTTCGGAGACGGTGGGGAAGATAGTTATAAGGATATCTGGATTCAGGTTACTTACCACCCGATAGATCCAAATCAATATTTTTGGTTCGCTGTCACCGCTGATATCGCTGGTATAAGCGATGAGTTCTTTGTGGACCAGGTAGACAGGGGAGGCGGCTGGTATACTGTGGCCGTGCGTTGTCAAATCTGGCCCAATCCTTCTTATGAAGAAATCTCTCTGAACTTTTTCGATTTCAGTGTAGACGAACCATTGTACCCTGCCTATGTAGACCAGGTGGTAATTAACACCCGGTGTATCCCCGAGCCGGCAACGATTTGTCTGCTCGGCCTTGGCGCTTTGAGCCTGATAAAAAGGAAAAAGTAAAAGGAAAGAAAAACACAAATGAAAAAAACTGTTTTGAGCCTATTAGTCTTCTTGTGCGCATTATGCCTAAATTCCCCCGCTGGTGCAACCCTTCTTGTCGACGGCAGTTTTGAAAGTGGCGCTCTTGATTCCGGATTACCCACAACTACTGGACTATGGAGTGCTACTGGTTCATCCTCAGTCGTTGGCGCTACCGACCCGGTATTTCCCATTGATGGCATTAAAATGCTCTCGCTTGCAGCGGGTAGCAATGTTCATCAACTCATCGACATTGACGATGTTGTCACAGACGGAGTTGTTGCATCAGTTTCAGCCTATTTTAACCCGGGCGTGGAATACACATGGTTTGCTATTAAAATAAGCGCATACAGTGGGGAGATAAGCGGGTTTCCCAGTGCCAGTCCCCTTGTCAATGGCCAATCGACAAGCACCGCTCCTTTAGATGGCGGTACTGGTTGGTTTAGTGGGCCTATCGGCACCAGTCTGCTGCTGCCCATTGGCACGGAATATCTGGGCATCAAGCTCTTTACAATTAGCGGGAGTGGCTATGTCGATAACGTTACATTTGTTCCCGAGCCGGCAACAATTTGTCTGCTCGGACTCGGCAGCCTTGCTCTGCTTCGCAGAAAGACAAAAGCGTAATGTAAATCGGCTTCGGTCAATGATATGGACAAATTGACCTAACATAAAGCAAGGAAGTACTAAAACGAAGAAAGGAAATTTCAAATGAAAAAACTTGCGATTGTTCTGTCGTTGATATTCGCAGCGCTTGTGGTGTGGCCTGTGGCCCCAGCCCGGGCAACCATCGTCAAGTACGGATACACGACTCCGGCCCCTAACATATATCCGGGCATGAGCCCGAACTACCTTCTCGGGTTTGCAATCTCTGTCCCCGAGGAACTGCAGCTGACGGACGTCGGCATCATCACCTACAGCTTTGCCCCTGACGTGAAGGTCGGTATCTACTCCGACATCGGCGGCAATCCCGCTGCGAAGGTCGCCGAGACCGGTCCGTATCATCTGCCGGCCTATAGTGATACGTTGATTCCCGTGACCAACCCGGTGTCGCTGGACCCGGGGACGTACTGGTTCATGGCCGTCTTTGATGACCCAGGTGCGACGTTGCGCGCCCCAGGCGACTTTACTGTGCCGATAAAATACTATTCGTTCGACTACGACAATGCGCTCCCCGGGTCGTTTCCCGCTCATTCCACATATAACGGGATACCGCCGTGCTACTACCTGGCGGGTGTACCCGAGCCGGCAACGATTTGTCTGCTCGGCCTCGGTGGCCTGTTGCTTAGTCGGAACAGGAAATTTAACAAGAAAGAAATAAAAATATAACCACGGCCTATTAATCGGTCGTGTTTAGCGTATACCGGTGGGATGAAAACAGTCGGGGTGAAAACTACCGAGCCGACCGGGCTGAAAGCCCTGTCGGCTTTCGGTGCTTTTAGGAACACAGGGTGAAAGACGGGATTCGAACCCGCGACCCCCAGATCCACAATCTGGTGCTCTAACCAGCTGAGCTACTTTCACCAAATCATTTGCCTATTGTCTGTTGATTATTGACGGTTGTCAATAGCCGGCCTTCAGCAACAACAAAAAGGGCACCGTTTTCGGTCGGCGCCCTCGGTGTTTGTTTTCACGAGTGTATACGGGTTAGCCGTTCGTTACCTTCGCCTGAGCAGCGGCCAATCTCGCAATCGGAACCCTGAACGGCGAACACGAAACATAATTCATCCCGACCCGATGGCAGAAATCGATACTGCTTGGCTCACCACCGTGCTCACCGCAAATGCCGACCTCAAGGGTCTTTCGGGTCTTGCGTCCTCGCTGAATGCCTATCTTTATCAGTTCGCCTATGCCCCTCTGGTCGATGGCCTGGAATGGATCCTGCGGCAAAATTCCTTTTCCCAGATAGTCCGGCAGAAATCCGCCTATATCATCGCGCGAGAATCCGAAACCCATCTGCGTCATATCATTTGTCCCGAACGAGAAAAACTCCACGGCCTGCGCTATCTCGTCCGCCACAATCGCCGCCCGCGGTATCTCTATCATCGTGCCAATCATATGCCTGATTTTCTTCAGGCCGAACTTGTCAAGAATCTCTTTGTAAACTTCTTTTGCAATCACTATCTGGTCACTTATCTCCTTCACATCGCAGACGACAGGTATCATTATCTCCGGATACGGCTTTTTGCCTTCCTTGATAAGCTCGGCCGCCGCCTCAAAAATCGCCCGTATCTGCATTCTGCTGACCTCTGGATATGTAACACCCAAACGCACGCCCCTGTGTCCCATCATCGGGTTAGATTCGTGCAGGCCCTCGGCGCGCTTGGATAGTTCCTCGAGACTTATATTCAAATCGCCAGCCAATTGCTGCAATTTAGCAGGGTCCCGCGGCACAAACTCGTGCAGCGGAGGGTCAAGCAGACGAATCACCACCGGCAGACCATCCATCGCCTTCAGCGTCCCCTTGATATCCCTCTTGACATACGGGAACAGCTCGTCCAGCGCTCTTGTTCTCTCCTGGGTAGTGTCGGAAACAATCATCTTGCGAAGAGCAAACAGCGGCTCATCCGAACCCTTGCCGTAAAACATATGCTCGGTCCTGAACAGGCCTATGCCCTCGGCCCCGAACGCCCTCGCCCTTTGTGCGTCCTCCGGCGTATCGGCATTGGTGCGTATCCCCAGCTTCCTTACGGAATCGCAGACCTTCAGGAAACTGTTGAGAACTTTATTCTCTTCCGCCGCGTCTATCATCGGCAGTTGCCCATCGTAAAGGTTGCCTTTCGTACCGTTTAATGTAATCCAGTCGCCTTCCTTTAGTATCTTCTCGTCTGCCTTGACTTGCCTTTTCGCGTAATCAACGTGCAATGCCCCGCACCCCACGATGCAGCACTTGCCCCATCCGCGTGCTACCAGCGCAGCGTGTGAAGTCATTCCGCCTCGCGCCGTCAGAATCGCTTCTGCTGCCCGCATTCCCTCAACATCTTCCGGGTTAGTTTCTTCGCGGACAAGTATCACCTTTTTGTTTTGCTTTTTCCATTCGACCGCATCAGCGGCGGAAAATACTATCTGCCCCGTCGCCCCGCCAGGCCCCGCAGGCAAACCTTTGGCCATCGGCTTATGCAGCTTTTCTTCTTTAGGGTCGATTATTGGGTGAAGCAGCTCATCAAGCTGCGACGGAGTTACCCGCATCACCGCTTCTTCCTTCTTTATTAACTTTTCCCTGAGCATATCCATCGCCATTCGCACCGCTGCCGGACCGTTCCGTTTGCCCACCCGTGTCTGCAGCATAAAAAATCGCCCTTTTTCTATCGTAAATTCGATGTCCTGCATATCGTGGTAATGCTTTTCAAGCCGATTCTGAATGCTGAACAGCTGCTTGTAAATCTTCGGCATCGCCTTCTCCAGCGTAACCAGCTCCTTATTATGCTCGCTCTTGGAATATTCGTTTATTGGGGCAGGCGTCCGAATACCTGCGACGACATCCTCGCCCTGTGCGTTGACTAAATACTCCCCGTAGAATTTGTTCTCGCCGTTGCCGGGATTGCGTGTGAATGCAACGCCCGTGGCCGAATCCGCTCCCATATTGCCGAACACCATCGTTTGAACGTTGACCGCTGTCCCCCAGTCGTCCGGTATGCCTTCTATCTTTCGGTAGCTCACCGCCCGCTTGCCGTTCCACGATGCAAATACCGCGTGAATGCCTCCCCATAACTGCTCCTTCGGCTCATCCGGAAAATCCTTGCCCAAAACTTCCTTGATCTTCTTTTTGAACTGATTGCAGAGCTGCTTCAAATCGTCGGCTGTCATATCGGTATCACTTTTATACCCCTTGCGGTTTTTCACATCCGCCATAATCTTTTCCATCTGCTTGCGGATGCCTTCCTCGTCCTTCGGCTCTATCCCCGCTGCCTTTTCCATCACCACGTCTGCATACATCATAATCAGCCTCCGGTATGCATCGTAAACAAAACGTGCGTTCCCGCCGCTCTGCTCGACCAGTCCCGGTATGGTCTTTTCTGTCAGCCCGATATTCAGCACCGTCTCCATCATCCCCGGCATCGACTTTCTCGCCCCCGAACGCACCGACACCAGTAGCGGATTTCGAGCATCGCCGAATTTCTTGCCCATCAGCTTCTCAACTTTTTTCAGCGACTCTTCTACCTTTTCCTTAAGCCCTTTTGGGTCTTTCTTCTTATTTTTATAATAATAAGTGCAGACTTCCGTCGTTATCGTAAACCCCGGCGGAACCGGCACACCTAACTTGGCCATTTCTGCCAAGTTCGCACCTTTGCCGCCTAAAAGCTCTTTCATTTTTGTGTTGCCGTCAGCTTTGCCGCCGCCGAAAAAATACACCTGCTTCGCTGCCATTGTGAAAAATCTCCTTTCTACACCTATTATGCCGTAAATATACGTCTCTGTAAAAACCAGAAAGTATATTAAACCGAACTGGATATGTCAACTTTTTGTTTGTTAAAACATAACCCCCGAATCCCTGTTCTTCGGGGGCTATGTGCTGAACTTAACGTGATGTTTCTGGCTAATTCTTCTTTTCACCTGCAGGCTTATTCGGTTCTTCCCTCTTGCGTTCTTCCGCCTTGGCCGCCGTAATACGCGTCGCGGTTACCTCTCTGTCGCCTCGCCCGCTGCTGAACACGCCTTTTATATTATCGCCCTCAACGGTCCCCTCAAATGTCATCGTAAATTCCCTGTCCCCGAATTTGCTGGTGCGGGTGAACGTCAGCTTGCTGTCTTCGAACTTAACATCTGAAATGGTGTTTTCCCCTCTTCGGGCTTCCCATTTGCCCGCCAATGTCCCGTCAGCATTCTTGCTAATAATCAGCTTCTCGATGATTTCCCTCTCCGGTATCGTGATATTCATTTGCCAGTCGCCTGTAATATCACCCTTGGTTTCTCCGCCTAATGTCCCCTCAAAACTAAAATCGCCCCATTGTCCGTGTGCCTTGCCCGATACTTTACCGTCCGCGACCGTCCCCTCGTATGTCGTTTTCATTTCCTGACCGCCGAAGTTGCTCGTCTGGATAAATGTAAGCTTACCGTTCTCGAACATAATGTCTGACAGCTTGCTTTCGCCCCACCGCGCCGACCATGTCCCTTCGTATTGGCCTTCCGCGTTCTTGGTGATTTTCATCGTCGCTGTTGACGTCCTCTCTGGCCACTGGCTTTTGAACTCCCACTCGCCGACCGCCTGTGGTGAGCTTGCCTGCACCGAGCTTTGCTGGGGTGTCGAACCAATTTCTTCTGCTGCGTTCACAACCAGCGCCAGCATAACAATTACCAGTGCTACTATTGCCGCTATTGTCTTTTTATTCATAATTCATTTCTCCTTAAAATTCGTTTCTGCCTCATTTCGAACATCCATATAAACTAATTGTTTTATTGCCATAAATCCACTCATTTTTATAACTGGGTGTCTATAAATAGCCGTTGTCTCCAGCCATGGTTGCAGACTTTTGGAACACTTTTCACTTTTTCCCAAAGCCCGCAATTTTATTTATTGGGGGTCATTATCTTGCCTTTCATTTATTGGTATAAGATGAACATCCTGTTCTGTGCTTCTTATGAGTTTGCAGGTGACCCCTATTTGATTTATACGAAATATACAAAACCATAGCGGAAATATTCAACAATTTTCTACCCTCCTGCGCATCTGATTGAAATCTCATCCACGAGCCGTGAGACTTTTTAGGTAGTGTGAATTTCCCGCCGGTAGGTATACGTTGTTTCTTTGCCATTCCAAGAACAGGTAGGATTCCGCTTGACAAACGGTATAAAATACACTAACCACGCTGATAAGCTCATAAATTCTTCGGAACCGGCGGATGCAAGGTCGTATCGCAGCTGCCTACGACGTCCAGTTATGGAACAGGAGGATGCTTATCAACTCACAAGGGCTGATTCGCGTGGTGTGTGAAGGTATTTTCCGCATCGGTATGTGGTTTAGCCCTGTTATCAAGAGCCAAACACACAAAAAGGAGGACACACTAAATGGAATCACCGGCATTTAGGGGAATTGCGAATCTTTCCCAAGGAGGACAACGAACCCAAGTTAACACCTTTGGCATCGCCAAATACGCGCTTCTACTGCTATGTTTATCAGCGGCTATTTCATCGGCAGCAAGCGATTCCTCTGCTTTACCTTCACTTGCTCCTATCAACCCAGAGTTTACTGCGTGGCAGAGCAAGGCAGCCACTTTTAACCTCGAATTGCGTGACGCAGAAGGTCATACACTTGGCTTGATTCCTTCACCAATTGACAGGTCTCATCTTCTAACTCGGACACGCGCACTTACCGCACAACTCGAAGGCCTACCGCCCAGCTACGACCTCAGGACCTATGGATACGTTACTCCAGTCAAGGACCAGGGTAGCTGCGGTTCCTGCTGGGCTTTTGGCTCATATGGATCACTTGAAAGCTGGCTGCTGATGAATACAGCAGAGACCTGGGACTTTTCTGAAAACCACCTGAAAAACTACCATGGTTTCGACTGGGGTCCTTGTGCAGGAGGCAATGCCGATATAAGCACGGCTTATTTAGTTCGATGGTCAGGGCCGGTTAGCGAAGCCGATGACCCTTACCATGACTATGATGACCGTCCTTCACCCGGGGGCCCGTGTCGGAAATACCTGGAAGGGGCATTGTGGTTTTTCACGGCCAGTGACATCAAAAACGCGCTTATGACATACGGTGGTATATACGTGACAATGTACTGGAATTCTGCGTATTACAACCCATCCGAGTACACATATTACTACAATGGCAGCGGCAGTAACCACGCTATTACCCTTGTCGGCTGGGATGATAACAAAGTTGTAACCGGTGCGCCGGGCGATGGCGCCTGGCTTGTGAAGAATAGCTGGGGCACTGACTGGGGTGACAGCGGATACTTCTGGATTTCTTACTACGACAGTGTCGCTGTCAAATACGCGGTAGCTTTCTGCGATGCTGTATCCACCGAGTCATACGCCACTAACTACCAATACGACCCGCTGGGATGGATAACCTCTGCGGGGTATGACACTACCACAGCCTGGGCCGCCAACATTTTTACCGCTACTGCGGACGAGCAGCTAACGGCAGTCGGCCTATATGCTGTTGACGATGTCACTTCATACATAATCTACATTTACGACAACTTCGATGGCAGCGCATTTTCAGGTCTTTTGGGTTCTGTTTCCGGTACACTTACCAATTCGGGCTACTATACAATCCCTTTGACTTCCCCAATCAACCTGACGGTTTGTAACGATTTTTCGATAGTTGTCAAGCTCACCACTCCCGGCTATAACTATCCTATTCCGGTAGAAATGGACATTGCGGGCTATTCTTCAGGCGCTACCGCCGGTCCGGGACAGAGTTACGTAAGTTCCACTGGTACGACGTTCACCGACTTAACGAGCTACAGCGGATTTGAGAATACTAATATATGCATCAGGGGACTGACCACTACAGCTCCGGCTTTGCCGTGGAGTGATGGTTTCGAATGCGGCAACTTCACCGCGGGCGGCTGGACAGTAGCGGGCACTAATCCGACCCCCAGTGTTACAACTGGTGCAAAATATACAGGCACCTATGGTGCACAAATTCCAGGTACAGGTAGTAATGAAACAAGGTCAATATCAAAAAGCAAAAGCACCGAAGGATATAGTTCAATTCATGTCAAATATGACCGAAAAGTCACCCATACGACTAATATAACGTTGTTTGTTGACTGGTCTGCCGATGGCGGCAGCAGCTGGACTACTCTTGAAAGGGTCAGTGGTTCTACCTCATGGGCATCCAAAGACTGGGCTTTGGGTACCGGCGCCGATAACAATCCTGATTTCCGCATCAGATTCCGCACCATCGCCGGTTTAACCACCAGGTATGCTTACATTGACAATGTGCAGATAACAGGTACTCAGATAACTATCTATGACCTTGATTATGACGGCTCAATCGGCTTCGGTGATCTTAGGATAATAAGCGAAGACTGGCTTGATGGTCCAGAGCTTCCAGGTGATTTCTACAAGGACGAGGATGATATTGTTAACTTCCTGGATTTCGCTGAATTTGCAAAACATTGGCTTGAAGGCTCTATCCCGTAAGATTTGGTTACAGCTTGATAATCACCTAACAATAGGGTGAGCAAGAATTTTTGATTATGCTTCCAATCACAGGGGTTCAGAGGAACCAACGTTGCCCATAGCGGCAACGGGTAAAGACCACGTGAAATATGGGGGGAAATCTTAATTACAGGAGGCTGGGGAGGGTCGTCTTGAGAAGGATTTTGGGTAGTTTAGGGCTGTTAACTGTGGTTTTTTGGGACCAAAATGGGGTAAAAATTTATGAATTTGGCGAAAAAATTATTGCCAATAGGACATTTGACGATTATTATAATAGTTTTGGTTGTAAGAATTAACGGCTACCAAACTATAAGTCCGCCCCTCTACGTGGGCAGATAAAGGTGTGAGAAAATGGTTTTGACAGGAATGAGTGAACAGTGCAGCACAGGGAACTAAACAACCTGTACGGCTGCGCTTTTGCGCAAATGGTGGCCTGGGAATCGGCGTTTCTGCTTCAATGCCGGGAAATGAACGAGGTTTGCTGTTATTGGAGGCAGTTGATGTAATGTAAGGGTAAACTACAACCTCTGTTTGTTTCGGGCGTGTTTGAAGTGGAAGCCGTTGAGGTTTCCACTTTTTTTTGGCAAGAACCGCACCAAAGGAACGATGGACAAGATTTAGGAAACTAAAATGAGTCAGGAAATAACGAGAATAGTTGACAACATAGCACACGACAAGAACATCGACAGGGAATCCATATTTGTGGACCTCGAAGAAGCTATGGTATCAGCAGTCAGGAAACACTTCGGCGAGCCGGACAGCGAAATAACAGTGCATATCGACCGCTCAACAGGCGAAATCACGGCCTTTAAGGACAAGGTCCAAATTGATATGAAACACCTCGGTCGAATTCCCGCCCAGACGGCCAAACAGGTGATGATTCAGAAGATAAAGGCCAATGAGAGGGACAGCATCTACACCGAGTTCAGCAAGCGAAAAGGGACAATTGTGAGCGGCTCGGTTGTTCGATACGAAAGCGGAACATTAATTGTTAATTTAGACCACCGCGCCGAAGGCTTTATGCCAAAGAATGAGCAAATAATGGGGCAGAGCCATCACCCAGGCGAGAGGATTCGATGCCTGATTCTTGACGTTAAAGAAACCACCGGCCAGGTGAAGATAATTCTGTCCCGCACGCACCCCGATTTTATCCGCAAATTGTTCGAGCTGGAGGTACCGGAGATTGCGGAAAGCATTATCGAAATACGTGCGCTGGTGCGGGAAGCAGGGTATCGAAGCAAGGTTGCGGTTGCCTCGTTTGATGAGAAGGTTGACCCTGTTGGAGCATGTGTTGGGGTTCGAGGCAGCAGAATAAAGAACATAGTTGATGAGCTTGGTGGAGAGAAAATAGATATTGTCCGGTGGAACGAGTCGTCGCAGGTGCTTATCGCCAATGGTTTGATGCCGGCAAAGGTCAGCGAAATTGCATTGTGTTTTGAGCTGGGAAGGGCGACAGTAGTGGTAGATGAGGACCAGCTTAGCTTAGCTATCGGCAAGCACGGGCAGAATGTCCGGCTGGCTGCAAGGTTGACGGGCTGGGATATCGATATACTAACCCCCGACGAATACAATCAGGGCATCGAACGATTGACAAGCTGCGCCAAAAGTGTGGCCAGTGATGATACGCTGGTCGATAAGCTGATAGCACTTGGAGTTATATCGGTTCTGGATTTGGAAGATGTCGGGGCAGAACCTCTGATTAGTGAACTGGGTATTGATGCCGGTTTAGCTGAGAAATTAATTGCAACAGCAAGCGAAGAAGCCAAGCGTTTGGCGGCTGAACCGAAAAAACAAGCGGAAAACATATTGGAGCAGCAAGGTGACCATCAACGTGATGAATCCGCATTGGGCAGAGAGCTGGAGGCAACAGACAACGAACAGACGGTAGCAAACAGCGAATAGCCGATTGAAAAAGAACCTGAATTCAACGTGCAAGAATTGGAGTTTTTTTGGCTGCTACAAGAGTTTACATTCTGGCAAAAGAGCTTGGGGTAAAAAGCACTGCTATTGTGAAGAAGTGCCAGGATGAGGGTCTGGACGTTAAGAACCATATGTCATGGATTTCGGCAGGTCTTACGGCGACCGTTCGCGAGTGGTTCAGCGAGGGAGAACATGCCACAACGGTTGAGACGACTGAGAAGGTAGACCTGAAAAAGGTCCGACTCAAGAAAAAACGGACTACAAAGAAAGCTAAAGCTAAGAAAAAGAAGGAAACCAAACCTCCTGCCCCCGCTAAGATAGCGGCGAAAGCAGAATCGCCTAAGCAGGAAGCCTCAGCGGCAGTGGCCGAAGAAGAAGTAAAACCTGTCGAGGCACCCAAGGAACGAGAGCCTGAGCCGATACTGCCAGCCGGTCCGATTTTAGAAAAGCCCGAGCCTGCCCGACTGAGCGGTCCACAGGTAGTTCGTGTCGAAGCACCGGAACCATTAGAACCACCAAGACCAAGGCCGAAACCAAGACCAAGATACGATGAGCCTGTTACTGAACCGTTGATGTACCGCAAAGAGGAACTGGAAGAGCCAATTGTGGTTTCACCGCGAGAGAAGGAACGAGGGCCAAAACGACACAAGGATAGAACGCAGGGACGCCGGCGTGGTGAGGATGATGTAAAAGCCATAAAACAGTTCAAAGTCAGCAGATGGCGACAGAGGGACATCGAAGAAAGGCAGGCCCGGCTTGAGGCGGCCGGCGGCGAAGGTCTGCGATTAAGGCCAACGCGTAAAATCCTTACCAAGCCCCATAAAAAAGCTGTTGAAGTCAGCAGGCCGAAAAAAGTGACCATAAGCGAGCCGATTACCGTAAAGGATTTGTCTTCGGTTCTGGCGGTTAAATCAGCAGATATTATCAACAAATTGATGCAGCAGGATGTAATGGCCACAGCTAATCAAGTAATAAGCTCCGAAGTTGCGGAACTGGTTGCCCTGGAGTTCGGCACGGAATTGGTTGTAGAGCACAAAAGCACACTGGAAGAACAGATACGGACTGAATTTGACGGTCGGCAAAGAAAGAACCTCGAGAAGCGTTCGGTAGTGGCAGCAATGCTGGGCCATGTTGACCACGGCAAGACCAGTCTGCTAGACAAAATCAGGTCCACCCATATAGCGGCCGGTGAGGCCGGCGGCATTACACAGCATATCGGCGCATCTCAGGTCAGCTGGGACAATAAGAAGGTGACATTCCTTGATACACCCGGCCACGAGGCGTTCACAGCGATGCGGGCGCGAGGCGCCAATATGACCGACGTTGTGGTTCTGACGGTTGCTGCGAATGACGGCGTGATGCCGCAAACTATCGAGGCGATACATCATGCCAAGGCAGCAGGGGTTCCGATTATTGTGGCGTTAAATAAAATGGATTTGCCCGGCATCGATGCAAATCGAGTTTATGCGCAGTTAGCTGAACAGGGTCTGTCGCCAGCGGAATGGGGTGGAGAAACAGAAGTCGTAAAAACCAGTGCGACTACAGGCACAGGTATTAATGATTTGCTCGAACACCTCGATTATACAGCCGAACTGCTTGACCTGAAGGCCGATAACACAGTGCCTGCGACCGGGTGGGTAGTTGAGGCGAAGATGTCACCACAACTTGGTCCTGTGGCAACTCTTTTAATTAAAGAAGGCCTGCTAAGCAAGGGCGATATAGTGCTTGCCGGGGGCACCTTCGGGAGAGTGAAGAGCATTAAAGACAGCTACGGCAGGAAGATAAAGTCGGCTACAAGCTCTATGCCGGTGGAGATAAGCGGTCTGAGCGGTGTACCGCAGGCAGGCGACAGATTTTACGTTCTGGATGATATCAACAGGGCCAAAGCAGCCGCTGAGGAAAACCAAATGCTCTCGAGGGAAAATTCGCTGGTGAAACGAACACAGGTAACGCTGGATAATTTATTCAGCCAAATAGAGGCCGGCAGGACAGCAGAATTGAATCTTATCATTCGTGCCGACGTTCAGGGTTCGGTGGATGTTTTGACGAAGTATTTATCTGAGATGAGCACTGAGGAGGTAAAGGTCAAGATTTTACATGCGGCGCCCGGCGGCATCACAGAAGGCGATTGTCTGCTTGCCGAGGCGTCGAACGCCATAATAATCGGCTTTAATGTTGTGCCCGAAGAACGCGCGGCCAAGATTGCAGACGCCAAAGGGATTGAGATAAGACTCTACGATATAATCTACCGCATAACCGAAGATTTACAAAAATCCATGGCCGGTCTGCTTAAGCCAGAGGAAAAAGAGGAAGCCATCGGCAGGGCTGTGGTAAGAAATATTTTTAAGATTTCAAAAGTCGGCACAGTGGCAGGTTGTTTCGTCAGTGACGGTATCGTGACGAGGAACGCCAAGATTCGCCTGATACGTGATAATATCGTAATCAGAGACGACCTGAGCATAGAGTCTTTAAAGCATTTCAAAGACGATGTCCGCGAGGTCAAGGCAGGTCTGGAGTGTGGCATCAAGATAGCGAAATTCGACGATATTAAGGTCGATGATGTTTTTGATTTTTATGAAATCGTTAAAGTAACAAGAACTCTTTGAATTGGTAATTAGTAATTGTTAATTAGGAACTGGTAACCGGTTAATTAACCGTTTAACCGATTACCATTTGGCCAAACAATGGCAACAAGAAGGCAGGAAAAGGCAGCTCGTGCGGTAAAAGAAGCGGTCAGCGACGCTATTGCAAACCATCTTAATGACCCACGTATCGAGGGGTTTGTGAGTGTTACGAGAGTTGATGTGGCGGCTGATTTGCGCAGTGCGGAAGTGCATCTGAGCATTTTTGGCAAAGACGATGCCGCCCAGAACAAAACTTATGCGGCGATAACGCACGCCAGGAGCCGAATACAATCGCTGCTGGCAGGTTCGCTGCGGTGCAAATTCTGCCCTGTTTTACGATTTCACAGGGACGAGAACTTCAAGAAGACACTGGAAACCATAAAATTGATAGACCAGACCACAAGTGAGCGGGAAAAGAAAGATTTGGTTGACGAGAAACAAGAGTAGTTGTAAAAAAGCGGCGGCCCCCTTTCCTGCATTCGACAGAAAATAAGGGCCAAAACCGACAGAGACTTTTATGAAAAACGGCAAAGAGTATTCGAAAAAGGTACAGAAGCTGTACCGTTCACTGAAACGTAAACATCCCGCGGTCCAAAAAGTCACATATGATGAGCCAGTGGATGCTCTTGTTTATGCCATCATCAGCGCTGAATTGAGCGAGCCAGCGGCGCAATCTGCGATTAAGAAACTCACAGGTTATTTCGCTGACTGGAATGACCTGCGTATTTCGCGAACAGAAGAAATCATCGAAGCAATTGGGCCTGAGGCGTCTGGTGCAAGAGATATAGCTTCAGCGCTTACTATGGCTTTAAGGGCGGTATTTGGCAAATATAATATGGTCAGCTTAAAGGCGTTGAGTAAAATGAGCAAACGTCCGGCCAAAGCAATCCTCGAGAAGATAGAAGGCGTCAACCGATTTGTGGTCGATTTCTGTATGCTTACCTCTCTGCACGGACACGCTATCCCCCTCACAAAAAAGATGATTGAATTCCTGAGAAACAATGAGTTAGTCCACGCCGGAGCCGATGAGCAGGAGATAGAAGGCTTTTTAGCCAGGCAGATTTCGGCTGAACATGCATACGAGTTTTATTATCTTTTGCGACGTGAGAGCGAAGCACGCCAAGCAAAAGAAAAGAAAAAAGCTGTTCGTAAAAAAAAGGCTAAAGCTAAAAAGTAGAAAGGAAGGAACGGCTGTTTGAGATGTCAAAAAAGATATTAAAATTAGGTATTCCCACAGGCAGTCTGCAAAAGGCGACTATCGAACTTTTCGACAAAGCCGGGTTTAGTATTGTCGAAGCCGAAAGAAGCTTCCAGCCCTGCATAGATGACGAGCAAATCAAGATTGTTATGCTGCGTGCACAGGAGATGAGCAGGTATGTCGCCGGAGGCGAGCTTGACGCCGGCATTACCGGCTTCGACTGGATAGTGGAAAACGAATCGGATGTGACGGATGTTGCCGAGCTTGCCTACAGCAAAGCTACAAGCGAGCCGGCCAGATGGGTATTGGCTGTGCCGGATGAATCGCGGGTCAAAAAGCTGCAGGATTTGCGCGGAGGTATAGTCGCAACCGAGCTGGTCAAGGTAACAGAGAAATATTTCGCAGATAAAAATATCGACGTAAAAGTCGAATTTAGCTGGGGTTCTACCGAGGTAAAGGCGCGGCTGGTGGATGCGATAGTGGAACTGACTGAGACGGGAACGTCACTTGCGGCGAATAATCTGCGGGTGATAGATACCGTGATAACTTCTACAACAAGATTAATAGCAAACAAAAAGGCCTGGCAAGATAAGTTCAAACGGGAAAAGATAGAAAACATAGCCATCTTGCTTAACGCCGCCATCGAAGCCCGCAGCAAAGTGGGCTTAAAAATGAACATCAAAAAAAGCGACTTAGATAAAGTCCTGAAAATACTGCCTGCCGAGAAAAGCCCGACAATTTCAAGTTTAGCGGACGAGGATTATATTGCGATAGAGGTTATTATCGACGATAAGATTGAGCGAACGCTGGTTCCGACCTTGAAGCGTGCAGGAGCATCCGGGATAATCACCTATCCGCTAAACAAAGTCATACATTAAAATACAAATTACAGATTTATTTAGCTCTTGCGAGGTAGGAGGCATCGTCGGTACTGATTCGGACGATGTCGCCTACGTTAATAAACGGAGGGACGCGGATTTTCAGGCCTGTTTCAAGTACGGCTTCCTTCATTTGATTTGTAGCTGTGGCTCCCTTTAGCATCGGCGTTGTTTCAGTAACGGTCAACTCAACGGTCTTGGGCAGCTCAATGGCCACGACTTTACCCTCGCATATCAAAGTAATTAAAGGTGTGTTAGGTTTGAAGAATTTTATCGATTCGCCGATTAAATCATCGGAGACGGTAGTCTGGTCGTAGGTCTGTGTATCCATAAGGATATGGCCGGAGCTGTCGGAATAGAGATATTCCATCTCACGGCGGTCAAGAAAGGCCTGCTCCAGCTCTTCAGTAGAACGGAAGCGTTTTTCGATTGCGATGCCGTCTGCGACGCATCTTAGCTTGGCCTGCACAAAGGCCCGGAGGTTACCGGGCGTTACGTGTTTTGCCTGAACGCATACATAAAGCTTCCCGTCAAAAGTAATGGCCATACCTACTCGTAAGTCATTTGCCTTCATACAAGAGTCCTATTGGGTTTTTAACTAACCATAAATAAACACAAAAACTATCCGAATAATGGGAAAAAATCAATTATCAATAATCAATCATAACTCGGTTGGGCTGATATCCTTGTATTCAAAAAAGAAGCCCTCCGGTGTGCTGATGCCATAAAAAGCAGACAGGCCGAGATATTTACGCACAGCATCGAACGGAGGTAAAAGGTCAAAATCAACAAATTCGCCTATCCCAGTGGGGGCAAATTTAATCGCAGCCGGACCAGCCCCCACGCCTTGCTGTCGCAAGACGGCAGCGGGGGCTTTACCGCTTTGCTTTGCCATCCACCAGAAAATTTCACTCGATGCTGTATTATCTTCCAAATCCGCCATTCCAACAACCGAAGGGATGGCTTGTTTAGCGGAGGTGAACCACTTTGCCGGGCCGGCTGGTGAGGTTCCGGCGCTGCTCAAAGCACGGATGGCCCGCTCAACAGCAGGTTCGCTTGCAAAAATCAGATGAGTATCAGTAACGGTAAAAGCCAATGTGGGTGTTTGTGGGACGTTTAACTCGGAACGGGCCTGCATCGGTGTCAGGCCGGGGCGGAGAAACGGCATAGACGAGGGGCCGAGCAGATAAATGGTGTGGCCGAGAAGCTCGCGTCTGGCATCAGGATTATTCACAGCTAAAAGTTTGCTATGAAGAAGCGAGAGAGATTTTTCGATGGTTTTGCGGTCACTTACAGCCAAAGCAATAAGAGATTCTGCCGGCACCGAAGTATTTGAGAACGGCTTGTTGACGCTCCGGGAGATTACAATCTGTGAGCCGAGGTGACCGATGACATCGGTTTTCAACCTTACTCCTGGCTCGCCGTCGGGACTATCCGGCAAATTCATCATCTGCAGCATTACTGCATACTGTGGATTAAAACTGTAAAGAATGTTATAAAGCTCATCATAGGCCTTTTTAATATTCAGATTAAAAAATGTTATTGAATAGGCCGATGCAGGAATAAAAGGCGGGGCTTTGAAACCGGCAGATTCCATATCGAGCATTTTGCAAATTCCCTTTTTGGCACCGTTAATTTTAAGAAAGGCTTTGGCGGAAACCGAATTCCTCGGACTTCTGCCAACGGCAACTGAGCAGCTAAAAGCGGCGATGTTATCAATGCCCAGATTGGCTGTCCGTTGGCGTGCTTCGCCGGTGGAGTCTTCGGCGAGTGTTTTTTTAATGATTTGTTTTATGTTGATGTAGAAATCGATGTCGTGACCAGGCCCAACGATTTTCATAGCAGCATTGTAGTCGCTGTCTCCTGCCAGCGCCGGGCTGCCGGCGCCTTTGATATGTGCGATGACAAATTTAAGAAGGTCAATATCCGTAGCTGCTACGAAGGAATCGCCAATAAAGCAGTGATTCAACGTTGTGGAGGCCTCGTCGATTGTTATTTCAATACTGACACCGCGGTACTTCTCACTTCTTTTTTGGTGCCCGCCGACTTCGATATTCTTTTTGAGCATCTTGTCTATTGCCTCTTTGATTTTATCGATTCCTTCGCCCCACTGGGTTATTATCACGACCTGACGCTCGTTAGAATCTTTGCTTTGTTCACTAAGCACTAAAGCGGCAGCGACTCTGCCCTGCGGCAATACATCCGCACCGAAAATCGCCTTAAAAATATCATTTTCGTCCAATTTTTGGATTTTTTCGCGCCATTTCGCCTTGGCATTGTCGACAAAAGCAGCCATTGCCGGGTCTGTGTAAAACTTGTAAAGGCTGGTTTTTTCAAATTGGGTTTTTAACTGTTGAAAGTCATCTATATTCATCAACAGGATAGTTTCAGGAGGAAGCAGCTTAGCCGTCCTAGGCAGCGCCTTAGCCTGGGCAGAAGTAGAAAAGCTCAATAGTCCAAGAGCAAAACAGGAAAGAAATGTTAGAACACAATTGAATAAACGCATTTAACTTCCAACAGGATTAAAGAATTCTGGCTCAGCCTTATTGCGTCTCCGGTCCGGCTGAAGGTATTTGAAGCCGGTGTTGGGATTATCCTCGTCATATATGAAGGCATCACGGTTCTCTATGAAATGCTTTACGTAATCGACCGGTATGGCAAAACCCAATCCGCCAAAGAATATATATCCCATATTGGCAACACCGATGACCTCACCTGCGAGATTAAATAACGGTCCGCCGGAATTACCCGGGTTAATATCGGCATTTGTCTGGATATAAACAATGCCCTCGAAGGGTCTGTTTATAGTGCTGATGACGCCATCGGTTACGGTTCGCTCCAGGCCGAGCGGACTGCCGATGGCGAAGACCTTTTCACCCACCCTGATTTTATCAACGTCACCCAGATATACGTATTTGACCTTTGTGTCCCCGAGGTCTTCAACCTTTAATAGCGCCAGGTCGACAAAAGGATTGATGGCTTCGATTTTGACATTTTTGAAGTTCTTTTTCTCGAAGCCGTCCTTTACTTTTTGGAACATAGTAACTTCGATTTTTGTTTCTTTTTCTATTACGTGATAATTAGTTATCAGGTATCCTTCTTCATTGATAAAGAAACCTGAACCCATCCCGGCCGGGCTTGAGACCTTTACGACGGCTTCAGAGAATGCCTCCACACATTTTTCGATGGTTGTTTTTTTCAGATTGGCAGTACGATACAATTGGCCGTTCACATCGCGTTGGGGCTGCGGTTCACCGGCATTCACACCCAAGCCGTTGGCCTCAATGTCCCTTGCCTTGAGGGCATTTGAGTACTGGTATTCGAGTATTTTTTCCTTCGGAATAGTCAGGACAGCTACGCCGACATCCATTATCAACTGGTTTTCTTTTTCCGCAAGGATATTGCCGGTCAAACTCTGGCCTTCTTTCAGGACGACTGTATCAGCCAAACAAAGGCCACAAGAGCATAAGAGCAAAAGGGCAAAAAGACGCTTATGACTGAGCATTTCTCACTCCTGAAATTAACATTTTTAAGCTGAATCCTCGAGCGCAAATTATTATTATAAGAATTATCTGTCTTTGACGCAAACAGAAAAGCTAATCAAAAACAACTATCGACCTCTTTAAGCAACGGATTTAGCGAAAAAGGCCCGAGAAAGTTTAGGCCCCTCTCAGCCCCGACCGTTTACAATCATCAACTTAGTTTAATCCCGGAAGTATTAGTTTTGACTATTCAGCCCACCCCGATAGAGCTGCTCGATTTCTTCAGCGGATAAAGCCCTATCGTAGATTCTCACATCATCTATCTCGCCGTTCCAAGTACAGCCATCCCACCCCTTTCCTATCAAGGCCGTATTAGTCGCATTAGAAGTACCTTGTGAGAATGCCTTGTTGTCTTCCTGGACGCCATTTATATAAAGTTTCCAATAGGAGCCATCCCAGGTCATTGCTACAAGATGCCAGCTTCCAACAGTTATACTGCCTGGCGGATACATCAGATGACCAAGGTAGATAGTATTTTGAACAGAAGCCCAGCCACTGCCGTCGCCATTTACTCTGAATCCTAATTCTCCTCCACCGGCATAACTATCCGCCCCTATTATATAAGCAAAGTTATGTTCGCCGCAGACACTGCTCAGGTCGGCTGGGTTCACCCACGCCGTAAAAGTGCCTTTAGGTAAACCGTGCGTTACTGTGTTTCCTACGCTGACATAATCTCCGGAACCGTCAAAATCAAGCGCGTATTCACCTATATGCCCAGTCACCCATGTTGGATCCCCCATCAGAATGCCATCGTTATCGCCGACTGAATCATATGCTATTGTCCCGCTGCCTTCGTCAAACTTCCACAAGCTAACTAAATCAAGGTTGGGATCAAATATGCTCCAAGTCGTAAAACTCCACACATCGCCTTTAGCTGTGCCGGAGGGATTTATCTCGTCAATCCTCCAATAGTAAGTGGTATCAAAGTCCAAGCTACAGGGGTCGAAGGTATTAACATCGTAATTACCCATATACTCACTGGAACCGGGAGTAGCGTCATTGACATCATCAAAATCGGTGCCTAAATATACATCGTGCGAGAGTGCATCTTTCCCAGGCGACCAACTAAGGACTGTATTTGGGTCCACGTCTACTGCCCCGTCAGGAGGATTAGGGTTATCTGCCTTGGGCCCTAAGCCTTCCTGATAGAGCTGCCAGATTTCTCCGGCGGATAAGGCCCTATCGTAGAATCTCACATCATCTATCTTGCCGTTAAAAGAGTAAGAACCACCGTCTCTGGCTCCGATTATAAAGTTATTGTGACTTTTTGCGTAATCAACAGGTCCTGTATAGCTGCAACTGCCTCCCAGAGTTCCATCCTTATACACACATAAGATACCATCTCCAACTGTCATTGACCACATATGCCATTCATCGTTTACCATTAAATCAGTTATACCAAAAGCGGTATCTGAAGTATTTGTTATTTGCGCCCTCGCATCCTCATTGTGAAAATCCATTTTGTAAGAATACTCTGGGGGAGACCCGAATACATACCCCTTTGCTATTCCTCCCTGAAAGCTTCCTGACGGATTGTTAAGCTGCGCCCAGAATGACAGAGTAAATGCCTGCTGTTCGAGATTATCCTTGTCACCAACCATTACGTAATCACTATGTCCATCGAAGCTTAAGGCGCCACCAATCTGGCCGGTTGTCCAAGTTGCTCCGATGATAGTGCCATCGTTATCACCAGTTGAATCGTATGCTATGCTGCCGCTGCCTTCGTCAAATCTCCACCAACTGACAAGGTTGGGAACAAATCCAGCCCTTGTTGTAAAGCTCCAGATATCGCCTTTAGCTGTGCCGGAGGGATTTATCTCGTCAATCCTCCAATAGTAAGTGGTATCAAGGTCCAGTCCGCAGGGGTCGAAAGTATTAACATCGTAGTTACCCATATACTCACTGGAACCGGGAGTAGCGTCATTGACATCATCAAAATCAGTGCCTAAATATACATCGTGCGAGAGCGCATCTTTCCCAGGTAACCAGCTAAGGACTGTATTTGGGTCCACACCTGCTGCCCCGTCAGGAGGATTGGGATTAACTGCTTTGGGCCCTAAGCCTTCCAGATAGAGCTGCCAGATTTCCTCAGCAGATAAAGCCTGGTCGTAAACACGCACATCGTCGATTACACCATCAAAATACGTAGGTAAACCTGAACGCCAAAATGAGATATAAAACGAGTATCCTGTTGCAGCAGCTATAGTTCCAACATATGCTACTGATGCTTTTTGCTCTCCATCCACATAAAGATACGCGTTACTACCATCAAAAGTCCCCGCTACATAATGCCATTCATTTGGTGTGATTGTAACTCTGGGTGTTGTCCTTCGCCAACCCCCTGAATAAAAGTTGAATTCCAATCCATCTGTATAAGAGAATAAACCATACCCCGCAGTAACTGAATTTCCGTTGGTTTTACCTGCTATCGTGCCGCTTGTTTCGAAACTTGGACGTTTCACCCAAGCTCCAACCGTAATCGAATCAGTGATATCAAGACTACTATCATTTCCGCAGTCAACGTAATCATCCGAACCATCAAAATCCATCGCATAGCTGCCTATCTTACCGGCTACCCAGCATGGGTCACCTATTAAGGTTCCATCATTGTTACCGACCGAATCGTATGCTATTGTCCCGCTGCCTTCGTCAAACTTCCAATGGGAAAGCGGCAACAGCCACCATTCGTCTGCTGTTAACCAGTTTATTGCACAAATTGAAAGGTCACCGTAGTCAACTGTGTGGCTCAAATCCATATCGGCCTTTCCACACCAGAAGGGAACTGTGCAATCTTCCTCAAGCCACTGTCCGGCGAAAATAGCAAAATCCCTGAGGTTGACATAATAATCTCTGTTTAGGTCACACTCCGGCCAGCACGGCAGATATTCACTCAAATCGCTTTCCACAAACAGTGGTGGAAGGCCATAACCCTCCGACAGCCCTGTAACACAAATCGCAGGGGCAACCTTCAGCCAGGTAATACGTATCGTACCATCAACATAGAATATCTCGACCTGGAAGCTGTTCTTTGCATTTTTATCTCCATATAAAGGCACATCTTCAAAGGTTACCGCTAACCTGTCACTGAGATTCTTATATGAAATACACTCATCATCCGGCGGGGCCAAATCTGTAAACAAAGCTGATATGCGAGGCATATCAAAGTGATTCTCCAGCGAAGGTTCGAACTCTACATCCCCATCGCCAAACGTAATATAGCCGTTACTGCCGATATAAAAATGATTGTACCACATCCCGTAGAATAAAATCCTCTTGCCGCCGCCGAGAAGAAAACCGGCGTAATCATCGTCCCAAAGCGCAACGTATGTTCCGCCGGCCGGATTTGTCGGAAAGTCATCCACCTCTTCCCTGCAGGCCTCGTAGTAAGAACCTGAACCATCAGGACTGAACGTCAGCATAAGACCCTCCAGGTCGTTGTCGCTATCATCGAACGATTCCGTGAAGCAGTCCGGCGGTTTCACCGTCAACGTGACCAAACGCTGCTTAATGCTCCCGCTGTCTATATTCTCAAACGCTAATATCTGCTCATAAATATCTGGGGTAAGCAGGTTCGCATCTGATGTCACACAAACACCCACGTTTATCGAATCAGTCGGAGCAAGAGTCCCTCCATCGGGCTCGACACGAAGCCAACTTTCGGTTTCAGATGTCGTCCAGCTCACGGGGGCAACTCCGTTATTTGTCAGCGTATACGTCATACACCCCGGTGTAAATGGCCCGCCTCTGATTCCGCTTGAATTGAAATCCTCTGCAGGGGAAACCTGCAAATCATCCGGAGTCACTGTCAGCGTTACGGGAATTATTGTGGGACTGGAAGGAGCATCTGAAATAACAACTATCTCTGCTCCATATACCCCCGGGGCCAGCTCTAACGCATCGAAAGTTACACTTACATCCTCCGAATCCCCTGGCCCAACGGTACCCTCTTCAGGCTCAATTATTATCCACGGTGCCTTTACTTCCAAAATTGCGTTATATAGATTAAGTCGCCCACCTGAAACACACTTTCCAGACAGTGTCGGGTCCACCGTCTGAATCAAGATATTTTTTATCTCAAGATTACTAACCGCTGGATTCATCGACCATAGAAGTGCACAGGCCCCTGCCACATGCGGCGTTGCCATTGACGTGCCGTTAAGATACTGATACTGATTGCCCGGTTTACAGCTGAGGATGTTGCTTCCCGGTGCGCCAAGGTCTACCGATACAGGCCCGTAATTGGAAAAGCTCGATTTATTATCATATCTGTCCGTCGCCATAACAGCGATAAGACTTGCGCTGTCATAACTTGATGGATAATGCGGATACGTATCATTATTGCTGCCGTCATTGCCCGCTGCCGCCACAAACAGCATCCCCGCCGCTCCCGCTGCGTCTATAGCATCCTTAAGACCTTGGCTGTAACCCCCTCCGCCCCACGAATTGCTCGATAGATTTGCTCCCATAAGGATACTATACTCTACGCTAAGGATGGCATCTGAGGTCCAGCCGCTGCCAGCTGAGTTGAGGAACTTCACTGCCATTATCCTGACGTTCCAGCACACACCCGTCACTCCTTGATTGTTGTTACCTACGGCACCAATAGTTCCCGCACAATGTGTGCCGTGATAATTGTCGTCCCAAGGGTCGCCGTCGTTATTGTAGAAATCATAACCATATACGTCATCTATGTAGCCGTTACCGTCGTCATCCTGACCATTACCGGGGATTTCTCCTGCGTTGACCCACATATTCGCCGACAAATCCGGATGAGTGTAGTCAACTCCGGTATCAATTACAGCTACAACAATATCGCTGCTGCCCGTACTGATGTCCCACGCCTCCGGTGCATCAATATCCGCATCGACTGTGCCGCCGCTTTGGCCGGTATTGTGCATACCCCAGAGCTCACCAAAAAGCGCATCATTGGGAATTGTCGAGTCCACCGTAACTATATAGTCCGGCTCTGCATAAAGAATTCCAGCTGTACCGTTATACGCCTGCAGCGCTTCCTCTACCGTCATCCCTGCGGGCAGTTCCACCACGCATAATCCGGGCACAAGCTCAAACTCTCTTTCTACGCTTGCGCCGCCCAGCGAATTTAAAATCTGATTTCTCCTCTCTATAGTAACCATTTGCTCATTCCCACATTGAGCGAACCGTACAATCAGCCTGCCTGGCTGATATGACACATTCGGGGCTATTTGTGTAAAATCATGGCCGGCAGGAATTGAAGAATAGGCCGTACCCTGGCCCGACACTGATGTGCCGACCTGGCGCGTCCGTATAATAAAATTTAAAACTCCGCCTCCATCATTACCGATGGTAAGGGTTCGCCCCAAAACAGTTCCCTCCGGCGTGCTCACATCAAAACTAACCGGGTCGACCCAGATATCGGCATAAGCGATGGAAGCAACTATCCATAATATTGTTACTAAGATTGCTGCTGTAATTTTTGTTTTCGGTGTCATTTTTGTACTCCATCTATAACAGTTTTTTGAATATTCAAAAACATGGCTTCCCGTTAAAGTAGAGGCAGAATATGCAACTTATAAAGCCGCGGCGGAATTGAATTACTTTATTAACCTACCTCCATAATTTAAATAAAGCACTTTATGATAGCACTAAAACGCTAATTCCACAAGAAATTTTGGGAAACTTTCGACAAATTTCCCTATTGAAAAGTGGTTAAAACCACCAAAAAACAGCTTTTGCCTGCCTTTTAGTATCGAAAATCTTTACTTTTGGGCGGCCGAAGAATTTTGTTGCAAAGCGCTCCTTATTATTGAAAAATGGGAGGCTGGACGACCAAATACCAACGAATAAGTAGTGATTGCTTAAGATGGTTTTTACGCTGCACAGGTACATATTTCGCGAGCTGATGAAGGTTTTTGTTCCTTCAGTAGTGGCCTTAACATTGATGCTGAGCCTGGGTAGTGTCCTGCGGCCGGTGCAGGAATACGGCGTGGGTCCTCGGCAGGTTCTCCACCTTATGGGCTATTTTTTGCCGATAACACTAACGTTCGTATTGCCGATGGCTGCCTTATTTGCGGCGACTCTGGTCTACGGCCGATTTGCAAGCGATAATGAACTCGATGCCTGCAAAGCAGGCGGAATAAGTCTGCTGACACTGGTTTATCCTGGCCTGGCCCTTGCGATTATAGTGGCGATTGCAAATCTGATTTTGAGTTTCCACGTGATGCCAGCATTTGTACACCGCGCGGAAAAATCTCTCAAGGCAGATGCAAAACAGATACTTTTCCGCAATGTTCAGCGAAGCGGTTACTATAAGCTCCCCCCTGACGGACGGTACCGAATCTACGCTGACCTGGCTAACCCGCGGAACAATACGCTTTCAGGTGTGATTGTTGCCGAGGTGAAAGGCCATGAAATAAAAAAGATTATCACCGCTGAAAGAGCCGAAGTGAACTTCGACCCGCATGAGAGGTTTAATGAAGTACAGATAACAGCATATAACACATACCAAATGGGCCTTGAAGGCGAGTCGCCATTCTCTGCTGAATGGGTGCCGCTGACGACGCCGTTCCCTTCGCTGATGGGTGATGATATAAAGTTCAAGAAGATTGATGAGCTAAAGAAGATTCGCCTCGACCTGATGCGTTTTGACCCCATCGCGAAACTGGCCCGCGATACCTACGCACAATTTACCATAGAACTGCTGGCGGAGGATATTGCAAAAAAGATATCCAGCGGTCCCAAACACACCGAGGATACCAATTTAGCCGTCGTAGCAGAAGCGAAGACGGACAGCTTCTATAAGCTGCATAGCGGCGAGAAATTAGTCGAGTTCATCGCAGGTCAATGTAGTGTCAGAGGCGAAGAACAGATGCAGTTATCCGGCGAAGTTGTGGTAATTGAATACGATGCGTTCAGCAAAAAACTTTTGCGAACTCTGCAATGCACAAGGGCTTCGCTGCACATCGAAGGTGATAAACTTGCGCCGACTCTGACAATGGACCTCTACAGTCCAACATGGCGGCAGGCGGACGGCTCAGAAGGTTTGGCCCAGCGTGTTATCATTCGGGGCTTGATTCTCCCTAAAGCCGTAACAGACAAATTCGTAACCACTGATATTCTGGAAACTGTCAGTCCGGCTTCAATTAAATCAGCACTGCGAAAAGAGCCGAGCAACGAACTGAAGACTTTGCAAAATAGGCTTCAAAGAAAAATACAGAGCACATTGGCCAACATAAGGGCTGAGCTGCATTCCCGGCTGGCGTTCGGGATAGGATGTGTGCCTCTGATAATGATTGGTATCGGCTTAGGCATCATTTTAAAGGGCGGACATCTGCTCAGTGCTTTTGGCGCGAGTTCACTGCCTGCAGCAGTGCTGGTGGTCTGCATAATGAGCGGTTACCAAATAGCCAGAAACCTTGGAGCCCAGGCCGGCTCCGGCATAGGATTAATGTGGACGGGATTAGTAATTTTATTCCCGCTGGCGGTGGTGATATACCACAGGTTGTTGAGGAATTAAGTTGACAGGGCCGTGATGCCTTGCGGGCATTAAGTTACGAGGTGATAGACGTAATGCCATTAACGAAGAAAAACCTGATAAGGAACTGCTATTGAAAAATCGAAAAACAGTATTCGTCGGACTTATACTGCCGGTCCTGTCGATTGGAACCCTTTCTTTGCTGGTGTTACTATCATTTATTAACAATAAGGTCAACTCCGTTATTGCCGTCGACAAGCTGATATTACTCACGGCGTTGTTATCGCCCGTCATATATGTTTTAGGGGCCATCGTCTCGATAACAGCTTTGTTCAAATCGGAAATGAAAGCAACTGCGCTCATCGGCGTTATCTTGAATATTGCCGCTCTGTTAATTGCCTTGTATTTTGGTGGTGCTGTTTTGGTAGAGTTTAAGTTGGTAGTGTAGCAGGGCGATATGAACAACGTCAGGACAACCGGTAACTCTATGTTAAGATGGTCGCGAAAAGTGCTCCCTGCGCTTTTAGCCGTTGCCATACCTTCAGGGTTCTATTTGTACTTTTTTATAATCAACGCGAATTTTCGGGAGGTGGTCCCCCAAAAAGTTTATCGCTCGGCCCAGCCTTCGCCCGCACATCTAAGGAAGTGGGCCAGCCGGTACGGAATCAAAACGGTGATAAACCTTCGAGGCAATGTCAGGAAAATCACAGCGCAAGAGCAAGCTGCGGCAGATAAGTTAGGCATCAAGATGATTACTATTCGCTTTAAGTCGAGCAGTCTTCCGACCAAGGATTCGCTGGCCAGATTAATACAGGCGATAGAGACCGCTGAGCAGCCCATACTTCTGCATTGCCGCGATGGTACGGACCGGTCGGGGGCAGCCAGCACATTGGCAGCGATGGCAATCGGTAAAGAGAGCTACGATACAGCAAAGTGGCAGGCTTATGTTCCGCCGGGGCCATGGAAACGAAACCGCAACGATGAGTATGTCCATATCAGTGATATGTTTAAACTATACGAGAAGCACCGTCAGAGTAATAAACCTGATGCAAATGACTGGCTCGATTTTAAGCAATGGACAACTATTACGGACGCCTTCGGCGATATGGACACGAAATACAGACGCGATTATTATCTCCTTTCGCAATTTAATAACGCCAGGTGGTTTGATCCGGTCGCGAAGCTGGTTCGCGGCGCCTGGATACAATTCGCCGTGGAACTGGTCATTTTATCGTTGCTGGCGGCAGCGATATACCATAAGCTATCACGAAATTAAACGATAAGCACAATACGCAGAAAAGCCTGCGGGATTTATATGAAGATATTAGATAAGTATGTTGTGAAGAATTTTCTGATTGGCTATTGCATTGCCTTTTGCGTACTGATGGGCCTGCGAATAGTTATCGATTTGTTCGTAAACCTTGATGAATTTACCGAGAACGCCGACCTCGGCCTATTTGCGGTCATCAGAAATATAATCAGCTTTTATAGTCTGCACAGTTTGCTTTACTTTCGTGATTTCGCTGGAATGATAACTGTCGTTGCAGCTGCATTTTCGCTGGGCAAAATGATACACTTTAACGAGTTAGTGGCCGTGATGGCTTCGGGAGTTAGTTTGAAGAGAGTGATTGTGCCGATAATCCTTCTTTCGCTTCTGCTGACATCTCTATTGGTAATAGACCAGGAACTTTTGATACCGCCGTTCAGCGACAAACTTGTGCGGGGTCAGGACGCCGTCCCCGGCCAGGAAGTTTATGATGTGTGGTTTATTGACGACGGTAACGGCTCATTGATTTGCACCGAAGAATTCGATGTAAAAACGTCAACGATGTATAAGCCGACTATTATCTTACGCAGCAGGAAGGCCGACTCGGCCGTTTGGGAGGTAACCGGCCGAATATCTGCCGAAAAGGCGGTTTATAATTCTGAAACCAGCAGGTGGGATCTAATTAATGGGCA
This sequence comes from uncultured Pirellulales bacterium, assembly GCA_964494805.1. GTDB lineage: Bacteria > Planctomycetota > Phycisphaerae > Sedimentisphaerales > Anaerobacaceae > CAIYOL01. The sequence goes on along the minus strand of CAZBST010000001.1, from coordinate 431,340 downwards.
ACTTATCGAAAAAGGCTCCCAAGCCGGCGCCCAGCCGATAGCCTCTTATGCCAGTGACATTACTCCAAAGGATATCCCTGTAATGCGCAAGTCCAGATATATAACCCTGCTGAGCTCGCATCAGCTATCTGTCCTTGCACACCAAAGAACGAAAGTCAAAGACCTGGCCCAGCTTTACAGCCAGAAGCACTTTCGTATTACCGACCCTATTATCAGTCTGGTGATGCTTATGGTTTGCCTGCCGATTTTGGTCTGCCGCGACCCGAAATCTATGAAGTCCGCAATTGTGATTAGCTTCGGCACCACCGCAGCCTGCTTTATTGTGACCTTTCTCTGCAAAATGCTTGCTGTAGAGGCTATCTTTGACAGAGTAATGCCGGAGTTTTGGGCGTGGCTGCCGGTCTTTATCTTCGCACCAATAGCCCTTATTGAACTGGACTCAATGAAAACCTGACCACTCGCCGCAAACCAATCCTAATAATTCCCTAATTCCCTCCGCTTCGGTAGGAACCCAGCCTTTGTTCTGGTTTAGCCCCAGCCCCGACTCCGACTTTCTTATCGTCCTTTCACGAATCACCTGTACCCAACGGTTGCGGTGGCCATTGCTAACCTGATTTAAATGTTTTCTCGAAAAAATTTGTCGACCTGCGTTTTTGATGCAAAAAATAAAGAAAATTTCTTGAAAATCTCAAGGTTTTCACTTGACGCACAAATGGGAACAGCTACAATTTCTCTCGGTGATTTCGGAGGCAATAAAAAATGTGCTTATCTGATATAGTAAGTAACAGCATAAACACAATGCGCCCACCACTAATGAAAGGTCATTTTCAATGTCTAACAAAATTCATCACATAGCCTTAGTCTTTGTTGGTCTGCTGTTCTCTGTGGCCGCAGCCGAAGTCTCCGCCGATGCATCGGCTGAACTTGAGCAAGCAAAGTCGAGCATAGTTGCCCTTGTCAATGGGGGCAATTACGCTCAGGCCCAGACGCAAATCCAGAAACTGCTCACCGATTTTCCCAAAAACCCGGCTCTGCCGCAGGCCCTTTATGAGATAGCAGAAAGATTCCGATGGTCGGATAAATCAGACAAATATGAATGTGCCAACGCCCTCTATCAACAAATAACACAGAACTATCCTGACAGCACCGTCGCAAGTAAGGCGCAGTTAGGTATTGCAAAGGTAAAAGTTCTCTCTCTTATTGTCGCCCAAGACTACAATGGGGCCAAACAGGCCCTCGATGAGATGGTCGCCAATTTCTCAAGTCACCCTGATTTGCCGGAAGAGCTTTACTGGATAGGGCGAGGGTTCGGGTATTGGGAAAGATATGAAGACGAAAAAGCCATCGCTCAGCAGATACTGCAGAATTATCCAGATAGCCCCTTCGTAGATAAAGCGCGTCTGGCTTTTGCAAGGGCAAACGTCCAGTCTCTTATCGCGTCGCAGGATTATGATGGTGCCGAAAAAGCCCTTGATAAACTAATTGCCGATTTCTCAAATAATACCGATTTGCCGGAGGAACTTTATTGGCTCGCGAATAGATACAAATACTCAGGTAAGTATGAACAGGCACAGAGTATCTACCAGCAAATAATAAAGAACTACCCTGACAATCGGTATGCAAGCAAAGCAAAGTTAGGTATACCAACAATGAATGCCATGTCTCTTATAATGTCTCAGGATTACAACCAGACCGACAAGGCCCTTGATAAAATGCTTACTGATTTCAAGGACCATCCGGATTTGCCAAAAACATTATTATTCATGGGCGAACGGTGTTACAAGCAGGGACTTTCAGAGGAAAAAGAAGGCCTTGCGGATAAGGCCAACGCCGATTTTGAAAAGGCCGCTAAGATATGGGACAGGCTTATAAAGGAATTTCCTGCCTCATCCACAATGCCGGAGGCCTGTAGCTGGGCGGGTGATTGCTACTTCAAACTGGGCAAACCCCAGGACTCTATACGCTGTTTCCAGAAGGTGGTCGATGATTACCCTCAATACGAGCACGCCTGGCACGCCCAGTTTACTATTGGCCGTTGTTATGATGCGTTGAAGGATACTGCTTATAAGCAGTTACTTGAGAAATATCCCGATTGCCCTGCCGCGGAGCAGGTGCGCCGTCTATCATCAAATAAAACCAGAGTTCAAAAGGAGGAAGAAAAATGAAGACCAAACTGTCCGCTATCGTTTTGATTTTGACCGTTCTTTTTGTCGTTTCCGAAATAAGCTACGGATGTTACGACCCGCCGCCGTATGTAGTTATTACCTGCCCGATTGATGGTGCGCCGTTCGTAGAAGGCAACGATATCACCATCGACGCTAATGCCTCGGATTCTTCCCCCGGCTCCATAACTAAGGTGGAGTTCTACAAAGGCACGACGCTGCTTGGCGAGGATACCAATTATCCGTATAGCTTCGTCTGGAATGATATTAATGATTTTCAAGAGGGTAATAATACGTTGACAGCCAAGGCCTACGACAATGGCGGGCACTCGTCGACAGACTCCGTTTCGGTACTGCTATTCATACCGATTATATGGTATGTTGATGATGACGCCTCAGCGGGCGGAAATGGTAGAGATTGGACAACTGCTCGTAAATATTTACGTGATGTTCTCGATGATGATTCTATAGCGCCCGGTGATGAGATTCGGGTAGCTGAAGGAACATATACACCCGACCGTGACAAAAACCACCCAGATGGAACAGGCGACTTATCTGCCACGTTCCAGCTAATAAATGGTATTCCTGTCAAAGGCGGCTATGCAGGATTAAGTAACCCGATAGATCCTGATGAGCGTGATATGGTAAACTACGAAACCATACTAAGCGGCAACCTGGATGGCGGTAACAGTTACCATGTTGTAACTGGTGATGATACTGACGCCACAGCAATGCTTGACGGCTTCACCATCACTGGTGGACATGCCGTTCCTCCAATACCCGGTGTGCCTCCTACGGCACCGGATGGCGGTGGAATGCACAATAATAGTGGCAGTCCTACAGTTACAAACTGCACTTTTACGTCCAACTCTTCTCAGACTGTCGGTGGTGGAGTATACAATTATCAATCATCTCCAACGTTTATAAACTGCATATTTAAAAACAATACTGCTCACTCGGACGGGGGAGGAATATACAATTGGATGCACTCCTCTCCGCAATTTATAAACTGCGTATTTAGTGAAAATGCTACTGAGGCGAGAGGTGGTGGAATGTACAACAAGCAAAATTCCTCGCCCATTATTAAAAGCAGTGTATTCTACGGTAATATTGGTCCCCATGGAAGTGCTATAGGAAACCAAATGAGTTCTTCTCCGAAGATTACCAATTGTACATTTGCCAACAACTATTCCTCTTATAATCATGGTACTATTTTTGACGACCGCTGCACCTCAATAATAACTAACTCCATATTGTGGGACTTGGGGTCGCCTGAGATATACAATGTAGTAAACCCTACGGTCGTTAACTACAGTGATATAAAAGGTGGCCACACAGGCGAAAACAACATCAACACAGACCCGTGTTTTATAGCTGCAGATAACCCGGCCGGCCCAGATGGCTTCTTCCTCACTTCCGATGACGGCTTACAACTACAATTACTGGATGTTTTGGACGGTTATAGTCCCTGCATTGATGTGGCCGATGACTCTTGTGCACCTCCTACCGACATATTAGGTCATAATCGTCTTGATGTCCCTATGATTGGTTTTGCTGTTGCTGATATGGGCGCATACGAGCAGGCAACTTTACCTCCTGACATACTCAACCAGCTTAAAATATCCGGCGGCGAGAACCACACGATGCTTCTCCAGCCGGATGACTATGGAGTTAAAGGAGTATGGTCTTGCGGAAGTGACCCAGGGTTGGGTAACCCCGACTATACTTACTCCTCCTTCATCGTGCAGGTTAAAGGTAAAGATAATATAGGTTATCTGGAAAATATTGATTTTATTGATGCCGGCTGGTCTTTCTCTCTGGCCGTGGACGAAGATAGCTATGTTTGGGCATGGGGAACCAACAGTAGTGGGCAAATCGGTGACGGTACAAGTACATCTCGTCCGACTCCGGTAGAGGTAACTGATGGGGAAATGGGCACCACATCAGGCCTTCTGGAAAATATTGTGAAAGTCGCCGCAGGCAGAAGTGGCTCGTATTCTCTTGCTTTTGACAGCGATGGACGTGCTTGGGCCTGGGGAAGAAATGACTATGGCCAATTAGGTAACGGAGAAATCAGCAATTATGAACTTGAGCCTGTCCGCGTTCTGGGCCTCGAAAATGTCACAGACATAGATGCTGGCATCAATCATTCGATTGCACTGGATAGTGGCAATGCGTGGGCATGGGGACTAGGAAGTTCTGGACGGTTGGGCCAGGGCAGCTCTGACACCACCACCCATACCACTCCGGTGAAAGTTAAAGGCGAAGGTGGCGTCGGCTATCTGGAAAATATTGTAGATGTCGCTGTTACTACACAGGCAAGTTCATACGCCCTGGATGCCGATGGTTATGTCTGGGCATGGGGGGAAGGAGGTTCTGGACAGTTGGGTCAGGGTAGCTCCGACACCAGTACCCATTATACTCCGGTGAAAGTCAAAGGCGAAGATGGCATAGGAGTGTTGGAAAATATCACTGCCATATCTGCAGGGTATGGACACGTTTTAGCTTTGGATAGCAGCGGCAACGTCTGGGCATGGGGATATAATAGCGCCGGTCAACTGGGAAATGGTGAGTTCGGTATGACAGAGACTTGTTATACCCCGGCTCGGGTCAAAAAAATCGATGCTGATTCCGGCTTCTTGACAAATATATTCTATGCGGATGCAGGTTATAAGCATTCTCTCGCGATAGATAAGAGCGGTAATTTCTGGGCATGGGGAAGCAATAGTGGGAAACTCGGCTTAGGACCACAAAATATCGCCGACCAGCCCTTTGCGCAAATTATGATGACTAAAATTCCTAAAAATGATGAGTGCGAAGATGCTCTCCCGGTTGTAGTCGGCAAAGAGTACCGAGGGGCCACTTATCTGACAAGCGATGGAAGCGTGTGGTTTTCATTTACACCGACAACAAAAGCCTATTTCGATATTAGTCTGTGCCACCCAGATACCGACTTTGATACTATCTTAAGTCTTTGGGATACCTGTGAAGGAACCGAGCTGGCATACAATGACGACTATTGCGGGAATCGGTCGCAGATTACATATAAACTGACGCCGGGTAATACGTATCTCATCGAGGTGGCGGGTTATAGTAGTAACAGGGGAAACTATGTTCTGACAGTTGACTTCTCCGACCGTCCTATAAATGATGAGTGTGAGGATGCCCTTCCGGCTGTTATTAATCAAACATATACCGGCTCTACTGTTGATGCTCTCAATAAAACTCATTGGTATTCATTTATGCCGGAAACCAGCGGCTCTGTTGATATCAGCCTCTGTGACAGTGATTTTGATACTACTCTAACACTGTATGATGGGTGCGAAGGAGCACAATTGGCGTACAACGACGACTATTGCGGGCCTCAGTCGCAGATTACATATAGCGTGACAGTCGGTAACACCTATGAGATTAAGGTGGCAGGTTACGGCAGTTCTAGCGGAAATTATATACTGAATATCACTCCGCATTAACGCCAAAACGGGTGTAATTTCAATGCATGCTTTTTTACCCCGTTAGAAAGCTCAAGCGAGTTTTCTAACGGGGTTTATTTTTTGAGTTCTGTCGAAGCTCTTGTCGAACTCATTGCGGCTTCCGCAAACAACAGCAAAATAAAATTGTCATTCCTGCGAAAGCAGGAATCCAATTTGAAAAGCCTCCGTGGCACTTGAGCGAAAATCAATCAAAAGCGCAGGTAGTTCCACCCCTAAAATCCATTTTTTGAAAAAATTTTTAATCCTTACTTCATAACGACTTAGCCAAAACTGCACCTCTAAAAATCCCACAATTTTCGACAAAAATGCGCATGTTCATCCAATTTATAAAAGGGCTGTATCTGCCCTTATTCGCCCAGCAGGGCGATGGTCTCAGGGCCAAGAGGCCCGGGTCAGAAACGACTTAGCAGTTATTAATGTAGTGGAGTTTGGCCGTTTGTAAGACAGACGGAAACCCCATCGGAGAGTCTCTATCAACAATGAACTACAAACTACGAACAAACAAAAATATGCAAAACAAAGCCAATTTTCAGAATATCAAAAAAGCCTGTAAGTCTAGTAATGACAATGACTAATAACCAAAAACTTAAAACGGTTAACCGTTCAAAACAAACCCAATCAAAGCCAATCTTGTCCCGAGCGCAGTCGAGGGATCTATCAAAACCTCTACTTATTTTTTATGTTTTCGCGGATTTCTTTATTAATTCTGACGCTGCACCACTGTCGGCCGCACATAGAGCAGTAATCAGCGGAAGGAAGATCAACTATGTCAATCCTCTCACAGGCCTCATCGTGCATACGTTCGGCTGTCTGCGGGTCGAGGGATTCAGCCAAGTGTTTTTCCCAATCGAGGTTGAATCTGGCGATGCTCAAATCCCTATCGCGCTCGGCAGCGCCTTTGAGGCCTCGGGCGATATCGGCGGCGTGGGCGGCGATTTTCGAGGCGATGACACCGGCGCGGACGTCATCGGCGTTCGGCAGGCCGAGATGCTCTCTGGGCGTAACGTAGCAGAGAAACGATGCTCCGTAAAAGGCGGCGGCGGTCCCGCCGATGGCCGATGTGACGTGGTCGTAGCCGGGGGCGATATCGGTAACAATAGGGCCGAGAACGTAGAAAGGAGCACCATTGCAGATTTCCTGCTCGATTTCCATATTGTATTGGATTTGGTCAAACGGCACGTGGCCGGGGCCTTCGACCATAACCTGACAGCCGGCCTCCTGTGCCCTTTTGGTCAGCTCGCCGATGGTTTTCAATTCTGCGATTTGGGCGGCGTCGGTGGCGTCGGCGATGCAGCCTGGCCGCAGGCCGTCGCCGAGAGAAAAGCAGATATCGTATTCGGCCATTATTGCGCACAATTCATCGAACATTTCATAAAGGGGATTTTGCCTGTTATGATAAAGCATCCACTTTGCCAACAGCGCTCCCCCCCTGCTGACGATTCCGCCTATACGAGTTTCAAGAAGCGGGAGGTGCTCTTTCAGGACGCCAGCGTGAATGGTAAAGAAGTCGACGCCCTGGGCGGCCTGTTTTTCGATTGTCTGCAAAATGATTTTTTCATTTATGTCCTCGACGTTTCTACCTTGGATGACCTGATAAATAGGCACTGTGCCGAAAGGAACAGGGCATTGCGCCAGTAGTTTCCGGCGCGTATCATCGAGGTCGCCGCCGGTGCTCAAATCCATAATCGCATCGGCACCGGCTTCGAGGGCGACTTTCATCTTTTCAAGCTCAGCGGCAACGTCCGAACTTACGCTGCTTGTGCCGATGTTGGCATTTACCTTGGTGGTTAGGGCACGGCCGATTCCGACGGGGCGGAGGTTGGTTTTAATATGCAGCTTATTGGCGGGGATTACCAATCGGCCTTCGGCAATTTCCTTGCGGACAACTTCAGGGTCGAGCGATTCATCGCGAGCTACAGATTTAACTGCATCGGTAATTTGGGCTGCTTTTGCGAATTGTAATTGTGTAGTCATTATCACTTTCCTACGCAGGCATATCCCCCCGCCGTTTTGCTCCGCAAAAGCGAAGCAACGGGGGCTGTCCTGATCAGGTTCCAAGGGTTTCTTCTCAGACCCGCCCCCCCGTTCCTGTCTTCCCTCCGCCCCGATTCGCATCGGGAGACGCGGGGGCAGGCGACAGAAGACACGGGGGCAGACCACCCCTAGTGAACGGATTTATTATAGCAGGTTATCTGGAACAGTCAAGTGAAATTCAATGCGGGCAGGAGCGTGTCAGGACTTTGCAGCCGGTTTTGGTTACTAGACAATCATCTTCAATTCGGACGCCGAGTTTGCCGGGGATATAGACGGCGGGCTCAATTGTGAAAACCATTCCCGGCTGTAATTTAGCTTTGCTGTCGGCTGAAATGATGGGCTGCTCGTGGACTTCCAGACCGAGGCCGTGGCCTGTGCCGTGGCCATAAACGGGCAGACCATTTTTGCGAATAACTTTCCTTGCGGCAGCATCGACCTTTTTTGCTGCGACGCCGGGTCTTATCATTTTGAGAGCGGCGGCTTGTGCCTGCTGCACGGTGACGCAGACCTTTTTATAAAATGGATTCGGCCTGCCAACGGAGAAAGATCTGGTTATGTCGCAGCAGTAACCTTTGAATCTGACGCCGAAATCGATAAGGACCGTATCATTTTTCTTGAGCTTTCTGGAGGCCGGCCGATGATGAGGACGTGATGCATTCGGGCCGAAGGCAACGATTGCCTCGAAACTATTTGCGGCACCGGCTTTGCGAATTTGAAAATCCAGCCTGCCAGCCAATTCGTTTTCGGTTATGCCGGGCTTTACGTATTTAACAGTTTGCCTGAAGGCCTGTGCGGCGATTCGGGCCGCGGCACCGATAGCTGCAACTTCACTTTTATCTTTGATACTGCGGGCAGATTCAATAATATCCGCAACCGCCTTAATCCGACCCTTAGCACGCTTTTTTAATGCTTCGAAAGCAGCAAGCGAAGTGGACTTTTCGACAACTACCGAACGCAGCGATTTCAGTTTTTTCAGCAGTTCGGCCGCCGCCTCGGCCATCAGCCCTTTCCGCTCGATTATCCTGCAGAGGGGGCATTCTTTTTTTGCCTGTTCAGTGTATCTGCTGTCGGTTAAAAGATAGACACGGCCTTTGGTAAACAGAGCCCAGCTATCGTCCCCTAAAAAGCCGGTTATATAAGTTACGTTGGCAGGTTTTGTTACCAAAAGAGATTTTATCCGCTTTTTCTTCAACTGGTAACGAATCGCCTTGATGCGTTTTTTTATTATTCCGGCATCCATTTTGCGCTACTCACAACTCTATTAAAACACAATGATTAACACTACCTTGAGAAAAAATAAAGTTTTTTTTGCTCCAAAGTTTGGCTTAGCACTGTTTTATTTTTATACTTTTATTAGATAAAAGACCGGCTGGGGGGAAGCCGGGTAGTGCAAATGGGTGTGCCAACTGCTGATGCTTTCCGCTGGGGAGGAAATTACCTATAAACTATCTTTCCCAAGTGGGACGGCGTGTGCCGCCCTTTTTTTATATCTTGTCACAGCCTTTCTCTGCCATTACAATAAGCCAGCCTTTGAGTTCAATCTTAAAATTGGTAGTTTAGATTATGCTGTTTATATTACCCATTCGGACAAGTATTCGACCCTGGCGGACACCATACGCGAATTACGCCCTGATAGTTACCAACGCACTATTTTTTCTGCTGACATACTGGCCTCATAGAAATCCATTGACGGGAGTGGGGGAGATTCTTCGGCCTGCGGCACTACCATTTATGCTCACCCCCCTTCATCCGCATTTGTGGCAGTTTGTAAGCTATGCCTTTCTGCACAGCAGTATCATGCACATTGCCGGTAATATGTTCTTTTTGTATCTGTTCGGTAATAATATCAACGACAAGCTCGGTCATATTGGGTATGTGTGTCTTTATCTGGCAGGTGCGGTATTCAGCGGAATAGGCCATACACTACTGAACAGTAACCCTGTTATCGGTGCCAGCGGAGCCGTGGCTGCTGTTACGGGCGCCTATCTGGTTCTGTTTCCGCAGACGCTAATTACGGTTTTTTACTGGTTTTTCTACTTTATTGATACTTTTGAGATTTCAGCATTATACTTTATCGCCTTTAAGTTGATTGTCTGGGACAATATTGTCGAACCGAGATTTTCACCTGATGCGATTGCATATAGTGCCCATCTGGCAGGATATGCCTTCGGAATCGCAGCTATGTTGATTATGCTCGCAGCCGGTTTGATTGGCGGCAGCCGTTTCGATTTATGGGCGATGATAAAACGATGGAACCAGCGTCGTCGTTATCGCGATGTTGTCTCAAGTGGTTATGACCCCTTTGCCAGCCAGCCAACAGCCAAGCGAATAAAGGTAAAAGAGATTAAGAAATCGGCCGCCGAGCAGCAGCGAGAGGAGAAAATCAAGCAGCTCCGCAGCGAAATCGCCAGTCGAATACTGCAGCACAATCTGCCTGCCGCCGCTAAAACTTATCTGGAGCTTATCGAGCTTGATAATGAGCAGATTCTACCGCGCCAGCATCTGCTGGATATTGCCAATCAGCTTACCAGTGGGAGCAAACACGCTGAATCTGCACAAGCCTACGAAAAGTTTTTAACTCACTACAGCAACTACGAATATGTTGAGCAGGTGGAGCTGATGGTGGGCATATTGTATTCACGTTATCTCCATAAGCCGGAGCTGGCGATAAAGCACCTGCGGGCCGCAGCCCAAAAGCTTTCCGACCCCGGACAGGTGAAAATGTGCAACGATGAGCTCGCCAAATTGCAAAAAAAATAGAACGGGCATTTATCAGCCTTTTTCTATCTGCTGTCTGCCATAGTGATTTAAAGTAATATTTGGACGAGAAAAAAGTTGACAATTGCCAAGACGGGTGCTAATTTGAGGACCGTAGAATAGTTTTGGTTGTTTTTTAGAAAGAAGCTCTTTTTGGGAGACAGAAAAATGCAATCTTATACCAAATTCATCAACCTCTTTACTCTCGTTTGTTTGATAATCGTGGCGTCCGTCGGTCTTGCTCAGGAGGTCGCTACTTCACCGCAGGAGTCTGTTTCAGCCGTACAAGAGGAAGGAGAGCTGCCTTTTCCTTACATTGCCGAGATAACTGAGGACAATGTCAATATTCGCTCCGGGCCTGGCACAAATTACTACCCCTGCGGCAAGCTCTATGCCGGCGACAAAGTAAAGGTGGTCGCCAGCAAATACAGCTGGTCTCACATAGTTCCGCCGGCCAACAGCTTTTCCTGGATTTCAAAACAGTACGTCAGCGTTGAGCCGAGTAATCCCGGCATTGGTATAGTCACGGGCAACGCTGTTCGTGTCTATGCCGGCTCCGACTTGCTCAAGCCGATGCACTCCACGACTGTGCAGTTAGAACTCAATAAGGGCGATAAAGTGGATCTGATGGGCGAGGAGATGGACGATTATTATAAAATTGTTCCTCCGACCGGCGCTTACCTATGGGTACTTACTGAATATACCAAACCGGTCGGTGCTGTCGGCGAGGTTGAGGTGATTGTTAAACCAAAGACCGAACCCAAAGCTAATACTGCCGCGGTTGTTCCCGCAACTACTTCCATTGAATCTAAAAAGCTAAAAGAGTATTACGCTTTGGTAGAACAAATCAAGGCCGAGCAAGCCAAGCCGATAACTCAACAGGATTATGCGGAGATAAAGAAAGCACTGGCTGAGCTTGCCAACGATAAAGAGGCCGGCAAGGCCGCACACTACTCAAAATTTGCGCTTAAGCAGATAGGGCGTTGCGAATTGGCTGTGGCGGTGGACCAGGCAGTCAAGTTTCAGGACGCACAATTACAGCAGATTTGTGAGCGGATAGAAAATGCTCGCACCGCAGAGTTAGCAAAAATTCCCGAACTTGGCGGATTTACAGCAGTAGGGCAATTTCAAACTTCAAAAGTTTACGGTCCGGAGGAATCGCTGAAGCACTACCGCATAATCGACGATTCCGGGCAAATGGTTTGTTACGCTTTGCCGGAGGGGCCGGCATCACAGATGGACTTAAGCAAATTTGAGGGTCGAAAAGTCGGCATAGTCGGGACAGTTGAGCCGCATCCGCAAACCGAAAGCGCTCTGGTGCGATTTACCCAAATAACCGAACTGAAGTAATCAGCATCTTAATTAACCGGCTGCGCAAATGCTGTGTTGTTAGTGTTATCAGGCGTGCGACGCTTATTTTTCAACGGTAGCGTGGTGCGACAAAAATTTTCACCGCTTCCTTTATGACCGGCAAAGGCGTAGTTGTTACACTGGGGTCATAAACATTTCCGGTAACTTCCATTCGGACAACACCGTGGCCAAGGCCTTCGGTCAAAGATTGCAAAATAGAAGGTTCAGCGGTGGCAAGGCGGCGGCCTCGTGCAAAAAGAACCAAATCGGCATCGCGGCTTTGCAAGTCTATCCGGCCTGAGCCGTTAAAGGCAAGTGCTTTGCCGGATAAATCAAGCTGTTCAAGAAATAACCTGTCGTGCTTAATATATGAATCGACAAGCATCTGCTCAAAGGCAAAATCTTTTGGCTCCGTTAGTTTTAATACATACAACAGCTTTCCCAGCGGGGATAGTGTGCCAACCTGCATATCGTTTATCAGGAGACGGCATCGGCCGATATACGGTAAGCTTTCACCGGTATGGCCGGTGAGGCTTAATACACCGCTCATTTTCCCAGTGGTATGGTTGTTGCGAGGAGCTTCTTCGAGATTTGTATCCGAAAGAAATTGTTTTAAATCAATATTGTCAAAGCCTACCTGTAACAGGTACTCCAAATTCGCCTCGTCCGAATGTCTCAATTCGAATTTACCTGCCAATCTGCCTCCATAGCAATCAGCAACAAGGTTTTTAGTTACCCAGCTTTTTCGGTTAGGGTCATAGTAGGTATCAGCCTTCAGACTGGTTAAAGATTTGCCTTTAATTTTGAGACTATCCGCGGTAAAAGTGATGTTACCGGCTGAAAGCTTAAGTCGGTCGCTTAAGGCATCATCAGCCAGTATTATTCGGCCGTTAATTCTTACGGTCGACTCATCTCGCTTCGCTTCGGCGAAGCTGGGGATGTTCGATGTTATCAGGGTATTATCAGTGGCGGCGGTAATATCCTCCAGCGTGATGCTATTTTTTGTTATCGTCAGCCGGCCAGTAATATTTTTTACGGGATAGGTAAACGGCTCAAAGTTAATACTGTTACCGGGACAATCCACAGTTATCTTATAGTCGGGGTCATTTCCTCCGTCGGTTTTATTCAAATCAACGGTGAGATTCACCTTCCCCTTCGGCTGCAGCTCGGAGACGATTTTTCTTAGTGGCTGCGGCATCAAAGAAATTAACTCATCGTTTAGCTCTGTCTGCTCGGCGTGTAGTAACAGGCAATAGGAGGGCTCCCGGGTTTCATCGCCGGGCCAAATTCGGCCGGCCAGTGAAACCAAAACCTGATTATAATGGCCCGTGAAATCTTCAATTTGTATCAAATCAGGCGTAATGATAGTCTTCGCCGATATGTCGGAGATAACCAGGGGAAAATCGTCTGCTTTCAAAGAAGTTTTTTTGAGAGAGACATTGGCGATAAAACTCGTCGGGCCAGAATCCTGTTGTGGTGTAAAAATCTTTATATCAGCATCGGCCAAACCGCTCATATTAAGTCGGCTGTAGAAATCACTTTTTTTATCTGACAGGCAGGAAACCAGTGTTGAATCCAAAGGAATATCCTTTGCTTCGACTGAGATATCACATAGTGGCTGCTTGGTGCTGCAAGCTGTTATTTTACCGTTTAAGGTTATTTTGCCTGCTGCCTCGACTTGCGTCGAGAGATGCAGAGGCAAGCGGCCGCTTACCTGCGAAATCACATCCGAAACATTTACACTGTCGTTGGTAAACAATAACCTTCCGGAAAGATTTTTTAATGGATAAGGAAAATGGCGGTATGCAGCCTCGACGCCGAGCAGTTTAACCAACAAAGTCTTTTCTTCTTCGGTTTGCGACTGTCGGCTGAGTCTGTAATCTATTGCCACAAGACCCTCCGGCGAGAAAGCAGACCAGGACTTCTTCTGCTTTGCACTTAATGCTTCATACAAGTCATTATCTAAAGCCATATTATCGCTTGTAATCCTGACTTGGTACTTCCAATTCGGGCCAAAATCTTCAGACCATCCGTTGAAAGCCACCTTGGCATTACCGTGCCTGCCGCACAGGTTGTTCAGGACTGCGCTTTTTTCAGTAAGGTCTATCCGGCCAGCCAGTTGCTCTATGACGTAGGGAAAGCCGCGGTAGCAGATGGAAATATCTTTGCAATAAACTTTGCCGACTAATGTACTTTCGCTTAGTCGTTCCAAACTGCCGCTGGCCTGGAGGTCGATAGCAACTGTTCCGGAAGGCCGGTAACTGTTAAAGAATCTTTGTAGAGCAGTAAATAGACCTGGCTTGCCTAAAAACGCCTGCCTATCAGCAGCAAAAGTATCACCGGCGTAGGTATGCCTGCTGTATAAATCTTCTATTTTGAGTTTCAGTAAGTAAGCGTTGCTGCGGTCGTAATTCAACTGGGCGTCGAGAGCACTTATCGTCCAAGCCTTCTCAAAGGCGGGGATATCGGCCGATGCGATTCTGCCGCTAATTGTAATCCTGCCAGGCTTCCAAAATCCGGTCAGAACACTTTTACCAAGACCAACTCTATCAGCCGTCGTTATATTAAACCTACAGCCGTCCCGAGCTTTTCGGGCCGGGGTAAATCCTGCATTAATAGGTACTGCTGCAATAGCTTTGACCCGCCCATTTGAAACTTTGCTGTATTGGAGCGTTCCCCTTTTGAGTCGAATGACGGGGATTTGCCCTGCAGCACCTTTAGGCGGCTTGATTCTAAATGCGGCAATATTCCACCGGTCCGTGTCCAAATCGTGCTGAGCATCGAAGAGGAAATCCTTAACACTTATCCTTTTCAGTCGAGGATGTAATAACAATAGACTGCCTATGCCGAAACGTGCATATACGGTTTCTGCTTTTAGTATTGTATCGTCGTATTTTTTCTGCTGCTCAGGCCTGACTACAAGCTCCTTGATGAGAACTGAGCCGTTAATGTTAAAATCAACCGATTCGGTCGTAATCTTAGTGTTGGTCAGCTCAGCAATCTGGTCGAGAGCGATTTTACACAGGACCTTGCCTGTCAGTATAAAGGCGAGCCATAAACAAAAGATAACAATCAGACCCTTGACAGGCCAGAGGCGAAAAATTCCTTTGCGGTTTTCGGCTTTAGCAGATTTGTTTGAACTCACCGCCATTTTCTGCAACATTTAAATGTATAGTTCTAAATTTTTCTACTGACTATATCGTCCTTTTTATCGCTTTGTCTGCAATATCCCGCCGGCAATAGGCCCCATCGAATTTTATTTTATCTACGGCCTGGTATGCTCTTGCCTTTGCGTCCGCTATAGTCTGCCCCATAGCGGTTACACCCAAGACTCTGCCGCCGTTAGTAACGAGACTTGCATTTTTAGCAGCAGTACCTGCGTGGAATACGACAACATCCTCAAGTTGTTCGGCCCGAGCTATGCCGGTTATTATTTTTCCTTTTTCATACTCTCCCGGATAACCACCCGCGGCGATGACCACACAAACGGCAGGTCTGAGATCCCACTGGAGCGTAATATCACCCAGCCTGCCATCGCAAACCGCCAGCATAACCTCCAGCAAATCGCTTTTTAGCCGCATCAGAATCGGCTGAGTTTCCGGGTCGCCGAAGCGAACGTTAAATTCGAGCACTCTCGGCCCGCCAGCGGTAATCATAACTCCTGCATACAACACACCTTTATATGGCGTGCCGTTGCGATTCATACCATCTACCACCGGCACGAGAATTTCGCGCGTGATTTTATCTATCATTGCATCGGTAATTACCGGCGCAGGGCTGTAGGCGCCCATTCCGCCGGTATTCGGCCCGGTGTCACCATCACCGATGGGCTTATGGTCCTGCGATGACTCCATAACGTAAATATTTCTGCCGTCCACAAAAGCCAGTATCGAGGCTTCTTCGCCAAGCAGTTTATCTTCGACGACGATTTTGTCACCTGCCGAGCCGAATATTTTTCCGCACATTATTTTTTCAGCCGCTACAATGCCGTCAGCAGGGTCGTCACAAACAAAAACACCTTTGCCCTTTGCAAGTCCTGCTGCTTTTATCACCACCGGGTCGTCCCTGCTTGCGATATATGCTTTGGCATCGGCGAATCTCTCGAAAACCTGCCCCTCTGCGCTGGAGATGGCAGTGGAGCGCATCAGCTGTTTTGCAAATGCCTTGTCCGCTTCGAGCTGTGCGGCGCCTGCGCTGGGGCCGAACGCTTTTACTCCGGCTGCCTCAAACGCATCGACCGCTCCTGCTGCAAGCGGGTCTTCCGGGCCGACTACTGCAAGAGTTATGTTGTTCTGTTTGACAAAGTCCACCAGCTTATCAATTTCACTGGCGCCGATAGGAATATTCTTCCCGCACTGAGCTGTGCCGGGGTTGCCCGGAGCAATATAGAGTCTGCCTAAATTTTTCGATTGAGCCAATTTCCAAGCGATAGCGTGCTCGCGCCCGCCGCTACCGATTAACAATACGTTCATAAAATAACCTCAGATTAAATTCCTATTATAGCTAAAATGTCAATTTACCAAAGTCAGATGTTTTGCTCAAGTTGATTATTGATAATTGGTGATTTAGGTGGTATCCTGTTGCCGGTGTAATGGCATAGGCCATCTTGGCTATTAAGGAAGCTAAGTTATGGAATTATCTTGGCTACTTGTTCTCAAAATAGGAGCGTCGCTTGGAGGTGTTCTTGCAGGTATAGGTATGTTCTCAGATCTCACCTGGGCTGTGAAACTGAAGGTAACCATTACCTTGCTGGTTGGCATTATCCTGATAGGTTTTTTGGCTCCTTTAGGAACACCGGTTGAGCCGTTCGGGGTCGTATCCGTGCCTGCCCTCGGCGGTGCAGTAGCTCTGGTGGGTTTGGCAGTTTTAGCCGGTTTTATTAGCTATTTTCTTTCCTGGCCTAATGGTCGAGAAATCGGTATTTTGGCGGTACCCGCCGGTCTCGCTATCTGGGCGGTGCGCGGCGGCAATATGGCAGCGTTGATGCGGCTGGCCCCAACCCTCGTCCAGCGTCAAGCGCTGTTTGCATCGCTTAAATGGGAACCGATTTTCTGGCTGGCTATTGTCGCTGCCGGATTTGGCGGCGTGCTCATCGCACAGCATCTCGTCTCTGCCCACTCCGCTGAAGCAGCTGCGAAGGCAGGACGTTCATCGTCCGTCGTCCATCGTATACTTGCCGTGGTCGCTTCAGGTTTAATAGCTCAATTTTGCATTGGGATATTCGCTCAGGACGTTAAGATAGCCGACTACAGATTAGGTTCGGTTATGGCTCAGCCAGCGACGGGGCAGATTGTTTTTGCCGTATTAGTTTCGTTTGGAATAGCAGCTTTTCTTGTTAAGAAATTTCTCGACACCAGCTATATCTGGCCAACAGTTGCTTCGGCTTTGGTGACCGGATTTGTCGTCATTACTTACGTCAGGGGTGATACCCTACAATATCTCATCGAGCACCACCCACCGGTCTTTTTCTCTAATGCGGTTACTTCCATATTGCCTGTGCAGATGGTGGCTTTTGGCGTATTAGGCTCAATTGCCGGCTACTGGCTGGCTGTCCGCTATGATTAACCTATATAAAAGATAGGTAAATTTAATGCATCTTTTTTTTCAAACCGCATCTTTACGGTAAGTACATATATTTTATATGGTTACGTGCACAGAGTCCCATAACTAATCTTGGTTGCCTAAAAAAAGCAAAAATGGTTGTTTCAGTCCTCGAATTTAGCCGAAAATACTGTTGAACCCCCTGCTTTCTTGCGAAAGCAAGATGGGGGGTTGGCTGGACGCTACCTTTAAGCTAAGCCGTTGCTGGACAAGAGCATATAAAAGCATTTGGCCAACAGAGGGGCGAACAGGATTTCAGCTTTCTTCGTAAATTAATATAGCAAGACCAGCCGACAAAAGGAGTTGAAAATGTTGGTTCTAAGCAGACAAAAAGATGAGTCGATTATGATTGGCGACGATGTCGAAATTACCATTGTTGACGTCCGCGGAGATAAGGTCCGTCTCGGTATAGCGGCCCCGAAGGATATACCGGTTCATCGCAAGGAAGTATACGAAGCGATTCAGCGCGAAAAGAGCGAACAAAAAAAGGCTCAAACATAAGAAGATGCCCCGCCCCCTAAGGGGCTATTACTAAATTTCGCACGCTGCCCCGTTTACATCGTATTTTTTTTCGTTGTATTATCCCCCTTCTTGAGTGTAATTTTCATCCAGATGTCTATCAACTCCATCTGATAATTATCTTTAAATGCGGTTTGGTCTAAAACAGCTTTAATTTTACTCTCGTATTCTTGTTTGCTAAAGCCATGAAGCTCGGTAACTTTAGTTAAAATTCGGTAAATCCAAAATCCGTACTCTTTCTTTGCCTGCTCAACTCCTTCTTTAAGAGCATCACGGCAGGGGTCATATATCCACCCTTGCCCATCTTTTTTTAGAACACGATAACACTCATTAAATATCTTGGCCGGCTTGTTCCAGTGATGCAATGAGCCGGTGCTAACGATAAAGTCAATCGAATCATCTTCAAAGGGAAGTGAAGCAGCGTTGCCAAACTCAAATCGAACATTCTCAACACCTCGTGCGTGGTGTCTTGCTATCTTGACCATTTGCCTGCTGAGGTCGATGCCACAAACCTGCAGCCCTGGTACCCTCTTTGCAATCTCTATCGACAAATACCCTGTTCCCGACCCTAAATCAACAATAGTGCCGTTTTTTATCTTTCCAACTATGTCATCAGCTATTTTTCCTTCCGGCTTTTTAAGAATCCTGGCTGGTATGGCATCGTAGAATATAGCAGCAGGACCTGGAATCGCTTCAAATCTGCTCTGAATATCCCTGATGAATTTTGTCAAAGACATAATTATTCCTTTTACAACCGTTTATAACGCGGCCCGCCGGTGCCTTCGGGAACGGTCCATCTGATATTGTCGAAGGGACATTTTCTCTGGCAGGTCTTACAGTGCACGCAGTTTGACGGATTGGCCGGCTTTACCTGGCCGTGAACCGTTTCATATACCCCGGCAGGACAGAATGTAATACAGGGACTGTTGAACCTCGGAGTGCATTTTTCCGCACAAATTTTGCTGTCTAAAATTTCAAGGTGGCTGGGCTGCTCCTCGCGATGCCTAGTCGCCGCCATTGCCGTAAAGGTGTCTTTATCGAATTCCTGTTTGGGCTTTAACCTGTATCGAACAGTAGTCATCACTTTGTAGTCGTCTTCGACCTTAAATTTGGGCAAAAACCCACCCAAAATAGAAATTGGTATCCCCAGCAAAGGTCCGAACTTCGCAACGGTCTGGCGGAAGTTCCTTGCCGAGGCCATCTCTTTAGCAACATTCGAGCGGTCAATTAACTCGGTATATCTGGTCGCTGCGGTTTTGGGTTGGTCTAAAGCATCGGCTATAGCCTTTGCCGCACTTATACCTGAATCAATAGCATTGTGCAGCCCCTTGATTTTGAGCATATTCACAAAGCCGGCACTGTCACCAACTATTATGCAATTGCCTTTGCCGATAGAACCTGTTTGCACATCTCTCGGAATAGCATAGTATCCGCCTTCGGGAATCATTTTTGCGCCGGCTTCTACCACTATCCCGCCGTCGATAAACTGTTTTACAAACTTATGGTTTTTGAAGTTTGTCAGCGCATCCTGCGGATTAAAATCGTAATATTTCCAGTCAGCGCCGACAATCATACTGACGGCAATATTATTATCGCCGGCAGGATACATTGTCCCGCCGCCGAACATCCCAGGCCCAAAGACCGGCGTCCAGATTGGGTACCCCATAGCAGAAACAACACGTCCCGAAGTGAATTTACTATACTGCTCGCTGCTTACCTTTATAAGTTCCTTAACACCAACTGAGTATAACTGAGGCGACCGTCTTTGCAGACCGACTTTTTCTATGAATTTCTCGGTCAAAAGTCCGTCACAACCCTCGGCAAGCACAACAAAGTCAGCGCTTATTATTTCACCTTCGACAAAGTTCGGCTGCTTTTCTCCCTCTTTATTAAGTCCCTGGTCAACAAGTTTGACGCCTTTTGCTGCACTTGTTGATTCATCGAGAATGATATCTTCAGCCGCAAAACCGGTCAGCACTTCTACACCGAGCTTTTTCGCAATCTGCCCCATCCATTTGGTCAGCTTGCTTATCGATACAATATAATCGCCTTCGTGTATCATCTGGCCGAAGCCCAGCCCGAATATTTTGGCAAGCTTAATCACAAAAAAGATATTAAGTGACATCTTCTTTCCCAAAAAGAACATCATGTTATTTTTGCCGACCTTATTTGCCAGAACCTCTTTCGCCACGTCACTTTCCCGCCATCCCGGGATAGCTGTATCCAGCAGCGTATGCAGCGGTTCGGCTTCCAAAACCGCGCCGGAGAGATTGTGATTGCCCAAGTCGGCGGCCTTTTCTATTACGCAAATATCGATGTCCGGCTTTTGCGCTTTTAGCTGTATTGCGCAAGCCAAGCCTGCCGGCCCCGCGCCGACTATCAAAACCTGCACCTTGTTGTAATCTTTATCGCTTGACACTTTTTATTTCGCCTCTAATTCCTGAACGAGCTGTGGCACTATATCTTCTACGCTGCCGACAACATAGTAATCACACTGCTTAAATATCGCCGCCGCCGGGTCGCTGTTAATGGCGACTATGGTCTCGGCATTGGCAACACCTATCATATGCTGAATGGCACCAGATATTCCCAGCGCCATGTAAAGTTTCGGCCCAACGGATGTGCCGGTTTGGCCTACCTGATGTATGCGCTCAGCAAAACCCTGCTCCACTGCCGCACGCGATGCGCCTCTTTCAACAGAAGTATCTAACTTGTCGCTAAGACAATCGCAAAGTGAACCCACAAGCCGTTCGTAGTTATCCCGGCTTTGCATTCCCTTACCACCGCTGACAATTACCTCAACATTGAAGTTCACAACACCAGCACCCAGCTCCGTTTTTATAATTTCCAGGCAAATGTCATCATCGTCAAGCCGAACTTCGTGTTTGATGATTTTGCCGGTTCTCGACATATCCGGCGGCAGTCTCTTAAAAACTGCCGGTCTTGCCGTAGCCATTTGCGACTTTGAATCTTTCGTGCAGATAGTCGCCATAACATTGCCGCCCAGCGCGGGCCTTGTCTGCAGCAAGACGGCTATGCGCCCTGTTCGCGAGCTGTCCCTGATATCGAATGAAGTGCAGTCGGCGGTAAGTCCGCAGCCGAGCCTGTAGGAAACCATAGGAGCAAGCATTCTGCCCTGAGCCGTCGCAGCAAACAGGACAATTTGCGGCCAGTATGTGCTGATGCAATCGGCGATAACTTTGCGATATGCGCTCGGATCAAACACATTCAGCAGTTCATCTTCGATAATGTAGATATTATCCGCACCGGCGGCGATTAGCTCTTTTGCCATCGGCTCGACCCCCTGCCCCGCTAAACATACGCCTACTTCGGCCTCTAAAGAATCTGCAAGCTCGCGGGCCTTGCCTATAAGCTCAAAAGTCGCCGGATGCAGTGCCCTGAAATCGTGCTCAGCGACGACCCAGACCTCGCCGGTAAAACTTGGTTCGGTCAGCTGCAGACCATCTATCATATCCTCCAATGCTTTCTTATGGAAATGCTCACTAGCGGCAGCAAGTATCTTTTTCTTAACGTGTTCATCAATCCGGCTGATTTCGCCAATGTCTAATTCCTTTAGCGTTCGGGATAGAATTTCAAAATCCTCGTTTTCCTTCCTTGTCCTCTCGAAGCTTCTGTCGAATCTGCCCGTTCTCCTGTTTGGCAAAACATAGCGGCTTATTTGACCGCTGTCAGTGTGGTCAGGTACTGCTGCGCTGTTTTTGAAACTGTCAACGAGCAGCTTGGCCAATGTCTTCGCATCACCGACCTGTTTGCATTTCCTGGTGCTTTTACCAAGCGGGAAAACCCGGATTACACTTGTCTTTGAGCCTTTAGCCCCGATGTGGGTTGCTTTGATATCATCGCCGCTCCAGCAAATAATTTTCATCGTGTTTGCCCGCCGTGTCCCTGCGAACGTTGCAAACAGCGGATAGTCATATTTGGCAATGGTAACCACAACAGGCAATTTTCTGGCAGCAACTATTTGACTACCGCCGCTGATAATGCGGGTGAATTCAAAACGTCCGCTCTTGAACTCTATCCCGGTTGCATATGCTATGCACGGCAGGGACAATTCCTCGGCAATTTGTGGAGGCATCTGAGCGGTATCGCCGTCCACAGACTGCATCCCGCAAACCACATAATAATCGTCATTTCCTTTGAAGAAATCTTTAACTATCCTTCTGATGGCATAAGCCAATGGGTTCGCCGTCGCCCACGTATCGGCTCCGCCCAGAGCCTTGTCGGTCAACAGCACCGCCATATCAACACATCTGGCTAAGCTGTATCGCAGAACTTCTTCAGCCATCGGAGGCCCCATAGTTAAGGCAACGATTTTTCCGTCCGAGTCAGCGCTGATTTTCTTCATATAGTTTGCAAAAGCCAGCGCCTGGGTGTCCAGCTCGTTGATTACACCGGCCAGACGGCTTCTAATGAGCGTTCCGGTTTCAAGGTCGAACGCATTGTCGGTGATTTGCGTTATGTCCGGAACCTGTTTTAGCAAAACTATGTAATTACTCATATCTTCTATTGCGCATATCGTATCATTCTTTTAATTGGCACCGAAACGTAAATATATCACAATCCCGGGCTTTTGCAAAATGTTATGCGCCTAACACAATCAACTGTGCCGCTAAAAAATTTAATTTATAGCTTGTTTCGGTCCGCCAAATATTGTTTAATACCAACTTTAGTTTTCGGTAAAGTTAATGTAAACAAATTAACAATTGTTGCGAGGCAAACAGAAATGGCAGATTTGAAAGCACTGGCTGATGCAATTATTAAAGGCGACCAGAACGCTGCTGTCTCTCTTACCAAAGCGGCCCTTAGTGAAGGTATGACAGCTAAAGACATTCTCGATAACGGATTAATTGCCGGTATGGATGTCGTTGGCGCCCGTTTCAAAAGAAATGAAGTCTATATACCCGAGGTCCTCATTTCCGCACGGGCAATGAAATCAGCAACGGAACTCCTCGAGCCGGAGCTTGCAAAGGCAGGCGTCGAGCCGATAGGAAAGTTTATGATAGGAACTGTGGTGGGCGACTTGCACGACATCGGCAAAAATTTAGTAGCAATGATGCTAAAAGGTGCAGGTTTTAATGTCGTTGACATCGGCATCGATGTCAAACCCGAGGTCTTTGTCGAGAAAGCCAAAGCCACCGGTGCCCCCCTGATTGGTATGAGCGCACTGTTGACCACAACAATGCCTGCTCTTGATAAAACCCTCAAGGCAATGAAGGACGCTGGCATTAAAGCCAAGTTTCTTGTAGGCGGCGCTCCGGTAACACAGGGCTATGCTGACAAAATCGGCGCTGACGGCTATGCACCCGATGCCGCTTCGGCTGTCGATGTAGCAAAAAAACTGCTTCTTAATTAATCATCAAAATTCAAAACCAGCCCCTTTTGCAAGAAAGGAAGTGGTTTTTTGCGCTTAATTTGGTAAAATAGACACTTGGTTATATGCGACAAATAAAGAATCCAAATTTAGCGCAATTGCTGGTCCAGCTTCGTTTTACGCCACAGAAACACCTTCGAAAACAGCTCGACTCCGCCGAAAAACTTCTTGCGATTATCAAAGCCGACAAGGAATACCCCTTCGATTTCGTCTGTTTCCATATTACCGGTTTTCACCCTAAAGCACTGCTGGAACAGCCGCCCGCCAAAGGCAATGAGCTTGCAGAAGACCTGAGAATTTTCATCGCCAAATTGAGCTGTCAGCTTGCTCTTGAGGCCTCCGAGCAGGGCCAGAAAGTTTATACTATTGAAGCCCTTGCTGATTCCTTTGACATTTCAACAAAAACAATTCATCGCTGGCGAAAACGCGGCCTTGTTGCGCGAAAATTTGTTTTCAACGACGGCAAAAAACGCCTTGGCTTTTTGCAGTCCGCCGTCGATAAATTCCTCAAAAATAATCCTGACCTCGTCACCAAAGCAAAAAGTTTTCAGCGCTTGACAGAAAAGGAAAAACAATCGGTTATAAAACAAGCCAGAGCGCTCGTAGCCAAGTCCCCGCTAAGCCGTTATCAAATCATAGACCGAATAGCGGTCAAGCTCGGCAAGGCCCACGAGACCATCAGATACACGCTTATTAACTACGAAAAGGCCAATCCCGATAAACCTGTTTTCAGCACCCCCGCCGGCGTAGTCAGCCCGGCTGAAGCCGCCGAGCTCTATAAACTATTCAAACAGAGCTGCCCTATCAAAGAATTGATGAGCCGCTTCGGCCGAAGTAGAAGCTCGATTTACCGCCTTACTAATCAGCAAAGAGCAAAGATGCTCTTGGCTAAAAAAATCGAATTTGTCCCTAGCAGCGAGTTCCTCGATGAAAACGCCAAGCAGAAAATTCTTGCAAAGCCGCTCGGCAGAGAAAAACATCTTCCCTCGAAAAGCGATGAGCCGTTGGATTCGACCGGCAAGGCTCTCCTGCCTGAGTATCTGAAGGCATTAAGAGACACTCCCGTCCTGAACAGAGAACGCGAGGTCGAGCTGTTCCGCAGGTATAACTACCTGAAATACCTGGCTTCTATAACCAGAGCAGGGATGAAACCTTCCCACGTTCACAGCGACCGGCTAAATAAAATAGAAAACTGCCTGTCCGAGGCCGAAGCAATCAAAAAAATTATCATTGAGGCAAACCTGCGGCTTGTTGTCAGCATCGCAGGCAAACACGCTGCTGGCGAGGCCAACTTCCAAGACCTCGTCAGCAAAGGTAATTTCGCACTTACCAAAACAGTCGAAGATTTCGACTACACAAAAGGCATTCGGTTCGGAAAGACCGCCTCGCTGAACATAGCCAAAGAGTATGCAAAGGTCTCCGGCAAAAGCACAGAGCTTACTCGGAAAAAAGCCGGTTCGCTGGCGACCATCCAGCGTTACTTGAAGCCGACTGAATCGGACTTCGCCGCCGTCGAACGGGCGAGGCACAATCTCGTGCAGGTCATCAAGGATGAGCTTGACCAGCGCGAGCAGTATATAATCATAAACCATTTCGGGCTTGTCGGCACACTGATAAGAAAGAATAAAAAGACCCTTCAGCAAATCGGCGCCGACCTCGGAATGACAAAGGAACGCGTCCGGCAGCTCGAACTGATTGCTCTGCAGAAGTTGCGTAACTCCCTGAGTATCGAAGAATTCGAGCTTCTCACCGGCTAACTTTCCGCCGGCGGCTTTTTGCCCGCATCTTCAGTTACCTGAAGCTGAAGCTGTTTAATTTCTTTCAAGACACTGAGCTTATTGTCAACCGCCCAATACCACAGCTTCATCAGGATTGTAGAATTGAAACCAATCATAAAGAACAATACCCAGCATAACATTCCTTTGGTATCAGTGGCAAAACGCAGGCCGATATACCCTCCAATCATCATTCCTATGCTTGCGAGGAAGTATATCCAAAATACTATTTTTGCCTTTCGCAGATTCGTATCATACAACATTTGTACCATCTCCTTTCTCAACGCTTCGCCTTTGGCAGCCTTGAAATCACCGTTTTTTTCTAAAACTTTTTTTAACTCTTTTTCAAAATCAATCATTTTGATGGCGCTCCACCATTTGTCTTAACTGGTTCAGTGTTCGGTGCAATCGTGATTTAACCGTTCCTTCCGGGACACCGAGAATTTCTGCTATCTGGCTTATATCGAAATCTTCGTGGTAGCGAAGCATCAGCAATACTCGCTGTCCGGATGATAATTTCATAACTGCTGCCGGCAGCAATTCGGTCTTTACATCGATGTTTTGCCTTGTTTCAGGTTCTTCTTGTGCCTGCCTGGAAAGTTCGCTGTCAAGCCGGAATTGCAGATGGCGTTTGCGAAGCCAGTCCGAACATTTGTTATTCAATATTCTAAAAGCCCAATTAGGGAAAACAGCCACGTCGGCAAGCTTTCTGATGCCTTTTATGATGCCGACCCACGTTTCCTGAACGATGTCCCAGGCAGCTGAATCCGAGCCGGTCACCTTGTACGCATAGTGCCAGAGCCGTTTCTCCCATCTTTCGACAAGTTCTTCAAATGCGGCCTTGTCGCCTGATTGGCATTTTAGGACGAGCAGCTCATCGTATATCTGGTCCCGGCTCTTTCGCATAGTTCTATTATAGAAGTCGGACGAGCTGCGATAAACGTTCCATTTTTTCACTTTTGCCTTCCGATTTGAAATTGGGTTTGATTGGGTTCGTTTTGACCAAGTGTCCAATTTGCATTTTCCGTTATAATTTCTTGTTAACATTACGGTTATAAACAATTTGACTTTGTCCTAAATTGGGTTCGTTTGACATATTTTTGTTCATTTTGATTGAAATTTCCCCTATAAACAGACAATCTCCGTGTCCGTTACTTAAGCCACAGAGAAAACAAAGAGGTAAATTGTAAACAAATATTAAGTGGTTACTGTTAACCGTCCATTAGTAATTCCTTTCAAGATCCGCCGTCGCCAAGGCTATGGCGAGACAAGACAGACTATCGCTGTCTCTATAATGGGAGGGACTTGCGCGTTTGATGTGAAAATTTTGGGGTTTTTGAGGGTGCGGTTTTGGCTAAGTCGTTATGGCTAAAAGAGTAAAAATTTTTTCAAAAAATCCGTTTTGGGTGTGCAGGTAGCTACGCTTTTGATTGATTCCACTCAAGCACCGCGGGGATTTTTACCTAAGTTGCTGGTGCTGCCGGAGGCCGCAACGAGGAAACATACAGTAGGTATGCCGAAGGCATACGAAAAATAGGTATCCGAGCAGAAGGCAGCAACAGCAAAAATTTTCACTTAGGCAACGATTTCCCCAGCAACGAATCAAAAAAAGCTTTTACCGTTGTCTCATATAATTTCCAGAAAAAAGCTTTTATCCTCCCGCATTTCGCAGAAGTAGCATTTTGCTCAGTTTCTGCTTTTGTTTCCTTCGCCTTGTCGCTTTGAACATGCTTAAGAGCACGCTCAAGATGCGATATTTTCTCACTGTTGTTGCGATAGTGTTTCCAAAAATCTCTACAAAATCCATCTCTCTCAAACCATTTTCCTTTATACTTATCAGAGATTATATAAATGTCAGTTGGTGTTCCTGAGTATCGCAGTTCGTAGTCATGAATAATAGCCAGCCGTACATAATCGCACATTAACCGTTCACCTTCAGAAGGTTTGCGTTGCAAACTTGCATCACCAGAAAGTCCAAACCAGAGCAGAGGATTAACAGGTTCCACAGGTCGGTATATAGTACCCAGTGGAACATTTATAAAGTCGTTATCCCAATAATTCATCTTAACATATTCTTTTGGTGGAGGGCACAATTCGACCAACGGAGGTCCTCGAAAAGAACCATCGGGTTGCTTACGCCACATCCCTTGTGGGATAATGAATTTTCCTTTATCTATCGACTTTTCTAAATTTTCAAGTCTTCTTGAATAAGGTTGCTGTGCGCGACCGTAGCTCTCGGCCATTTTGCAAAGCTTATTGATATAATTCCTGAAACATGCCAGTACAGCCTTGTCCAATATGAGACTGTCAACACTGTTTACTATTTCGAGAAGTGTCATTTTTTACCTGTTTCTTTCGGGTTGGTCATCCCGATTGTTCTCAAAGTTTAAGCTATTCTACCACGTTTTTTCTTGCTTGTCTTTAACAGAAAACATAGAATCTCGGACGGCATTTTTCAGAGGGATTACGAAAGTAAAAGTTCTTTTTTCAAGGGGTAAATAACATGACAGCTTTTATCGAAAAACACTTTAAGGAGTTGGTGATTCTATTACTGTTAATTCTTTGTCTTTTATTATACGCCAGGCGGAATAATGGCAGGTATATGTTATGTCAAGTGGCAAATGGAGGCGGGGTTTATGTGCTCGATTCCAAAACTTCTGAATTATGGTTAAGAGGAGGTTTTCAAGATGGTATCAGCTACAACATCTATGAGGGTACAAACAACAAACCTCACTTTGAACTTAAAAAGACACCTAAAAGCAAAGGCAAAGACCCCAATCAGTAATTCGTATGTCCCGACAAAATGCGCTTTTTCTTCTTGGCTCGGGTGTGGCGATTTTAAGAAAATGTAAAAAAACGAATCCCGAAGCGGACTTCGGGGCTAAACGGTTTTGAGATTGCTGTTCCTCATGCACAATGACCCCTGTCGCAAGCGGCAGGGCTAAACAAGACTTATACGGGGCCGAGTTTGTGGCCGGGGGCGAGGGAGTAAAGCCGTTTTTTGCGTTTGGTGTTTACGTGCGAGGTAACGATGCGGCCGACGAAGGTTATGTGGTCGCCGGTAGGAACCTGCTTAACTAATCGACATTCGAAATTGGCGACGGCATCGGCCAGCAGAACCGAATCAATCTTTTTGGCGGGGGTCGTCTTACAAGGAAATTCCGCGAACTTATCTATTTTCCTGCCTGAGTGCGAGCCGAAGAAAAGGGCAGCTTTGGCCATATCGGATGAGGGATAAGCAACTGTAAAGCACTTCGAATGGCGGATACATTTGACGCTGTAATGGTCTTTATAAACGCCGATTGCCATCATCGGCGGGGAGCCGGAAGCTATCATTGACCAGCCCAGCGTAACAGGATTTGCCCGGCCGGTTTTGTCTTTGGCGACGGCGATTACCACCTGCTCAGGATATTTGGTTTTAATTGCCTTTTCGAAATCAGTCTTCTTTTGCATTGTTTATACTCCTTATTAATTATATACTTACCGCCGAAGAAAATTGTAAAAACAGGTGATGTATGGAGATTATTTTTCTCTCGATTCTGACATTTATCGCCAGCGCCATCGGCACAACAACAGGTTTCGGCATATCAACAGTTATGATACCTGTTGTTTTACTTTTTTATCCACTGTCACAGACACTTCTATTTGTCGGGATTATACACTGCGTCGGCAATATATGGAAAGTTCTTCTTTTCAAACACGGCATCCGCTGGCGTCTCATTTTAACCTTCGGCATTCCCGGAATTGCAGCAAGCGTGCTGGGGGCGACGCTTGTTTTCGCGGTATCAGCAAGTATTCTCTCGCGAATTCTGGCGGCGTTTATCGTTATTTATGTGATTTATCTTTTTGCCAATCCTTCGTTCAAGGTTAAAAGCAGCAATCTATCGGCCGTTAGCGGAGGAGCAGGTTCGGGCTTTTTAGCCGGTGTTTTCGGTATGGGAGGGGCTGTCCGCAGCCTTTTTCTCTCGGCCTTCGATTTACCTAAGCCAGTTTATATCGCAACCGGAGGCGCTATTGCTCTTGTTATAGACGCGACACGGCTGACAACTTATCTATTGCAGGGGGTGCGACTGGAAAAATTACTTTTGTGGGGAATGCTGATATTTATCCCGGCGTCATTCGCAGGGGCAAAAACAGCTAAACTTATTGTGGACAGAATTCCGCAAAAGTATTTTCGAACCGTTGTTGCTGTTTTTCTTTTTTTAGTCGCAGTTAAATTACTTTTATTACCAACTTAATTAAGAAGGAAAATATTATGGGAACAATCGGCTTTATCGGCAGCGGAAATATGGCTGAAGCCCTGATTAAGGGCACAATCGGCGCGGGCCTCTACAAACCTGAAAATATCTTTATAAGCGACATTCGCACCGAGAGGCTTGACTTTCTAACGGAACAGTATGGCGTTCAAAAGGTAGATAGTAACTCTGCTTTGGCTGGGAAAGTCGATATTCTCATTTTAAGCGTCAAGCCCCAGAATATGACCGAGGCACTACAAAGCGTAAAAGATGCTATCAGAGTTAATATGCTCGTTATATCCATCGCAGCGGGTATAAAAGTCGCCAAAATTGCAGCAGTACTCGGCGACATTGCAATAGTCCGCGTTATGCCTAATACTCCTGCATTGATTGGGGAAGGTGCCAGCGCACTATTTGCCAACGCCAAAGCAAAACCGATACTGGAAAAGGCAAAAGCTATATTTGCAGCAGTTGGGCAGGCGGTCGTCGTTGACAACGAAGACCTTATCGATGCTGTAACGGCTGTGAGCGGCAGCGGTCCTGCTTACTATTTTCTGCTGATGGAGGAAATGATAAAAGCGGCAATCAAACTAGGCCTATCTGAAGATGTGGCGAAAGATTTAGTGTTGCAGACTGCCAAAGGAGCTGCTTTGCTTGCGGTTGATGCCGACGGCAGGGGTGAAAGTCCCGCGCAGCTTCGCCAGAAAGTTACCTCACCCGGCGGCACAACCGAGGCGGCACTTAAAGTTTTGGCAGAAGGCCGGTTTGGTCAGCTGATTGAAGCTGCCGTCAAAAAAGCCCGCGACAGAAGCAGGCAGCTTTCTGGCTGACCTACTCGATGACAATTGCTTCAGATGGACACTCATCAGCGGCCTGCTGAACGGCCTCCTCGAATTCCGGTGGAACCTCATCAACAAGAACCTGTGCCATATCCGGCCCCATCTCAAAGACTTCAGGACAGGTATCCACACATAATTCGCAGGAAGTACAGGTATCTTCGATTCTGACTTTCATTATAAATCCCTTTGGAAATCGATTGTTTACTATTGATTATCCACTATTGATTATTTATCATTAGAAAAAACATTAAAAATAGTCAATAGAAAATAGTCAATAATAAATTTTTTGGCCGGGTCCCATGCAGGCCGAGCCCGTGAATCTGGTCAGGCGGGGAACCGAGCAGCCATAAGCGTGTGTTTGGCTGTGCCGTGGCAAACCCGGCCACCTTTTGAAAATGGCTTACACTGTTTTAGCAAGAAAGTATCGTTCGCAAACCTTCGATGACGTCATCGGCCAAAACCCTATCGCTCAGACACTCAAAAACGCTATAAAAACCGGCAAAGTCGCACACGCATATCTTTTTACAGGCACCCGCGGTGTCGGGAAAACTACTATGGCGCGGATTCTGGCAAAATCTCTCAATTGTCTCGCCGTCGAGGCCCCCACCACAGAGCCGTGCTGCAAATGCGAAAGCTGCATCGCAATCAATCTCGGCGAAGATATCGATGTCATCGAAATCGACGGCGCCTCAAACAACAGCGTCGACGAGGTCCGCCGACTGCGTGAGAACGCAATTTATCGGCCTGCACGGTGTAGATTTAAAATCTATATTATCGACGAAGTGCATATGCTCAGCACCTCGGCATTTAATGCGCTGCTGAAAATACTCGAAGAGCCGCCCAGTCACGTTAAGTTCATTTTCGCAACCACAGAGCCGAACAAGGTCATCCCCACAATCCAGTCCCGCTGTCAGAGATTCGATTTTACCAATATAAATCCCAATCTCATCGCTGGCCAGCTCAAATCCATACTCGAACAGGAAAAAATAAAATACGAAGAGAATTTAATTTTATCCCTGGCAAAAATGGCGAACGGCTCGATGAGAGACGGCCTGAGTTTGCTGGATAGATTAATAAGCACCGGCGTCGAACCGCTGAATGCCTCTCTGCTTGAGGAGTTTCTCGGCTGTCCGAACAGTGAAAAAATCTATAATCTCATCGCCAAAATCGGCGACAGCGACGCCGCTGGAACACTTGCTGCAACAGAGGACTTAATCAACGCAGGGTTAGGTGAGGTGCAGCTTGTTGATTCGCTCATCGAATATATGCGGGATTTAATGGTGATAAAATCTGCAGGCGCTGAAAGCGAGCTTTTGGTTTTGACCGCTGAACAACGGCAACAGGCCGGCCGGTTGGCCGAAAAATTTGATGTCGCAGCCCTTGTTTACAATATAACAACACTCGAGAGGTTGCGCTGGACACTCAAAAACAGCGACACACCCAGGGCGCTTTTAGATGCTTGCCTGCTGCGATTTGCCTTAAGCGAGCATTTCCTGAATGTCGATGAGCTTCTTTCACAATCGAAGGCCGGCCCCATAAAAAAAAACGACCATAGCATAACCAGTCCTGCCGCAGCCAGGCAAACCGAACCTACCAACAAACAACAACCATCAAGTATCGAGAGTCAAACATCAGGTGTTGAGAAACGAAGCAAAACCACCGGTCAAAAAAGAGCCGAACTGATTAACGACCCGGCGGTCAAAACCGTCCTGATGGGACTTGACGCAACTATCACCGGCATCGATGAAAACCAACAAGGCGGCTGAACAGATGCCTTAATATCGTGACACATTCACCTGCGGCATTGTGCCGGTAGCCAAAAAGACGGTTCGTTCGCAGATGTTGGTGACCCGGTCGGCGCTTCGTTCGAGATTGTGTGCGGCCCAGACAAGAGGCGTTGCCTTTGAAATAAGTGTTGGGTCTTTAACCATTCGCATCAAGAGATCATGATATGCCTGGTCGTAGAGCTTGTCCACTTCATCATCTTCATTGCAGATGGCTTTTGCAATATCGGCGTCTCTTCTGACAAAGGCCTGAATACTTCTTCGCAGCATATCGACGGTCTTTTCAGCCATCTTCGGAATGAAAACAAGCGGCCTGATGAGCGGTTCGCTGCCAAGCATAATCACTATCCTGGCAATCCCCTCGGCATAATCGCCCATACGTTCCAGCTCGGTGATAACATTCAGGACTGCTATGATTTCGCGCAAATCACTGGCGACCGGCTGCTGCAGGGCGATAAGATTGATGCACTCCTCCTCAATCTGCCATCGCTTCTTGTTAATGAGCAAATCGTCTTTGATAATTTGTTCAGCCTCTTTGACGTCGCGGGCCTCAAGCGCCTTGACGGACTGGCTGGTTGCAGCAGCAACCATTTCGCACATCGCAACAACGTTTTCGTTAAGCCCTTTAATGTGTTTTTCGAAACTTTCTCGCATTTTGATTATCTCCCTAAACTTGTCCGCCGTAGTCCCTTAGGGACGAAGACAGATTAGCCAAAATGACCGCTTATATAATTTTCAGTTAGTTCTTCTTTCGGGGCAGTAAAAACCTGTCCCGTATCTCCAAATTCAATAAGTTTCCCCAGATACATAAAACCCGTGTAATCCGAGACCCTGGCTGCCTGCTGCATATTATGAGTTACAATTACCAGCGTATATTCCTGTTTCAATACCCGCAGTAAATCCTCGATTTTCAGCGTCGAAACGGGGTCCAGCGCAGAACACGGCTCATCAAGCAGGATTATCTCCGGCTTTAAAATCAGGACCCTCGCAATACACAGCCGCTGCTGCTGCTCGAGCGTAAGAGTGCGGGCGTTCTTTCTGAGTTTGTCTTTAAGCTCCTGCCAGAGGCCGACGTGCTCAAGCCCCTGCTGAATAGCTTCCATAACTTCATCCCTTCTATTCAGCATTCGGTGAATCCGCAGGCCGAACCTGAGATTATTATAGATTGACAGGTCAAATACATTCGGTCTTTGAAAAACCATTCCGACTTTTCTTCGTAATGAAATCAGGTCTGTTCCCTGCCTGAGAATGTCCTGTTCGTCAATGATTATACCGCCTTCGACCCTGGTATTCTCGATAAGGTCATTCATTTTGTTAAAGCAGCGCAGCAGCGTGGATTTGCCGCAGCCCGATGGGCCGATTATAGCGGTAATATTCTGCGCCGGAATCTTTATATTCACGTCCTCCAGCGCAAGAAAATCGCCGTAGTGAAGATTCAGCCCGACCGTTTCTATTTTTGGTGCAAATTCCATAATTAACCAAATCTGCCGGTTATATAATCGTCCGTACGTTTATCTTTTGGCTCGGTGAAAAGCCTATGGGTCTCATCAAGTTCGATAAGCTCGCCCATCAAAAAGAAAGCACACCGCTCACTCACACGCGCTGCCTGCTTGGTGTTATTTGTTACAAGTATCTGCGTATAGTTTTTCTTCAACTGCTGCATAGCATCTTCAATTTTTGCCGTTGAGATGGGGTCAAGCCCAGAGCAGTGTTCGTCATAGAGAATTACATCCGGCTCAACGGCAAGCGTCCTTGCTATGCAGAGCCGCTGCTGCTGTCCGCCGGATAGTTTCACCGCCGGCGTGTCTAAGCGATCCTTGACCTCGTCCCAGAGATATGCCTTTTTCAAAGCCTCTTCGACAATCTGCTCGACCGTGTCCCCTTTGGTTATGCCGTGGACTTTGGGGCCGTATGCAATATTGTTGTAAACACTTACTGGCAGCACCTGGGGCAGCGCGAAAATGATGCCGATTTTCTTTCGCAAAATATTATCGCTTATGTCTTTGAGGTTCTGGTTTGCAAAAAAGATTTCGCCACTCTGCGAATATGAGATATTAAGGAAATTAAGCCGGTTTAACGCCCGTAAAAAGGTCGTCTTTCCGCTGTTGGCTGGCCCGATAATCCCGAAAATCTCGTTCCTATAGATTTCCAGGCTCAGGTCTTTCAAAACCGCAAGTTCGCCGTAGCGGCAGTTTAAGTTCACAGTCTTTATTATTTCTTTTACCATAGCTTCTTTTTTCTGTAGTGTGCACGAAGGATTATGCTTACCAGATTCATCAGGAACACCATAGCTATAAGGACAAAACAGGTGGCGAAACTAAGCGCCACCGGAATATTGGGCACCTGCGTTGCGATTACATAAAGATGATACGGCAGCGCCATAACCTGGTCAAAAACCGAACGCGGCAGACGAGGCAGATAAAATGCAGCAACCGTAAAGAGGATTGGGGCTGTTTCTCCCGCCGCCCTGCTCAAGCTTAAAACCGTGCCGGTCAGAATACCCGGTATCGCATAAGGCAGGACGCAATACCGTATGGTCTGCCACCTTGTTGCTCCGAGCGACAAGCTTATCTCTCTGAAACTCGCAGGCACTGATTCGAGCGCCTCTTTGGTTGCGGTAATAATGACGGGCAAACTCATTATGGCCAGCGTCAATGAACCGGCAAGTATTGATGTGCCTAACCTTAGAAACAGCACAAACATCGTAAATCCGAAAAGACCATATACAATCGATGGAATTCCTGAAAGATTTACGACGGATAATTTTACCAGACGTGTGAAGAAGTTATCTTTGGCATATTCGACAAGATAAATCGCGGATAGCACACCCAAAGGCAAAGAAAACAACATTGTGCCGATTATCAGCACAATGGTTCCGACTATCGCGGGAAAGATGCCGCCTTCTCTCATTCCGTTGCGGGGCGCTTCTGTGATAAATCCCCAGCTAATAGCGCCGATGCTGTTCCTGATTATATAAACGATTATCATCAGAATCGGTATGACGACGAGCAGCGTAACTAATCCGAGGACGGAGAAGGCAACTTTTTCGCGAATCTTTGCAGCGCTCATACTCTTGCCCTCCGCAGGAAACTATCGGCTATGAAATTTATTATAAAAGTTATTATAAACAGAACCAAACCTACTGCAAAAAGCGCGAAATAATGTTCTGAGCCGCTGACGGTTTCGCCCATTTCGCCGGCGATTGTGGCCGTAAGCGTCCTCAACGGCTGCAGAATGGATTTCGGTATAACCGGTGAATTGCCGGTAACCATCATTACGACCATTGTTTCACCGATGACCCTGCCAATTCCCAGCATCACCGCCGCAATAATGCCTGGCGAAGCCGCAGGCAGAACAATCCGCCACAGTGCCTGCCACCTTGTTGCGCCCAGGCCGAATGCCGCCTCCTTATAAGCCCTCGGCACGCCGACAAGGGCGTCCTCGGATATGCTGATAATCGTCGGCAGCGCCATAAAAGCCAGCAGCAGGCTCCCCGTAAGTCCGCACATACCGGTAGCTAAATGGAAGGTATTCTTAAGAAACGGGCTTAGCCACACAATCCCGATGAAACCCAAAACAACACTCGGAATCGCAGCTAAAATCTCAACCAGAGATTTCAGGATGTGCTTTATGGATGGCGGAGCAACCTCGGCGATAAACATAGCTGCTGCAACGCCGACAGGCACACAGATAACGATGGCCCCGATTGTAACGTATATGGAACCGAGCAAAAGCGGCACAATGCCGAACTTGGGCGGCTCGGAAATGGGCAGCCAGTTCCTACCAAACAAAAATTCCCCAACCCGATATACACCGAATAAAGACAGGGAATCCCACAGCAGAAACAAAAATATCAAAAACACAAAAAGGATGACCAATGAGCCGCTTAGCTTGATGAGCGATTCTATAACGTATTCGCTAATCTTTTTGCGCAACTGTAGCTCCCACCGGCACAAAGCCGGTCTCTATGAATTGCTGCTGACCCTTAGGGCTTAAAGCAAAATCTATAAATAGTTTCACGACCCCTTCCGGCTCGCCGTTAGTATAAAAATATAAAGGCCGGGAAAGTGGATACGTCTTTTTAACTACGTTGTTGACATCCGGAGGATAAAATTCGCCGCCCTTGGCCACTAATATTGCTTTTGTCCGCTCCGAGACATATCCCATACCTAAATATCCGATGGCTGCTTCATTTCCCGCGACCTCTTCAACAATTGCCTGTGAGGAAGTTAAAAGCAGCGTCTGCGGAGAGAATTCTTCGTGGTTGTCTTTTTGGCCGAGCTGGATCACTTCCTCCTTGAAATACATATGCGTGCCGGAGCTGACCTCGCGAGAGAGCGTTACTATAGGGAGGTCTTTGCCGCCGAACTCTTTCCAGTTGTCGGCCTTGCCGGTAAATATCTTATGCAAATCTTCAATCGTCAGTTTATCAACGGGGTTATCCTTGTTCACGATTACCGCAACGCCATCATGTGCAACTGTAAATTCCCTGGGAAAGACACCTCGTTTTTCGGCCATTTCTATTTCCTTCGGCTTCATTTCGCGAGAGGCCGTTGCCACATCGCAGGTCTTATTTATCAGTGATGCGATTCCGACGCCGCTGCCCCCGCCGGTTACCGCAACAAAAACGTGCGGGTAGTCTTTCATAAACTCCTCAGCGACCTTCTGTGCCGCGTTAACGATCGTGTCCGACCCTTTGACCTGTATAAAGCCGGTCGGCTCACCCGGAGGAACGTCTTCGCCGCACCCCGCCGCGAAAAGCATCGCTAATAAAACAAGTGTAATTTTCAACCCAACCTTCATAGCACAGGGATTTTAACAGCCATCTGTTTTTTTTGCAAAACGTTTTACCAAATTCTGCTTATTTAAAAATAGAATTTCAGAGCTGTGCCGAGCACATTGATGTCCTTCCATTCCTTACCGGACTTGCTTGATTGCCAGAGGTAGAAAATATCAGCTTTGATATTTTTTGACATATTGAGGGACACTCCGGCATATAACCTATTTCGGTCAATATTGCCTTCGTTGAAAGGAACAAAAATTTCGTCCGCTATGTAAGGTTTTAATTTCAACTCTGTAAGTTCAAAAGGCAGTTTGACCGTGGCCTTGTTTCTGTAACGCCAAACGCCTTCCTTTTTTTCTCTATTGCGATATTCCAATCTCGACCTGTCGCTTACATTCAGGCCGAATAATTTGCCTTTGAATGTAACATTTACGTGTGGGCGATTTTCCCACCTCCATTTACCACCACTGTCTTTTTCAAACACCTGCCTGTAGTAAAGTCCCAAATCTATCCAATCCGCGAGACCGCTATATACAACCCCAGCATCAGAATGGTGGTAATAAAGGGTTCCGGCGCCCTCTTCGAGACGAAGTTCTTCTTGAAACTTAAATTTCCAATCTTTATTGATATCAAAGGAAAAATCCGCTGTGCTCCACCACTGAAAATCCCCATCATCGGAAGCGAAGCAAATTTCATTGACTAACAGGATGGTTATTACCACCGTGGCAAAACATATTCGGTTTTTTAACTTCATACGACATTTCTCCTCAAAGAAGTTAAACCTCATACCATACTCCGCTTAAACTGTATGATGTCTGTATGAAGTAAATATGAAGGATGTGTGAAAACTTGATGAAAAAAGAAAACTGCTTTTTACTTCCTGGGTAGCGTTACAAAGACCTTTGTCCCTTTGTTGATTTCACTTTCGATGCGGATTTTTCCATTGTGGGCCGACACTATATGCTTAGCAATACTCAATCCCAGCCCTGTTCCGCCGAGCTCACGAGAGTGGGCCTTATCTACGCGGTAAAATCTCTCGAATACTCGCTCGACATCCCCCTTTGGTATGCCGATGCCGTTGTCCTCCACGGTAACATTTACAGAATCGTCTATCTGAGAAAGTTGAACTGTGATTCTGCCGCCTTCCTTTGTGTATTTTATTGCGTTATCAATTAAATTCACAAAAACCTGTTCAAGTCTGTCCCTGTCGCCCCTGATGGTAAAATCCCCCCTGGTTGTCTCCACCAATAACTTCTGTTGCTTAACCGCCAGTGCGTGCCCAAATCCCGATACTGCCTCATCGATTAGTCCTTTCAGGTCTAACTCCGCCTTTTCTATCCCGCCGCCCGATTCCAGCTCACTTAAACGTAGCAGGTCGTCTATTATATTCCCAAGTCGCTGGGCGTGCTTCTTGATAATCGCAAGAAACCTCCTCGCATTGTTGCTGTCGTCAATTGCCCCGTCTTCGAGCGTCTCGACGAATCCTCTAATCGAAGTAAGCGGCGTCTTCAATTCGTGCGATACATTAGCGACAAAATCGGTTCGCACATTGTCAAGATATTTCAATCGCTCTATTTTCAGCTTCAGCTCGTCCGCCATCGCATTGAGCGACTGCGCCAGTTCGGAAAGCTCGTCTTCGCCTCTTATGGAAGTTTTCTTGTCGAATTGTCCTTTTGCGATTGCGTCGGCAACTTCTTTCATTTGCCGAATCGGAGTGCTTATCCCGCGTGCCATTACGTAGGCGATTGCCCCTGCAATACAAATTGCCGCGACGACTCCTATTATTGCAACCCTGTAAAGCTGATTTAATTCAAGCTGAACTTCGGCTAAAGGCACTGCTATGCGAACGACCCCAATAACCTCACCGCCGTCAGCAACACGCACCGCCACGTATTTCATAGGATAATCAAGTGTATGGCTGAATCGGGTGCTTTCGCCCAGACCCTTCTCGACCGCCTCTATAAATTCCGGTCTGTCTCCGTGGTTCTCCATAGACCGTGCATCCCTCTCAGAATCAGCCAGCACCTTTCCGTGTTTATCTATTATTGTAATTCTGAGATTAAGATTTTTAGCAAGCTCCTTCGTTTCACGCTGAATATAAATGGTGTCTGCCTCAAGCATTGCTCTTTTAAAGATTTTACCGGCCAGAATAGTATTACTTTGCAGCCTCTGTGAAATTTTTGCTTCGACGTTGCTGCGAAGACGGATTACAAAAAATGAACTTAAAATAATAGCGGTAACAACTGTCAACAGGACAAATGCAGCGAAGAATTTCCAGATTATTTTGATTCTCATCTATTTGCCCCTGAATCTATACCCGACACCTCTGACTGTTTCGATACAGTCTTTCGCTTTTCCGAGTTTCCGCCGCAGTGATTTAATGTGAGCATCGACCGTCCTGTCGTAAACCATCGAGCCGTCGGCGCCGGCAGCATCGAGCAACTGATTTCTGGAAAACACTATCCCCGGACGCCGGGCCAGACATTCGAGCAGCCGAAATTCGGTTGCGGTAAGCTCTATTTCCCGCCCTTTTACCAGCACCTTATGTCCCGCGCTGTCTATAAAAATCTGGCCTGCTTTTATCTCTCCAGCAGGCTGTTCCTTATGCCTTCTAAGAACAGCTTTTATTCTTGCAAGCAGCTCTCGCGGACTGAACGGCTTCGTCACATAATCATCAGCTCCAAGTTCCAGACCAACCACCTTATCGGTCTCACGCGATTTAGCGCTAAGTATAATGATGGGGACACGACAAGTAGACTGCTGCAGCTTAAGAGTTTTGCAAACCTCGAAGCCGTCGATGGCAGGAAGCATCAAATCAAGTATGATAAGGTCAGGTTTCTCTTTATCAGCCAGCTTTATCCCTTTTTCACCATCATAGGCGTGGACCGCTGTGTACCCATCCTGTTTCAGGTTATACTCGACCATCTCAACTATATCGCGGTCATCTTCTATTATTAGAATCTTGCCTTTGCACACCTGATCTTCGCCTTAACTTTTAACCCCGCCAACTCCCTATACATTAACCACCCCAGCAATACCCGTCAACCCGGAAATCCACCCCAAACCAACCAGCAACTATTTTTCGTTGCTCTTACCGCAACACCGACATAAAATCAGTCTTGTATGCTATTACGTTAAGAATATGTTGGAAAAAGGAGAAATGCTATGGATATGATTACTGTTCGAACATTTTTTATGTGGTGCACGATTATTAACACTGTGATGCTGATGGGCTCGTCCTTGGTTTATGTCTTTGTCGCTGATTGGGTCTACTCAATACACGGTAGATTGTTCAATGTCTCCAGGGATACGTTCAACACACTGTTCTACTCGTTTATCGCAATCTACAAGATGTTGTGGATATTGTTCAATCTTGTCCCCTGGATTGCCCTGCTTATCGTAGGATAAAACCGAACTTAAGCACAACAGTTACAGTTGACATTTTACTCCGGCAGGCAGTATATTAAGTGCGTTATGAGCACTGTTTACACCGAAACCCTGAATAAGTTAATAGAAGGATTCGGCAAGCTGCCGGGAGTTGGCCCAAAGACGGCGGAACGGCTGGCTTTTTATATACTAAAAGCTGAGCCCTCTGAAGCTATGGCTCTTGCCAATGCAATCCGTGATGTTAAGAACAAGATTAAGCGATGCGAAATCTGCTACAACTATTCGGAGGGAAAAATCTGCGAAATCTGCTCGGACCAGCGGCGTGATAACAGCATCATTTGCGTTGTCGAACAACCGAAAGATGTAATAGCATTGGAAAAAACGGGTAAATGTAAATGGAGCTATCACGTTCTCGGCGGCCATATCGCACCGCTTGAAGGGGTCGAGCCGGACGATTTGACTATCGAGCGGCTCGTCAAGAGGGTCCGCAAAGGTGATGTCAAAGAAGTAATAATGGCGACCAATCCAAATATGGCCGGCGACGGCACAGCTCTTTACATAACCTCACTACTAAAAGATACCGACGTCAAAATCACCCGCCTGGCAAGGGGACTGCCAACCGGCAGCACTATTGAGTATGCAAGCGGTAAAATGCTTACAGACGCTATAACCGGCAGACAGCAATTATAATAATTCCTGCCCCGCGCAGCAAACCTGTCCGCCATCTTGTCCGATGTAGCTTTAGCGAAGACGGATATGATATGATATAATAACACAGCTGAAGATTTTCTAATCGGCTAAGCTATTATAACCAAAAATCGTGTATAATTTATATGGGCAAGGCCGGTACCTCCTATAAATATACCGGAGGCAGGAAAAGCAGTTTCGGGTGAACTTATGAAGCTTGGAATGGAAGCACAAATGCGGATAGAGCAGCAAATGAAGCTTGCTCCCCGTATGATTCAATCTATGGAGATTCTCCAGCTTCCAATCCTCGCCCTTCAGGAAAAAATAGAACAGGAGCTTAACAGCAATCCTGTTTTGGAAATGGAGGAACCGTCAAATCCCGAGGGTGCCGGCGTTGTTGAACAGCAGCCCCAGGATGACATTGGCGAAAAAGACTTAGTTGTCGATACCGATAATAATAAAGTCAAGGACTTTGAACGCCTTGATAGCCTTGACGATGATTACAGCGACTATATGAGCCGGGGCGAGGTCTTCCGCCACCGCCGCAGTCCCGACGAGGTGGACAGAAAACTCGAGGTGATAAATAATACCGCTGCGCCACCTAAATCGCTGCACGAACACCTGACCGAACAATGGCAGTTGGTCGAGGCCGAGGACGGAGTAAAAAAAGCCGGCAGCGCCATCATAGATTATATCGACGAAAAAGGGTATCTGACTGTCCGGCCGGAGCAGTTATACAGCAAAGACAAAGCCGATTTTACCCTTGATGATTTGAAACAGGCCCTGCAGCTTGTGCAAAAACTGGAACCGGCGGGCGTAGGTGCACGCGACCTGCGGGAGTGCCTGCTTATCCAAATGGCGCAAAGCAGCGAAGATATGAGCTTTGAGCAACGTCTGGTTTCCGAGCATATGGACGAGCTGCTTGAAAATCGCCTCCCCCATATCGCCAAGAAAATGAATTGCAGCGTTGAAGAAATCAACCGGGCCATTGAGCATCTGAGCAAGCTCGATACCTCGCCCGGCCTGCAAATCGGAATAGACCGCAATAACCCCATTACCGCCGATGTAATAGTGCAATATCTGGAGGATTCGGACGACTATTCTGTGCGCCTGGCGGATTCTGATTTGCCTGCCCTGAAAGTAAGCAGCTACTACGCGAAAATGGCAAAAGATGCCAAGGTTAATGAAAAAACAAAGCAGTTTTTGCGGAATAATATCCGCTCCGCTCAATGGGTTATAGATGCAATCGAGCAGCGAAAAAACACATTGCTCAAAGTTGCACGGTCAATAGTCAAATACCAGCGGGATTTTTTCGACAAGGGCCAGCTATATCTTAAGCCGCTGCCGATGTCGAAGGTCGCCGACGACGTCGGCGTGCATCTGGCCACTGTATCCCGCGCTGTCGCCAGCAAATACGTCCA
The DNA here is from genome assembly GCA_964494805.1 of uncultured Pirellulales bacterium. Lineage (GTDB taxonomy): Bacteria > Planctomycetota > Phycisphaerae > Sedimentisphaerales > Anaerobacaceae > CAIYOL01. Next base: position 389,120 of record CAZBST010000001.1, on the reverse strand, counting down.
GTGCTCGTGGGGGATACTGCCGCTGCGAAAGTTCTTTAGCGGCGGCACCGAAGACATCAAAGGCCAGAAACACAGCTGGGAAGCCATAAGGGCCAAGCTCCAGCAGATTATAGACGCTGAAGATAAATCTAAACCCTTAAGTGACGACCAGATACGTAACAAGTTGGCCGAGGCTGGCATTAATAATCTGGCCAGAAGAACCATCGCAAAGTATCGCAAACTGCTTAAAATACCCGCTGCAAGATTCAGAAAAAAATATTAACTTCACTGCTGTAATACATTCTCACTCTCAGGCATTTTTGGTATTTCTGCGTATTCTTGTAGATTTCTCCAGTTACCTTTCCACAGAAAAATAATACCCAGTATGACCAGCAGCACAACCACCCAGACTCCAGCTATGGGGCCGGGACCGATAGTAGTATGAATTGAGTCACGGACACCATCAAAGGCCAGGTGGTAAACTGTGGCAACTGCAAGACTGCGACTGCGCATCCAGATGTATGCAAAAACTACACCATGCAAGATAGCCGGAATGGCGCTGCCAAGAACCGTCGCAACCACTGTTATTGCCACAGATACCTTTGTAGAAAAACCTATCTCTCCGGCCCCGATAATGCCGGCCCAAACCCCTATACCAATCAGCACAGGTAAATGCCACACCCACCAGATTACTGCGTGTATGAGTACAGCCTTACGCGGACTGAAACGCTTAGCCAGACGTGGCAGCATATACCCACGCCAGCCAAACTCCTCGCCGAAGCAGGGTATGAAACTGGTTAGAAAAACCAATATCCAAACCTGTTGTGTCCCGGTTACCTTATCTGGTAAGTTCAGAGTTCCCACAGCCAAATCAGCTATCGTGGGGACAACCCACAAAAGCAATGCCAGGCCGATGACAAGCAGATAGTACTTGAGCTTACCCCAGCGCCAGCCTGCACCAGCAAAACCATCTCGAAAGACATACCGGCCGGCAATAAATGTGCCTACCGTTACCATAAACATCGAAGTGGAATGCAGCACGTAACGGGGCAGCAAGGCAGTGCCCCATATAGCAGCCACAACCTGAAACGGCCATGACAGGCCAAACACAATAAAAAGATAGAGCCAGAGCGAGAAAGGACGCCCCTGCAAGCGGGAATTTTGCTCATTCATAAGGAGCAATATTACCTGAAAGTTTCAGGAAAAAAACACAAATTTTCCCTGAAAAAGGTTATGCACAATAGTTTATATAATTTTGCGGCCCAAGGTGCTTCTCATTGATTGTTGACATTTCGGGTGTCGGCAGGGTATAGTATTACAGAGGTTAAAATTATTTAAGGCAATGTGTAGATGGACCCTGCAATTTTCAAAGCATACGATATAAGGGGCGTTTATCCCGACCAGCTCAACGAAGAAGATGCGTGGAAGATTGGCTATGCCTCGGCGCAGTTTTTGCGGTCAATGCTCAGCGGCTACGAGCGAGGACAGGCCAATTCACAATCACTGTGCGTCGGACGCGATATGAGAACACACAGCAAAGCTTTGGCGGCCGCCCTTATAGAAGGAATGAAAGCCTGCGGGGCAAATGTGATTGATATAGGAATGATTGATACGCCGCAGATGTATTTTGCAGTGAACCATTTCGGCACCTGCGGAGGCGTGCAGGTAACGGCCTCACATAACCCGGCTAAGTATAACGGTTTTAAGGTGTCAGGCCTGCAGGCAAGGCCCGTCGGCGTCAATACCGGCTTGAAAGATATAGAACACATCGCAACGGCCTTGATTCATACAAAGGGCAAAGCTACAGGCAAAGCAGAGGAAAAGGATGTGACCGGCGAATATAAAAATCACGTCCTGAAGTTTCTTCGACCCAATCTAAGGCCTTTAAAGATTGCCGTTGACGCTTCAAACGGAATGGCGGGAAAAATGGTGCCGGCAATTTTCGGCGATTTGCCGATAAAAATAATTGAACTTAACTTCAAGCACACCGGCGCATTCAAACACGAGCCGAACCCGCTGATTGAAGAAAATCTGGCGGAAGTAGAAGCTGCGGTAAAGAAAAATAAATGCGATTTCGGAATCTGCTTCGACGGCGACGCCGATAGATTGATGATGGTCGACCAGATCGGCAAAAATATCAGTTGTGACTTATTGACGGCTTTGATGGCATCGTATTTTTTGAAGAGTAATCCAAACTCGACGATTGTTTACGATTTGCGCAGCAGCTGGGTGGTTGTTGAAGAGATTCTCAAACACGGTGGCACGCCTCGCAGAGAACGAGTGGGACACGCTTTTATAAAGAAAGCCCTGCGTGACTCGCACGCCGTGTTCGGCGGAGAGCTTTCCGGCCACTTCTATTATCGCGATAATTTCTACGCCGATTCGGCCCTGATTACCCTTGTGCACGTATTAAACATTGTCAGCGCCACAAAGATGCCGGTAAGCGAACTTATCAGGCCGTTGCGAAGATACTACAGCAGCGGTGAGATAAATTTCAAGGTCGAAGACAAGCAGGCGAAAATGGATGAGCTTGCGAAAAGATACAGTGACGGCCAAATCGACAATTTGGACGGTGTAACTATTCAGTATAAAAACTGGTGGTTTAACTGTCGGCCGAGCAATACCGAGCCGCTGCTCAGACTGATTGTCGAGGCAAAGAGCAAAGAGGTGCTCGAAGAAAAGCTTTCCAGGATTGAGGCCCAGCTCGGCAAGCCCGTATAAAAAAGCAGGATGCGATAATAATGGAGGTGTACGAAAAGACATATCAGACGCCCAATGGCCCTGTTGAAGGCGTACAGGCCAAATGGGCGGGGTTTAATATTCTGCTCGCGGCCGGGGCTAAAGGGTTTTTAGCCTGTCCCGCAATTGATGTCGATGCCTGCCAGCGCTACGGCGTTGCCGCGGCTTTGGCGGAGAGCACGCCGGACAACCCCATCGGAACGCTTGAACGCTTTCCAAATCGCAAGATTACAAAGGTAAACGCAAAGGCCAAAGCCCTCGGTATCACCGAAGGTATGGACGTTACCGACGCCTTTGCGCTTATAGCGTAAAGTTTATTTACAATTGAGTACGAGAGAGACGGTATGAAAACTGGAAAATATTATCTGGGCTTAGTTATTATCATTGGAATTTTGAGTACTGCCGTCCTCGGCGAGGTCGAGCCAACTTCGCCCGCGCAGCGAGGCGAATTACCCTCGCCGGAGGATGAGCCTTTCCTGCTTGCTCAGCCTAATCCAACTCTGATAGGTATAAGGCAATTGTATATTGTTATCCTTCCTCCTGACGCTGAACCGAGCAAAAACGGCTTGAACTGGAAAGCTCTTGAAGCGGCGGTAGAGGGCAAAATCAGCCGGAGCGGTATTAAAATAGCCCGGGCGATTCAGCGTGAGCATACTTTGAGGCCTTTAGCCATCCCGGAACTGAGGATTGATATAAATATGCTCAAGATTGTGGAATCGCAACAGTATGTATTTCATATCGAAACATCATTAGCTAAAAAGGCCTATCTAACAAAAGATTCCTCGCGATGCATTAAAGCTGACCTCTGGAAGACCGAACCGATAATGCAGGCGGTATCGGCGGAAGGTATGCCTGCCGCGGTTACCAGCGCAGTTTCAGAGCAGGTCGAAGCATTTATTCACGCATATCTGACAGCCAATCCTCCTCACAAACGGCTCTCCGATACAAATGACATTAGTAAAGTTACGGAAGAACAGCTCAAGCCAGCCGCTGAAGCGGCGCCGGCTGAATACAAATATGTCGCATCGAAGAACAGCAAGGTATTCCACAGGCCCGACTGCCACTGGGCAAGGCGAATCAAACCGGAAAATCTTGTCTATTACAGCAGCAGAGAGGAAGCGATAAACGCCGGCAGAAAACCCTGCAAACAATGTAAGCCGTAGGGATTGGTCACCAAAATCGAAGAGTCAAACAGCAGGTGCAGCTGCTTACTTGCAAAAAACACCATATTTGTTATAGATAATACAAGAAGCAACACAGCGTAAAAGTATGGCAAAACCGAAAAAGACAATAGATTGGGACAAGCTGACAGACGAGGAAATCCTCCAGATGCGGGTCAGGGACTTTAACCTGCAAATCCAGGGTAGCCCTCTGGAGCCGCTAATAGAAAAACTCTATGAAGAACTTGCTTCGAAAGGTATAGTCTTTCGCCCTCCGTGTTATCTTACAGATGAATGGCTCTGCCCCGACAGAGAGCCGATTATCGGCATTCCATTCTTCCTGGCCCACCCACGGTTAAAAAATATCGAGAAGAAGATGATGTTCGAGGTCGAAGGCGGGACGGACAAATCCTGTATGGAACTTCTCAGGCATGAATGCGGACACACACTGAACTACGCATATGAGCTATACAAGAGGACACGATGGCGTGAATTGTTCGGCCCTTTCTCGGCCAGGTACTCTGATTACTATTACTGCCAGCCCTATTCCAGACGTTTTGTTATCCACTTAAAAGATAACTATGCCCAGGCCCATCCGGATGAGGATTTTGCGGAGACTTTTGCCGTTTGGCTTAATCCCAACAGTAACTGGCAGGAGAAATACAAAGGCTGGCCCGTCATTAGGAAACTAAAATACGTCGATAACGTGGTGAAGAAGCTCGGCAACCAGCCTCCCGCAGTTACCGCCGTGAGTAATCCTCCCTGGTCAGCTTCACGAATGACTTCTACACTCGCTGGGTTCTACGACAGAAAACAAGAAGTGCTCGGAAGCAGCTTCCACGGCTTCTATGATGAAGGTCTAAAAGAGTTGTTCAAGGCTGGAAGTTCGGCCTCCTCGGCAACCAAAGCTTCCAATCTTCTTCGCTTGCATCGCCGCCGGATTATTGATAACGTTGCAAGATGGACCGGACACCGTAAATACGACATTCATCAACTGGTCAGCAGAATAATTATTCGTTGTGACGCTCTCGATTTATATTCTGAAAGCACCGGCGTTGACGACATAATAGCCATAACTGTTTTGCTCACAGCTATTGCAAGAGATACTTTTAGAATGAAAAAAAGGCAGCGACATTAATGAAAAGAAAACTGAATATTACCGCTCTGGTCGATAGCTGGACCATACTCGCCAACGACCCTGATTTCAGGGAAAAGCCAAAGAAGCCCTCGACAGAGTATCATGTCATCAGGACGTTGCGCGAACTGGGACACGACGTATACGTCCTCGGCTGCAAAGATGACATTACGGTTGTGATAAATGCGCTTAAAGAGAAACAGCCGGATTTGATTTTCAATCTTACGGAGGCACTCGGCGGGAACCGCTGTATGGATATGAACATCGCCGCGGTTTTGGAGATGCTCGGCATCCCATTCACCGGATCAGGCCCTGCGGGACTGATGTTATGCCGAGACAAGGGGCTATGCAAGCAGATGTTGGCCACCCACAGAATACGTATTCCAGGATTTGTTTCCATCGCCCCGCACCAAAAGGCTCGTATTCCAAAATCTCTCCGTTACCCTCTTGTGGTCAAACCGGCATTTGAAGACAGTTCCGAGGGCATCTCCAATGCATCTATTGTCAATAACGAAACGGCGCTTCTGGAACGTATCAAATTCGTGCACGAAGGCTGGGACCAGCCCGCCATAGCCGAGGAATACATCGAGGGCCGCGAGCTTTACGTCAGTATTATCGGCAACAAACGCTTAACTGTATTGCCCATACGCGAATGTTCCTTCGACTCTGACAACCCGGAAGGGCCTCAGATTACAACCTACCGTGTAAAATGGAATGCCGAATACCGTAAGAAATGGGGCATCGAATTCGGTTTTGCGAAACTCGAAACTGCCACTGTCAAGAATATCAAGCGAATCTGCAAAAAGGTCTATCGCCTGCTCCAGATTCGTGATTACGGAAGAATCGATATAAGACTCACGCCGGAAAATAAATTCGTCGTTCTTGAAGTCAATCCCAACGCTGATATCGCTTACGGCGAGGAAATAGCCGAGGCCGCAGAAAAAGCTGGCATCAAATATGAAAAACTAATCGACCGCATCATCCACCTGGCGATGTGCCGCTACCAATGAGAACAAAGGAGCGAAAACAAATGGCTTCTAAAGTGTATTTTATTAAGGCAACCATCCGCGACGGCAATGAGACGATTTCCAAAAAGGCGGTGAAACTATTCAAGGCAGGCAAATTCACAAATTGCTTTGCAGAAAATGATTTCACAGCGGTCAAAGTGCACGTCGGCGAGGACGGCAACAACACGCACATAAAGGCGCCCTGCATCAAGGGATTAGTCAAGGAGCTGCTCAAATTAAAAACCAGACCGTTTCTTACGGACACCAACGTTTTATACGCCAGCCCGAGGCACGATGCCATCGGCCATTACAAAGTCGCCGCCAAACACGGCTTCGGATTAGAAACACTGGGAATACCATTTATCGTAGCCGGCGGATTAGTCGGAACCGCTGAGACGGCGGTGGAGGTCAATTGTGAGATTAACAAAGAAGTTTATATCGCATCGGACATCGTGTGGTGTCACTCGATTCTTGCGGTGGCTCACTTTACCGGCCACCTCGGCACCTGCGCCGCAGCGGTAATAAAAACATTAGGGATGGGCTGTGCAAGCCGAAGGGGCAAGATGAAACAGCACGCCGCTCTGTCGCTTGTTATCGGCGATGACTGCAAACGTTGCGGCGAATGTGTCAAACACTGCCCGGCTGATGCTATTACACTCGATGATATCAAGGCACACATAGATCAGGACAAGTGCATCGGCTGCGCCGAGTGCCTGGCCGTGTGCAAATTCGGCGCAGTCGAATACGACTGGCACGAGGAAGGCGAAGTGCTGCAAAAAAGTATAGCTGAGCACGCTCTTGGCGTATTAAAAGGAAAACAAGAAAAGGCAGCATTTTTCAGTTTTTTAATGTCAATCACCAAAGACTGTGATTGTTTCGACACGCCGAATATGCCTAAAATAGTCGATGACATCGGCATACTTGCATCGACTGACCCGGTCGCCATAGATAAGGCTGCGCTGGATTTGATTGAAGCAAAAGGCGGAAAGAAACTGCCAAAATTAACGGGTTATACCAAACTCAACCCGCTTCACCAGATTGAACACGCCGAACATATTGGCTTAGGAAGTACTGGTTATGAGCTTATAGAGCTTGATTAACAGCCAAAAAATGGGTGTTTTGTTAAATATTTATCTAATTTTTTCTTGCATTTAGTAAAATTGCTGCTATAATCAGCATTATGTCATTAGGCCAGATAATAAGAAAAAAGCGCGAGCAGCTGCACCTGACATTGGACGAGGTCAGCGCCGGCGTAGGGTTTTCAAAGCCATATCTATCCACCATTGAAACTGGAAAGGTAAGTAATCCGCCCAGCGATGAGTTGCTAACAAAGCTTGAAAAGACTCTTGAGTTTGCCCCGGGCCTGCTGCTGCACATTGCTCATATGGAGTCTTTGCCGCCTGATATTCGTCAGGAGTACGAATCTGCTGAGGCCGAAAACCAGAAATTACGCCAGTTTATCAAAAATCTTATCCAGAAAAAAACCGACCCTGTTCAGCTTGATACGCTCCTAGCAGCAAGCGAAAAGACATCTCTGGCGGCCGGGCGATTAGTACCAGTGATAAACAAAGTTGCCGCCGGCTACCCAGCTGATTTCAACGACCTCGATTACCCTGCAGGCGTAGCCGATGATTATGTCCGCTGTCCTGATTTGCACGACACTAACGCCTTCGCCGTTCGGGTCGTCGGCGATTCGATGGAACCGAAGTTCCGCGAGGGAGACATCGTAGTTTTTTCTCCAGCGGCAGAGGTGCATAGTGGCGATGACTGTTTCATTCGTTTTGCGATGCCGCACGAAACGGCCTTCAAGCGAATTTTCTTCGAGCCGGATGATAAGGTTCGGCTCCAGCCGAGAAATGAAAAATACCCCCCTATGATTGTCGACGGCAAACGCATCGACGGCCTATACCGCGCCATCATAAAATACGAAAAACTATAGCAAGTTCTCTCCAACCGCTAAATATTCTGTCCGGCGACGGCCAAAACCAGTGCAAAGACCTTCGAGACGCCGGCCTCTTTCAATGTCTTTGCGCATTCATTCAACGTTGCACCGGTAGTTTTAATATCATCGACAAGGCAAATTTTTGTGCCTTTGAATTTATGTCCTTTGCGCACTGCAAAAGCACCGGCAACATTTCTGGCACGTGCAGCGGGACTTGCCATTGCCGGCTGGTATTTAGTTGGCCTAACTCTGACAAGCTCAGTGCTGATTTTGGCTGTCGAGTGTTTTAATTTCTTAGCTAAGACTAAAGATTGATTGTAGCCACGCCGAAGCCGTCTCGTCCAGTGCAACGGAACAGGAACGAAAAAATCTATATCGTTAGTAAAGCTACTCCCCTGCAAAGCAGAATTGGCCAAAAAGCTCAGCGTCAAATCCAGTTCGGTTCGGCCGTTCTTAAAGGAAAGTATCATTCGCTGCAAAGGACCTCTGTAGACCCCGCTTCGAGCTATTCGGTCGAAATGAATTTGCTCGCCCTGGCAATTGGGGCAAACACCCTCAACTATAGCAAACTTACTCGCATCCCGCCCGCAGCGCCGGCAGTAATCGCCCGCCGTGCAGAACAGAAGCTCGTCCCAGCACTTTTTGCACAGATTCGCATCCGTTTCACAAATACTCTGCTTACAACTGGCGCAGACGGCGGGCCAGAGCAAATGATTCAGGCCCTGCAGCGCAAAAGTGACACCTTGTTTCAGCTTAACCTTGTCCACTGCGCTGATTATACAAAACTCAGCAGCGTAAACCACCTTATTCCAAATCGAACAAGCTGTTATCCAGCGGCTCAAACCAGCCCAATTTCATCCGGTCAAAATCGGCATCATAAGCATCACTATCTTTGCAATCTGCCTTTTGATGCGAATAAACATGCCCATCAGACCAGCCGATATTTGCGCATTCATCGTGTCTAAAGTGAATACTTGGAAATGGGTGTGTACTCTGCAACTTGCCCTTACGAATCCAAAAGTAAGGCTCAGCAAACGAATACTCTATCAGATTTCCTTCCTGATTAAACGCGGTATCTGCAAACATCAATGTCCTGTCCGGCTTAGTGATTTCTGACATGCGAGCAGTTCGACCGTATATCTCCTCGAAACTTGAACCCCCTCGCCAAAGACGACTACCAATATAAATCATATTATAACCGTAACCGCCGCAACCCTTTTCAAAGCTCTCCCCCCACGTTTTACCCTTGACAAATCTGACATTAGCCGGGCATTCCTTGACCTTGCCGTCAGATAGATATTCAACAAGCGGACCCCTTAGCGGGTCGAACGGCTCATCTGCGCTGTCCCTTGCTCCGTGCCAGCGATTATAACCACCGGCACCATACCACATATCACTGGCAGCCGGCACACAAAAGCCGTCATTTTCATTAGAATAGCCAATATTAGCCAGGACGAGCTGGCGGATATTACTTTTACAAACCGCGGCTATACTCTGAGCCCTTGCGCTGACCAGAGCGGGTATTAGAATACTCATCAACAGCGCAATGGTCGCTATGACCACCAGTAATTCAACCAAACTAAAGGCTTTTGTCCTTTTAGTAAACATATAATTAAAGCAAGCGAACTATGTTATTGGCTGCGCCATTGTTCCACTTTAAGCCATTGGTTCGCAAAAACGGCATAGTCCAGTATATCAATAATGCAATCCTTCGGCTCAGCTAAATCGCATCTTGCTACCCATCCGTCCTGGCCAAATCGTTTCAGCCATGCACTTGCCAGAATCGACAAATCCTCATAATCAACAATCCCGTCCAGGTTGATGTCCCCGCAGTATTGCTGTGAATGTAATACACCTATCGCCTCTAAATCCACTCCGCCAGGATTGAATGTCAGCCACGCATCGTATATCTGATGGCTTGTGCTATAGTAGTCCCAGTCAGGCCAGCTATTGGGGTCAATGTATTTGACGGCCTCATCATAAAAATCCTCGCTTCCGCTTCCGGGAATATCTACTATTCGCACATAGCTTATATTGTTGACATCCACAAGACCTGAAACAACGTTTGGTTCATCAGCGATTTCGCTCAAATCAAAGGGAGTTCCGGTGCAAACGTTCCCGGCATTGGGGTGCTTGCCAACAAGATTAAACACGTCACTAATCTCAATCGTGCCATACGCACCCACAAGTCCTGATGTCAAGGAAACCGAAGGAAATCTCGTGAAATTAATGCCATCAGAAGATACTTCTACATATCCAAGCTCCGCAAACATCTCACCGGCAACAGACCCACCACCGGTATAAGTAGAGAGAAAAGCATTCTCGAAAACAACAAAATCATAACCATCGACATTGCGAATATGATTGGGGTCATTAGGAACAGATGGATCGCCGAAAATCAAAGTTATCTGCCCTGGTGCACAACCGTCGGCTATTTCATCGGTGTCCAAATCACCCAAACTTACAACGTCATAAACGTTACCGGTGGCACGGCCAAGTGCTCTGCATGGATCATTAAGATCATAAAAACCATAGTAGTCAGTCAAGTCATCGTCAGACGGAAAATAATCCTTAAATCCTGTGGCCCAGCCCCGAAATATCGGGTTTATCTCTGCACACGGGTCTCCGGGGCTTGCGTGTCTCCAGTCAGGCCCGGTATACCCGTTTACTCCCGGCTCAGTGTATGGACCGGCTTCGGTCACCACCGTTAAAACAAGCAGGATTATCACAATCATGCTCATTCGTTTCAACATTGCAAATTCCTTTCGCACTACAAACAGATAAATGGGATGCCGACAAACCATATCTGCCGGCATCCCAAAACTACCACGGCCTTATGATTTTTTACGTTTTGAAATCAACAAGCTGCCGAGAGCCAGCAGCACCACTGTTGCCGGTTCAGGTATAACGGTATCCATCGCAAAATACGCCGGCGTATTCATACCGTAAGATTCAGTATCACTTGAACTGAGGTTAAACTCGAGATTCTTCACTGCGCCTAAAGAGCTCAGGTCAACACATTCCCACGTGTTGAGAATGTAATCGTCGCTGCTATCTGCAAATCGATAATCCGCCAAGTAGAAATTAACCTCGCCGGTCACTGCCCCTCCGACATCTTTGCCAGTGATAGTCAGCAGGAACCAGTCTTCATCATCTCCGCTGCTGCCGCCAAACTTTTTAGCATAAGCGTCTCCATTCAACATTGAGTAATAAGCATAATTATTGTTGGTCACATAAAGCCCATCGATAGTACAGCTGCCATCAAGAGTCACCATTGGTTGCTCTGTCCCAAAACCGGCTGCTACAGAGTCAAAGCATATCGCATAATTAGCCGAACCACTTTGTCCTTCGCCGGTAATGGCATTATATTGCGATGCCCATCCTGACGAGGCGGTGTCTGTGATGTTCGAATAGGCGAACCCGTCCCAGAAACCGTATGTAGAATCATAATTATTTTTGAAGTAGGCACTTCCACTGGTGAAACCGCCTGACTGGTCTGAACCGTTCCAGTAAGATTCAGGTGCCAAACTTAAATCATCAAAATTGACTACGTTGGCGCCGGCAACGCCGGCGATTACAAATGCTAAAACCAAACTCATCATCCTTCCCGAAGCCATTTTTTCTCTCCTTTTTCAATTCAAAAAGTTGCAAATTTCTTTTCAAAACCTCTTGTTTCTGTCTTTTGTTTTTTCTCCTTTCGTTGCTGTCCGGCCCTTATCGCGAGGGCGCCAACAAAAAAAACCGCCGTTCCCGCAGAAGGAACGACGGTTCTGAAATCAAACATTCAAATTCTGAATTAAAAACAGTCGCACCGTGTTCCAAATCGCGAGAACACCGAATATGCGTTACTAACTACAGGCAGGTTTTCTGACTTGCGCCCTACCGAAAGACTCCTTCCCATCCACACTTTGCGGATAGTGGCAAAATGCCTCTCGGATTTCCGATTTGGTAATCGGAACGGACGCTTACAGCGGCGCGACCGCCGCGGACTTTAACCGCGTTCCCATTTGACTATCCCGAAGCACAAAGCTTCAGGACCTGTAGTCAGGCTATATCCTTTTCAAAGAACAACCTCTTGGATTTTTACCAGTCTGTCTTATACTCTTCAAGCAAAAAATAAAAATTTTTTAATGTCTTAGATAAATAATAATACCAGCCAGTATCAACATAGCTGCCGTACACACGCCCAATGCTATCGTAAAAATCCAAATAAAGCTCTTGCGCTGCCTGGAAATGATATATTTGAGATACCTGTCGCTGGCGACAAATGTTTTACTCATCTGCGCAATGCTGTCTGTCTGCCCGATAGTGCTCCGATTTAGTTTGTCCAGCGTTTCGTTAAACTTGTTAATGCTCTCGGTCATTTGCACATCGACGTCGGCTGCAGCGGTAAGCTGATGGTTGATATCAGTCAGAGCATCGGTTTGCTTGGCGGTTTCGGTCGGAATTTTTTCTACCGTCCCTATAAACCCCTGCTCCATCGTGGCGGTTGCCTTTAACTGCTCAAGTAACTGCTCTGTTAGCTGCTTTTGATTTTCCACAACGGCTGGAAAGCCCTCCAGCAATCTGGGCAGTTGTTCAAGCCGTTTCATCAATTCCTCATTATGAGCAGCTTGACGGTTCAGATGATTGTTGATGCCCTCTAATTGCTCAACGAGTTTGTCGAAACCGGCCTGTAGTTTTTCAAGTGATTGCGTTTTATCTATCGGGGCAACCATCTTGACCAAAACTTGATTGCTTTCAGCAGGTTTTCCCCAGGCAGCGGCTTCTGTCGATTCGGCACCTTGGCTGATTAATCCTTTGTCATCTACCTCCGGCTGATAATCCGTCGGCTTGGATGGCTTGCGGGTTTCCAACCAGCTGCTCGTTTTTGACCAGAAATCCTTTAAAATCATTTTCAATCTCCCCAAAGACCTCTTACCACTCGCTGGTTACTATTAAAAAGTTTTCCTGCTGCAAGTTCAAGTTATTTTTGCTACTATTATCTTATGCAAATCCATACGATAACGAAAAAGGTAAGCAAATGAAACTAATCACGTTCAGAAAAAACGCCTCTTTTTGTGCCGGTGTACTGACTGATAAAGGCATTATAGATTTAACCGGCGATTTTCAAAGTGTAAAACACATAATCGCCGGCGGCTCCGAAGCTATAAAAAAAATCCTGTCCATTACTGACAAATGCACGAAATTTATTGACCCTTCTGCAGTAAAACTCTTAGCGCCGGTCCCAAACCCGCCCAAAATCCTCGCACTTGCAGGAAACTATAGTGAGCACATTACTGAAGTCGGCCTTACGCTCGGCCTGTCCGATTCACCCCGCAAAACGACCGTGCCTAGGCCATTCCTTATGCCGTCGACAGTGATAATCGGCCACGATGAAGAAATTCCCTGGCCGGCTTACAGCGAGGAAATAGATTACGAAATCGAGCTTGCTGTTGTCATCGGAAAAGAAGCAAAGTGTATAAATCCTCAAAGAGCAAAAGAATGTATCGCCGGCTACACAATCGCCAACGATGCATCAGCCCGAAGTGTAACTTTTGCAAAGGGCAGGAAAAAACGCCCGTGGGATGAATTTTATGACTGGCTCAATGGCAAATGGGCGGATGGCTTTCTACCGATGGGGCCTTTCTTACTTACCGCAGATGAGGTTGAAAATGTTCAGAACCTGCAAATGACACTCAAAGTCAATGGTGAAATCCGTCAGAATGCAAATACATCTAAAATGATTTTCAGCGTTTACCAGATAGTATCGTTTTTAAGCTATTTGATGACACTTCAGCCCGGTGATATCATAGCGACAGGAACACCCGAAGGTGTGGCAATGGCCAGTGGAAATTTTCTCGAACCCGGCGATAAAATCGAATGCACTATCGAAAAACTCGGCACACTTACAAACACACTCGGCCCTAAGCCGGAAAAATTCTATGAACCGTTAACTCAATAAAAGCAAGAGCTTGTCTAACCGGCACCGCCATAGCAGGCAGGAACCTCTTTACTATGTGCAGCAGTCCGCTTTTTGTCTCTCGCAAGTTTAAATGACGTAAAAATCCCGCCAGGAAAATCGCAGAGGGGCATCAAGTTGCTGTGCACGATTCTTTTAAAAGCGCTCTTGCCTTTTCCGCATTGACAACCAGTTCCACATGTCCGCAATCAAGACAGAGCACTGCATCAACAAGGACCCCCGTCGTCAGAACTGTTACTAATTTAGCATCCTTGGGGCGAGAATAAATTTTTCCGGTGGATTCGAGGTCAGCAGGTACAATATTTGTGCTACCGCACCTTAAACACCCTGTTTTTTCATTCATAATATCACCTTTTATTTATCTAATATCTTCTGACAAATCTTGTTGAAGCTGCGCCTGTATCGGCGCAGATTCAGCCACTTCCTATTTCGACTCTTTTGATAACCTGCTTTATCTGCTCTCCTGCCGGCCGTTAATCAGGCAAGAACAGGCACTAAACGCCGATTTCAGCCTAAAAATCAATAAAGTCCGCAAGCACTATTTTGACAATTTTTTACCACTTTCAGAGAAATGCTCAGTCGGATTGGATAAAAAAGACCAATGGAGAAAATTTCAACCAAACTTGCGAGGGGGGATAAAAAAAATAAATATTTTCGGACGTTTCTATATAGTTTTTGCTGTTTATATTGCTTTGTGGTCAAGGAAACCTTCAAGCCGGCGGCTCCTCACAGGATGCTGCAGCTTTCTTATAGCTTTCGCTTCGACCTGTCTGACCCGCTCGCGAGTAACCTTGAAAATTCTGCCCACTTCTTCGAGTGTATAGGTGTAGCCGTCGCCGATTCCGTATCGCAGCTTGATAATCTCACGTTCGCGATATGAAAGCGTTTTCAAAATCATATCGATTCTTTCTTTAAGCATCTCCTGCGTAGCCGATGCCACCGGCGAATCGACCTCGTCATCTTCGATAAAATCACCGAAGTAGCTGTCTTCGCTTTCGCCTATGGGTCTGTCAAGACTGATGGGATGCTTTGATATCTTCACAACTCTGCTGGTTTCATCTATGCTCATCTCGGCTTCAGTGGCAAGTTCTTCAATCGTTGGCTCTCTGCCCAATTTTTGGAGCAGAACCTTATTGGCGGTTCGCAACCGGCTCATTGTTTCTATCATATGTACAGGAATGCGAATTGTTCGTGCATGGTCGGCAATCGCACGGGTGATTGCCTGGCGAATCCACCAAGTAGCGTATGTGCTGAATTTGTAGCCCCTGCGGTATTCGTACTTATCAACCGCTCTCATCAGCCCGGTATTGCCTTCCTGGATTATATCCAGAAAACTCAAGCCTCGGTTTCGATACTTCTTAGCAATTGAAACCACCAGTCTGAGGTTTGCGCTTGAAAGTGTTCGCTTGGCGTGTTCGTACTGGTTGAAGACCCTGTCGATGGCTCGCAGTCTTTTATCGAGCTGCTTCGGAGTTTCCATCGCCAACTCCTGCAAGCCGACCAGCTCCTCCTTCATCGCTTTAATATCCTCAGCCGTTACATCCTCAGTAACTCCGCCGGCGATAATCCGTTCTAATTGATACATCTTCTGACAGATGCCATGCAGTTTATTTTTCATCGGTTGAATTCTGCTCGTTCGAAGACTCAGCTCTTCCAGCAGCGTTGCGATTTTGCGCCTGTTTCTATATACCCGTTTTAAATCCGACCTGTCGAGGCCCTTGCCGCCGTTGTCGGATCCACTTTGCAGAAATTTCTTAAACAAATTTTGATTAACCTTTAGCAGTTTATTTACCGTTTGAATGTTTCCAGGCAGTCGCTTTTTTATCACCGACCTGACGAGATTTTCAGCGGTGCTGAGCTTCATCGTTCTGTCGAAGCTCAATATACCGTTCTGAACCTGCTCGAGTATATCCACGGCGCCTCTGGCGCAATAATCGCATTCCAGCACTCTTCTTCTAAAGCTCATACGCGCCAGTTCTATTTTGCGCGCCAGCGAAATCTCGCTTTCCCGTGTCAGCAGCGGTATCTCACCCATCTGTGTCAGATACGTTCTTATAGGGTCGTCAAACCGCCGACCGACTGCTACGCCAATCAACTGTTTTTCCAGCAGCTCATCCTCTTTGAGCTGCTCTTGCTCTTCCTTGGTGGCTTCCTGCTCGCCTTCAGGCGATTCAAATTCCTCCCCTGCGTGCTTTTCCACATCAGCTTCGTCGATAATACTGATTCCCATTTCATCCAGTGTTGCCAATAAGCTGTCCAAACGATCGGGAGTAACCATATCCTCAGACAGGTCCTCGTTCATTTCCTCGTAAGTAAGATATCCTTTTCGCTTACCCTTTTCGGTAATCGCTTTTATCTGCTGTTCTGCATCTTTGAATTTCGTGCTCGCTGAGAATTCAGCGCTACTCTTCGCTTCACTAATGGCATCCGGCCTGCTTGCTTTTATCCTTTTTTTTGCCACAATTGCTGTCCTTACACACAACCTGTAAAATTAAAGTATCTATTCACTATACCATTCCCGTACTGCGAAGGTTCTGTTTGTCCGTATTTTCATGAACACATCGCAGAAATTCCCGCCCGTCTATCGCTTTAACCTCGCTTTTTCTCCTCTGTGCCCGGTGCCTGCCTACCGCATCCAGCGCCCCAGCCAGACGGGACTCGAAATTACCCTTTGCCTCGCCTGATTGTGCCAATTCAACAAGAAGACTGCCTATTTGCGGCGATTCCGTTCTGGCTATTATTTCCGCCAGCCGGCTTTCAGGACTGGTGCTCAGCGTTTCGAATAGTATTGACGCTGTTTGCCTCAACATCGGCACATCAAAGTCCTCGACTGCAATTTTTTGTTTTACAATTTCAAACAGCTTCGGTTCATTCAGTAGCACTTCCAGAATCTCACGCTGCGCTATGGCAAACGAACCTTCGCCTAAATCCGTGCTTCGCACTTTCTGGTTTTCCACGCTGTAGCTCGCCGTTTTTGCCGTCCTTCTAATTCTTTTGTGCAGCTCAGCATTTATCTCTTTGGTGCTGACACCGATAATCTTCGAGAGCCGGTTGACTACCAGCCCTTTATCTATTGCTGCCAGACTGCCCGACCATAAGCTCGTCGCTATCGTCTGTAAGAACTCTTCAATAGCTGCCTTTCTTCCGGCAAAAGTCTCATCTCTGTCGAAGCTCTCTGTTAGTCTGTTCCATTTGAACTGGAAAACATCGACGGCTTCGTCTACCAATTTCTCGAACCGTTCTTTACCGGCGGTCAAAAGAAAATCACACGGGTCCTTCCCTTCCGGCACGCAAGCCAGTGCTATATCTATATGCTGTGCCAGGCAAATCTCCAGCGCCCTGTTGGCCGCTTCCATACCCGCGGTGTCGCTATCGAAAACCAAAACCACTTTTTTTGCGTATCGCCGCAGAATTCGCCCCTGCCCCGACGTAAAACTGGTGCCCAAAGCCGCAACTACGTTGTCGCACCCTTTACTATGTGCCATTATGACATCAGTGTAACCTTCTACGACAACTGCCGTCCCCGTCGAGACAATCTTATGCCGCGCCTGCTCAAGACCGTACAGCATATTACTTTTATCGAACAGTACCGTCGTCGGCGAATTTACATATTTGGCGCCTTTATCGTCCAGCGTTCGTCCGCCGAAGCCGATTACCCTTCCCGTTACATCGGTGATAGTGAACATTAACCGATTTACGAATTTATCACTAAAGCCGCTGCCCGCCTGCCCCACAACCAGCCCCGCCTGTTCCAATAGTTTCTCAGGAATGTTCCTTGCGCTTGCGGCTTTGAGTAAACCATCCTGCGAATCGATAGCCACCCCGAGCCGCCACTTTTTAATGCTCTCCTGCGTGATTTGTCTTTGAGCAAGATAATCCCGGGCTACTTTACCTTTTTTTTCATCGCGGAGATTTTCCTGAAAATATTTAGCCGCCCACTCATTGACCCTCGCTAATCTATTGGGGTCTACATCCGAATCTTGTGCCTTTTGCCTTGTGCCTTGTGTTCTGGGTTTTAACTTTATGCCTGCGCGCTCAGCCAGTCTTTCTACCGCGCCGGAAAAAGACAACCCCTCTCGCATCTGGACGAACTTGAACACATCGCCGCCGACCCCGCAGGCAAAGCACTTGAATATCTGCTTGACGGCGTTGACATTTAAGCTTGGCCGATGGTCGTCGTGGAATGGGCACAGCCCCACCATTTCTCTGCCCTTTTTTACCAGATTCACATGCTCGCCTATTACGTCAACTATATCGTTGGCCTGCTGGACCTGATTAACTACTCCCTGGTCGAAAAATACTGCCATCTTCTTCTTACCGCCTGCCTTTTATGGAGGAAACCCTTTACACCTTCGGATTGATGATTACCTGAATTCTCGCCAATTCTTGGTGAGAAATTCGTCCCAAACTGCCGACCGTTTACTCAATTTTAATGGTCGGCTACCTTAAATATAACCCGATTTGGCAAAAAGTCAAATCACCCCCCAAAACCCTGCTTACAACACCGCTAAAGCCGATTCCAACCAGTTTAGACACTTGGCCAAATAAGACAACTAAGCGCACGAATTTCTCTTGCAAAAGCGCACTTACGCAACTACTGTAGTTTAACTGTTGTAGTTTAACTTTCAAAATGGGACAAAGTTACAAGAAATGGGATAAACTTTGGACACTTGGTTATTCCCGATATGATTAGACCCTCCAAATCTCTATATTACCTATTTTGACATCGAAAAAGTAATATAACTATGCTTTAAAACTGCAATAATATAAGCCGAGTTAATGCTTACCGCACCGGACCTTCTCGGCATTACGCATCGCCCTGGCAAACGTCTCGGCGTCCATTGCTTGGAGCACGTTGCCGATGCGTTCTAAATTTTCCTTCCTGGTAGGGCGAAGCACTGCGTATAAGTGACGGTCAGGGTTATTCTTGACTGTTTGCTGGCCCCACGTAGTAGCCTCAAATACCCGCCGGTCATTCGCAACCGTCCAATTACTTTTTTTCGCCCAGCAGCTTAAAATCTGCTCGATTGCTTGCTCTCGGTCTGTCTGACAAACATAATCACTGGTTACGTCTCCTGGTGGTTTTTCTGCTGCTTTCTTGGCCTGTAACTTAGGCCAAACGCCCAGCTCTAAACGATACCTGCACCTGCGAATCTGTAAATCCAAAACAGCTACAATCAATTCTATGCCAGCGACAACCAGCAAGCTAAGCAGTGCTGGAATCTCTAAAAAATATTTTTTGATTGTAGTCAGTTTCACGGCTTCTCCATCATTTGTTTTGCCAGGTCGGTATCAAGGCTTAGTTTTAATTTGCCGCGACAAAAAGACACAATACCAAAGCGATATTTACGGTAAAACCTTTTGGCCTTCTGCTTTTTGAGAAAATTCAAGAGCATAGTCTGTAAAGCAAATTTGTGGGATGCTAAAGGCTCGATGTTTTCATTCGTGTATTGTTTTATCAGAGAAATACGGTGGTCGCACAGTGCCCTTTCTTTGTCTATGTTTGCCGACAGCTCGGCCATCTCCCGAATCATACTGTCGATTTGACACTCGCTTTCGATTCCTGTAGCTTCCCCGACATTCGGATTATCAAATTTTCCCTTCCTTTTTTGTCTCGCCGCCTTAATATATTCCCTCTCGTATTTTCTCTTGCACTCTTTACAGATAGGGCATAAGCCGTCAGGACCGCTTCTGTCTTTGGTAAAACAAGAGCCAAGCTTTATCCTTTTACACTTACCGCACTTTTTTTTGACTAAGTTTGACATTTTTATTTTGTTGTTAAGTCGTAATTATAGCCCCTTTAAATCCGTTTTATTCTAAGGCCCCCGGCGCCGCTCGCGGACCACGAAGGTCGCTGCCGATGCGGGGAGTGTAAATTGTATCGCGGTGATAGTGTATATTAACCACCGAAGGAGTCTGTTGGGTCAAAGCTTCGTATCTCTCCTGGGGCATCATTCTTGCCCACGCTTGCCAGGTCCGTTGAGCGTAACTAATATATTTTTCGTTAATAGCAGCTCTCTCTTCTGGGGTTAATTCCTCTTCCCACTTATGGAAAGCAGCCATCTCTTTTTCTTTTTCCTCGCCGACTGTAAATAACTCTTCAATCCATTGCCTCACAGGTCGGCGACGTCTAAACCTCTTGCGAGCAGCTTCGCCGATTTCGCGTATATCCTCTTCGTATTGCTCCTTCGTTTTTATATTAAGGTCCTCTTCCATAGCTGTCGCTTTTGTTCTCGCATCTCGGCGTTCCTGCGTTGCTTTGGAGAGACGCTCTTCTTGTTGCTCTGCTGCAACAGCTTCGGCAGTGGCTGCTTTAGCAATAACCCCACTAATACCACCCCTGGGTGCAGTTAGAAGCTTAGAGACCCCTGCCGCAGCCTCAATGCCGTAAATATCAGTCAGCATATTTGTAAATTTCTGCTGGCTCATTTGTCCCCGCATTATCTGGAGCTGTGCTAAAAGCTTTTGAGGGTCTTGGGCTACGGCTTCGGAGATACCGAGCTTGGCGATGTTGGCTTCTTGTGGCGCCATTAAGCCTTGTAGTGTTGTCGCCGGTAATGACGCCCTTTTTCTGCCGACCTCTCCGGCAGCAAGGACCGCAATAGTCTCGACCGCCTGGGCCGGAGTCCACCCCATTGCTTTTATTGTCGGCATACCTCGGCCTAAAGCGCCTATCAGCTCAGCATCAGTCAGGCCGGAAGCAGCAGCACCGGCAGCAATCTGTCGTCTAAAAACACCCTGCTGCTCAGGTGTCACCATACCCCATCCGGCCATTAAAGCTACAAGCTCGGGTGTTGCAGCTCCGCCGTGCCTCTCTCCATAGCCGAGCATCCCTCTTAATCCTTGCTGGTATTGTTCCTCGGTAAGCTGGCCGGATTCCACCATACCTCGGAATTGCCGAACATAAGCGTTGATAACAGGCAAGCCCGTTTCTCTGGAAACAGCAATCTCTTTCAAAAGCGCGGCAGTTTCTTTTGTTATCTGTTGTCTGCGTTTCTCATCGAAGGCGTCCATTGCCTCAAAAAGGTCTGCAAATTCTTTTCGTATACCCTGGACGTTGCGGACTGCTTCATCGCAGCGAGTTTTAAGGTCGTCAAAAAATTTAGCGATTTTCCCCGCAACAGCAGCTATAGTAATAGCTATCGCTGCAAAGCCGAGAGGCCCTATTAAGGATTTCAGGCCGTCCGTTATCCACTTAAAAGCTCGGCTTGATTTAGACCCCGTCTGCTCAGTAGTATGTCCGAGTTTTTCGGTCGAACGTGAAACGCCTTCAATATCCTGTTTGGTCTGCTGGGCGCCGGTAGTCTTAACGTGTATGTTTACATCTTTAGCCATTTAGTTTTTCTCAAAAAGCCAGGCAAGCCGCCGATAGTTTGATAATGACGGCCTGCCTGGTCGTTTTCCGTGGTTAGGCTTTAATCCATTCCGTCAGCCCTTGCCCTGCTGCATCTTTAGGACCGATGCTCGGCCTTGAGAGTATAGCAAGAATAGCAAGGTTAGAACCATTAACAGCACCGGCGGCGCTATGCGGAGCATTAACCCGCATATATCGCTTGTGCGATTTAGTCAGGTCGATGTCGATAGCAAACAGCTTGTCATCTTCGTTATACTGAATAGAGTCAGCCAGGGCAGCACTCGTAACAGCAGTATAAGAGCCAGCCGTTTCATCGCACTCTTCGACAAACGGAGCTGTTCCTTCGGCTGTTGAACCTATCGCATCGCCTGCGGCAACATCGGTAGTCCCAACGATGAACAGAACGCGAAGGTGTGCAAAGCCTTTAGTATCAACGTAAGTATTGCCTGCAAAATCGCCGTCATCTTTGAGCTGGGGCGGAGTCAGGATTGCCATTTTCATATTTTGAACTTCTATCATTTTTTTAAACTCCTTTTCGTGTTGACAAAAACAAGCTTTAAACGTTCATTGTGTAAAATCAAAGGTGCTTAGGCGGCAGCAGTAATCAGCCCGACAATCGGACCGGCCTCAGTGGTATCACCGACACCATAGGCGTTAATATCAATGCGCTGCAGGCCGCGAATGCCAATACGGTCGCTCTCGAAATATCGCTGGTCGCTGCGAGCAATTTCCAACTGTCTGCGTTCACCGAGATAGGCGCCAAGCCGTAGGTCTCCAAGTATGGCACAAATTTGCGAGTTTGCCTCAGTGCTCGGCATAGCCGAAACAAACTCTACCGGATAGCCCATAAAATAACGCTCTTTACGGTCAGACAAAATGGCAAACACATCGGCGGCGCCAGCTCCGCGTGCGAGCTTTTGCATAACACTAAAGAAAAACTTGCGATTTACAAACCATTGGGCGCCATCGTCCGCATCGTCCGGCAGTATTGAAACAACGCCCTCGAAGTCATCGAGCGTCAACTCGCTGTAGGCGTTGCCTGTGCCAACATAGAGGGACTTGATATTGTCGATAACGGCGTCAACGCCTCGCAATGCACCTACGATACCGGTCATTCCGAAATAAGTCGATGTCCCGTCACCGAGAAAACCGATAAGGTCCTCTTTTTTCGCCATAGAACGAGCGATGCTCATTCCGATAATTTCTCCTATGGCAATTACAGAATCTTCCTCAAGCTCGGAACTTATTACTGCCAGGGCACAGAATTTTTTGACTATCAAGCCAACCAGCGAAAAGTCCATATCGCTGGCTGTAATTGGCTGTCCTTCGCCAGGAGCATAGATAGTTAAATCGGCCTCGACTTTTGGAACATCGAGCCGGTCACTACCCATCGGCACAATAGTAGCGTTTTTGCGGAATTTGCCATACTGCCCCATCTTTTCGATTATCCGCAAACCTAACTCGGACGGCACTAAAATCCCGCCGCCTGTGCCGGTCCCTTCGCCCATAGCTTTGCGACGGGCAGCAGCAAGAATAATCTCGCCGAACTGTTTGGCCTCGTAGTCGGTCGGCCAGAAAGATTTGTATTCCTGGCCTGCAAGCTCGCCGGAAATTCTCGCCCGACGAATTAGCTGTAAGCTTTTTTGCAGCTCATTGATGCACTCTTTCATCTCAAGGACGGCAGTTTTGGTGTCATCCTCAATAGCAGTCATCCGCTCACCGGCAGCCTTAAAACCTTCTGCCACTTTTTCGGCAGTCGCATACGTTTTCATATATAAAACCTCTCAAATTTAAAGTTTCAAAATCGCCCACGTCCCATGTGAAAAATAGCAGGCGGCGCATGGGTTTACACCGCCCGCCGTTCGGAAATGAAAACTACAACCTATTATGCACCGCGAAAGATATACCAGGTAGTGCCCGCAGCACGCGGCTTGCCAGCGGTAAAACTTTTCTGCGTATATCTGTCATAATCTTAATTTTAAAAATATGAGCTATAATCCGGCTCCGGCTCTAACTCAAATTCGCCGGATAGTTCCGTTTCGCCAAAATCATCCTCCGGCCCGAGCGCATCGAGGCCGTCACTTGTCATAAGTCTGTTGTATTCATCTTCGCCAAAAGTCAATATCGCATAATCCTCAGCGTTCTTTTCGAGCTGCTGCCGAGTAGATTTTTTCTCAGCTACGAAATCAGCCTTGCCCTGCTTCGATTTGCTCAGGGCGTTTGGGTTAGCTCCGATTGGCACATACGAAATTTCGTAAAGTTCGACTTTCCGATGCACATATATGTTCTTGCCGTTGATAATTTCGGAACTACCCTCAAGTGGTTTGAACCCGACAGACAGTGCTCTTTGTTTTTTCTGGCTATAGAGCTGCCAGTATTCTTCAGCGAGGCGAGTCGCAGTATGAAATTCTATAATGACTTCCAGGCCCGCAGATGTTATTTTTGCCGCTATGATATTAGCCACAACAGGGCTTGTCCCATCAGCTAATTTGTGGAGATGCGCTGAGAGAACTACGGGATTTTTCATAAAGGCCGGTAGGCTCTCTCGGAACGCTTCCGGCAGAATAATTTCGTCATATCGGTCAACATCGCCGGTCGATGCAAGCGCTGTAATACGCCTGCTTTTCTCGTCTATACTCTTAATAGAAAGCAAAGCTGAAAACTCCTTAGTCTCCAGCTCTGCTGATTTCTGGGACTTCCTTGTAACTATACTTACAAACTCGGCTTCCTTGCCTCTCATTTTTGTAACCCTTAACTGGCTGCCGCTAAAATTTTACCTTCATCTTTTATTTGTTTTGTCAGCAGCTCTACTCGTTCTGTCGTCCACTCTGCAAGCGCATCCAGAAGCCCGTTAAACGCTTCATCGCGGGCAATCTCTTTTTCGTATGCCGCTTGTTCCACCCCCAAAGCATTAAATAATTTTGCCAGCACGATTAGCTGGCCTTCTGCTGGTATCTGGCCAAAAAGCTCGTTGTATTTTTTTATGCAATGGCTGTAAATCCCGTTCTTGTCCAGCTTAACCTCTTTAGCTATTTCCGGCAGCACTCGCTTTTTTGCTGCTTTTGCAGCCAGATACAGATACAGCTTTCGCCTGAATGGCGGGCAATAGCAGTCAAACTCTGATGCTACCGCCTTAACTACAAACTCCACGCTCTTTTTGTATTCCCTTTCTTCTGTCGCCGTCATCTTTGTTTTCTTGATTTTCACACCGTGCATAATAATTCTCCTAATCGTGCGCATAAAAAAACTCTGGACTTTGTGAGGCACCATAGCGCCTTAGCCAACCTTGCGGGGGGCCAATCCAGAGTCTTTAAAACGCAAAATGTCTTATGGTTTTTCACGCATTCTATGGTTTTCACGCTGCTATTTCTACCCTGGCGGACCGTATCCGTCAAGGCTCTTTTCGCTGAAAAAAATCTGTTTTTTTGCTTACTCATTTTGGCTTTTTTTCGATAAACCCCTTAGTCCCCTTCGGCGGGTTTTCGGTCTGTTTTCTTCCGGCTCTAAGCTTTCGTAACAATCCGGTGGAATCGTTTGCAGCATCATCGGCGGTAAATCAACCTCACGTCCGGCAGGGAACGTGCCATACGAGCCGGTGTGTTTTTTCGTAAATCTAATTTTCATTGCGATTCCTTTCGGTCATTTTAGCCGTTTCAGGTCCGCCAAAATCTTCTCGATACGGCTGACGTAATTATCGCGGAGCTGCTCTAATCGAGGCCGGTCCTCGGCCTTAACGGCAAACTCGTCCGTTCTCTCTGGCGAAGTATCTGCTGCCGTCAAATCAAATTGCAGATTCGCAAAGTCCTGGGCTGCGTCCGCCAGGCAATGCAAAAGATAAGGTCGGACAATTTTTTTCACCTGTATTTCTTTTGCGCTTTTGTTTGCCATAATCAACCTCCGTGATTAGTATTCGGATAAACGCTGTCCAGCTTTCTCAAGTCTGTTATGAGCTTCTCAATACGGTCGATATTTTTTTCCTGCTGCTCCTCTAATGTCTCACGTCTATCTGAACCAATAATAGATAGATTCAGGTCACGCTGAATATCCGAATATGCCAGACATAATACGCCCAGGTAGGACCTGGCGTAATTTCGGAAATCACCTGTTATTTTTTGTGCTGAGGCTTTTTGTATTCTCACAGCAAAACGGCCTATGGCTGATTTGGAAAAGCGAAATCCTTTTGACCTACAATATGCTTCTATATCACAGTGACGAGGGATTCCGTTGTAGTGTCTCTTGCAATCCTTCGGCCATTCGTTGCTAACAAGCATCTTTTCTATAGCCACCCGCAACTTTGGCGGCAGTGCGTCTATAGTACTATGCGAACGCCTTCTAACTGTTTTTGTCTGTGGCTTCGTCATTTTTCATCTATTTTTTATTACAGCCGTTCGGACACTGCCACCACCTTCGCGGGAAACGATCGCCCGCCTGAGTCAGCGGCTGCCAGGTCTGCCCGCACACATCACATTTCACTTGACAGGTATTACTGTCTACGATAGTGATATTGTGTTCGCGCTCTGCCCTTTTTGCTTGTTCAGTTAGCCCCATTTTTTGCCTCACTTTCCCCTTGCACTGTCCCCGTGTTTTTGTTAGAATTTTCAATGATTATTGTGCTCGCACAGTTTGAGCGCGAACGGTTCTCTTTTTCTGCACGTTCATTTATAATTGCGACTGCTCGCGGGTCCCGAATAATGATTGTTTGTGTTGGTTTTTTTTGTTTCATATTTAAACACCTTTACAATCACTGTATCGGATAAATTCGTATTGTCAATGAATTTTTTGTATGAATAATAAAAAAAATTCTTTGGTAGCTGCTGGGTTTGGTGAAAGGCTCCGGTTTTTAAGGGATAGGGCCGGACTCGGCCAAACTGCTCTGGCCAGGCAATTAGGTTATAAACGCAGCAATTCAGTCTCAAACTTAGAAGCGGGTAAAAGCCCGCCAAATCTTCAAATTCTCCAAAAAATCGCCGAAATTTTTAATGTTAATCTGCACTGGCTAATCACCGGCAAGCCTTCACCGGACGGCGAATCCTGGCGGGAAAGCTATGGGGAAATGTTCCGTAACTATAACTCGGACGGTATGTTATGGATTGATTATTTAAAAGGCCGAATAAACGACCTAACAAAAGAAATAACCGCCCTGCAGGAAATACAAAACGGACAGGGGGACCCTATAAACACTTTGGCTTTGTCATTAAAGCTCGAAGAAAAACGGGACAAAGAGCATAAGCTCAACCAGGTCAAGGAGCACTTAAAGCAGGCTACCGACCGGCTCGGCGGTGTCCGAATCGAATACTAAAAAATCTGAGAATTTTTTGAGAATTTTTGCAGATTTTTTCGCCACCCTCATTTTTGCGCTAAAAACAAAGGTGGCCGATTTGGGAGCGTAGGACTTTTTGGCTATTTTCAGTAAAAAGTCAAGAGCTAATTTTAGCTCAAAAACAAGCCTTTTTTAGGTGAATGCTTAACTTAGTCTTTTGTAATCGACCCTTTGAACAACTTTATTAGACATTTTTCAAACCCAATTAGGAGTAATTCTTACGGGTCTGATTTTCTTATAACTGCCGTTTCGTTGCAGTTTAAACGTAGTTTAAACGAATGGCCGCCCCCGTTTTATTTTGTCCCATTTCTCGTAACTTTTTTGCCAAAATAGCGATTTCTCCCATTTAGGGACTGCTCAAATTTACTCTCTTTGATTGCCCAAAAATCCTCATTTTTACGCTGCAATCCCAAGATTTCCCCACCTTTCCCCGCCATTCCCATCATCCGGCCAAATATCCCATTTAGCTTGTTAATTTACAACCGAAAAATGCCCTGCTCGTGGCGGTCACAGCTTCTGCGAAATCAGCCAAACTAATCCCCTTCAATTCAGCCAGGCATCTGGCGGTGTGAACCATAAGGGCCGGCTCATTTATCTTCTGCTTCCGCATCGGCTCAGGCGACATATAGGGACAGTCCGTCTCGACCATCAACCTGTCCACCGGCACGATTCGAGCAGCTTCCCGGATGGCCTCTGCGTTCTTGAAGGTAACTACGCCTGTGAAAGAAATGTAAAAGCCCTTATCGAGCACAATCTCCGCCTGCTCACTCGAGCCGCTAAAGCAGTGAAAGACCACCTTTCTGTCTCCTCCG
This sequence comes from uncultured Pirellulales bacterium, assembly GCA_964494805.1. GTDB lineage: Bacteria > Planctomycetota > Phycisphaerae > Sedimentisphaerales > Anaerobacaceae > CAIYOL01. Next base: position 361,710 of record CAZBST010000001.1, on the reverse strand, counting down.
AACTGCTCCAAAACTTCTATTGTTTCCTCGAAGGCCTCCCGGCAATGAACAATCACCGGCAGATTAAGCTCAGCAGCTATTTGCAGGTGCTCGGCAAACACGCTTTTCTGCTCGTCGTGCGACGAAAAATTATAATGGTAATCCAGACCCGTTTCGCCGATAGCAACTATCTTTTTATGTCGTGCAAGTTCTCGAAGCTCTTTGAGTGTATCTGCCGTTATGGTTCTGGCATCGTGCGGATGAATTCCGACAGCCGCGTACATATTCTCGAATTTGTTCGTAAGCTCGACCGTCTTTCGATTTTCCTGCGGGTCGGTGCCAACAGTTATCCAGCCGACAACGCCTGCCGCCTTGCTGCGCTCGATAACAGCCGCAACATCTTCGCTCAATCCCTCGAACGTCAAATGACAATGTGTATCTATCAAATCCATCGGTTACGGCACAAATGCGTTTTCGTAATGTCTTATTTGCGGCCGGCCTTTTTGACCGAGAACTATCGTAACAACATCGAATCGAAAAGGTCTGTTTTCTATATTGTTAGTTGCGAGAAAATATCTGGCGGCCCTACTCATTCTGGTTTTTTTAGCAGGCGTGACAACCGACTCAGCCGGTGCGAAGACTTCATCCGCCCTCGTTTTTACCTCGACAAAGACGACGGCCCCATCGGTATCAGCCATAATCAAATCAATTTCACCGCCCCTGCAGGAAAAGTTGCGTGTAAGTTTCTTAAAACCTTTCTTTTTCAAAAAGCTCTCACAACGTTTCTCACCCCATCGGCCGAGCTTTTCTCTGTCAGCCAGCAGTTTACCCCTATTCAGCAGCCAACTCATCATAATTGATTATTGACAATTGGTAGATTGAAAAAAGCGTTAAAGACAGCCGGCAGAAAATAATTATTATTCTTGTTGTTGCTCTTTTTCAACAGTTACACGTTTGCCGGGCCTCTGAGTCAGCTTGACTGATTTGCCGGTTCGTTTGCGTAGATAATACAATTTTGCCCGCCTTGCTTTGCCGCTTCGGACCGGCCGAACATCAATTACATTCGGCGAATGAAGTGGAAAAATTCGCTCTACCCCCTCCTCATCCACGATTCGCCGAACCGTGAAGGTTTCATTAATTCCGCGACCTTTGCGGGCGATTACTGTGCCGCTGAATACCTGTACGCGTTCTTTATCGCCTTCTTTAATTCTGCACCGCACATCTACAATGTCGCCTATCTCAAAATGCGGTATATCCTTTTTGAGACTTTTATTCTCAACAGCATCCAGTATTTGCGTTTTCACCGGTTTTCCTTTTATCCTTTTTCGGGTTAAAAACTTGATTCTATATATAGCCCTTGGATTTTGCCCAAATACTCTCCCGTAAGGGATGGCCAAGCCATAACGGAAAAACGCCGGATTTTACTTAAATTCCGGAGTTAGAGCAAGGATTTTTTTATATTTCCTTTTCTCCGCTGTTTAACAGGTCCGGACGCCATTTTTTTGTGCGTTCAAGGCCCTGTTGGCGTCGCCACTCGGCAATTTTGCCGTGGTCGCCGCTTAGAAGGATGTCAGGAACCTTCATTCCGCGAAAAACTTCGGGCCTGGTATATTGCGGATACTCTAACCCGCCATCGGCAGACTCACTGAATGAATCATCTTTGGGACAATCTTCGTCGCCCACCGCCCCGGGCAATAGCCTGACTACTGCGTCTATGACTGCCATAGCTGCCAGCTCCCCACCAGAAAGCACATAGTCACCTATTGAGATTTGCTCGGCCCTCAGTCCGACGCGGATTCGTTCGTCAAATCCTTCGTATCTACCGGAAATAAAAATCAGCCGTTTTTCTTTGCTTAATTCGGCTGCTTTTGCTTGGTTAAATTTCTGCCCCTGTGGTGTAAGCAAAATGACGCGACCTTTTTCTGTTGACAGTTTCTCAACATATTCGAAGCAATCGAAAATCGGACCCGGCATCATAACCATACCAGGCCCTCCACCGTATGGCTTGTCGTCGACCTTCTTGTATTTGTCAGTGGCGAAATCTCTTATATTGGTCAGAACGATATTAACTATGCCCGCCTGTCGGGCCCTTTTTAATATCGAGTGCCCCAGAGGTGATTCGAACATCTCCGGAAAAAGTGTAAGAATATCAATTCTCATCACTCTCATCCGTCTTCTTCGTTCGAGCCGGTTTCTCTTTCTTCCCTGGCTTGCCTTTTTCTACCCCCTCCGGCTCAGCCTTGGCCTTGGCTTTATCTTTACCTTTGGCTTCTGGCTCGACCTTGGCCTTCATTTCCGCTTCTGCCTTGGCCTTCGTTTCCGCTTCTGCCTTGGCCTCTTTCTCGGCTTTTGCCTTTGTCTCTGCTTCCGCCTTGGCTTTCTCTTCGGCCTCGGCAGCTGCTTTCTCTGCGGCAGCCCGCTCAGCGCTCGTGAACAGTTTACCTTTGGCGCGGGCTATGGCCTTTGCCCTTCCTCGACGTGCCCTCTTTTCTTCGCCATATCTGGTCCTGATGCCTTCCCGAAGCAGAATTTGCGAGACCGTATCGGACGGTATTGCTCCTTTATCAAGCCAGTACTTTATTCGTTCCGTGTTGAGCACGACCTGTTTGGATTTATCTTTTTCAATAGGGTCATAGTGTCCCAGTTTCTCAATGATTCTCCCGTCCCGCGGCGTGCGCGATTCAATCGCATTGATTCTAAAGTACGGCCGATGCCGCCTGCCCATTCGCATCATTCTCAGCTTTACCGCCATTTTTTCCCTTTCTGCCGTTAGGCATGGCTTACGCCATTTCGTCGATTATGATAAATTTCCGCTACTTTTGCTCTTCGCGAAACACGTTTACTGACAAATAGGCCAAATAACCAAAGCAGGTAGTCTACACGAAGAGACAATCTTTTTCAAGTGTTGGGGAAATTTTATCTGTCTCTGCCTGCAAGGAATGTTTTGGCTGTCAGGAACGCTAAATCCTGCAATTTTTGCAATGCAGTGAGAAGCCATTTATAAAAATTGCAAATACCGCCGGGTCAACCTGGGCGTCTGCTGCGATTCTTTGTACCTGCTCATCGGTTAGACTTCCGGCTTTCTCTTTTTCGTCCGGCGTCATTATCGCTACTGCTCTTTTTAGCTGCTCCAACTCTTCTACGCTTGGTGCCGCAAGCATCGCCAGTTCGCTGCCGCCTTCGATGTCCTTGAATTGGCTTCTTATCATATTACCATATTCGCTGCCAGCGAATTTGGCCACCTTTTCAAGGTATTGCTCAATTGTTATCTTCTGTTTTATCGCCGTTTCCTTTTCCCTCTTCGGATAATTGTTCTTTTTCGTCTTGAGCGTTGCTTTATTTTTCTACCGCTACTCATAGCGGCACTTATCGTATCCATATTAAGTCCGCCGGAGAAAAGACTCTTAAGGCCGCCAAACCTGCCGCCGCTAAGTGCCTTCATCATATCCCTGCTGCGAGTAAATGTCTTCACTAATCCGGAAACATCGTTAACTTCTACCCCTGCCCCTGCTGCTATTCGTCTTCGCCGTGACGAATCTATTACTTCCGGCTCGCGTCTCTCAGCAGAGGTCATCGAATGCACAATTCCTTCCATTTGCCGCAGTTCTCCGTCGTCGAAGTCCAAATCCCCCAGTTGACCGCCCATCCCGGGCATCATTTTGAGCATATCTTTCATACCGCCCATTTTTTTGACGGCCTGCATTTGCTTGAGAAAATCATCAAAGCCGAAGCTGCCCTTGGCCATCTTCCTTTGCAGCTTTTCCGCCTCTTCTGCTTCGAACTGCTCCTGCGCCTTCTCCACCAGAGTTACAACATCGCCCATACCGAGAATCCTGCTTGCCATCCGGTCGGGATGAAACTCTTCGAGCTTGTCCGTCTTTTCACCTACTCCGACGAACTTGATTGGCTTTCCCGTAACCGCCTTTACACTCAGCGCAGCTCCGCCGCGAGCGTCGCCGTCTAATTTCGTAAGGATAACCCCGTCAAGCTCCAGACGCTCATTGAACTCTTTTGCAGAATTGACAGCGTCCTGCCCGGTCATCGCATCGCAGACCAAGTAAATCTGGTGCGGATTGACCGCCTTTGCTACATCGGCCACCTCCCTCATCATCTCTTCGTCTATATGCAGTCGCCCGGCTGTATCAAGAACCACCACGTCGAAGCCGCTTTGCTGCGCGTGCCTTACAGCGTTTTTCGCAACCTTGACGGAATCCTGGCTTTCTTCTTTGTAAACCTCCGTATTTATCTGTTGGCCCAAAACGACCAACTGCTCGATAGCGGCAGGTCTGCGAAGGTCATCAGCCACCAGAAGCGGTCTCTTACCCTTACCGAGCAGGTATTTAGCCAGCTTTGCGGCCGTCGTTGTCTTGCCGCCGCCCTGAAGACCAGCTAACATAACTATCGTAGGCCCAGGAGAAACAAAGTAGATTTTACTATCGACCGGACCCATCAGCTCGGTCAGTTTATCGTTGACGATTTTTATCAAAACCTGACTGGGATGAAGGCTCTTTATCACCTCGGCTCCGACAGCTGCCGCGGTAACATCCTTGCAGAATTGCTTTACCACGTTGTAATTGACATCCGCTTCTAAAAGAGCTTTGCGGACAGAATGCATAGCATCTGAGATATTGGCTTCGGTGATTTTGCCTCGGCCGGACAGCGACCGAAAAACAGAGTTGAATTTTTCAGTTAATGACTCAAACACGGTCTTTTATATAATCTCTGCTATTCACCTCGTATTCACACAAACACTTTTATCCACCGCAGGTGGATTTCAACGCAAAAACACCTCCCGCAACTCCAAAATTATAAAGCGGTTACAACGCTTTTGCAAGGACAAAATCCCACAATGGTGATGTAACAACCAATACAGCCGAATCATATTTTGCCTTGTTAAAGCGTGGCGTTCACGGGACGTTCCACCACGTTTCAAAACATCACCTGAAACGCTATTGCAAAGAGTTTGAGTTCAGGTGGAATCACCGAAAAGTAAATGACGGAAAGCGGGCTGAACACGCTATTTTAGGCGCAGAAGGTAAGCGTTTAACCTATAAAAAGGCGGTTTGTTGATGTGGTTTGCGAAAGGTATAACTCCCGAATTTGTTTTGCACTATTATGCCGATAATGGTGGGCGCAATGAGCAATGCCGGCAAAAACCAATGGTGAGTGTAGAGCATCGTCCTTATAGTTTCCGTCGGCGGGTCCTGGATACTCTCGTAGCGATAGACCAAAGACAGCAGGCCTGTTACAATAAGGACTCCTCCGCCAAAACTCGTAAAGAGCATGACCGCAGCCTTGAAAATGATGAATGAAATCATACCGCCGGCAATAATGCCTATAAGGGCACCTGCCAGAATGTATTTTTCCGGCAGCTCGAAGGCGTACCAGAGACCGCTGGTTATGATGCCGCCGGCAATAGCCCCCAATAAGCTGACGGCCCACCGCATCAAAGGAATTGAGGCCCCAGCCAGAAGGACAAGACCGGCTACGCCGCCTAAAACCTCCGAATCAAATCGAGCGCCGATTTCGATGCCGGCAAATAAGCCCGCAAGTCCAAAGCAAATAACAACCACCACTCTGAAAATACGCCAGCCGTAAAGCAGATACACCACCCCAAACGATATGGCAATAACTGCCTGCAGCCACGACAATGTTGTTACCTGCCCCCAGAGGGAATCAAGAACAGTTTGCACCCTGAAAACCGGCTCCGATGAGCTTCTTGCTGCTGCTTGGGCGAGAATTATTAAAGGCTCCATCATTTTTCTCCTTTATCCGCCTGCGGCGGATTAACCTTCTTTCGGTTTTTCAGACTTTACTGTGATTGATTCTCGCAAAAACTTCTCCATACAAACGGGTTCACGTTTTGTAACTCTTTTGCAGAATGGAGTCCCCGCTATTTATTTCGCCAGGACGCCGATGTTTCCTCCGGCCCTTTGCCGTCTTTACTCTTCCCTTTTTTTCCTGTTAATCTTTCTTTAATGCGTTGACAGAGTAATAATTGCTCAGCCGTCCCAAAAGCGGTCATTATTCCAAAAATACCCTGATAAAACAACTGGTTTCGACAAATCCTGCTGATAGGCGCAGCGCCTTTATACAATAACAGCAAAATCATCCCTGCAAAAATAAGTATTGTCCCTAAGGCCGCACAACACAAGGCTGAAGTCAAACGCCGCTGGTAAAATCCAGCTGCCAGAAAAATTACCACAAACGCCACTATTACTGCCCGCTTATACACCGGCATCTGATAAAGAATCCATTTGGCCTCATTGACAAAATCAGTTATGTATACCTTTGCTTCTTCTGTAGTTTGTTGGATGCTGAGGCTTTGCACTTCGTCCCACTTTACCAGAGTCGCTCCACCTTCATTTTCAATTTCAATGTACGGCTTAGCCAAAACGGCAAAGCCAAGAATCGCCGCCAGAACCCCTGCCAGTATCGCGATGAATATCCTTTCGAGCTTTATTGCGATAACTGCCGCGAGAGCCGCCGAAGCCACCGCAGTCACAATATTTCGGCCGCTTATAAAAAATCCACAAATACCACCGCTGACCGCACCAACGATTGCGATCAGAACTTTTTTGAACCCCAGCCCGCCCAGCCAGATAAATAGACCCAGCAGCACACACACCAATCCAGGCCCTATTAAAATCAGCGGGTTGAACCATACTGCTGTTCGTTCTAATTGTCGGGCAATTTCAAGCATATCGTCTTCAAAAGCCGTGTGAACACAACCCCGCACCTGTTAGGCGTAAGCCTTAGCTCAATATGGGCGGGACAAACCTATTACTCGTTTATTTAGTTATCGGCCTGAAGGTGCGATTTCCGTTAAATAGATGGAATTTTTGCCTCTTCTGCTTCGGACACAGGACAAAATGGCGCAATACCTAATGTTTAACGTCGAACGCTAACTATCGAAATGATAAAAGATTAAGCGCAAATTGCTGAAAAAGCTCAGGTTCACCCCCCACAGCATGCACAAGACAGCCCTAATGCGGATGAGAGGAGTCGAACCTCCACGAGCGTAAGCTCACAGGCACCTGAAGCCTGCGCGTCTGCCAGTTCCGCCACATCCGCGGCTATTACCTATGTTAGCTTTTTCCGCCGGATAGTCAAGGTTTCGCCGCAAATTGCCAGGCCGGATAAAAACATTGAAAATTTTTTAAAAATTTTCATTTTCCTCTTGCAATCTCTACAATTGTAGAGTAAGCTCGTAATAATTAAAGAAAAAGGAGATTCTTATGGCAAAGAAGAAATACAACCTTACTGAGGGTGAATGGGCCATCATCCAGGCGGTATGGGACAACCAGCCCTGTGCAGCCCCGACCGTGCAGGAAGCGCTCCAGAACGAAAAAGCCTGGACCTACAGCACTGTCAAAACAATGATGGACCGTATGGTCACCAAGGGACTGCTCAAAACAGAAAAAATACGGAATCTTATTCTCTATCGCGCTGCTGTCACCAGAAAGGAAGCGCAAAACAGCGAACTGATACGAGCGGCTAAAAGGGCTTTCGACGGCGCCTTTACACCAATGATGCAGTTTCTGCTCGATAACAACAAGCTCTCTCAAGACCAGCTGGCCGAGTTGGAAGCAATGATAAAAAGTAAAAGGATAGAAGCAAAAAAATAAAAGGTGAACAATATCTTAATAAGCGGAGAACCTATTATGAATGCGATTTTAGAACAAATAAATTCTGCCGGGTACAAGTTTGTAGATTTTGCCCTGCCGATGCTGGTCCAGTCCAGCATCTTAATAGTGGTTTTACTCCTAGCGGATTTGCTGCTGCGAAAAAAAGTGCGGGCGGTCTTTCGCTATTGGCTCTGGATGATTGTGCTTCTAAAACTGGTTCTGCCGACCACCTTGTCGTCACCAGTTAGTCTCGGCTCCTGGTTTGGGGACAAACTGACACCTGTCAAGTTCAGCGGAATGAGTACTCCTGCAAAATCTGTAAATTTGCCGCAGATGATAGATACTGGCACTGCTGCGGTAACAAGTACGCCGCAGCCGACAGCAATATCTCCGACAGTTGCTGAGCCGGCAGTTACCGGAGCTGTTGCATTGCCTGTGGTATCAATGACACACTTGACTTGGCAGGGCATCGTATTTATGGTTTGGGCGGCTGTAGTTGTGGCTATGGGCTTACTGCTGCTGCAGCGGGCGACTTTCGTTCGTGGCCTTGTCGCACAGGCTCAAAATCCCACCCAATTGATGAAAGATGCCTTTCAATTTTGCTGCGGACAAATTGGCACCAAAGGCAAAGTCGGCCTAAAGGTTTCTGCTAACACCACCGGCCCCGCCGTATGCGGGTTACTCAGGCCTGTCATTTTAGTGCCGCAGAACTTAGCTCCAACTTTGGGTTCAAGCCACCTCAGGCCGGTCCTCCTGCACGAGCTTGCGCATATTCGGCGAGGCGACCTGTGGATAAATCTGGTCCAGACCATTTTGCAGATTATTTATTTCTACAACCCCCTCCTCTGGCTGGCTAATGCCGTAATCCGCAGGATTCGTGAGCAGGCCGTTGACGAAGCTGTTCAGGTGGCTATGGGCGCCAACGCCCAGCAGTATCCGCAGACACTCGTCGACGTTGCAAAGCTGGCGTTCAACCGCCCCGTACTGTCCCTGCGCCTAATCGGAGTTGTGGAATCGAAAAGCGCTTTAAAAGGCAGGATTAAGCGTATGTTAAACCGCCCCGTACCGAAAACCACAAAACTTGGAATCCTCGGCCTGATTGTACTTTTGATTTTCGCCGCAGTCCTGCTGCCGATGGCAAAAGCAAAATCAAGGCCGCCCGAATTTCTCATCAAAGGCACTGTTACGGATGCCAAAACAGGCCAGCCGATTGCCGGAGCAAAAGTAGGTGACGATAAATATGCCAGCGGACTATTCTGGACTACTACCGACGCTAACGGTTTCTACTCTTATAATACCTGGTACGAAGAACACAACATAAAATGCGAGGCTTCAGGTTACAAAACGAAACATACAGGGTTCGGTACAAAACTGTTCGGCTCGGAAAAGGAAAAAGTCATTGATTTCGCTCTTGAACCTTCGGATAGTTCGAAGAACAGTATCGAAGGCAGTCAACAACAGCCCTCAGACATAAACACAAAGAAAAAGAAGATTCTTGAAAAATTGGTAGTGCTCGATGAATATCGAAACCGTTTTCAAAGAGATTTGGATGCGATTGAAAGAGCGTTAGGAGAAGTTCGTGACAGATGGGGCATCAGTGACCTTGAAGGAAACAGCTACTCGCACCCCATAATTGAAAGATTCAACCGCCTGCAAAAAGAGCTGGATGATTGTGCCCTGGAAATCAGTCAGGTCAAAGCCAGGGTGGAAAATCTTAAAAAAGAAGCGCAAACCGAGCAGGAGAAGAAACATCTTAAAGATACAGAAAACCTTTTGGTTGAGCTTCAGGCCAAGTTCGATACTTTGGAGAAAATGCGGACCGAGGCCGAAAAACGAAAAAATGAATTAGATTTGGCACGCATACAATATAAACAGCGGGCAGCCATAAGAGATGAGCGATTACAGCGGCTTAACGAGACTAAAGCACAGATTGAAAAATTGAGGATGATGTATGAAAACCCGGAAGTCTTTGGGACGCTGGCCGAAGTTGAAGATAAAAGCAAAACAGCTACCGGCACAATCGATGTTGCCGTTGAGGATTTCAAAATCAATCCTTATCCTGCCGGCGGACTTTACACCGTTACTGTGGCGATTCGCAACAAAGGTTCGCAGGAAGCTCCTCCCTTTCGGCTGAACTTCTACCAGGGCGACCCCGCGAACAACCTTAACCTGCTCGGCAAACCGCAGACAGGCTCAAATGGAGCGGGGCCAATAAAACCCGGAGATGTTTGGAACGAAAGTTCATTACCTTTCGCCCTAAAAGAGGGCTTAAATGAAATAGCTGTGGTTCTCGACACCGACCAAAATATCGCTGAATCAGATGAGACAAACAATCGTGCATTTATGAGACTCGTGGTAAAGAATGGGCAGATCAAAGATGATTCCGTTTCCTATTCTCCGCAACAGAATGTAGGAGACCCGAAATAAATGACTGAGAACGAAACTGAAGTACAATAACTATAACGGACGCCGCTACAGCAAATCAGGCGTTAGCGGGCACCATACTTTTTCGGCCGTTTGCCAGCGAGTGGCTCTCAAAACACTTCTTCGCCTCGCCGATAAGGTAGAAGCTGCCCGTAATGCAAATCAAATCCTCTTTACACACAGCGCTTCTGGCAAGTCGCATCGCTTCACCCAGACTGACAGCACTCTGGCACATCTTGCCGCATATCTCGGTGTACATATCCGCCAAATCTTCTGGCGGCATCGCTTTCGCCGAGTTGCTCCGCGTGAATATCACCTTATCCGCTCCATACTGCAATTTATCCAGCATCCCCACAACATCTTTGTCGTTGTTGCAGCCGAAGATTATCACCATAGAATCATAGGTAATATTCTGACCTACCGCATGTATCAGCGCCTGGATACTCGCGGCATTATGAGCGCCGTCAATCATAATTCTCGGGTCATCACAAATCATCTCCATTCGGCCGGCCAGCCACACTTTTCCAAGCCCGTCAATCGCCTTTTCATCATCTATTTCGTAGCCGATTGATTTAAGTTTATCCAGCATAGCCAGCGCCAAACCGCAGTTGATGGCCTGATGTCTGCCGTGCAGCGGCACACGAAGGTGTTCGAAGCTGCTTGTTGACGTTGTAAGGCAGACCCTCATATGAGGCCCGTGCTCCCGTGAATTTTCAAATCGATATGAGAAATCGATATCATGGCCGGTAAAGCTGAGAGGCGCCTTAACCGCTGTTGCCTGCGATTTTAGAATTTTCATTGCCTCCGGCGCCTGTTGAACGCTGACTATCGGAATGCCGCGCTTGAAAACACCGGCCTTCTCCTTGGCAATGCTGTCAAGAGTTTTGCCAAGCTGTTGGTGATGGTCTATGCTCAAACTGGTTATGCCCACCACTTCTGGCCTAATCACGTTGGTGCTGTCTAATCGGCCGCCCAATCCGGTTTCAATTATTGCTATATCTACCTTCATATCCGCAAAATACATAAACGCCAGTGCCGTCATTATCTCAAAGAAGGTAGGAGCATCCGTCTTCGACATCTTCTCAACCGGTGCATAAATGCGATTCAGCAGACCAAGCATTTCACGTTCGCTAACCATTTTTGAATTGACCGCAATCCGCTCATGGAGGTGCACCACGTGCGGCGAGGTGTACAATCCAACGTCATAGTCGTTGGCCTCTAACATCTTCGCCAGCATTGCTGCTGTTGAGCCTTTTCCTTTTGTGCCGGCTATATGGACCGTGGCGATCTTCTTGTGTGGCTTGCCCACTAAGGAGAGCAGCTTTTCCATCCTGTCGAGGTTGAATGTCGTAACATTATACCGAAGAGCCGTCTCTTTTTCGTAGTCTGTTTGCGCATAGAGGTAGTTTATGGCCTCTTTATAGCTCTTAAAGGCCTTTTTGGACTCGACCTTAGCGGTCTTTGAAGCGCGTTTTTTCGCCCGTTTCTTTCCGGTTGTTTTTACGACTTTTGGCATAAACAATCCATAATAACACTTAAATGCTCATCGGTCAATGTCAATATGCGAAAACAGCCAAAATCAGTATAACTACGGTGTCTAAAATAATGGCCGCTAATTACGTAACATACGACCGATAAAAAGGTTACATAAAAACACCAATCCTACACTAATTATCATTTCAGAAAATCCCGCATCAGCAAAACTAAATATGCAATTAGACTTGCTTATAACAAGATGCTTTCCAGCGTAGATTTATTTAATTTAATACTGTTATTTGGCCTTCCTTGTTCGGTTTTTCGTACCAAACGCGCAAGTTCGTGTTTTGAAACGTTCGAAATTAGTCAAAATCACTTTCACACGACCACCAGCTCTCAAGGACGCCCGAGCCGTCAGGCCGTGCAACACCTAATAATTTCAGTCCGTATCGAAAAAACCACTTACCAACCAGTAAAGTACCAAGCCCGTTATGAGCACTACGCATACAACGAGAAATGAAAAGGACTTGGCAAATAACAGGCTCATCGCAATTGTTATTGCAGCTACCGTCAGCCGAAACAGGCCTCTTTTGGGTGTGAAACTCATTTTCTTTGGACCTTTCCGCAACGGCGCAAAATAAAGAGCACCGCCGCAATCACGCTCACCGGAGGCCCGCAAGAGCCCTGGAAGAACGCGAAAGCAAACGGTGCTCTCTGCAGACAAACTATACTAGAAGACCACAGCCTTGTGCGAGAATAGCACAAAATAGCTGCGGTGCTCCCTGTAAAAGAGAGCACCGAGCCTCCCAAACGCTTCTTCCTATTACAATCTTGCGGTTTCCAATGAAACGTTCAGAATCTCAGTGATTCAATTTTAATGGCTGTTATCTCTCAGCCGGTTATTAAAATACTTTATTGAGATACAATCCGGCAAGAAAATTTTTAGAAAAATATAACAGGTTTTTAATATTTGTAGGTTGGGGAAATTGGGATTGCATCGCCAGAACGCATTTAGATTGCTATCTTGAATAGTCGAGGGCGAGAGAGCATAGCTTTTGTCTTGAAATAAATTATTGATTTATTCACGCTGCCATGCTACAAAAAAGCGAGATAGATACCGAAAGAACTTTTCATCGCTGTTTCTATGGATATAATAATGTCCTTTTAAAGATAAAATTTATGAAATTATCTGCTGTTTATTCGGTTTTTCTTTTACTCTTAACGCCCCTGCACGGCTGCGGACGTCAGCAAACACATAACGATTACCCCATCTCAATGGTTGATATAGGCAAAGTCATGATAACTGACAACTTTTGGCTGCCTAAAATCAAGACCGTCCAAAGCGTTACCATTCCCTTCGCTTTCGGGAAATGCCGTGATGAAGGCCGAATGGACAACTTCCTCATCGCAGCAGGCCAGAAGCAGGGCACAGTCTGCGGCCAGATGCCCTTCGACGATTCTGATGTCTATAAAATTATTGAGGGCGCTTCATATTCACTGATAAGCGTCCCTGATAAAGACCTCGACGCCTACCTTGATTCTGTCATCGCCATCATCGCCGCCGGTCAGGAATCCGACGGCTATCTCACGACCTGGGTTACCATCGACCCCAACAATCCGCCTGCCTGGTGGGTGCAGAAAACAGGCTCTCGCTGGACTCGTTTAGCGTCCAGTCACGAACTATATAACAGCGGCCACCTCTTCGAAGCCGCCTATGCACACTATATGGCTACAGGTAAACGCAACCTGCTGGACATCGCCCTCAAAAACGCTGACCTGCTCGTCGATACCTTCGGCCCGGGCAAACTCACAATACCGCCGGGCCATCAGATTGTCGAAACCGGCCTCATCAAGCTTTATCGTATTACGCATAATGAGAAATATCTGAAACTTGCCAAATTCTTTCTCGATCTTCGCGGCGACCCAAACACACACTCTCTCTACGGTGCATACAGCCAGGACCATTTACCCGTTACTCAGCAGACCGAAATCGTCGGCCACGCCGTCCGGGCACTGTATATGTATGCCGGTATGACCGATATCGCAGCTATCTACGGCGACAAAGCCTATCTAAAAGCGGTCAACAGTATCTGGAGCAATCTCACAGAGCGCAAGATGTATATCACCGGCGGTATCGGGGCAAGACACGACCAAGAATCACTTGGCGACGATTACGAGCTGCCCAACCTGACCGCCTATTGTGAAACCTGTGCGGCGATAGCTAACGTCTATTGGAACAATCGCCTGTTTATGCTCACCGGCGACGCCAAGTATTACGATTGCTTGGAGCGCAGCTTATACAACGGCTTGATTTCGGGAATATCGCTCGATGGAAAAAGCTTCTTTTACGTAAACCCGCTCGAAGCGGACGGCAAATTTATATTCAACCGTGGTTCTCGAACCCGTCAAAGCTGGTTCGACTGCTCCTGCTGCCCGACAAATCTCGTCCGCTTTATCCCTTCTCTGCCCGGCCTGATTTACGCCCAACAGAAAGATACATTGTTTGTTAATCTTTACTTGTCTAACAAGGCGAAAGTGACCGTGAATAATGCGCCCGTAACTATCCAACAGCAGACCGATTACCCCTGGCAGGGTGATGTTAATATAATAATCAGCCCCGAAAAAGCGGAGGAATTCACCCTGAAGCTCCGCATCCCCGGCTGGGCGCAAAATACGCCTCTGCCGGGCGGCTTGTATTCTTATACCGATACTGTAAGCGATAAACCCGTTATCAAAGTAAATGGCGAAGAAATCAACTACACCACACATCTCGGCTACGCGGCTATTACCCGAAAATGGAAAGCGGCTGATACAGTTACTATAAAGCTGCCTATGACTATTCGCCACGTCACCGCCCGCGAAGAGGTTCAGGACGACCGCGGCAAAGCCGCCCTCGAATACGGCCCAATTGTCTATTGCCTCGAGGGCATAGATAACGACAATAAATTAGACAGCTTCATTCTGCCTGATAATGCCGCGTTGAAGGTGGAAAAACGAAACGATTTGCTCAACGGCGTCAATGTAATCACAGGCGGCGTCCCTTTCCGAAATGACCACGGCCTGTTGAAACTCACCGCCATTCCATACTACGCCTGGTCCAACCGCGGCGCCGGTACTATGAAAATCTGGCTCCCGAGAAAATAAATCTTGTGACTCTGACAGGCACGCAAAACCAGCGGGTAATATCGTATTTTTGCTCATCTCCTCGCCTACAAATTAGAATATAGGGTCAAGGCTACAAATTCTTCGGGTGAGAGTATGCCTTCAAATATGGTTTCGGTGGTTTTCTATAAATTATGGATTAAGCTTAAAGCAGAATACCCTCTTTTATTAATCCTTATTTTCTGGGATGCGAAGCTCCGTGCTCATCGATTATATCTGAGAAGTCCGGTTCGCTAGATAAGCTAATAGGCACTTTATACTTCACTATCAACTCAATAATCTCCATCGCAATACCCGTCGGTTCTTCTTGTGGATTCTCACGATAATACCACACAACACCATTTCGATCTTTAATTTCCAAAAGGCGTTTTTCGATGTCTTGCAATGACGATTCACTGTTATTTACAAAAACCTTGCCTGATTGCGAAACTGATATCTTTAGAATTATTTCTTTGTTTATATTCTGCATTTGTTCATCTCTTCTCTTTTTACAACCCACAATAAAAATTGTAAAACATAAAATAATAATCGAGATGTCCCTTGTTTTTGGTTCAGAAAACATATAAACACCCTATATTCTTTGATGACTTATAGCTTACCTCAACAAATATCTGATAAATCTGAGGCCACCACACTTATTTCTTCGGAAATAAGCACCACAAATCATAAATCTAAAATTGCCTCCACACCTAAATTCCGCGAGTAATATTTATCTTGCTTGTGCTGCCTTCTGCTCTCCGCCTCCGGCGGCATCAGCAACTTGGGGTAAAAGCCCCCGTGGTTTATGCCCTAAGCACGCTTGAGCGGGAAAATCAACCAAAATGAACAAAAAAATGAAACGAACACAATGCAAACCCAATTTCAATCTTGAGATTATTGGTTGACAAAAACAACTTCATAATATATCCTTTTAATTACATTATATTTTAAGGGTCTATGTCAGGAGGCAGAAAGATGAAAATTCACCACTTTACCATTATTATCATTGCCGTATTGTTTGCACTTACCTCGGCCAATGCAGCCCCCTGGGACGGAAGCGGCACCTCAGACGACCCATACCAGATTTGGAATGCCAACGACCTTAATGTTGTCGGAGCAAATACCACGTATTACGATTCCTGTTTCAAATTAATGGCCGATATCGACCTGACAGGAATTACATATATCGATGCGGTCATTCCATACTTCACCACGGCCTTTACAGGAGTTTTCGACGGCAACACAAATAAAATCACCAATCTCACAATCGATACCTCCGGCGCCAGTACAGACAACCTCGGCCTGTTCGGTTACTTAGACAGCAGCGCCGTCCTGAAAGACCTCGGCATCGAAAATCTGACTATCACCGCAGGCACCTCTTCCCAGAGCGTCGGCGCATTGGTTGGCACAAACGCCGGTACAATAAAGCAGTGTTTTGCGCAAGGTACTATCACAAGCGGCAGCGCTTCTGAATATATAGGAGGTCTCATTGGTCGAAATGGCTCTCTTATTCAGAATTGCTACGCCGATGTTGACGTAAACACCCCAGGTCAGTATATCGGAGGCCTGATTGGAATATGTTATAGCACCGCCTTAAATTGCTACGCCTCGGGCCATATCAGCGGCGGAAGCGCCGTCGGCGGCTTTGCAGGTTACGCATATTTCCCAACCTACATTCAAAATTGTTATTACCTCCGCCTGAGTGACGGAGGTGGGCCGAATAATGGTATCGGGATAGAGCTTACCGATGCGCAAATGCGGCAGCAAAGCAGCTTCGTCGGCTGGGACTTCTTCGCAGAAGCAGACAACGGAACTGAAGAACTCTGGAAAATGAAGGGCTATCCGATATTGTCGTGGCAGGTACCTGTGGGGTTTCAGGAATTCGCTATGCTGGCAAAGTTCTGGCTGGAACCAAACTGCCCTTCTGGCGAGCTCTGTTCGACGGTCGACTGGTACACCGACGGCCGTATCGATTTTAATGACCTCAATCAACTCCACAAAAGCTGGCTGCGTTCGCGGGTCGCTACCGATTATCCGAGACTCGGCGATGATTTCGAAACCGGCGATTTCTCCGCTCTGCCCTGGGTACTGACAGGAGACGCCAACTGGACGATTATTTCGGATTCGAATGTGTATCAAGGAGTATATTCAGCCAAATCTGGAGCAATCTCGGACAGCCAGTCAAGCTCCATCGAATTCACTATCGACACCGGCGACTGCGAAATCATCAGTTTTTATTACAAGGTCTCTAGTGAAGAAGGCTTTGACGGTCTTAATTTTTATATTGATGAAGACTCTAAGATAATCGGCGGGTTGTCCGGTGAATTAGACTGGAGTGAGATAAGTTTTAACTTCCCCGCTGGCGTCCATACCTTTAAATGGAAATATTTCAAAGACGGCAGCAGCAGCTCCGGCAGCGACTGTGCTTGGCTCGACAACATTAGACTGCTGAAAATAAGTGAATAAATCTGCCCGGCTGAACACCTCAAAATCAGCGAACGCGGCAGTAAAAGCCATAAATGTTTAAAAGCCCCCGCGCAGCGGCTCCACAGTTTTGCAATTTGCATTTTGATTTTTAATCTTCCTTACCAATCCTCCGCGACCCTAATTTTCTTGTTGATTTTAATCCAATATCAGCATAAAATTTATGACAATAGAATATGGGCCCTGAAAAATGGGAAAAAACAAGCAAATTATAAACCATCAGATTGTTTGAGGAGTTAATAATGTTTTTAAGAAGAAAACCTAAAATGCCTCACACTTGGCACGAAATGCATTTATGCTATCTGGCAAATGTCGGTTATCAGGTGCAGAATACGAAAGAATACAAGTCTCTTGTCCGCGAACCTAAGTATATGTGTAAACACTGTGGAAGAGTTGCTGCTGACAAGATAAACCTTTGCACTCCTGTAAAGCTGTGAATGCGCCGACCAGCTCTCGGCAAAGCAGCATTAGTGAAGAGGTGAAATTCTCGGGAAGGTATTGCCCCCCGGGAAAGAGATTATCACAATTTCGCATTTTACACTTTGATTTTTAAATTTCTTTCGCGGCCTCCGGAAACAACAGCAAAAAATAATTGTGCAAATCTATAAAACGCGGTAAAATTTACTCTGCACCTTTAGAGAGGAACATCATTGGATTTTCCGTTTTATACAGACTGTACAATCATTGCTAACCACTATAAAAAGGAGATAGACAATGCATGCAGGATTTATTGGAGCGATAGTTGGATGTGTCCTCGGCCTTGCAGGAGGAATAATTGGCACTTACTTCAGCATCAAAAATACTAACGGACCGAAGGAACGCGCCTTTATGGTCAGAGTCGCGGTTATTGGGTGGATTGCCATCGGCATCTTTCTTGCCCTGCTGTTTATACTCCCAAGTCCCTATCGGTGGTTTATGTGGATTCCGTATGGTATTCTATTGCCCGTTGGAATCATCTTCGGAAACAAACGCCAGGCAAAAATTCGAGCCGAGGAATCTAAACCCGCAAAGCCTGCAGAGCCAACAGCAACTTAGGTAAAAAGCCCTCACGGCTCTTGAGTGGAGTAGCTTGTGCTGCCTACTGCTCAGATAGAAAGTAGTCCCCCTTGGGAGTCCATGACACTTTTAATCTTTTTTCAGAGATACCCGAACTATTCGTTCGTTTTCAAGAATCAATATCTCTCCTAATGTCACAACCTCAGGGCTATATGCCTCCAGCTGGACTTGGTTCGTTATTGTATTTAGCTTAATTTGAAAATCATCTTTTCCGTCTATGTCGAAATCTATCAGTTCATCAATTGACTCTGGCAGTCTGTCTCCGGTAGCTTTCCACCCTATTTGAATGAACCCGTTCTTACGCTCACACAAAAGACCATCAAAGACCGGCCTGTGTATCAGGGTCTCATATCCTTCGTGTCCGATTGTCTGCACTATCTCACCCCCTGTAAACAGGGGCGAAACCTTCAATCCGGTAAAACCAACAAGTTTCTTCGCCCAGCTATTCATCCCGATAAATGTCATCAATATGATTGGTACAGCCATCAAAGCCCATCCATAAGCCAGAAATTTCCTCAACCGTTTCATATAAACCCCTGTCGATTCTATTTGAGCATGCTTCCTGTAGCTGCCAGCAGCAACACACGATGAATAGCGCCTGAAACCGTTCCGCTTCCCATTGTCGTAAGAAGAAGAAATGCCGGGTAAATAAACATCAATTGAGCCTTTCTTCCACTGCCGCCGACATCTGTCCCCTTAATATGAAACGAGATCGCTCCCTGGGGACAAACTTCGGCGCATTTACCGCACTTGCTGCACGTCATCCGCGTTCCGCCTTTTCGAACGCTCTCCTCATCCAGTGCAAAAACCGGACAGCTTTTGACACACAGATTACATTGCGTGCACTTATCTTTGTCGACTCGTAAATCGAAAACGTTGAACTTGTTCGTCAGCGATTGCATTGCACCCATTGGACAAAACAAACCGCATTGTGTCCTGCGCTTGGTAAGTATCGGCAGCACAACTACAAGACCCAGAAACAATGAAACGAAAATAACGGTCTGCACTAATATTTTCGCCGAGGTCACTTCCACGAATTCCGTTACCGTCTTGAACGGGCACAGCCACATACAATATGTCGGCGACATGACCGCCGCCGAGGTCAGAACGACAACTAAAAGCACCGCAAAAGGTAGGTAAGTCCATTTTTTGCCGATGTTCCTTATAATTGGTTTCCTACCTATTTTCGAGAAGCCCTCGTCCAAGCCCCCGAAAAAGCACCCCCAGCTGCACCATCCTCTGCCCAGGGCAATTGTTACGCCTAACCACAAAACCAGCATGGCCCCGATGGATGCGAAGCCTTCGAGCATCGAGCCGGGAAAAATTATCGTCTTTGTCAGCGCCGCCGGGATTATCACCTGCGGTATTACCATATGGCAAAAGGGCGTTTTCCCCTTAACCATATCCTCCTGCTTCAATGCCATACTTCCCCTGGTTTCCAGCAGATTAGGGATAAATGTCATAACAAAGCAAATCGCGTACGTTACAAATAATATCGAACGGTATCTGCTGACTTTACCAGTGTAAACTATTAGAAAAAAGATGCTGTTAATAAATAGATACGTAACTGCAAGAGGAATTAAACGAATTGCCTCTTTCGGTATCGGCTGGCCTCCGGTAATCATAAGACCTGTTAATAACAGCATCGGCAGGGCAAATAAAAACGCCTTGACCAGACTGGTTCCTTGCCTGTTTTTCTTGTCAGCTTTGTTGTTATCCGCCATTGGCAAAACACACCCTTACACTAATTATCCCCAGACACAGATAATATATGCCCGCCACGCCAGCCGCCAGCCGACCCACGTATCGCAGCGCTTCAATTCGCTTGGCCAATCCTACCATAGCTAACGGCAGTATGTAAACAGACGTGCCGACAAAAAATGCCACGAAAAATAATAAACTTCTCCAGAGTGTCCCTGTCCGTGCTGCCTCTGTAAAAGCCAGCAAAAAAGGCGGACACAAATTCAAACCTGTCAGAAAACCCAGAATCAATGTAAGTACCGCTTGATTTTTTGCCTTCAGCTTTTCGCTGATAAGCTTTGCCCGTCCGCCCGCACAATCGCCGGCGAAACTTCCAAATCCGTAAAGTACCAGCAAAATAGCCAAAGCAATGTATATAATGCCGAAAACAGCTCCTTGGTTTGCGAGATTCTTAATCACGGCAATACCCACTGCCCACGCCGCAACGGCAAACAGTAAATACCCAGCTAATCTGCCCGCCATAAAATATACAATGGTCAGCAAATTGTTCAGGACGTTTTGCCCTCTGCTGAGCAGATATGGAATCAGTATCGGTCCGCAGTATGCCACACAGACGGCCCCGCTTGCCAGCCCTAACATTAATCCTTTGACAAAGTCCATAACCGCAATGTAGACTACATTTGTTACAGTTTCATTACAATAATATCTTTTTCTGGTGATTTTTTACTGCGCCAGGTGTGTTTCAATCCAAAATCGCGTAGGCTTGTCCTGACTCTCGGAGCGCAGCGCAGATCCTCGACCGCCGCTTACTTGCTTCTCTGTCGGGGACCCAGAAAAGCCGCCGCGGCGCATAAGCGGGGCACTTGCTGTTGTGTCCTCCAGTTCGGCCCTCTTTTCGACTTACTTCGTCGCTTCGCTCCTGCGTAATACTAATGTTCCTCGTTGCCTGCCCCATTGTTTAGAGTGTCGTTCACTCTAATGGGGCGGCTTCCGAAAATTTATCCCGTGGACAACAACAATCCAAAATTTTCATTGCGGGCAAAACGCGGCAATCTCCCATTTTTCTTCTTGACATTTCAGTCTAAATTATATATCTTGGTTTATACCTATTTAGGAGGTGAGCATATAAAAAAGCTGATTCTCATTTTTATCTATCTGTTTTTAACTTTTCCCTGTCAGGCGGGGATAATCTATGTCGATGCCGGTGCCGGAGGCGCAAACAACGGCTCAAGCTGGGCTGACGCCTATAACTACCTTCAGGATGCTCTTACCACCGCTAGCGCAGGTTCCGAAATCTGGGTGGCTCAGGGCACTTATCAACCTGACGTGAACACCGCTCACCCCGATGGTAACGACAGCCGATATGAAACCTTCCAGCTCAAAAACGGCGTAGCAATCTATGGTGGCTTCCCCACAGGCGGCGGAAGCCGTGACCCTAACACATACACGACCATCCTCAGCGGCGATATTAATGTGCCGAATGATAATAACGACAATAGTTACCACGTCGTTACCGGCTTAGGTATTGACTCCACCGCTGTCCTCGATGGCTTCACAATTACCGCTGGCGATGCCAATGGGGGGTCAACTAATAGACACGGCGGCGGGATGTATAACTCCTCCGGCAGCCCAACGGTAATCAACTGCATATTCAGCGGCAATTCATCGGCAAATTACGGCGGCGGAATGTATAACTATGGCTACCCGAATATAATCAACTGCACTTTCAGAGGCAATGATGCCTATAATGGCGGCGGGATGTTCAACTACATCTACTGCAGCCCGACCTTGACCAACTGCACGTTCAGTGGAAACTCGGCAACCTACTGTGGCGGCGGAATTCACACCCACGAATTCAGCAGCCCGACACTTAACTACTGCACATTCAGTGGAAACTCGGCATACCATGGCGGTGGGATATACGACTACAACAGCAGCCCAACTGTGACCAACTGTACATTTAACAGCAACACGACAACAAATGATGGGGCCGGGATGTACAACTACTACGGTAGCCCTACCATAATCAACTGCATATTCTCAGGAAATGAAGTATGTCTTCCCGAAGGGACTAGCTGGGGCGGTGGGATGTTCAATAACCACAGCAGCCCGACGCTGACAAACTGCAAATTTATCGGCAACTCGGTAGACGATGCAGGCGGAGGAATGTTCAACTACATTGGCAGCCCCACATTAACCAATTGCACTTTCATCGGCAACTCGGTAAACGATACAGGCGGAGGAATGTACAACCACATTGGCAACCCCATATTAACCAATTGCATTTTCATCGGCAACTTGGCAGATTACGGCGGCGGAATGCTCAACTTCGGCAACAACCCGACGATAACCAACTGCACCTTCATAGAAAACTCGGCTGGTTTGCAAGGCGGCGGAATGCGTAACTTTACCAGCAGTCCAACGGTGGCTAACTGCACTTTCAGCGGTAATTCGTCCAATAGTGGCGGTGGGATGTATAATACCGTCAGCAGCAGCCCCACGGTGACCAACTGCACTTTCACCGGCAACAACTCAACAGTCAGCGGCGGCGGAATGTTCAACTACAGCAGCAGCAACCCTATAGTAACCAACTGCATTCTCTGGGGTAATACTGCACCAATTGGGCCGCAGATATATAATGATGAAACGAGTTCTGCAACCGCAACCATCTGGTTTAGCGATGTTCAGGGCGGCTATTCAGGTACAGGCAATATAAATGCTGACCCTTGTTTTGTAACCGGACCGGATGCTAATTATTACCTCAGTCAGATAACAGCTGGACAGGCAGGTGACAGTCCTTGTGTGGATGCAGGAAGCGATACGGCGGCAAATTTAGGAATGGATGTATTTACCACGCGAACCGACCAGTTACCTGATATAGGAACCGTCGATATGGGTTATCATTACTCTTGCACTATTCTTATCGGGTCGGCGGATATCGATAGGAATTGGCATGTCGACTTCCTTGATTTTGCAATTTTAGCGGCCGACTGGCTCGAATGCAGCAACCCTTATGATGCAAATTGTACGGAAACAGGATTGTTGGCCGGCGATATTATTGCTGACTATCATGTCAATATGGATGACCTTGCGATTCTGACAGATTGCTGGCTGGATTGCTATGTAACAAAAGCCACGGGCCCTGAGCCGTCCGATGGCGCAGACGGCGTGGACCCAAATATTGTTCTCGCATGGTCGCCAGGCGACGGAGCAATGTCGCACGACGTTTATTGTGGGATGGACTTAAATGAGGTTAATGACGCAGACATTGATGATGCAAACATATTTATGGGTAACTACGATGTCAATTACTGGGACAGTAACAGTTATGATTCAAATGGTCTTGATTTGCGCACCACTTATTACTGGCGAATAGATGAGGTCGGTCCGGCATGTACAGCTAAAGGCGACATCTGGAGCTTTATGACAACATGTGTACCATTTGACCCCAACCTTGATTTAGTTAGCTGGTGGAAGTTTGACGAAGGCAGCGGCACGATAGCATACGATTCGGCAGGCGATAATGATGGAACACTGGTCAACGGCCCTGTTTGGACAACCGGTCAAATTGACGGCGCATTGAATTTCGACGGTGAAGATGATTACGTTGACCTTGGAAACGACAGCAGTTTAAAACCGCCTCTGCCGGTAACTGTTTCTGCATGGATCAAGTTGGACACCCTTGGAAAAGACAATGGAATTCTGAGCTTGGATAAACCCTTTCCGACTCACTATGGTATTTTATTTTCTGTCGAATTCAACAATAATAGGCTGCGTATTCTCTACGGCGACGGAGGAGGGGCAGGAATATCGCACAAAAGAAACAAGGTTGGAACAACATCACTTGTGGCTGACAAATGGTATCATGTTGCGGCGGTTGTGCGTGGCCCGACAGATATGGATTTATATATCGACGCCGTAAATGATGGGGAAACCTACAGCGGCACAGGAGGAAGTTTGGCGTATTCTACTGAGCATGCATTTATAGGTTGCAACACTAACGATAGTTTTTACCAATCCTGGTTCCACGGCAAAATAGATAATGTTCGCGTTTATGACAGGGCATTAGTTGCTGAAGAAATCGAGCAGCTTTATCAGGAAGGTTTAGAATAGTAAACTAAAAGGCACACGCTGCGTGATGTTCGCAGCGAATAGAAAAAGCCGGGAGCAGACTAAGTCCCCGCGGCGCTTGAGCGGGGTACTTGCTGTTGCGTCCTCTCGTAGCGTAGCGAAGATCCCAGAATGTCTTTATCTGGGACCCAATTATTAATTTGCTTGTCCTGCCTACTGCTCGGATACCTTTTTTCCCGTATGCTTACGCATACCTACTGTATGTTTCCTCGTTGCGGCCTCCGGCAGCTACAGCAACTTAGGCAAAAAGCCCCCGCGGCACCTGAGCGGGTAACCCCCGCGGGGCATCCGACAGTACAGATAATGAATGTTTAAAAGCCCTTTGAGGAAGGCAGTTACAACGCGAAAATCGGATTAGCAAACCTACAACAGTCGTTTTATCATAAGAATCAGAGCGTTACTATTTTTTCCTTCCCATCATAATGAATAATTTTTGCCGCATTCATATCTATATCTACTCCGTTTCCACTATTCTCGCTAACCAGGACAACACGAAAATTTCTCGCTTTGACCATATTGGGGAAGTCCCCTTTTCTTTCATCAATTACTAATTTTCGATTTTTATCATCCCATTTAAATCCGATAATAGAATGAAAACCCTTCTCGTAATTATAATTGTCATTTTCATCTTCATACAAAGTGAAATTACCATCGGCACCGGGATAAATTCTTAACTCGATAGGATCATTAGATTCAGATGCATATTGAACAAAAGGTCCCAGTGGTAGAATGGATCCTTCTTTTATAAATATTGGTATTTCATCAATGGGAGTTGGAACAGTTATTGTTTGTCCTCCGGAATATTTTTTCCCGGTCCAGAAATTATACCAACCTGAACCTATAGGCAAGTAAACCTTCCGAAATGTTTCTTTAGGTTTGGTAACAGGATTAACCAGAATAGCCTGTCCAAACATAAATTGGTCATCTATTTCAAACACATGCCGGTCTTCTCTGAAATCCATAATAAGCCCGCGCATCAAAGTGTAGCCTTCGCTTGTTACTTTCCATGCCATAGAATATATATAAGGCATCAAACGGTATCTTAATTTGTCAAACTTAAGCAGGGCATCGAAAGCCCAGCTGCCCGGCCCACCAAATTGCCATATCTCTCTTGAGATATCTGTTCCGTGCGAACGAAATACCGGACAGAAAGTCCCGAATTGAAACCACCTCACATAAAGCTCTTTATAATTATCATCTGCTATACCGCGGTCGAAATCTCCGTTTCTGAACCAGGCACCTCTGCCAAGCTCGCCTACATTTGCAGACTGAACAAAAAAGCCGCCGATATCAGTAGTCCAGTATGGCAGACCGGACATGCAGAAATTCAATCCTCCCGGGATTTGATTTTTAAATACATTCCAATTTGCCACAATATCCCCTGACCATGTGATGGTGGCATATTTTTGCTGACCGGCGAAAGCAGACCGTGTTAAATTGACTACCCTTTTCCTATCAGTTGTATTGCGCTGATTTTCGTAAATGCCTTTGGAATGAACCAGTGAGTATGCATTCATATAGCGTGCACCGGATCCAATCTGGGGTTTCATCTTTACTTTGTAAGCATCACAGCTAAAGTCCCAGCCGCCTACTTCAGGCTCCGTTGCATCACACCACCAGGCATCAATCCCTTTGGAAAACAAACCTTCATTCGCCTGCTTCCAGTAAAGCGCCCGCGCTTCGGGATTAAAAGCGTCGTAAAAGGGACTTTCCTCGTCAGGATACAGAAATCCTTTATGTTTTTTCATTTCACGGTAATCAGGGGAGCTGACTGACATCTTCGGCCAGACTGAAATCATTAAATGCGCATTATACTTTGAATGAAGCGTCTGCATCATCGATTGCGGTTCCGGGAAACGCTCTTTATTGAAACTTTTTTGGCCCCAGTTACCGTCATCCCAATACTGCCAGTCCAGAACAATAGTATCTAATGGAATATTTCTGTCACGGTATTCTTTAACTATATTGATAATCTCCTGCTGGGTTTTATATCTTTCTTTGGACTGTATATAACCATAAGCCCATTTGGGAAATAACGGCGCTGTGCCGGTAAGTGCACGGTAATTCTGGATAACGGAATCAGGTTCAGGTCCGTAAATAAAAAAATAGCTGATAGCTTCGCCGACTTCCGACCAAAGATATGAACCATAACGAGTGTCGTTAAATTTGCTGAATGAGTAATTGTCCCAAAGTATGCCGTAACCTTTTGTGGACAACAAAAAGGGCACAACGGCTCTTGTGTTGAGTTGAAATAATTCGACATAGTGACCGCGCCAGTTAAATATTCCTTCCTGGTGCTGACCTAAACCATACAAAGCCTCGTCATCGGCCCATTTAAAAGACTGCCTGATGTTATTCACTTTTTCATTTACCACGATAGCGGGAATAATCTGCCTGGCCCCTTCTTGCAGGAGGATTTCATCGTCGATATTTTTTATTGTTACCTCTCCGCTATTAGTATTGATTATAACTTTGAGCTTACTTGTAGTTAAAATTATCTCTGCCGGGCCTTCTTTTATCTTAAAATCAGCTTGTTGCAATTTCTTGTCATCAACAATCAGGCTTGTGGGTACCGAAGTAGAATCTGTGGGTAATGCCGCAATTTGAATTATGTCGTCTGAACATACTTTTATCAGAAGATTTTTTACACCTGTCAGCTGATAATTTTTTGGTTGGACGAGAATACTGCTTTCGTGGATTTCATAGCAATAGCAATTTGCCAAATTAAGAAAAATTAGCGTTACCGCGACGATTAAAACTTTATTTTTACTGTACATTCTTGTCCCCAAAACTCACCTTATCTGTTGCTTTTTCAACTCCCGAATTGTCCTTATATTCTTTTAAAATTCAGAATATACCAAAACCCGACCATATCTCAAGGATATTTGCTGTTGTTGCCTTTCGCAGCGCAGCGCGGCAATCTCTACTCAAATCGCAAATTGTAAA
The DNA here is from genome assembly GCA_964494805.1 of uncultured Pirellulales bacterium. Lineage (GTDB taxonomy): Bacteria > Planctomycetota > Phycisphaerae > Sedimentisphaerales > Anaerobacaceae > CAIYOL01. Next base: position 334,744 of record CAZBST010000001.1, on the reverse strand, counting down.
TCGAAAATCGTAAATAGAAATGCTGCCTCCTGCTCGGATACCTTTTTTCCCGTTGCGCCAATTACTTGGAGGATTTGCGGGCGTATCTTAGCCTGTCCACTTCTTTTAGCAGATGTTTGCGGATGCGAATCGAATCAGGACAAATCTCAACAAGCTCGTCTTCCTGAATATATTCCATCGTCGCCTCAAGACTCATCTTCCTTGCAGGTCTCACCTTCGCCGCATCGTCTTTGCCCGACGCACGGATATTGGTTAGTTGCTTGCTTCTCACAACGTTTACGGGTATGTCATTTTCCTTGCAGTGCTCCCCGACCACCTGACCCTCATAAACTTTTTCACCCGGCTCAACAAAAAAAACGCCCCTGTCATACAAAGCATCGAGTGCATAAGCCGTTACTTGTCCCATAGTGGTAGCTATCATCACACCCGACTTGCGCTGTGGTATCGCGCCTCGCATAAGCTCGTATCTTTCGAACGTATGATGCATAACAGCCCTCCCGGCCGTTGCGTTCATCATTCTCGCATGAAGACCGAACAGCCCCCTTGATGGTATCAAAAATTCCATATTAACAAAATCACTTGCCCCGCTCTTCGCGTCTATCCTGACTATTTCGCTCCGCCTCTCGCCCAGAAGACTCATCACCGAACTCTGACAATCGAGCGGGCAATCCACCGCAAGTGTCTCAATAGGCTCATGCCGCTTTCCGTCAACTATCTTCAAAATCACATTCGGCTTTCCCACGCAAACCTCATAACCCTCGCGCCTCATATTCTCCAGCAGAATCCCGAGATGCATCAGTCCTCTGCCGGAAACAATAAATTCCTCCGGCGTCCGACCGGCTTCGACCCGAAGCGCCACATTATGTTGAAGTTCTTTCGCCAGTCTCTCTCCGATATGCCTGCTCGTCACGTATTTGCCGTCTCTGCCAGCAAAAGGTCCGTCGTTCACCCTGAATGTCATTGACATCGTCGGCTCATCGACGGATACGACTGCGAGTCTCGAAGGATTGTCCGCACACGCGATAGTATTGCCTATATCGACAGGGTCGAGCCCGGATATCGCGCATATATCGCCCGCCTGAACATTTGAAACCTGCCTTCGGCCAAGCCCGTCGAACTGATGAATCTGCAAAACCTTCTGCTGGGTATGCAGTCCTTCCCTGTCGATTACCGTTACTCGCTGGCCCTCGCTTATCTGCCCAGCAGCAATCTTGCCTATCGCTATACGACCGACGTAATCCGAATGTTCCAGACTCGTCACCAGCATTTGCAGCGGCGCATCGGCAACAACCTTGGGCGCGGGGACGTTTTTTATGATAGTCTCGAATATCGCCTGCATATTGTCGGTCTTATTGTCGATTTCCGTCGTTGCCCAGCCCTCTTTCGCCGATGCGTAAACGAGAGGAAAATCCAGCGATTCATCATTGGCCCCGAGTTGAACAAGCAAATCGAATACCTCGTTGACTACATCATCCGGCCTGCTGTTTTGACGGTCCATCTTGTTGATTACGACTATCGGCCGAAGCTTCCGTTCCAGCGCCTTATTCAGCACAAATTTTGTCTGCGGCATAGGACCTTCGAAGGCATCCACCAAAAGAAGAACCCCGTTTGCCATTTCCAAAACACGTTCGACCTCCCCCCCGAAGTCGGCGTGCCCAGGCGTGTCGATTATATTGATTTTATATTCGTCGCCCCGCAAATCCGTATAGTTAATCGCGCAGTTTTTACTCAGAATGGTTATCCCGCGCTCCTGTTCCAGCGGGTTCGAATCCATAATCAATCTATGTTCACCGCCTGCCAGTTTATCCAGCTCCTCCTGCCGGAACATACCCGACTGGTAGAGAAGCTGGTCCACCAGCGTCGTCTTACCGTGGTCGACATGAGCGATTATCGCTACGTTACGAATATAATCCGAGTACATAACAGACTCTCAAAATGGATTAGTGTATATTCAGGACTTGACTTAATCCTTTTCGTGAAAAATAGCTACTCTACACTCTTCTTGCGAAATGTCAACTCAAATACCCCGGCCTTGCCGGCGTTTCCTTATCGGTTAGCCCCCAGCTCTGCTGGGGGTTATTTACTACGTAATACTAACGCTCCTCATCGCGGCCTCCGGAACCAACAGCAAAATAAAGTCCTGCGAAACAGTTCCGCAATTTTTATTTTTAAATTTTGATTTTTAATTTTCTAATCAGAGTTTGCCAAAGTCTCGAGTTTGCAAATCAGGTTTTTTATGGCTTTTCGCCCTTTGCTGGTAATTTTGCAAAATGTTTTGGGCTTTCGCTCGACAAAAATCTTCTCTACTTTTATATAGCCCGCTTCTTCCAGCTTACGAATCTGGACGCTAAGATTGCCATCGGACAGCTCGAGAGCATTGCGCAGATAAGTAAACTCCAATTTATCACCGCCGATAAGAGCAGATAGTATCCCTAACCTGGTTTTCGATAATATCAGCTCGTCGAACCTCGGCTGATTAGGCTTGCTCATTTTCTTTTTCCTGTTTACGGGAATTCCTCTGTACGATTACAGCCGGTATAATCAATCCGGCTCCTGTTGCCAGGCCGAGGATAATATAGCCGTAATCTCTTACGAAATATGTCAGCATCATTCCTGCGAAAATTACAATTCCGCCGAAAAACCACTCCTTTGAATGAAAAATACCGGTTACTCCTAAAGCGATGCTCAGCCCCATCGCCCCAATGAATCCTGGGTCTCCCCCACAGAAATTATTAGTCAGCGTACCTAATATGCTCCATGCAAGAATGTGTGCCGCCATGAAGAACCATACCAGGGTGATTTGTTTTGGCAGATACGGAACGAATCCGTTCTTTTTTTCGCGTTTGACCGCTATGGAAATGGCGATTATGGTATAACAGATTCCAATTGCCATCATAGACAGGTAAACAGGCAAAATCCACTTGCGAACTTGATCTGTCATGTAACCTTCAGGTGTTATGAAAAAATATGCCGCAGTGTAGCAAATCATACATAACAGGCCCCACATAATTAAAATATGACCATCGACCCTGAATTGTCTGCTCGTCTTCTCCACTACCGACCGCATAAACTTGATGTCTTCAGCGGCATTTTTTTGTTCTTCAATACCTTCTTGTTTAGGTCTCGTTTCTTCATTGGAGTATTCATTTTTCATGTTTTTGCCTCCTTTTATAAAGAACTTTATATTATAAAGTATATATTAATAACAACCTTCTTGCAAACAAAATTTGTGTATTTTTGCATATTTTTTTAAACCTCTTAAAACCATGTTTCTGGCGAGGATACCGCCTATGGCTATTGCGAATCCAAAAACTAAGCCCCCGCGGCGCGGCAGCAGATTTCAATCACACCTCAAAAAAACCAAACAACAACTCGAAAAACAGCTCGCAGCATAAGATTAATTACATCCGATACTTATCACGGATTATATCTTTTTTAGACATTTTAATATCGCACTCATAACCACGATGTTGGGTATCGGGTGGAGTGGGTACAAAAAGGTGTAAAAAATTGGCAAGATGCCAAAGAGTTTTTGGCGACCCGGATGGATCTATAACATGATAAACGATATTATTTGACCATGCAATCTGGCCGCTATATCCGGCTGGCGCTTTTCCAAATAGGTTGAAAGTAGGATCGGCTGGTATCCAACCATAGTTTTCAAGATAAAATTCAGCCCATACATGTTCACGAAAAATGACCAATCGTGAAGGTATATTTTGGGTTCGTAATAATGAGATAAATACACCAGCCAGATTCCCGCAATCACCGCCTCTGTTTTCTAATGTATATGAAAGTAACATAGAACCATTCTTTTTGTATGAAAAATTAGCGACAGTATACTCTAAACACTTTTTTGCATAATCGTATATATCTGCAGATGTGTCCCAAATTTCTTGGCTTACTTTCATCAATACCGGATTATCCTTAACAAAAACTCCATAATAATTTTGCGTGTACATTTTATAAATACTTGAAGTTGTATCATAAGGATAAATCTCATCAACTATATGAGTTTGGTATTCTGATGATTTAGGGATGTAATCAAATTCAATAGAAAATTCAAACCATTCTCCTGATTCAGTACTCATGTCATCTGAAACATCCCACATTGCATAATATTCACCGGTCACATTATCTGTAAGCAATTTTCCTTTACTAATATAATAGTTTGATATTTCCTGATAATCATTTGACTGTGGCACTGCAAAATATATCTGTTTTACTTTTTCTCCTTCACCAACTTTCTTAAATGAATGTGTTATTGTATATTTGTACTTTTCGGTACTTGCTAAACTTTCTATTTTCCCACTTAATTCGGTGTCATTTTTACAAATCGCGTTACAACATAAACTTATACAGCAAAGGTTAAGAAAAATGAATCGTTTTAGCCCATCATGTGCTTTAAATAATTTTTTTGAATTTTTCATAATAACTCCCTTTTTAGAAGTTAAAATCTATCGGACTAAAACTGTCTTCTTTAGAAAATTTATTCCTTCTTCATTTCATATTTTCTTTTTAATTCATAAATTACTTTTGCGCTCACCCAAAAAACGTCTTGATTGTGATCTGGCGTCCAGCGAGTGAAGAATAAATACTTGCCGTCAGGACTAACCCCTGGCAATCGTTCTTGAGACCCAGTATTTATTGGCCCTCCCATATTAATTGGTTCAGACCATGTATCTGCGATGATGTTATGAAAACTGATATACAAATCGCCTTCTCCAAATTGGCCTCTACGATCCGATGAAAAAATAAGATAGCTCTCGTCAGGCGCGATGAATGGCGTCCAGTTCAGAAAGCCAGGCATGTTAATGCTGGGGGGGAGTAACTCCGGCTTGGCGTATTCACCGTTGACAAGTTTCGTCCGATAGATGCCGTATTTGTTGCGGGTTCTAAGACCTTTAGCGTTGCCTACAAAATAGAGCGTACCGTTGTATGCAATCGAGGGATCAGCGGCAAGCTTCAATTCCGGGTGTTGTGTCACGAAATTGAGACACTTGGGCTTGCCCCAATTATCACCATCCTTCTCGACAACCCAAATATCATTGTCTTCAAGCGACCTGAAATAGCCCCGGCGACCGTCAGCCGAAAGCATGGTTATATCGTATGGAGCGACGTAAGGCACGGACCAGCGACCGTTCTCGCGTCGCATGGTCATTGCCTGACTAAGCCAATCGCTGTTATTAGGTCCCGGCGGCCGGGCCGTGATCCAGTACACTTCATTACCATCGGGAGAGAATACTGCCGGGCTATGTTCGAGGCCATCGGTGGAAACGATTCCGCGGGCAAAAACCACAGGCGTATCACCCGGAGGGGTTTGTCCTAAGTATGGCCCCGTTACATCAGCCATAAGAGGCCGATTTTGTTTGGGCATGTCCTGCGCCGCCTGCGCCATAGGCAGCGTATCCAGCAGAAATACGATTATTATTTTTGTTTTAAGATTCATCTTATAGTTCCTCCTTTGCAATAGGTCCGAACCGTAGTTTACAGCTTCTTGCTTTCTTCTTTCACATTCTACCGAAAATTCCACTAACTCTCAACCCAAAATTTGCTGGTGTGCGAAGCGTGCCTTAGGTGCATAAGCAACTTTTAGCTTGATTTTTCCCCGAAATTTGGTATAATCCCTCCCGTTCATCAGTAGATGAACGCATTTCGCCCAGCAGGGCAAGGTCGTGGAGCCGGCGGCTCGGGTCAGAAACGACTTAATATTTTGATTCTTTAGCGGCGTTTGCCTCGCCTTTCATACGGCAGCCGCAAACCCCGGCAGAGACTCTCTGCGCTGAAAGGAAACTTCAATCAAAAAAGAGTTAATTATGCAAAACGAACCCAATTTCCCAAAAAGCCAAGTGTTTATAACTACAATCAGGACAAGAAGTTACAGCGAAAAAATGAAATTGGACACTTGGTGAAAACAAACCCAAACAAAGCCAATTTCGGATTACCTCTCGTTCACTCCGGCTCTGTGGCATTTGCATCAGCGGAAGGGACAATCGGCTCCCAGTGAACTTTGTCTGCCCCCAAAAGCATTCCCGTTGCATAAGCCAAATCAATCTGCGCTATCTGGTATTCGGTCAGAGCTTTTATCTCATCGCTTTGGGCGTTTGCAAATTTCGCCTGCGCATCAAGGACGTCGGTCGATGTGCGAAGCCCGACTTCAAATTGTCTTTTCTCAGCTTCATACAATCTGCCGGCAAGTATTGCATTTTGTCTGCTCGCAAGGATGCTCTGCCAATTCGTTTCTATCTGGTCGGCAGCGGCCAGCACCTCTTTTTCTATCAAGGTCCTGCGATTTTCCTTGCTTACCAACCGCTGTCTTCTCTGATAAAACGCCTGCATCAGACGGCTTTTGGCCGCCTTGTTGCCCAAAGGAATCACCACTTTCAACCCCCCCACGTGGTCCCTGAAATCCATATTGTCCATCATATCGTATGCGTCGCTTCTTGTTGCCCCAAGACCATTGAGCCGATACGTATAATCCATCGTCACAAGCGGCAGAGCCTGGTTCTTGTAGAAATCGACCGTGCTGATGTCCTCCGCAATCTGCAGTTCCACTTCGAGCATTTCCATCCGGTTCTCGACGGCCAGTGCTGTCAACATCGGCCTATTAAGCTCATAAAGCACCGGGTCCGGCTCAGTAGTCGGCACGACTACCGTCGGCGTCCCCATCGTCAGTCCCGCTTCGTTCATTATCTGTTTCAGCTCTCGTTCCCTGTTGCGCAGCTCATTTTCTGCTATGATGATATTTTGCAATCGCTCCGCTACACCAGCTTCGGAACGAACGACCTCGACTTCCGCTCTTTCGCCCACTTCGACCATCCTCCGCGTTTGTTTCAGCTGGACCTGCGCAAGCTCGTATTCCTTTTTGCGGACTTCGAGCTCTCGCCTTGCCGCATAAAGCCGCCAGTACCCGCGGTCGGCGTTGGCAAGAACCCGTATCACCTCGAGCTTGGTCTGTGCGTCGGTTATCCGGCGCTCGTATTCAGCTATCCGTATCGAATGAGTGTTTGCCCTTTTGCCGGCCCCCTGCAGCAACGGCTGGCTTATCGAAAGTGAAGTTATCGCAGAGTAGTTTACGTAATCCGTCCTCGTCCGGTTGTCGGCAATATCGAATGTCAGTTTTCCACCTGTCCGTAGCGGAATATCGACCCCAAGCTCAGTGTTGAAACTCTTATATTGCGTAACTTCGCTAACCAGCACCGAAGCCGGCTGCTTTATGTCCTCGTAAGACAGATTTGAGAAAAATGATGACTCGAACTTGGCCTCTTCCTCGCTTACTTTCTGGGCCGCTATCGCCGGCGCTATCAACTGAACTTTCAAGTCCAAATTGTTCGTCAGCGTCATCGCCCGGCACTGCTCTATGCTCAGCCCAATCTCCTTTTGGGCCGGTTTGTTCACATCTACAGGCTCGTTCCCATCGGTCTGGCGTAAGCCATCTTGACGGCTTGGCTCCAGCTTTAGCGTCTGTATCTGGCGTGTCTGCTGAGGCTGGGTCTTTACAGTATAGAAATCCTCTTCCTTAGCAAATTCCTCACATCCTGCTAAGAACACCGATATACCCAGCGTAATTGCAAAAATAAGACTTTTCACCACCGCCACGCTCCTACTCATGTCTCAACGCCTCTATCGGGTCCAACCTCGCCGCCTTTATCGCGGGAAACATTCCGAAAGTTATCCCCACTGCCCCGCAGAAACAAAACGACAACACCACAGCCCACAAAGGAATATTAGACATATTCATCATCTTATTAATCGAGCAAATTCCCACCGTCATCAGCTTGCCTATACCAACACCTATCACCCCTCCAATAAAACTAAGAACAACCGACTCTACAAGAAACTGCGTCAGTATCGCGCTTCTTTTTGCCCCGATCGCTTTTCGCAATCCTATCTCTCTGGTCCTCTCAGAAACCGAGACGAGCATAATATTCATAATCCCCACCCCGCCTACGAGAAGCGATATGCCTACGATTCCGCCGACCACCAGCGTTATTATTTTTGAAAAGTCATTGAACTCATTAACAAATGATTTCAGCGATCGCGCCCCGAACGTGTCCGGCTCACCGGGAGCCAGGGCAGGTCTGCGCCTCTGTCGCATAAAGAATTTTATCTCCGTCACCGCTTCGTCTACAACCTCCGGTGATTTAGCCATTGCTATCACATATATATGCGGCCGCCTGTCACCCAGTTTCAAAAGCGAATTGTAGGGAATATACATCTCATAACCTTCCATTCTGTCCCCTCCAAACATCGAATGGTCGGGCTCTGGCTCTATTACCCCAATCACCATATAACTCCGCCCCTTTACAGCTATCATTTCACCTATGCAGTCTTTGTTCATCCGCAGCGCATCACGCAATTTCGTTTCTATGTAACAAACAAACCGACCCTCACTCTGGTCAATCTCCGAAAAAGGCCTGCCCATAACTACCGGCCGGTTCGCTATCTCTTCCCATCCTACATCCACTCCCTGAAGCCGCACTCCCTCTACCGAATTCTCCTCATAATGCCCCACTAAGCGGTAGTATACTGACGAAATACGCGTATACTTATCCACCGATGGACAATGTTCCAAAAGCCCGTCGAACTCATCGGGCCAGAATCGCAGCTCCCACCACGTCATATCTTTCTTCGGCCCCGTATCAGGCCTCGCAAACCATACCCAGATGTTCTTGGCACCAAATGTCTCGAGTTCTGAAAGCACCTTCGCCTTCAATCCTGTCAGCGATGCTATAACAGCCGTTATCGACGCGACAGCTATTACTATACCCGTCGTCGTCAGAATCGAACGGCCTTTTTTCGTCCATATCTGCCCTACCGCCAGATAGCTGCTCTGATACAAAAGCCGCAGGAAAAAAAACGGTGACAGCAGCACTCCAACTGTATACTTCAATATCTTTCTACTCATGCCTCAATGCCTCTATTGGGTCCAGTCTCATCGCCTTTATCGCTGGAAAAATCCCGAAAATTACCCCTACTGCTCCGCAAAAACAAAACGCCATTATCATCGCCCACAATGGCATATACGCCATAGCCAGCACCTCGTTTTTAGATATTGCACCTATCGCTACCGTTATCAGCTTTCCCAATCCAAGCCCAATCAAACCTCCGAAAAAGCACAGGATAAGAGACTCTACCAGAAACTGTGTCAGTATCGCTTTCTTCTCTGCGCCTACAGCTTTGCGAAGCCCTATTTCTCTTGTCCTCTCTGACACCGACACAAGCATAATATTCATAATCCCCACCCCGCCAACTAAAAGTGATATACCCGCGATCCCGCCTGTAATTATCGTTATAAACATCAATGTTCTGTTAGACCGCTCAATCCTCGACTGGACTGAACTAACGGTAAACGTGTCCGGCTCCCCAGGTTCCAAACGCGGCTTCCGCATATTGCGCATAAAGAATTTTATCTCCGACACCGCTTCTTCCGACAGTTCCGTCGTTAGGCTCTCTGCCATTGCATACATATGCGGACGTCTGTCACCGGTTAATTTCAAATATGTCTGAAATGGTATAAACATCTCAAGACCTTGTCCGCCCCCTGTCCATTGCGCCGCCTGCTCAGGAATTATATCTACCACCCCTACTATCAAGAAAGTCTTCCCGCCCACCAATATAGCCTCACCTATGCAGTCTTTATCCAGACCGAGCTTGTCTCTCAACACAACATCTACAAAACACACATATCGTCCCTCACTGTTGTCAAGCTTCGAAAAAGGCCTGCCCAGTATCACCGGCCGATTCGTTATCTGTTCCGCTCCCGGGTCGACTCCTGTGCAATTTACCCCGTCCACCGCCTTGTCACCATATCTAACTACGTAAGGCGTGTAAAAATCTCGCGGTGCAATTCGCGAAAACCTCACAAGCGCCTTGCACCTGTCCATTATGCCTTCGAACTCTTCAGGCCAGAAACGCAGATTCCACCAGTCTATATCCCGCTTGGGTCCTGTCCTTGGCGTCGAGTGACGTATCCAGATGGTTCTGGCGCCGAACTTCTCGAAACTCTGAAGTGTACTTACCTTCAGACCCGCCATCAGCGATATCACCGCCGTTATAGACGCAATTCCTATCACTATCCCCGTCGTTGTCAGAATCGAACGCGTCTTCTTCGCCCATATCTGACCAATCGCCAGGTAAGTGCTCTGATAAAGCAACCTCAAAAAAAGCAGCGGTGCGTTCAGCAATCTCTTCATTCTTGCACCCCTTCTGATTCCGCCGCCGATGAAGAGTTCGCCGCCCTGTCCTGCTCAGCCGGCATGTCACTGTAAATCTTGCCATCTCTCATCCTAACTATCCGCTTTGCATGCCCCGCAACGTCCTCTTCGTGCGTTACAACAATTATCGTCTGCCCCTGCTTATAAAGCTGGTCAAAAAGTTCCATTATGCTCTTTGTCGTCTTGCTGTCTAAATTCCCCGTCGGCTCATCAGCAAGAAGAACACTCGGCTCGCACACCAGGGCCCTTGCTATCGCCACCCTTTGCTTCTCTCCGCCCGAAAGCTGGTTCGGCCGGTGCGTCATCCTGTCCTCAAGTCCTACCCTCTGCAGAGACTTCTTCGCTTTCGCTACCCGACCAAGCCACCCGAACCTCGAATATAACAGTGGTATCTCAACATTCTTAATAGCGCTCATCTGCGGCAGCAGTTCAAATGACTGAAATACAAACCCAATTCTCTCGTTGCGTATCCGCGCCAGCTCCGCGTCCTCCATCTCTGTTACGTCATCACCCCTGAACTCGTAACTGCCCTCGGTCGCCCTGTCTAAACACCCCAAAACATTCATAAGCGTGCTTTTACCGGAGCCCGAATGCCCCATCACCGCCAGGTATTCGTTTTCCCGAACCTCAAGGTTCACACCGTCAAGTGCATGTATTTCCTCTACCCCTACCTTATAAACCCGCCTGACGCCTCTTAGCTGGATAACCATCCTGTCGCTATCACTCGCTCGCCGCTTCATTACCGTCGCTTTTACCTTTCTCCGCTGCCGCTTTTTCTTCGTCTTCTTTTTTCTTTGCTTCTACTTCCCGTTCATCCTGAACATTCTGGTCATGCCCTATGTTCTCAAGCACCTTGTAAGGCCCAACAATTACCCTGTCCCCCTCATTAAGCCCGGACTTGATTATCGTATATCTCAAATCACTTTTTCCCATCTTCACGGGCGTAACAACCGCCTTGCCATCGATGAAACGGTAAACAACAGTCACGAACGTCTTGTTCTTGTCCACCTCGTTGCAGTTATCACGTATCTCAAGCGGCAGCTCCTCTACCTCTCTCGCCAGAATCGCCTGGCTCGGAACCTTAAGTATGTCCGTATGTTTATGCGTCTTAATATCGACGTGACCAGTCAGCCCTGTGCAAAGCTTCGATACATTCGGGTCGTTATCCAAAAGTATCTCCGTGCGGTAATACCTCGTCCCCGTGTTGCTAATCCGGTGCTTCAGCGCTATCTCATCGACCTTCCCCTTAAATTCGATATCACCAAACGCCAACACGCTAACAAACGCCTTCTGCCCAACTTCCAAACTTCCTACATCCGCCTCGTCTATCTCCGCCACCGCCAGCATCCTTGACATATCGGAGATCTCCATTATCACCGTCCCCGGATTGTTCATCGTCCCGGTCATTACCATTTCACCCACCTTTGCGTTGACGCGCGTCACCACGCCGTTTATCGGTGATGTTATGGTTGTGTAGCTGAGCAACTCCTTCGCCTCTGCAATCCTGGCATCGGCGGCGTCCAGATTATGTTTCATCACAACTAAATTCCGCTGAGCCGCTTCCAGATTATGTTTTGCGCTCTCTTTATCCGCGCGAAGCGACTCCGCCTTGTATTTCACCTGGTCGTAATCGGCCTTGCTGATGTCGTGCGTCTCATACAGCTCCTGTTTTCTTTTAAGGTCATTTTCCGCCTGCTCTAACGATGCCTCAAGTCCAATCAATGTCGCCTTACTTGCCTCAATCCTCTCCTTTTCTACCTCTATCTGCGCCTCTTGGGCATTTCGGCCCGCCTGCGCCAACCGCAACTGGCTTTCAAGGTCCTTCGCATCGAGTTTAATCAGCAACGAAGCTGGCATGGGCGGATTGGCGCTCGGGTCGCCGCAGGTAACTATATCCCCCTCATCGTACGGCATCTCCACGATTTGCGCAGACAGCTTTGCGCTTATCTGAACGATTTCATTCGGCTCAATCTCGCACAGGGCGCCGACTTCCTCCGTCAGTTCCCCTCGTTTTACCTCTTCGACCCGGACCACCTCACCAGGGTCCTTTTTGTTGCGGTGCTTGCTAACTATCACGCCGACAACTGTCAGCACCAACACCACAATAACAGTAATGACAATCCACTTTCGTCTCTTCTTCACAACACTACCTCTCACGTCAAAATGCAGCGTCCCTCCCTGCTATTGGCCGCATATTCCTTCCATATATGCACTTACATTATAACTTAAATGTTACTGTTTTATTACGATTTTAACCTTTTTTCGTGATTTTTTCACTCAAAACCCACTATTTTGTCCATCTATAGCGGTCGTGCGCTCTGGATGACAACCCACAGCAAAGTATGCGTCACAGGTCATGTCTTAGGGGGTAAACTCCGGCCTAGACTAAATACGCCGCTGGCAGAACCAGCACTTTTGAGGGGTAATTTAGAACAACGCCTGGATGTCTACCGAAGGAACGCAACGAAAAACGGATTACCACGTTTGTGTGGCAGTATATTGGAGCGTGGCGGTTGAATCGGCCTCAAGCTTCACTTCAAATCTGGCGGTATAGGCATCACGTTTTTCGTAGTTATGCGTGTTCTTGTCGATGGTCCAGTTGATCCATTGAGGAAACTTTTCATCGACAAAAACCGTAACAGCCTTGGTCTTTCTGTTTCGAAGCTCGATTTTATGGGTCTCGCGCGTCATACGCCTTTCGTGCTGGCTATCGACCAGTGTATATTCAGCAACCACATCAAAGGCATTGCCAATATAAAGCAGCAGCTTTTCCTTGTTCGGCGTATGGTCGATTCTGTCTTCGCCCACAAACTCTAAGCTCTCGTCAGCAGGGTCTTTCTTGAAGACTCGAATCTTACCTTTAGGCAGCGCAATGCCGAGATTATTTTCCTTGGTATTTTCAAATTCAAGTTTTATCTGAACCTTGTTGCTCTGCCGGCCTTGGCCATATATCTGCTGCCGGCCGCGTTCATAGATATAGAGCTTCTTTATCGGCACACCCAAAGCAGGGGTGATAAACTCAATCTGCTTTACCTGATTGTTGTTTATGGTGCTCTTTCGGCCGAGAGTATAAAGATGGTATTCCATAAACGGCTTTTCTTCGAAACCACTTGCCTCGGCCTCCATAGCAGCAGCCTTCATCATCCTGTTCCTCATCGGCTCCGGCGCAACTACTCTTCTGACATCGCCGGCAATCAGTTTTATGGTTGAATCCTTGTAGGTTGCACCGCTTCTGTTATCGATTGTCACCCAGCCGGTAAAGTCAATCTTTGTTTCATCGGCATTTAAGACTGCCGAATAATCGGCGTTCCAGTTAATTTGCCCGGTGGTATAGGCTACCTGACAAAGCTGAGTGCCTTTTTCTTTTGCATCTGCAAGCCAAACTAATGTCGGCTTGGTAACCAAATCATCAGGCATTTCTTTCAGTGTAATCTCTTCTATGCTGTTTTTGTCTAAAATCTCAATATCATTTGCTTGGCTTTTCAATATTAAACTGTCGCCCATTGAGGCTAAAAGTTGGCCGGTTGATTTCCTGCCTGTGTCGGCGCCGCTGCCCTTTAAGACGACTGTAACGTTTTTATCAATATAGCGTTTGAGAAGACTACCGGTATTAACGAGGTCGTACTCGTAGTTCTGTTCGAGAATGGACACCGCGCCCGGCGCGGAGAGACAGCGGAAATTTACGCTGGTCGGGTCAATTGCCGAGGCGACATCGGTAAACTTTGTCGTATTGAGGCCCTTTTCGAAAGACAATAACCGGGATTCTCTAACGACGGCGAAGTTGTCATTATAAATCGTGAGAGCAGTTCCCTGTTCGCCGCCTTTTTGCGGCCTTGCGAAACCGGTTGAACAAACCGCTATGCAAACTATCGCTAAAAATATCGTTCGCTCTTTCATATTATCTGCCCCTTAAATTCTAATGAATGTCAGGTTTTCAGGATAGTATTGTCGCAGAGTTTTTATTGCGCGTCAAGACCTGTTAGAAAATCCATAACGAGGTGATAATATGATACTGCGAGGGGAAATTTCCGACGATGCGCCGAAAATAAATACCAACCTTCAGAAGCCGCCGGGGATGTGGGTTTTAATAAGCCTTACGATTGTCCGCTAAACATTTATATGGGCTATCGGGTCAAGCTGCCTGCAGTTATTTTTCGGTCTTTTTTTCGGCTTTCTCGTATTCGGTATTAGTAACATTCGGGCCGCCAAATTTGGTTGCTTCATAGCCCTTGAGCTCTTTTGGTGAAAGAGTCGGCTCGATAATAATCTTCGGCGTTAAGAAAACAATCAACTCGTTGGTTTCAACCTCTTCTTCTACACTCGTAAATATATTTCCAACTACTGGTACATCGCCAAGTAGCGGTATTTTGCTGATATCTTGTGAGACTGTCCTTTTGCGAAGGCCGCCCAGAACAACAGTCTGGCCGTCCCTTACCAACGCCTTCGTGTCAACTTCACGGGCATCTACAGTCGGCACGCCACGTAAACCACCAGTATTTGGAATTATAGACCCGAGTTCTGAAACAACGCTGAATTTTGGCAGGATGTGCAATCTTATCATACCCTCCCTTGTAATATGGGGCGTAACCTTAAGCTCAACGCCGACTTCTTTAAATTGGGTAGAGGTCATCGAACCGCCGGAAGAGGTATCACTTGTTTCGGTGTAGGGAATCTCGCTTACGATTTTGAACTCGGCAGTTTCATTGTCAAGTACCAGAATACGAGGGTTCGCAAGCAGCTTGGCGCCAACCTGGGTTCGCAGAACGTTGAGCGCAATCTCTACATTAACCGCATCGAGAAGACCAAGGCGTATGGTACCAGCAATATCCGCATCAAAATTGCCACCTACAAAGGGCTTACTCTTTCTATAGGCATAACTCTCCGTACCAGCCGCAAGTCCGGCGTCATTTTCCTGCCAAGTCGTCTCCGTTGTTTTAATAGTATCAATATTAGTAGTGTCAACGGTCGTGGCTCCGGTTAAATGGTCAGTATCAGTATTGATAGTCTCAGTATTAGTGGTATATGTAGTTATCGGGTTGTTTCGGCCAGCCGTCCACTCCGACCAGATATCGAAGCCTTCCGTAGAGGTTACGTCATAGATTCTCACCTCGACCATTACCTGAGATGTGATACGGTCGATTTCGTCGATGAAGGTATCTATGGCCTTGATTGTGCTTGCAGTATCGGTAACGATTATATTACTTGTACCAGGATTGGAAGATATTGAACCTCGCTTTGAAATGAATTTCTGCAAAGCATTTTCGACTTCACTAACGTCTGCATAAGTAATTCGATAAACCCTGCTTTCAAGGATTTCACCCTTTTGAGCAATTTCATCAATCGGCGCTATTCTTATCATATTCCTGTCTACTACACAGCCATAGCCCTGCACGGCAAGAATATTATTCAGCGCTTCTATCAGCGGCACATTTGTAAGCGTGGCAGTTACATTACCGGTAACACTGGGGCTTTTGATAATATCTACGTCCGCCTGCTCACTTAACATCCTTATCACATCTTCGATAGGCGTGTTGAGGCAATCGACGCTTATTGTTTTGAGCATTCGCTGCTGAAGAGTCGTTCGGACCTTCTTTTGCATTGAATTTACATCCTGCTCCTGTGTGGTTTGGTCAACGGGCTGGGCTGCCGGGGCATCCTGCTGCTCCGCCGGAACATCCTGCTGCTCTGCCAGGACATCCTGCTGCTCTGCCGGAACATCCTGCTGCTCTGCCAGGACATCCTGCTGTTCTGCCAGGACATCCTGCTGCTCTGAATCCTCACGGCCGTTCTTAGCAACAGCGATAACGCAAACCACAATAACGAATGCGAGAACCGTTAAAAACTTCAATCCCTTATATTTCATCACAGGGCCTCTCATAATGGTTCCTTTCCGGGTCAGTTGTTAAGCAACTCCTTTTCTACCGTTGAACATTTTGTATCCACTTTTTGCCGTTTGTCTCAAATTCAACGCTATTTTCATTTATTTTCGTAATGGTTACGTCCAACACCTTATCGCCCTGGTGTACTATCTGGTCGCCAATAACCGCGGACGGATTATCCTCGCTATAAACAATTCCTTTCACAACTAGTCCACCGGTCCCGGTCTGGATCGTAGTTGAGCCGAATCGCATAGGGTCACGAAGCGTTGCCGGATAGGGACTCGGAAGCTGCCACTCAACTTTACTATGACCGGCAGCAACGGCCTCTACTGACTCGGATGTCTCAAGCCCGGTTATTTTTTGCGAAGGAGCACTAAAGGCTCTAATAAACAAGAAAATTAAGACAATAAAGAGAACCGGAGCCAATACCACCATCATCTTTTGCCTTGTGGTAATAACTCCAAATTTTGTCGCAGAAAGCCTTTTCTTAATCTGCTCCAGGGCCCGCCGCCAGGGGATTTGCTCTGCAACTTTTATGACTGCTTTCATAGTGGCATCGACTTTAGATTGTTTGGCCGGGGCTGCTTCTGGCGGCGGCTGCGAAGCCGGCTGTTCGGGTTTCGGCTTCGTGGGAGTCATATGACTCGGAACAGGCAGTTTTTGAGTGGGTGACTCCGATGCAGATGGTTTTGGAGCACTATAATCCTGATGCCCCGGTGCAGGCGCAAGAGAGGGCTGCTGTGTGATATCGTTTTTAGGAAACGACACACCATTAAAAATGGCCGAGACTTGCTTGTGCAACCCTGCTTTATATTCCGACATTGCCCGTCTCCTCAACCAAAGCTCCGCCGTTGCTTATCTCCTTAGCCAAAGCTTTGCCATTGATTATTTCATCAGCCAAAGCCATATACTCTACAGCACCCCTGCTTTTAGTATCGTAAGTCAAAATAGGCTCGCCAGTACTTGGGGCCTCAGCCAACCTCACATTCCTATGAATAACCGCATCAAATACTAAATCGCCAAAGAACTCCCGCATTTGCTGTTGAATCTGCTTACTGAAAATAATCCTGTCTTCAACAAAAGTCAGTAACAAGCCCAGGATTTTCACATCACAAGGGTAGAAATGTGTTCTAATAATGTTCGCGGTCTCGAACAGTTGTTTCAAACCTTCCATCGCATAATAATTAACCTGAACAGGCACAACAACATCAGTGCCGGCAACAAGTGCATTGAGCGTCAACAGGCCTACCGAAGGTGGACAGTCAATAACACACATTTCATATTCGCTGCTTATTGTTCTGAGCTGCTTGCTTAAGACTAATTCTTTTTCGACTACCTCGGCCAATTCGAGCTCGGCTCCCGAAAGCAGGATATTGCTTGGCGCCAGATCAAGCCCATTAATTCTGGTTTTTGTTATAATTTTGGAGATTGGAATTAGCGCATCGCTAAGGGCATGATAAATGGTCTTGTCAAAGGTTTCAGGGTTATGACCAACTCCCAGCGTGGCGTGGCCCTGCGGGTCAAGGTCAATTATCAGTGTCCTCTTGCCTCTCCAGGCAAAGGCAGCAGCAAGGTTCACCGCGGTAGTTGTCTTGCCACAACCACCTTTCTGATTCGCTATCGTTATTGTTCTCATTTTTACTTTACCCCGGAAACTTACCAACTCTTTTAACCGTCCTGTATCTTTCTGACAAGAACCGCCAAAGTCATATTCACCTCACGGTCTGAACCGCCCCTGTATGAGCGAGTTATTGCAAAGCTATCCACAAAGATGACCGGCCGATGTCTCTCCAGCTCGTTTAATAGGGCAGCAAATTGGTTAAAATCCGCCGTGGAGAAGCTAATATCAATGTGACTCTCGAATATGTATTTATCAGACATTGTCGGGGCTCTGCTAATGTCCCTTTTACTGGTTTCAATGCTAAATGAAGTAACTTCTTTCGCGTTAGCAATTTGACTTATATCGAATGTTACATCAGTCGAATCTTCGAAATTAATAACAAAATCCTTCAATTTATTCCGCAAATGTTCGATTTGTTTCTTCAATTGAATCTGGGTCTCCTTCTGCGTTGCTTTTAGTGCGGAATTGTAAATCTGTTTTTTCCCCTCGAGCTGCTTTTCGAGCTGCTCTTTGCTGTTTTTCTGCGGTGCCAACACAAGCATATAGACAAAGACAAACAATATAAAGCAACCCACCCATACTAAAGCTACTTTCGTAAAATATTCTTTGTAAACTGATTTCATAAAAACCTACTACAACTCCGGTTTGAAAATACAGTCTATATCATAAGAGACAACTTCCTGTCCCTCAAAAGTGTCGGTTTTTTGCGAAATTACGATATCTTCAAGCTTCGGTGCAAGCAAAGTTGAAAGACGAAGACGATCCTTGAAATCCTTGACTGCTTTGTCATTGTCGGCCTGCAACCTTCCACTAACACTCATCTGCAATGTGTTCGCCGGAACACTAACGTCAATCGTTTTGTTGGGGTCATCCTGCTGGGGAACCTTTTTGCTCACAGAGTACTGCTTTACCTCAAGTCTGGTCAAGACCATTGAATCGGGCATATTCTCTACCACAGTCGCCAGAATAGGCGACCATTGAGTGTGCCTGCTGGCAGATGATAAGGCTTCTGATAAACAGTTATTTATACTGTTTTTCTCCTTTTCGAATGATTCCTGCAGCTCCACAGCATCCGACATTTTGCCAATATATCCTTCGTAATTAACTATTGCCTGCTTCCTCTCTGAGACGATAATTCTGTCACTCAGATAAAACCCGAGCATCATCATTGCGACAAAAACGGGCACTGCAAACGCCGTGGCGATGATAACTAAGCCCCAAGGCCCGCTTTTCATCGGGATACCCTCTCCCTTTAATAAGTCTATCGTGAACATATCAGACCGACCTCATCGCAAGACCTGCTGCCACCACCATCGCAGGACCATTTTTTTTGAGAATGTTTCGACAGCTCAGGTCTCCGTCGCAGGACACCTTCTCAAACGGATTCCACAACACAGTTCTGGCAGGAAGACGTCTATCCAATAACTCGACAAACCCCCTGACCGGAGCAAAACCACAAACAAATATTTTTTCAACAACAGCTGATTTCTCTTGAGCCGTGTAGTATCGCAACGTCTCAGTTACATCGACAATCAATTTTTGACAGGCCCTCTCCAAACTGTCACCAAGCTCTATTTTGGATTCCGTCGGATTCTCACAGCCGAGCAGGGCTTTCCTGACGGCTTCCACTGAAACACCCTTTTCAGCAGCAGTCTCTCTAACGATTGTCCCACCTGCATAGGCTATATCGCGAATAAACGGCAAAGCGTTAGCCCCCATAATTGCCAAAGTTGTGTAAGAGCTGCCGATGTTCAAAATAGCTATTGTTCGGCCGGCTTCGGCTTTTTCGTATTCACTGAAGCAATTCAAAAGCGCCAATCCGTCAACGTCCATCAAAACACAGTCCAGAGATGCTTCCTTGACAAGCCGTCTCTTTTTCTCTACCAGCTTATTTGTCGCCGCCACTAATATGCCACACATATTATTCTCGCCATCAGGCACCAATTGGTAATCAACGGCACTATCGTCGATGTTGAACGGACAAACCTGTGTGGCTTCGAGCAAAATCGCTCCCTGGGCCTCTTCCGGCGGCAATGAAGGAAACTTGAAATAGCGTACTGCGACCTCCGGTCCACATACACCACAAATAGCAAATCGCGTCTGAACACCGGTTGACTGAAGGCATTCGTTAATTGCCTTGACGATGTTTATTTCTTTTTGCTTCTGATTAGTTTCCGTTCCATTTGCAATGTCAGATATGCCGGCTGCAGTAACAACGTAGCCGGCATCGTCCTTGCGCAGCTGGATTATTCTGACCGCAGAAGAACCAATATCAAGCCCCAAGACCTGTGTTTCCTCAAGATTAAGTAATCGTCTCCAATCCAGGTTCTTGATACCTTCGACCGAAAGGTTAAATAATCGTTTCCAATCTAAATTCATAAATCCTTCAACCGAACCCTAACACCTATTAGGCGTGAGCATAAGCTCAACAGGTGCCAGACAAAAAATCTCAGAATAGAGCCCTCTCCTTCCCACAATACAGTCATAATCCCACTCCGAACGCATAACACATATTCCTTCATCGGCTTAAAAAAGTGGGTGTTTTACTTAGAAATTACTACGCGATGGTCTTCGCAGGTTAGTGTCGTGATTTTGGC
This sequence comes from uncultured Pirellulales bacterium, assembly GCA_964494805.1. Classification (GTDB taxonomy): domain Bacteria; phylum Planctomycetota; class Phycisphaerae; order Sedimentisphaerales; family Anaerobacaceae; genus CAIYOL01. Next base: position 314,430 of record CAZBST010000001.1, on the reverse strand, counting down.
GTGTGAGGTCCTATAAATATTGTGAGTTTAAGTCGCAGATAAAAGCTTCAAACATCCAACAAGTCCCGTTTGCAGCAAAGCTTGCAAAATCGAGCAACCGCAAGAAATTTAAAGGCGAGCTTTTGAAAAGTTATAGGTCGTAGGGTTTAATAGCGTATAGTTTCTGGGTTCAACCGTTAAGGTGTCCTGCGGATCACAAGGCAAGAAACCTCCTTTTCTATCCGCAATCCACTATAATTTATCCGCTAACTATTAGCTGCCTGGCCTATAATCGTGCCAGCCGGCAGGTGCAGGAATATATTTACCTCTCAACCAGATATCACCCGGCAAAACACCTTCGAGTAATCGTTCATCCGAATAATAATGTTTAAGGAAACCATCCGCACCAATCAAACCAACGACTCCTCGCGCGGCTTCGGCAATAGTGCCTCGTACAACAAGGTCGTCCTGGTACCCGCTCTCTTCCTTTCTGCCGCCGTAGCCGTACCATTGGACGTTTTCAGCTCCCCATCCTCCCCCGCCGACCGTCAGAGACGCCTCCACTACCATCGGGTCCGGCAAATGCCTGTTCGGGTCATCCTGCACGGCACTATCACTCCGACCAACAGGAACATATTTAAATCCACCAGGTTCATCAGGTGGACCAGGATAGTAATTCACACCACCCGCGGGATAACCAGATATCCCGGGGTCAATAACTTTTACTACACCCTGGGCAATCAGGCCCAAGACGTTAGGATTATCCATCGTTGGTTTGCCATTGGCATCGTGTGGGCCGTCAACTACTACAGAGTCAGCAACCCAGATATTGCCGGTTGCTGTGACGGTAATTTTACCTTTTACCACCTGGTCACCATTGTAGGCGGTTTCATCACCACCAATAATTACATTGCCGTTAACAAAAATCTGACCGCCAGGTTCGGATTCCACCCCGCCAAATGATTGCGAGACATACGTTTCCTCTATCGGTACGACGGTTCTCTGGCCGCCATCAGGCATAAAATGATAGGCGTAAATATCATACCTTTCAGACCGTTTCCCATCGCTGTCGGGCTCGATTTTAAAATCCAATGTCCTATAATCACTGCTCCTTTGATAACCTCTGACCGTACAATCATTAGTTACGCGAACTTTACCAACACCGTCTTCGACAAAAAATTCAAGCTGAACAGCAGCGTGAGGACTGCCAACCGGAGCACCCGCCGCCGGCGTGAACCTGTATTGGTTTTTCGTGCTGTTTTTGAAGCGATTGACCTTGGTCTGAATGGAAGCTTCGTCTGTTATTCTGCTGTCAGGCTGGTCAAAATAAATCCCGTTGTCGAAAAGCCCCATCACGGATGCGTATTTATCCGCGCCACCAGTAGTATATCTTGACTCACCCATAGCTACAGCTTGTAAAAATTCCGGGCTGCCCGTTATATAAATGTCCCTGTAATCCGGATGGTCATGTAGATTGTTAATGTGCAGCGGCAGGTCAATTATTTCATTGGAAGCGAAGTATACCTCCATAGTGCTGGTACCTCCGCATAGAACCCTTGACATCCCCATATCCCAGCCGCTCGCCGCCTGAAGCACAAGAACATCCACCGTCCTGTTAAAATTACCACTATGGCCGTCGGATATAACCCTGTAAATGGGACGGCTTCCGGCAAATGTAAAAAGCTGAATTTGATAATCACAATCACCGTCCGGGAAAACCAGTGAACCACTGGTTCCCGGCACAGCATCCTGCAGCGCGCTTAGCATATCCTTCTGCTGGCCCATCCAGAAAATCGCCCTTTCATAACCGGCCTCAGCAGCGACCATCGCAGCCGCCTCGTTCCTCAGCATGATTGCTCTGTGTCTGACTCCGTAAGCGACGGTCAACAGGCCCACTCCCAAAGCCGCCAAAACAACCAAAGATATAACAGCCAGAACAATTACTGAGCCCCCATGCCTGCTTCGGATGAAGGAAAGGGGACGGTTTTGAATTTTGAGTTTTGAGTTTAGATTTCTCATAATATCCTACCCTCGACCAATTTTCTAAATATACTTACCTTGGCCATATATTTCGCATCAATGTAGCTGTCATCACCCTGATACTCTCACCATCTTCGGGGTCTGTCAGAATAACATTAATTCTGACCGACCCCTGACCAATGCCGTTTAAGGTTGTGTGGCTGAAAGCACCGATACCCAGTTCGGTGCTAACATTTTTCGCAAGAACCGTCGTGGTTATATTCGAGGTATTTCTCTTACCACTACCGGCCGGCACGGCCCCCGGTGGATACGGGCCGTAATCAACCCTCAACTCGCCGCCTATAAGATAAAAGAGAGCATAAGCTGTCGCTATCTTTGTAACATCCATCACCTTGTGGCTGTCGGCCTGGTCGAGCTCTACATCCCAGTATCTGAACTCCACCGCATTTCCAAACACTACCTCCTGCGGGTTCGATGTATGCGGCACGGCGGGTGTAAAAGTGTCACCATTTATGTTATAGATTACGTAACCAAGACGGTTGGCCCTTCTTCCCATACTACCGAATGCCATCGTAACTGCGTCCGCATCCTGCTTTATTTCCTTGTTGGCAGAATCGTAGGCTTGCTGCCAGGTCCTATTGCCACTAACAATTAAGCTCCCCATCGTCAACACAAGTATCAAGCTGATGGCCATAGCAATAGCCAGCTCGACCATACTAATACCAGAACGGAATTTGTGTCCCATATCTCGCACCTCGTATCTTGCATAAATCCGAATGTCGAATTTTGTATTTTTAGCCGCTCGACGAATCAAGACGGACATAAGTAGTCAAAATAAGGGATGAAATATGCTCCAGATAACTTTCCGGAAACGTCAAATTCCCATGCGTGTCGATTTCTCCAAATCTCACTATAACAGCAAGCTGCCGCAGCTTTATCTGTGCTATGGAATCTTCAGCAACGTCCTCCCATCTGAGCGTCACCAGCATCGGAAAGCCGTCAACCGTGTTGGCATATGCAGCATTATGCAAGGGAGCGCCCAATCCCCCACCGTGTCCCTGACTCCATTGGCTGGCTATGAATAAGCGGGATGAAAAGCCCAGTCCCAACGCGTTTAAGTCATAATCTTCTGAGCCACCGGTGCTCTTCCAGTCTTCGAGCAGTAACTGCGCGGTGCGCACACCGGTGCTTTGTGTACGGGCTATTCGGGCGTGTCCGGCGGCATAATATTGATAACTCAAAGCGCCTAAGGCAGCTATGGTCAGAATGCCCATAGCCAGCATTACCTCAATCAGAGTAAACGCCGACGCAAATTTGGGCCGCTTAACAGTCATAATCATTCCCCTTTCCACCCTTACAAACAACAAAGTTCTGCGACTCCTGCATCGCTGCTAAAAAAGCTATGATTGCTCCGCTTCAATTAATATAAGAAACTCAGAATATAGATTGAAATTTTCCCCCCTGCTTACGGTGTGGCATAGCCATTTAGATTCTACTTAAAGTATACACCGAAAAACTATCAAAGCAAATTTATTTTAGAGAGCCAATTTTGTCCCGGATGTATTGAGCATTCTTAATCCATCGCTGGTTCAGAATCGAAAAAACCCGCGCCGTTATAGGACCCGCCGGAATTGGCGGATTTGCCTGTATCTTATCAGGCAAACGGAAACTCTGATAATAACCGGTGCTGGAAACACAAGAGCTTTGCATACTTCATTATGCACCAGGCGTACTCCTTAGCACAAGATGGCTATGGCCGGAACGGCCATAGCCACCATTACTTCAATCAAAGCAACCGCCGCGGATTTGGGCAGTTTAACAACCCTATCCCGTATCCTCAGCTGGACTCAAACAAGACCTTATTCGCAGGCACTTGCCTGCTCAAACCAAATAAACGATTAGGTAGCAGTAAACCTTACGGGTTGGTTTCTACCCAAACACCTGCCTGATTCAGTGTAACCGCAGTAGGATGAGAGATGCCTGAAGGTGCAGTGGCCCGGATTGTAAATGTCAATTGAGGGTCACCCGTTGGATTATAAGCCGAGGCTGAAACCGCATAATTGGAAATCGTGAAATACGTCCCGTGAAGGTCCCCGGCACTGAATCCCAACCTCGACAACGGTACTGCCCCATACGTTCCACTCGAACCCTGCTCAGCGGCATAGGCACGCAGCGCTGTAGCGATGGTGCCCATTGCGGCCTTTCCTTCCGACCACTTGGCTGAATCAATTCGGCCTCGTATAATCGGAATCGCCACCGCTGCCAGGATGCCGACAATGAGAACGACCACCATCAGCTCAATCAATGTAAAACCTTTTCTGCTTTTCATTTTGATTTCTCCTAAAAATGTCTTAAGATTATAAGCTCCTAACCTTTAACTTTTCGTTTCTTCTATCGGTCAAATTCATCGATGACTGTATCAGTTTTTCGACTTTTTACCGCCTTTTCCCCGGCTATTGCAAGGTCCGTATCTGCCGCCTAGCTATTTTGCCATGTCTGACATTGTGAAAATCGGCAGATACATCGCAAGAACCACCACCAGCACAACCGCTCCAACCGTTACAATCATTATCGGCTCAAGCATACTCGTCATAATGGTTATTGTGGAATCAACCTTGCGTTCGTAATGGGTACTGGTTCTCTCAAGCACTGCGGCTAATGAACCACTTTCTTCGCCGACCTGTATCATTTTAACGACCATATTAGGGAAAAAGCCGACTCCAGCCATACTCAAGGAGATGTTTAAGCCTCCGACAATACGTTCTTTGGTTCGTATTATGGCCGACTTTATAATATCGTTATCGGTCATTTCAGAGAGAATATCGAACACATCGAGTACTGAAACGCCTGCTGAAACTAAAGTTGACATCGTTCTGCAGAACGTTACGACAAATGCCTGCTTGATTACCCTGCCAAATAAAGGTATGCGCAGGACGATTCTGCTAAATAAATGATGGCCTTTTTTGGTCTTAGAGGTTAAAACCGCGGAAACTATCAACAGAAGGATAGAGCCGATAATGTAGATGAGATTGTTCTGTAGAACATTGTAAACCCCCATAAAACCCCGGGTAAAGGCGGGCAGTTTGCCGCCGATTTGGTCAAATATAACACGGAATCGCGGAATAATAAAAGCCATAATGAATATGACTATCAACACTATAAATCCGAGCACAAAAATAGGATAGATTGTTGCACCTTTAACTTTTTTTGCCAATTTATCGCGACTATCAAAATACTCCGCCAGTCTGCGCAACACCTCCGAGAGATTACCACTGGTCTCTCCGGCTAATATCATTGCGTAAGCCAGCCGGTTAAAAAGCTTTGGATATGCCAAAATACTGTTCGAAAAAGTCTCACCCTTAAGCATTTTTTCCAAAATCTGTTTTAATATCTTTCGAAGCTGCAAATTTTCTATGTCTTCGCTAATGGTCTCCAAAGCCGTGGGAACAGCAATTCCTCCCTCTACCATTGTGGTCAACTGCCAACAAAACGCTGCCAAGTCCGCTGATTTGATTCGCTTGCTTAATTTTACCAGGCTGGTTTTTTGGGCGCCCGCAGTTATCTCATTGACAGAGACAGGAACTAATCCCTGTTCACGAAGCCAGCCAAGTAAATCATTTGAGGAAGCTGCTTCTTTGAATCCTTCCTTCCGCTGCCCTGACGAATCCCGAGCAATATACTTATAGCTTTTCATTTATAGGACCTTACCAAGATTACCTGGCATTTAGTTTTTCTATTCCACCCCTATGTCTTCCGTAAATGTTGTACTAAGGACTTCTTCTGCGGTAGTCAAACCATTCATCATATTACTGATACCGCTTTCGAATAATCCGCCATAACCCTTTTGACGAGCCGCCGCTCTAATCTGTCTTTCATTTTGACCGTTAATTACCATTTCGCGAATATCAGAATCCATCACGAGGAACTCAAAAATCGGCAAACGCCCCTTATACCCCGTGTTTCCACAAGCGTTACAGCCCTTTCCCTGATGAAAGACGGTGTTTTTGGCCTGCCCCGGGTCAATTTTCAGGCGTTTGAGAACTTCTTCACTGAGCTGAACAGGCTCTTTGCATTTTTCACAGATTTTTCGAACCAGTCGCTGAGCAACGATTAAGTTGAGCGTTGAAGCCAGTAAATACGGCTCAATTCCCATATAGAGAAATCTGCTTATCGCACTGGGTGCATCGTTGGTGTGGAATGTGCTCAGGACCAAGTGACCGGTCAAAGCTGCTTTTATTGCGATTTCAACCGTTTCTTTGTCTCTGATTTCTCCTATTAAGATTATGTCCGGGTCCTGTCTCAAAATCGCTCGCAAACATATTGCAAAATCGAGATTGATTTCCGGCTTGATTTGAATCTGGTTAATCCCAGCCAGACGATATTCGACTGGGTCTTCAACCGTGGTAATGTTTTCCGTCGGGTCCCTCAGGTAATTCAGCGCCGCGTATAATGTGGTACTTTTACCGCTGCCGGTCGGCCCGGTGACAACTATGATGCCGTGAGGCTGCGACAATGCGGTTTTAAACTCTTCAAGACGCTTGGGGGCAAACCCCAGTTGGTCCAGGTCGTGACTTGCCGCTAAGGGGTCGAGGATTCGCATCACTATCTTTTCGCCATATATTGTTGGAATTGACGAGACTCGCACGTCTATACCTCTGCCTGAAGCCTTTATTTTGCATCGGCCGTCCTGGGGCAATCTGCGTTCGGCAATATCCATATCCGAGAGAATCTTAATCCTGGCAATCACTGCAGCCTGCATTTTTCTAGCCGGCGGAACCATATCACGAAGGATACCGTCAATCCGCATTCGAATCATCATCGACTTTTCCTGCGGCTCGATATGAATATCACTTGCTCTGCTTTTGACCGCCTGGCTTAGTAACAAGTCAACAAAGCGAATCACAGGCGCTCTCGTTGCAGCCACCTTGCCGTCTATGTCCGCCTCCTGGCTTTCCTCTTCTGCCGACATCACCTCGCTATCTTCACCGACTTCGACATCTACAAGGTCACGGAGCTGTTGTTCCTCGACATCGGAACCATGATAAATCACCTCTATTGCCTGGCGAATTTCCCTGGGCGAACTAATTACTACTTTAATCTGACGTTTTAGTTTCAGTGTAATTGTATCTATCGCCACAATATCAAGCGGGTCAGCCATCGCAACGATAACTTTGTCATCTACCTCACCAATGGCCACAAGACAAAACCGTTTGGCGATAGCCTCAGGTAACATTCGAGCAATGCTCATATCCGTCTTGGTAATATCATCGAGGCGGATATATTCCATTGAGAGATGTTCGGCCAAGGTCCTGGTAACATCCTCATCGTTTAGCATTTTCAGTCGAAGCAATACCTCGCCAAGTCGGCCACCCCGCTCACGTTGCTCGTTTAACACTTCCTCTAAATCTTCACGACTCAAAAGCCCTTTGGACACGAGTATTTCGCCAAATAAACGGTCGGATTTTGCTTCAGAAATAGGGATACTGGAAGTATCTCGTGCAGTTTTCATTTGCTCACCTCAATCTTCTTGCCGTTTAACAAGTTCTTTTCCCGAAAAATAAGTTTTTTCCCGATAAATTGTGAATACTTAACCAGCGAGCATTTTATTCTTACTTAAGTCTTCACGGTAAGAAGCTCAAAATAAGGGATGGAAGCTTCTTCCTTACCCGCCGCATCATTACGTAAAGTATAATATAAAAAAACATCAGAAGCAAAAAATCACCAGTCCATCCAAAGATAGCTCCATTCTTACCTCCACAAGAAAGCAAGGGGACGGGCAGCAGTTTTATCGCTTTTCTCAGGTGGGAGATACTTTTTATGGGACAGTTGCCAACTCAATTCTTCGATGCTGATATAATCGATACTGCAGTTACTGTTATGTTTGGAGGCACAATAGCTACATTCCCTATGAATCTATTCGCCTTTTCTCATTTGTAATTTGTCCCTGATTTCGCTGCGTCGTTTTCTGACTCTCTCCACATCAATTGGGTATGTTCCATATTTATGGACTATTTCGTACATTGCCACAGCATTCTCCGGCGGAACTGCATCTCCAACTTCGCCGGAGGACCCTATTAATACCCCACCCTGCGGACCGATTTTTTCTATCAATTCCAATGTTTCATCCTCAACGTCGTAGATGTTCCCTTGTGGCAGGGTAACTGCACAGCATACATTTCCAAAAAGCAGCTTGTCGGGATACTGCCTTCTTATTTCAAAAATATCGTTGCACCCATTCCTCTCTATCGGCTCAAGACCGTCAGCTCCGAACTCGTTGAATATTATCGGCAAAAGTTCGCCGTATCTCCCATCGCTGTGAAACAAAAACTTAAAACCTTTCTCTTTAATCGGCTCGCTAACCAATCTCCACCGAGGAAGAGCATATTCGGCTATAAATTTCGGATTGAATATCGGCCCTGTATCACAGGCAATGTCCTCCCCCATAAACAGCATCGGCGCCGATGCGTTCTCAGCAAACGCCTGCGCGATATGTGCTGAAAGCTTAGCGCTGCAATCCACAATCTGCGAGACAATCTCCGGTGCATCATAAATTGCCGCCATAAAAAGCTCCGTACCGGTATATGTATAAGCATCATTCACAGGTCCATCAACTGCTCCGACAAAGACAAGGTCGTAATTATCGAAAACCTCTTTTATATGTTTAATAAACGGTTCATACCATTTCTTAACTTCCTCATATTTTGGAATTCTGGGCATATTTTTCTCAAGCTCTTTTAAATTTGAGAAAGGTCTTTTTGTAATCCAGTCCGCCGCCCCCTTTTGTGTCACCTCCCAGCCGTCCCGCCTTACCCCTAAAAAGCGTTCCCAGTTACCAATCCTCGACCTTATCCACGATTTTGCAGGGTCGTAGATTTCGTGTACAACATCCAGCCCCATTCCCTTGAAAGCTTTGGCATTTATTTCAACCATCTGTTCAAAGGCATATCTTTTCGATTCGTCGAAACCTCCATATCTTGCCAGCAATTCCTTATTAACTATAAAATCATAAGTCAATATCCTGTCAGCCCGCTGCCAGCTAATCGCTTTCACAAATCCTTCGTAATTACCCATCCTGTATGCTCTTCTCCCTCATACCACCCCTGACACAAAAAAATATACACCGTCACCGGCGGTTCAAAACCCTAAACTTCGCTTCCCTCTCTGCTGACACCGGCTGTAGCACTAAAGCTTCTCGCACTCGCAGGCCCTTTTTCTCTCCTCGCAGGCCCTTTTTCTCTCCTCGCAGGCCTTTTTTCTCTCCTCGCAGCAGGCCCTTCTCTCCTCGCAGCAGGCCCTTTTTCTCTCCTTGCAGGCCCTTCTCTTCTCGCAGCAGGCCTTTCTCTTCTCGCAGCAGGCCTTTCTCTTCTCACAGCAGGCCTTTGTTTCCAGGGCCCTGTGACACCTACACATCCTTGACTTACAGCCTGTTATTGCCATCACGCCTCCCAAAGCAATCACCACTGCCGCCAGAATCACAACACATTTCGTCTTCATCATTTTGTCCTCCTTAATAGTTCGTATTAAGTTTATATCATTACCTGACTATTCTATTAATTATAGCACTCTTTCGGCTTTTTAGCAATACCTTTCTGTCACTTTAGCCAATTCCCCCTGCCCGCCCCTCGTAGCGTAACGAAGACTTTAGCGTAGTTCTAAAACGAAGCCGCGTATTTCAACGCATTTTATGAAAAATATAAGATTTGAACAAAGTAAGATTGGCGAAGTGCAATTACTTATATAGCTGTCACTTACAGCAATGGGCGGTATTGGGCTCGAACCAACGACCTCCTGCGTGTCGAGCAGGCGCTCTAACCAACTGAGCTAACCGCCCTTTGAGTATTTATACTATCGCTAAACAAACAAAAAAATCAAGAACTTTGTTTTGAATGTCCGGTCACAGATTTCTCCATCAAACGTAACGATAGCTCCCGAAGTGACTTACAGCAAATTTATGTAATCGACAACAAGAAGTGGGAACATCCGATGTACAGTACTTACACTAAGCAACAACAATTATCACTCCAAATTTCTTCTGACAACCGCTGCAGCCGAGAGCGTTTGTTGCACATCATCGCTCTCAACCGTCATAGAAATCTGAACACTTTTAACATCGCCATCCGCCGTAGGGTTCTTAATAAAACTCATCGAAATAACATTGTCGCAAAGGACATACTCATTACCGCTATCATCTGTTATCAGATAAAGTTTCTTGTCTGCGCTTCTATACTCATAAGTAATATCTTCGTTGCCAGCCGTGAAAAAACTACATCTATTATTAGGGTCTTCCGGATTAAAATTGTCCCCTGTTCGAATCTGACTGGTCATCCGATATAATGCCTGCCGGGCTTTGTTGATCGACTTAAAAATATCTTCGTTTTCCCGATAATTTGTGAGAGATGCGTTAAAAGCCACAGCCACAGCGGCAAGCAATACACCCATCACTGCCAAAACAATCAGTAATTCCGCAAGAGTAAAACCTGCAGCAGATTTAGTCGGCTTAGTTGACATAGATGCCCCCCACCTTTAATTATCAATATCGGCTCGAAGCCAGCTTGCTGAGCTGATTTGTTTAGAGTTCAAAAAAACTTTTACAGTTACTCTAACAAAGTTGCTGTCAGCGACAACCTGCCCAAAATTTGCATCGCTGACATTTTCAACCTTAATTTGCTCGCTGAACGCAGCGAAGCTGTCTAAATCCCCTCCATCTGCACTTATCGGCGGCGAAAACAGAGCATCATCGAAATGTTCCAAACCGTACAAATCATCGTAGTTGACTGAGATAGAACGTTCCCTCACCTGCTCGATTAAAAACTCAGCGGTTGATAAATCCGTCGCAGCAGCGTTTGCCTTTGTAAATGAACCGCTGGCTACAATCAGGGATGCAATCGCAATTCCAATCAGCAATACTGCAATTAACACCTCAATAAGTGTAAAACCTTTTCTTTTCATAATAGCACACAGGTTACTTGCGCTCTCATCTACCTGCCCATAACAGCACTGGACATCTTAAATATCGGCAGAATAATACTCATCGCGATAAAACCAACCAAAATACCCATCAAGACTATCATCACAGGTTCTATCATTGAAACTGTAGCTTTGATAATAGTTTTAAGCTCTCGAGCATAATAATCAGAAACATCTTTCAACACCTCGCTCAAGGTACCCGAATCTTCGCCCGTTCTTATCATTTGGGATACATTGCTGGGCATCAGCTCATACCGCAGAAGACTGGGGGCTATTTTTTTACCCTGCCTTACCTGCTGATAGACACCAAGCCACATATCCCTATAAAGGACATTACCCGATATCTGCGCAGTTATCGAAATGGTATTAAGAATGGGCACCCCGGCCCTGGTCAGGACCCCCATTGTGTGCAGGCTCCGTGTTATATAAAGACTTCTGCAGAGCGTTTTGACAAGAGGCAATACCAACTTGGTCTTATCCCACCATAACCGGCCGGTAGTGGTGGCAATAAAGTACCAAAACCCCGCAAACATTCCACCAACACCCAGCAAAATAAAAAACCAGTAACTCCGCAAAAATGCGCTGCTGGCCATTAAAATTTTGGTGGGCCTCGGCAATAAATATTCCTTGCCTGCAAATATTGCCGTGAACCTCGGCAAAACAAAACACAGCAGGAAAATAGTCACCAACACCGCCATAACTGCTATGATAATCGGATAAACCATCGCCCCTCTAATCTGTGAGCGGGTTTCGGCCTCTTGGTCTAGATACTCCGCCAACTTCTGCAACATTGAGCCGAGAGAACCGGAAACTTCTGCAGCAGCGACCATATTTATATAAAGATTGCTGAATACTTTCGGATGCTCAGCAAGCGCCTGTGAAAAACTTCTGCCAGCTTCTATCTTGTCTTTCAAATCGGCGATTACTGCCACAAATTTTCGGTTCTCAATCTGGGTGGCTATTGACTCCAGCGAATCCTTAACGCTTATCCCCGCCCGAACCATAATTGCAAGCTGATTAGTGAAGTTCAGAACATCCTTACTGCCCGGTCCGAACTCGACCCTGAAGCCCTGTATTTTTTTCAGTATACTCTCCTGCCGACTTCCGGTTTTCCTACCCCGCTTTTGTTTGTGAAGTGTCTGAGCAGACCGTAGCTTTTCCGTCCCTGCCGTTTTGCCCCTAAGGGGCGAAGCAGCGGGGGCAGCTACACCTTCATAATTTTGCGAAAAACTTCCGGACATATTCCTCCAACCTTTTCAAGCCCTCATTTCGTAATCCTCAGAGGTCTCCTCGTAAAATGGTGCCCTTCCATTTACTGCGCATCATACAGGCCTTAATCAACGAATTATCGCGAGTTAGAAACATAAGGTGGTTGGATAACTTCAAACTGTTCCATAGGCACAAGCGACTTCTCCATTTTCCCGGGATTAGTCGACCTCGTAATTGCTTCATTTCTGTCTATGAGGCCCTTGGAATACATATCAGTAATGCTGTTATCCATATTCTGCATACCAAGAGAGCGGGAAGTCTCAATAATATTGGCTATTTCGTAGATTCTGTTTTCACGAATACAGTTTCTTACCGCTATGGTACACAGTAAAATTTCCGTGCACGGCACCATCCCCGGCATATCCATTCGCTTAAACAGCGTCTGTGAGATAACGGCCTGCAGTGTATTGGCCAACATCGCCCGAATCTGCTCCTGCTGATTGGCAGGATAAATATCTATAATACGCTCAATGGTCTGAGGGGCATTCATCGTATGCAGCGTGCTAAAGACAAGATGCCCGGTTTCGGCAGCAGTAATTGTCGAACTGGTAGTTTCAAGGTCCCGCATTTCACCAACCATAATAATATCAGGGTCCTGCCGCAACACGTGCCGTAGGCCCGATGCAAAATCCGGACAGTCATCGCCGATTTCACGCTGCTCTATCATACTTATTTCGTTTTCCAACAAATATTCGATAGGGTCCTCCAACGTAATTATACGTTTTTTATATTTTTTGTTTATCAACCCTACCATTCCAGCCAGTGTTGTGCTTTTGCCGGAACCAGTATGACCTGTCACTAACACTAATCCTCTCGGCAGGTCAGTTAATTCTTTGACTATCAACGGAAGATTCAACTCGTCTATTGAAGGAACCTGATTTGGAATCACTCTAAACGAAATTGCTATCGTCTCGCACTGATAATGAGCATTAACACGGAACCGATGGCCGTCCTCGATGGTTGTCGAGAAATCAAGGTCTCTCTTCTCTTCAAGTTTTTTGAACTTGTCCAGCCCAATCATATCAAGAACCATTTCCTTTGCATCTTCGCTGCTGATAACAGGGAAATCCATCTCTATCAGCTCCGTATTTCTCCGTAATATAGGTGGCATCCCAACATTGATATGCACATCGCTTGCTTTTTTCTCTATCGCATTTGCCAGTATAGCTTTTACATTTGTCATATCACAATCTCCTTTTGATAAACAGACACCGTTTCATTCCAAGTAAAAGCAAATCGGGTTTTGGCTCCCATTTGCTGTATTTCTCTTTTATTACCCGCTACTTTTGAAGGAAACCTCCTCTCCACATTGACCGTACATTTTGGTTACTCGCAGCACTTCTTCTATTGTCGTCAAACCCTGTTTTACTTTTGTTATCCCATCATCAAACAAACTTAGCTGCTTGCTTTCGTAAAATACCCGACGCATATTACCTACGGAGGGGTCTTTGCTGATTACCCCTCTGAATTTTTCATCGATAACCAAAAGTTCGTAAATACCCACTCGGCCTACGTAGCCTGATTTCCTGCAATAATCACAACCGGCACCGTGAAAAAGCTGGTCCGGCGCAAGCCCGGAGCTTTCCATATACTTGCGCATATTTTTCGGAACTCGATAAGCCTGTTTGCACTTCGGACAAATCTTTCTGACCAGCCGTTGAGCCAGCACTGCATTCAACGATGCTGCTATCAGGTAGGCATCAATGCCGATATCAACCAATCTTGTAATGCTGCTGGCCGCATCATTTGTGTGCAACGTCGAAAGTACCAAATGCCCCGTCAAGGCCGCTCGCACAGCTATCTGAGCTGTCTGGCTATCTCTAATTTCGCCTATCATTATGACATCCGGGTCCTGACGCAGCAAACTCCTCAGTGTCGAAGCAAAATCGAGGCCAATTTTCTCGTTGACCTGCACCTGATTGCAAAAACCAAGCTCATATTCCACCGGGTCTTCAACCGTCGAGATGTTCAATTTCTCACCGTCCATTTGGCACAGAGCAGAGTATAGCGTAGTACTTTTGCCCGAGCCCGTAGGACCTGTAACAAGCAAAATCCCGTTGGGCAGCAATACTTGTTCACTAAAAACGGCCATTACTTCTGGCTCCATACCCAGGTGCTCAAGCCCTCGTATAATCGATTTGCTATCCAGTATGCGGATAACTGCTTTCTCTCCACGATTTGTCGGCAGTATCGAAACCCGCAAATCAATCCCTCTGCCGCCGACAATAATTGAAATTTTCCCATCCTGCGGCAACCGTCTTTCAGAAATATCAAGATTAGACATAATTTTAATGCGTGAAACAATCGCAGGATGCATCTTCAACGGCGACTGCATTATTTCGAAAAGTACTCCGTCTATACGGTATCTTATTTTCGTAGCCTTGTCCTTCGGCTCAATATGAATGTCACTGGCGCCGTCATTTACCGCATTGCTAATCAGATAATTAACGAACTTAATGACAGGTGATTGGCCCGCCATTTTTTCGAGGTCTTCAAAATCTTTCTCCTGGTCCTTAATGACCTCCACATCCGTCATATCACTGATGATATCGTCAAAATTGTAATCGATTTTTTCCTCCTTGAATGAATCGCACACCGCCTCAATAGCTTCGGGGCTGCACACTACGACCTTCAGCTCCATCCGGGTTTGTCTCCTCACCTCTTCTATTGCAAAGGCATTCGCAGGCTCAGAAGTTGCAACAACCAAAATCTCTCCCTCGGCTGACCCCCTTTCTATTGCAACCGGGCAGACGAAATTGTCCTTTATAAAATCGATGTTGAGCTTCTCAAAAGCTTCTTTCTCTACATCTTCCGGTTTTATACGTCGAAACTCCAGACCATACAGCGAAGCCTTTGCCTCTAAGATGTCATCAGCATTGATTAGCCCAGTTTTCAGCAGCAATGTTGTGGCATCAGAAGCCGATTTTATACCTTTAGAGGCGAACTCCTGCCGCAGCCGGCTGTGCACCTCGGGCGTAAGCTTGCCCATATCCAGCAAGACATCAGCAATATCATATATGTGCGATTCGCTGGCCTCTTCGGGACAATAAACGTTGCTTAGCCCGCGTATCGGCTGGTCTGGACTCTCACTCTGCGACTCATTGCAAAATTCGGCTCCGCTCTCAGAGCGAGTCCGACCGTCTTCGGTTTCCATATCCAATCCGCCGGCGGCAGATTGTAAATTGGTTTCCGGCCCCGATGAATTTCGCTTTCTTTCAAATGTAAAAGGCAGTTTCATTCTGATAACTTCAATATTATTTCCACACCATCTGATTCGAGCAAAACCGTCCTATCGCTAATTTGGCGAACATTGAAACCTCTTATTGAATCTCCCTCATAAAGGCGTTTATCGTCAATCACACAGCACCTTCCTTCCTCAGTCCCTACAATACTCAAAAGCTGCATATCCTTTGTTTGTTGTCTGACCTGCTCCTGCCTCATATCGAAACTTCCTTTTTCAGTATCGGACTTTTCCTTTAAGTCGCCCAAAATTATCTCATGCCTAAATGGATTTTTCACCAGTTCATCGGCCTTTACCTGCTGCACGTCCGAAAACTCATAAAATTTCTTAACTATCTCATCCATCCGGTTAAACATTTCCGACCTAACGCCGATAAGTTGTGCAATCGCCGTCTCAATCTGTGCCTCTTCAGTATCAACCTTCCCCGGGGATGCTGTCGCTGTTGGGGGCGAACTCTTTTCTATCATAAACCAAAGGCACAACAGACCTAAGATAAACAGGCCCCCAAGTAACATCGTGCTTCTGCGAGCATTTTTTTTGTCCCGAGCCGCTACGGTAAGATATTCCTGCTGCGTCCCTAATGCATTTTCCTGCGTTTGAGGACACCCCTGCACTCGTGTCTCTTCGCTGGTTTCCAAACGAGGTTCCCGTCCCGACGGCTCCCCATACTCCTTTTCTCGTGTGAAAGACAACATAGTAAACTCCATTAATTTCGTATCTCCCGTCTTTCCCAAAACAGGGTGAACAATTCAGGAGAATACGCTGTTTTTTAACTGGTTTTATTCTGGAAAAATATGCTCACTATAAAATTAACTGCTACTTGACCCTCGCTTTTCGCTTGTTTTCCCAACTCAAGCCTGCGTATTTTCATTATGCGAGGAAGTTTCTCAAGCTCCAAAAGGAACGAATAAAACGAATTAAAATCCCCCTCTAATCTCATTTCCAGGAGCTGTTCGACATACCCGCTATTATCTTTTTTCTCCAACCTTCGGATTGTCTTGCACTTTACCCCCTGCTCTTCTCCGATTACGGTTATATCCTGAAGGACCTTGTCGATTTCAATCGTAGGCGGCAGCTTGCTTTCAAAAAATTCTATCGCCTCTCGTAATTGTTCAAGCTGTTTACTTAAGTCCTCCGCCGCTGCAGTGGCCTTTTCAAATTCGGCCAAATTAGCCAATTTCGTTTGAAGTCGAGCTCTCTGCTCCGCCAAATGCCTGTTAGCCGGCTTAATCATATATTGATATGCAGCGAAAGCCACCCCCAGCAACAAAACGAAAAACACAACTTTTCTTAAACCGCTTGTCATAATTGCACCTTTAGCAACTATTATTGATAAGGGGTCCGCGTAAAGCAGCAGCCCAATTCAATAATCAATAAAACGCCCTCTCGCATTTAGCCTTAATCTCCCCGATATCTTCTTTGGTAAGATGGATGTCTTTTCTAAGCATAGCCGTCAGTTTAAATTTTCTGAATACGGTACCTTCGATTTCGTGCTCTTTCGATTCCACCAGCGCTACATTGTCCAGCAATCCGTCGGAGGCGGACAGTCGCTCAATATAGGCCGCAACCTGAAGGTCGCTGGGAGCAATGCCCTCGATATCTATACCTGTCTCTAACAATCTCTCCGGTGATACTTCCTGCTGAGCTGCCATTGCCTTTTTAGCTTGTGCTCGTTCGTATTTATTAGTCGCCGCAGCACGATTTACTGTCTTCGGCATTTTTTGAACAACATCCAGTCGTAGGAGCGATACCCCCGCCGGCAAGTTATTCGTCAACGATGCTAACAGGACGCTTCGCGGCACCGGCTCAAGCAGTTCCGCCGTAGTAAGAGCCGTCTTTATCATTACTTTGCGCTTTGCTTGAAGCTCCTCAAATTGTTTTATGGACTCTTTCGCCCGGGCCATTTTGGCATTTACAAGTTTTTCCTTGGCACTCAGGGCCCCCTGCCGCACCTTGATAGTCATAAATACACCGCCCAAGGCTGCCATCACCACTGCAAACAACACAAGATACATCAAGTTTGTTCGCCGGCATTCACCGCTTTGAATGTAATCATCAGGCACAAAATTTATGTTAAGCATTTTTTACACCTACCTCCTGTCAAGACCTCATCCCGGTCCCGTTCCTATGACAAGCTAAGCCCAAAGGCAGTAACCCAATTAACTGTACATCCCCTTCTCTCTATCGTTACTAAGCCTTCGGAATTTACTGTCTCCACCGCGGCCATACAGTCTCCCATCTGTGCCTGCATATCCATTTGCTTTGCTATTGTCGTATATATATCTCTATTAACAGAATGACCTGAAAGGAAAATCAAACGTTCTAATTGGGCCTTTTCGTGCATTGCGCCAAAATGCCGCCTGCAACCAGTCAGTTCCAACACCAATTTTGCCGTCATTTCATCGGCGGAAGCTGCCGTACGCCCCTCAAGCTGCTTCGCCCCAACGGGTATCGAACAGGCAAAAAGCGGATCCTTATGACGACAAATTACGACATTCGTATAATTCATATTTATATTGAGCAGCATCACAATCGCTCCGACATCGGATTTACGCCTGCCAAAGAACCTGGCGTAGCTGTTTGCCAGCGCTGAGGGCCAAACAGCGATAGACTTAATTTGCAGATGGGCCTTTTCGTATATCGCCAGATGCCTGTCAATTTTTTCCCGCTCAACCGCTACCACCATAAAATTATCACCTTCAACGGGGAGGTACTTTATCATCGTATCATCAGCTTCAAACGGCAGTTTCTGTTTTATCTTTGAAAACAGAGCTTCCTCCAGTCTGTCTCCTTCTATCTTCGGCATTTTTATATGGTCGATAAACACTTCACTTGCCGGTATTGCCGCTATTACATCTCTGCCGTGAAATCCGCAGTCCGATGTCAACTCACGTATAGCTTCGATAGCCCATCTTTGCCAATTGCTGCTGCCGAGCTCTACATCCTCCGGCCGATTCTTACTGCCGGCCGCAACCAAAATTATGCCTCTTTCGTTATTCTCAAACTGGGCCATAGTCAGGGCATCGTCTCCAACATCCACACCAATTGGGGACCGTTTTGCGCAAAAAACAGCACCTGACAGTCCTGCAATACGTTGCAGGACAGGGACTCCTGAAGACGCATAGCTTTTCGGAAACCAAGACATATAAACCCTCTCTATCTATAAAGTCCAACTATAACCCCATTTCGCGGCATATTACGGAATGGGAACCTCCTCTGAGGGTTACTAACCCTCGATTTTGCCGAGATAAAGCTACCTAAAATATATAAAACAGACCTCAGTCCGCCAAACGGCAGAAAAAGTTAATTTTACCTCCTATAAAATAACCGCCTTCTTTCCAAAAAATAGCGCGCAGACAAACCGCAAAATTTAAAAAATTATAATAAACTTTATGAGACGTGTTTCTGCGTGTCTATCTTCAGTTACTGCAAAGAAGCTACTCGGCCTTGAGCTGACGTGTCATTAAATCTGCAATTGCCGCCTGCACCGATTTGCCCTCAAACAGTATTTCATAGATAGCGCAGGTAATCGGCATCTCAACATTGTATTTCCGTCCGAGGCTAACAACAGACTCACAGGTGGCAATACCTTCAATAACTGATTCGGTTGCTTTTTTGGCCTGTTCTACGGTTTGGCCCTTACCTATTCTTTCGCCGAACGAGCGGTTCCTGCCCTTGGGAGAAATGCAGGTCGTTACCAAATCACCCAGTCCTGTTAATCCTGCAAATGTCGGAGGCCTTGCACCGCAGGCAATCCCCAGACGCGTTATCTCAGCAAGCCCTCTGCTCAACAAGGCCGCCTTCGCATTATCGCCGAGCCCCATCCCGTCCACAATTCCCGCTGCGATAGCGATAATGTTCTTCATAGCGCCTGCTAACTCAACGCCGACAACGTCCGTGTTGGTATAAACGCGCAGCCACGGAGTCGAAAAGGTGTATTGAATTTCTCTGGCCAACCCCTCATCGCTGCAGGCAACCGCAGCCGTCGCCGGAAGTTTTCTGGCTAATTCATCGGAAATAGTTGGCCCGCTCAGCACGACGCACTTAATATCTCCACCCAGCACATCAGCTAAAATCTGGCTCGGACATAGCAGCGTCCCATTCTCAATGCCTTTGGTAACTGAGACAACCGGAACATTTTTTGGAAAATGATTTTTCAATCTTTCCCAAACCTCCCGCATAAATTGGCACGGCACAGCCGATACAATCAAATCAGCCCCTGCCATTATCCGCTTATCTTCGCTCTCGAAAACAAGAGTTTCAGGCAGTTTATAGCCCGGCAGGAATTTCCTGTTTTCTCGGGCTTTCTCTATCTCTTTTAACTGTTCACGGTCATACCCCCACATCTTGACTCGTATTGCGTCTGACTTTGATTTTTTCTCCGCGGCCTCTGCGAGCTCCGCGGTTGACGCTTTTTCGCAGAGCAGCATAGCCACGACCGTAGCCATCGCACCATCACCGATTATGGAGATATTCTTGAACATAGTGAAGATTATACCCTCTCCGATTGATTTTGCAACGCGGCGTTCGGTTAGCCCCTGCATCGCCAGCCTGCTTTGGGAGCTCTTCTCGAATAACCGAGGGCGAGAGAGTATATCTGTTGTCTTGAAATAAACGATTATTTCGCCGTTGCGTCCTCTCGTAGCATAGCGAAGATCCCAGAATGGCTTTATCTGGGACCCAATGACCAACCTGCTCGTGCTGCCTGCGGTTCGGATACTTATTTTTTCGTATGCCTTTTGGCATACCTACTGCACGTTTCCTCATTGCGGCCTCGGCAGCACTTCGCAATAAGAAAACATTGCGGCCTCCGGAAACAACAGCAAACAAGAATGATACCGCTCATTCGTAAACGTATGCGAAATCGTATAAAGGGGGTGCAGGGAGAAAAATGGGCAAACTATCCAAAAAGTTCTGAATGTGAACCCATTCGTTCAAGAAAAAGTATATCGTCTTCGATACGGTAAATAAGAATCCAATCTCCTTTGATATGACAATCTCGCCAATATTTCCATCCACCGCGCAAGGGATGGTCCTTGCATCTATCTGGTAGTTTCTTCCCTTCAGCAAGAAGGCCCACTATTTCTTTCAGGGCTTCGATATCTTTATCTTGTGCTTGGGCTCGTTTATAGTCTTTTTCAAACTGATTCGTCCTAAAAATACGTCTCAACTATTGAGTTCCTTAAAAAGCTCCTCGACGTTTGCGGCTTCTCGCAAACCACGTCCCTGTCTAGAATCAGCCAAGACTTTAGCCGTAAGTTCATTAGGAATTTCCGAAGGAATTTCTATAATGAAAGGGATGCCGCGCCGAAGAATAATCTGCTTAAAATAAATGGAAATCGCCTCAGACATTGAAAGCCCCAAATGATTCAACACTTCTTGCGCCGCCCTTTTACTTTCGGCATCTATTCTAGCAGTTATTTGAGTGGTCATCTTATCTAATCCTCCTATATCTCTCCTAGATATCCCTTCCACGTATCTCTTAGATATCCCTCCTATTCCCCTGTAATACTAATACTGTATACTAGCATTACATTGTCTATCTATATTATATACGTAATGGGTCGGTAATAGCAACTTAAAAGTTTAATTTTCTTTAAAATTTTTCAAAATCTTCTTTAACTCCTTTATAATAAAGAAGTTAGATATATTCTTTAATCTAAAACGCCATTTTATGCGAGTTTTTAGGGCTCTCGGCGCCCCCCTAAATCAATCTAGACGATTCTAGTGCGTTTTTTTGAAATACTTTTTCATAATGTGAAATTCAAGGAATTTCCAGTTCTACTCCTCCGCTACCATTTCACTCATTTTCAAACGATCATTTTCGTTCTTAGTTGCTGTTGTGTCCTCCAGTTCGGCCATCCTTCCTATTTACTTCGCCCCTTCGTGGCTGCGTAATACTCAAGGTTCCTCATTGCGGCTTCCGGAAACAACAGCAAAATTGCAAAAGCCCCCGCGGCGCTTGAGCGGAAACTTGCCGCGGCGTAGTCGCAGACGGAGACGGGTCAATCAAAAACGCATATACCTGTACACCAAAAACGGCTAATTTCAAAATTGGGAATTGTATATTTGACAAAGCAGGAGAAAGCGATATTATGATAGTATGCCAAGAAGCGAAAATAAAAAGTGGTGGGAAACAAAAATCTTTGCCTATGGAGCAACAATTATGTTAACAGCAATAGGCGGGATATTTTCTAAGATACCAATTATTGGCATCCCTCTTGGGGTAATATTATTCTTTACTGGGTGCTTGTTAATATGGAAAGCACATTCGAAGTCGAAACAGCCAATACTCCTCTCTGTAATTGTAATGTCGCTTGCTGTTATATCTTTATCTTTATTGCAAAACTTTTGGCCTGAATCAAACACGGGAAAACCTAAAGAAGTATCTATTGGTGGTATTGTTGGCCGTTCTGAAGGAAATCCAAACATAACTGATTGTAACTCTTCTGGAAGCATTAATATAAATTTAGATACTCCGAAAGATAAAGATTTGGAGAATAAACACTAATTTGGCTTAGGAAATTAACTACGAAATACATACTACTGAAATTCAGTAAATTAAATGAGATGGCCGCCATAGATGTAGGGCGTTTGACCAAAGATGAGGCAAGGGCTATCCTTGAAGGTATCTGTTGGCCTATAGGCCATGCTTGCCCTCATTGCGGCTTCCAGAAACAACAGCAACTTAGGTCTAAAAATCTCTGCGCTCTTTGCGTTCTCAGCGGTTAAACTTCAATCAAAAGCGCATATACCTGCACACCCAAAATCCGTTTTTTCCAAATTTTTTTACTCCTTTTCTCACAACGAGTTACAAGTATCAAGTATCGTGAATCAAGCACCTTTTTCACATCAATCGCGCAAGTCCGTCTAATTGTAGAGGGGCTGTATATGCCCCCTAATCGCCCAGCAGGGCAAGCCTTCAGGGTTAGCAAACCCAAGTCAATTAATCATTATTAACTATCAATTAACTATTGACTGGAGACTAAATTATGGCTACCCAATCCCAAATCCTCGCCAATCGTCTTAACGCACTGAAATCAACCGGCCCCCGCACCATCGAAGGCAAGGCCGTCGCCTCGCAAAACGCCGTCAAGCACGGCTTGTTTGCCGAACGCGATGTAATCGCCTCCGAAAGCGAAGACGACTTCAACCTATACCGCCGCCAAATCCTCGATGATCTAAGCCCCGCAACCCCGATGGAATCTATGCTTGCTGAACGCATCGTTTCCCTCTCTTGGCGCTTAAAACGCGCAGGGCGCTTCCAGAACCAGACCATCGATTGTCTAAGTTCAAAGGATTCCTCAGACCCTTTGAAAAAGCTTACCCGCTCCCTCCTTCGCAGTATCACCGGCGAATCCCCGGGCAGTGAGAATAACTCTAACGGCCAATTGTCCCTTGGCCGTTTAGCCGTAAAAGACTTTGGAAATGCACATGTCCTTGAGCGCCTCTTAATGTATGAACGCCGACTTGAGCACAGTCTCTACAGAACCATCCTCGAATTCCAGCGCATCAATATCGCCAGACGGCTAAAGGAGGAAGGCTTATAGAATTTACTAAATGAAGATGCAAAATTCCGTTTTTACTTTTTTTTCTCTGTCCGCCTTCAGCGAAAGCGCTTGCTTTCTGCGCTAGATGGAAAATTCGATCAAAATGAACAAAATATGCAAAACAAAGCCAATTTATCAGGAGATAATTTCGAGGGTTTCGGGGTGTAGTCTTTGCAGGCCGGGGAGCTGGTTTCGGCCGAGGTGGGCCTCAATTAAGACAGAGCTGTCGAGGTATCGCTCAGTAACGATTGTCCCATGCGCACGGAGGAAGCTCTGGACCTTGCCGTTCGACTGGCTGCTGCAGACCCGCAGCAGCAGTTCTCCGCCTCTATATTTTTCCGCCACGGCGTTGCATAACTCTCCCAGGCCGAGCCCTGTTTTGGCTGATATGCAAACCGCATCGGGAAAAAGCGTCTGGAGCATTTCAACATCGCCGATTTTTCTGACGACATCGACTTTATTGAAGACCTTCAAAATCGGCGCCTTCCCGCAGCCGATTTCAGCAAGGACCTTATCGACAGATTCAATTTGTTTAAGCACTTCGGGATTAGCTGCATCGATAATGTGCAAAAGCAGGTCGGCATTGACGGCCTCTTCGAGCGTCGCCTTAAATGATGCGACCAGCTGGTGCGGCAAATTTTTCACAAAGCCGACCGTATCGCTTATAAGGACTTCCGCGCCTTTGGCAGGCGCCCATTTTCGTGTTCGCGTATCGAGGGTGGCAAAGAGCCGGTCTTCGACAACAACGCCTGCATTGGTAAGGGCGTTTAGAAGTGTGCTTTTGCCTGCATTGGTATATCCGACGATGCAGATTTTGAACATCCCTCTTCGGCCGTCAATCTCGCGTACCCTGCGCTCGTCGATATCCTCAAGCTCGCGCTTTAGGTCTATGATTCGCTTGCTGACTAACCGGCGGTCTATTTCCAACTGCTGCTCACCCGGTCCTCTTGTGCCTATGGCCCCGACTGTTCCAGCTGCGGTCGCTCCGCCTGCGCCTGCCACGCTGTCCAAGTGCGACCACATCCTGGTCAATCTCGGATATGTATATTCAAGCTGGGCAAGCTCGACCTGAAGCTGGGCCTGTTTGGTCCTGGCCCTTGTGGCGAAGATGTCCAGAATCAGCTCGCTGCGGTCGAGGACCTTGATGTGGATAATCTCTTCAAGCTCACGAATCTGGGCAGGTGAAAGGTCGTTGTCGAATATCACAACATCAGCTTTGAACTGCCTGACCCGCTCAGCAAGCTGGTCGGCTTTGCCTTTACCTATGTATGTAGTCGGATTGATTTTCCGGATTTTCTGCTGAAATCTGTCTACGACAACCGCACCGGCACTTTCGGCAAGAGCCGTAAGTTCGATTAAATCGTCCCCATCGCTACGAGTATGCAGGACAGCAGCCACCAAAATGGCCCGTTCTTTCCTGACTCTCAGCGTCTCGCGCAATTTTTCCAATTAAAAACTGCCTCCAAAACCACTTTGCAATCTATTTTAGCATATTCGACCACACTACTCAACAAAATCACGATGCCCGGCACGTTTAAGGGGTTTTTGAGCAGATAATCGCATTTTTCAGCTTAAAAAGCCCATTTTCGCATAAAAAACAGCCCGTAAAAGGTTTTTGGCTTGAAAAAAACCAAAACCTAAATTAGAGTAACGATTCTTGCTATTTTGGACGAATTAGAAATACGATGCTTTTTTCCCTTTGTTTGGGATTTTTTTAGGGATAGAAAGGGTCCTTTTGATATGCTAAAAGTCAAATCGCGTACAGGCGAATCAGTTCAGCAAATGATGAGACGCTTTAAGAAGCTGTGTGAAAAAGAGGGTTTAATCCGGGATATGAAACGTAATGCCTACTACGAGAAACCCTCGGAAAAGAATCGCCGGCGTATGCGAAAGGCCCAACGAGTAGCAAGCTATAATTATTCACCCAAATCCTCTTCCTAATAAATCCTTGTCGCAATAACCAATTCTGCTGTGCCGGTCTTATTTCTGCACCGGCCAGAATACCCAGTCGCCTTCGTCAGCGTATTTTTTGACTTTGCCCTTGTCGTCCCTCGCAACTTCTCCGCCGTCGTCCTTGAAATTGCTTCCGATGCCGTAAAGCATAAAACCGTCATCGGTTCTTTTATAAACCAGCGGCTTGTCACTCCACGGGTCCATCGGCAAACTTTTCAAATATCCTGCCGCAACTAAATCGTCCATACTTTCCGGATGGTTACCAACGCTTTGCTTAAATCTTGTTATGGCGAGAGTGGTTATCAGCGCATCGACATTTGTTTTATGACGGTATGCTATCCTGTTTATCGTGTCCAGTGCAGGCATTAACAGCGACACCAGCCAGTATCGCTTTTGTTTTAAAGTTGACCAGTTATAAAAATCCACATCAAAATTAACATTCTCTTCATGCATCTGCCATGGCGTTTTTGTTGTACGCTCTTCACAAATGTTGTAAGCTTTATCAAGTACACGGCTCATATCACGCCTGTTTGCACTTGCAATTGACACCGCCAGATAAAATCCAAATTCAAGTTTTTCCCATGTCTCATCGTTACTTTTATAAGAGCCATCGATTGAACTCATTAATTCCAGGGCTCGGCCGGGAATCATATGACCGGAACCTCTTCCGTTATCCGTATAACATCTCTGCAGAAAATCCAGCCCACAAAATCGCTCGACTTTATAATTGATAATATAAGTATCCTCAGCCATAAATTCCTCAAGCCGAACTTGGAGGTCTTTTAATATTTGACTGTCTACATCCTGATTGTCCAGTATCACAAAAACGCTTTTTATCGAGATGCCTTGGATAGCCATTCCAACCAACTGCTCAACCAGCGTGCGCGTACCCTTAAAATGTCTTCCTGCCCGATAGCAGACCAGCAAATCGTCAAAAGCTTCTTTGGTATGCCTATTGTATGCATTCAGCTTTGCCTGCCAAACCGTCGTTTTTACGAGATTTTTTATATTGTTTAATTCTGGCATTAGGATATTCAGAACAAAGTTATCTTTCGCCCCCAATTCCCACCAGCAGTATGGTTTTTCAACAGCCTGTCTGAAAAACTCAATAGCCTCTGTATTATCGGAAAGCCACTGCTTCATCAAAACAAGTTCCTCTTCGGTCAGCTCTGTTATCCAATCTTTGCCTCGCACAGCATCAGCTAAGCTCGTCTCTGCTGTTTCTAACTTGATCTGGGGCGGTTCCTTATAAGCACCAAAAGCTTTTTGGTAAATTGGTGCTGCATTTAAGCTTTCATCTGCAACCGGACGGACGAGTCGGGTTGCCTCCTCAACATAATTGACGTTAATGGTAGGTTTTCCGAGCGAGATATAAACGCAATAAACGATGAAAACCAAAATCAAAACCCCGACGGTCTGAAATGTCCTTACGATAGCAGTTCGCCAAAGAGGTCTGCAGCGTTTTTTGGCTCTGCGCAGTAAAATCCCGAGCAGCTTCGCGTCGCCGAACTGTTCGATTAACTGTTGGGATTTCTTCCCTTTTTCCTCGTCTGTTTTGCAGTCCCGCAATTCATCCTCAAAGTGCGCCACCAGCTCTGCCATAACATCGTACCGAATTTTTTCCCTGTATCGCATTTTTCCAATGATTGACTTGATGAAGTCGCCGGCATTTTCGGGGACCGATGCTAAATATTTCTCATATTGTATTTTTTTGAGTTCTTTTATATAGCATCGCACATAAATAGCAGCAGGAAAACCGCAGAGGATTGCTCCGAAAGCAATTCCTGCCAATAATTGAATATTATTCCCGCGTCCATATAGTATGGCGAGTCCCCAGAACGTGATAATAAGACCGAGAACTCCTCCTGAAATTATGGCAGCGAGAACTCCAAAATATGCGGTTAGCCGGTACGTAGCCAATCCAGGCCGGACATCCCGCTGATAACCGGTAATCGAATGCTTTAGTGTAAATATTCTCGCAACTCCTCCTGCACAACCTCCAATAACCACACCTAACAAAGGTGATAATAAACCAGCAAACGGGTAAAGTAATAAGCCCACAATGCCTATGACCGCACCAATCAGACTTCCCGCAATGGCTATTGGCAGCTTCATACAATCACCTCCTAAAGGCGACAATGTTCGTTGGACGATGCGATTTTTTATCTAAGCCGGCATAATAGCGCCGCCGAATACGAGATTCAATCCCGTCTGCAGTTCCTTAAGCTGTTCTTTTTGCGACGCAAGATGAGTCTTGCCTTTGCTGGTTATGGAGTAGTAACGCCTCTTTCGGCCGGAGTCGGTGTTTTCCCATTTACCTTTGATGAGCTTTTTGGCTTCGAGATTGTAAAGCAGCGGATACAGTGTTCCCTTACCGAGCGTCAGAACATCGCCGCTTCGCTGCTCGATTGCCTGACTCAGTTCGTATCCATACATTCGGCCGCGGGATAAAATCTCCAGAACAACGGCTGGGGCAATCCCTTTTAACAGTTGAGTTTCAAATTTCATTGCAAGCTCCCGATTTCTTAATTATGGATTTATATTTTTATCTTGCTTTACATATTATGTTATACATACTATGTAATGTCAAGTAAAAAATTTGGAAAATTCAGTTTTTTCAAAATTCTGCTACTGATGTGGTTTACGCCGAATTTGCTTGCAAAACGGCTTTTTTGCCCTAAAATAGCTGAAAAATCGGTATGAGGAATTCTTTTTGGGCTTAGCCGTAATAAATTACCGATAGCATATTAGCTCGGAGCAGTGGCAGAGTGGTTTATCGCGACGGTCTTGAAAACCGTTTTACCCTTTGGGTAACGGGGGTTCGAATCCCTCCTGCTCCGTTAGGATATTTTAAGAGCGAAGTAATCGAAAAAGACAGGTTCGTGTTTACCGTTCGCTTTTAAAGATATGCATCTTGTTAAGACGCAGTTTGACACGTACCTGGTGTCCCTTTTTTAAATCTTCTTTGTCAGAAAGCGCCGTTACTGTGTGACCATTGATACGTAAGTAAGCTACTACTTCCCTTCCCAAAGGTTCCACAGAGTGTATGGTAGCTTCTAACGTTTGAGTGTTGTCGGCAGGATTTACGGTGATGTGCTCAGGCCTTAACCCTAAAATAAAAGAATTCGTCCTCAATTCCTTAAAGTTTTGTATTTTTTCCGGAGGGACTATGAGCTTTTGACCACCCAAAATCACACATAATTTCCCATCTGCTTCAGAAAGGTGAGCTTCAATTAAGTTCATGGACGGGGAACCGATAAATCGAGCAACGAAGATACTCACCGGGCTTCCATATAACATTCTGGGTGTTCCAATCTGTTCAATTTTACCTCGGTTCAATACAGCAATCCTATCACCCAGGGCCATTGCTTCAACCTGGTCGTGAGTAACATAAATAGTTGTTATTCCCAGTTTTTCCTGAAGATTTTTGATTTCCGCCCGCATAGCAATTCTTAACTGAGCATCGAGGTTTGACAACGGCTCATCCAAGAGAAAAACATTAGGCTTGCGAACTATAGCTCTGGCAATAGCTACCCTTTGCCGCTGGCCGCCGCTCAATTCGGCAGGCCTGGCGGAAAGTAAATCGGAAATTTCCAGAGTCGCAGCGGCCTGCTCAACGGTCTTGTTTATCTCTAATTTCTCTCTATGACCGATTCGCAGCGGAAAGGCTATGTTTTCAAAAACATTCAGGTGGGGATAAAGTGCATAACTTTGAAACACAAAAGCAACATTTCTTTCCTTTGGGCTGAGAAATATTCTGCGCTCTGTATCGGCAACAACAGTGCTATCAAACTGAATCCGGCCGGAAGTGGGCTTCTCCAGCCCCGCGATGAGGTTAAGAAGTGTGCTCTTGCCGCAGCCGCTGGGCCCGAGCAAAACGAACAATTCTCCTTCATTTATTTTCACACTTACATCTTCTAAAGCGACAATCCTTCCCCTCAGCGAAACAAACTCTTTGGTTATATTCAACAATTCTACTTTCATCCTTTTAGCTATCCTTTAACCGCTCCTCTTGTCAGGCCGCCCATTATACGTCTTTGAAATACTAATGTCAGAATCACTACCGGCAACGTGGTCACAACCGAAGCAGCCATAATATTGCCCCACGGCGTTTGGCCATGCAGCCCCTGGAACAGAGCTATGCCTACGGGGATTGTGCGCGCCTTGTAATCCGTTGTCAGCATAAGGGCGAACATAAATTCGTTGAACGCAAAAATAAAAGACAGTAGAAAAACAGACAATACTCCCGGAGCTGCAACAGGCAAAACAACCTTGCATAAGCTCTGCCAATATGTGCAGCCGTCCACTAAAGCGGCTTTATCCAGCTCCCGGGGGATTTGAGAAAAATAACTTACAAGTATCCATAAAGACAAAGGCAGAATCCACGCTGTGTACGGCAGCACCAGCGCTTGATACGTATTAATCCAGCCCAGCTTAGTCATAAATTTAAACAGGTAACCGACCAAACCAATCTGCGGAAACATCGAAACCGCAAGCGCAAAGAACAGCAGATACATCTTGCCGGGAAACTGCAGTCGAGTTATGGCGTAGGCCGCCGAAGACGCAATCACAACGCAGAAAAATGCGCTCATCAATGAAATCGCAATACTGTTGCGCAGATAGTCTGGAAAGTGAAGCGACCGGTCTGTCAAAACCGAATTAAAATTGTCCGGTGTGAACCTGAATGACACCTTCTGTGCAAGGAAATCCGCTCGTGTGCTCAGACTTATTACTATCATATAAATAAACGGGAAAAGACAGAACACCAGGCAAAAAACTATGCCGGCGAATATGAGCAGATTTTTTACTGTATTCTCTTTCATACCTGTTGTGCCTTGAATCGGCCGACTTTAACATAAAATACCGATAGCAAAAATGCGATTACAAATAGTACCACAGATACTGCTGAACCGAAACCAAAGTCTCCGCTGATAAAGTATTTGTAGGCATAGTGTGAGATTGATGTTGTTGCCCCACCGGGCCCACCGCCGGTTAAAACGTAAATCAAATCGAAAACACGCAAGCCGTCTATGGTTCTGAATAACAGCGCGACGATGATTACCGGTTTTATCAAAGGAACGGTGACTTTATAAAAAACCTGTAAGAAATTCGCCCTGTCCACTTTCGCCTGGCTGAACAGTTCTGTCGGTATTGCCTGCAGACCTGCAAGCATAATAATAGCTACAAATGGCGTTGTTTTCCAAACGTCGGCCGCTACCACAGCGCTGAAGGCTCCAAGACTTGTACCCAGCCAGTTTATCGGTTCGGTTGTCAGGCCGAGTTTGACGAAAATGAAATTTGCCAAGCCGTAGCTGTAATTATAAATCAACTCCCATATACGGCCGGAAACCGCTGCCGGTATCGCCCAGGGAATCAGAACACACGCCCGCAAAAGGCCGCGAAGAGGGACTCTGGCATTCATAAGCATAGCAAACGCGAGCCCCAGGATGACTTCAAAAGGAACTGAAACCAAAACAAACAATAGAGTAAACCTCAACGCTTGTTGAAAACCTGAATTGGTGAACAGCCGTCGAAAATTACTCAAAAAAACGAACCGCTTCTCAAGGAAAGCGACATCCTGAAACAGACTGTTAATAAAAGTGCCTAAAACCGGCACAAGAATAAAAAGAAAAATAAGAGCTACCAAAGGCGAAATAAAAATGCCAGTGGCCTTTATTTCCTTAATGCTGATGCCCCGTGTCCCCTGGAATCTGTTCGGGTTCGTATTTTTCAATTATCTTTTTGACCTCACTTTCCATTTCAGATAAGGCTTGCCCCGCAGTCAGCTTGCCGCTGAGCACGCTGCTCACATACCGCTGAATTACCTCGGAAATCATAGTGTAGTAAGGAAGATTAGGACGGGGACTTAGGTTCTCGAATACATCTCTCAAATAAACAAGATGAGGCATCTTTTCAACTACGTCGGCATCAGTGTAAACGTCCCTTCTGGCCGGGTTCCAGCCAAGCTTTAAGGTGAGTTTCTTTTGTGTATTGTACGAGAGGACAAACTTTATAAACTCGAAGCTTTTCTGCTTTGCATCCGAGTGTTTTGACATTCCTATGTGCCAGCCGCCAAGAGTGGAGACGCTTTTACCGCCGGCAAAATGAGGTAAAGCTGCTATGCCGACCTTTCCCCTGACCGATGAATCCTCGCCTTGATGCAACGCCCACGCATAGGGCCAGTTTCGTTCAAACAAGGCATTTCCCTGCTGGAAGAAAGTCCTGACCTCTTCTTCCTTCATTTCGGTAAAAGTGTTGGGCGGTGAGATTTTATATCTGTGAATAAGGTCGTACATAAATTGCGTAGCGTCGATATTTTCTTTCGTGTTGATTTCAACACCTTTGCCGTCGAGAATGACACCTCCGTTATGTGAGCCTGTGAATTCCAGCCAGGTGCAAACGAGACCTTCATACTGCGCTGCCTGCCAGACAAATCCGTAAAAGCCGGGGTTCGTTTTTCTAACCTCCTCTTGCACTTTTTGAGCCTGCTCAACAAGTTGTTGCCACGTTTGCGGCGGCTTTTCAATACCATACTTCTCAAGCAAATCTTTCCGGTAATAAAGAATACCACCATCCACATAAACGGGTAAAGCAACAAGCTGCCCATCGTATTTATCCACAAGATTCAGGGCCTTTTCGAAAAAACCATCCAAGTTCAACTGGTTGCTTTTTACATATGAATCGAGCGGCTCCAACCAGCCCGAGGCCGCAAATTGGGCTAACCAGGCAACGTCCATAAGAAATATATCAGGGTCGGTTCTCGCCGACCTTAAAGATGTAACAAGTCCCTGTTTCCTTAAGTCAGTGTCGGTTGGTTGTCTGAGCAAATCTATTTTTATGGCGGTCTGCTTTTCAAACTCAGCTATCAGTTCCTGCCAAAAATCCAACTCTGCCGGCGCACCACCGACAGCAAACATAACAGACGGCTCATTCTTTTTACTACATCCACATACTACCACTAAACCGAAAAAAAGCAGCGAAAGGCAAAACAAATGAAATGTGCGTTTTCTTATAAACACGGTTTTGGTTCATTGCTTAGACAAGTTGAACGAATTTTAAACGAAATAACGGCTGTTGTAAAGAATCCGTAATATGATTTGGCCGAGAGGCTGAAGGCGGACCAGAGGAAGCAAAACGGCACATCTGCATTTTTTTACCTCTGCCGCATTTTTTATGAAATTAATTCGTATATTTATGCGTCAATTATATATGAAGCCGGTTTAGAAGCTATTTATGCGTTACGCGTGTAGTTGATGGATATGAAAATCTACAAACTATCAGGATTTAAGGAGGTAAACATCATGAAGTTTGACTTAAAATCTGCTGTTATCGGTTTATTGCTTGGCATAGTCGTTATGCTCGTTACTGGTGCAGGAGGCTATGGCGGTTCCGGCATAGGTTTTGCCGTCCCTTCCGGCGCAAAGGCAATATTAAAAGGTTCTAACGGCGAAGCTTTTATAGTCGATGTGAGCACTGCGATGGCTGAAAGAATTTTGTTCAAAAAGCCGGAGCCTCACGAGCCAAGATACCCTAACACCGCAAATGGCTTCGCACTGACATTAGCTAACTGACCACAACAAAGAGTGAATAAAGCGGATTCGGGATTTCTAAGCCAATCGGCTTTTATTGCTATTTGTACATATCCGGCACAGTTTCCGGGTATAGCTGTCCGGTCGGGCTTATTTTAAAAATGTAGACAAGCCCCTTCCTCATTCTGGAGTATATGACGTTGCCGTAAACAGCTTTGATATCGTATTCCTTTAGCTGGTCCGGATTGTTCGCCAGTTCCCATATATTCGTCCAGAACAAATCGGCTTCCTTTGTCGGCAGCAGCTTCAGCAGGTCTTTGTATCTTTGAGGTTCTTTGCCCGGCTCTTCTATTGTTAGGCCATTTTCCGGAGCAGTATTTTCGCCATATACCCTCCGCCATATGTATAATGCCTTCTGTTTTCCATCCATTACCATTTTGTCGCCGAATTTCACGATTAATGCATCAAAATGAACTATGTCGCCCTCGACTGTGCAACTCTTCTCAAGCACTTTTTTCAACTTGTCGTCTCTGGCGGTTTCAACGAATCGGACATTTGTGAATAGGTTCCCCTCACGATTTTCCTGGGAAATTACTTTTGCATAACCGATTTGGTCTTCGAGCGTAAGGTTGGTTATCGCTTTTTTGAGCTGTTTGTTCTCGGTTAAAAGCTCGCGTATAGTAGCGGCCCCGTAAAACCAGCCGTGTCCTATATAAGCTATTGCAGCAAGGCACGCCAAAGCCATTATATAGAAAGCAACCCTTCTTATCTTGAGCTTTTCAGCCATTTACGACGCGCCTTTTGTACATCGCCTTCTCTATATTTTTTAGAATTAGATGCTTACTGCCTCAAAAACAGATAATACAGCTTTCCTTCCCGGTAGGTTTGTCCTGCAAGCTTGCCGGCTGTATCTCCCACACCGATATAAACGTCGCAGCGCCCGGGTGCGCGGATTGCACCGCCTGTATCCTGGTCAAGCATAAAACCGGCGAAAGGTCGCAGAACAACATTGCCGCCCTCTTCTCTGGGCAACGTAGTAGATATGAAGGTCAAACAGCCGCGAGGAAAGATTGATTTGTCCGTAGCGATAGTTCTCATCGGCGTTACCGGCTCGTTCAAACTGCCGCGAGGGTCTCCTTCCTGCCTGCTGAAAAAAATGTATCTCGGATTCAAGCGGGTATAGAACGAGACCTCGTCAGGGTGCTCCTTGAAGTACTTTATAATTGCGGCCAGACTCAGTTGCGAGCCGGATATTTTGCCGTCTCTCACCAGAGCTTGCGATATACTCCTGTATTCGTGGCCGTTATGTGCAACATAACCTACCGTCACCAAATTACCATCCGGCAGTCTTATCTTGGCGGAACCCTGTATGTGTGCTATGTATGCTTCGAATGGGTCACTAAGCCATATCAATTCTTTGCCTCTAAGCATCATCGCATCTTCAATAACAGCTCGCGGGGGGTATGGTATAATACTGCCGTCGGCCATACGTCGCCCGAGCACTTTGCCGTTAGGGTCTTTTACTAAGTTGTCCGGCTGCTTACATAAAGGATATTTGAAACGGTCGCTGGGCTCGAGCGACCCTTCAAAAATCGGCGTATAATAACCGGTGAACAACACCGTGCCGTTGTCATCGCAGCCTACCGACATATAAACATCGAATATGCTCATTATAGCGGCGTTCAATTCTGAACCGCCCAAACCCGAATCCAGCAGCACCGAGAACTCCTTCACGCTGTCCACTGCCATTTGATGGTCTATACCACTGACTGGGAAAAACTTTTTACTCGAGGGCTTGCTGAGGTAGTTCAGGCTCCTTTCCACTGCCGGCTTTAAACCCTCAACATCAAAACAAGCCAGAGTAAAATCGGGTATCTCCAACGGATTTGTGAGTTTACGCAGCGCAGGCCGGCCCGGCGGCAGGGGTTTATCGTATGGCGGCTTAACCACCTTCAACGGGGCTTTGCACCCAATTATGATTGTCGCCGTTGACAGCAGTAAATAAAGTAATGCCTTGGCTTTCATAGTCTTAGACTCCAAATACCTTAACACGATATAATTTCTTCCCGAACATTTATATTCGACCATATTAACCGAATTTGAGCAAGTTTTCCAAATCTTTTCAAAATTCGTACTCTTTCCCGCCACGGTGGAGCACGCCATAGCCGGGTCGGCCGGATTCAGAACGTCTTCTTTGCCTTTGCAGATGATTAATCCTACTGATTAAGTCGGTTCGGCCCCGGCGTCGAAGAAAACTGGTTACTATTCTTTTATTTTTACTTTCACAGTATTGTAACAACACCGCCTGAAGCATCTTTTCCTTGTGCCCTTTGGGGATAAAGATTTTTTTGCCCTTGGTGTCGATACCGGACACATACATCGCCGTCGAGGTGGTCAAAGGTATCGGGCTGAAGTCCTGCACCTGACGGGGGCACCAGGAATGTGAGATTAAGTACTCGGTCAGTTTCAACGCATCATCGGTGGTGCAACCCGGATGCGAGCTTATAAAATACGGCACAAGGTACTGCTCTTTGCCTGCCTGACTGGATACCTCCTTAAAATACGTCTCAAATTCCTCAAAAAGCTCAAATGGAGGCTTGCCCATCAGCTCAAGCACTTCAGGACAATAATGTTCTGGAGCAACCTTAAGATGGCCGCCCACAAAATGCCGGACCAGCAAGTCGATGTATTCCTTGTTTTGAAGCGCCAAATCGTGACGGATGCCTGAAGCAATATATACATTTATTCGAGAAGACTGACTCTCCCGCCATTTTAGAAAAGATTCCATCATTTTTATCAGTTGGCCGGCATCTGCTTTAAGATGTTTGCATACCGAAGGGACAAGACAGCTCACCCTTCGGCAGTCATTACCCTGCTCGCATTTCATACCATACATATTGGCCGTCGGACCGCCTATATCGCTGATAGTGCCGCGGAACTGCTCGTGTTTTGTCAGACAGTCCGCCTCTGACAATAAGCTTTCAATGGAACGGGAACTGATATATTTCCCCTGATGAAAATAGAGAGCGCAGAATGAGCAGCCACCGAAACATCCTCGATGCGCTGTTATCGAGAATTGTATTGGTTCAAGTGCCGGCACGCCGCCGGCTTTGTCATAATGCGGATGCCACCTCCGTGCAAAAGGCGCATCATACAGCTCGTCCATCTCGAACGTGCTCAATGGTTCAGCCGGCGGCATCACGACAATCTCTCCGGGCTCCTGGTCCTGAATTACAGGAAGTCCTTTCGGATGTGCCTGCGCCTGATATAATTTCCGGCAGGACATAACTAAACTATGGTCGGCCTCCTGCTGTGATAATGACGGCAGGCGAATGGCATTGCCTGGCATTTTCATTCCTCGCTTGACCGGATATGCAACACCGGGGATATCGGTCAGGTCATCGATAGACCAGCCTTCACTTAACCGTTCTGCTATTTCCTTAATCGCTCTTTCTCCCATCCCGTGGATAAGCAAATCAGCTTTAGCGTCGATTAAGACAGACCTCTTGAGTTTGTTTTCAATATAGTCGTAATGCACCAATCGCCGTAAGCTGGCTTCGAGACCACCTAAAACTAAGGGAATTCCTTTAAATGCCTCGCGCACACGGGCTGAATAAACAAGCAGAGGCCTCCTTGGACGAAGGCCCAAACGGCCGCCGGGACTATACACATCTCTTTTCCGCCGATGCCCCATCGAAGCATAGTCATTAAACTGCGAATCTATAGCACCGGAGGTAATACCCCAAAATAATCTCGGCGGCCCCAAACTCCGAAAGGCATCTGCACTTCGCCAGTCGGGCTGGGCAAGTATTGCTACTTTGTAACCCAGCTTCTCTAACCACCTGCTTATCAGTGCAACTCCGAAAGAGGGATGGTCAACGTAAGCATCAGCGGTAACAAGAATAATATCTGCCTGTTTCCATCCTCGCTGACGCATCTCTTCGGGGGTAATTGGAAGAAAAGGATTTGAACTATTAATACCCATTTTCAGCGCATACTAACATTTTCTTATTATTTTTTCAAGACTTGTAACTTCGACCGGGCTGAGCCGATGCACGCGGTAGGTAATTTCAGTAAGATTTTATACTGCCAGCGTGGTTAACTTGCCACGGCGAAGCACGCCGTAGCCGGATCGGTTCTACCTATTTCTGAAAAGACTTCTGACATTCACCGAGCGTCCTGCCCGGCGTTTATTGCTGATTGTTTTGCGGCCTTTGCTGGTTCGCATCCGGGCCCTAAAGCCGCTCTTGCGTAATTTTTTAATTCTGCTCCTGCGATGGCTCTCCATAAGTATGTCCTTTATTAGCTATAGCACATTTTACTTAAAAAATTATTGATGCGGGATTATAACGTTATTTAACTTTTGTTTCAAGCTGCAGGCGATATTTAAAAAATCTCACTGGGATGTTTGACTTTGTCCGAACAGTCTGTTATTGTGTGAGTATATAATCACATAGTAACAATTGGAGATAAAATGCCGAACAGGAAAAAACAGTTACTATTCGCAAAACAGGCGGAAATTGCAGCGGCCATAGCCCATCCGTTACGAATTGCCATTGTGGATTTTCTAAAAGACGGCGAGCAATGCGTTTGCGATATCGCCGAGCATATCGGCTCAGAGCGGTCAAACGTCTCCCGTCATCTTTCGGTGATGGTTTCAGCAGGCGTGCTTGAATACAGGAAGGAAGGGCTTCGGGTGATATATAAGCTCAAATATCCCTGCATTCTCGATTGTTTTTCGTGCATAACGGTCTGTTTGAAACAGCAGGCGAAAGAAAATGAAAAGTTCCTGAGAACCATCTGATATGAGCATAAAAACTGAAAGCAGGAAATTAGTTTTAATCGTCGCGGTCTTTCTGATTTTTTATTTTCTGCCTGTCGGGGCCGGACGATTTGATAATGCCATAATACAGTCTTTATTGCTTGTTAAGTGGTATGCGCAAGAACATGTGCTTTTGTGCCTTGTGCCTGCGTTTTTCATAGCGGGAGCAATTTCGGTTTTTGTAAGTCAGGCATCGGTTATGAAGTACCTCGGTGCCAAGGCCAACAAAGTATTGGCATACAGCGTTGCAAGCATATCAGGGACAGTTCTGGCCGTCTGCTCGTGTACGGTGCTGCCATTATTTGCAGGAATTTATAAGATGGGGGCAGGGCTGGGGCCTGCAAGCGCGTTTTTATATTCGGGGCCGGCGATAAACGTTTTAGCAATTATCCTGACGGCCAGGGTGCTCGGCTTTGAGCTCGGCGCAGCAAGGGCTATCGGGGCAATTGTATTCAGCGTAATAATCGGGCTATTGATGCATTTAATATATCGAAAAGAAGAAGTTCAAAAGGCAGAGAACACAACAGCTTTTAACGGCGATGCTAAGGCAAGACCATTATGGCAGAATATTTTGTATTTCGGTTCAATGGTCGGCGTCCTCGTCTTTGCGAACTGGGCAAAGCCGATTGAATCTGCCGGGGTGTGGGCTGCAGTTTATTCGGCGAAGTGGATTATTACCGCAGTTTTCCTTGCAGGGTTGGTATTGTTTCTTTTTCTTTGGTTCAGCAAAGGTGATTTGGCGGAGTGGACGGGCGCAACGTGGGGGTTTGCAAAACAGATTCTGCCGTTACTCCTGGCAGGTGTTCTTGTCGCGGGCTTTTTGCTGGGTACGCCTAAAGGCGAAGGCGTGATACCTTCAAAATGGGTTTCGGCGGCAGTCGGCGGAAATTCGCTGCGGGCGAATCTATTTGCCTCCGTTGCGGGGGCGTTTATGTATTTTGCAACGCTAACCGAGGTGCCGATAGTCCAGGGGCTTGTTTCCGCGGGTATGGGCAAAGGACCTGCTCTTGCACTACTGCTTGCCGGGCCCGCACTATCTCTGCCGAGTATGCTGGTGATACGTTCGGTTATGGGGACACAGAAAACGATCGTCTTTATTTTACTTGTGATTGTAATGGCGACGATTTGCGGGATGATGTTCGGAAACTTTTGGGGATAGAAATTATGGAAGTAAAACCAATAGGAACAATCCACTCACCTTTCAAGGCGCCCGAAGGGATGCCGATACAGCCGGTCTTTGCAGACGGCGCTGAGGGAATAGTCGAGGTCCAGCCGCAATTTGCCGATGGGCTGAAAGATTTAAATGGCTTCGAAAGAATATGGCTGATTTACTGGTTTGACCGGGTGAGTGCAACAAAGCTGATTGTAAAGCCATTTAGGGACAATTCTGAACGTGGATTGTTCTCCACGCGAGCGCCCTGTCGTCCTAATCCGATAGGGATGTCCCCGGTCCGGCTTTTGCGAATAGCCAGCAATAAACTTTATGTCGCCGATATTGATGTCCTCGACGGTACGCCTCTGCTGGATATAAAACCATATATTCCCGAATTCGACTGTTTCGAAGACTCAAAATGCG
Organism: uncultured Pirellulales bacterium; assembly: GCA_964494805.1. Taxonomy (GTDB): domain Bacteria; phylum Planctomycetota; class Phycisphaerae; order Sedimentisphaerales; family Anaerobacaceae; genus CAIYOL01. Next base: position 275,564 of record CAZBST010000001.1, on the reverse strand, counting down.
GATGGATGCAGAACTTACGAAATAAAATTTCACCCGCTGATGACAGATTTTATAACGGGCGGAAGTAATTCAGGAAAGGCACAGAAATGAACACAAAATCAAAAAATTGGGGCAAGAGTTTTGCAGCGGCGAGCGGTATCGTTTTCTTTTTTATAATGGCATTCGAAGTACTGATTATGATAAGCCCGTTTGCGTTCTTTTTTTATTCGGTGTTTAATCCTGTTTTTGCATGGCTTGACAAATTCGCGGCCACGAGCTGGTTAACCGGTTTTTTCCTGCCTCATATGATTTTGCCGCCGACATTATTCCTCAAAGTCATTCGCGTTCTCGGTTCGGTCTTTTTCGTTATAGGGATGATGTCGTTCATTATTTGCGCCGTACAGGTATATGGCTGCAAGATATTCAAATGGGGCGTTGCCAGCAAAGGGCTGTACAAATATATTCGCCATCCCCAGTATTCTTCGCTGAGCCTGTGGGGCATCGGTATGTGCATTTTATGGCCGAGGTTTATAGTGCTGACAAGCCTGTCGATAATGTTTATTTTATATTATTTTCTCGCCAAGGACGAAGAGAAACGGATGCAGACACAATACGGCGGAAGCTATGGCAATTATCTGCAAAATACAGGAATGTTCGTGCCGCAATTTATCGAAAAACGATTCAAATTTATTCGAAGATTTGTTCCAAACACATCAGCCAGATATGTTGTAATTCCGGCACTTATCATAATTATTGTTATGGGCGTCGGTTTCATTTTACGCGCAGTTACACTGCAATCACTTGCTCTCAAATCGAAAGGCAATCTCACGCTGGTATCAATTCTGCCCGAAGACAATCATTTAGATGCGAATGTGCTGAATGGAATTATGGGCAGCGATACCGGCCTGCGGGGCAAAAAAGATTATCTTGGTTATGTTATGCCAGGCGACTACATTATGCAGGGTATGATTGCCGATACAGGCGACAATTTCCACTTGTACAAAAAGCACCACAGTATTGCGATGATAACCGAATGGGTGCTGCATCCGTTCGGCCATTTGAGAGCCTCGCCAGCACTGCATATGGCGAAAATGCACAATGTTGACCCCTTACTTGCCAGACGTCATCACTGCCCGATGGGAATTGATGACCCCAATCTGGACTGCAAAACCTGTCCCTACAGGCGCGTAATCATCGTTGAGGTCGAGCATAAGACTACAAACCATATATTCGGAAAACAATTATTTGCGTTCGATAATATACGCATACCAATAGAGGCAATAGACCTTGATACGAGGACTGGACAAATTATAAAAATAACAAAAGTTAAAAAATCAACTGCGTGGGAAAATATCCCAACACCTGCGATTTGAAAGATAAAAAATGAAGAAGATTCAGATACTCGGGGCGGGCTGTCCGAAGTGCAAAAAGCTGGCGGAGAACGCGGAAGCAGCCGCTAAAGAACTCGGAATGGAATATGAGCTTGAAAAGATAACAAAAATCAATGAGATAATGAAATTCGGCGTGATGATAACACCTGCACTGGCGGTTGACGGCAAGGTCAAGGTTGTTGGTAAAGTAGCTTCAGCCGAAGAATTAAAGGAACTATTAAGGTGAAACATTTACCGAAAATAATTATCGTTTTACTTCTTGTTGCATCGGTGGCGGCGGTGGTCGTCTTGAAGAACAAAGAGAATTCCCAAACAGTGTCTCCTCAGAGTCAACAGCCAAGCGAGGTTAGAAAGCTACCGAGGTTGGTTGATTTGGGGGCTGATAAATGTATTCCCTGCAAAATGATGGCCCCGATACTTGAGGAGATAAAGAAAGATTATGCCGGAATTATCAATGTGGAATTCATCGATGTCTGGAAAAATCCTGACAAGGCCAAGGAATATGGGATTACGATTATTCCAACTCAGATATTTTTCGATGCTTCCGGCAAAGAATTGTTCCGACACGAAGGATTTTTCTCTAAAGAAGATATTTTAGCCAAGTGGAAAGAACTTGGCGTTGAACTTGCAAAAATTAAATGATACAGCAGCTTTTTACCAACTTAACTCACGCAGTTGAAAGCACGCCGCTGATAGCGATAGGCGCATCGTTTATCTGGGGCATCCTGAGTATTCTGTTAAGTCCCTGTCACTTAGCCAGCATCCCATTGATTGTAGGTTTCATTGATGAGCAGGGCAGGATATCAACGAAGCGGGCTTTTGTCATCTCCGCTTTATTTGCAGTGGGGATACTTATCACCATCGGAGCTATCGGGGTCATTACGGCCGCGGCGGGACGAATGATAGGTGACATCGGGAAATACGGCAATTATTTTGTGGCGCTGATATTTTTCTTAGTCGGACTTCACCTGCTCGACGTTATTCCGGTGCCGTGGTCGGGGCCGGGGCAGGTTGGAATGAAACGTAAAGGTGCGCTGGCTGCTTTTATTCTTGGCTTAGTCTTTGGTATTGCCATAGGCCCCTGCACTTTTGCTTATATGGCGCCGATGCTCGGCGTTACATTCAAGCTGGCAAACACGAATTTGCTTTACGGCATAATTCTACTGCTGGTTTACGGAATTGGACATTGCTCTGTAATCGTGCTGGCGGGGACATCAACAGAGCTCGTGGAGCAGTATATGAACTGGAACGAGCGCTCTAAGGGGGCCGTTATACTAAAGAAAATCTGCGGTGTTCTTGTTCTTTTAGGCGGTTTGTATCTGATTTACACATCTCCTTCATAAAGATGGGGATATCCCCTATCGATTCTCAGAAGCCAAGGCGATGACTGAAAAAAATAAATATAGCGAAAAACGCAAAAGGCCAGTGGGACTTTTTTAAAAAGGAATTTATTATGGAACCAAAAGAAAAAATGAGAGAAACCGTTCGTAAGGGATATATAGATATAGCCAAAGGCAAAACGGGGAGCGGCTGCGGCTGTGGGTCACTATCACCCAACAAACTTGCTGAGGGGATAGGATATACCGCGGGAGAACTGGAGGTTCTGCCAGAGGGAGCAAATATGGGGCTATCGTGTGGCAATCCGACCGCTATTGCCAATCTTGAAGCCGGGCAGGTAGTTATGGATTTGGGCAGCGGAGGCGGATTCGATGTATTCATCGCTGCGTCCAAAGTCGGCCCGACAGGCTACTCTATCGGCGTCGATATGACACCGGAAATGATAAGCAAGGCCAGAGCAGGCATAGCCGCGTTTACCAGGAAGACCGGCCTTTCGAATGTAGAGTTTCGGCTCGGTGAGATAGAACACATTCCGGTAGCAGATGCAAGCGTTGACGTAGTAATTTCCAATTGCGTAATCAATCTTTCGCCGGATAAGCAGCAGGTCTGGAATGAAATAGCCCGTGTATTAAAACCCGGCGGCAAAGCGTGCATCTCCGACATTGCACTGAAGAAGCCCATACCGAAGGAAATTATCAAGGCTGCCGCTGCACTATTATGCTGTATTGCAGGTGCAGTCAGCGTTGATGAAACCGTAAAGATGGCAGAACGGGCCGGGCTTGTCGACATTCGGGCGGATGAAAAAACGCATATTATTGACGTGATGGCAGGTTCCGGCGACCCGCTTTTCAAGGAGGTCATAAAACTTTTGCCTCCGGGGAGCAAACCCAGCGATTATATTGTCAGTGTCAATGTTACGGCATTCAGAAGAAAAGAATAAGGAATCAGGGCGTGACAGAAGAAGAAAAAACAAGAAAACTCAGCATATTTGAGAAATATCTTACGCTGTGGGTCGGACTGTGCATTATTACAGGCGTTGTGCTGGGCAAACTTGCGCCGAGTTTGGCCAGGACGCTCGACGATATGGCGATATACGTCGGCGGTGCTCCAGTAATCTCAATTCCGATTGCGATATGTCTGTTTTTTATGATGTACCCGATTATGGTGAAAATTGATTTTGCGGAGGTGTTAAAGGCCGGCAAAAGCGTAAAACCTGTAGGTCTTACTTTGTTTCTAAACTGGGCTATAAAGCCCTTTACGATGTATGCCATCGCATTATTCTTTCTTGGAACTGTCTTTCACAATTTCATAGGCGCTAATGCTGTAGATATTGTCAAAATGCCGTTCGGCCTTGATTTACCGGTCGGCGCAACCTACGGAGTCGGCAAAGTAATAGAGCAGGGCGGCGTAAAAGTTCTTGAAGTCCCTCTTTGGCGCAGTTACCTGGCTGGCTGTATCCTGCTGGGTATTGCTCCGTGCACGGCGATGGTGCTTGTCTGGGGCTATCTTGCAAAAGGCAACGACGGCCATACACTGGTAATGGTTGCAATTAACTCTTTGTCGATGCTCGTGCTTTACGGGCCGCTGGGCGGTTTTCTTTTGGGTGTAGGCAGATTGCCTGTGCCGTGGCAGGCATTGGTCCTTTCGATAGCAATATATGTTGCTCTGCCGCTTGTGGCAGGATACTTTTCGAGGAAATGGATTATAGCGGCTAAGGGGCGAATTTGGTTTGAGGAAAAGTTTTTGCACTTCCTGACGCCGATAACGATTATTGCATTGCTGATTACTCTCGTGCTGCTGTTTTCATTTAAGGGCGAAATTATCCTCTCGAACCCACTGACAATCCTGTGGATTGCAATACCTTTATTTATTCAAACCAATTTTATCTTTTGGATTGGTTACGGGCTGTCGAGGCCTTTGAAGCTCACATATCGGGATGCTGCGCCGTCGGCTATGATTGGGGCATCGAATCACTTCGAGATTGCCATCGCTACGGCCACAATGCTGTTCGGCTTGTCCTCTGGCGCAGCTTTGGCAACGGTTGTAGGCGTTCTTATAGAGGTGCCGGTGATGCTGATGCTCGTGAAAATATGCCTGAAGACGCAAAAATGGTTCGGAACTGTTGGGCAAAGCCGCTGTTAATAATTATGTTTCAGGTTAAATAACTGACAGGGTCCTGCTGGTAAAACTGTTTTAACTCATTATAAAGCTGCGGGTGAATCTGCCTCAGCTCTTTGGGTTTTTCGAAAAAGAACTCCGTAACAACTGCGAAAAACTCTGCAGGGTTGGTCGCGCCGTATTTATTTAAAAGTGTCGGCTGTCGCCGGGCCGTTGCCTGCCTGAGCTTCTCGTAATCTTTTTGCAACACACGCGCCCACGCAATATAGCTTGACCTGTTTTTTAAAACAGCCGTGCTGTCTCTTTTGCCGCCGGAGCTTTCAATTTGATGTGCGAACTCGTGGAATACGACATTGTGACCATCGTTGATGTCGGCGGTATCGTGTTTCACATCGTCCCACGACAGGATGACCGGCCCCCGATGCCAAGATTCTCCCTTAAGCGCCTGCGGCCCTTCAGACACCACTCCGCCGGGCAAATGTTCGGCCCGCCGCGCTACAAAAGCCCGCGGATATACCAGTATCGTGGAAAGACCCGGATAATAATCGGTTTCCCGATGCAGAAGCAGTATGCACGCCTGCGCAGCTATAGTGACCTTTATTTCATCAGTTATTTCAAGTCCGCGGCAGCCCCCGAACCGCTTCTCGCCAATGAATATAAGTATATGACGCCGCAGCTCGGTTTTATCTTCGGGCGGTAAGCTGTTGTATAACGGCACGTTCTTTTCAATAATCCGCAGCCACCTCTCAGGAAATTGCTTATAGCCAAGCCGATTTCGTCGCCATTTCTTAAACCAAAACATATAGTCAGCCCTTTTTAGAAAAGATGTGCTGCGATATTTTCATACTAGATTTTAGCAAAAAAAGAAGAATTACAAAAATAAAATGGTTATCAGTCCACGGCGGATTTCAATAGATAATCAAGGCACCTTGTGTTAAAAAACCAATATGCATATTGATTCGTACCAGTTCGGCAAAATCGTTATCGAAGGCAAAACCTACAACAACGATTGTATAATCCTCGGCGGTTCCGTCCAATCCGATTGGTGGCGAAAACAGGGTCATTTGTTATCTCCTGAGGATATCGAAATCGTTTTATCAGCCAAACCATCCGTCCTGGTGGTCGGCTGCGGGGCATCAGGGATAATGAAAATATCAGAGCAGACACGGCAGGTTCTGCAAAAGCACAATATCCAATTAGAGGCGCTCGATACCTATAAAGCCGTCCAAAAGTTTAACGAGTTATTACAGGCTGGTGTAAATGTTGCCGCGGCCCTGCATTTGACCTGCTGACGTATTCCTTGCAGCAAAGTTATCTCGCCGATTTCTCCGGCTTTGTTACCTCGCCGGTCATCGGAACAAACATAACGGGTAAAACATTCCTTCTATTTATACCGCCCTTCTCGTTTTTGGTTATCAGCACCAGATATTGAAAACCGGAAGAAGTTTCATAAGGCAATATCATCCTGCCGCCAGGGGCTAACTGCTCTATCAATGGTGGTGGTATCCGCTCGGCTGCCGCCGTACCGATAATGGCGTCAAAGGGCGCCTTCTCCGGCCAGCCGAAATACCCGTCGCCCGCCCTGACGAATACGTTCGTATAACCTAATTCTTTCAGTTTCTCCTCCGCTCGTTTAGCAAGTCCTTCGATAATCTCGATGGTATAGACTTCGGCGGCAATCTCTGCGCATACCGCCGCCTGATAGCCGGACCCTGTCCCTATCTCCAATACCTTCGAATCCGGGCCCAATTCCAGCGCCTCCGTCATAAACGCCACGATATATGGCTGGCTTATGGTCTGGCCGAATCCTATCGGCAGCGGATAATCGCCGTAGGCAAAGTCCTGCTTGCTGGCTTTTACAAACGCATGTCGCGGCACAATCCGCATCACCGCCAAAACATTTGGGTCTTTGATGCCCCTCACCTGAATTTGCTCGGCCACCATTCTCTCCCGCTCTTTTACTCGTTCCGCAAAAGCGGGATGCGTATGTTCCGGGCGCAGCACTTTTTTCTCTTCAATGGCTTTTTGTTTCCGCTCCGGTTCAGCGTTTACATCAGCCGGCGCTTGACTTGCGCTGCTTTCTTTGCTTTGCGTAGTAAGAACACTGCTGGGTTCTGCAGCACAGCCGACCATAAAGATAATCGTAATTAATACTGGTACTATCAGCAAAGACAGCCCCGTATACACCCCCATCTTGAACAATCTCATATACTTTGCGCTCATTTTTCCGCCAGTTCTTCCTTCATATTCCGCACGGGCAATTCCACAATTTTGCTTTACTTTTAATTTTTAACTTTTTTCATTATCCTACCAATTCTCGCCAAAGACAAGCCGGAAATTTACCTCGTTTGCCCTGTTTTTCAGCCGATATAAATCCGTCGGAAGTGTGGCGGATAAACACCAAACTTTCACAAAAAAGGCCTTGCAAGAGGTTAATCTGCCCGTATAATATTATTAGTGTTTCTCGTTACTCGGCGAGATACAAGTGACGGGTCGTGAAAATGCGGGTGTAGCTCAGTGGTAGAGCGTCACGTTGCCAACGTGAATGTCGTGAGTTCGAGCCTCATCACCCGCTTTAAGGATTTGCTTGATAAAGGATTACGGGTATATAGTACCGGCGAGTTACCAGCTAAATGTAGTTTGGCATTGGTCGCCGATATGTTGAAAAAAATGCTGAAATCTGGCTAAGGGAAGTTGTTTTCTCGATGCCTTTTTTGTTTATTATTTTAGGGCAGTCTAAGCAGAGTTGTGCGGGAGCGTTGGAATGGCCAAAGAGCAAGAAACCACAGAGTTGAAAAACACAGTTACAATCGAAGAAGCAGGGCCTTGTAAGAAAAAAGTTGTCGTAGAGATTCCGGAAGAGACGGTGAAAAAAACCACGGACGAGCAGTATGAGACTCTGCGCAAAGAAGCTTTGTTGCCGGGCTTCAGAAGAGGCAGGGCACCCCGCCGACTTCTGGAAAAAAGGTTCGGCAAAGAAACAACAGAGCAAATTAAGCTGAAACTACTGGCCAATGCAAGCGACGCAGCTCTTAAGGATAATAAACTGGATATTCTTCGCGACCCCGATATCGATTTTGAAAAGGTAGAGCTGCCAGCTGCAGGGCCGCTGAAATTTGAGTTCGATGTCGAGGTGCGTCCGGAGTTTGATTTGCCAAAGCTGGAAGGCATCCCCGTAGAAAAGCAAAAGCTGAAAGTCACGGACGAGCAAATCGACACGGAGATTGAGCGGCTGCAAAAGTGGTCAGGTATATGGACGCCGCGGGACGGCGGAAAAGTCGAGCTTGACGACCAGATAATAGCCGACGTGGTTCTAAAGCCGGAGGGCGTCGAGGAAGAACAGAAGCTTAATAACATCGAGATATATGTCAGGAGCAATGGTTTTGTCGGGGCAATCCCGGTAGAGAAGCTGGATGAGCTTCTCGTAGGCACCAAGTCCGGCGACACCAAACAAACAAGCGTAGACGTCCCAAAAACATATTTCCGGCAGGAGTATCGAGGCAAAAAGGTAGATATTCAAATTGCCGTCAAGGAAGCAAAATGGCTCAAACCCGCTGCGCTGGATGAAAATTTCTTCAACCGTCTTGGTGTTAAAGATGAAAACGAGATGCGAGAAAAAATTAAGAACAGTCTGCAGGCCCGGCTGGAGCAGCAGGTTCAGGGCGAGATGGCTGAGCAGATTTACAAATATATGCTCGACAACACAAAGTTTGACCTGCCCGTCGATATTGTTGCAGAACAATCGGACGCACTGCTGAAGAGACAGTATTCCAATCTGATGATGCGGGGAATTGCCCGCGAGCAGATTGAACAGCAGATGGAACAGCTCAAGGCCGGCAGCGACCGGCAGGCCAACGACCAGCTCAAAACCCTCTTTATAATGGCCAAAGTTGCCGAGAAACTTAAGATTGATATCACCGACGAGGAAATTAACGGCCATATCGCACAATTGGCTGTTCAACGGGGACAACGCCCCGAAAGAATGAGGGAAGAGATGGAGCGCGACGGCTCGTTGGCGCAGTTCAGATTACAGGTCCGGGAAAATAAATGCATTGCCAAATTGCTCGAATCGGCAAAGATAACAGAAGTCGAACCCAAAAAGGAAACCAAGAAACCAGCTAAGAAAACAACCAGAAAAACGGCAACTGCCGAGGAGAAACGTTCTCAATCTCGTAAAACAAGCACCCAAAAAAGAAAACCAAAGGGCAAAAATACCCGATAAGGTATTTGGGTATTAATAACCAATCGTATGAAGGAAGCAATAAATGTTTATTGAACGTCCTGAAAAAAAGATTCTAAAGCACCTGGAAGTGTATGACCAATATGGCCCCGCTGCCCAGTATCAGCGATACCGCCAGATGAGTCTCGACGATATGCTGCTGGAGAACCGAATCGTTTTTCTCATCGGCGAGATATCTTATGCCAGGGCTGCCGAGGTTATTATGAAGATGCTCTACCTTGATAATCTCAAACGCGACAGCGAAATCAGCCTCTACATCAATTCCCCGGGCGGAAGCGTCGATGACACAATGGCTATTTATGACACTATACGTTTTGTCGGCTCTCCCGTTGCGACCTACTGTATCGGCAGGGCACAGTCCGGCGGCGCCGTGGTACTTGCAGCCGGCACAAAGGGCAGACGTTTCGCACTCCCGCACGCCAAAGTTATGCTGCATCAGGTCTGGGGCGGCGTCAGCGGACAGGCAGCCGATATCAAAATCCAGGCAGAGGAAATCCTCAAAGCCAAAACTATGATAAACGAGATTCTTTCAAAACACACCGGCCAGTCGATTGAGAAAATCGCCGCTGAGACCGAAAGAGATAGGTTCTTGACCGCGGATGAAGCTAAGGAGTACGGCCTTATTGACGAGGTCCTCCATGAAGAAGACGAGGAAAAGAAAGGAAAAACCAAAAAGTAAAACGGAATACCAGATATGACAATCAATCAAAATTTAGTGCCAATCGTAATTGAAAAAAGTGGGCGAACCGAACGCGCCTACGATATTTATTCCAGACTGCTCAAAGACAGAATAGTCTTTCTTGGCGGAGTGCTCGATGATACTGCGGCGAATTTAATCATCGCCCAGATGCTGTTTCTGAGCAATGAAAACAGTAAAAACGATATCCATTTTTATATAAATTCGGCGGGCGGCTCAATCACAGCAGGTCTTGCAATATACGATACGATGCAGTTTCTGCGATGTGATGTCGCAACTTATTGCGTTGGACAGGCGGCAAGTATGGCGGCAGTGCTGCTGACAGGCGGCAAGGCCGGCAAGCGATTCCTTTTGGCCAATAGCAGGGTGCTTCTGCATCAACCGCTGATTGCTGGCATACTGGAGGGACCTGCCACCGATTTGGATATTGAAGCCAAGGAAATATTGCGTCTGCGCGCCCGGCTTTATAATATACTGGCTGAGCATACAGGCCAAAGTCCGGAAAAAGTAGAAAAGGATTGCGACCGAAATCTCTGGCTGGAAGCAGAGGAAGCTATCAGCTACGGTCTTGTAGATAGGATACTGCAGAAAGCGCCCGAAATCGTCAGGGAAAAGGATAAGGAGCAGTAATGTATAAGTGCACAAGTCATCCATCATCCGTTCGTCTTCTGCCTTCTGTCTCCTGCCTTCTGTTTTCCGCCTTTTGCTTTTTCGCCGCAGGCTGCGAGGGCAACGACTTAGAAAAAGAAATTAAAACACTCAAGCGGGAAAAATTGGAGCAGAAAAGCCAAATCGAACAATCCAAATCAGAGATTGAACAATTGCAAAACCAGGTAAAAACTCTCTCTAAGCTACCGTCTGGGGCCAGGATTGAGCACCTTTACGACCTGCAAAGAATCAAGATTACCAGATATACTAATCTCTATGACAAAGACAAAGACGGCAAAAAAGAAAAGCTGCTTGTCTACATACAGCCTATTGATAAACAAAGGGATATAGTAAAGGCAACAGGTGCCGTGGATGTCGAGCTTTGGGACCTGAACAAAAAGGCAGGCGAGGCAAAAATCGGCTCCTGGCACGTCCCGCCGGCTGAGCTGAAAGAGCTTTGGTGTGCGACACTTATAACAATTAATTACAGATTGGCTTTCGACGTAGGCGATAAAATCACCGGCAAGGAAAAGGACTTGGTCGTCAAAGTAACCTTCACCGATTATCCCAGCGGCAAAGTTTTTAAAGAGCAAAAAATAATCCGCCCACGTTAAAAATGCAACTTCTAAGAGGGGCCATTTCTGATAATTTAGGGGATTTGAGCAACCTGGGATAGAACCAAACAAAGCCAATCTTGTCCCGAGCGAAGTTGAGGGATCTATCAAAACAACTACCCGCCTCCGGCAGATTAATGCGCTGGCAGAAGGATTGTTACAGTGGTGCCGCTGCCGGGGTTGCTTGTTATATTTAACCTCCCACCGTTTAATTGAATGAGCCGGGCGGCGTGGGCAAGGCCCATCCCCCGCTTTCGTCCGGCAGGCAGATTGGAGAAAAATGGATACGTTGCCTTTTGAAGCGTCTCTCCATCCATTCCACAGCCGAAATCAGCGATTGTTAGTTTCACGAATCCGCCGGACTGGTCAACAGACGTAGTGATTTTTACGGGGCCGAAACTGTCGGCGTAAGACTCAACAGAATTAGAAATAACATTTGCAATAGCCGATGCAACCTGTGCGGAATCGGCGAAAATGTTTTTGACGTCCCCGATAACTTCAATCCGCGCATCGATATGCTCTACACCGGTTTTCTGCGAGGCCAACTGTATAGCTTCATCGAGTATCTGTCTGAGAGAGACCCAAGCCGGGCGAGGCGACGGCGGGCTGGCAAAGACAAACAGGTCATCGATAATTGCAGTAATCTCGCCGGCATTTTTCTGAATCTGTTCGAGTATTTGTTTTTTTTCAGGGTCGGTCTCACCGGCAGCGAGCATCTGTGCCCTGCCTGATATGACCGAGAGCGGATTATTCAACTCGTGAGCTGCGCCGGCTGCCATTTCAGCCAAAGCATTTAGAGCATCCGCCTTTGCCGAGGCCACGTCAGACAAGTCAGCAACCGGCTTAGCCGCAGGGCTGGCAAGGGATTGCACAAACTGCTCAGCAAGCCGCTGCTGGTTGGCAGAAGCAAAAGCCAAGCCTAACACGGCTCCTGCGATGGAGGCAATAGTCTTAAACTTTTCATCGAACTGCTCTGTCTCCATGGGATAGTGAAACTCGAAAACAATCGCCCCTACTGCTTTATTGCCGGAAAGTAAGGGGAGCAATTTCGTATGGCTCAAGTCGAACTCGACATCCAATTGCTCAAACAGCCAGCCGACATAATCCTGAGCGTTAAGAATTGCGAAACTGTTCGCAATTGCCTGCGGTACGGGTGGTGTTTCAACGGGCGCTTTCAGCAGGACAGCTTTTGTCTGCGACGGACTATCCACAACAACGGCTTTAAGGTAGTGTGAGTCGGCGGGGGCAGCTAAATATAAACAGACAAGACCTGTCTGGTAAAACTTTTGCCAGCGGACGGCTAAGTTTTCCGCTATGTCAATCGGCTCATCATTCGAATTCAAGCTCTGCAGGAATTCTTTTATAAAATCGAAATGACTTAAAGCGGTCTGCAAGAGACGGTTTTCGAGCGCCAATTCCGACTGCTTCTGTGCCAACTGGGCGGCGGCAGCGTGAACGGCATTGCAATACTCATCGGCGGTAACCGATGAATCCAATCCCAAAACCTCTGCTTTTTGTGCGACCTTATCCGGCAGGTTGCTGCGGATTTGCTCTAATTGGTCGGGGTCTATAGCCAGCGACTGCGCTATTTTATCCACTGAATCCGGCGTATCGAAACTACCCGAGTGACCTGAGCCGACCTGCCGGGCGATTAAATCAGCCAATTGAACTATCTGTGCGATTTTTGCTTCGGGCATATTTTGAGAGATCAGATTAACGTCGCTGTGGTGGAGCCAGACTGCGAGCATAATCTGGTCAGGCAGACGCCACTTTGCAGCGAGGCGTTTGCCGAGGATTGTATGGTCCAGGCCGAGGTGTTTTTGCTCAAGTATTCTGGTGCAGGTTTGCTGAGATTGTGCCTGTTCGACGATGCCGGCAAAACTTCTCGGCATTGTCTCATCGAGAGCAAGTTTTCCAATATCGTGCAACAGGCCGGCTGAATACGCCAACTGCGAATCCACCTGAGGGGATATGATTGCAGCAATATCTTCAGCACAGCAAGCAACGGCAAGACAGTGTTCTATAAGCTGTTTTCTGAACGATACCCTACGTTCGTCCCGGCTGAAAGCCGGGTAAATCTTTACAGACAGAAGGGCCTGACGAACAGCGTGAGCGGGCAGCCTGTCAATCGCTCGGCGGACTGAGAAGCTCTCGTTGGGATAGCTTAAACCCTCTTTGTGTATAAGCGAAAGAATTGCAGCGGTAAGAGCCGGGGCCGATTCAATTATTTCAGCCAAATCTAAAAGCCGAGACTGAGAGAGAAAGAGGAGAAACCGTGTTGCAACGCAAGGCAAGGTCGAAAGAGAGCTAAGGCGATGAATAACAAGCTCTACCTGGTGAGCAACGGTAGGGTCAACCATCCTTGACTGCATTAGTTACATCCTCGTATTTACTTTCAGCAGCTAACCTGCGATTGTCATTGCCTATTTCATCTGCAAGACGGCAGCGATTTTGTCGGTAAGCTCATTGATATTAAACGGTTTCTTTAGGAAATCTTCGGCACCGGATTTCAATAACTGGTCGATTTCATCTCGTTTTACAACGCCGCTTACGATAATAATCCTGATGTTTTCAAATTCGGGATTTTTTCTTATCGTCTGGCAGACAACATTGCCGTTGATATCCGGCAGCATATAGTCGAGCAGTATCAGGTCTGGGCGGAACTGCTGGGTTGATATTCCTGCTTCATATCCGCTGGATGCGGTTTCGATTTCGAATCTGCCATCCCGAGCAAGAACATCGGCTATAAGCTCGATGATTTCGGCGTCATCATCAACGATAAGAACTTTTTTTTTGCCAGACTCGAGATTATCGAGGGGAATATCGTTTTCCTTCATAAATTTAATGAGATTCTGACGCGGAATCCTGCGGAATTTTGAGCCTGGAACGCGAAACCCTCCTATCTTGCCAGCATCAAAACATCTGATGACCGTCTGTTGGCTTATCTTGCAAATGTCGGCAACCTCGCCGGTTGTAAATAACTCCTTCATTCTACCTCCTCCTCTTTCTAACCACATTCTGCCGGCATAAAACCTCTCTAAATTGCCTCAGCAACCTAATTTAACTAGCGGACTACGGGTTTGTCAAGTATAAAAATATTGAAAAACCTGATTTTCGGTTATAGAAATCCATATATTATCAGTCATTAACATACCGGATTATTTTTTATTGACGGATGTTGCGCTTCCTGCTACAATATATACGTTGCGAAGGCGGATGCGCCCTATACCAATATAAGGCTGATAAGCCAATAAAGGAAAATCGCAACATGGGAGACGGGCGATGAAAAGCAATTCATAAAAGCCTGAGTCTCCCATTTTATGCGCATCACACCCACCTGCAGGCGGCCACACTACAAATATAAGTCCGAAAATACAAACAAATCAATGCGCACAGACTTTTATCAACGGCCTAACTTTAACAACCTCAACCGCCCTGAAACTGATAACCGACTGCTTATAGGGCTACGTGACAGCGGGCTTTTAACAGGTTTCTATCCTTAAAGACGGCCTGTTGTTAAGCCGAACTTAAAATTCGGGAGCTATTGTAAACTTAACTATTGAAAAACAAGCTCTAATGGACCATAAACAACAATACAGAAGATTGCGTCTGCTTATCCGCAAACTCAACAAAGAACGCAAAAAGCAGATGAAAAAAATAGATATACTCTGCAACGACCTCATTGCAGCCCAGAGGGACTTTATCAAAAGGTTAGATACCATCAGCTTTGCAGCAAACTTCTACGAAACAATCGCCGGGACAAACGAACTGAGCAGTCTAATCCTGCTCGCCAGCAAAATTATCAAAGACGAAACTGCCGATGCAAATGTTGCTTTCTTTCTGCGTCAAGCAGACCCGTTCCGACCCCCAGTGGGTGAGGCGAGTAACTTCGAGCTGCATATATTCGAAAGCACCCAACCGATATCGCTGGAAAAACAGGGACTGGAGAATTGTTTCACGCCGGAGGTGGTGGATAACATCTGCAAGTCAAACAAAATATGCACTCTCGACGATATGTTCGCAATGGGGCTGCAGGGCAACCTAACCCGCCTGAATGAAATCTCAGCCGCTACAATTCCCCTCAGTCAGCCCGGTCCGTCTTCCGCTAAGGGATGGCTTACGCCATTGGGCTTTATACTGATTTACCGCTCGGCGCAAAACAAATTAACCGCCGACGAGCTAAACAACATAGCAGCAATATCGCCGGGACTATCCCGAGCAATTGCCTCCTGCCGGGTGCTTTGTCAATCAGCCGATTAAGAATTTTATCCTCGCTAAAACAGCGGTCTCAAATCCACAGAAGGACTAATCCTTATATGGGCGGGTATTTCTGTGCTGTTTAACTTTAATTTTCTTGCAATATTGGTTTTTTCTGCTAAATTCGGGTCAAATTCTGCCTGCCTTTGCTAAAGCTATGGCGGGCAGACGGGTAGGTAGCTCAGTCGGTAGAGCAACGGACTGAAAATCCGTGTGTCGGCGGTTCAATTCCGCCCCTGCCCATTGCGAGTTGCACACCTAAGAACTTACCTGGCAACCCGGGCCAAAATCGGCCTTAACGGGGCTAAAAACAGAGAAACGGGCAGAAATTCAAAAAATCACAAAAAAACACTTGCAACAAAACCGCTGGGAGCGTATAATTAACGGTGTAATAAGATTATAGTTCTTTTCTTCTTAATGCATCTTGGCTTGGTGAGGCGGTGTAGATTTTTATAAGTTTGTTCTACATTCTCTAAATGGAAAGCTGCCTCACAGAGCTGGAGTCTTTGGAGACTCCAGCTTTTTTTATTGGTCTATGGCCGAGAACAAATCGGTATATGCTTAGATAAGTGCGGTAGCTCTTAAGGCGAAGTGTATTAGGCAACAAGTGCCTATCATTTCGGGACTTGAATCATCCTGCAGCAAAAACCTTTAATCACCCGCCTTTGCGTTTATCAAGGCGGCCAAAAGGATGTGTCTTAATCTGTCAACGGCGAGATTATCAAGGTAGCTGTCGGTAAAATCCAGCCTAAATCGGCCTTTGAAATCTCTGATTTGTCTTTTAAGCTCGTCTCTGCCAAGGGAAGCAATTGAAGCTGCTGTTTGTTCAAAATATTTTTCCGAAACCATTGGCCCAACTTCCTGAAAAATCGTTTTCTTAAGATTGGATTAGCTGTGGTCAGTATCGTCCATAATATCGAACCACTTTTGCAAGAAATCCCACAAGCTGGTTTAAATATCCAAATCAGCTTATTGCCTGATTAAAATTTTTTTGTCATTTTGCCGACGGTCTGATAACTTTTGTTTGTGAAAACAGAAGAACTAAATTATTACCTGCCTGCCGAATTGATTGCCCAGCAACCGGTGCGTGTTCGAAGCGAGTCGAAGCTACTGGTTTTTAATCGTTCCAGCGGTGAGCTTATAGACAGCACTTTCAGCAAAATCGGTGATTTTTTAACAAACGGGGACTGCCTTGTGCTTAACGATACAAAGGTTTTGCCTGCGAGGTTTTTTGGGCAGCGCTGCAGCGGAGGCAAACTCGAAGCATTATTTTTAGCCGAGCACAGCCCCGGCGTGTGGGAAGTAATGCTAAAAGGTGTCCGCAAAGTAAGGCAGGGTGAAATTATCCACCTAAAAGATAAGACAAAAAACGATTTTTGCGAAGCAGAAATACTCGACAAAACGGGAGAGGGTAAATGCCAGCTGAAAATTAAGACAGATGCAGATGTCGAAACTATCCTTGAAAAAATTGGTTTCCCGCCACTACCGCCATATATCAAACGAGGCAGAGACCTAAGCCAGGCAGCAATAGATAAACTACACTACCAAACGGTTTATGCGCGGTATAGCGGTGCTGTTGCGGCCCCGACAGCAGGGCTGCATTTTACCAATGAGCTAATCGAGCAATTGAAACAGGCCGGTATCCACTTCGCATATATAACGCTGCACATTGGAGAAGGAACGTTTAGACCAATAACCGTCGACAGTCTTGATAAGCATAAAATGCACGAAGAGCGATTCAGCGTCGATGAGAAAAACGCGCAAATAATAAACGCCGTGAAGGAAAAAGGCGGAAGAATAATCGCCGTGGGTACGACATCCGTGCGGGTTCTGGAAACGATTGCAAGCGGGTCAAATGTCAAAGCCGCCACAAGCGCAACAAATTTATTCATCAAGCCAAGCTATAAATTCAAAATAGTCGATGCGATGATAACGAATTTTCATCTGCCTAAATCGACGCTGCTTGCACTTGTAGCGGCCTTTACAGGTCTGGAAAATATATTAGTAGCATACCGACACGCGATTGAGCAACAATACCGCTTCTACTCATACGGCGATGCAATGCTGATAATTTAAATAAGCCTACTTGTACATCTGGTCAAAATGCTTCTGAGCATTCACAACCGCGGCCCGCATCATATCTTCGGCTTTAGCTGCCTCGCGTTTGGCAAGAGCATCCATCAAGGCCTTTGTGTCCAGCTCTTTCGCAGCATTCTCGCAGGCCTCCCAGCTCAACACGCTTCTAACTACCCGGTCGATTCCCTGTTCGGCGTTATCATAAGCGCGGGTTTGCATATCGTGGCCTTTCCAGCGATTGAAACCAGCCTGCTGAATAAGTCCTGCAATAGCGATATTCATACCATTTATTCTCGCACCATGGTCAATGTCATACTTGCCGGGCCCACCAAGAATTATGCCGTCGTTATATCCTTGGCTGTTGAGGTGCATATGCACCATCATACCGTTGTCTAATTCCTCGACGGTATCGTAAACATGGTCGAGACCAATCATTTCCGAATGGCCGAACTCTTTGTTGACGCCTTTTTTATCTATGGAGACGCCGAACTCCTTTTCGACTTTCCTCCAGAAAGCTATCGCGCTTGCCACCGTTGGAATCAGCATCGCGGGATGTCCCTCGTTGGGCTTCGGCTCAAAACCTATATAAAGATTGCCGCCCTTTTTCTGTTCGTATTTGCACAAACCAGCCACGCTTTCCTTAAGGTTTTGATACATCTTCCTGATGCCTACCGTGGCGATGTCATATCCGAATGAGCCGTTCCATATAACAAATGCCGGCGCCTTTTTAATGTCTGGGTGCCAGGCTTTTTTTAAAGTGCCGTATGCCAAGTCTACCGTTTTTGTACCCAGCTCCTCAGCAGCTTTTCGTTCATTGGGGTCAAGTGACGCTATGCCGCCGTAGGCGAAATGACTATGTGCACCCGGCGTTATCATTGCCAGATACAATTTGTTGCTCACCAGCGCGTCAGAAACAGCAACAGCGTTTTTATCATCGACCTCAGCGTCGTAGTGCATCTCGATGCCCAACTCGACGTTGTCCGGCATCCGTGGACGAATTTTGTCAGCTGTTAACTTAATCATTTCTGGTGTACCGAATTTGCCACCCCACTCAGGTCTAATGTCCCCAGGAACAAAACCACCTTTGCCAGCGTTGAACGTCCACCGGCAAATACTGTGAAAAGATTTTTCAGCCGTCATTTTTTTGCAACTCTCTAAAAAAACGCCTCATAATATTCTTTACGCAACGCGCAGTAAAAAATTTTGCACTATTCTATCCTCACTCGGTAAGTAAAGCAACTTCGTTTGACAAAAAAACCTTATTTGCCGCGATAAGTCAAGCAAAGGCCAACATTTACCGTATATTTTATTTTTTTTGTTTAGACAATTTTTAGCTTTACTCGGATTTCTTTTTATTATTAAGACCATCTAAGGACTTCAGCTGTTCATACTACCAAACTGAATTTTTTCATCGCCCCATCGAGATTTGTACCCGCCGGCTAATGTCCCCATCTTTGTCCGTATTGAAGATACATCTGCACACACACCGTATAAAAATTACTCGCCATTTTTCAACTACTTTTCTTCCAGTTGATGTTTCAAAACAAGCTCCCACTTTTGGTAGGCCTGCTTATAATCTTGCGACAATTTATTATTTGGTTCGATTTTCTTAACGGGCTTCAGCCCGGCAAAAGCGGCCTCCGGACTCCTATAAATGCCTGCACCGATGCCGGCTCCTCTGGCGGCGCCCTGTGAGCCGTCCGTATTGTATAGCTCCACGACCGATTGCGTAACGGTTGCAAAGGCCTCTGCAAACAATGGGCTGAGGAACATATTTGCATAACCTGCCCTGACAGTTCGCACATCAACGCCGACTTTCCGCATTATTCCCACACCATAGTTCAATGCAAAGACAATTCCCTCCTGTGCCGCCCGCAAAAGATGGGCTTTATTGTGAAGATTAAAGTTCAAGCCGTGAATGGAAGCGCCCGGGTCTTTATTTTCGAGCGTCCTTTCGGCACCATTTCCATAAGGCAAAATCACAAGACCATCCGAACCGACCGGCGCCTTTGCAGCCATATCGTTCATTTCGGGATAGTCGATTGTTCCTGTATTATGCTTGAGCCAGCTATTTAAAATCCCTGTGCCGCTGACGCACAACAGCACGCCATATCTCGGCTTTTCAGGAGTGTGAGTGACGTGAATAAAGGCATTGACCCTCGACTTGCTGTCGTAATCGCTTTTCTCAGTTATTCCATAAACCACGCCTGAAGTGCCGGCTGTTGCTGCTATCTCGCCGGGATTGAGAACATTCAGCGATAGTGCATTATTGGGCTGGTCACCAGCGCGGTATGATATTGGTGTACCGGCTTTTAATCCCAGCTCATCGGCTGCGATTTTTGTCAATTCACCCTGCACCGAAAAAGTCGGCACTGCCTCGGCAATCAAATCTTCGGCAATTCCGTAATAGTCCAGCAAAAATTTAGCAAGGCCATGTTTTTGAAAATCCCATATTATCGCTTCAGACAAACCTGAAAATGTCGTCTTTATTTCGTCTGTCATTCTCATTGCTACGTAATCGCCGGGCAGCATCATTTTATAAATTTTAGAGTAAATATCCGGCTCATTTTCCATAACCCACTTTAATCTCGATGCAGTGAAATTACCGGGCAGATTAAGCAGACTCTTGAGGCACTTTTCTTCTCCGATGTCCGCTGCCGCTTTTTTAGCAACCTGTACGGCCCTGCCGTCACACCAGATTATAGAGGGCCTGAGCACCTCTTTATTTTTATCCACGATAACTAATCCGTGCATCTGATAGGAAATCCCAATCGCTTTAACATCAGCAGCGTTAAAATGCGCCTGGGATCTAATCATCTGGGCTGCCTTGACGACGTGCTCCCACCAGATGTGCGGGTGCTGCTCAGCCCACCCGAACTTTTGGGCGATAATTTCTAATTCTTTTTTCGGCGAAACCGCCGTCGCCAGAACTTCCCCCGTTTCAGCTTCCATCAATGTGGCTTTAATTGAGGAGCTTCCGACATCGTATCCTAATAATAGCGTCATTTATATAACCCCTTTCTTTAAAATCAGGCCAAGTATAACCTGTCCGTCGGTTTAATTTCAGGTATCTTGTTCAGCTTTGTTTTAATGTCATCTTTTTCCAGTGCAAAACTCGGTGCAATTTCGATAAGGCAATCAACCGAACCATCGGGTTTGCGAGGGACGGCTACGCCTGCTGATTCGAGCCAAGCGGCACTGCGGGCGAGCATCATCTCTCTGGCACTTTCGACGCTGTCGACGCCAGCGGCATTCTTGACCGGAGCAAACTCCTCGCTTCGCAAGGTTTCTAAAATTACTGACTTTAAGGCCAGAGGCAAAGCATCAAAAACAAAGCTTTCCAATTTTACACCATTTGGCTTATCAGGTTCAACAAAATTTCCATTCAGGTCGATGTGTGGAATTTCCTTTACTGCCCTGTGTAAAGGTAAAGCAAAACCACTGGCGTTGAGTTTTTCAACGAAGGCACGATTGATAATATGTATGGCGATACTACCGAGTTTGAAGACCAAGGAGCCGTCGGGGTTTCGCTTTTCCGACAAATCATCAGGCAAATCACTGTACTCGATGACGGTAACTCTGCCATCGACCAGAGCAAAGATGCCGACTCTTTCCTTCGGTTCGGATTTTATCACGGCCTTCGAGGACATTTCGGCCTTATTGAGGGCGTGCAGACCAATAAAGAGCGGGTCAAAAATATTTATGAGGGGATTATCAACCTGGAAGTAGCTGATAAATTCAACACCTCGTTTTTTCATATCCTCAAGAGCGCCGCTTTTATAAAGAGCTTTCAAGCTTCCGCCGTGTCCATCAGGCGAGCAGGCAACACTGTCTTTGTCTGCTAAGAGAATTTTACCGTCGAAATCAAAATCGGGCAAAGTACCCTGTTGAAACATAAAGACATTTTTCTCGTTAAGGCCGTAATAATCATTCGAGCGAAAGATTCCTTTAATCTCGGCGTGGTTCAGAGGACTTGTCATAATATACCACGGGCAGGCAGTTTGATACCTTTCCGAGACTGCAGCGATTATTTCGGCGAAGATTTGGAACAGCGTCTTGTTTTCAACAGGACTGATGGGAAAACTTCCCTTCGGTCCGTCGAATCCG
Source organism: uncultured Pirellulales bacterium (assembly GCA_964494805.1). Taxonomy (GTDB): domain Bacteria; phylum Planctomycetota; class Phycisphaerae; order Sedimentisphaerales; family Anaerobacaceae; genus CAIYOL01. The sequence continues at coordinate 254,099 of CAZBST010000001.1, read as the reverse complement.
AGTCTTGTTCCCTGTCCGCCGGCGACGACAAAGGCAGCAACCTTGCCGGCTGATATCAGCTCCATCCCTAATTTTTTGGCTTTGCTATAATTACGTTCTTGTTCTGGGCCAGCCGGATTAAGACTGTAAAATGGGGCAGGGGTAAAGTCAACAGGTATGGCAGCGGAAGCAGGGTTTCGAATGTATTTAGCCACCCACCTGTCTATTTCAGCAAAATCGAGCTTTTCGATCTGGACAAGCAGATTCTGCCTTTGGGCGGGATTCAGCTGCTCCCAAAACGCCAAAAGATGGCTCTGATCGTGTTTTTTCAGCAGTTTTTCTGTTTTTTCGAAGATTTCTTTGCTACTCATATCCACAATTTCAGACCTAAAAACAAGGATTTTAAGCGAATTGTAAAAAAATTCAAGGAAAGTTAAAGAAATTGACGAAATTAGCTTGACAAAAAAGTTATCGGGTGTTATTGTTTAAATAGAGGTAAGTAGGTTTGAAAAACCTTTTATCATAACGTAAAAATGCTATCATAATTCACTTTGTTTATCATACCTCAAACCTGCCTGCCAACAAAAAGGTTTATTTCAGTTTGATTTTATGCTGTTGAGCCTGAAACAACCTTGAACACAGAAAGAAACCAGTAAACATTGTTGGTAAAATTCGGTTTTATAATCTGAACCGGTCGTTCTTAAGTAAAAATAAATAGTAAATTAAGGAGATTCGCAAAAAAGTGTCTTTATAGTCTGATATTGCAGGGGCCAGTATTTTGTAACCTGTTGCAAAGTGTAGACCCAAAAGTCAGCTGCAATTATTTATTAAATTATAACCGAAGCGGGCTTAAGAGTGACCGGGCTCGTGAATCTCGAAAAAAGCAAAGGAGAAAAAATGAAAAGGAAATGTTTTACATTAGTTGAGCTGCTGGTCGTGATTGGGATTATAGCGGTGCTGATGGGCATTCTGCTACCTGCTCTGAGTGCGGTAAGGCGAACCGCTCAACGAGTAGTCTGCGGATCGAACCTCGCCGGTATCGGCAAGGCTATGCTACTCTACGCCAACGAGTACGCTGGGGAGTTTCCGCGTGCAGGTGGTGCAGGCAGCACATGGGGCAGCAAGGGAGAGATAGCTGAGTGGACAGACCAGAGCGGGGCGCAGTACGGCAGGTCGCCAGCCGCGGTAACCATTACGTCCAGTCTTTATCTCTTGGTAAAGTATGAGGATGTAACACCGGGGCAGTTTATCTGCAAGGGCGACGCCGGGGCCAGAGAGCTTAAACTCACTGATGCCAAGAGTGGTCTACCTACTGAGATTGATGATTTTACCGATGTCTGGGACTTCGGTAGTCATACCTCGTACTCAACCGATCCCTTCTGGCCGGGCCATTATAACAGCTATGGCTATCATTGCCCCTATGATAACACTAAAATCACACCTAGGATATCATTTCAACTCCGTTCGGATAGTAACCCCGCCAGCCCAACGTGCGCAGACAGGAACCCCTACTGGGATAGGAATGCTACCGGTTATCTCAATGGTAAGGCTTGCGCAGGAGATCCAAAGGAAGAGGCTCCATCCTGCGACGCCTCCACCGGCTACCTGGACGACGACAGGACGGGTAATTCGGCGTGCCACCAGCGAGACGGGCAAAATATCCTGTATGTTGATACCCATGTGAGGTTTGAGAAGTACCCCAATGTTGGTATTGCAAAGGATAATATCTGGAAATGCTGGAATTCCGCTACTCCTCCCGCTACCAACTGCGAAAGAGAGAATGGGCAACAACCGGCTTGCGGCGACCAGAAGGATGGGGCTATGGCACCATTTAGTGAAGCGGACGCTTTCATAGTGAGCGAGACTAACAGTAGACCATAAGGTTAATTTCTAACTATGGTTACAGGCGGCCTTGTGCGAAAAGTGCAAGGCCGCTTTTTTTGGGTGAAAATGGGTGGGGGTGTTGAAAGGGGTAAAATGGGCAATCTGGGGTAGCACCAAATGCGCAAGTTCGTGTGTTGAAACGTGCAGAAACTTACAAAAATTTACAAAAACCGTATCGAAATTTACAAAAACCGCATAGAAATTAACGCAAAATCTTCAACAAAATTTAACAATTTTGCACCTCTCTGCGCATTTGATCGCGCCGTGACACGTGGCTCTTGACCAAGGACTCGTGGACGAAAATAACTGGATCCCCGACAGAAAAGCACGTAGACAACCATCGAGGATCTTTGTTTCACTCCGAGGCGCAGATTGCCTAAATTAACAGGGAATTTTACAGTACATGTTGCCTAAGTTAACACCCCAGAGAGATAGTGAAAGACACATCTCACAGGGCAGGCAGGGATTTTTGACGAGGGAGTTAACAAAAAGCAAAATTTAAAATTGAAAATAGAAATTTTAAACGAATTGTAAAATTCTTAAAGAAGGTCTGAGAAAATCGGCAGAATTCACTTGACAGAAAAACTGGTTTGTGATATTGTTTATATTAGGTAAGTAGGCTTGAAAAACATTTTATCATAAAACCAAGATGCTGTTATAATTCAGTTTACTTATCATACCTCAAACCTACCTGCCAACGAGGAGAAGAGCTAAGCAAATTGGGAAGCGGGACGTTTAATTGATTTTTAATTGGCAATTGATAGAGAAGGGGAAATTTTTGCAGAAAATGGTTGAAATCTTTGAGGATTGGTGGGTACAATGTTGTTAGAGCGTATATCTTATTGTTTCGCAAGTCGTATTTCGCGGATTTTGAGCTGTTGTATAGGTAAAGGGTCTTTCTTTTGTATTTAAAGCAGTGTGATGGGAAAAGAAGAAGGTGTTTTGGATTGCTTCACGGAGGAGTTGTTATATAGGTGGAAGAGCGATGCAGTTATTATAGTTTAGCGAAGAGAGAGCTTGGAGCACATAAATGAGTCTGGAAAAAAGGATTATGCTATATAGCGACGAGTTTAATTTTTTGCAAGCTTCAGGGCATAGACTAAAGAAGCTAAAGCCATACTACCGGATATTTAAAAATCACAAAAGAGTAACTATTATTGATCTGTTACAAGAAACGCAAAGGTTCTTCTCACGCGGCAAAGAGACAATGGATTTGCTCGTCATATTGTATGATGCAGATGTCGATCATGAAGATAATGTTGAGTTAATAAGCCGGCTATCTCTCAAGTTGGCAGAACTTAGAACGCAAATCTTATTTGTGGTTTCCGAAGGGATACGATCCTCCTCACATGGCAGATGTCACGGTATTAGTCTTGTTGACTTTGTAGACGATATCCAGCTTTTGAATTGTCTTGATGTTATTCTTGGGGAAGTTAATGTTCGAGATGAAGATCGGGTGAGGATTGTTGACCTTTTTGGAAATAAGTCGCCATTGAAGTATGATGAATTCGACGAAGAAGCAAAATTAATAGTGGATAAATTGAGGTCCTCTCATTTATTTACTGAGGACAGTGAATTTATAAAAAATAGTGTTCTGTATGAAAAGAAAAGTTTGATGGATTATGAAGAGGAGGTGTATAAAGGGTTGAAGTATGATTACCGATACTTAGAGTCTTTGGATGAATTTCACACAGTGGTAACTCGGAATCCGAGGCGAATGACGCACCTATTGGTCGGAGATAGAGGGTGCGGAAAAAGCTCATTCATCCATCATTACTTTAGAGCTTACGAGAAGTTTAACAAACTACAGGTACCATATGTAATAGTTGATTTTTTTAGATACGGTTTTGTAGGTGATAGAGACAACGTTAGGTGGAAGACAATACACGAGCTATATAGTTATCTTCACAAAACAAATCATGGTTTGTCGCGAAAATACAAAGATGCTAAAGACTTGTTTTCTAGTGGTGAAGTATTGAATCTTATAAATATTTTGAAGGAAGAGGATGTCAAATTTCAGGATGTGGTATCCGATAGGATTTTGTTAAATATTTGTTCCGAAATTGGCAGCGTGGGATTTGCGCATCTTGGTATGCGGGCCGTGGATAATTTTAGTATAACCGAAAAAAAGGCGGAGGCTATAGGTAAGGAGCTTATGAGAGAACGTCCGTGGGATTGGCTTATTAGTGTGTGGGAGTATATTAGTGATGAACACAAAGATAGGCCTTTTCGGTATTTTGTTGATTGGGTGATGGAACGGTGCTTTGAGAAGCAAGATATTGCCCGTTACGCAAATAGCAGACTTTTTCTTGAGAAAATGACAGATTTCCATGAGAAATATTCCATGAACAGTTTGTCTAATTTGGCTAAGTTGGTGGAATTATCGCGTTTCTTTGGGGAGTTTCTTGGTGAGGTGACGGAAAGAATTGGTAAATTCTATATAGTATTGGACAATCTTGATAGGTTGCGCGCAAGTCTCGCGGAGTTTATGATTATGGAAACAGTACAGTCTTGTATCGCTTTAAAGTATGAGAGGCTGAAATTTATAGTTGCGATACGACCATCTTCTTTAGACTTAGCTCGTCGCGCCTACAAGTTGGATGATACGGAGAGATTCAAGAAGCACGGGATAAAAAAGGTACACCTAAAAAAAGTTATAGTTAAAAGGCTTGAAAGTATATCTGACGAGCACAACTCTCCCAAAGAACGAAAAATAATTAATAGTATCCACGAAGTTGTCAATGCGCCAATGAAGCTGTACAAAGCAGAGAGGGGAAGAAGAGATGTATTTGACCTGATAAATGGTTTGACAGGAAATAATATAAGATTGGGACTAGAATTGTTTGCAGACCTTATTTTATCACCGTATAAGAGGCTCGGTTCAGGTGGCGGGGTCAACTTATTCAGAAAGATTAAAAAAGGTGTTTATATCGCAGAACATATGGCTGTTCGTGCGATATTTTTAGGGATGACAGAGGATTTTCGATTTAGTGACGACTTGATAAATATTTTTTACTTGGAACGGACCGATGGCTATCAAGGAACATTGGTCCAAATAAGAGTATTAGAGATACTTAAGCATAAGAGGATGATTTCTTTGCAAAAAGTTTATGAATATCTGATGGCTTTGGGTTACTCAAATGAGATTATTGGTGATGCAATTGAGGAGCTGTGTAGGGCAAGGCTAATTTTAGTTCGCAAGTTAGGATTTGAGGAGCCGGGCAGTGAACATATAGATGCACTTATTAGGTATAGAGGCGATTATTACTACGATAAATTGGTGAATCGGCTAAGTTATATTCAGTTGTGTTACTTTATGTGCAAGTTACACAAACCATATGCTAAGAGATTATCTTTCCCAAATCTTCCAAAGGTCAAGAATAAAGAATTGCTGCAGTTGACCGAAAGTTTTTTGCGTTATCTTTCTGCGGACATTCATTTTGAGCGAAATAAGGCAAGTAAACTTGGGATATCACGGTATGAAAGAGAGATATGCTCCCTTCAGAACATTCACAGGTCCGTAGCAACTATATATGAGGACTATAAGCGTATTTGGGATGAAAGCTAATGTCGGAAAGAGAGTGTGATCCAGTATCGTGCTTGTTTGTAAGATACCTCTGTGGTTTCATAACAAAGAAGCAGCTTTACGAAATGCTTAAGATTGACAATCTAAACCAAACACAGTTTGGGCGAATTCTTGCAGAGAACTTAGAAATGGAATCTTCTTCACGATCGAGGTGGGCGTATGATAAGCTTCTGCAACTTGAGGTGCCACAAGCATGGAGGGATGCATTGGGTGTGGATTTATATGGCCAGCCACGAACGCCACTTCTCGATCTTATCAAGTTAGTGCGGTCGGTTGAAGAGAATGATAAGGTACTTTTTTTGGAAAGCTATAGTAAGATTCAGCGGCATGCTAGGACATGTAACGCCGTGCTTTTATACATAAATGAGGTGGTTTCGACAAAATTCGACAAACCGTATTTTTCAGAAGTGTGTTTGGGTAGTTTTAAATTGAATAGTTATTGCAAACAACATTTTAACTGGAAAGCAGTAGGTGTGAATAGTAATGAAGAGGTCTGTAAATTGGGTATTCAGAACAACTTGGTAATGCATAATAAGGAAACACTTGGTTTTCAAACTCTTGCAAATATAGGCGGGCGCATCTTAAAAGAAAAGCAAAACACTGAAGCGAGGTTGATGAGGTTGAATCAGAATGGTCAGCAATGTCGGAGAATAAGTGAGCCAACACTATTTGTTCTGAGGCGCTATAATTCTTTTACCCCAATACTTAACTGTGAGGCAAAGTATGGAGGGGGTTACTTTTTATGGACAGGAAGTAAGGGGGTGGTTATAGACCCGGGTTTCGATTTTGTTAAGAATTTTATAGCGGCTGGTTTTTGTTTTGGTTTAATTGACAAGATTATTGTTAGTCACGCTCATCCAGATCATCTTGCGGATTTACCGTGCATTCTTACCCTTTTACATGAGTATAACGATTATTTTATGGATGATGTGGTTTTGCAAAAGCGGTCGCATTTTTCGACGTCAGCTTGTGATTTAAGTGGTCTTAGAAAAAAAAAGCATTTAGAATTATATTTGAGCCTGTCTGCATATTCCTACTTTAGTGGCATGCTACGTTCACCTTTGGCAATGTCAGAATATTCGATTCATGTTCTCGAGGCGAAGCAAATATATGAGTTAGACAATGAAATCGATTTGATAACTGTACCAGCAATCCATACTGATTGTGTGGCGTCCAACCAGGGGGTGGGGTTTTGCCTAAAGCAGAAAAGGTCGGGAGAGGCTTTAATTTATACATCCGACACTACGATTACGCAAGATCTATTGGAGAGTTATACTGCTATAGCTTTGCGGCACGGGATTGATAGACCGTTGCTTGTGTGTAACTTAGGAGGAGTAAGTTGGGATGAATTGAAAACCACATTTTTCATTGATGAAATTCTAGGTAAGGACATTATGGTGCCTCCAGAAAAATATGTCTATTCGAATCATTTGGGCATTTTAGGGCTTGGGTATCTGTCGCGTCAGATCAAGCCAAAGGCGATATTGGTCAGTGAGTTAGGAAGTGAGTTTCATGAATGTCGTAGTGAGTTTATTGAGCAGCTGAGAAAGGAAATGAATGTTCCGTGTTTGATCTCCGATTTGGGAATGACGATTCGTATATTTGAAGGTAAGTGTGCTGCGCATTCAAAGGAAGCTAAGAATTATTATGACATTAAGGATGTGAGGGAAATAGAAGTAGGGGAAAAGAGGAATATTGTATTTATTTTGGCTGGTTCAGATGTTGAGAATGAGATTTGGAAAAATGAAGAATACTTAAAGGAGAATGCTTGGACCAGAAATATACTTTTGGACTAATGAAGGAAAGAAGGTTTGATATTTCTGGGACCACGCGAGATTTGTAATGACGGACGGCAGGTGACTAGAGGACAGGGCAAACGAAAGAGAACATTCAGATGAATAGAATTTTGTGTGCGTTGGGGGGATTTCAATTTATGATTTTGAGATTAATTTTAAGTACTCCTCGCGACAACCCCACGTCAAACGTGGGGATAAATATACCGCCAACAATGTCAGCAGTTGACGTTAAAAGCAAGTCCTGTTAGAGTAAATGCCTTGATTTTTGTGCCGTAAGGGATGCCTTACGGCATGGAGAAACAGAATTGGGGCAGACGCTAACGTATAAGATATTAGCAGGGCATTTGGTCGAAGGCGAATTGGCCAGCGGTGAGGAAATCGGGATACGGATTGACCAGACGCTGACGCAGGACGCTACCGGAACGACGGCGTTTCTGCTGTTCGAATCAATGGGGGCGGGCAGAGTTAAAACACAGCTTTCGGTGAGCTACATCGACCACAATATAGCGGGGTTCGGGCCTGAAAACCATAACGACCACCTATATCTGCAAACGGTAGCAGCTAAGACAGGAGTTTATCATTCGCGGGCGGGCAACGGCATCTGTCATCAGGTCCATTTGGAACGATTCGCTAAGCCGGGTGCTACACTGTTGGGCAGCGATTCGCATACGCCAACGGCCGGGGGGATAGGTGCGCTTGCCATTGGGGCCGGCGGACTGGACGTTGCGGTGGCTATGGCAGGTGGGCCTTTCTATCTTACCTGTCCGAAAGTGCTTGGAGTGAAACTTACAGGGGAACTGGCCGACTGGGTAGCGGCGAAGGACGTTATATTTAAATTATTGAGCGAACTTTCGACAAAAGGCAATGTCGCGTGGGTAGTCGAATACTTCGGGGACGGCGCTTCTGGATTAACTGTGCCGCAACGGGCGACGATAACAAATATGGGGGCAGAGTTAGGCGTAACGACGAGTATATTCGGCAGCGATGAGCAAACGAGAAAATTTTTAGCTGCCCAAAGAAGAGAAAAAGATTATCAGCCGATAGCAGCAGATGAGGATGCCGAGTACGACCGGATTATCGAGATAAACCTGGGCGAGCTCGAACCGATGGCGGCCTGCCCATCTTCGCCTGACAATGTAAAGACTGTTGGGAAAATAGCCGGTGTTCAAACAGGACAGGTTATAATCGGGAGCTGCACGAACTCCAGCTTTGCGGATTTGATGATGGTCGCAAAGGTGTTAAAGGGACAGCGCATAAACAATATGGTCGAATTTGCAATCGCACCGGGCAGCAGAGAAGTATTGAATATGCTGGCGGAGAATGGGGCGTTGGCGGACATTATTTCAGCAGGCGCCCGTATTCTCGAATCCGGTTGCGGGCCGTGCATCGGCCAAGGCCTTTCGCCGGCTGATGAAGTGGTGAGCCTGAGGACATTCAACAGGAACTTTTCCGGGCGGAGCGGGACGCCGGGTGACCAGATTTATTTAGTCAGTCCCGAGACGGCGGTCGCATCGGTTTTGACGGGGCAAATTACCGACCCGCGGAAGCTGCCAGAAATTTTCGGGATAGAATACCCAAAGATAGAGATGCCCAAGAAATTTTTGATTAACGACAATATGATAGAAGCCCCTTTGAGTGAAAAAGAGGCAGCAAAAGCAAAGGTGATACGAGGGCCAACGATTGTCGTGCCGGAGACGCCGACTCCGCTGCCGGATAAACTTCAGGGGCAGGTCTTAATTAAATGCGGCGATAAAATAACGACCGACCATATTATGCCTGCGGGCCGTTTTCTGAAACTGCGTTCGAATGTGCCGGAGTATGCGAAGGCAGTCTTCCACTATCTCAACGAAAAAGACAAGCCGACGTTTGCTGAGCGAGCGCTGGAACTGAAGAAAAATGGAACCACGGGTGTTATCGTGGCGGGAGAAAGCTATGGGCAAGGGTCGTCGAGAGAACATGCTGCGCTTTGCCCAATGTATCTTGGCGTCCGCGCTGTTATTGCCAAGAGTATCGAACGAATCCACAAGGCAAATCTGATAAACTTCTGCATCGTGCCGATAGTGTTTGCCCAGCCGGGCGACTACGATAAAATCAAGCCCGGCGACCGACTGCAAATCGATGGACTGCTGGAATCGATAAAAAGCGGTAACGAAATTAAGATTGTCGATAAGACAAGCTCGTTTGAATTTATCGGCAGGATGGAACTTTCCAACAGAGAGAGAAAGATTTTGCTCTCGGCGGGACTGTTGAATTACACCTGTAACTCCGCCTTTGCTAAAAATGAATGACAAAACAATAACTATCTTCGGCACAGCCAACGCAAAGTCCGGTGAGCCGACTTATGAATTGGCATACGAAACAGGCAAATTACTGGCGCGAGCCGGCTTTACGATTGCCAACGGCGGATACAGCGGAACAATGTTAGCGGCGGCTAAAGGCGCCGCTGAAGCGGGCGGTGAAACTATCGGCGTTACGTGCTCTGCTTTTAAGGGCAGCACAGCCAATAAATATATAACGCGTGAAATTGTTGCCAAATCACTGGAGGAACGGCTCGATACCTTAATAAAACTGGGGCAGGCCTACGTTGTGCTGCCCGGCGGAACAGGGACGCTGCTTGAACTGGCAAAGGTCTGGGAATTAAAAAACAAAGGCTTTATCAAAACAGATAAACCGATTATACTTGTGGGCGGGTTTTGGAAACCACTGGTTGATTTGATTGCGAGCGATGACCCGAAGCGTAGCCGATACATCCGGCAGGCAAATGGGCCGGAGCAGGCTGTAGAATTGATTGATAACCTGATATGAACAAGAGAACGGTAATTTTTATTTTTGCATTTCTATGTTCTGCTACGCTTTGTGCAGAAGAGGCACAAAAAACTATCCCCCTGCGGGACGGCTTCAGCCTGACAGGTGTCGACGGTAAATTAAGCACCACTGATAATAAATGGTTCTTTGAATTTGATGAGGATATAAGCGACGGTGTGGGGCAAATTGATGCAGGTGCGGTTATCGAGCTGCTGCCGTCGACGGCACTGGAAAAGATAACCGCTGACGCCCAAAAACGAGCTGAAGCAAACTACCGGCTATGGGGCAATGTTACAAAATACAGAGGCAGCAATTTTATATTCCCGATTTATTTTTTGCCTATCAGTGCAGCTGATAAACCAGAGAGGTCGTCAACATCGCAGCGGCAAAAGACCAGGATAACTATCAATGAGCCAAACGATGCATTAGCCATACCAGAGGAGATAGTAGGCAAGCTCAAAAACAGGCGAATCCTCCGCCGCGAAGAGGTAAAACCGGGGCTGCAATTGAAGCAGGATTCCATCTTAGCCGACAGAACGGCACTTTTAGACAACCGTGCAGATGGCCAGAGCGAAGTTATCCTTGATGCCATCGGCAGGAACATCCCACAAATATCATTTCGGCTACTGCCCTGCGAGGTTTTAGAACGGGCACAAGGGGAGCAGTCTATTGAGCCGGACCCAGTTCGATTCAAAATAGCGGGGATTCTAACGCAATACAAAGGCGAATATTATCTGCTGCTGCAGAAGGCAATACGGGCTTACAGCCACGGAAACTTCGGAAGGTAATTCACCGCAGAGAACGCGGAGAACGCAGAGAAAAGAGGCAAAAGGAAAACGTGGAAAACGAACTCGACAAAATTCTGATTAAATACGACCAACCGGATTTTAAGCAATGGTTTGTAGTGATTGAAAAAGCCGTTGGTCACGGGCTTAAATTTATCGGCGAAGAAGACAAACAATTAGAGGATATTCTTATTCAAGTTATGATGCATAGAGACAAAGCAGTATCTGAATTCACCGAGAAATTTGACGGTGTGAAATTAACACCGGAGCAGTTCAGAATTACAGATGAGGAACTAAACATCGCTCACAAAGCAATCGACAAAAAACTTTTGAGGTCAATTCGAAAGGCGATAAAGAATATAAGGGAATATCAGTCAAAAATTTTTGTTGGCAAGGACAAGGACTTTAAATCGACCGGCATAAAGTATACGCCTGTAAAACGAGTGGGTATATGTGTGCCGGGAGCTTCAGCCCCCCTGCCTTCGACTGTAATAATGTGTGCAGTGCCTGCACAGATAGCGGGTGTGAACGAAATCGTTGTAGTTTCACCTCCACGATATAAAGGCAGTATTCATCCTGTAATATTGGCTACCTGTAAAGAATTGAAGATTAAAGAGGTTTACAGGGTAGGTGGGGCTCAAGCCGTATTTGCGCTGGCGAAAGGGACTAAAACAATACCAAAAGTTGACAAGATAGTCGGTCCAGGAAATAAATGGGTTCAAATGGCAAAGAAAAAGTTGTTTGGTCTTGTCGGCATCGATTCAATCGCAGGTCCAAGCGAAGTGCTGGTAATTGCCAACAACAAAGCCAATCCTGCGTGGGTAGCGGCCGATATGCTAAGCCAAGCAGAACACAATCCGGGTTCGGCGGTTTTGTACACAGATTCAGAAGATCTGGCAACAGATGTTTTGGCCGAAATTAAAAAGCAACTCGCACAATTAAGTCGGTCAAAAGAAGCTAATGACTGCCTGCTGAGTTGCGGTGCCATAGTTGTTTTTAAAAATATGGTGGATATAGTAAATTATGCCAACCTTTTTGCTGCGGAGCATTTGCAGATTCAATGCGGCAATGAAAGTAAGAAAATTTCTGAGCAAATTCATAATGCCGGGGCGATATTTATAGGTGATTATTCTCCAGTTGCAGTGGGTGACTACTGGGCAGGACCGAGCCACACATTGCCAACCGGCACAACCGCAAGATTCTTTAGCGCTTTAAGCGCCAATGATTTTGTCAAGTCAACGAGTATTATCGAATACGACAAGAAAAAATTAGCTGAAAGCGCGGAGAATATCATTCGACTGGCTGAGGCCGAGGGGCTTGATGCACATGCCAGAAGCATAAAGATTCGGCAAGAGAAATAAGCTGTTGCGATTATGCGACTGTCAATTTTTCTTTTATTATTTCAGCGGCTTTTGCAAGTGCCTCATCTATTTTTTCAGGATTTTTTCCGCCGGCCTGCGCCATTTGGGGCCTGCCGCCGCCGCCGCCGTCAATCAATGGGGCAATTTGTTTTACCAAATCGCCGGCCTTTAGGCCTTTCTTAACAAGGTCGTCGGTAACGCCCGCAAGCAAGGTTGCATTTTCATCTTCGGTAAAACCAAAAACTACGGCAGCGGATTTTGCCTTCTTTTTGAGCATATCGACCGCCTCCCGGGCCTGCTCGGCTGAAGCGGCTGAGAGCCGGCCAATAACTACCGAGACCTGCCCGATTTTTTCGCACCTGTCGAGAAGCTGCTTTGCCTCGGCCATAATATCAACGCCTGTCCGCTTCGACGCCGACTTGAGCTGTTTGGCGAGCTTCTTGTTTTCGTCTACCAGTTTTTTGACTTTATTAACAAGGTCTTCATCCGACACACTTAGCGTTTCACACAACTGGTCGATAATTTCACTTCTCTTTTCAAAAAATTCGTTTAGTTTTTCGCCTGTCAATGCCGTTATCCTCCTAACACCTGCTGAAATACTTTCTTCCTTGATTATCTTAAAACCGCCGATAGAGCCGAGCCGGTCAACGTGGGTCCCGCCGCAAAACTCCTTGCTGAAAGCGTCTGAGAGGCCGCCTTCGTCCTCTGCGCCGATAGCGACTACTCTAACTTCGCTGCCGTATTTTTCGCCGAACAGCGCCATTGCGCCGAGCTTTTGCGCCTGCTCTCTCGGCAGAACAGAACAGGCTACAGGAGAATCGGCGGCGATTTTCTCTCTGACGAGACCCTCGACTTTTTTTATCTGCTCATCGGTCAATGCCTTAGGGCAGGTAAAGTCGAACCGCAGGTAGTCCGAACAGACGAGACTTCCCTGCTGGGCGACGGATTTGCCGAGTGTCTGCTGCAGCGCCCACTGAAGAAGATGGGTGGCTGTATGATTTTTCATAGTGGCCCGGCGGTCTTTATCAACCATTGCCTCGACTTGTTCATTTACCGTGAGTGTGCCGGAGGCAATTTTGCCGCGATGAATAATACAATCGCCGATTTTTCCCGTGTCTTCTACGACGAACTGTCCGTCCCGGCTTTTAATCTTGCCTATGTCACCGACCTGCCCGCCGGATTCTGCATAGAAGCAGGTTTTTTCCAGAATCAGGCCGACTTCTCCATCGAATTCCTTCAATTTCCCAGATGAAATATAATTACCATCTGAAGTAATCCAACCCGAAATCACGGATACACATCTATCACTTTTATACTTGGGAGAATCATCCGTGGCGGGAAGTTTCGTATTAGCGGCCAGCGAAACGAAGCTGCTTGCCTTCTGTGCCGCCCGCGCCCTTTGTCTCTGTTGCTCCATAAGCTTGTCGAAGCCGGCCGTATCGACCTTAAGATTTTTCTCCCTTGCCATAAGCTGTGTCAAATCGAGCGGAAAACCGTAAGTGTCATACAGTTCGAAGGCGTCTTCGCCGCTGATAGTTTTATCTTTTGAGCTTTGGGCCTTTTCGGCGGCGGTATTGAAGATTTCTATGCCGCGGTCAAGCGTCCGCCCGAAGCTGGATTCTTCCGATTCTAAAACAGCCTGCACCAGTTCCAGTTTTGAATGAAGCTCACTATAGAAATCGCCCATTAAACCTACCACAGCCGGGGCTAAATTAAAGATAAACGGGTCGTGTAAATTAAGGATGCGTCCGAATCGTGAGGCCCTGCGTAAAATCCTGCGAAGGACGTAGCCGCGGCCGTCATTGCTCGGCATACAGCCATCGGTGATTGCAAAGACAAGACAGCGGAGATGGTCGGCAACAACACGAAAAGCAATATCCGTTTGTTTATCGAGAGTGCCGGTATATTTTTGTCCGCAAAGCCCACTTATCTTATCAATCAAGGGAGCGAAAAGGTCGGTGTCGTAATTAGAGCTTTTGTTCTGGAGTACCGCTACAACTCTCTCAAGCCCCATCCCCGTATCAACGTGTTTTGCAGGCAGAGGCAGGACTTTACCGCCTTCAATGCGATTATACTGGATAAAAACAAGGTTCCACAATTCGATGAACCTGCTGCAGCCGCCGTTGATTTTGCACTGATGTCCCGGCGTGCCTTTCCTGTCGCACCGCTCGGGACCAAGGTCAATATGAATCTCGCTGCAGGGTCCGCAGGGACCGATGTCTCCCATCTCCCAGAAGTTATCTTTTCTGCCGAACGCGAGGACGCGCTCCTTCGGCAGAGGCGTGACCTTCAGCCACAATTCGGCGGCCTCTTTGTCGAATTCGAGGCCGTCTGATTTATCGCCTGCAAAAATAGTTGCGTAGAGCTTGTCAGGGTTTATCCCCCATTTTTTTGTTATCAGCTCCCACGCCCATTCGATTGCCTCTGCCTTGAAATAATCGCCGAACGACCAGTTGCCTAACATCTCAAAAAACGTGTGATGATAGGTATCCGTCCCGACATCTTCAAGGTCATTGTGCTTACCGCCTGCCCGGATACACTTTTGGCTGTTGGCTACACGTGGGAATTCGGGGCTGGACAGCCCTAAAAAAATATCTTTGAACTGGTTCATACCCGCGTTGGCGAAAAGCAGCGTATCATCGCCGATGGGCACGAGGGCAGAGCTGGGAACAAATTCGTGATCCTTGCTTTTGAAAAAATCTATAAAGTCGCGTCTTATTTGTTTTGCACTTAACATTTCATTCGGAAACCACTTTTAGCCAATTTTTTAATCCTTAACCCACAACAGCTCTCTTTCAAAATCCAAGACGAAAACTGTATCTTTGAAACATTGCATTCCAACGAAGTTTGGATATTTAAAAGCTATATCATCCGGCCTAATAATAATTTGGGCATTCTTTATTTTCCCATGGCCGAAATTAAGTTCTGGAAGTACTACCTTTTGGCAATCGTACCATCCGGTAATATAATTTATTTGTTTAAGGTTTTGCTTTTTTGCTTTTACTTTTATGTTTTTAGAAAACTCATCGAAAAACCCCATGTCTACGATTAAGGTTTCGCTCGCACCGGTATCCAATGCGATATGATAGTTTTTCCCCTCAATTGGAAAGTCAACCATAAGTCTAAGATTTTGGATTGTATCCTCCTCTATTTTGAATGGGTATTGCAGCCACTGACCATCCTTCGGTGGTCTAAACGATTGTTTGGCAGAAAGTGTAAGTTCCTTATGAACACCGTCAAACAAAATATATCTAAACTCTCTCATTAGCAGAAGGCCAAATAAAACCACTCTGGGTTTATTTACAGGCACGCCAAAAAATTGTAACTCCCACTGCCTGTTCATATACAAACAAGATACATCGCGTACCGTGGCTCTTCCAATCTGTAAATAAGGAAGATAACAAACACCACTGCTCGGTGATAGTCCTTCGATTGGATAAACAGGTAAATTGTTTTCCTGAACAATATTGTAGTTGAGCATACTTAAGACTGGACAGCCGGTATCAATCAAAACACGACACCGGTAATTCTTAGCGAGCTGTCCGGCAACAATGATATTACAGCCTTCAAAAGGCAACGAATCGTACTTGATTTTACAAGGTTTCTCCAAGTCTATGACGGGTCTTGTATTGATAGCTATTGTATTGCCTTCCAATGTCATCTTTAAAGGCCCATCATTTATATCGATTAAAGGCAGTTCCTTATTACTATTAACATCTACCAGCATATACCTTATGGGTACAAACGAGCATCCAATTAAATAAGGAAGGCAAGGTAGCAAAGCTGTAAGGAGAAGTCTCTTAATCATGCTGAATTCCTACCCTCGAACTTGTATCTCATTTCACTAGATACATTTCGCAAGCTACGCCAGACCTTTGGCGGCAAGGATTTTATTTTTCAGCTCCTCACGCAAATCTTTGTTCTCAATCAGATATTTTCTTGCGTTTTCTCTGCCCTGGCCGAGGCGGATATCACCGTAGTTCAGCCAGGCGCCGGTCTTCTCGACCACCTTACAGCTGAGGCCCAAGTCGAGCAAGTCGCCTTCATAGCTGATTCCACTGTCGAACATAATATCAAACTCAGCGTCACGGAAAGGCGGCGCGATTTTGTTCTTTACCACCCTTGCCCTGACCCTGGTGCCGACGGCACTGCCCTCATCCTTTAAGGTCGCCAGCCGTCTTAAATCGACCCGGACGGTTGTGTAAAACTTCAACGCCCTGCCGCCGGGAGTCGTTTCCGGGTTGCCGAACATCACGCCGATTTTCATACGGATTTGATTTATGAAGACAAGTGCGGTTTTGCTCTTATTGATGACAGCGGTGAGCTTTCTCATCGCCTGGCTCATTAGTCTTGCCTGCAGGGCCATATGGGTCTCGCCCATTTCGCCTTCAATCTCCGCCGCCGGGGTAAGCGCCGCAACCGAGTCAATAACTATAACATCGATGGAATTGGACCTGATTAGCATCTCGGTGATGTCGAGTGCCTGTTCGCCGGTATCGGGCTGGCTGACTAACATAGCGCTGACATCGACGCCTAATCTTTTAGCCCAGGTCGTATCAAGTGCGTGCTCGGCGTCGATGAACGCAGCCACGCCGCCGGCACGTTGTGCATTAGCAATAACGTGAAGCGCCAGAGTGGTTTTGCCGGACGACTCCGGGCCGAACAACTCCGTGACCCTGCCGCGAGGGATACCCATTCCGCCAAGGGCAATATCCAACGACAGCGAACCAGTGGGGATGCCCTCAATTTTGGCGTACTTGTGCTCATCCATCTGCATTATGGCACCCTGGCCGTATTGCTTCTCAATCTGTGCAATCACGCGCTCCAACGCGGCCTCTTTACCACCGGCCGATGGTCTTAAAGGTTCCACTTTGCCCTTGTGTTTGCTCTCTGAAGTAGTCTTGGCCATTTTACTTTCCTCCGAATTTTTAGGTTACTTATTGCAGTTTATAATTTCCCAATACAGTATAGACAGGACCGGTCGGCTTCAGCTCGCTTTGGTAGACGCAGACCGAATCAGCCGACAGCGTTCCGACCTTAAAATCCCTGTAATCCTCGCTCGCCTGCGCCAGCTTCATCCCCGCTTTGTAATTTCTAATCCTGCACAGCGTCAGATGGCCGGAAAACTTTCTGGTTTCCTCCGGCCAGCCGGCCGAGGCCAGCGATTTCTCAATATCTCCCTGCAATTCCAGCAGGCTTCCTTCTCCTTTGCCGGTGCCGACCCACAAGACTCTCAGGCTTGCCCCGCCAAAATGGCCGACCGATTCTATGTCCAGCCCAAAGCTTTTATGCCTGCCGGCAACGGCTTTAACTATATTACAAATCTCGGCGATTTTTTCATCTTTAATTTCGCCAAGGAATTTCAACGTCAAGTGTATATTATCTGGGTTTACCCAGTTGACATCGCCTTTTTTTACGTCGATACCCTCCCGCAATTTTTGCTGCAGGCCGCCTAACGCACCTCTTATTTCCTCATCAATATCTATCGCTATAAAACACCGCATCCTGTCTCAGTCCTCACAATTGTGTCATTTTTTGCAAGGTCTTCAGTCTGTCATCGATGTCGGCCCTGCTTATCGAGGATAGTCCTGCCAGCGAGAAATCTGCGATTGTAAAAGAGGCAGCCACCGTCCCGTAGGCGAGCGCCTGTTTTAATGATTCGAAATTGGTCTCCCCGGCCTGCGACAGATAACCCATAAATGCGCCCGCGAAACTGTCACCGGCGCCTGTTGGGTCCCTGACCTCAGCGGACGGAAAGGCTGGCAGAACAAATCTCTCGCCGCCACTACAAAGTATCGAGCCGTATTCGCCTTTTTTGACGACTAAAATAGTCGGTCCCATATCCAAAATCGCATCCGCCGCTTTTATCAAATTATGCTCGGCCGCCAGCATTTTTGCTTCGTCTTCGTTGATAATGAGGCAATCGATTTTTTTTAGCAGCGTTTCCAAATCGCCCCGATGTTCTCGAATCCAGCAATCCATCGTATCAGCAGCTATGAAAGAGGGGTTATCAACCTGTTCGAGAAGCTGAAGCTGAAGGGCCGGCGCAGTATTTGCGAGAAAGACGAATTTGCTGTCTCTGTACACTTTAGGCACTTTCGGCGGTTCTTCCGCAAGGACGTTTAATTCGAGCTTGTCCGTTGTCCTTTTGTTAATGTCTTCGTGATATGTGCCTGCCCAGCGAAACGTCTTGCTGTTTTTCCTGATTTCCAGACCCGTCAAATCCACGTTTCTGCCGGTGAAAACCTTTGCCAAATCGAACGGACAATCCGGGCCAATAGCACCAACCAAACGCACCGGACTAAAAAAACTTGCCGCCATACAAAAATACACAGCCGAACCGCCGATGCAGTTTTCGCTTACCGCGTAAGGCGTCTTTACAGTATCAATCGCTATTGAGCCGGTTACTAATAGTGACACTTACCAGTCTCCTTTCAAAGTGTTATCTATTCTCTCCAAGGTTTTCTCTTTGCCCAATATCGCAGCGGCATCGAAAATTGGCAGACTGATAGTGCTGCCGCATAAGGCGACCCGCAGGGGCTGGGCGATTTTGCCGAGGCCGACTTTTCTTTCCTCGGCCAGGCCTCGCAACACGGACTCGATATTCTCCACGGTAAATGGCTCCATCGCAGCGAACTTATCGCGAACCGTTTTCAAAACGACTAATCCGTCATTTTTCAGCAAAACATCCTTGACCGCTTTCCGGTCGTATTTTATCTGGCTGTTATCTAAAAACAGGAATCTACTTTTGTGCTCGATATCGGCCAGCGTCCTTGCGCCAGCACACAATTCCACTATTCTCGATAGTGTCCCGTCGTCTGCCTTTGCAACAGGAGAGTTAACGGCCTTCAGGTAATCTTTAAAATGAGTAAGTACTTTCTCGCAGCTTTGCATCCTGATATGCTCGGTGTTGAAGGCGAGGAGCTTATTGCGATCAAACAAGCTGTTTGTCTTTGTCAAACGCAACAGGTCAAAAGAATCAATTAACTCCTTGACAGACATAATTTCGCGCTTGTCCCCCGGGTTCCAGCCCAAAAGTGCAAGAAAATTCACCATTGCTTCCGGCAGATAGCCGCTTTTGAAAAAATCCACCATGTTAATTTCCGGCAGTTGAACGCCGAGATATTCTGCCATTGCATCGACGCTGGACATATCTGGTACGGTCTTGCCACCAGCAAAGTCGTTGAATTCCTCAAGCGTGATGTTTCCGACCTCAGTAAGTTTTCCAAAGTCGATACCGAGTTTGTTTTTGACGGCTTTGCGCAGGGCTTTTGGACGTTCACGTTTTGAAAGTTTTCCGCCGCTTTCGCTGACGGTAACGGACATATGCGCATACTTCGGAAGCTCGCCGAAACCATGGGCTTTCCATAATTCCTGCTGGCCCGGTGTATTCATAAGATGCTCCTGGCCGCGGATAATGTGGGTAACTTTCATCAAATAATCATCAACCACGCAGGCAAAGTTATATGTAGGAAACCCATCGCTTTTCTGTATGATAAAATCGCTCATCTCGCCCGCCCCGAACGTAACCTCGCCGCGCACAATGTCCTCAACAACGAGGGCTTTATCCTGCGGAATAGCAAAACGCACAGTTACAGGCCTGCCAGCAGCACGAGCCTTCTCGACATCTTTCTCATCCGGGAATTTTTTGGGTCGGGAATATACAAAACCTTCTTTTTTGGCCTCGGCTTCTTTTCGAAGCTCGTCAAGCTCTTCTGTAGTGTCAAAGCAGTAATATGCCTTTTTCTCATCGATCAGTTTCCTTATGTATTCATCGTAGATTTCCCTCCGCTGGGACTGCAGGTAAGGCCCGTTCGGGCCGCCAACTTCGGGCCCTTCGTCCCATTCGATGCCGAGCCAGCGAAGGTCATCTATCACCTGCTGTGTTGCGGTAGGAGTATTGCGCTTGAGGTCGGTATCTTCGATGCGAAGTATGAACTTGCCGCCCATCCGCCGGGCAAATAGCCAGTTAAAAAGGGCTGTGCGGGCCCCGCCTACGTGAAGATAACCGGTCGGTGAAGGGGCAAATCGGGTTACTACCATTATAAACCTCGAGAAAAATGCGAAAACGACGAGAGATTAAGCTATATTGACCCTATTGTCAAGAATAGATGTGTGCTCGGCCGGATGAGGCATTTTCCCCTGTTAATTTCGCTCCAGATAGCTATAATCTCAGCATTAAAAAACGCAAAGGTATTGCCGATATGAGCACAAACGATTCGACAGCTAAGCTCGATTTTATCCGGTCGATTGTCGCTGAAGACTTAAAGACCAACAAGTGGGACGGCCGGGTGCATACCCGCTTTCCGCCTGAGCCGAACGGCTATCTGCATATCGGGCACGCAAAAGCAATTTGCCTGAATTTCGGTATCGCAAAGCAGTTCAGCGGCAAATGCAACCTGCGATTCGACGACACCAACCCAGAAAAAGAAGAACAGGAATACGTCGATTCGATTATTGAGGACATAAAATGGCTGGGATGGGACTGGGAAGACCGCCTATATTTTGCTTCCGATTACTTCGAGCAAATGTACGAATACGCTGTGCAGCTTACCAGAGCTGGCAAGGCTTATGTCTGCGACCTGAACGCTGACGAAATCAGAGAGTACCGCGGCACATTGACTAAGCCCGGCAAGAACAGCCCCTACCGCAACCGCAGCATCGATGAAAACCTCGATTTGCTTACACGAATGCGGGCGGGCGAATTCCCTGATGGTGCAAAAACATTGCGTGCAAAAATAGATATGGCGCATCCGAACCTGAATATGCGAGACCCCGTTATGTATAGGATTCTGCATGCTGACCATCATCGCACAGGCAATAAATGGTGCATATACCCGACTTATGACTGGGCGCACGGGCTTGAGGACTCCATTGAAAAAATTACGCACTCTATTTGCACACTGGAGTTTGAAAATCATCGGCCTTTATATGACTGGTACCTCGAACAGCTTGGGGTGCATCATCCGCAGCAGATTGAGTTCGCCCGGCTGAATTTAACCTACACCGTGATGAGCAAAAGGAAGCTATTGCAATTAGTGCAGCAGGACAAAGTCAGCGGCTGGGACGACCCACGGATGCCGACAATTTCAGGAATGAGAAGACGCGGCTACTCTCCAGAAGCAATTCGCAATTTCTGTTCCGTAATAGGCGTCAATAAGTTCAACAGCACTATTGATATTGCACTGCTGGAACATTGCCTGCGTGAAGACTTAAATAAGACCAGCCCTCGCGTAATGGCCGTGCTTCGGCCGCTTAAAGTAATCATTGACAATTTCCCGCAGGACAAGGCCGAAGAAATGGACGCGGTCAATAATCCTGAAGACTCGGCTGCCGGCACACGCAAAGTTTCCTTCTCGCGGGAACTTTTCATCGAGCAGGAAGACTTTATGGAGAACCCGCCAAAGAAGTTCTACCGCCTGGCACCCGGCCGGGAGGTCCGCCTGCGATACGCATATTTCGTCACCTGCACGAACGCCGTCAAAGATAAAGACGGCAATGTAATCGAGCTGCACTGCACTTATGACCCCGCAACGCGGGGTGGTGACGCGCCAGATGGCAGAAAGGTCAAATCCACTCTGCACTGGGTTTCAGCGGCCCATTCGCTGCAGGCCGAGGTGCGATTGTATGACCACCTCTTCACAAACCAAAACCCAGATGAAACGGGAGAAAACAAAGACTTCACAACAAATTTGAGTCCGAACTCGCTGGAAGTGTTGAAGGACTGCCGTGTTGAACCATCTCTGGCAAAGGCAAAACCATTAAGCCGATACCAATTCGAGCGGCTCGGCTATTTCTGTGTTGACCACGACAGTTCCCCCAAGAAACTTGTATTCAATCGCACAGTAACTTTGCGCGACGAGTGGGCCAAAATCAAAAACGCCGGCGCATAAAGACACATCTTAACACAGATTTACACAATGTAACTTTAGCTGATTAAGTCCCGGCTGTTGCGGCTTTTCACTTGAACTTGACGGCTTTCACCTCTTTTGTCTCTGTGAACAGCAACCGGCCCGCGGCGGTTTTCCCGAACACACAACAAACATCCTCAAGGACACCTGTCGTTTCATCTCCGCTTTTCACTTTTATTTTAACGGAATCTTCATTGGTTAGAAAAGTCAGTATGTCAATATCGCCGAGTCGAAGCTCAACCGTCGTATTAGCTACTGTAAACTCGACCTTTGAATCGGGAAACTGGTGCTTCGTGCGGTAATCAGAACCACCAGAAATAATTTGTTTGATGCTTATGTCAGTCACGGCTGTATTTGTTCCGTTTGTATCCACAATATTATATATGTTCGTGTTCGGGTCATTCCGAGATATCGATGTAATTTTTTCCCAATCAATAGTGAAGACGCCTTCGACGCCAAGGACCGTTCTTTTCCCTTCTACTTCAAATCGCTCCCCATTTAACCACGTGTCATATACTGGTCTGCCAGGAATAGTCCCTTTGAGCACGGTTGCATCGTAAAGCTGGATTTCCGATTTCTCCCTCATAAGTTTGGCCGATTTAATTTCGGCAATCGGAACAATTTTCCAAAGCCAGCCTTGCCGCAGTGGAATACCTTTACATTCAATCCTGCGTGTTCCAGTGTAGTACACATGCGGGCTCTTCACGCAGCTAAACATCGAGAACTCCAAAAGCTCGACTTCTGTTCCATCCACCAATGAAACAACAGCAATGGGTGTCGGCTTATTGGGCTCTGTCTGCCCTAATACAGCCTGCGCAAACAAATTCAAGAAAAAGAATGCAAAAATTGCCTGCTGTTTCATATTCTGCTCCCTGCCTTTCTAACTACAAAATGAATTAGACTTTCTTCCCATAATCGATTTACTACAGAGGATTCTAACCAAATACCGTTCTCATTGTCAAGGCCGTTTGTTGTTTTTATTGCTTCGTATAGGTCTCAAACCTGCCAGGAAAACCCTACAAGCCGAAAACGTCTATTTGAAGAGAATCATTCTTATCGAAACGGCCAAAAGCACTATCCCGAAGATTTTTTTCAAAATCGTTTCAGGAATTCCAATGGCAAATTTAGCGCCAAACAAACCGCCGATGAAGAAGCCCAGACATACGAAGGCCGCCACCTTCAGGTCAACAAATCCCTGTTTATAATACGCCAATGCAGCCAGCAGTCCTATTGGCGGAACCATTAAAGCCAGAGTCGTGCCCTGTGCAGTATGTTGCGATAGGCCAAATAATAAAACCAGCGCAGGAACTATAATTATTCCTCCGCCTATGCCGATTAGGCCGCTAAAAATCCCGGCAACTACTCCCAACAGGATATAAAGAAATATATTCATAATTTTAATCTCACCTTATTTGGCCTGACAAAAAGTTTTTAGTGGTTCGACGAGCTCACCACGAGCCGAAAAGTTCTTCGAATTTTTTCTCTATATTGTTACTTTCACAAAGTACCTGGCCGATGAGCACAGCACCTATGCCGATAGACTTTAGCTTTTCGACGTCAGCCCGCGATTTTATCCCGCTTTCAGCTACAAGCTCTCTTTTATTATCGACAAGCTCCGCCAATCGGCAGCTCGTTCCCAAATCCACTTTCATTGTAGCCAGATTTCGATTGTTGATGCCGAGGACGCTGTAGCCTTTTCTAGGGAAACCTACGAGACTACGGACGGCCAGCAGAGTATCGGCCTCGTGCACCTCCAGCAGGACCGTCAGCGTCAGCTCCGCCGCCGTTATCATTAAATCCATCAGCTCACCGGGCGTTAATGTTTCGGCTATCAGCAGTATCGCATCGGCCCCGGCAGCGCGGGATTCGTAGACCTGCCAGATGTCGATAATAAAATCTTTGCGCAAAACCGGCAAATCCACCGCCTCCTTGATTTGATTTATATACTCGAGCCTGCCCTGGAAATACTTTTCATCGGTAAGAACGCTGATTGTGTCAGCCCCGCACTTCTGATAGATCTGCGCAATGGTCACAGCGTCGAAGTCCTCACGAATTACCCCTGCTGACGGCGAGGCCTTTTTGACCTCTGCAATAACATTCAGCCCCCTGCCGCTGTGCTTAGTGACGGCTTTATAGAAATTACGACACTTCGGCATAGAAGCAACTTCGGCCTTAAGCTGTTCCAAGCTCCTTTGTTCGCTGCGAAGCTTAACTTCGGCTTTTTTGTCTTCTATTATTTTATCCAGTATACTTGCCAATGTTCCTACCCTGCCAGCTTCACATAAGCCATACGAACCTGACTGAGAGTATTCTCAAGAATCTTTTTTTCCTCCTCGGTCAGGTTGCCTTTGGTCTTTTCTCCGATGGTCTCAAGCATATCGATATTATACTTGGCCAGCTCCAAATCCGGCTCTTTGTCCTTTTGTCCTTCTACCTGCAGCAGACCTAAGGCAAATAACGCCTGCGTAACAAGCATACTTATCAGCGCAGCGAAATCGCCTTTTGGCAAAGGCCCGTGACGGGACTTGTCCCGCGGAGCTTTTTCCTCCTCCGCTTTTTCCTGCGCAGCCAGTATTTCTTTCTCCTTTTGCGCCTGCTGCTTCCAGTCTTCATCAATTATAATCTTCTTGTCTTCTTTTTTTTCTTCTTTAGCCATTTTAGACCTCTTAAAATCCTTTTGTCCGCTCAAATCTTATTTGCGATACTTTTTCATATCCCTGCTAATGTCCCGTTTTTGCTGGCGCTCGGCGATTTTTCTGCGCTTATCGTATTGCCTTTTGCCTTTGGCCAGCGCCAGCTCTATTTTTGCAAGCCCTCTATTATCAAAATAAATCCGAAGAGGCACAAGCGTAAAGCCGCGCTGCTCAAGCTTTGTCCTTATCCTGTGAATCTCAATCCTGTGCAGCAGCAGTTTTCTTTTTCTGGTCGGCTCATGATTATTTGCGCCGGCCTGTTGATATTGTGCTATGGTCGCCCCAACAAGCCAGCATTGGTCGCCTATAATCCTCGCATAAGAGCCGTCAAGGTTGGCCTGGGCCGCTCGAAGCGATTTTACCTCCGTGCCCAAAAGTGACATCCCCGCCTCGTACTTATCGACAATCTCAAAATTCCGATAGGCCTTTTTGTTAACTGTCTCCGGGCTTTGATTACTCTTGCTCTTGCGTGATTTCGCTGCCATTTAAGCTATAATACCTGCCCAGCAGCAATTTTGCAAGAAAACGGCCTCGCGCAGATTTGCACCGTTTGCTAAAACCTATTCTGTTATAGCCCGGCCGGGCTGAGGTTTCTACTTGATGAACCTTATACTCACCGGATACCGATATGCCTCGCCGCCGTTCGACTTTACTGTAGCAATGATGCAAAAGATTAAGTCCACGATGGCGACCGCGATTCCGAGGAAAACCCCGATACAAAGAGCCGCCAGCAGTCCAGACACAATCGATGCAATCAGCACAGTAATCTGGAAGTTCAAGGCCTCTTTGCCCTGGTTGTCGATAAACGGGTCTTCCTCCTTCTTTAACATCCAGATAATCAGCGGGCCTATAAAGCTGGTAAAAAGCCCCAACAGGTGACACAGCATCCCCCACATACGGGCGTCTTTGCTTACCACACCGCCGCCGGAAACTTCTGCCGGCTTTGGAGTTTCATTTGTTTCTGCCATAACTGGACTCCCTTCAATTAAATGTAAGTTTCCTTTTGACCATTTCTTAACAAAAGGCACTTAAAGGGTCAAGAATAAAATTTGACGCTGGGATTTGCCGGGTGCATCCCTTGCCTGCTTAAACCGTAAAATGGATTTGCTAAACAGGCAATCCAAATATTGGTAAAAACGCGGTGTTTTTCACGATTAACGGGGGTTTATGTAATTTCCTCCAATTATCCGGGGGCTACGATCGAGATTTCAAAACGAAAAAATTTTTAAAAAACTCTTGACAAAGTTAGGCAAAACTAACTATATTAGTTGTAGCTTACTTTTTAGGATAAAAGGCTTATGCCGACAGCGAAAAACAACAATTTAAGCGCCTCTTTGGAAGATTATCTCGAGGCAATCCTCAACCTGGCCGGCCGGTCCAATGTCATCCGCAGCAGGGATATAGCAGCTGCGCTGGGCGTATCAAAAGCCTCTGTTAACGCTGCTCTTACTAATCTTTCTAAAGCTGGATTGGTCATTCATGAACGTTACAGCTATGTGGAACTTACACCGGAAGGCAGAAGGCTGGCTCAAAGTATTCAAAACCGGCATGATACGCTATTTAGATTTTTAACCGAGATTTTAGGTATCGACCCCAAAATAGCTGCAGAAGATGCTTGTAAAATAGAACATTCTATAAGCCCTCAGACTTTAAAAAAAATCACGAAATTCATAAAGTTTGTGGAGACCTGCCCCGGTCAGGATAAACCCGACTGGCTAAAAAGTTTCGACCATTATTTTAAGACGGGAAGGCGCCGCACCTGCAAAGTAAGAAGGCAAAAACTCAAGGCTTAATAAAAAATCTTTTAACTCGAAAGTCAGAATATTTAACATAATCGGATGAAATAAAAAGGAAAAAGTTTATGGGCGATTTCAAGACTTTGCCGGAATTGAAGCTGGGCGAATCTGGGGTAATTGTTGATATACAAGGCGGAGCCGGCTTAATCAGGCACGTAGAAAGCCTGGGGATAAGGCCAGGAAAAAGGATTACCAAGATAAGCGCTCAGTTCTGGCGCGGGCCGCAGGTTATAGAAGTTGATAATATACGGATCGCCCTCGGCTTTGGAATGGCAAGGAAAATCCACGTGGAGGTAAAAAAGTGAAAAAAATATTGCTGATGGGAAATCCCAACGTGGGAAAATCTGCCATTTTTTCCCGCCTTACCGGCGCAAATGTGATTATTTCTAATTATCCGGGGGCAACGGTTGAGTTTACCCAGGGATATCTAAGATTAGGCAAAGAAAAAATGCAGATTTTAGATGTTCCGGGGACCTACACTTTAGAGCCGGTCACTAAAGCTGAAGAGATAGCCTGCCTAATGCTAAAGGAGGGAGATTTAGTTATCAATATTGTAAATGCAACTAACTTGGAAAGGAATCTTTATTTAACCTTACAGCTATTGG
The DNA here is from genome assembly GCA_964494805.1 of uncultured Pirellulales bacterium. Taxonomy (GTDB): domain Bacteria; phylum Planctomycetota; class Phycisphaerae; order Sedimentisphaerales; family Anaerobacaceae; genus CAIYOL01. The sequence continues at coordinate 226,898 of CAZBST010000001.1, read as the reverse complement.
AAAAAAATATTCCGGTCATTGTTGTCCTGAATATGTGGGATGATACAAAACACAAGGGAATTGAAATCGATGTAGAAAGATTAGAAGAGATGTTGGCTGTGCCGGTAGTTCCTACCTGTGGCCTGACCGGCGAAGGGGTTCGGCGTTTGGTCAAACGGTTTAACGAAGCCAGGACACCAAATCTCAGGCCGGCTTCTGATAAGCAGCGCTGGGAAAAGATTGGCAAAATCGTAAGCGAGGTGCAAAAATTACACCACCGTCATCATACTTTCTTAGAAACAGTTGAGGATTTAAGTATAAAACCTCTTTCAGGAATACCCATTGCTTTGGGAGTAATTTATGTTTCTTTTAAAATCATCCGTCTCATCGGCGAGGGATTAATCGGGAATGTATTTGAGCCGTTTTTTGAAGGTCTTTGGCTGCCCCTTATGACAAGGTTAAGCCAGTTTCTCGGCCAGAGCGGCTTCCTGCACGATATTCTTATCGGCCACCTGATAGAAGGAAAGATTGACTTCGGGATGTCTTTCGGCCTTCTAACTACCGGTCTTTTCGTCCCCATTGCTATGGTCTTACCCTACATCTTCAGTTTCTATCTAATCCTGGGACTGTTGGAGGACTGGGGCTATCTTCCCCGCTTAGCGGTCCTGGTTGACAATATTATGCACCGGCTGGGACTGCACGGCTATGCTATCGTCCCGATGATTTTAGGTATAGGCTGCAATGTTCCCGGTGCTTTAGCTACAAGACTATTGCAGGGAAGAAGGGAAAAATTTATTGCCGCTACTTTAATGGCGATAGCTGTGCCCTGTATGGCTCAGATTGCTATGATTGTGGGATTGGTTGGCCAAAGAGGCGGACATTATGTAGCAGTTGTATTTTTGACCTTAATTCTGCTTTGGCTTATCCTGGGAGCGATTCTGCACCGCATCTTAAAAGGTGAAAGCCCGGAATTAATCTTGGAAATACCTCCTTACAGAAGACCTCAAATTTCAGCAGTGATTAAAAAACTCTGGATGAGGACCAGAGCGTTTATGCTTTCTGCGGTTCCTTATGTATTATTAGGAATCTTGATAGTAAATATCCTTTATACTCTGAAAGTAATTGACCTTTTGGCCAAGCTTTTTTCTCCTATATTAGGCAGCTTGTGGGGATTGCCTCCGAAGGTGACTTCTGCGCTCTTGATAGGTTTTTTAAGAAAAGATGTGGCCGTGGGAATGCTTGGGCCGCTTAACCTCACTACCAAACAACTGGTTATTGGCTCAACCATCCTGGCAATATATTTCCCCTGTATAGCTACTTTTGTTGTGCTGGTTAGAGAGTTGGGCATCAAGGATATGTTAAAATCAACTATTATAATGATAACAGTAGCCTTGCTTGTGGGAAGTTTATTAAACTTGATATTGCCGAATGTTTAAATCGTAACCTTTATCGTCTATCAACTCGGCAATCTGTGCATCGCCAGCCCGTCGTAGCGAAGCGGAGATCCTCGATTGCTGCTCACCTCGCTTCTCTGTCGGGGATCCAATTCCCCAATCCTCTAATTCACTAATCCACTTAACCGTATCTCAGGGCGAGAGAGTTCAAATTACTTGCCGTTGCTGCCTTCTGCTCGGATACTTATTTTTCGTATGCCTTCGGCATACTTACTGTAGGTTTCCTCGTTGCGGCCTCCGGCAGCACTTCACAATTTACACAAAAAAATTGCTTATTTAGATGCAATCGGTAATAATACTGTAGTATGAATACATCTATTTCGAATATGCCAAAACACAGTAAAACCACGGTAGAAAAATTTATCAAAAAAGGCTTAATGCAGGCATATTATAGTAAGATAGGCGTAAGGCTTTTCAATGACGACGCAATCAAGGTGTTATAGAAAGTGTAAGTAGCATGGCAGGACACGATATAATAATAGAAACCAAAATCTTTAAAAGTAACGAGGATTTCATTCGCCAAAGATCTCTGAGGATTGTTGAGGCAATTAAATTTAAAAGCGGCACAATAGAACACCCGAAGAAAACTGTAATTTCTATTCTACCGAACGGAAAAGAATCTTACTTTTTAAAACCAGGCAAAGAAACTCTAAGAGCTAAACCCAACATTCACGATATGTTTCCTAACGTGGGAAGCAACAATAAAAGCGAAACAGACGGCTATACTTTTGAGATTATGTGGGAGTACCTGATTAAAATTTCCATTATCAACCAAATCACTTTTAAAAAAGTGTTGGTATTGCTTTATCGCCTTTGCTTTTTGCTAGACCATCAAGAAATAAAAAAGGGCAAATTAAGATATTCTCCGTCTAAAGATTTATCGGATTATATTGACAAAGTAGATTTCTCATTGAAGGATGGATTCAAGGACAAATTCAAGACAGAAGAAATCGGTCTGTGGGAGTACTTGCACTTCATTGACCTAATTGGATGGAATGAGGACGTAAAGTACCACACAAAAAATTCCACCCCAAACTTTCAAGCTGTAAACAAAAAGACAGGAAGGGTGAATACAATTCTTAGCATAATTAGCGCACCACTGATGATTAGTAATTTTATTCAGGACATTATCCAAAAAACAAAGGACCATGGAATAATTAACGTAAAGCTTATTACTTCCACTATTCAAAAATTTACGAAATCGAGGGGTATCTGCGTGCTTTCTAATAGAGACCTATTGGAATATTTACGCCCTTATTTGACAAAGTGATATTTATGAGCAGAGACTTGCTAAATAACTTCAGAAACAAGGTTTTAAATGATGATATTTTAAACGTTTTAAAACAGCTTCCTAGCAACAGTATCGATATGGTTTACGGTGACCCTGATTACAACGTCGGGATAAAATACGGAGATAAATCCTACACCAAAAACTTCAACGGATATATTGAATGGTATATTGAGTTGGCGAAAGAATCCCTTCGGGTTCTCAAAGAAACCGGCAATATGTTTTTCATCAACTATCCGAAACAGAATGCATATCTGCGGGTCAAATTTCTCGATAATGCCTGCTACGAAGTTTCCGATTACGTTTGGGTCTATAATACCAATGTCGGGCATTCGCCAAAACGTTTTACCACTGCACACAGAAGCATTTTGCACTGTCGGAAAACCGATCGCAACAACTTTTATAAGGAGAACGTGGCCGTCCCATATAAGAATCCAACGGATAAGAGAATTTTACAGAATTTGGCTAACGGTTCCAAAGGAAGAATGCCTTATGATTGGCTATACTTTGATCTGGTAAAGAACGTTAGCAGGGAAAAAACATTTCATGCCTGTCAGATTCCGCAAAGATTGGCGGAGGTGTTAATTTTGTCTTGTACAAGACCGAAAGACGTTGTATTGATTCTTTTTGGTGGAAGCGGTTCTGAAATCGAGGTCGCTAAATCTCTCGGTCGTCATTACATATCGGCTGAAATTGATAAAAAGTATTACGATGTGATAATGGATCGGTTAAAGCACGGGACTATCAGAGAAGAACATCGCTTAAAACTTAGAAATGGTGCTCGCGCTGCCAACCAAGCTGAACCTATGCTTTGGAGCCGGCGGTAAATTGCGTGCTGACCATCCAGAGTGTGCTGCATGGCCCCACAAAGAATTTCATGCTCTGATAGGGCAAGATTGAATATTACGTTCAGCCGTGAACAAAAGAGGCCGGGCATGGTTCAACATCAAGGGCCTTTTATGCAAGGCCAAGATTTTTAGCTAAACTTATAAAGCTATAACAGTTGCTTAAACTCATGTTCAAATAGTTTACCAAGAAGTTTTGCTGTTGTGTCCTCCAGTTCGGCCCTCTTTTTTTACTTACTTCGCCGCTTCGCTCCTGCGTAATACCAAGGCTCCTCATTGCGGCCTCCGGCAGCAATACAAAATCCACTGTTATCAAAACCCCAGTATTCTCAAACCTCCCTCTAAATACCTCAATTCTTAATTCACTAATTCTCTCCGCTTTGGCTGACACGGAGATTTTCTGCTCAAGCGAACGAGTGACTATGCTACAGATTACCTATAACGCTGGCAATCCATCTAATAGCTTTTTTAAATCCTCGTATGAATTGCTGGATACTTCACAGCATTTATCGAAATGTTTTAAACACGTCTCTATTTTGTGCTTGAATTTATTCTCGTACTCACTAATCTTCATGTTTTGAGTTGCCGCATTAATTGCAGAAAAACCCAGCTTGTAGTTGAGTTGCACTAGCTGTTCTTGCGTTTTGAATGCTTGTTTGGAGTTGGTTGTCAGTACACTTAGATGATGACGTGCTTCAGTTAGTGAAACGTGAACTCCCTTGCTATTATACAAACTCTCAAGTTCGTCCAGCACAACTTCATCATGACTAATGGCTTTTTCTAATTGCTGTAGTTTATCTGAGATTTCCAATAGATAGACATCAGCATTAGCAGTGTTCAAACCAGACATCTCAACAGGGGAAATAGGAAAATAGAGCGATCTACACAGCTTGGCTCTACCATTCTCGTTGTCTTGACTAGCAATCGCAGATTTGGCTTCCTCATACAACCGAGTATACTCGTCAAATTCTCGCTTTGTGGTATTCCTCTTTCTCAAGGTCTTCTTTTTCTTCAGTTCGGGCAATATTAAAAAATTAAATATGCCCAATACAATAATGCCAATTACAACTATCAGAAATTCCATTGCGTTCTCTATTAGTATTGATAACTATGTATATATGGTTTCCGCATAGCATCCCGAATTTCTCGTCATTTGGAAGAATCCCAGCTGCTGCTGTGTCTTCCAATTGTACCCCGTTTTCTAATCCCCAACAACCTAATTTTTTGCACTCTTTTTGCTATTGTGTCCTCCAGTTCGGCCATTTTTCTTATTTTACTTCACCCCTTAGGGGCTGCGTAATACTAACGCTCCTCATTGCGGCTTACGGAAACAACAGCATTTAGGGCCTATCGGCAGCGCATCGCAAATTTCCCTTTACTTCCCAATTATTACCCTCAATAATATTATCTCAATGAAAAGTGATATGAAGAAAATATTAATTCAGGTCATATCGGTTTTATTATTCTCCTTCATTGTAATATACTTTCTGCCGCCTAAAGGGGGAGGCAACATGGGGGAGATATTCTTTCGTTTCCTTCAAAAACATTTGTTGATATGTATGATTGGTCTTCTTATTTCAGATGTCATAATATTTATGCGTCGCCCAAGGCTTATAGCCGCTATAATCTCGTTATTGGCTGGTTTTGTCGGTGTTTTTATTGGAAGTATACTTGGGATCATGTTTGCTTTTTTAATTGAGGCGCTTACTGGAAATTACTTGTCTCGCTTAGCAGATATAGGTTCCTTCGTTGGGCCTGTAATATTCATGGTCTTTTCTTATAACTTAGTTGCCAAGCTGGTGAAATGGTAGTGTCTTGCTTGTGCTACCGGAGGTTATGAGAAAAATCAATCAAAATCGTTAGTACCCCGAGAGCAAAAACGAAAAATCTAATAATTTTTTTACTCCTTTTCCCAAAACGAGTTACGAGAATCAAGTGTCGAGAATCGAGCACCTTTTTCGCATCATTCGCGCAAGTCCGCCCAATTATAGAGAGGCAGTCTCTCTGGAAAGGAGTAACCAATGCCATCCGGCTAACTCAAATAAACATTTATCAATTATCGATTATCAATAATCAATTTTCCTTCGTAGCGTAAGCGTAGAAGGAAGCGGAGATTCTCTGTTTACAGCGGAAAAATCAATCAAAATGAATAGAAAATACGTAACGAACCCAATTTTAGAAATGCCAAAAATGAGTGTAAGCTCAGCAAATACAATGACTAATAACCAAAAACTTAAAACGGCCAAGCTTAAAAACGAACCCAAACGAAGCCAATTCTTGTCCCGAGCGCAGCCGAGGGATCTCATTCCTTTATGGCGGGCAAAGAACAAATCAGGAGGATTTTCTGTTATCTTGGCAGAATTTACCCATCAGCATCATCGCCTCATTCATTCTCTCGGCGGAACCGTCCATCTTCGCGTATGCATCAACCAGCTCCAACAAGTCCGGCGCCGGCTCGGAGGTGCCGTAATGATGCGAAACGTTGACAATGCCGCTGTCAAGGCCGTACTCCATCGCCTTTGCAACGTAAGCCCTGCAGACGCCGATTTTTCGGCCCGGCAAATCCCGCACGCAATTGCTTATGCCCCCCGTGAAATGAACGCCCTTCATTTCCGGGTCGCTTTTTATCTTTTTTATGGTCTCGAAGGTCTTGTAGGTATAGCTCTGCTGGCCGGGCTCCATCGGCATATCTATCGCCAGCGGAAATATGGTCGGGTCGAAGAAAATCTCCCCCGGCTTAAAACCATACTTGCCAACGGCTTCCTTGAAAATCTCCTTGGCCACCGAATACAGCTCGTCAATCGAAGGCGACTGGCCGGACTCCTTCATCAAAAGACCGACAAAGGCATAGTCGTAATCCTTTTTCAGCGGCAGCATATTATCCATCGTGTAAACTTTAATCGAGTTAACAAGCGGCTGGGCGACCTTCTCGTCCGTACCCGTCTCGCCTCGGCTCGCCGAGGTCGGATTAAACCACTCCTTCAGCCCCGCTTTAAGCACATTGTCGTTGCTGCTGTCAATGCAAATCGGCACGCCACCGCCCCACTTGCGAACCATCCGCACGTATTCGACCATCATATCGACGGCTGTCTGCGGGTCGTCTTCGCCGAAGGCATCGAGATTGACCGCGATATAATCAGCGCCCTCTGCCGCCTGCGATTCAATCAGGGCCTTAATGAAATTGAGCGGCTCCGACGACGCCGAATAGGCATCAGACCCAAGCTCTGCCAACCGCTTCATCAACGCGGCGGTTTTGGGAATTGAGGCATGGACAGCTTCGCCAATAGAAATAAACGAATTGCTCATCGTATAGTCTTACCAAACAATTTCAAGATTACTGCCGCCGTCCTTAAAGTCTCACAGGCCAGCTCCATCAAGTATCGCCGGCAGTTTATCTTCCCATCCTAACGTCATCAAGTGAATACCCTGGCAGCAGTCTTTAATTTCGTTAATGATTCGTACGGCAATTTCCACTCCGGTCCGGCCGGATTTGGTTTTCTCTTTATCCGCTTTGAGTTCCTCAATCAGTTCCTGCGGCACATTAACTCCGGCGACGTTGGCATTCATATAATTGGCCATACCGGCAGATTTAAGGATTACAATCCCTGCCATAATCGGCACATTGAAACGGGAGACCTCTTTCATAAACTCCTTGAATTTCTCCGTATCGTAAACAGCCTGGGTCTGGAAAAACCGGGCTCCCGCCTCGATTTTCTTTTCCATCTTTATAATCTGAGGCTCCAAAGGATCCGCACCCGGAGTAACCACCGCTCCGAGGAAAAACTTAGGGGTCGTTTCCAGCTGGTTTCCTGCCATATCACAACCGGCCTGCAACGAAGTCGCAGCTGCGAGAAGCTGGACCGAATCCAAATCAAACACTGCCTTGGCCTGGGGGTGGTCACCTAAACTCGGATGGTCGCCGGTTAAACATAAAATATTCTCAATTCCCAGCCCATAGGCGCTTAGAAGGTCGGATTGGAGGGCTAACCGATTACGGTCTCGACAGGTCATCTGCAATATCGGCTCCATACTCCGCTCGACTAAAAGCCGGCAGGTGGCAAGTGAACCAAACCTCAACACTGCACTTTGAAGGTCGGTAACATTAAAAGCAGTTACCCTTTCTTTCAAGGGCTCCAATTCGTCAATGTATTTTTCAATGCCCACTCCTTTAGGCGGACCAAGCTCACAGGTAACGGCATATTTGCCTTGTTCGAAACACTCCCTAAGCTTCATACTTAAGATACCTCCTTAAATTTCTTACCAGACGCTCTATATCTTTCTACTGTTCCAGGTCATAAAACGATGTTTTCCGTAAATCTTCGGAAGGCAGCATTTTGCTGTGGTCTCTGGGCTTATAGAATTTCTTCAGGTTTTCCAGCCGTCCAATCTTCTTCAGCTGCTCATAAATCTTTATCCAGCCGCAATCTTTTTCGTGGTCAACTTCGCACTTCCCGTCTTTAGCGCCGCCGCAAGGCCCGTTAAGCAACCCCTTCTGGCATTCAACAACAGGACATATCCCGCCGGTATAATCCAGAACACAATCGCCGCAGGCGCCGCATCGCTCATCTGCCGGCCAAAGCCCCTGCAATCCGCCAAGTGAGACGGTATTTGCTGCAGGGTGCACGACCTTATCCACCACCTTGGCAACCGCCTGAACCCCGATACCACAGGTTAATATCAGGATAGAATCGGATTGTTTGATTTTATCCATTTCCCTGGCTAAGCGAGTCGTCACAAGAACTTTATTGCAGAGAAAATCAACTAAACACGAGCCTGTTACGTTCTTGCCTGCTTTTTCCACTTCTGCCTTCATTGCCGACAGTGCTTTTTCTCCGCCGGTTTCGCACGCTTCGGCACAACCGTTACAGGCGAGTAGAAAAATGTTTTTTTCTTCCCTAAGTGACTCTAACACTTCATCCAAAGGTTTATCTTTTGTGAACAGCATCTTTAAAATTCCTCAAGCACCATCTTAATTATTTCCGGAATTCTCCGGCTGACCTGCCCGGTCGGTTCCAGCCCATAATTTATTTCTTTCGGCTCGACACCGATAATTACAATTTCCCTCGGTGCGCAGCCGCACGATTGGGCGGCAGTCAGTGACTCAATCAATCCGAACTGATGCGAGCTGATTTTCAACTCTTTGTCTCCACCAAGAGTTCGGACCAGTTTATCCATCTCGCCGCCCTTGACCTTCGCTTTGTAAATAGTCCCCGGCTTTTCGCCTGCCTTGGCCGCATCAATAACCACCAATTTATACGAACCTTCCTGCGACAGAAGCATATCCAGACCGGCAGTTCCGCCGTCAATAACCTCTACATTCTCCGGCAAAGCTGACTCCTGCAGCTTCTTGATTACGTGAACGCCAATGCCCTCGTCCTTCAACAAGATGTTTCCCAATCCGAGAACTAAAACGCGTTCACCAACCACCAAATTTTTATCTGTCTTTACCGTCATATCAAACAACCCTGAATACCCCTAATTCGTTTCTTCCGGCATCAAGCAGATGAACAGAGCACGCCAAGCATGGGTCGAACGCCCGAACAATTCGAACGAGTTCAAACGGATTATTTTGGTCTTTTACTTTAGTCCCAAGAATCGCCTGCTCCACGGCTCCCGGCTGGTCTCTATCGTCCTTCGGCGATGCGTTCCACGCCGTAGGCGTAATCACCTGATACCTCTCGATTCTCTTATCTTTTACAGTCATCCAGTGCCCCACCGCACCACGCGGAGCTTCTGTCAAACCTGCGCCCTCACCGGTTTCAGGAATCGGGCTCTCGATAATAATCGGCTCAGCAGGTTTCAACGCCTGCAACCAGCCAACCATAGAATCGGCGACGAGCTTCGATTCCAGTGCCCTCGCCGCATGCCGGCCGAGCACAGAATACAAAGCGTCAATCCCGGCACCTACTTCTCCGAGCGTCGAATCAACCAGCTCTTTAGCTTTGGCATCGCCCTGAACGTAATTACTTACCATTCGCGCCAGAGGACCAAGTTCACAAACCCGGCCGCCATACCGCGGAGACTTCAGGAACGAATAAGCTCCGCTTTTCTTTGGGTCCGGCTTTGTATCACCATGCGCCGGGTTCTGGCCTGAAACTGAATCTGAATACCACGAATGCTTCAAGTCCTCCGTAATATTCTCTTTGCTAAACGACTCAACCCTCAAATCCGGCGAAATGACCCCTGCCTTGAACAGCCTGCCCGTAGGCAAATCGAATCCGCCGTAAGCAAGAAGTCTTTTACACCCCTTGCCAATTTCGAAATAATCGCTGTAGGCCTTCGCCACAGCTATCACGTCAGGAATATAAATATTATCAACAAAATCCCGTATCTCGTTCAATCGCCACAGGAAACTGGTGATTTTGTCTTCCGTCGGTTTTTCCGTAACCCCACCCGGAACAGTCGCAACATTATGCGGCATCTTTCCGCCGAAGACCGAAAGCATCTCATGGCATTTACGCCTGATGTCGAGCGCTCGGAGGTAATGCTTGACCAATTCGGCATTGGCCTTACCTGATACTCGATAATCACCTTCATAACGCGGCACAAAAGGCGACAAATCACCTACCGCGCCAGCCGCATCCACATAATCCAGTGCCGCAAGATGATAAAAATGAAGTATATGTGACTGCAGAAAATTCGAACCTAAAATAAGAGCCCGAATCAATTTGGCATTATCCGGAATTCTATCCGTCAGACCAAACGCATCATCTATACAAAGAGCTGAAGCCGTTGCGTGCGCAGTCGGGCAGACACCGCATATTCGCTGGGTCAGCCGATTCGCGTCACGAGGGTCCCGCCCCCGAAGGATTATCTCGAAACCCCGAAAAAGCGTCCCCGCACTTTTCGCTTCCTTGACCACGCCGTCATCTACCACGGCCTCGACAGCCATATGGCCTTCTATCCTTGTTATGGGGTCAATCTTGATTTTCTTGCTCATTTGAGGTCCTCGAAAGTAATTTTTTCATAAATCGGTGATGTGCCGTCCGGAAACTCCGGCTCAACACAACCAAGACAGGGCGAGCCTGCCTTGATGCACCAGCTTACCCCACTGTTCCACTGTCTCAAAGGACAATCGGCATAGGTATAATGGCCCCTGCACCCCAGCTTATAGAGACAGCCCGGGTCACCCAACACTTGAGCAAATTTCCCCTTATCGAAGTCTGCTCGTCGTGGGCAATTTTCGTGAATCAGTCGCCCGTAGATAAGTTTCGGCCTGCCCAGCCCATCCAAATCAAGGGCTTCGAGACCCGAGAAAAGTATCACAGATATTGTGCCTGTAAACCATTCCGGGTGAGGAGGACAGCCTGGAATGTTAACAACAGGCGTCTTAATACCTTTTTCTTTGAATACCGTTTGAACACCTTTGCACAAAGTCGGATTTGGCTTCGCCGCTGGTATTCCACCATAAGCAGCACAGGTCCCCAAGGCAATTGTAAGCAGCGCATTTTTCCCGAGTTCTTCGACACTTTCCTGAACGGTTATATGTTTGCCATCTTTCTCACCGATACTGCCATAAAGTCCGCCCTCAGCGGTTGGAATCGCACCTTCCACGACTAAAATATAGCCGCCTTTTCTGTTCTTCTCAGCGTCCTTGAGCACTTCAACTGCCGGCTCACCTTGTCCGGCCATTATCGTCGCGTGAAAGATTAAATTAAGCTGTTGGCCGGGCACAAGCTCATCGAGCAGGAGGTTCTGTATCCTGGGACTGACCGCATTCAAAATAGATACGGAACAGCCCGTGCAACCTGCTCCCTGCAACCAAATCACCGGATATTTCTTCGTAGCCACTATTGTCCCTTTCCATATTAAAGTTTGCGACTCATCACTCACCGGCCATCACACAATCTTAAAAACCAAAATATCAAATACTTCCCCCGACTGCCATTTTTTTATGACTTTTATTCGCAATGACTTATATGATTTATTCGCAAAGACTTATACGACCTGGAAATCTTTTTTCTACACTATATTGCTACGAAAATACCCGGAAAATGTGCTGTTGCGAAGACTTCAGCGTTGTGGATAACCTGTTGATAACCCAAATTTCGTCCCTTGAAGAAATTTCCAGCAGCACCAAACAAAACCACATGTGTTTTTCGCCGCTATCCTTTAATCCTGCTCACTACCAAAACCACATCCTTTAAGTCCCAGATAACAAAGAACTTATGTCAACTTACGGTAGATATTAATAAAATCAAAATGGAATCCTGAATATCATATTACCAATTTTGCCAAAACACCCTAAATTAACAGCGTTCCGACAGAAAATCAGCCCTTAGTGGATAATTCTTAGAAACGCTCACGGCCTTGAAAATGTTCCATTAGCCCCGAATCTTACTTGTTTTATGAATTTTATGGAGATACCAAAAATGCTCGAACAAGTAAAAATATGGCAAATTTAGATAACACTTCAGCCCCTATTAAACTGACAATGAAAGTTACGACCGCTGCCGCGCCTTTTATATTGCAGGATACCGCGTATGCCCGATACATCAATGCAACCATCCAGATTACCATAAGAACAGTTACAAACATAGCAAAACCGAATATTAACACATCTACAGAGCTAATTGCAGCCGCCGGAGCAGTTTGGGCAAACTTAGACATTATATAAGCAATAACTCTTTGATTGGCATCGGGAAACATCACAACAGAGGTGATTAAGTAAGGCCAGCGAGCCAACGCCTGCGTCCCGAGAACATCTATCACCCTAAAAGAAGAATGTGACACAATCAAACCAAAGAAAAATAAAGGAATCACCATACATACCCAGTCAATCAGGCCCTCGGCTAAGAAAAACCACAGTGGAGCTCCGAAGCCTATGTGAACGTCAAGGACACCATCGAAATGAGTATCGCTGAATGAACAGACAAATCCACTTACCAATATGACCGCCAGGCCCAGCAGCAAGGCCTTGAAACCGGCGATAAATCTAAAAGGATTAAAAACCCACTGGCTCAGGCGGTCACCGTTCACCGTTTTTTTATTAGTTGCAGATTCAATCATACCTTTTTCTCCTTGCCGTCTTTCTTGGATTTTTCAGGCAGCTTGATGTGTTCGATGATTTCATCGAGCCTGTTGCGAACCGTTGGGTAGCTCAGCCCCAGCAGTTTCGCCATCTCTTTCAACGAGCCGCTTGCCTTGATAAATTCCATTATAAAGCTCTGGTCCTCGATGGATAATCTCGACAGCAGCGGCAATTCATATTGGCCTTGTATTTCCGTCTGGCACCGCTCACATATAAGACTTTTCACATTCAATTGACTATTGCACGATGGGCATATCGCAGGTAACACTTTCATAAACTTATTTCCTTTTAATACTGTTTATAATTTATTTCTCTGTGTCCTTTGTGCTCTCTATGGCTGAACTCCTTTTTGTTAGAGGCCCCTTGCTGGGGACGAAAAATAACCCTGCTATCTGTTTGTTGCCGTTAAATACAACCTTGGCATCCAGAACTCCCCTTTCAAATTTGCAGGTCACGAAAATCACGTCGTATCCCATTATTTTCTCCCTCCGGGTCCCGGCTTGCTCGACAAAAGGCCCAAACCGGGCGATTAAGGAATTCCAGACATCCTTCAGCTTTTCCGCCGGCAGCGCATTTTTCATAGTCCCGTCGAAATTTTCCACCGCCTTATTGAAATCTCCGCTCGCCAGCGCACTCACCAAATCTTTCGCCAAAATCTCAATAGGCGCATTCACCTCAACCCCGGATTCCTGCACAGCTTTTTCCATCAGCTTGACGTTATCACCTGTAGATTTCAAACCCGTTGCAACAGCAAACACAACTGCCGCCGCCCATAAACTGACGCCTATTATGCCTATAATCCGCCTTAACATTCGCTTGCCTGCCTTTCTCTTTCTGCCTCATTTGTCATTCCTGCGAAATTTATCCCATAGGGAGCAGGAATCCAAACCTCTTTTTGCTATACGCTCTTAACCGTTTCCTTAATAAAATTTAACCTCTATTTAATAATATTAAACTATTCTTTGCTTTTTGCAAGTAAAAAATCAATATTTTTCAAAATTTTTTACATCTCTAAAAACCACCTTTTTAGCCAAAAAACCGTATAAAGGGGGTAGGTATAGCCACAAGGGGGTAGATAATAAGCTGGACTGGACAATAGTTTTTATTTTAGAATCATAAAAAAAGGCGAAAAAATCTGTTTAATGTGAATACCAAAAACGTAACCGTTAATCCTTAGAGGAGAACTGTATTATGGACTTAATTGTCGAACGTGTAAATGTGTGGGCCGCAAGCATTAGAGACAAAGTGGGTGGTTTAGCGCATCTGCTCGCTGGCCTGCGAGATGCCGGTGCTGACCTTGATTTCGTTATCTGCAGGCGAGCGGCGGAAAAGCCCGGCACGGGAGTCATCTTCGTCACCCCACTGCGCGGCGATAGAGAGGTTGCCGCCGCTGCAGGATTAGGATTTAATGTTACAAGCAGCGTTAACTGTGTGCGCGTCGAGGGAGACAACAGGCCAGGTGCCGCTGCCGAAGTAACGGAAAAGCTCTCCGCTGAAGGAATCAATCTTCGAGGATTTTCAGCCGCCGTGATTGGCCCGAGGTTCATCTTTTACATCGGCCTGGACAGCGCCAAAGATGCCGAAAAAGCCGTCGACACCCTCCAGCAGCCATAACCCGGTTAAAGGCAGGTATGACCACAATAAAGAGTTAAAAGAAGACGTTTGTTAAGCGGTGATTTTTTGTTTTAATGCCCTGCAGGCACTTGCCGGATCGTCGGCTTCGGTTACAGCCGAGCAGACAGCTATCGCCTTAGCACCTGCCTTCAAAACACTCCCGATATTATCAAGCGTTATACCGCCGATGGCAACGTAGCCGATGCCGGTCTGGCTAAGTATTTCCATCGCTTGTTTGACATAATCAAGGCCGACCGGCGAAGCCCCCGGCTTTGTGGCGGTAGCAAAAACAGGGCCTAAACTTACATAAGTAGGCAACTCCTCGCACGCAGCACGTAACTGTTCGATGGAATGAGTACTTTTGCCGAGAATTAACGGGGCCAACTGTAACTTGCGGGCCTGCTCGACAGGTATATCATCCTGTCCCAAATGCACGCCGTCAGCGCCGGCGGCAACTGCGATATCGACCCTGTCGTTTATTATGCTCAATACGCCGGCATCTTTGCAAACCTTTACAAATTCAGAGGCAAGGACAAAAAGTTTATTGTCTTCAATATCTTTTGTCCGCAATTGAATACAATCTGCGCCACCAGCTATGCACTGACGAGTTAAAAAAAGGACGTTTGCCGGCAGAGTATTACTTATTATTACATACAACCGAACGGCCTTGAACCTCTCCGCCGCATCAGCAAACAGGACAATATCTTTTTCAAGCGTATAAGCGGAGAACCGCAGCTTTTCGATTGTCTGTGCGACTTCAGGATTGAGCGTCTGGCTCATCTCAGCAAGGGTCCGCAAGGATTCGGTAAGGCGCTTACAGCCGGCTGTAAAACAATCTTTTAAGTCGCTGCGATGAAGCTGGTTATCAACCACTTGACTCGCACCTACATCACTGAGACTATCGCGAGCAGCGATTAGCTGGGTGGGGTCGAGTTTGGCAATAGCGGCTGAAAGCTCGTGGCGAAGCTGTTTGGCGCAAGTCGTTAAAGGAGCAGAGCTTAAAGAGAAACGGCAGAAGTCCTCTATGACGCGGAGGGCTTCGCGGGCACGATTGAAGTTGGCATCGATAATTCTATAAACGGGATTAGCCATAACAGCTTTAATTATACGGTCTTAGGGCAATATTGAACAGCGAAAATAACAAACAGAAAGGGTTGTATGTTAATTTCAAATTTGCAGGAGAAAAGGGGTAGCGGCACTATTATAAAAGCAAACGTTTGAAAACCTACAAAAACTATATAGAAATTTACAAAAACTGTGTGGAAACGAGCGAAGATTGTATGGAAATATTCAAAAATTTCGACTCGTGGTTCGTGAAGCGTATCTCGCTGGAGAAATTTTTGAGCAAAAGTTGCCTAGATTAACACGAGGTTTTTACTGCCAGTTAAAGCTGTAGCGGCGCCAGAAAGTATATGCGTATATACTAATATAGCGATTTAACAATCAGGGATTTTTTAGCCACGGAGAAAATTTAATCGCAGATTACACAGATTTCTCCAGAATAACCTTGACAACGGGAGGCAAGGGCGTATAATCGCAACCTACCAAAGCGAGATATTGTTTTCCAGTTGCCTAAGAGGAGCTAGTGTTGGAAAATTGCAAATTATCATTTCGATTTTTCGAAAGTTTATCAAGCGCTGACGGTGCACAAAGTCTGCACCGTGAAAATGAAAACTTTTTTGAAAGGAGAGAAAAATGAAAACTGCAAAAATTTTAACAATCCCTCGACTTCGCTCGGGATGGCGAGCCATTTTGGTTATGGCTTTGGGCCTTTTGGCCTACTCAGCACAGTCAGCGAGCGCAGAGCCGATGGGGACGGCGTTTACCTATCAGGGACAGCTATACGATGCCAGCTATCCTGCCAACGGCCACTATGACTTCGCGTTCAAGCTCTATGACGCCAACGCTGGAGGCAACAAGGTGGGAACCGATGTCAATGTGGCTGATGTGAATGTAATTGACGGGTACTTCACCGTAGAGCTGGATTTCGGGAGTGATGTCTTTGACGGAGAAGCCCGCTGGCTGGAGATTGGTGCTCGGCCAGGCGAGCTTGGCGACCCTAATGTATATACTACTCTTAGTCCGCGGCAAAAGATAACGGCAACGTCTTACGCTCTCTACGCTCTTAGCGGAAACGAAGGACCACAGGGTGAACAAGGGCCTAAAGGCGACAAAGGCGATACTGGAGACGCCGGACCAGTGGGACCACAGGGTGAACAAGGACCTAAAGGCGACAAAGGCGATACCGGAGACGCCGGACCAGTGGGATCACAGGGTGAACAAGGACCTAAAGGCGACAAAGGTGATACCGGAGACGTTGGACCAGTGGGGCCACAAGGTGAGCAAGGCCTGACCGGTCCGCAAGGACCAACAGGACCAAAAGGTGATAAAGGAGATACAGGTGCTACCGGCCCGACTGGTCCTCAAGGACCACAGGGAGCAACAGGGCCGCAAGGCCCGGCCGGCCCAACTCTGGGAATTTACGATTCACTCGGGTTGACAAGTTCTGGCGGTCGTGCCGCAGGTGATGCCGGTGGCAGGTCGCTTTATAATTTGGGTAATGTTGGCATTGGGACAGCAAGCCTCGCGAGCAAACTTACGGTTCAGGGAGACTTGCGAACTAATGACTCAAGCGGAAACAGACTTTGTTGGCTTTCCTATGTTACTGGTGGCGGCGGCTTTATAGGAACGTACGGACCGAATGGGAATCTGAATGCAAGATTCACCTCTGTTACCGGTTATCTCAATAATGGTGCTGTTTGTTTACATGATTCCTCGGGTTCAGAACGTGCCAGAATGCTGGTTGACACACCTGGTTGTGGGTATGCTGAACTCAACGGTACCAACGGCAATCGGAATATTTGGCTTACGTATCCTTCAGGATATAGCAACCACGGATACATAGCCGCCTGCGATTCTTCCGGTAACAACCAAGCTGGAATGTATGTTGATAGCTCAGGGAACGGCATAGTATATGGAGATACGAAAAGTTTCCGAGTGGCCAACACCAGCCAACCAGGCACCGAAATCTGGTATACATGCCCCGAAGGACCGGAAGCAGCTGCCTATGTACGTGGTACCACTCGTTTGACCAATGGAAGAGCGGAGATTATCCTGCCTGACCACTTTGTAGCTGTCGCAAGCCCCCAGCAGATTACGGTCCAAGTGACGCCTCTATCTGGTGAGTCGAGGGGTTTAGCTGTAGTAGAAAAGACTGTGAGCCGATTTGTTGTTCGGGAATTAACTAATGGAGACGGAACCTACGATTTCGACTATATGGTTATGGCGGTAAGAAAAGGACATGAAGACTACCGGGTGATACGGTCAGCTCTAGAAGCTCAGCTGGGTGAAGCCCTGCCTAGTGAGGAAGGGGCTAGTCGAAACGAATATCCCAGCTTATGAGTTTGCCGCTTGCCTCTGTGGCTGCTGAAGATTATGAAAGACCAGATAAGGATAGAAAAACCGTTTAAGACAGAGGTTAAGGAACTAAAAAGATAATGGGTAAACAGTTCAAAAAAATGATTTTTTCAAATTGATGTAGGGGAGATTTGTATGAGATCGATTAGCGTAAAAACATTTGTTGGAAAGGAGAAAAAAATGAAAATTAAGAAAACTTTTGTGAGTTTACTTTTTGCTTTTGGTTCGATGTCTTGTTTAGCCGGGGTCAGCAAGGCGGTACCGATGGGGACAACGTTTACCTATCAGGGACAGCTATACGATGCCGGTTACCCTGCCAACGACCACTACGACTTCGCATTCAGGCTCTATGATGCCAACGCTGGAGGCGACAAGGTGGGAGCTGATGTTAATGTGGCTGATGTGAATGTAATTGACGGGTACTTCACAGTAGAGCTGGACTTCGGGAGCGGTGTTTTTGATGGTAATGCTCGCTGGCTGGGGATTGGTGCTCGGCCAGGCGAGCTTGGCGACCCTAACGTATATACTACTCTTAGTCCGCGGCAGAAAGTAACGGCAACGCCGTATGCGCTCTATGCAGGCAGCAGCAACTGGAACAATTTGATAGATATTCCCGCAGATATTAATGACGGTGATGATGTTGGTATAACAAGCGAGACAGACCCAACTGTTGTGGAAAGTGTAAAAGATGGGGTAAGCTGGCCAGAGATTTCCAGTATTCCGCCGGGCTTTGCTGATGGAGTCGATGACGTGGGTGGCGGCATACCTTCGGGTGTTATTGTAATGTGGTCGGGAGCGATAGGCGACATTCCTTCTGGCTGGGTGTTATGCAATGGGTCTAATGGTACTCCTGATTTAAGAGACAGGTTTATAGTTGGCGCAGGCAATGAATATTCTATAGGAAATACTGGCGGTGAAAAAATGCATACTCTAACAATAGCAGAAATGCCTTCACATACACATACGGGACGTTTTGCTGACCAAAGGGATGACTCTAGCGGCGATGATACTACATATCATGTTAACAAAGGAGCCACCACTAATTCGGGCTCAACTGGTGGTAACCAACCACATGAAAACAGGCCACCTTATTATGCTTTGGCTTTCATTATGAAATTACCATAAAAGGAGATCCACGATGGAAAAGATTTTTCAAAATGCGTTTATTACAATGCTGCTGGTATGCTTACTAATAGCTGTTCCTGCATCAGGAGGCTATGACCTGAGTTGGCACACAATCGACGGTGGCGGAGGGGTGAGCAACGGCGGGGAATATATTCTTCGCGGAACGATAGGTCAGCCGGATGCAGGGTATATGAGCAAGGCCACGAATTGGCCCCCTCGAAAGTATGAATTATTCAGCGGGTTCTGGTCTGAAGCCCCTTTCTGCGTAGTTGACTTCTACCACTATGCGAGATTTGCGGAATACTGGCTTGAAACGGGAAGTGATTTGCCTGCCGACCTATATGAGGATGAGGAAGACATCGTTGACTACTTCGATTTGGCTATATTCGTTGATGAATGGCTCCATAACTGTCCGTATGGCTGGCCGTTGAAGTAAGAGATTGGCTTAACGTTCTCCTCCTCGATGTCTTTGTCGGCCGTGGCGAAAACGATGCGGAGGCGGGCCAATCTCCGGGGGGACAACAACTTTGACTGAGCCCCCCTGAATTGAGAGGGCCTTTCCGTTAACGAGAGCATCGGCAATTTTTTTGTGTGCGGATTCGATGATTCTGCCGAAGGTCTGCCGGGAAACGTTCATTTTCGCAGCGGCCTGCTCCTGATATAAACCCTGAAGGTCGGCCAATCGGATTGCTTCAAATTCATCGACGGTTAATGTGGTCTGCTGCAGCAGCGCCAGAGGAATGCCCCTGGGTTTATAGTAGTTGACCTGCGGCAGGTGAGCCACGCGTCGGCAATTTATTGGTCTCGGCATATCAGAATTCCTTAATGGTCACAGACATTTTCTCCAAACTGAAGGGTTTTATTGAGATAAGCCGAGGCAATGCTCTCGGGCGTATCAACAGGAGCACCTACGACCACCTCGATTTGATTCTGCGCGAATAACTGCTGAGCGCGCTGCCCCATTCCGCCGGTAATAACCAACTCAACATGCAAACCCGCCAGCCATCTCGGCAGAACGCCCGGCTCATGAGCCGGAGGAAGCACCAGCTCCTGGCTCCTGATGTTTTTGCCGTCGCTGTCAACGTCAATAATGGCAAACTGCTCACAATGGCCAAAGTGCTGCGATAATTTTCCTGCTGTTAGAGGTATTGCTATTCTCATTTTATTCGACTCCTTATTTTTTATGTGTCCAATATGTTCAATAGCCGCTGCCAGAGCAACACTATTTGTTCTTTTGTTTGATTGTTCAAGTGTTCGACAATGCTTTTGGCGGCGAGTTGTGCTTTGGTTACTTCAGCGTCATAAGGGATTTTACCAACCACTTTCAGGTTTTTTTCGCCGGCCTTTTTTTCAATTGCTTCCGCGATTTTGGGATTGATGTCATATTTGTTGATGCAAATTGCTGTGGTTATTCCAAAATGCTCAGTTAATTCGATGACTCTGTCTAAATCGTGCTGACCCGAAAGGGTCGGCTCGGTAACGACTAACACCAAATCCGCTCCGGTAATCGAGGCGATGACGGGGCAACCGATACCGGGAGAACCATCCACGATTATCAGATTTTTATCTTGTTCTGTTGCTATTTGCTTTGCCTGCTTGCGAATAAGACTTACGAGTTTTCCACTATTTTCTTCAGCGATTCCAAGTTTTGCATGCACCATAGGGCCGAATCTTGTATCCGATATAAACCATCGGCCGTTAACGGCATCTTTGAATTCTATTGCGTTAACCGGACAGAATTCCACGCATACTTTACATCCTTCGCACGCAATAGGGTCAATTGTATAAGTTTTATCGGCGGCATTTTTGTTGACGGCGTTGAAATTGCAAACTTCTTCGCATTTGCCGCAGCCGGTGCACTTTTCTGAAATAATATAGGCTCGTTTGCCACCACTGAAATCGTGGGTTTGTTTTATATCAGGCTCCAGTACCAGATGTAAATCGGCAGCATCGACATCGCAGTCAGCCAGCACGGCATTTTTTGCAAGCGCTGCAAATGACGCAACGATACTCGTTTTTCCAGTTCCACCTTTACCGCTTATGACAACAATTTCTTTGGAGCTTTCCTTTGCAATCATTTTCTTTCCATTTTTATTTGCAGTTGGTAGTTGTCCAACAATTACAGTTCCTAATTTCGGTCAATTGGTACCACGGTGCGCATTAATCCAAAGGATTTGTTTATATTCAATTAGTTTAGTGCGGATATCTTCAAATCCAGCCTTGCGGAGAGAATCCGCTAACTCCTTACTTGTATAGTAGTTCTCGTTCCATAACTTTTGAGCCAATGAGTTGCGCGGGAATTCAACGACGAGCACTTCGCCGCCCGGTCGCAAAACGCGATGGGTTTCTTTCAAAACTGCCTGAGGATTTTTCATCTCGTGCAAAGCCCAGAATATTACCACCGCGTCTGTCATTTTGCTTTGAAGGAAGCTAAGCTTGGCTGCATTTTTACGAATACAGCGAATACGCCCCGTATTTTTGGTAATATTTCTGTTTGGAAAACTGTTGGTAGAAATATCCACTCCCGTAACTTTTTGACCGTAGGTCTCGGACAAGTAGCGGACAAGTTCGCACGCGCCACAACCCAAATCAAGCACGCGATAAGCTAAACGCAACTCTCGGCCGATTCGTCGATACAAATGCGGTTTAATCTTTTCGTAAAAGTTATCAGGCAGTTTTGTGACGACCATTACAAAACTCCTATGATTAAAAAACCATCTCTGGTCATTCTGTTCTCACGACAGTTCCCGTTTGTCTTTCTCTGATATTTAATTTTTCTTTTTCCCTTTTATAACGTATAAACTGGCTAAATTAGTATCCTGGCTTTCAAGAATCTGCTGATCTTTGATCCCTAAAAAATATTCTGTTTGGATAGAAAAATATTCCGCAATCGCTTTTTCTATCTCTCTTAAATCAGTATGCTTAATCTTATTTATGTAAGAATCCGGATTTTTAGATTTTTCTTTGAAGAATTCGGAATCGGGATTAAGCAGCAGGGCCAAAATCTTACCACCAGATTTAAGGACACGAGCAGTTCTTTTTATTGCTTCTTTGTAGTTTTCAATAAACTGCAAAGAGACGATATAAATAACCGCATCAAAGCTGTTATCTGCGAAATCCATCTTTTCCGCAGGAACTGCAACGGTCCTTACCGTATCCGGTGCGCATCCTAAAGCCTCTTCGGAAATATCCAGGCCGGTAACATTAAAACCATATTCAGCAAGACCTGCCTCTATAATTGCGGGGCCGCAGCCAATACTTAAAATATCTTTAGTTCCATTTAATCCCCGCAGGATATAAGCCAGCTCAGCTTTGAAAACATTCTTCCAAAATTCCGTTTTACAGGATTGTAAATACTTGTCCATACCAGAAAATCCAATATTCATACAAAAAACTTTTCGCGCCACCACAAAAAATGTCCCCAAGGATTATCAAGTTTATACTCGTTATCTTCCGGGACACCGGGCCATAAGTTGATTTCCTCTAATAGCTCCCGACAGGGCTTATCTTCCGCCAAAAGTTCGTATGCACAATTGACGAGCACAAATTTTTTTTCTGCATCTTTATCGTTTGGATTATGGTCAGGGTGGCACCTCAACGATGCCTGCCTGTATGCCTTTTTCAGAGCTTCCTTAGTCGCATCTTCTTCAACACCAAGGATTTTACGTGCTGCACGGCGAGCCTGCAGGTCACGAGTTATTCTTTCACCGAATTCATAATCATCTTTTATCATCAATCCCTGCCCTTGCATTCTTTATATACTCGTACAATCCTGAAAATGTGTTTTTGTATTCACTTAACACATCTACAATCATCCGGCCGGTTGAGTATGCCTCGGCAATTCGTCTGTCGTCCGGCAGCTTCGAAGCAATCTCTATTTCCTCGGCACTGCAATACTTTTCTACGTCATCATTGCCGAGACCGTGACGGTTGATGACAACGGCAAAGGGTAAATTCATTTTTCTAACTAAATCAACAGCCAGCTTCAAATCGTTTAAGCCAAACGGCGTCGGCTCGGTGACAAGCAGGACAAAATCAGTATTTCTAACAGCCTCGACTACCGGACAGGATGTACCCGGCGGGACATCAATTATTGCCGGAGTGCCTTTTTTTACATACTTTTTCACTTCTTTTATCAACGATGGCGTCCTAACGTTGCCGATACATAGTCTGCCGCTGATAAAATCGACCTTTCCTGCCTTGCCGAATTCAATATCTCCGACACGAAGCGGCTTCGGTTTAATCGCATCGGCCGGGCAAACCCGCATACATCCGCCGCAGGAATGACAGAGCTGCTCGAAGGTCAACACATTTTCTTTTATGCAAACAATTGCACTATACTGACAGATTTCACCGCATTTACCGCAGGCGGTGCACTTTTTCAAATCGACCTCAGGCACATCTACAGTAACCTCCAGGGTGCGGTCGATTTCCGGTTTTAAGAAAATGCAACCGTTCGGCTCTTCAACATCGCAGTCAAGGTATTGAACCGGCCGGTCTAAACCGGCTGTATATTGAGCAAGATTAGCGGCGATAGTAGTTTTCCCTGTTCCGCCTTTACCGCTTGCTACTGCTATTTGCATCTTATGTCCTATCAATTTCCAAACGTTTGCCACTTTGTGTATCTGTTCATCGGCGAAGCCGCTTTATCTATCCTATAACCAGCCGGATGGAAACTAACGGTAATTTGTTCTGCATTAAATGTCCGTTCCATTATCCCTCAGTGTTGCGAACCAACCACAAAAAGAAACTCATTCAAAGTTTCATATTCTTTCCAGCATGACGCAGAGATTAAAAACAACTTTAATATTATTCTGTTTGCAGAATTCTATAGCCCATTCATTTTCAGCCCCGGGCTGAAGCCATACTCTGGTTATGCCTTTTTCCTTGCATTCTTTCACGATTTTAACGGTTACTACCGGCGGAGTAACTATGTCAGCAACGTCACAGACTATGGGAATATCCTTAACGCTTGGATAACAGGTTAAACCTTCGACCTCTTTGAGGCGTGGGTTGACCGGATAAACTTCATATCCTCTATTCTTCAAGGTCTTCAGGATCTGGTAGGCGTACTTTTGCTCATGCCTGAATGAACCTACTACGGCGAAACGCTTTTGTTTCAAAAACTCCTCGACTAAATTCTTCATTTATATCCCATCAAGGAATAAATTATTTGTCCATTCCAGAATGCGGTTCTACGTTCGGGCCTGAGGCCATTGTTAACCTGCCGTTTTTGAAATGCTCAATCGCTTCTGCGACAGTTCCTGTTACGCCAGTATATAATTTGACGCCTGCGGCAGTTAAAGTGCGTTCTGCATTTGGGCCACAATTGCCTGTCAGCACAGCTCCGGCGCCAGCGTCAATTACGACCTTAGCTGAACTAATTCCAGCTCCGCCGCCGGCGGCAATGTTCTCGTTTTCAAACACGTCGAAGACGTCCGCCTTCTCAGTGTCAACAATGATAAAGCAGGCTGCTCTTCCGAACCTCTGGTCAACTTGCGAATCGAGAGTTCGGCCAGTAGAGGTAATCGCTATTTTCATAATTTATCCTTTCTAAGACAGAGGGCAGGTGCCGGTAGGGCAAGAATCACTACCTTGCGATGTTGAACTGCTGTTGTGCCCTGCGACAAAAGTTGATAATAGTTTTTGCAAATCCGAACTTTTACACTTTTCGCAGACGTGTTTGCGAGGGTTACTACTTTTTTCCAGAAACTCGGTTATATGCCCGCACTTTTTACATTTATATTCAAATATTGGCATCTTTATACCTCATGTATATAAGGGCTCAGAATTATTAGTGTTTTTTCAATTTATCTATTATTTCCTGAACCTCTTTGGCGCCATCCTCATATAATTTTTTCTCATCCGGAGTAAGCTCATACAGAAGACGTAAAAATTCACCGGCGTGAACACGCTCCTCGTCGGCTATATCTACAAGCACATCTTTAGCTAATTTATTGTCTGTGGATTCTGCTAACTGTACGTATAGCTGAACAGCTTCATATTCTGCGGAAATCAGAAAACGTATTGCCCGAATCAATTCGGTATCTGTAAGTTTTTTGGCACTCGCCATTCCGCTAAAGGGATTTCCAAATTCTGGCATATTCTTACCTCCTTGATAAAATTTTTAAAGTTCCCGGCAAATTAACATATAAAGACCACCTTCCTCAGAGTAAGTGTGCATATTTCTGCTTAGATTCTCTGCAAAATTTATCTTACTTCTTAGTCTTTGCCGCCTGGCTTTCGAGCTCTTTCATTCGCTCTTTAATTTCATCGAGGGCGTCCTGGAAATATTCGGCCTGTTGTTTCAGGCCTTCAAGCTCCTGCTCGGACGTCATTGTTGGGGCAAACGGCACACCGCCATAAGCGTATGGGTTCACGGCACCACCCCAAGCAGGCCCGCCGTAACCGGCACTTGCCCAGCCGAAACCGCGTCCAAAACCCCGGCCTCGACCACCACCTCGACCTCTGCCCCATCCCCAGTAACCTCGTCCGCCGACCGGATTCATAAAGCCCGGCACCGGATAGCCGGCACAGTAACCAGCGGCCCTTCCTGTCATTGGTCCCATCCCAGCAGGACCAGTTCCATCTCCACGTGGCATAGTAATTCTCCTTTCTACAAAAAATTGGTTTTTGTCTGTTTTTTTATATTACCTTAATTGCTACTTGTTCTTTACAGCTCATCAATCAGCTTCAATACAGTTGGAAATACTGCGAACACCTGCCAAAGATTTAAATTCTGCATGTCGATTTTTTAATGATAAATTTCGGGGTTTACTCCATTTTGAATAATTTTTTGGAGGTTGATAATTATACATTAAATCTAATCTGCCTATCGATTTAAGCCGCTCATATATCAAATGCCATCCGCAGTCCTGGTCTCTATCTACTTCACATTTCCCATCTTTGGCACCGCCGCAAGGTCCATTCAGAAGCCCTTTTGAACAGAGAGTTAAAGGACAAAGTCCACCCGTCATCTCTACAATACACTCTCCGCACAGAGAGCAAAATTCTGTTATGAAGTTATCCGTAACTGTCTCTCCTCCAAAAATAGTGTCACAACCAGGATGAACCTGGGCACCATCAGTCGCATCTATTACAGTGTGAATTCCCTGGCCACAAGCGAGAACCAAAAACGAATCGGCTTCTTCTGTTTGTTTTTTATGCTTAACATTGAGTAACTCTTTTGCAAGAGAAAGTTTACAAAGAGATTTGCCGGAATCTGTAGCTCCATATCCTGAAACTTGTATATTTTTTCTTTCCAGGCACTCTTTCATCTCTTTACATTGCTGTTCCCCTCCCGATTTGCATTTTTCAGCACAATTTCCACAGCCGACAACGAAGATTTTTTCTTCCTCTTTAATATTTTTAAGGATTTCCTCTAACGGTTTCTGTATTGTTGCGTGCATTGATTTAACCTTCCTTTTATTTTTATATTATTCTGATTGCTATGTCCTAAGTTTTTTTCACTTCACTTCGTTCCATTCAGAAAGACATTTTCTTTATGTTTTGCGGTGACAAATGCTCTATTTGTTGTCTCTTATTGTCTTGTCATTCTTGTACCACATTTAGGGCAACCTCTTTGGCTGCACGGCTGTCCGGCAACATGAGGAACCGTTGCCCCACATTTCGGGCATACGCAATTTCCGCCTGGCCCTGCGGCAAACGGTCCTCCCATTCGACCTCTGCCTTGTCCCTGACCTCGTCCCATACCTCGACCACCGCCGCGTCCCTGACCGGTCGGTCCTGTTCCATTTCCTCTTGGCATAGTATCCATCCTTTCTGCGATTAAATTCCGATTAACTGCTTACCACCAATAGGCAAATCTGCCTCTGCCGCGACCGCGACCACGGCCCCGACCGAAGCCTCGGCCAAAACCTCGGCCAAACCATGGCCTGGCAGGAGCGTAAGGCCAGCCATAACCATATGCGGCCGGCACATAACCGTATGAACCAGCTAAAGGAGCAAAACCTCTTGCGCCAACCGGGTTCATATAACCCGGTGCCGGATAGCCTGCGCAAAAACCAGCTGCTCTACCTGTCATTGGCCCCATTCCAACCGGGCCCGTTCCATCTCCAAATGGCATATTAATCACCTCCTTTTTTGAATTTGGTAAGCTTTCGTTCATATTATCAATCTGCTTTGCTTGTAACCCCGCAAACCCTTTTACCTGTCCCGGGTTTTCTCTGGATGTTGTCAAAACACAAAATCCAAGACCCCGTCCTGTCATCGGACCTTGACCTAACGGCCCTGTCCCATCAAAATGCGGCATTTATTCTGCCTCCTTAACTACATCAAAAATGTCATCATCAAACATTTCGCCTTTTCTCAAAATCATCTCACCAATCCCACAATTCAAATCCCTGGCAATAACAGGGCATTTAGCTTTTAGTATGAAGAATATATTTTTGTCCACATCACTTAGAGTTTCGTAGTTGCCTTGTCCCTTGGCGATGACTAAATCCGCCTTATCGAACCGGCGCCGAAAGTCCTGCGAACAGCTTTCCAAAATAGTTCCCGGTGCATCTGAGCCGTTATCAATGACTTCTACAATCTGAGGTAAGCCGGCAACAACGGCATCTTCCATCGTCGCATCATTTATGACAGGAAAACCTTTGACAACCACAGTAACTTTTTCTACGGGAATCTGCTCAATCAACAAACGGTCAAAAACAATCTCGCCTGCATTGTCAGAAAGGTAGAGAATATCGTGCGCCTGGTCTGTTGCGTTTCTGAATTCCTCGATGGTCTGTGCCTCCAATTGGCCTGTTAAAGACTGAGCAATGGTTTTTTCAATCTGGGATTCCGTCAATCCGCTTTTGACACCCAAGTCGATGATATTGCCGGCTATGGCTAATCGGACAGCTGATTTAAGCCTGTCGTCGGAGTTTACGATTTGCTCTCGAAGTTCGGGATACATACTCAAAGCCAGATTGTTAAAGCGTTTCTTTATCCTGCGGTACGGGTCATCTTTACCAACCAGCTTTCGGATTAACCGGTGTATCTGCTGGCCAGTTGAAGGAGGGCTCCGGCTCATATCCAAATCAACCACTAAGCGAAGAACCTCTCGCACGACCTTTTCGTGAATTTGCTCATCGTTTGTCGCCAGCCTTGCCGCATCAAGCGCCTGACGGACGAAACACGGAATACAGTCAAAATAAGTTCTCATAAGTAGTTAGATGCCCTTATCCCTGCCTGACCCATATCATATTATACGTCAATTATGGGCGTATGCCCATAATAAATCCAGAAAAAATTCCGAAAAAAACCAAAAATTCTTTGTTCTGCGGGATTTTGAGGAAATTAAGGGGGTTGCAAAAAGCAAAAAATGTGTGCAATCGGCAGAATTTCAGCCAAAATCAATTCGCCAGCGGTTGAGAGAAATAAGCGGGGTTGTGGGTGGAATAGACAAGGAAAGCCTTGTTCTCGGCAAGATATGAAGAGATGATTCCGTGTTTTGTTAGCTGCCGTTGCGACCGACAACAATCCCGCGGGCTGACACGCTGCGAGGAAGCCTTCATCTTCGCAGAGTATTTTCAGACCTTTCGGCAAATTAGTTTGATGTTTTTTCCAAGCATACGAACAAGTATTTAACCATAGATAGATAGAGAAAAATACCACACCAGTTGCAGGATTTGAATTTGAGGGTAGAATAGAGAATTGGTAATTGGTGAATGGTAATTAGTAATTGGTAACCGGGGAATAGTGTTCGGCGAAGTCCACCAAAGGCGGATAAAATACGAAAGGGAAGGAAGATGCAACTTAAAGATGTTTTGTTAGCGTTTATACCGATATTCGTTGCGGTCGATGCAATCGGGGTGCTACCTATTTTCATTTCGTTAACTAAAGAAACAGAAAAACAACAAAGAACAAAAGTGATTGCCCAATCGATGCTCACAGCAGTATGTCTGGCGGTTGGGTTTATATTCTTAGGCAAAGCGGTCTTCAAAGTGCTGAGCATAACGATGGGGGATTTTATGGTGGCAGGCGGAGCGATACTTTTCTGTTTAGCCATAACCGATATTATTAACCCGGTCAAGCGAAGACGAATACCGGCTGAGGAACTCGGGGCGGTTCCGTTAGGAACGCCATTAATTGTCGGGCCGGCAGTTTTGACTACATCGATGATTATAATCTCAGAATATGGACTGGCGGCAACACTTATTTCCGTAGTGGTAAATATAATGCTGGCTGGTATAATCTTCAGCGGAGCTGAGGCTGTGATGAAGGTTTTGGGCGAAGCCGGAACGAAGGCCCTTTCGAAGATAATGAGCTTGCTGCTGGCGGCAATAGCAGTAATGCTGATAAGAAAAGGAATAGTGGGACTTTTTTAGCAGGTTCGAAGTCCTTGGTGATAAGTTTATGAAGGAAAAGACAAGCAGGTCTTTCAGCAGGGAGTTATTTACCAGATGTGCCGACAATCCCATTTTGTCGGTGGAAGATTGGCCTTATGCGGCCAATTCCGTTTTTAATGCGGCAGCGGCGGAGGTTAACGGTGAAGTGATATTGCTTGCGCGTGTGGAGGATTTCCGGGGGATTTCACATTTGACGACGGCGAGGAGCAAGGACGGAATAGGCAATTGGCAGATAAGCGAAAAACCGGCGTTAAAACCAGAGCCAAAGAAATATCCGGAGGAGATATGGGGGATAGAGGACCCACGGATAACGTGGATAGAGGAGACGAAGAGATGGGCGATATGCTATACGGCGTATTCAAAGGGCGGGCCGATGGTGTCGTTGGCAACGACGAAGGATTTCGAGACATTCGAACGGATAGGACCAGTTATGCCGCCGGAAGACAAGGACGCGGCACTATTTCCGGTGAAATTCAAGGGGTTATGGGCGATGCTGCACCGGCCGGTACCAAAATCTCCGGTTCTCGGCGCTCATATATGGATATCGTTTTCTCCGAACCTTAAACACTGGGGTGAGCATCGCGAGATAATCCAAGCGAGGGAAGGAGGATGGTGGGACGCAGGGAAAATCGGGTTGTGTGCACCACCAATGAAGACAAAAGAGGGATGGCTTATTCTATACCACGGGGTGCGTGTAACAGCATCCGGCTCAATCTACCGGCTTGGGCTCGTGCTGCTGGATATGGAAGAGCCGACGAAGGTCATCAGGCGAAGTGATGAATGGGTTTTCGGGCCAAAGGCGCATTACGAGCGCGAGGGCGACGTGGATGATGTCGTATTTCCGTGCGGGTGGATAAAAAAGGATGACAAGATTTTTATGTATTACGGTGCGGCGGATTCACGGATATGTCTTGCGACGGCTGATTTCGACGAGGTGGTTGAGTTTATACTTAAGTGCCCCAGCAGGGACTATACAGATTAGGGAAGGAAATGCCGAATCCTAAACATTCAAGTCATATAAGGGACAACAGCAAGTGTGCCGTTATTGTAGCTCATCCAGACGATGAAACGCTATGGGCCGGCGGTTTGATGTTGATGCATCCGGAGGTCAAATGGACTGTGGTAACAATCTGCAGAAAAAGCGACGCGGACCGAGCGCCGAAATTTTTCAAGGCACTTGAAGAATTCAGCGCAAGCGGTTATATGGGAGACCTTGATGACGGTCCTGAACAGAGGCCTCTGGATAACGGCGAGGTCCAGCGAACCATAATGGCGCTGCTGCCTTCAAATAGATTCGAGGTTGTTATTACGCACAGCTCAGCCGGCGAGTATACGCGGCATATCAGGCACGAGGATGCGGCGAAGGCGGTAATGAGACTGTGGAAAGCCGAAGAACTTGTTGCAAGAGAGGTGTGGTCTTTTGCATACGAGGACGGAGGCCAAAAGTATTTGCCGCGGGCTGACAGGAGTGCCGATTTGCAGATAGAGCTACCGAAGGATATATGGCAGAAAAAGTATGATATTATCACCAAGATATATGGTTTCAGTGAGGACAGCTTTGAGGCGAGGACGACACCTAAAAAAGAAGCTTTCTGGTGTTTCAAGGCTGCGCATTAGGTTTTAGAAAGGAAATAAAAGATGAAAGTTCTGCTTTTGTATGATTATCCTCCGTCGCCGGCCGGGCTTGCCACACAGGGGCACCTGCTACACAGAGGGCTCGAAGAGATGGGGATCGAGGTATTCTCGGTTAATTTCGAGTCGGCGCAGGAGAAGGAGTGGTATTACCGATGGTTCGTGCCAGACATTGTCGTCGGCGTCGGCTACTGGGGACATATATCTCACCTGGTTCTTCACCCGCAAAGATACGGTATAACGGCGATACCGTGGCTTGTGGCCGACGGTTATATGGCAAACTACGGGGAGATACTCGGCAAATTACCATTGATTCTGGTAACATCGAACTGGGTGAAGAAGATATACATACGTGACGGCCTTAAGGGTAATAATATTGAGGTTTTGCATGTCGGATGTGATACGGACGCTTTCAAACCTTACGACAGGAAAGACCCGAAAGTTGTTGCGGTTCGCGAGGCATTGGGCGTATCGGAAGACCAGATAATGATTTTAACCGTCGGAGGAGACGCAGCATCCAAGGGCGCGCAGGAGGTAATGCAGGCGCTGGCAATAAACGACCCGGAGGCGCCGGACTGGAAGTATGTCTGCAAGGTCTGGCCCCAGCCGAGAACCGAGCAGCAGAACCTCGCGGATATGCAATTGGCAACGCATTTGGGAATAGATAAAAACGTAGTTTACACGAGCAGCAGGGTCTCTCGAAACTTTATGCCTTACCTGTTATCAGCGTGTGATATTTATGCGGCACCATCGCGTTTGGAAGGCTTCGGAATGATTCAGACAGAAGCGAACGCGTGCGCAAAACCAGTAATAGGGATAAAGGCGATGGGAATGTTGGATACGCTGATTCACGGCAAGACAGCTTTTTTGGCGGAGGTTGCGCAGGAGATACGCCTTCGAGAAACGATTCTCGGCGACGAGTCCGGCTACGAGGGACGTCATAAGCACAGCTTCAAGAGGTCAAGGATAGTAGACTACCGGGCGAGCGTTCATGATATTGCCAAATATCTTATGGATTTGATGAAGGATAAAGGGTTGCGAGAAAAAATGGGCAAGGAAGGAAGAAAACGGGTTGTCGAGAATTTCGATTATAGAGTTATAGCGAAGAAGTTTGTCAGCATAATCTCCAAACGATTAGGTATATCATAATATGGACAAACGGCAGAAAGAGCTGATAAGCAGGAGCAAGGAGGCCGCTTTAGAGGTGCTGCTTCACAATGCTCATGGACCATACCGTGGACTTCCACGTGCAGCAGGATGGGGTTACCCCGAACCGTATACGCGCGATATTATGATATCATCCCTCGGAATTCTGACGAACGGAGATAAAAAATTAATTGAATCTCTTCGCCGTGCGATGGAAACGGTAGCCAAGAACCAAAGTCGGCTTGGTCATATTCCTTCATTAGTTCATGACCCGACTGACCGAGGGTCAAGCGATTGCACACCTTTATTCTTAATGAGTGTCGCTCTATTTCGCAAATTTACCGGCGAGACTGATTTTCTGGATAAAGCTGTCCAGAAATCAATGACATGGATGGAATATCAAAGCCCGTCTGACCGCGTTATTGTAGACCAGCTACCAACGAGCGACTGGAGAGATGAGCAGTGGGTTCTTGGTTATGGGCTGTATGTGAACACAATTGTGTATATTTACCTACGGCTGTTTGGCCAGAATGAGCGTGCAGAAAAACAGCGGGAGGCAATGGGCCGCTTCACCGTTAAAGGTGACCGCCAAAACCGTCATGTGCACGAGGGTCTGGTGTTAAGATATAAACCATATTATGCGTTATGGTCTTACAAGGTGTATAGGAGTGAGCGTTTTGACCTTTTGGGTAACAGTCTGGCAATTCTTTCAGGTATTGCTTCTCAGTCCCGAGCCGGAGAGCTGATTTCCTGGATTGAAACAGAATGTGCAGCACTGAGAAAAAATGAAGACTTAGCTATTGACCTGCCGCCTAACTTTTTTCCATATGTAAGGCCCGGAGACCCAGATTGGTTGCCGAGATATCAGAAGTATAATCAGCCAGGGGAATACCACAATGGCGGCATTTGGCCGTTTATCTGTGGCTTTTATATTGCAGCCTTGGTGGCTGCTAAAAAATACAAGCTTGCTGAGAAGAAACTCATCGCCCTTGCAGAGCTTAATCGGCTTGCGCGTGTGGCAGATGTAGAATTCGGTTTTAACGAGTGGCACCGTGCACAGGACGGCACGCCGCAAGGAGAAGACTGGCAAAGCTGGTCTGCTGCGATGTATCTTTATGCAGCCAAGTGCGTAGAAGAAAAGAGAACGCCTTTTTTTGAGGAAATCAGGAAGAACAAAGCTAATTAAAAGAGGGATTGATAGCACCTCGGCTGGAATGATAATGGGGTGGTAAGCAAACCCGCCTAAGGCGGGCAAATTCTGCAGAAAACGTGGAGGGGTAGCCGATATAAAATTTGTAACCAAGAGCGGGTGTCTGGATTGATAAGAATTTTTTTATCGGACTTGAACCTTTGAAAGAAAAAAAGTCATACGTAGTAGCAGCAGAATGTCTTGGCATTGCCGCGGCGCTGGTGCTACTTTGTAGTTGTATTAGTTTCAACATTGGTGATTGGCCGAGCAGGTTCGTATGGCCTCATAACGAGCCGCCAGCTAACTGGTGCGGGACGATAGGGGCTTTTTGCGCATATTATTTATTGTATTACATCGGGCCAGGGGTGTTCGTAATATTAATTTCGGTGATCTGCATTTTAGGGGTGAGGATGGCGCATCGGACCATCAATCAGGGCATTTTGCGAACAATAGGCCTGCTGCTTGTGATGGCGGCGGCTTCGAGCAGTTTTTATCTTCTGCGGCCTCACAGCGTTTTTAATTTTCCGATGGGTTCCGGGGGAATTCTCGGGATTGGAGTAACGGAATTTTTGCGGAGCCATTTTGCTCTGCTTGGAACATTCATACTGATTACGGCTACGTGGGTCGTCGGAACTGTTTTGTTAGCAGATACTTTTATGGCGGCGGTGTTCGGGGGTCTTGGTTTCGCACTTGGAAGAATGGTCGGCGCGGCAGTGCCGGTATGGTCAGCGGCGAGGCAACAGTCGCAGGTGCTAAGCGAGATATGGCAGAAATTAAGCGCCAAGCAAAGGCAGCTTTCGGCTAAGGTGGAGGAAGTGCAATTTGAAAGTGACTATGATGAAGACGAGGGGGAGATAGCGGTCGGCGCTGCCGTGACAGTAGAGCCGAGACAATTGAATCTAATATCGTTGCACTCTCGCAGAACGGTTAAGGCGTACGCGCCAACGAGCGGTGCAAGCCATCCCTCAGCGGACTATGAGGATTATACACTGCCGCCATTAGAGCTGCTGAGTGAGCCGGAGCGGACCTTCGCATCGATTCAAGAAAAGGTAATAAAGTCCAAAGCTAATGCGCTGGAGAAGCTGCTGACGGAGTTTAACGTTAATGCGCACGTGGTAGCGGCCGATACCGGGCCTGTTATAACGATGTTCGAGCTGGAGCTTGCAGCGGGAGTAAAGGTCAACCAGATTAGCACACTTTCAAATGATATGGCACGCGCACTGGGAGTCGGTGCGGTTCGTGTTGTAGCACCGCTACCGGGCAAACATACAATAGGTATCGAGGTGCCGAACAGCGAAAAAGAAAAGGTTCGCGTTAAAGACCTGATACAATTAGCCGGGGATAAGCCGCAGGAGATGGAGATACCTCTTTTCTTAGGGAAGGATTCGTCCGGCGAAGCACTTGTTTCAGACCTGACGACGATGCCGCATTTGCTTATAGCCGGCACAACAGGGTCGGGCAAAAGTGTCTGTATCAACAGTATCATCACGGGGATACTGCTTACGAAACGGCCGGACGAGGTAAAGCTGATTTTGATTGACCCGAAGATGGTTGAGATGACGGCTTTTAATACCATCCCGCACCTGATGTCACCGATAGTTACCGAGACACAGCGTGCAGTGCAGATACTCGAATGGGCAACGGTAAAAATGGATGAGCGGTATGCGCTTTTTGCTGAGGCGAGAGTAAAGAATATTGCCGAGTACAACAGACTTAGCACCAAGGAGATTATCGAGCGATTCGGACCAGACAGCACCGAGGAGGAGGCGAAAATTCCAAAGAAGCTGCCATACATTGTGATAGTAATCGATGAACTTGCGGATTTGATGATGACGGCATCCAAGGAGATAGAAGCTTATATAGTTCGTCTTGCGCAGAAAAGCCGGGCGATTGGCATTCATATTGTATTGGCTACGCAGCGTCCACAGGCGACAGTGGTTACCGGGCTGATAAAGTCGAATATGCCGACAAGAATAGGTTTTCGTGTTGCGGCGAGATTAGACAGCCGAATAGTCCTTGACCAGAACGGCGCAGAAGCGTTACTTGGACAGGGTGATATGCTGTTTCTGAAGCCCGGCTCAAGCGAGCTGGTGCGTGCACAGGGGACATTTGTAGATGAGATGGAGGTTCAGCGTATCGTCAAGTACTTAAAGGAGATAGCTGAGCCGCAGTTCCATCCGGAGCTTACATCGCTTAATCGCATAGATACTTCCGAGATGGTCAAAGACGAACTGTTTGACGATGCGGTCCAGATTATTCTGGAAAGCCAGCGCGGCAGCGTGTCACTGCTGCAGCGCAAACTTGGTATTGGTTATGCACGTGCTTCGCGGATAATAGAGATTATGGCCGGTGCGGGCATTTTGGGTGAATATAAGGGCAGCCAAGCACGGGAAGTCCTGATGACGCTTAAGGAGTATGAAAAGCTGCGTGAGAAGATGGAGATGGAAGCAGAAGCAGGCAAGGAACCAGACGAGGATGAGGATTCGTTCGGGCCAAATTATGTAAGCGAAGGACAACGCGGCTATGTCTCGGTCGATAAGGAAGCCTACTGAGAAGCGAGAACGGGGGAGAGCGGTTATGTCATCTCTGTTTGTTTTTTGCAGTGCTGCAAAATCTTTTTTACATGCCAACGAACGAAATGAGGGGCTCCACAGAGGAGGTAAACACCACATATAAGCATAAGGATTGACGGCAACAGGCTTCGGTAATTGAATGGAGGATAGTAAGAACTGACATAAGTACTGCCATTAATATTTTGGGAACTGGTTCTGAAAGCGGCGAGTGTTCCTATGATAGATGTGCTATGCCAGATGAAATTACTGAGGAAATAAATTCCACTGGCAATGCAAATAAGGCGCAGCGCTACAGGAAGCCATTGAATTTGAGATTCCGGTTCGGGCAGTTGTTCCGAGCCGACAATTTTTTTGGCCAAACTTTCGTTTTTGTAAAAGAATAGAAAAAACAATAATGCGATAAGCCCTGCAATAAGCAATAACGAGAGAAGAGAGGATGCTGCAGTTTCCCAGGATGGTTTTATACGAAAATAGAAAATTGCGAACGGCAGTTGGGACAGCAGGCGAATAATGAAGTAGATTCCTATTGTTGCGAGTGCTATTTTGGCAAGAGTGTGCATTTTATTCATTTTTGATTCCTTTTATGTTTAATTTTTTGTCGAGAGATAATTTAGATTTGCGGAGATTCAACTGGTAGCGAATAAATTGCGGCCAGCCGCAAAGCAAGTAAACAGCCAGAAGAGCTTCGAAGAAATTGTATGTCATATATGACCACAAGTGGGGAGCGAAAGCAAGTGATTTTGGAAAGGTTCTGAAGGTGAATATTTCGCTTACGAGGGGACGCAGATAGAAGGGCAAGGCGAGTATGTTGAGTATTGTCGTAATTGAACTCGAGAGCAAGAGTAAGCCGTAGAAAAGCGCAACCATTCTGAGAGAAGCGGTCAGCCAAAGGATTTCGTCTCCTAGGTCGAGGTTTTCACCGGAGCCGTCAGCAATTTTGCGGACCAGCCAGTCGTTCTTAAGGATGAGCCAATATACCGTCGCTATGAGTAAGATTGCCACGAAAGCCGAGAATAATACAACCTGAAATACGGATGAGTCTTGAGTTTCTGACAAGGATGTCATCGTTCTAAAATTCTGGCTGAGGTTTACGAAGGCGCTGAGGCCGAGGAAAGTGAGGACGGCCTTGGCTATTATCTGCATTTTGGTCACGAGATTCCCTTTCTCGCAATAAAACTGGAGCGTTCTTATTATTATATTTTTAAGCTTTGTTATGTCCAACAGAATCAAAAAACGCGGTTTTTAGTGCGAAAAAGGGCGTTTTCCAGAAAAAAAGGAAAAAGGTTGATTAGCAGTTGTAAATCAGGTATATTCCTCCTTTTGAAAAATGCCCTGTCGCACGGGGTAGCAACGGAAGTTAAAAGTTCAAAATTAAAAGTGTAAATTTGATTTTTGACTTTCCATGGGGTCAGCAGTTTTCACGGCATGGCTGACTCAAGCCTCCGACAGGGCCAAATCGGCCGGGACAAGACGGTCTCCGTGACATAACGAAGAGCTCGAGTCAAATAAGAGCAAAAGGTATTTTCGAAATACGCAGCTTTGGTATTTTTCAGGAGAGTTACCCGGTGGTGTAATCGGTAACACATAGGCTTTTGGTGCCTACATTCTAGGTTCGAGTCCTAGCCGGGTAGTTAGGAAGTTTAAAGCTTAAAATTAAAAAGTAAACGCTAAGGAAGTATGACAGAAAGAGCAGCAATAATTCTGGCAGCAGGAATTAGCAGCAGGATGAAAACAGATACGCCGAAGGTTCTGCATGAGGTGTGCGGACGGCCGATGCTGGCGTATGTGCTGGACGCCTGCCGGGGAGCGGGTGTCGAAAAGATATACGTTGTGGTCGGCTTCGGCGCTGAGCAGGTAAAAAAGAAGTTCGAGGCCGATGCCGACGTGGTGTGGGTGCGGCAGAAGCAGCAGAAAGGAACAGCCCACGCAGTTCTGTGCTGCAAGGAGCATCTCAACGGTTTCGACGGCGAGACACTAGTGCTTTGCGGTGACGGGCCATTAATCCGTGCCGAGACACTAAAGGAAGTTATAAAGAAGCACGAGGCCGAAAAAGCAGCGGCGACGCTGGCGACGGCAATTTTAGACGACCCGACCGGGTATGGACGCATCTGCAGGAGCTCGGGCGGCAATATTACGACGATTGTGGAGCACAACGACTGCACGAGTGAGCAGTTGAAGATTAAGGAGATCAACCCGAGCTATTACGTATTTGACAACAAAATGCTTTTCGAGGCGCTGGTGAAGGTTAAGCCGGATAATACCAAGAAAGAATACTATCTAACAGATGCAATCTCAATTATCATAGCAGGCGGGCATAAGGTCGCTGCGGCTACAGTACTGAGGCCCGAAGAGGCGATGAGCGTCAACACCAACGAACAGCTTCAGCAAATAAATAGGATTATGGAGAACAGACTCTCAAAAAAATAAACAAGGATATTAAAGTAAAGGCGGGAAAACAATGCCACTAAACGATAGCTTAAAGGTATTTTCCGGCAGCAGTAATGCGGCGCTTGCCGGTGCAGTTTGCAAGTACCTTGGGATTTCTCTCGGCGCTGCGAAGATAGATAGATTCCCCGACGGTGAAAAATTTATCCGGGTAGAGGATGATGTTCGCGGAAGGGATTGTTTTGTTGTGCAGTCAACCTGCAAACCGGTTGATGAACATTTAGTTGAGCTTTTAATCTATTTAGACTGTCTGCGAAGGGCCAGCGCCAGCCGAGTTACTGCGGTCATACCCTACTTTGGGTATGCACGGCAGGATAGGAAAGACGAAGGCCGGGTGCCAATTACCGCAAAACTGACGGCCAATCTTATAACTTGTGCCGGGGCCAACAGAGTGCTAGCGATAGATTTGCACGCACAGCAGCTTCAGGGATTTTTTGATATACCGGTCGACCACCTGACCGGCGAACTGGTACTGAACAAGTATTTCAAGGAGAAGAAAATCAGCAAGCTGACGGTGGTTTCGCCGGATGTCGGTAATATAAAGACAGCATCGCGGTATACTTCACATCTGGGCGGGGACCTGGCAATTGTACACAAAAGACGAATGAGCGGCAGCAAAGTGGAGGCACGGGAAATCATCGGGGACGTGAAAGGCAGAAATGTTTTAATGTGCGATGACATCATCGCCACCGCCGGGACGGTGTGCAGCGCTGCCAAGCTGGTTAAGAAACGTGGAGCTGAAAAAATATATGTCGGCGCAACACATGGTGTATTTGCAGGAGAGGCACTGAAACATCTTAGCAGGGCGCCGATAGATGAGGTGGTGGTTACCGATACCATACCGCAGAATAAGAAAACCAAGAAGCTGCGCAATATCAAGGTTTTAAGTGTTTCTGCAATGTTAGGCGAGGCGATAAAAAGAATTCACAAGAATAAATCGGTCAGCAACCTATTCGAAGGATTTTGAGCTGAGATTTAAATTAGACAGAGGTGATTATGGAAAAGAGTTTGTTGTTAAAGGCAGAAATTCGAGAACAGACCGGCTCAAGCCAGGCGGCGAAAGTACGCAAGGGCGGCCGGATACCCGCAATTGTGTATGGACACAAGGAAGAACCGGTGTCTATTTCGCTTGATGCACATAATCTGGTCGAAGAGCTGCATCACGGACATCGGGTGATGGATGTGCAAATCGGCAAAAAGCAGGAAAAGATGATTGTAAAGGAGCTGCAATACGACCATCTCGGCAGAGATATTATCCATGTGGACCTGATGAGGGTCGATGTAACCGAGACAGTCCAAGTAGCAGTTCCCGTTGAGCTGAAGGGCACGGCTAAAGGCACACATGAGGGAGGCGTCATCGAGATGCATACAAACAGTCTGGAAATTGAGTGTAAAGTAACTGATATTCCTGAGGTCATTGTTGTTAATGTGAAAGAAATAGGTCTTGGTGACACGCTGCATGCCAGTGATGTAGAACTACCCAGCGGGGTCAAGCTGGTAAGTGCACCGACAACACTGCTGGTTACCTGCAGCATGGTTGCCGCCGCCAAGACCACCGAAGAACTCGAAGAGGAAATGCCAGCTGCTCCTGAAGTCATCGGCGAAGTCAAGGAAGAAGCAGTGGAAGAGGAAGCAGAAGAGAAACCGGAAGAAGAGACCAAAAAAACCAAAGAATAGATGGATGGGCCTGAGATTAGAATGGTTGTCGGCCTGGGAAACCCAGGCAAAAAGTATGTTAATACGCGGCACAATATCGGTTTTAGAGTAATAGATTCGTTGGCAGAAGCGCTAAAGATAGACGTAAGAAAAAAAAGATTCAATGCCCGCTTAGGGTCAGGTGAATTTGCAGAAAAAAAACTGATATTGTTAAAACCGATGCGGTTTATGAACTGCAGCGGCCAGGTTGTTGCGACGGCGACGGGTTTTTACAAAGTTGCGTCGAGTAATTTGCTCGTGGTGCTGGATGATATGGCGTTGCCGCCGGGAAAGATTCGTTTGAGGATGAAAGGTTCGGCCGGCGGCCACAATGGTTTGGCTGACGTGATAGAGAAACTCGGCACGGAGAACATAAGCCGATTGCGAATTGGCATCGGCCCAAGCAATGAAGAAGATGCTTATGATTATGTTCTCGGCAAACCAGCAGAGGCAGACAAGCCGCTGCTGGAGAAGGCAATTACCAAGGCACGGGACGCCGTGCTTTGCTGGCTTGAATATGGAATAAGAGCGACAATGAATAAGTTTAATCCGCCATAGGCCCGCTAAAACAAGCGCGGCTGAGGCGGGAAACAGGAGGTATTTGGTTTGGATACTGTTATTGAGAATAAGAAAAAGGCGCCATCTCGCAAAAAAAAGGCAAAAGGCGAGCCCAAATTATACGAGGCGATGTTTCTTGTCGACT
Organism: uncultured Pirellulales bacterium; assembly: GCA_964494805.1. GTDB lineage: Bacteria > Planctomycetota > Phycisphaerae > Sedimentisphaerales > Anaerobacaceae > CAIYOL01. The sequence continues at coordinate 186,407 of CAZBST010000001.1, read as the reverse complement.
CGGCTGAAGCAACAACAGACTGGGATGGGGTCACTGCAGCCATCAAAGGTATATTAGAAAAGGCAAGTGCTGAAATTGTTTCGATAAAAAAATGGGACGACCGGAAGCTCGCCTACGAAATTAACGGCAAAGGCAAAGGAACGTATATCCTTTGTTATTTCAAGGCCGAGGGCAGCAAACTGCAAGACATCGAGAAGGACATTCATCTCTCGGACCGGATTATGCGAGCTTTGATTCTGTGTGCCGAGCATAGACAAATCGAAGATATTAAAACAGATTCTATTTCCCAGACAGCCGGCGAAACGAAACCCCAAAAACGAACAGGCAAAGGACGAGGAACGAGAGACAAGGAACGAAAACAATCAGAACAGCCGGAGGCAGAAGACCCGGAACGGATGGATTGAAACGTATTGTTGACGGATAGTTGAATTATCAATTATAAAGGGAAGCATAAAATGGCCAATTTCAATAAGGTTTTACTAATAGGCAATCTGACTCGCGACCCACAGCTGTCTTATACTCCGAGTCAGACGGCCGTAGTTGACTTCGGGCTGGCGGTAAACCGGAGATGGAAAGGTCAGGACGGTGAAAACAAGGAAGAAACCTGTTTTGTGGACTGCCGGGCATTCGGTCGGACGGCAGAGAACATAAACAAATACCTGACCAAAGGCAGGCCGCTGTTTATTGAAGGCAGACTGACTTTCGACAGCTGGACGGCCCAGGACGGCACGAAGCGGAGCAAGCACCGCGTTACGGTGGAGAACTTTCAGTTTCTGGGCAGCCCCGCCGCCGGGACGGTAGGTGTCAATAAACCTGAGCAGGAGATAAGCTCAGCAGCAGAAGAAGGCAGCAATAGCACCGGGGCAGATGATATACCGTTTTAATCTCGTGAAAAGAAAGGCAAATAAACAGGTAACAGATGGCAACACCAATAAAGAAAACAGACAATGAAGGAAAAATGCGTCATGCGGGTGTTCGGGAGCAGACACAATGCCGCTTTTGCAGAAGAGGCGAAAAATACGTTGATTATAAGGACATCGGGACCCTGGAAAGACTCCTGACCCATCGCGGCAAGATATACTCACGTAAGCGCAGCGGCAATTGCGCCAGCTGCCAAAGAAAAGTGAAAACGGCAATTAAACGCGCCAGATATATGGCGCTATTGCCGTATAGTATTTAGAGACGAAAGCTGCAGCTAAACCATTGTCCGCTGCAGCATAGAGGAAGGACTATATGAAGGTTTTACTTTGTGAGGATGTTAAGGAACTGGGCTGGTTCGGAGATGTTGTTGAAGTGAGCACCGGGTATGCGAGGAACTATCTGCTGCCGCAGAGGCTGGCAATTGTGCCGACGGAGGGGAATTTGCGTTCTTTAGCAAAGGAGGCGGCCAAACGGACAGAACAAAGGAAACTCGAGAGAGAGCGTCTTGAAGCAGCAGCGGCGGCGGTGGAAGGGGCGGAAGCTGTTGTCGCCGCCAAGGCAAACGAGCAGGGAGTTTTGTTCGGCTCGGTCGGGGCACAGGAAATAGCAGAGAACCTTCGTGCACAGGGATTTAAGGTTGCCGACGAGATGGTTCAGTTGGCTGAACATATAAAGCAAGTGGGAACACACAAAGTGACGCTGAAATTCGACAAGGAGTTGACGGCAACCGTTAACGTTACTATTGTCGCTGAATCGGCCGAGGGCGAAATGGCTAAGCCACAGGAAGAAAATAAGCCAAATGACCAGCAAAGCGAGTAAAGAAAAAGCTGTTACAAGCAAGAAACGCGAGATAGTCGGCATTCGCGCCTCAAGTGCGGCAGCGGAACCATCCGGCGGGCTCCAGCACGGGGTGTATGCCCGCAGTATGCCGGAATCGTTAGCAGCAGAGGCGGCGGTACTCGGCTCGATGATATTCGACCCGAATTGCATCAGCGAGGTTGTCGAGCAACTCAAAACAGATGCCTTCTATCGAATCGAGCACCAGATGATATTTGACGCTTTGGTTGCGCTTTACGAGAAAAACAGAGGCGAAGCTATCGATGCAGTTCTGCTTCGCGACGAACTTGAGAAGCGAAAGCAATTAGAGGAGGTCGGCGGAGTAGAATATCTTGCGAAGATTATGGATTCGGTGCCGTCGTCCGCTAACGCGATGTATTATGCAGGGATTGTCAAAGACAAGCAGCTATTGCGTGAACTTGTTGCCGCCGCCGGGGAGATTTTGAATGATGCGTTCAGCGGGGACGGCGAGCCGGGCGAGAAACTTGATGAGGCCGAGCGGAAGATTTTTGCCGTTACCGATAAGAATATAAGCGGCTCTGCCACTGAATTAAAGGATTTGGTTGCTCGTGCTTATGAGCTTATAGAGAAGCGCAAGGACAACCAGGTTACGGGCTTATCGACCGGCTACTATGAACTTGACGAGATGACCTGCGGTTTGCAAAACGGGGAAATGATAGTTATTGCCGGAAGACCAAGTATGGGAAAGACGAGCCTGGCATTGAATATGGCCGAGCATATCGGGGTGATAGAGAGGGCGCCGGTTGCGATATTTTCATTAGAGACAGGCAGGCAGCAGTTGGCAGAAAGGTTTTTGTGCAGCAAGAGCGAAATTGATGCACAAAAAGTCAGGAAAGGGATGCTCGATACCGAACATTACGAGGCACTGGTCAAAGCGTGCGGCGAATTGAGCGAAGCACCGATTTATATTGACGATACCTCCTCGCTGACGCCACTGGAACTTCGAGCAAAAGCAAGGAGACTGAAAAGTCAGCGTGATATCCGATGCATCATAGTAGATTATCTTCAACTGATGCATTTGGGAACAAGCAGGGTTGAATCACGTCAGCAGGAAATCACGACAATTTCAAGATACATCAAAGCCTTAGCGAGAGAGCTGAATATTCCTGTTGTGGTCCTGAGTCAGTTGAATCGTGCGCCTGAAGGACGGGAAGGCCATCGGCCGAGGATGAGCGATTTGCGTGAGAGCGGCAGTATCGAACAGGATGCCGACGTTGTGATTCTGCTGCACCGTGAGGATTACTATCATCGTGGCGAAAAGGACTACAAGGGCGACAACAGGGCAGAACTGATAATAGCCAAGCAGCGAAACGGCCCGACAGGAAACGTCGAGCTGATATTCAGAGAAAAATTTACACGGTTTGAAAATACCTCCTATGCGTCTGTTGAAGGAGAAACCGAAGGCGGAGTGCCATTTTAAGGGAAACTAATTTCCGCCATAGGCGGATAAAATTGAAAGGAAGCAATGAAAAGGTCTTACAACTTACTACTTGCCATTTGCTGTTTGTTGTTGCTTAGCCCATCGCTATTGCTTTCACAAGAAAACACCAGAGCACCTTCGGCTTATAATAAGACGCCAATCGGCAGCATCAGCACAGCAGGTAACGTCAGCATCAGCAGCGATAAGATTTTGGCAAAGGTTCGCAGCAGAATCGGCCAGCAGTTCGATGCCGCCACTGCCGCTGAAGATGCCAAGCGCATAGCGGAACTACCCGGCGTCGAATACAGCTATTACAATACCGCCGTTGTTGATGAGAAAATCCAACTGACTTTTGTCATTGTCGAGAGGAATATCATCAGGTCAATTGTTTTCACAGGCAATCACAAGTATAAGGCCAAGACCTTGGAGAAGAAACTGGGCTTTAAGAAAACCGATTACCTCGAACCGGTTGTGGCCGAAGCCGGAAGAGCAGCCATTGCTGAATTCTATCGGAAAAAGGGATTTGCTTTTGCTCAGGTGAGCTTAGATACAGAAAAGTTATCTGCGGGAAATGTGATTTACACGATTGATGAAGGACCACAGGTCAAGATAGCAGCGGTAAGGTTCAGCGGTAATAAGGCCCTGAAAACTGGGTCGCTTAAAGGGGCCATAAAGACGAAGACATTGGAATGGGGTCTTTTGCCAAGCTATTACACCGAAGAAAAAGTGTCTAAGGACGTTACAAAGCTACAAAACATCTATTACAACAAGGGTTTCCTGAACGCCAACATAACAGCAGAACGGGAATTTACCAAAGATAAGAGCAAAGTCCGTATCACTTTCGCAATTAATGAGGGGCATGTCTATGCTGTTGAGAAAGTTACCATCGCAGGTAATAGGCAATTCGACACAGAGCAGCTACGGTCGGAGCTGAAGCTAAAACAGGGACAAATCTACAGCGAGCAACGAACTGCTTCGGACGTTAGCCGGTTACTCAAGCTTTACCGTGAAAATGGTTTTATCGATGTGAAAGCTGAGCGGAGTATAAAGTTTATCTCCGAAGATAAGGTCGACGTTAAATTCGAGATAACAGAGGGAGAGCGTTTCCGAATCGGCCGAATTAATATAACCGGCAATGAGCAAACACAGGATAAGGTGGTGCGGCGGGTGCTAAATGAATACGATTTCCTGCCAGGGCGGTGGTACAACGCTGATATAGCCCGCGGGGACGGCAGCGGCAAACTGGAAAAAGAAGTGCGAGGAATGGTGATGGCGGAATCGGCGACTATTACGCCGCGTGGAGAGGCAGCCGGCCAGAAGGATGCGGATGTGAGCATTATCGAGGGCCAGACCGGTATGGTGATGCTTGGGGCGGGGATAACGAGCGACAGCGGCGTTATAGGGCAAGCGATTTTTGAGCAGCGAAATTTCGACATCAGCGATTGGCCGAAGAGCTTCAGCGAGTTTATCACGGGAAAGGCATTCAGAGGTGCAGGACAAAGATTGAGAATCGCTCTGCAGCCCGGGACGGAAGTCAGTGAATATTCGATTGATTTCACCGAGCCATACTTTCTGAATAAACCCATCTCTCTTGATGTGGCCGGCTCAAGCTGGACGAGGGATAGAGAATGCTATGACGAAAACAGGCTAAAGGGATTTGTAGGTTTCGAGAAGCGATATAAAAACCACTGGCGCAGAAGTCTCGGCCTTAGAGTGGAAAATGTTGACATTGACAGCGTCGATTCCGATGCCCCAAAGGAAATCAAGGATGTTAAAGGAGATAACGTCCTTATGGGAGTCAGACTCGGCGTCGGAAGAGACCTTACCGACGACAGGTTTAATCCAACCAAGGGCTATAGTTTTAACTTTGGTTACGAACAAGTTGCCGGTGACCACACTTTTGGTATAGCAAGCGGCGTTTACAGGCGGTATAAGACCATCTCAGAGGATCTGGCGGAGCGTAAGACCGTTCTGGCGCTGAAGCTGCTTGGGGCTACCACGGTAGGCGATGCGCCGCCTTTCGAAAAATTTTATGCCGGCGGCACGGGCACTTACGGTATCAGAGGTTTCAAATACCGAGGCATAAGCAAGCGAAGCGGTGTCGACGATGACCCGATAGGCAGCGACTGGATATTCCTGGCTAATGCCGAGGCGACAGTGCCTTTGGCGAGCGAGACCTTCTCAGCATTGTTTTTCATTGACAGCGGAATGATTGATTCGGGCGGCTATCGTGCATCGATAGGAACAGGCATCCAAATACTAATACCCCAGTGGTTCGGGCCTGTTCCAATGAGATTAGAGATTGCTGCGCCGTTGATGAAGGATGGAGATGACGATACACAGGTTTTCAGCTTTTCTGTAGGCAGGCTGTTCTGAACATTCAACAAACGATCAAAGAGGCATAGAAAGGCCCAGGTTATGAAAAACAGGAGTGTTGTTTTAATATCACTGATTTGCGTGGTAGTTTTGGCGATGGTCGTCTACGAGCACAGCAGCTTCAAAAGGGATGCTCAGCACATACAAAAAATCACTGCCAAACAAGAGAATATCCTCCTTGAGCTGGAAAAGCTCAGCAAGGAAATGGAGGGCTTAAAAGCCGGCACCGCTGGCGATGGGAATTACACTAAAAATATGCAGGAAATGACGGAAAAACAAGCCCAACCGCAGACCCAGGAAGAGCCCCGCCCGCCTGAACCGAAACAATCCAGCGCGGGACTGAAAATTGCGGTTGTCAGCATTCGGAAAATCTTTCAGGATTGCAAAAGAAGCGTTAGCTACAGTGAAGAAGCCATCGCCGAACAGAATAGAATTATTGCGGAACTGGAGAAGCTTTCCAAGGAAATCGAAGCTGAAAAAGCAGGACTCAAAACGTTAAAAGAAGACAGCAGTGACTATATGGCACGCGCTAAGGAGCTGCTCGAAAAGCAGGCCAGCTATCAGGCTCAACAAGAATTCTACAAGCAGCAGATGGAGCTAAAAGATAAATTATGGACGAAAGAACTTTATCAAGACATTTTACGGATAGCCGGCGAGATCGCGAAAGAAAAGGGGCTGGATTTGGTGTTTAGAGAGGATGAAATCGATTTTTCCGAGGCAAATACCAGCGAGCTTGGGCTGGCCATAAGGACGCAGAAACTGCTGTATAGCGGCGGCTGTTTGGATATCACCGATGAAGTAACAGCCCGGCTGGATGCGGGAAAATAGTTCCGCCTACGGCGGATAAAAGGGATCGCCTTCACTTGCGCTAGGGCGGATAAATTTGAGATGAAATTGACGGTTGCACAATTGGCCGAACGGATTGGCGCCGAGTTAGTCGGTGACGGCTCGGGACAGATAAGCGCCGTTGGTGCGGTAGAAGCGGCTGGCGAGGATGACGTTACTTTTATTACGAATGACAAGCATATACCTCAACTTAAAAAGTCGCATGTAGGGGCAGTTATTGTCAGCAGGTGTGTCGAGGGTTTGGCCAAGCCGCAATTGATTGTTAAAAATGTCGATGCAGCCCTGATAGAAACGCTGAATGTTTTCACACCTAAACTGAAAGCTGCGGCTGAAGGAATTGACCCGACCGCGAAGGTCGGACAGAATGTAAAAATCGACAAGGGTGTTTCTGTTGGGGCTGGTGTAGTAATCGACGATGGAGCTGCAATCGGTGAAAACAGCCGTATCGCCAGCGGGTGCAAAATAGGTGAGAATTCAAAGCTCGGTAAAAATTGTCGTCTTGACAGCAATGTCGCTATCTATCACAACTGCACAATCGGCAATAATGTGATTATTCAAGCTAATAGCACTATCGGCTCAACTGGTTTTGGCTACTCATTTATCGACGGCAGCCATAAACTTATTCCGCACAACGGCGGAGTGGTGATAGAAGACTTTGTCGAGATAGGAGCTAACTGCTGCGTTGATAGAGCGAAGTTCGGAAATACCGTAATTGGAGCCGGGACAAAGATAGATAACCTTGTGCAAATCGCACATAATGTAGTAATCGGCAAATGCTGTCTTATAGCGGCGCAGGTGGGCATCTCAGGCAGCTGCAAAATCGGTGACGGCGCCGTGTTGGCCGGGCAGGTAGGACTGGTGGATAATATAGAAATAGGAAATGGCACTATGATTGGCGCTCAGGCAGGTGTTATGGGCGGCACTGCAGCCGGCGCAAGATTGCTTGGTTCACCAGCAATTGACATCAAAGACGCAATGAAAGTATTTGGTTTGATGAAGCGTTTGCCGAAGCTTGCCGAGTCGCTCAAGCAACTGCATAAGAGGATAGAAAGAATTGAAGCTGCAAAAGACGATAAAAAGTGAAGCGAGGGTATCCGGCAAAGGTATGTTCAGCGGCAAGGAGGCGAAAGCCGTCTTTCGTCCTGCTCCTGCCGATGCCGGAGTCGTTTTTGTGCGGACCGATATTGCCGAGGCGGTACGGATTAACGCCGTTGTTGCAAATGTTGCCGAGCGAGGAAGACGAACGACGTTAAAAAAAGGCTCTGTGAGCATAGAGACAATTGAGCATTGTTTGGCTGCAGCCAGTGCGCTAGAGATAGATAATCTGACTGTAGAAGTTGACGGCTCGGAGATGCCGGCCCCGGACTGCAGCAGCGCCGAGTATTTCAGGATTCTCAAGCAGACGGGGCTGGTTGAGCAGCCGGAGAAACGCAAAGAATTTGTTATTAGTGAGCCGGTCAGTATTACCTCAGGTGACGCATCGATATACGCCCTGCCATATTCTGATGATGGGTTAAATATTACTTACGACCTCGATTACAGCGGTCATACAGGTATTGGCAGGCAGATTTTTAGCTGTCGGGTGACGCCGGAAGGTTTTGAGAAGCATCTGGCACCGGCCCGAACTTTTTTGTTAGAAGCAGAGGCGAAGCAATTTCAAGCCCGCGGAATAGGAACACACCTTAGTCCTCGCGACATTCTGGTTATCAACTCGGATGGCCCAATTAAGAACAGTTTCAGATTTCCTAACGAATGTGCCAGGCACAAAATCGTCGATTTGATTGGTGACCTTGCGCTGGTCGGCCGAGCTGTTAAGGGAAGAGTAGTGGCCTATAAGAGCGGACATTCACTGAACCAACAGCTCGTAAGAAAACTGTATGAAGCGGCCGAGCAGCAAGAGCACGCGGCAAAGTTCGGAACCGACGCTCTTTTGGATATTCGGCAGATCACCAAGATCCTGCCGCATAGATACCCCTTTTTGCTGGTAGACAAGGTGGTTGAAATCGAAGGTGATACGCGGATAAAGGGAATAAAGAATGTAAGCTTCAATGAGCAATTTTTCCAGGGCCATTTCCCGGGCACGCCTATTATGCCGGGCGTTCTTATAGTAGAGGCAATGGCGCAAATGTCCGGGTTACTATTCGCACAGAAACTGGAACACGTCGGCAAGCTGGCGGTGCTTTTTAGTATGGATGACGTAAAATTGCGCAAGGCAGTTGTCCCCGGCGACCAGCTTGTCCTTACCGCCGAGACAGTTAGGATGAGAAAAAGAACAGCGCAGTGCCGATGCAAGGCAACGGTAGGCAAAACGGTAGTTGCCGAAGCGCAAATCAAGTTTATGCTCGTAGATGAAGAGAAAGTGTAGAAAAATCGTGACCCGAGCGACAAGCGACGGGTAATAGAGGTGAAAAACACGAAAATGATTCAAGTGCATCCCAGTGCAGTAGTCGACAAGGAAGCTCGCTTGGCTGATGGTGTTGTAATTGGGCCAAATTGTGTTATTGACAGCAACGTTTCAATCGGTGCCGGCACGGTACTTGATGCTAACGTAGTGATTAACAAGGACGTCGAGATTGGCCAGAATAATCACTTTTTCCCCAATTGCACGATAGGGGGCAGGCCGCAACTGCTGAGGCTGAGCGCAAACGACGAAATTGGAGGGCTTGTCATAGGCGATAACAACATCATTCGGGAACAGGTAACAATTCACCCGAGTATTTATCGGGGGCAGTTTACGAAAATAGGAAATGACAATCTGCTTATGATTGGAGTGCACATCGGACACGACTGCCTACTCGAAGATAAAATTGTTCTTAGCAACTACGTTCAGATAAGCGGGCATTGCAAGATAGAGACTGGTGTTTGGCTTAGCGGCGTAGTTGTGCTGCATCAGTTTGTAACTGTCGGCAGGTGGTGTTATGCCGCCGGGCTTGCCGGGATTAATAAAGATGTTCCGCCGTTTCTTATCGTCAGCGGTCATTATCCGCCAAAGATTCGAGGCGTTAATAAACGGGGGCTAGAGCGAGCCGGTTTGAGCGAGCAACAACAACAGAAAATAACCGAGGCGTACAGGAAACTCTATCGCCAAGGCGGGGCGCTGCTGGAGAATGCAAAGGCCATGGAGAAAGCGGACGGACTGGATGAGAACGTTCGGGCTATGCTTGAGTCAATAACCAGGAGCAGCGAACAACGATTTGGCAGATATCTTGAGAAGTTCAGAGAACAGAGAACGGGCGGCGGATGACAAACGATGAAGAATGAACGAATACGCACTGCCGTTATAGGCGCAGGCAAAATGGGAGCGATACATACGAAGGTCTATGACAGCCTGCCACAAAGTGATTTGATTGCTGTCGTTGATACGGATATAAATAAAGCTAGAAAGCTCGCCAGGAAATATAAGTGCTCTGCGTCTGCCGACTGCGGCGATATACTGGGTAAAGTTGATGCGGTAGCAATAGCAACACCGACGACTGCGCACTATGAACTGGCAAGGTTTTTTATCAAGAACGGTGTTGCGGTGATGATTGAAAAGCCGTTGGCAGCCGATATTAACCAGGCGCGTGAGATTGTGGAGCTTACGAAGAATCGTGGTGTTATCGCTGCCGTCGGCCATTCTGAGCGTTGTAACCCCGTTGTTCAGGCGATGAAACGGCTTGAGATTTCACCCAAGTTCATCGAGTCCACCCGAATCAGTCCATATCCTTTCCGCTCAACAGATATTGGCGTTGTGCTGGACGTGATGATTCACGACATTGATATTATTTTGTCTCTGGCGGCAAGTAAGGTAGAAAAAGTTGACGCCGTCGGTATAGGTGTTATCGACCCTGAAAAAGAAGATATCTGTAACGCAAGAATATCCTTCGAGAACGGCTGTATTGCAAACGTCACCGCATCCAGACTGGCACTTAAGACCGAGCGAAAGGTGAGGGTATTCAGCCAGCAGGCGTATCTGAGCCTAAATTATTTAGAGAAAAGTGGCACGATTATAAAGGCCGATACCGACAACATCGAATTGATAAATAAAATCCGTCAGCTCAAACAGGGCGGAAAGTTTGATTTGTTAAAGACCGACTGGACAAAGCTGGTTCATTACGAGAAGCTGCAGATAGACGACAATGAGCCGCTGTACCTTGAGCAGGAGGTTTTCCTGCGGGCTGTTGCAAATAAGGCGTCGAAGCCCGAGGTCAGTGCTGAAGAAGGTCTGGCAGCGATGGAATGTGCCGAGAAGATTCTCACCTCTGTTAAAAAACACAAGTGGGATTAAAGGAGTTTTTATTCGTTACGAATAGTTGATGATTCATAAAATTTTTTGTTTTTGGAGGATTATCTTATGATTCGCAGGATTCTGTTTATTTTGCTGCCGACAATATTTTTAATTATCGCTACTGCAAAAACTGAGGAGCCGAAGCAAATGGACGCAAAACCGAAGAAGGTAAAACTGGAAACGACTATGGGTGATATTGTTATTGAACTCGATGAGAAAGCAGCACCAATCACAGTAAAGAACTTCCTGACGTATGTAGAGGAAGATTTCTATGACGGGACGATATTTCACAGGGTGATACCGAATTTTATGATACAGGGCGGCGGATTTACGCCAGATATGGCACAAAAGAAAACGCATCCACCTATCATCAACGAGGCAAACAACGGGCTGAAAAATGACAGGGGCACTATCGCAATGGCCCGAACAAATAATCCCAATAGCGCTACCAGCCAGTTTTTTATCAATCATAGGAATAATGATTTTCTAAACTATGCAGGGCCGGATAAGCCTGGATATGCAGTGTTTGGAAAAGTGGTCGATGGGTTAGAAACGGTGGATAAAATAGCAGTAGTTAAAACGGCGCAAAAAGGCCCGCACGCTAACGTTCCCGTCGAGCCAGTAGTGATAAAATCAGCAAAGGTTGTCTCCGATAAATAGAGGTGAACCGTCCTGCCTAAAACGCAGAATTAAATCCAGTTAAGTCTTTAGCTTTAGTGCGCTGACCAGTTGGTGTGCCAATCTGGTTGGTTCAGGAATGCGATATTTTGTTGTGCAGTTGAGGATGATTTCAATTGCATTTTTCAGTGAGCATTTGTTGCCTACGGAGATAAAAAGCGGCTCAACATTGGTGCGTGTTCTAACCACCGCTCCAATAATCTCTTCACTGTCCTTCAGTGGGCTGTAGGACCCTTTTTCAGGTGCCGGGTATTCAAAGCTCCCTGTTAATCTGCTTTTTGCACAGCCGATAGTGGGTTTGTCGAAAAACAAGCCCAGATGACAGGCCAGTCCGAATCGGCGTGGGTGGGCGAGGCCCTGGCCATCAATGACGAAAGCATCCGGCTCATTTTTTAACTTTTCGACAGCGGCGATGCAGGCAGGTGCTTCGCGGAAAGAAAGCAGGCCGGGAATATAAGGGAAATTGATTTTTTGAACGGCATTTGTTTTTTCAATGATTTCAAAGCCTAAAGATTCCACCGGCCCCCAGAGGTCTTTTTGTGCGGGTTGTGTTCTCAAAACAACAGCAACAGCAATAATTTTCTGATTGTCTTTACTTAGAGCACAATCAATACCAGCAATGGTTTTTGGCTGGTTTTTCAATTCAATCATCTGCACCTTCTCACTAAGTTGCTTTTGCAAAGCTATTGCCTGAGAATAAGACAGATTCCAGTTATGCAGCTTTTTTATTTCCATAAAACTCACTGAGTTTCCTGTGACGGCATCATACGCTCAACCATACGCTTCGCCAGGTCGTTGAGATACTCACCCATCCACGGCCCGTAATAATTCATCAACCGCGTCTCATATCTGCCACGCCCGAAGAACGTCTCACTTGAAGTCACATATCCTCGCCAGTCTCCATTGAAACTGGTCGGCACGAATTCCAGGCCCCGCTCTGAAAACCAGCCATCCAGCATAAGCGCAAGGTCGCTACTATAATCAGCAGGAAAACCTACCAGCACTGCTTTTCCGATACGAATGACATGTAGGTGCGTCCGGCGGTCGAGCAGGTGTCCCGTGAACAGTGGATTTAACCGCCACCTCTTACCGACCGTCATTCGAAATGTCGGCAGGTCGACCTGGAGCCTCTCATTCCACATCACTAATTCACGCTCATACTTCATCCGGTGCCAGCTATTTGTAATTAAATGCGCAACCAGCATACCGTAGGCTTCCGACCTGGCATACCTTTCCTCGGGTCGCGGCCTGCCAAAAGTAGGACAGGTACACCCGACAGAACCTGCAGAGAACATAACCAGGCCTGCACCCGTTTTGCGTTTCAATTCATCAACGAGCGTGCCGGGATAGCCGGCGCTAAGATCACGCTGGTGCTGAGTCAGAATCGTAGGATGTGCACTATACGAGACCAGCACAGCCTTGGCATTGGCGCTGTCATCTCCGTCCTTTTTGAAAACCAATGCTGAAAGTTTGCCAAATGTAGGAAGGTCCCTGCTAATTCTATCCTTCAGAGCCGTGCTTCCATCGACCATCAGCAGACCCACCTGGGCTTTTGTCAATTTTTTTCGTGATTCTTTGATAGCCTCAGCCAGTTTCGTAGTCAGAAAGTCAAAGTACTCTGCGTTATATTTACCAAGAAAAATTTCCTCTATCCAACGATCAACATATCCACCCGGTCCGGCATGAGTATGACCTGCCGTAAAGTAAACCTCGTCGGCTTCCAATCCGGCCTTGGCCAGAACCTCCTCCGAAACAACCTGATGAATGGTCAGCAAATCCGCCGTTAGAATAGTCACCATCTGCGAACCCGAAGCCAAAGTCAATGCACGCCCATAGCACCGCGAGTGAATATTCTTATAGCCTTTCGGTATGCGTTGAGAATGCCCCGCCAGTGGATGTCCGGCTGGCGGTGTGATATCCACTTCAGCAGTGCCGACCCAGATTGCCCCGGGCTCAGCCAAACTAACAGGCTTTTCATAAAGCCGAGCCAGTGTCGATTTCTGATAGTCGCTCCCAACATATGTGCTGTTATCTGCCGGCCACGGAAGAATCATGAGAATCATGAAAGCCAGCACGGTTTTGGAAATCCGCTTGACCCATTGCTGCGCCTTTTTGCTCTGTTTTTTTTGCATAGCTGTTGACTGAGAACAAGATTATAAATTCTGGTTATGTGACTCTTTTGTTTCCATCTTAACGGCCCTCTGTCTATGCAGGAAAGAACGGCCAAAAACATTTTACTTTCTTGTGGGGCTTTGCTACAATAATTAGTTTGTGTTATTGTGGATTTTTCACAGAGCGACTGCTCTTGACAGCGAAGAGATAATTATGGCAGGACGAGCGGAAAAAGTCATTAAGATTACAGGGGCTGCGGAGCATAACCTCAAGAACATCAATCTGAGCATTCCGCGGGATAAATTAGTGGTGATTACCGGAATTTCCGGCTCGGGCAAAAGCTCACTGGCCTTTGATACCATTTACGCCGAGGGCAGGAGAAAGTATGTCGAATCGCTTAGCGCTTATGCGAGACAGTTTCTCGAACAGATGCAAAAACCGGCGGTAGCCGATATTACTGGTCTGCCGCCTACTATTGCAATCGAGCAGCGAAGCGCCAGCAGCAATCCCCGCTCAACGGTGGCTACCACCACCGAAATCTATGATTATTTCAGATTGCTTTTTGCCCGTGTGGGTCAGCCGCACTGCTGGGTCTGCGGCAAAGAGATTACAAGCCAGCATTCCTCACAAATAGTCGAGTCGATACTCGCCCAGCCGGAGGGCACTAAAATCCAGATTTGCGCCCCGCTGATTCGCGGCAAAAAAGGTGAGCATCGAGACATTTTAGCCGGCATACAACAGCAGGGCTTTGTGCGTGTGCGCGTTGATGGTGATATTTATGATTTAAAGAATGTCCCGCTTTTGGGCAAGAACAAAAAGCACGACATTGCAGCAGTCATCGACAGACTGATTATCAAGGACTCTGTCCGTATTCGGCTGGCTGATTCGGTGGAGACGGCACTGAAGCTGGCTGATGGGATAGTATTGGTGCTGGTGCAGGAGCCGGATGCAGATACAAAAAGCCGCGGAGACAAGAAGTGGAAGGAGATCATCTACAGCGAGAGGTTCGCCTGCCCCAAACACCCGCAGGCGTCCCTTGAGGAGCTTTCACCGCGACTATTCAGCTTTAACAGCCCGTACGGCGCCTGCAAAAGCTGCGACGGCCTCGGGACAATTCTGGAATTTGACCCCGATTTAATTGTCCCTGACAAAAGCGTTTCGTTGGAGCGAGGGGCTATCGAGGCGTGGCGCAAAGGGGGCAAGCGAATGAATATTTACTATAACCGGCTTGTCAAAAGGTTCTGCAGAAATGTCGGTATCAGCAAATCGATTCCTTTCGAGCAGATACCAAAAGAGATAAAAAAGATTCTACTGTACGGCACGACGGCATCAGATACAAAAGATTACGGTTTTCACTTCGAAGGAGTTATCCCGAACCTTACGCGGCGATGGAAAACAACCAGCAGCGAATATGTTAAGGAAAGATTACACAGTTTTCTTTCGGAGCAACCTTGTCGAAGCTGCGGGGGCGCCCGACTTCGGCCTGAGGCCGTTGCTGTTACGGTAGGAGGCACAAGCATACATCAGTTGGCCTCATTGAGTATCGAGAAGGCACAGGAGTTTTTCAATAAATTGGTATTAAACAAGGAGCAATCACTGATTGCAGACCAGATATTGAGGGAGATAAAGGCACGACTGAAATTCATGGTCGATGTCGGGATTGGCTATCTGACATTAGACAGAAGGAGCAGCACGCTCGCCGGCGGGGAGGCCCAACGGATTCGCTTAGCCACACAGGTCGGCAGCGGTCTGGTAGGGGTGTGTTACGTGCTTGATGAGCCGACAATAGGTCTGCACAAACGCGACAACAACCGATTATTAGGCATACTTAAGCGACTCAGCAAGCTCGGCAATACGGTTTTGGTTGTGGAGCATGATGAGGACATTATCAAAAGTGCAGACCATATCATCGATATCGGCCCTGCGGCGGGTGCGCGCGGCGGCGAAGTCGTTGTCCAAGGCGATTATAAAACGATTACCAGCTGTTCCGAATCGCTGACCGGCGAATATCTAAGCGGCAGGAAAAAAATAGCCCTGCCAATGAAGAGAAGAAGCTACAACCTTAGAAGGTGCATCGAAGTAAAAGGCGCCGCTGAGAACAATCTTAAAAATCTCGATGTGAAATTTCCGCTGGGGGTATTTATCTGCGTGACAGGCGTTTCCGGCTCCGGCAAGAGCACTCTGGTAAGCCAGATTTTATTGAGGGCCTTGAGGCACCGGCTCTACGCGTCTCGCGAAAAGCCGGGAAGGCACAAGACCATTCTTGGCACTTCGCAAATAGACAAGGTCATAGAGATAGACCAGTCGCCGATTGGCAAGACCCCCAGGAGTAACCCGGCGACATATACCGGCGTGTTTGACCTGATAAGAAAACTGCTTTCGATGACGCGAGAGGCGAAGATTCGCGGCTATAAGGCGGGGCGGTTCAGCTTCAACGTCAAAGGCGGACGCTGTGAAGATTGCCGAGGACAAGGAACAAAGAAGATAGAGATGCATTTCCTGCCGGACGTTTTCGTAACCTGCCAGGCGTGCCGAGGTAAGCGATATAATCCTGAGACGCTGCAGGTTACGTATAAAGGCAAGAACATCGCAGAGATACTCGATATGAGGATTGAAGAAGCGCTCGATTTCTTTGCTAATTTCCCGACGATTACACGAATACTGCGGACGCTCAATGATGTGGGAATGGGCTATATGCAATTAGGCCAATCATCAACGACACTGTCGGGCGGTGAAGCGCAGCGGGTAAAGCTTGCCGCCGAATTAGGCAAGGCCGCCACGGGGCGGACTCTGTATCTGTTAGATGAGCCGACGACGGGGCTACACTTTGCCGACATTCATAATCTGCTAAACGTGCTGGGCCGGTTGTGCGATATGGGTAATACCGTCGTGGTAATCGAACATAATCTTGACGTTATCAAGATGGCGGACTATATAATAGACCTCGGTCCGGAAGGTGGGGATGCCGGCGGCGAGGTGGTTGCCACGGGCAGGCCGGAAGATATGGTAAGAAACAAACAAAGCTACACCGCAAGATACTTGAAGAACAAACTACAGGATGATACGAGTGACGAAATATGATTGCTGAAACAATTAAATGGATTGGGGGCGTGGACGGCTTCTTGGAGCTTATAGACCAGCGGCGATTGCCGGGCGAACTTGTCAAGCTGCGGTGCCGGGACATTGAACAGCTCTATGAAGCAATTAAGACACTTACTGTTCGCGGGGCCCCTGCGATAGGGGTTGCAGGAGCTTATGGGCTGGTTCTGGCTATACAGAAATTTAGCGATAAAGACTCGACAAGTGATGCTGTTGAATGTCTGAAAAAAGCCGCGGATTATCTTGGCTCATCGCGTCCGACGGGGGCAAATCTGTTCCGGGCGATGGACAGGATTAAAAGTAAGGCCGAGGATTGTGTTGCTGGTCGAGCGGGGGCAAACTTGTGGGAACTGCAGGAGCTTGTTTTAGGCGAGGCAAACGCTATTTGTCAGGAAGATGTGGATATGTGTAGGCAAATCGGGGAAAATGGTGAGAAATTTATCAAGGATGGGGCTGGTATTTTGACGCACTGCAATGCCGGCGCGCTGGCGACAGCGGGACAGGGAACAGCACTATCAGTGATGTTCGAGGCACATAAAAAAGGAAAAAAGTTTAAAGTTTATGTCGATGAGACAAGACCGCTGCTGCAGGGCGCCCGATTGACGGCCTGGGAATTGAAACAAGCTGAGATTGATGCAGCGGTTATTTGCGACAATATGGCGGGATGGCTGATGAAGCAGGGTAAAATCAGCACTGTTATAACCGGAGCCGACCGAATAGCAGCAAACGGAGATGCGGCAAATAAAATCGGCACCTATAGTCTGAGCGTTCTGGCACGGGAACATGGCATACCTTTTTATCTCGCTGCGCCGTCAAGCACATTTGATTTGAGTATAAAAAGCGGCGACCAGATACCTATCGAGCAAAGGTCGGCTGATGAAGTGAGATTTTTGGGTGATGAAAAAATCACGCCGGACGGAGTCGAAATTTACAACCCTGCTTTTGACGTAACGCCAGCTAAAAATATCACGGCAATTATCTCAGAAAAAGGCATAATAAGACAACCGACGGAAGAGAAAATCAGGCGAATGCTCGGATAAAAACTATGGCAGAAGAAAACCAGGAAGATATAAGGCCGTCAAAAGCAATTTCTTCCCCAAGGCTGCTGCAACAGGTTGATAAGAAGGAGAAATATGTTGATATTTTCCTGTTCTTCCTGCTGCTGGCATTCGGTATTTATCACGCCGTTATCTACTGGGGCCACCAAGTTGTTCCACATTTTGACTTCGAGTGCTTTGCAGCACAGGGGCGACAGATTTTATCCTTTAAATTACCTACCGATTATAAACGAGTGCCTCTGGTTGGAATATTGCAGGTATTACTGGGACATATTGCCGATGGGGAATCCCCCGATTTTCACGGAGGATGGCTACTCAACTCAATAGCTCATCCTCTGACTGCCGTGCTGCTGTGGCTGGCAGGACGAAAAGTTATCGGCAGAGCAGCTGTGTGGTTCGCAATCATAGCAATAATTAACCCCTATGGGCTGTGGCTATTAACCGAGGCCATTGCTGAGACTACACTACTGTTTTTTATATGGGCTACATTCTACCTTATATTCATAAGGTCGAGATGGGCATATCTGGCCGCATCGCTTACAACAATGGTGCGATATGAAGGTGCAGCTCTTATACTCTGTGCCTTTGTTATGGATATGATAGACAGCAAAGATAGAAAGCAACGCCTCACTGCCTTTGTTTATGCCGCTTTGGCGTCAGTTCCTCTTGCCCTGTGGATGCTCGGAACGGTATTAAGCTGGCAAGCCGCAGGGCCTACTCACTATCTTAAAATATTCAGCAGGGAATACACATCTCAGTTTGTCGAAGAAGGGATGAAAAGAATTGGTTTTGTCAAACACGCCCAAAAATTGTGGTGGGTTGGATTCTATCCTTTATTTGCGCCACCTCCGAATGCAGGAGACATTTTAACTGTAATCGCTCTGAATACAAACAGACTCATTGTTTTTGCAAGCTTTCTGTTTGGCTCTGTATACGGATTGTATAAGCGACAGTGGAATATTCTGGTTTTGCTTCTGTTCTTTCTGCCTTATTTCTTGGTTCATGCCAAATACCCATATCCTATGCCAAGATATCATGTGACCGTTGCCGCAATTGTTATACTTGTTTGCATTTACGGCCTGCGCAGCTTCTGGAAACTGGTAAAAGACAAATTACCAAAACTGGTGATAGTCATATCTAAAATTATAGTGTTAATAGCAGCCCTTGTCTGGGCCTTTATGCTATTCGGCGAGCTGTCAAAGATGACAAAGCTGAGCAGAGCCAGCGGCTCTCTGTTTTATATTGCAATATTGACAGCCTTTATTGCACTTATTGCAGAACACTTTGCCTGCAAGAGAAAGCTGCTTACGGATTTTGTCGTCCTGGCATTAATGATACTGATGATAACCTCAAATCAGTGTGGTGTTGTACGCATAGTGGGAAACGGCGAAAGAGATATAGAATTTAAATACCTCCTTGATTGGTATAAAGATAATGCAAAAAAGGGCGATAAACTCGTAACTACAGCCCCTTCTATCCTGCAGATTATGGCGCCGCAGTATAAGGATTGCTTTATCCATACGAATAGTTTCGACGCAAATAACCCTAACGACTTTGTTATAGAATGCTACAAAAGAAATATCACTTATGTAGCGTGGGATTCACGGATGGGACTTGCACCGAAAGCCCCTTATTATAAATACTGGAAGATGGCGAACATCGCGCCGCTGGCGGCTGGCAAAGACATAAGGCCTTATCAATTTATCAAGCGGTTAAGCACTGATCGAGAACATTATATAAATCTTTATCGCCTAAGCCCTCTACCAATGGAAAATACGAAATGATTTTTCAGGAAAAACGTGATGAGTTTATTTAAACATCCTAAATTTCACTGCTCCTGCTTTTGATGCAACACCAGCAGAAAATATCACGGCAATTATCTCAGAAAAAGGCATAATAAGACAACCGACGGAAGAGAAAATCAGGCGAATGCTCGGATAAAAACTATGGCAGAAGAAAACCAGGAAGATATAAGGCCGTCAAAAGCAATTTCTTCCCCAAGGCTGCTGCAACAGGTTGATAAGAAGGAGAAATATGTTGATATTTTCCTGTTCTTCCTGCTGCTGGCATTCGGTATTTATCACGCCGTTATCTACTGGGGCCACCAAGTTGTTCCACATTTTGACTTCGAGTGCTTTGCAGCACAGGGGCGACAGATTTTATCCTTTAAATTACCTACCGATTATAAACGAGTGCCTCTGGTTGGAATATTGCAGGTATTACTGGGACATATTGCCGATGGGGAATCCCCCGATTTTCACGGAGGATGGCTACTCAACTCAATAGCTCATCCTCTGACTGCCGTGCTGCTGTGGCTGGCAGGACGAAAAGTTATCGGCAGAGCAGCTGTGTGGTTCGCAATCATAGCAATAATTAACCCCTATGGGCTGTGGCTATTAACCGAGGCCATTGCTGAGACTACACTACTGTTTTTTATATGGGCTACATTCTACCTTATATTCATAAGGTCGAGATGGGCATATCTGGCCGCATCGCTTACAACAATGGTGCGATATGAAGGTGCAGCTCTTATACTCTGTGCCTTTGTTATGGATATGATAGACAGCAAAGATAGAAAGCAACGCCTCACTGCCTTTGTTTATGCCGCTTTGGCGTCAGTTCCTCTTGCCCTGTGGATGCTCGGAACGGTATTAAGCTGGCAAGCCGCAGGGCCTACTCACTATCTTAAAATATTCAGCAGGGAATACACATCTCAGTTTGTCGAAGAAGGGATGAAAAGAATTGGTTTTGTCAAACACGCCCAAAAATTGTGGTGGGTTGGATTCTATCCTTTATTTGCGCCACCTCCGAATGCAGGAGACATTTTAACTGTAATCGCTCTGAATACAAACAGACTCATTGTTTTTGCAAGCTTTCTGTTTGGCTCTGTATACGGATTGTATAAGCGACAGTGGAATATTCTGGTTTTGCTTCTGTTCTTTCTGCCTTATTTCTTGGTTCATGCCAAATACCCATATCCTCATGGCAGATTCCACGCAACCATCTTTGCGATGGTTATGCTGATATGCATTTACGGATTATGCAGCTTCTGGAAACTGGTAAAAGACAAATTACCGAAACCGGTGATAGTTATATCTAAAATTATAGTGTTAATAGCAGCCCTTGTCTGGGCCCTTATGCTATTCGGCGAGCTGTCAAAGATAATAGAGCAGTACAAAGTCAGCGTCTCTCTGCTGTATATTGCAATATCAGTAACCCTAATCGCGCTTATTGCAGAACATTTTGCCTGTAAGAGAAAGCTGCTTACGGATTTTGTCGTCCTGGCATTAATGATACTAATGATAACCTCAAATCAGTTTGGCGTTGCCGGTGCGGTGGGAAACGTCAGAAGAGATATAGAATTTAAATACCTCCTCGATTGGTATAAAGATAATGCAAAAAAAGGCGAAAAACTCGTAACTACAGTCCCTTCTATCCTGCAGATTATGGCGCCGCAGTATAAGGATTGCTTTATTCATACGAACAGTTTCGAGGCAAATAACCCGAACGACTTTATTGCCGAATGCTACAAAAGAAATATCACTTATGTAGCGTGGGATTCAAAAATTGGACTTTCACCGACAGACCACTATTATAAATACTGGAAAGTGGCAAATATAGCGCCGCTCGCCGCAGGAAGAGATGTTGGGCCATATCAATTCATCGCACAAATAACAATAGTAAATCAGAAACGCTATATAAATTTATACCGCCTACGACACCCCCCGCCACAGGCAAAATAAGCAATATAAGCACCCTCCGGCGGTGAACCTTTTAATCCACAGCGATGACTTCATTGACTTCGGGCACTTTTTCCCTGAGGATTCTTTCTATCCCAGCTTTCATCGTCATTGCAGCACCCGGGCAGCCCTGGCAGGCCCCCTGCAAACGTAAATTGACGTTTTTGTCATCGTCTGTTCCCACCAGTTCGACATCTCCGCCGTGGCTTTGCAAGGCAGGCCGGACGACGGAGTCAATCACATCTTTGACCTTCTGCTCGAATGTTTGTTCAGTGTTGGTTTCGCCGCAACCACATTTTTCACACATAAGAAATCTCCTAAGCTATTTACTTTACAACCCTATTATAGCAGCGATTTGGCTTTAAGCCAGCCACTTTTTGTACGTGCTGAAATTGGCTTTGTTTGGGTTTGTTTTTGAGCTTGGCCGTTTTAAGTTTTTGGTTATTAGTAATTGTCATTACTACATTTACAAGCTTTTTGGTATTCTGAAAAATTGGCTTTGTTTTGAACGGTTCACCGTTTTAACTCTTTCATATTTCATTGTTGATAGAGAATCTCCGTTGGGGGTTACATACGCTGTATAAACAGCGAAGCAAACTCCACTAAAGAAAATTCACTCCAAGTCGTTTCTGACCCGGGCCTGCCGGCCCTGAGACCATCGCCCTGCTGGGCGATAAGGGACAGAATGTCGTTCTCTCTACCCCCGCTGCCCCTAAGGGGCAAGACGACGGGGGCTACAGGAATACGTCCTTCCGTAATTGGACGGACTTGCGCGTTTTTGTCGAAAATTGCGGGATTTTCAGAGGTGCAGTTTTGGCTAAGTCGTTAGAGCTAAAGGAGTAAAAACTTTTTAAGATTTTCCAAATTTTCTCTCGGGGTACCAACGGTTTTGATTGATTTTACTCCGCTCAAGCGCGGCGGGTTTTATTACCTAAACTGCTGGTGCTGCCGGAGGCCAACGGGGATTTTGGGGTTGTGTTTGGTGGGAGATTGGGAGGGAAATTAAGCTGGCTAAAGGTGGCCGAGTAATACGGTTTTGGTGGTTTTATGATTTAGATACGGATTAACACATATTTGATATTTTGTGGCCGGACACTTTTAGTTCACCCATCCTAAAAATCTACTTGATCGCTTCAGACGGTTCGGATAATATTTTATTTATAGCCACCAATTCATTTTCCCGTGCCTTTTTTGCTTTTTCTATATTCTCGGCGATCATTTTTGAAGATTTTTTTTGATAAGTTGGAATTGGAATAAGCAAATATTTCTTTAGGTAGTCGTCATTTAGTTCTCTTTGTGTGTATCCACTTGCCAAATGAACAAATTGTTTTTGAATTAAATCAGACCTGAATATAGCCCACAACAAACAGGCTTCACTATGATCTTTTGGTCTCATACCCCAAAAGCCATTACTTGCTAATTGATTATTCAATTCTTCTGGTATAATTACAACTTTGGGAAGAGACCTATATGGTTTAGAAAATAAAATATCATTAGTTTTTATTAGCAATTTTGCTCTATCTGGTAGTTCTTCCCTAGTTCCTTCCTGCCATTCACCGCTTAAAACAAATCCCCTTTCTTTGTCTATTGAGCTTATTTCTATATATTTATAAATTGGATTTTCGCCAGATTCTTCTATCTCAACCAATTTTTTCTTTGTTAGTCCTTTCACTCTCTCAAAGTGTGTTAATTGCTTTATTACGCACTTTTTTTCTTTTTCTTTTTGCGTTAACGAATTTAATAATCTGTGATAGCTTGGTTGATTGAAGAAGACATCAATCCTGTCTTTGATCATATCAGAATTCATTAAAAATAATGTGTCGTTATCATAACTTCCTATTCTCTTCCTTCCTTTCAAATATAATTCTCCTGTTTCTTCATATTTTTTGTATTCCTTTAATATATCCTCAAAGTCGTCATAACCTTCTTCTTTTCCAGATTTGCTATGACCAACATTTTCTACAAGTCTTGCAAAAACGGGTGGTT
The DNA here is from genome assembly GCA_964494805.1 of uncultured Pirellulales bacterium. Taxonomy (GTDB): domain Bacteria; phylum Planctomycetota; class Phycisphaerae; order Sedimentisphaerales; family Anaerobacaceae; genus CAIYOL01. The sequence continues at coordinate 163,046 of CAZBST010000001.1, read as the reverse complement.
GCTCTTGTATTAGACTTGTTCTTTTTTCAAGATATAGAATAGATGTGATTCCACCCGCTTCTTGATTCACAAAAGTATGGGTTGGCAACTGAAATACCGCTTTTATTATAAAATTATTTCTTATGAAATCTCTATATTCTCTATGGTTATAACTATTCAGGACAGAATTATCTAAAATAATAAACATTCTCCCACCTTCTTTTAGTAAATCATAATATCTCGCAACAAAGAGAACATTTGATTTAATAGATGATTTAATCTTTTGTGTTCCTTTCTTATATGCAATGTTTTTTTCTTCATCAGTATTAGCATACTGCTTTAAAATTATGTTCTCACCCTTATCTTTTCTATTATAAGCCATACTAAAAGGGGGATTAGTCAATACGACATCAAACCTCTTATTTTCGTTTAATATTATGTTTCTGAGTTCTTCTAATTCTATTTTTATCGTTTTATCTGTCCCCTTTAGAATTTGAATCTTTTTGTCAAGAGAATCCGCACAATATATCTTACTACCTCCATCTCCATGAACATACATATTCATTCTGGCAATACGTGAAATTTTAGGATTCGCTTCTATACCTAAAATTGAGTCTTTCCTAATGACTTCTAAAATTTCTTCTTTGTAGGGCCTTAGAGAAGAATTACTTTTGACTTTTTCTGTTAAATCAGCCATAGCATCTATCAAAAAGCCACCACTTCCACAACAGGCATCAAGTATCAAATCCACTTCTACTTTTCCTGAAATTCTTTTTACTCGTAAATTAGCAAGTTTTGTCATAAATTTAACAATTTTTCTCGGAGTAAAATATTGCCCTAATTCTTTTCCCCTTATAGTAGCATTCAAAAAAGTTTCAAACATCCGCCCGTTTAAATCTTCATCTATTGTATATAAATCATACTTTTGTAAAACTTTAACAGCTTCCTTTATAGTAGGAGATTTTAATGTTATGCCCTCATCAGATAAGAATATCGGCTTTTTCTTTTTCTTTTCTATTTCATCTTGTAATCTATTTTGTAGTTCTCTAAATAATATTGAACTTAAAGGATTCTCAGTTTCACTTTCTCTTTCGTTTAACCAATCAATTGAAAATTTAAAATCTGTTCTCTTTAATTGTTTTTCATCTTCAAGGATTTTTCTTATTCTTTTATCCTCATTAAGTTTAACAAAGATTATTTTAGAAAATTCATAAAAAGCATCCGTTGGGCTTATTTTCTCTTTTTTCCAGATAATATTATGACATTTATTGAAGGCGGATTTAACTTCTTCGACAGAATGTTTTTCTAAGAAATCCTCAATTAAAATCTCATCCTTTCCTGTTTTTTCTTTTATGTTTTCAAAACTAATTAGTCCAAATAGCTTGATGAATTTACTGTTTTCTTTTACAAAATCTTCAAACTTCAATGACAAAATTGCTTCTTCTTCGTCCCAATTGTATAATTTAAAATTATAGCCATTAGTCAGTATAGTGAACCTTGTCGGATTCTCACCTTTAAACTGCTTGTTCAATGATAAAGCATAACCTGAAACTTGGTATGTATAATTGTCTATATTTTCATTGGGGGATTTGGCATCAATTACAATTTTAGGTTTTTTGTCATGAATGCAAACGTAATCAGGTTTATATTTTTCTTTTTTTGAACCCTTGCCAACAACTAAAACTTCTAATGATTTTTTTGTTTTTATTGCCTTATCTTCATATCCTAAATAACTAAGCAATCTTATAACAAAAAATTGCTCTACATCGCTTTCGTCCTTCAAAATCTTCTTTTCACAAAATATATTTTTTTTCATCTTCGCCATGCTTTTCCTCTGATACAAATAACCTTCAGAAATTTTCCCTATTATCCTTCAACCGCCTTTAACTGTCAATGTCCCGATTCTTCCGATACATTATGCCTGCTCAGAACATATCTGGGGACTAAGCAAAGCTTTCTATTTTTAGCTGACAAATTTTATTTGTTAATCTCTGCAAAATTTTCACTCGTTCCGCTAAATATTCGAGCTGTTTTTTGGTGATTTTGTAATCTTTTTTGTAGCGGGCGTCGATGTAGGCCTTCTTCAATAATGTAAAGGTTTTTCGCTGCGAGGCGGTATCCCTTGGAAAAACCTTCGCAAATTCAGCGTCGTAGCTTACGGCCTTTATGCCCAGCAATTCGATATCGTGGGTTCTGAAACGGTAATTAACGAAGACCAGTGTAACGGCAGAATAAAAACACTCGACGGCTTGGTGAAGCATAAACGCAGCGAGCTTGTAATCGCGTTTTGTAAGTTTATGTTCAAAAGAATCGTAAAAGCCCTTAGCTTTTTTGAACCATTGTTCGAAGTCATCTTCGGCGATTTGTTTTCGTTGTTGGGGGGTCAGTATTTTGGCTTTGCCCAGCGAGTGTTTGGATGAATGGCGGTAGAGCTGGATGCCTTCTTTTTTGATATCGGTGAAGAAGTATCGGCCTTCGGTAATCATCTGCCGAACGTAGCTGAACGTATGGTAGATTATGCTGTGAGGAGTTTTGAGGTTAACGGCGGCGGCGATAGCTTTTTCCACGCGGTCGTGAAGGTCGGGGTCTTCGGCGGTTTTCTTCGATTTGGTGGCGACGAGGATATCGAAGTCGGATTCGTAAACGTGGGTGGTATGGCCTTCGGTATGGGTGTCTTCGACCCAGTTTCCGCGGGCATAGCTGCCGAAGAGGACGAGCATTCGGACATCGGGGACTTTTTCGAGGATGATGTCCTTTATCAGCTCTAATTCGGCCTGTTTGTGCTGCGGCAGATGTGAGAGGGAATTTTTCATAATAAGACGGCATTATTGCTGATTATGGCCGTAGAGTAAAGGGGAAATTTGCCGAACCGGAGGCACCAATAGCAATTTTAAAATGGTTGTGAGGGGATTGGGAAAAGGGATTTTGGGTCGCGAAGATTTTTTTAAAAAAATTTTTACTTCTCATCATATTCTCATAATTGCCTGTGTAGTATGGCCGGTGTCAATGTGACAGATCTGTCAGTAAAAGGAACTTTTTTTAGGAGAAACAAAATGACTAGAAGAAACTGGATTGTAATTGGATTGTGTATTGCAGCAGCGATGATGCTGTGCACTGCGGCTTTCGGCGAGAGGGGCGAAAATAAATGCACGCTACCCTCGGCGGTTGAAGCGGCGGTAAAGGCGCTTTTCCTCAACGCGACGATTGATGAGGTCGAGAGGGAAAGAGAATCGGTAACAGCATACGAAGTTGAGTTAAAAGACGGCAACAAGGAATACGAGGTAACAGCTGCAGAAGACGGGACAGTAATGGAAGTCGGCAGCGAGGAGACTATTGAGAGTCTGCCGGCGGCGGTTGTCCAGGCAATCAAGGCACAGGACGCGGAAGTAAAAGAAATCGAGAAAGAAATCGAATACGCCAAGGTAGTGGTGGTCAAGCTCGAAGTGCCCAAGACGACCTATGAGGTCGAACTAATTAAAGACGGCAAAACAATCGAGTTTGGAATCGCCGAGGACGGCACCATTTTGAGACAGGAAGCCAATGAGAAGAGATGCCACAGGCATGAAGATGACGATGATGATGACGACGCTGACGATTGACCTAAAGGACGATGCGCATTAGAATAAAAGCGTCACATTGAGATTCAAAAACTCAATGTGGCGCTTTTTCGAAGACAGGAGCGTAAATGCGATTACTGGTCGTTGAAGACTATAAGCCGCTACAGCAATCCATAGTGAAGGGACTCAGAGAGGCTGGGTTTGCCGTCGATGTCACGGGTGACGGCAAGGAGGGATTATGGTATGCGAAATCGAACGAGTATGACGCGATAATTCTGGACATAATGCTGCCAGGTCTTGACGGTTTGAGCATATTGAAACAACTGCGGAAGGCGGGTAGTAAAACTCAAATCCTAATATTGACCGCGAAGGACAAACTGGAGGACAAGGTTAAGGGTCTTGATTTCGGGGCTGACGATTATCTTGTCAAGCCGTTTGCTTTTGAGGAGCTTCTGGCTCGCCTTCGAGCGCTGACGCGGCGGAATTATCAGCAGAAGCGCAGCTGCATAACGATAGAAGGCATTAAAATCGATTTGAACAAGCGGCAGGTTTATAAAGACGGCGAGTTAGTTATTCTTACACCGCGTGAATACGCCCTTTTGGAGTACCTTGCGATGCGTGCCGGTGAGGTTGTGACGAGAACGGACATCTGGGAACATGTTTATGAATTCAACTCGTCAGCAATGAGCAATGTCGTCGATGTATATATGGGTTATCTCAGGAAGAAACTCGAAAGAGAAGGTAAACCGCCGCTGATTCATACAATCCGGGGGCAGGGATATATGCTGGGGGCAGATTTATGATTTATTCACTTCGCAGTCGAGTTATTACCGGCATAGTGGCTGGTATTATATTTGTTCTGTGTGTTTTATGCACAGTGATTTACACGGCAACACGTCAGAGTCTTATTAATCATTTCGATAAGTCGATGTTGAGCGTGGCAAAGACGCTATCGGCGATTATCGAAGATGAAACTTATGATTATGATAAGAATAGAGGGGAAGGTTATCAGGATGAGATTTTCCCCGGGAGACGTAAGATAGATTTTGAATTCGACGTAAGCGCTATTGCTGAATTCAACAATTTATCCGGCGGAGCTTATTATCAGTTCCGTGATGCCAACGGGATTACGTTAATAAGGTCGCCATCTCTGGCAGGGACGGACCTTGACATATTTAAGACGGTATCGGATGTTCCGCAATACACGGAGTGTATTCTTCCCGATGGCAGGGTCGGCAGAGCAGTCGGATTTAAGTTTATTCCCAAGACGGAAGGTGGAACCGGCTCTGCTCTTTCCATTACCTTTGCGAGAGAGGCTGGCAGCATAACTGACCATTTGAACTTTCTTGCGAGGCTGCTTTTAATTTCTTCCGTGGCAATGATTGTCTTATCGGTGGTTGTGGCTTCACTGGTTACGCGTGCCAGTCTGCGGCCGATTCACAGTCTTGCCGATGAAATTTCCGCAATCGATACAGAAGATTTTCAGGAAATTCGTATATCTGAAAAGTATCCGCGAGAATTGTTGCCTATTAACAAGTGTCTGAATGAACTTCTGCAACGGATTAAGCTTTCTTTCGACCGTGAACGGCGTTTTAATTCGGATATTGCTCATGAACTTCGTACCCCAATCGCAGGTATACAATCGACCATTGAAGTCTGTCTTTCCCGCGACCGTCAGGCGGAGGATTATAAAGCCGGCCTGCAAACGTCCTTAGAAATCACAAAGAGTATGCATCGAATGATAAAAGCGCTGCTGTCACTGGCAAAGCTAGAGTCCAATCAAATAATATTAAACTACGAACATATTTCTCTTAGAAAGACAGTCGCTGAGTGCTGGCAGAACTTTGCAAGTAAAGCAGGCGAACGAGGTATTACTTTTGAGAGCAGGATAGGCGAGGGGATGAGCCTGTTTTCCGACAAGAGTTATATAACACTTGTATTGATGAACATTCTTGAGAACGCGGTCGAATACTCGAATGAGAAAGGGCGCATCTGGGCGGAATCGAACGATACCAAAGACGGCACAATAATTTCCATATCGAATACGGGATGCACGTTAAAGAAAGAAGAACTTGAACAGATATTCGATTCGTTTTGGAGACAGGAACAAGCACGCAGCGAAACGGGAAAACACTGCGGGATTGGTTTATCCATAGTTCAGAAAATCATAAAAGCGATGGGGGGAACTGTCAGGGCGAGTATTCAGACAGGCGGGATTTTCTCAATTCATATAGTCCTCTAATTCCTATGGACTGCTCTTCTGCCTCCCTATTATAAATTTTTGAATAACTAAGGGAAGAGAAACAAGACGAAGGAGCATTAGTATTACGCAGGAGCGAAGCGACGAAGTAAGTAAAAAGAGGGCCGAACTGAAGGACACAACAGCAAAAGTTAAGAATTGCGAGAAATTAGAAAATGGAGTAAAATTTGGTGAGCAACGGTGATAGTTTCCAGCTTTTGACCCAGAGGACAAGGTCTTTAAAAGGGAAACCTCAAATAGTATACGGATGACTAAGCACAGGAAAGGTCTTTATGAAGAAATACTTATTCATTTTGTTAGCGGCATTTTTTTTCATTAATAGCTTGTATGCCTCCGAGGAATTTCTGAGGTTGCCAAAGATTGACCGGCAGCCGGCCCCGACGAGCTGGGCAAAGTGGGGCCGAGGTAAAATAACACGTATACCCAGATATGACCCGAATTCGGAAAATCCGTTCCAGGTTGACTTGCGCGGCTATGACTTATCACAAATTGATTTACGCAATTCCAAAGAAGACCTTATGCATGCCGATTTCGATGACAAGACCATCTGGCCTACCGCAGAAAAGATGCCAGCCGATTTCGACTGGAAGGAGATTATGGAAATCGGCAAGAATCCGGGTTTGGGCCTGCGTGAAGTACATAAGGAAGGCATTACAGGGACAAACGTCGGCATCGCGCTGATTGATAATCCTTTATTAGTTAATCATCGGGAGTATGCAGACCGCGTCCGTCTTTATGAAGAAATAAATGTGCTGGAGATGAAAGAGGCAGAAGGCGGTCAGGGAGATAGAGCACATATGCACGGGGCAGCGGTTGTTTCCATCGCGGCCGGAAAGACGCTGGGGGCCGCACCCGGGGCGGACATCTACTACATAGGCACATGGCCTTATGTGTTTCGTGATGGAAAAGTTGTAATGAGCTTCAAAACGAGGGCATCGGCCATTAACAGAATTCTTGAAATAAACGAGCAGCTTCCTGAGGACAGAAAGATTCGTGTCATATCAATGTCCATCGGATGGGCTCCTTCTCAGGACGGTTATAAGGAAATATCAGAGGCGGCTGAGAAGGCAAAACAAGCCGGCATGCTTGTGATATGCTCATCGACTGAAAGTGTTCATGGATTCAGATTTCAAGGATTGGGACGTCCTGCGATGGCTAATCCCGATGATTTTAACTCTTATGAGCCGGGGGCATGGTGGGCGAAGAGATTCTATAGTAATTACGGTTCGGAGAATTTTGCATATCGGCTATTAGTTCCTATGGATTCACGAACCACTGCAAGCCCGACCGGTGTTAGCGATTATGTTTTTTATTCACAGGGCGGGTGGAGCTGGTCTATTCCATACATCGCGGGAGTGTACGCTCTTTGCTGTCAGGTTGACCCAAATATCACGCCAGAGCGTTTCTGGGCTTTGTCGATGAAAACCGGCCGCAACATAGAATTGCAGCACGATGGTAAGAAGATTCCGTTTGGAACCATACTTAATCCGGGAGGACTCATTGCCGCGGTCAGGGCAAAAGAACCTATCGACGAATATGCGAGAGAAAAATACAAAGGGAAGAAAAGGTCGACATTGTCGGACCCGAACTTTCAAAAGGATCTTAATTCGAGAATGGCAAAACTTGACGTAAATGAAGGGACAGCCGAGGATGTCATCAGGATATTCGGTAAGCCGCTGTATTATCGCAGCAAGGGTAACGAAATTGACGAAAATAGTCTGCCTTTAATGTATGGGATGTTTTATCCCGAGGATTTCGATGTTTTTATTGTGAAAGACAGAATAGCGGCTATTCATATACACAAGCCGGGGTATCTTTTTAAAGGGAAAATAGGAGCAGGTTCTCCTTTTGATGATGTTTTAAAATTCTTCGGGCCTCCCAGCAAAACAATCGAGAACGCGAAGAGGTCTGATATATCCGAAGTTGATGTTTTATATAAGGACATAGGTACCAAAGGAACTTATTTTTATCAGAGTAAAAAATACGGGGCCGCTGTCTGGATAATGAATAATAAAGTTACTGAGCTGGTAGTAATTGGTAATACGCCGGCTAAAAATAAAAAGAGAACGGATGCTAAAAACAGGAAACGCAATTAAGCTCTTTTGTTCATATCAATAAATTGTTGCGGCTTGGTGTTTTCGCGGGTGCGGTTTTGGGTTAGGTCGTTACAGCACAAGGGATAAAAAAATTTTGGAAAAATGGATTTATGGTGCGGCCGGAGGCCGCAACGAGGAAACATATAGTAAGTATGCCGAAGGCATACAGGTAAAATGGTATCCGAGCAGAAGGCAGCACAAGCAGATTAATTTATTGAAAGCTGGAGGATTTTAGGGGTAGAATTATAAACAAGACAAAGGGGGATTATGGCAGTGAAGGGATAAAGCAATGATTATCCGAACAGCCTTTAGTCTCGATTGCAATCCTATTATTCCGAAATGCGGATTTGCTTGTGGAAAATGCATACAGGAAATTGAAACCACACTTAACCGTAAGGATGGTGTTAGTAAGGTTTATATAGAAGGGGAAGCTGAAAAAGCGAAACTCATTGTAGAATATGATCCAGCTATAACGAATGTCGATCAAATAATAGAAGCTCTAAAAAGGCTGCCTTCATTCTATGATGGCTTCTTTATACCAACTGTGGTTACATAATAAACGAATAAGAGGTTGCAGGATTGGAAGCTGGACGCGGGGGTCAAATATGGATACACTTAAAAGGTACGGTATGAGAACGACCCTTTTTTCGATAACAATATTTCTGGTTCTATCAGCTATACTGGCTATGGCCTTCAAACCGCCATCCGCAACAGAAAGAATCAAAGCCCTCGGGGAAACCGATGGATTGGGGGAGAATCTCAAAAGAGCTCTGGAGCCCGGCATCGATTTCAGACCAATACCAAAACCGAAACGGGGAGACTGGTTAGACGTTCATAAGGAAAGCGGTCAGAGCTTCGATGACTTCGTCAAAGGCAAACAAAACAAGCCGGACAAAACCCGCAATAAAATCTACCTGCAACCGTTAGGAGATTTTCCGAAAGGCAACATACCTTTTCTGGACAAGCTACAGGAATACGCCGCTTTCTACTTCGATATGGAAGTCGAGGTCCTGCCCCGCCTGAGTCTTAACGACAGCAAACTTACCACACGAATCAATTCCTACACGCGGAAACGTCAAATCCTGACCAGCGACGTCCTGGCTATCCTTAAAGAAAAGATTCCTGCCGACGCTTTTTGTGTTTTAGCAATCACCATGGAAGACCTTTATCCCGAGGCTTCATGGAATTTCGTCTTCGGCCAAGCGTCGCTTAGAGAACGGGTCGGCGTCTACAGTTTTGCCCGTTACGACCCTGCGTTCCACGGAGAAAAGCGGGGTAAAGATTATGAAAATGTTTTGCTGAAGCGCAGCTGCAAGGTCTTAGTCCACGAGACGGCCCATATGTTCGGCCTGCATCATTGCATATACTTTAGTTGTGTAATGAACGGATCCAATCATTTGAAAGAAAGCGATTCCAGACCTATGCACCTTTGTCCCGTCTGTCTGCGCAAGCTTCAATACAGCACCGGCTTCGATGTTGTTACCCGCTATCACAATCTCCTGGGATTTTACCGGAAGGCCGATTTTAATGGGGAGGCACGATGGACAGAAAAGCGACTCAGATGGATTTTGCCAGATGAAGAAACCAAAAACAGAACACAGAATACAGTAAACAGAAAGAGACAAAATAATAAGGCAATTCCGCTGAAAGCGTGCAGTTAAACAGCTATCCGAGCAGAAGGCAGCACAAGCAAACCCACAATATAAAGTTGTGGGCTAACCGATTTTAAGATTGCTTCGCTGCGCTCACAATAACCAACCAACGACAATAAATCCTACCAAAAAGATGGTAAGGTAAACTGCGCTGCGAGGCGCTTTTAGTTTGACCAGCCGGGACATTTCGAGTATTCTATAATCTGAAAATGCAATACTGTAGCTACAAGAGGGACGAATGAAAATGACAAAGAAAAGAGCGATTATCGGCTCACTTCTTATTCTTCTATTATTATCAGGCGGCAATGCGGCAGCCTCATCGCTAACGGCCGTAAGGAATAGTTCTTCACCTATTCTTCTGGGCACAGCCGGGGAAGACGCTATGAGCAGTATTCCGCAGATAAACCCCGAAGAGATGCCAGAGCCGCCCAACCCGGCGACTGCGTACATATTCCTTTTGTTTATGCTTATCCTTAGTGTGATAGCCATTGCCGGAATGTGGAAGGTGTATACCAAAGCAGGTGAAGCCGGCTGGGCAGTACTGATTCCGATATACAACATATATGTCCTTGCAAGAATCGGAGACAAACCCGGATGGATGGGCATAGCAGCGTGCCTAGTCGGGTTTATCCCGATAGCGGGCCCTATTATTGAGTTGGTTTTATTTATTATTATATCCATCGGGGTCGCGAGGACTTTCGGCAAGGGAGCTTTGTTCGGGCTGGGGCTATGTTTTCTTTCATTTATTTTTTACCCTATTCTCGGATTCGGCAGCTCGCGGGTGACAGGTGCGGAAGCAAAAGACTATTCCAGCGGTGGCCTGGGGACTGCGGGGCAACAATTCTACACTCCCGCTTCCACTACATCTGCCGACCTTCCCCCCATACCAATGCCGGATGAACCTAAAACACAGGAAGTGCCCCAGTATAAGCCCGACATAGGCCCTGCGGAGCAAAAGCAAACAAAAGCCGAAAAAGACTATATTCATTTTACCTGTTCGTGCGGCAAGAGGTTCAGGGTACCAATTGGGTTAGCCGGCAAAATGGGAAAGTGTCCACAGTGCAAAATGCGCATAAGGATTCCCGAGAAGTAACAATCGCGAATTGGGCGACGGAGATTAGTTCTCGATTCGTGGGTTGAGGGAATAATCCACACCGTAAGTTACCCCCGGCAAGGCGGGAGGGTAAATATAAAGGTCAAAATAGCTATTGGCGGGGGTGAAAATTGCCGAAAAATAAATTGACAGGCAGAGATAAACATTGTAAAATTGAATTTGTGTTTGCATGAAAACATGCAAATACGAGCCTGAAACGCCCCTTGTTGGGGCGGTTACGGAATTACAGCATGGCTTAAAATCTTCGGGTTTTTCGGTCGTTTTCTGGTGAAGGCGGCTGGATTCCCGGGGCGAGCCGATGGTGCTGTAATGACCCTGCACCATACGGTACAGGGCAGGCCGGAATAACTATTAACGTTTATCAGGAAAGGTATAAAAATGAGTCCCAAGTCTCGTTCTCCAGCGGTTTCCACCGACAAATCAACACTCAAGGCAGGTGCCCAAATAATCGTCGATACGCTTATCGAGCAGGGTGTCGATACGATATTCGGCTACCCGGGCGGCGTGGTGCTACCTCTATTCGACCGGTTTTACGATGCGCCGATACATTTTATTGTTCCGCGTCATGAACAGGGCGGCTGTCATATGGCTGACGCATACGCTCGTGCCAGTGGGAAGGTCGGCGTAGTTGTTGCAACCAGCGGTCCGGGTGCGTGCAATTTGACCACCGGTCTTGCAACGGCGCTGATGGATTCCGTACCGGTGGTTGCCTTGACCGGACAAGTTCGTACGGAGCTTATCGGCAATGATGCATTTCAGGAAGCAGATACTACCGGCATTACGCGGCCTGTTACAAAATATAATTGTATTGTTAAGAATATTAAAGACCTTGCCAGGACGATTCGGGAAGCATTTTATATTGCTTCGACGTCCCGGCCTGGACCGGTGCTTGTTGATATACCGGTTGATATCCAAGTTGCCAGGTATGAGGCAGACGGGCTGGTTGAGATGAACCTGCCGGGTTATCGTGTTCAGGCTAAGGGGCATACAAGGCAAATATCGGCTGCCGCGGCAGCGATAAACAAGTCCGAAAAGCCGGTGCTTTACGTCGGCGGCGGAGTTATCATTGCAAACGCAAGTGAGGAATTAAGGACTTTGTCGCAGAAGGCACATCTGCCGGTAACGATGACGCTTTTGGGATTGGGCAGTTTCGACCAAAGCAAACCCGAGTCGCTGGATATGCTGGGGATGCATGGTTCCGCTTACGCTAATTATGCCGTTCAGGAATGCGACCTGCTGATTGCCATAGGCGCCAGATTCGATGACAGAGTAACCGGCAAAATCAAGGACTTCGCCCCGAATGCAAAAATAATCCATATTGATATCGACCCAACGAGCATCGCGAAGAATGTCAGGGTAGATATCCCTGTTGTGGGCGACGCGAAATATATAATGGCTGAACTGGTCAAGGACGTCGAATACCGCGAGAGAACGGCGTGGTTCAAAAAAATAGCCGAGTGGAAAAAGAAGTTTCCACTCAGCTACGACAGGAAAGCATCGACGATTAAGCCGCAATATGTAATCGAAGAACTGTGCCGCCAAACCGACGGCAAAGCGATTGTAACCACAGGCGTCGGGCAGAATCAGATGTGGGCAGCCCAATTTTACAAATTCAGCAGGCCGAGGCAGTTTATAAGCTCCGGCGGACTCGGGACAATGGGCTATGGTCTGCCCGCTGCTATAGGTGCGCAGGTAGCCAAGCCCAATGCTACCGTTATCGATATTGACGGCGACCACAGTTTCAATATGACGATGACGGAGCTAAGAACCGCCGTTGAGAATAAACTGCCAATAAAGGTTTGTATCTTGAACAACGGTTATATGGGAATGGTTCGACAGTGGCAGCAGCTTTTCTACAACGGGCGTTATTCCAAGAGCCACCTGTCCAACCCTGATTATGCAACCGTGGCGGAGGCACTCGGCGCAGTAGGAATTACCGTTGATAAAAAGGCTGACGTTCCCGGTGCTATAAAGAAGATGCTGGAGCAAAAGCGGCCCTGTGTTGTTGATTTTAGAGTCGAGCAGGAAGAAAATGTTTGGCCGATGGTTGCGGCAGGTAAAAGCCTGAATGAGATGGACGGGCTTGATGTAATGGAAAGTATGGCATAAGAAAATAAAAAGGCGAAAGCAATGAAGCATATAATAAGTGCATTAGTCGAAAACAAGCCCGGCGTTCTGGCGCACGTTGCGGGTATGTTCGCCGCCCGTGCGTTCAATATTGATTCGCTCGTCGTCGGCCGAACCGAGGACCCGAAGTTGAGCCGAATGACGATTGTTGTCGTAGGTGACGACAGGGTCGTAGAGCAGGTTCGCAAACAACTGGCCAAAATTGTTCCTGTTGTCAAGGTCCAGGATTTTGCCGGTCAGCCGATGGTTGCGCGCGACCTGATGCTTATAACGATTTCAGCCCCGCCGGACAAACGACCGGAAATTTTATCTCTGATAGAAATGTTCAAGGCCAAGGTTGTTGACATCAGCACCAGGCAGTTAATGGTGGAGGTCAGCGGCCCTGAGAGCAAGATTGAGGCCTTCATCGATGCCTGCAAACCATACGGCATCAAGAACGTTGCCAGAACCGGAACAATCGCAATGCCACGACAGAGACCGTCCGAAGTGCAATCTTAGGATTAGCCTTTTTTGTTGATTGCCATCGGGTTGGCGATTACGATATTGGCGTATGAGAGTTCCGCTGACTAAATACGGCTGGCCGGAGGTGGTTATTTTCCCGGCGATACTGCTTGGGGCTATGATTGTTTATTTCGTTGTTGGCATTCTATATCTGAGTGTCTGGACTATCATCCCGATAGAAGGTGTTCTGGCTGTTGTCCTGGTATGGGTTTTGTCATTCTTCCGGGACCCCTACAGAGTTTGTCCAAAAGAAGCGAATCTGCTGCTTTCGCCGGCAGACGGAGAGGTAACCGATATTGAGATTGTTAAAGAAAATGACTTCATCGGTGAGCGTACGATTAGAATCGGGGTGTTTTTGAGTATTTTTGATGTGCACATTAATCGCGCACCGTGTAACGCAAAAGTTACGAGAATCAACTACAAAAAAGGACGATATAGAAACGCCGCCAATCCGGAATCCGGGCGGGTCAATGAGTCCAACGACCTTTATATAATCAGAACCGACAGCCCTAAAGACAGGCTGATTGTCCGGCAAATCAGCGGTGCGATTGCCCGGCGAATTGTATGTGCTACAAAAGAGGGCCAGGAATTAAGTTGCGGAGAGAAATTCGGGATGATAAAATTCGGCTCCAGAACGGAACTGTATGTGCCTGCTCGTGCAAATACAAAGTGTCTGGTTCAAACAGGCGATAAGGTCAAAGCCGGGCTGACGCCGCTTGTAAGGTACGAACAATGACCCGATTAAAAACCCAAGCAGCCAAAGAAAGTTTGCTTCGGCGGGTGCGAAGGCAGAGATTGAAGTATATCACTATCCTGCCGTCGCTGGTAACAATTCTAAACGGCGTATGCGGGTTTGCGGCCATTGTTCTTGCCAGCAAGGGCGCTGCCGCCGGCGTTAACCATTTTTCATACCACAGGATTACGCTGCCATATTTTGCTATGGCCGGCTATATGATACTGCTGGCGATGATTGCCGATGTTCTGGACGGGCGACTGGCACGAATGAGCAAGAACACATCCAGCTTCGGCGGCCAGCTCGACAGCCTCTGTGATATAATCAGCTTCGGGGTGGCGCCGGCATTTTTGATGCTCAAAGTTCTCGAATATAAGTTGGGAAGTTTTGCCGAGTATAATCCGGGTTTTGTGAGTTTTCTACAGCGTTTCATCTGGCTGGCAGCAGCGTCATATATAAGCTGCGCAGCCATCCGATTGGCCAGATTCAATGTGGAGAACGAGGAGGATGAATCCGCCCATATGAGTTTCATAGGCCTGCCGACCCCTGCTGCCGCAGGGGTGGTAGTGAGCATAGTAATATTCCATCAGGAAACACTATTGGAGCTTTCAGCCGGAAGCAGCCGGATTTATAGTATCTGCGAAGACGCTATTATTTACGCCCTGCCACTTTTGGTTCTGGGGGTGGCGGTGTTGATGGTCAGCAGGATTCGCTATCCACATATCCTAAACCAATATATAAAAGGCAAAAAACCTTTCGCACATTTTATCAGAGCACTGCTGTTCCTCGCCCTTGTTATCTGGAGTAGGCAGGTGGCTTTGGTATTGATTTTTTGCGGTTTTGCAGCAAGCGGCTTTCTGAAATGGTTTTATTGTAAAGTAATCCACAAGAAAAGCGATTTTGCCTTGTCAGCCGAACCGTCTGCTACGATGACTACGACTCGACTGAGCTCGCCGAAGTCCGACCAAGGTTTAAACTCCGAGGGCAACGACAGTGATTAGCCAGCGTTAGCAGAGGGTGCAAATTTCTAACGAGGTGAACCTGTCATCTGGAAGTCCCGCTCCTTAAGGGTGCATTGGTTTATCTGATAATAGCACTCCGCAACCTTGCAGAGCCGCTTCAAAACCTGCCGGCCCTCAGGACTTGCTTCCAGACCGACGATCCGCAGGCCAAGACATATACTTTTCCGGTCTGTGGTCGGCAGAATGTTCCTAATCTGTGCATCGAACATCAACGGCGTTTCATAGGGCATAGGCGTAAATCGCAACCCTATAAACTGTCCTCTTTTGAAGTCCGGCTTCTGCGCGGTGTCAATTACAACCTGCACGCCACCGGCAGAGACATCGATAAGCTTGCCCTGCCAATAGCATTCCTTCGGCACCCATCGCGACTCTATTGTCTGGCTTTCTGTTTGCTGCGTTTCGGCCGTCTTATCTGTATAGTAGCGATGCCACAGCATCACATTTACCTTCAAAGAGCTCGGCACATCAACACGGAAATAGCTTCTTCTCTGGACCAGCTCAATTCGCTCAGGCACCTTAAGTGTTACCATCGGCCCGCTTGTTGGATCCGTTGAAGGCTGGATAGCCACCACGGTTGTCTCGAAAATGAACTTGCCGTATCCATACTTTAGCGATATACCGACCGGCTGATGAACCTGGATGTTTATCGGAGGCAGCTTTAGAGTCGACATTTGGTGAGATTTCTGCAAAATGGAGGCCATCCTCCTCGGTAAGACCTGAATATCCAGATTGTTAGCTCCAAGGTTGGTCAGTAACACCTTCGCAACATGCCATTTGCCCTTAGACAGGAAAGACAAAACGGCAGGGGCTTTCTTCTCGATTAGAATCCGCAGAATCTCCCTTGGTTCAGCTCTGCCTAGCATAGCTGCGTGGTTCATAACGGCCCCCCTATTGAGGCGTTTTAAGAAACCGGTTCCATATTTAAACAGGGGCTTTTTTAGAATTCCAAGGACCATAATGTCCGTTGGCTCCCTTAGTAAAGTATATATATAAATCGGCAATTAACCAATTTGTTTTTAGTCAAAATTTAGCTCCCTTCCGCCGGCGGGGAAAATTTATCTGTTCTGCGAGTTTTCAGTAGATAGTTGCAAAATGTCTCTAAGGCAGATATGCTTGCTCTATCTATGAACGAAACCTATAAAGCAAGAAGTCACTGGGTGGAAAAAATAGCGTTTTTTGGCCTTTTTATTGCGGTTTTGCTGATAGCCTACCTTTTAGTCACCTGGAGGTCTGCCATTGTGCTCTCGGAACCGATAGAGTTAAATTGTGCCGGTTTATCGGTCTGTATCCCGACAGGGGGTGGCTGGCAAAGCGAAAACAGGTGGAAATATCAGCAAAACGCCTTCACTTTGGATAGTTTTTTCACCCCCAGCCCCGGCAGCATAACTGCCATAGTCTCCTGCCGATACCACTTGGCAGCTATGGGGACTGCTCCGGAGGCGCTGTTTAAGGAAAAGGCTTCTGTGATTGGCGGGTCAAAAATCGCAAAAACAGGCCACAGGCTAAGTTCCTCTTTTGCAAAAGGCCAACAAAATAAGAGCATTCCCACTATTGATTGGGCACATATAGAAGGGCCAAAAGCGCTGTTTGATACGTTTTTCGGCGTCGTGCAGTTACCGAACAACCGTCGGCTTGATATCGAAGTGTATCAAGATATGGATGATACGGAGCTGGCGGAAGAGATTTTCAATTCCGTCACCGGGAGTTTAAAATTCACAGATAACCAACTGCTTGAGGCCGGCAGCAAAATTGTTACAGAGATTAAAGGCAAGGGGCTCGATAGTTTTTTGGCTTCTGTCGGTAACAAGCAGAAGTGGGACCCGGAAAGCTTTTTTCTGATTAAGGATGCCAAAGGACGCACCACCGGATTTACGATGGAGGCGCTGGGCTGTCCCGAAGCAGGACGGTTCGGCGCAGAGAGTTTTTACTATATTCGCGGGCGGTACGACCAGGAGCAGGTAACATTTTTTCGAAGCGATAACAATCTTAATGAGTTTATTTGGAAAAGCGAGACCCGCGGCAGAAGCGGTATTGAGATACTCCTGGATAAAAATGGGATTATGACTGTTAGGGAAACTGACCTGCAGGCCAAAGAAAAAGATTACCAAATCAGCCCTGCAGCGATACCAGACATCCTGAGCAAGTATATCTTCGACCAAATGCTTGATAGCAACCAGGAAGAAATCCTTGTGGATATAATTGGGGCCGCTGGTAAAATTACACCGGTACTTGTCTCAAGAATCGAGGCGAGCCCTCCCCCTGCTTCGCAAAATCGAAGCAGTGGAGCTGATGTTACCCAAGAAAAGGCCGCCTATGTATTCAGGATGGAGCTTTTGAACGGCCGGGGCTTTTCTGAACAGGTGTATCTTGACAACCAAAAGCAGATTTCGAGAATGCTATTACAGCAGGAAAACACATATGTCCTTGAACGCACCAATGCTGAAAACATACTAAGAGAATTTCCTGAATGGGGCAGCTACATTTTACGGGGAAAGGACAAAATACGGGAGCAGAACCAACTGCCAGAAAGCGGCGAACAGCAGCTGCCAACAACCGGTTACTGAAAGGTCTTTGTTATGTCGGAGCGTTATGATTGTATCATAATAGGAGCAGGGCCGGCCGGCCTTAGTGCGGCACTTTATGCCGCTCGCGACAGATTAAAAACTTTGGTGCTCGAAAAACTTGTCCCCGGCGGCCAAATCAGCACCACAGACAGGATAGAAAACTACCCCGGCATCGAACGTATAGACGGCCCCGGCTTGATTGAACAAATGCAGAAACAGGCAACAAACTTCGGGGCGGAAATAAAAACCAGCAGCGAAGTTACCTTCCTGAAAAAATTACAGGATAGCAACATCGAGGTCAGCTGTGACAAGGATAAGTTCATCGCAAGGGCAACCGTTTTAGCTCCAGGCAGCGATTATCGCAAGCTCGGCGTCCCCGGCGAAGAAGAATTCCGCAACGCCGGCGCGGGAGTCAGCTATTGCGGAACCTGTGATGCGCCGTTTTTCAAAGGCAAACAGGTCGTCGCCGTCGGCGGAGGCAATTCCGCTCTGGAAGAAACACTGCACCTGACCAAATTCGCTGAGAAAATAACACTGATACACCGCAGAGATGAATTTAGAGCAACTAAAATTTTGCAGGAAGAAATCCAGGCCAAAGCAAACGAGCCGAATTCCAATTTGATTATAAAATATAATACCGTTGCAACTGCCATAGAGGGCAAGGAAAAAGTTCAGTCAATCAAGCTCAAAAATGTAAAAACCGGCGAGGAAGAAAATTATCCCTGTGACGGCGTATTTATATTTGTAGGTATGGTGCCGAACACAAACTTTCTTAAGGGCTTTGTGGAGCTGACCGAGAACGGGTTTATTAAGTGCGAGTGCGCATATCTTCGCACGAAGGTGCCAGGCGTATTCGCAGCCGGTGATTGCAGAGTGGGAGCGGCTATGCAGTTAGCCACGGCGGTCGGCGACGGAGTCGTGGCAGCAATGATGCTGAAACAGTATTTCAGAGACCCGAATTGGTGGAATGAATCCGTCAGCGATATTTTGCAGCCGGGCGGATGGTAAGCGATGGATTATAATATTGCCCTTGGAATGATTTGGTATGTGGTTTTCGTAGTTTCCACGGCTTTTCACGAAGCGTGTCACGGGTTTGTTGCTGTAAAGATGGGAGACCCTACCGCATATCATCACGGCCTGGTCTCTTTAGACCCCCTGCCTCATATCAAAAGAAGCCCTTTTGGCATGGTAGTTATTCCGATACTTTCGTTTTTTCTTTCCGGCTGGATGATAGGCTGGGCCAGTTCGCCATTTGACCCTTACTGGGCGTTGAGTAACAGGAAAAGGGCGGCGTGGATGTCTTTGGCCGGCCCGGCTGCAAATTTAATTCTCGTCCTGGCGGCAGCATTGATAATCAGAGGCGGGATGCTTTTAGGTTTTTTCCATCCTCCTGAAACGAGTACCTTCACTAAAGTTACCGAGGCGGGAGCTTTAGGCTGGGCAAACTCCGCGGCGATAGTAGTGAGCATCATCTTTTCGCTGAATTTGATTTTGTTTGTTTTCAACCTGATTCCATTACCGCCTCTTGACGGGAGTAATGTGCTTTTGCTTTTTCTGAGTAACGAGGCCGCGGAACGCTATGAAAGTCTCCTGTATCAGCCGATGTATAGAATGGTTGGGCTGGTCATTGCCTGGCAGGTTTTCGGTCCTGTCTTTGACCCAATACATACATTGGCGCTAAATATACTCTATCCGGGAGCAGGGTATTATTAAGCTGTTGCGTAAAATTTTAAAGCGCCAGCGGAAAACATAAAAATATTGATAAAAGCCCGAAACAGCAATATGCTATTTCGATAAAAGCTGGAGCTTTTCGTGAGTCTGGTTATGCAAAAGCGGCAATTGGGCTATACTGATTTGAAACTAACGACCGTCGGGTTAGGCACGTGGGCGATGGGCGGGCCGTGGCAGTTCGGCTGGGGACCACAGGACGATGGCGACGCAATTGCCGCAATCCTGGCCGCTCTGGAGGAGGGAATCAACTGGATAGATACCGCACCTGTTTATGGCTGCGGTCATTCCGAAGAGCTTGTCGGAAAAGCGCTTAAGCAAATTAAAACTAAACCTATTGTCGCAACAAAGTGCGGCCTGCTTTGGAACGAAAAAAGGGAAAAAGTAAGCTGTCTGAAGGCGGAAAGTATCCGCAAAGAATGTGAAGCAAGCTTAAAGCGCCTCGGCATCGACGCAATTGACCTGTACCAGATGCACTGGCCTGAGCCGGATGAAGATGTTGAACGAGGTTGGGAGGAAATGGCGCGACTCGCCGAAGAGGGTAAGGTAAGATATATAGGTGTATCGAATTTTAATATCGAGCAGCTCGAACGCATCCGGAAAATCGCTCCTGTTGCCTCGCTTCAGCCGCCTTACAGTATGCTCCATCGTGAAGTCGAAGACGAACTGCTCACGTTTTGCGCAAAGAACAATATCGGCATTGTCGTATACAGCCCTATGCAGAGAGGGCTGCTCACGGGCAAATTCAGTCAGGAACGCCTTGCCGGTTTGCCCCCGGATGACCACCGAAGAAGAATGCCGGAATTCCAAGAGCCGCAGTTTTCCGCCACGTTGCAGCTTGTTGACCAGCTTCGGCCCATCGCCAAGCGCAACGGCAGGACACTGGCTCAATTGGCGATTAGCTGGGTCCTTCGCCGAAGCGAAGTTACCGCAGCTATCGTCGGGTCGCGAAGACCAGAGCAAATTACAGAAACCGCAGGAGCAGGCGATTGGAAACTGACCGTAGAAGATATATACAAAATAGAAAAGTTTCTAAAAGAACGACAGGAAAAATTAAATGGCAAACGATAAAACTATATATGCAAGTCCGCTTGTTGAAAGAAATGCTTCAAAGGAAATGGCTGAGCTCTTTGGGGCGCAAAAAAAGTTCAGCACGTGGCGCCGGCTCTGGCTGGAACTTGCCAAGGCACAGAAGAAACTCGGGCTAAAAATCACCCAAGCACAAACCAGCGAAATGGCTCGACACCTGGATGACATCGATTTCAAAAAGGCCGCTGTTTATGAAAAGAAGGTTCGCCACGATGTTATGGCACATATCCACACATTTGCGGATGCGGCACCTAAGGCCGCGCCGATAATTCACCTTGGAGCAACAAGCTGTGACATAACCGACAATGCCGATTTGGTTATTATTCGCGACGCCCTGCGAATTACCGCAGGCAAACTTGCAGCCGTGGTCAACCTGCTTGCGAACTTTGCCAAAAAACACCGCTCACTGCCAACACTCGGTTTTACGCACTATCAGCCCGCGCAATTAACCACGGTGGGCAAACGGGCGACGCTGTGGTGCTATGAATTCGCACTCGACCTGAATGAGGTCGAGCACCGGCTTGACACGATGCCATTTAGGGGTATCAAAGGCACCACTGGAACACAGGCATCTTTCCTGGCGCTGTTCGACGGCAGCCACAAAAAGGTCGAGCGATTAGACAAAATGGTCGCTGCCGCCTTTGGCTTCAAAAATACTTGCACCGTCACGGGGCAAACCTATCAGCGAAAAATCGACACGCTCATCATAAACACGCTTGCCTCAATCGCACAGTCGGCCCACAAATTCTGCAACGATATTCGTCTGCTCGCAAATCTAAAAGAAATTGAAGAGCCGTTTGAGAAATCTCAGGTCGGCTCCTCGGCAATGGCCTATAAGAGAAACCCGATGCGCTGCGAGAGGGTAACGGCACTTAGCAGACTGATTTTGAGCCTGGCCTCCAGTCCCCAGATGACTGCATCAGAGCAGTGGCTTGAGAGAACGCTCGACGATTCAGCCAACAGGAGAGTTGTTATTCCTGAAGCGTTTTTAGCAGTTGATGGTATATTGGAAGTTCTTATCAACGTTCTTGACGGCATTGTCGTTTATCCGAAAGTGATAGCATTGCACATTGGAGCGGAACTTCCCTTTATGGCTACCGAAAATATCCTGATGGCTGCGGTCAAAGCAGGTGGGCACAGGGGAAAGCTTCACGAGAGGATAAGAGTTCATTCCCTGGCCGCTACCAAGCAGGTCAAAAGGCTCGGCAAGCCGAACGATTTGATAGAACGACTTAAAGAAGATTTAGCTTTTGCAAAGGTGGACTTCAAAAAAGTCTTAAACCCGAGCGATTATATCGGCAGGGCGCCGCAGCAGGTCGATGAATTCATAAGCGACATCGTAGCACCCATTCGCAGGAAATACCGCAGGGAACTTGGCAGAAAAGTTGAACTGAAAGTATAAAGGAACTTTGTGCCGTGACCAGAGAAGAGTTAATAAAACGCATAAAAGAAACGGCGTATCTGGAAGGCGACTTCACCCTTCGCAGCGGAAAGAAAAGCAAATACTATCTCGATAAATACCTCTTCGAGACCTGTCCGGACATTCTAAAAGCCCTCGGCAAAGAATTCGCAAATTATGTAACAAGCGATGTTACTTTGATAGCTGGGGCTGAATTGGGCGGAGTCGCGCTTGCGGCGGCAACAGCAATGGAAACAAGCAAAAACTGGATAATAGTCCGCAACAGTAAAAAAGGCTACGGCACGGGGAAACTAATCGAAGGCAAACTCAATAAAGGTGACGTCGTTTTGCTTGTTGAGGACATCGCCACTACCGGCGGACAGGTCCTCGAAGCAGCCAAGGTTATCACCGAAGCCGGCGCAACAGTCAAAAAAATCGTCGCTTGTATAGACCGCAAACAGGGGGCAGGCGAGAACATAACAGACGCCGGTTACGAATTTGAAAGCATCCTCACCAAAGACGACCTCGGCATAAAAGACTAATAGGTCAGCAGCTTTACGATTTTCTCAGCAATTTTGGTTTTGGCTGCGCGCGGCAGTTTTAGCCATTTCCGGTCGGGCGTTTTTATCTGAACAACAGCTCTGTCAGAACCAATCTCGGCGAGTGTGTTGGCGATTATCATATCAAGGTTTTTTTCTTTTAATTTTTTCTCGGCGCCGGTTCGGACAATCTTATCTTCCAAAGCAAAACCGACAACGATTTGATTTTTTCTTTTATGTTTTCCCGCCCACTTTAGAATGTCTGGTGTTGGCTTTAATTTTATTATCAGCTTTCTACCTGATTTCTTAATTTTTGTTTTTGATTTTTTAGCCGGCGTATAATCAGCCACCGCAGCGGCCATAATAAGACAATCGCATTTTGTGAAGAACTTTTTTACGGCTGCAAACATTTCAGCAGCACTGTCGACTCCGACAAAATCTACTCCCACCGGCGGCTGCAAATCTGAAGTGCTGATAAGCATAACCTTATGACCCGCTTTGACTGCCGCCAGCGCAAGGGCATAGCCCATTTTGCCGCTGCTTGCATTGGAAATAAAACGAACAGGGTCGATATATTCGCGAGTTCCGCCTGCTGTTATTAGAAAGTGCATTTTGCCGAATGGTTTATTTTTTTCTACGTTTAATTTTCGAAGCGATTTTTTCGATCGCCTTCATAATATCCTGCGGCTCCGACATTCTTCCGATGCCCTCCGTGCCACAGGCAAGCCGGCCCTCAACAGGGCCTATTAGCTGAAAACTCATCTTCTTTACAGTTTCGATATTGCGCTGCACAGCGGGGTTATTCCACATATTGTCGTTCATTGCAGGAGCCAAAATCGCCGCTCCTGATTTAATAGGTTCCGTCACTGCACAAAGGACGGTGCTAAGCAAATCATCGCAGATGCCGTTTGCGATTTTGCCTATAATATTGGCCGTTGCCGGTACAACGACAACGATATCAGCCCAGTCAGCTAAACTTATATGGCCTATTTCATATTCTTCGCTGGCGCTCCATAGCGAGGTATAAACCGGCTGACCCGTAACCGCCTCGAAGCTTCTCGGGCAGATGAGCTGACAGGCGTTTTCCGTCATAACCGTCCTGACTTTCGCGCCGGCGGCGGTCAGCTTGCTTGCCAAATCGACCGCTTTATATGCCGCGACACCCCCGCTGACACCCAATAAAATATTGGGTGCCCTTTTGCCCCACGCCGCAAAATGGGACTTTTTCTGATGACCTTGATTTGATTTTTTTTCTGGCATTACTGTTTCAATCATTCCTTTGGTTTGTCAATATCAGTGGACTCGTAGTCAATAGCAATCTTGTCCTGCAGAATTTCCTGAATAACAATCTCCAGTTGTGTTTTGCCTTTGGCATCCTCAATCAGCGGACGAGCTCCTTCCATCAGCTCATCCAGCCGTTTTTGAATCAGTGCCGTTAGTTTGTACCTGCCACCAACCTTGTTGATTATGTCTGTGCTTTTTAGCTCCTCTATCATTCTTTTTCTCCTTGTGGTGAGTCCGCCCGCCCTGAGCTTGTCGAAGGGGTCGAATCCACAATGCTCTGTTTAATAATCTGCACTATTTCTTTTACCGCCTGTTCCAAATCGTCATTTATAACCATATGTTCATAATATTGCCACGCAGCAGCAATTTCAACACCTGCCCCATTCAATCTTTTTTCAGCCGTTTGGGTATCTTCTCTGCCCCGCAGGTTCATACGTTCGGCCAATTCCTTCTGGGTCGGCGGCAGAATAAAAATCATCACCGCCGCCGGATATATTGCTTTTACCTGTTTGGCGCCCTGAACGTCGATTTCCAAAATAATGGTTTCACCGGCCCACAGTGCCTCTTCCACTTCTATCTTCGGCGTTCCATAGAAATGTCCGAATACCTTTGCATGCTCCAGCAGCGAACCCTCGTTGACCCGTCGTTGGAACTGCTGCTCTGATATAAACCAATAGTCTCGGCCGTCAATTTCGTTTTCACCTTTAGGCCTGGTGGTGACCGAGATACTAAGACGGCTGTTTTCCAACCGTTTAACCACCTCTTTGCAAATCGTGCTTTTGCCCACACCGGATGGGCCGCTCACTACCACCACTTTGCCGCTGCCGCTTTTAGTTTTTAGTTTTGAATTTTTAGTTACCATTAGAGGGCAAGTTTTCTATTTTACGGGCTTCCAAACGCAGAGGAAAATGCGTTTAGAGCCCCTTTCATATCTCTCAAAAAGGGGACCTCTTCCTCACTCTATATTCTGAACCTGTTCTTTAATCCGGTCTATCCGGCACTTTATACCGACCACGCGGCGGACAACCTCAGTATCATAGACCTTGCTGGCGATGGTATTTGCTTCCCTGAGCATCTCCTGGCTGATAAAGTCCAGCCTGCGTCCCGCCTGGGCATTTGCCTCGCAGCTTTCAGCAAACTGCTGCAAATGCGAATCCAGCCGAGCAATCTCCTCAGATATATCTGACCTGTCGGCAAAAATCGCCACCTCCCTGGCAAGGGTTTCTTCATCCAATTTAAGTTTTGCGTCCGCGAGCAGCTCATCGACCCTTTTTCTCAGTTTCTTCTGATATTCCTGCAAAACGACGCCGCTGTGAGCACGTATTTGCTCGAGGTCCTGTTTTATAGCTTTGCAATGACTATCCAAATCGGCCGCAAGAGCAGCACCCTCCGCGGCACGCATCTGCTTGAGTTGGTCAATCGCCTTCTGCGTAATGCTTAAAACCCCCTTTTTTATTTGCTCGGCCTTTTCTTCATCCGGTAATGCCGGCCGAACAATCCCGGGCAGTGTCAGTAACCCCCCTATATCGATGGGGCATTCAGTACCGGCCGCAGAGACAATCCGGCCTAATCTTTCCATATACGCACGCAAGGCCGTCTCGTCGATATCAAAGAGCACATTTGCCGGTGCATTTTTCAGGCGCAGCACACAACTTACCATTCCGCGTGAGAGGTTTTTTCGCAGAAGTTTGTCAATATCTTCTTCAAGAAACGCAGTCGTCTCCGGCAGCCTTACACAGGTTTTTAAATAACGGTTATTGACCGTTCTAATTTCCACGATGTAAGTTACGCCGTTAATCTCGCCCTGTGCTTCACCAAATCCGGTCATACTGTTTATCATAGCACTACACTTTCAATTCGTATCCCGCTACGGCACCCCTTATGGGTGACGAGTTGTGTATTTCTTTCCGCACGACGAAATTATTCGCCGAGCGAATTTGCATCAGCACCTTCGCCGCCGGTCTCGGCGGGGGCTAACGGCAGCTCTGAACTTTGCGGCAGCTGCTGTTGAACCGGAGTCTGCTGTGTCGACTGAGGCTGGCCAGCACCGAAATTGCTAATACCCGGTTTGTAGAATTTGGCCATTGCCACGGCAAGCGCCAAAAACACCCCTACCATCGCTATCGTAACCCAGGTCAGAAAATCGCCGGTTTTGGAACCTAAAATTCCACTTGCCAGGCTGCCGCCAAAGGCAGCGCCCAAACCGCCGCCTCTGCCTTTCTGAATCAGAACGATTAAAACCAATACCACCGCACAAACAACAAAAACAATGGCGACTAAATTCATAAAAAAACTTACCGCCAACACGGGTTCAACAAGCTCATTATAAATCGGAAAAACCGTCATATTCATTTCCTTTTAACCAATTAACCCGTTAACTATTTAACCAATTAAACAACCGCAGACTGAATTATCGCAACGAAATCATCTGCGTTCAGGCTTGCTCCGCCAACCAGCAGGCCGTCTATATCGCCCTGTCGCATCAGCTCGGCTGCGTTGTTGGGTTTTACCGAACCGCCGTAGAGAATGCGAATCTCCTGAGCTAATTTGGTGTCATACATTTGTCCAAGCAGCTTCCTTATCAAAGAATGCACCTCTTGTGCCTGCTGCGGCGTTGCGGTCAAACCCGTCCCAATGGCCCAGACCGGCTCATAAGCTATAGTTACCGCAGAAACCTTCTCGGCATTTAAGCTGGCCAGCCCTTTCTTTATCTGCTGGGTTACAACTTCTTCTGTTTTAGATGCTTTGCGCTGCTCAATCAGCTCGCCCACACAGAATATCGGCAAAAGTCCGCCAAGGACAGCAGCGGCGACTTTTTTATTTATCAGCTCGTCTGTCTCACCAATCACGTGTCTGCGTTCCGAATGGCCGCACAAAACGTAAGTGCAGCCGATATCTTTCAGCATAGCCGTACTTATCTCGCCGGTGAAAGCGCCGTCTTTCTCATAATAAACATCCTGAGCGCCGACGGCAACGCCCGATTGGCGAAGGACGCCAATTACATTCTGCAAATAAACAAAAGGCGGACATACTGCCACATGAACGCCCTTTTTGGCCGCCGCCGAGGTCCTGGAAACAATCGCCTCGACCAGTTCCACGCTGCTGCGGCTGTCTGTGTTCATTTTCCAATTGCCGGCCACAAATGGCTTTCTCATAAAACTCACAAAACTCTCCTATTTACTTATGTTCTTGTGCACTTACGCTCTTATGCACTTATTTAAAGCAATTCTGTCGCCTTCGGGAAACTACCTAAAACAGAAAGCTGCAGGCAATGCTCGCGTGATTCTTCCAGTCCTTTTTGGACGCGTTCATCCGTTCTATGTCCGAGGAAATCCACAAAGAAATAGTATTCCCACTGTCTTTTTTTGCTCGGCCTGGATTCTATATTTGTCAGGTTGATACTGTATTTCTTGAAGACATCGAGCACATCAGCCAAAGCGCCGGCTTTATGAGCGGTGCTGAACAAAATGGCGGTCTTATCTTCACCGGTCGGTTTTGCATCCTCTCGCCCGATGACCAGAAACCGGGTTATATTGTTGGCATTGTCCTCGATATTTTCACAAACAACTTTCAGACCATACAGCTCTGCGGCGATGGCTGAGCCAATCGCAGCAGCCTTCGGCTCATCTGCTGCCAACTGTGCAGCTTTGGCGCTGGAGGCAACGGCAACAGTCTGGGCTTCTTTAAAAGTGGCGCTCAGCCAGTTCCGGCACTGGGTAAAAACTTCCGGCTTCGAATAAATCTTCTCTATCTGGTTCAGCGGGCAATTGGCCAACAGACTATGGTGAATCGCCATCAGGACCTCGGCACAGATTTTCACATCAGACTCTATCAGGGCGTCGAGCGTCTCTATTACTCCCCCGCCGGTGGTATTTTCTATCGGCGCAAGACCCAAATCGCAATGACCCTTGCTGACTTCGTCAAAGATACTTGTGATATCGGCTAGCGATTCATATTCGACACTCTGACCGAACTTAAGCATTGCTGCGGTATGGCTGAAGCTGCCGCCGGGCCCCAGATAACAGATACGCAACGGTCTTTCCAGTGCAAAAGAGCCGCTCATCAGCTCACGCCAGATAGCCGTCAGGCACTTGTCCGGCAGCGGACCTTTATTGGCATTGATGACCGCGGCTAAAACTTCTTTTTCCCTGTCCGGCGAATAAACGGGCTTGCCGGTCTTGTTCTTCAGCTTGCCTATCTCCACCACTATGCGCGAACGCTCATTGAGCAGCTTTACAAGCTCAAGGTCAATTTTGTTGATTTTGTTTCTCAGTTCTTCAAGAGACATAAGTCAACATCTGGCGTAAGCCATCCCTTAGCGGAAAAAATACACACAAACCACCGGGGGTTCAGCAATTTTGTATAAAAACTAATATATTTAACAAAGTTTTGCTCTTGCGTCAATGAATTTGGCATATTTAGATATGAATTGAGTGCTAAAAGCTAAAAAAATGCAAAAAACGATAAAATATACAGTTTTCAAGACCAAATGGGGCTATTTCGGCCTTGCTGCTACTGATAATGGGCTTTTGCGTACCTGTCTGCCGGGGGGTGCGCGTAGGAGTATCGAATCGCGGCTTTTGCGCAATCTCCGAAACTGTCGGTATGATAAAGGCATTTTCAAATTGGCCCGGAGGCGGATAATCGCTTATTTCGAGGGAGATTGCGTAGATTTCAGGGATATTCCCGTTGTACTCGATGGATTGGGCTTATTTGCAAAGCGGGTCTTGACCACCTGCAGGGGTATAAAATTTGGTCAAACAGTTACTTATGGCCGGTTGGCTAAATTGGCCGGCAAACCCGGCTCCGCCAGAGCAGTCGGCGGTGTGATGGCCGGAAACCCCCTGCCGCTGATTATTCCCTGCCATCGCGTAATCTGTGCCGATGGCTGCCTTGGCGGATTCTCCGCCCCCGGCGGCCTCAATCTGAAAAAAAAGATGCTGAAGTTAGAAGGGGCAAATCTTCTCGTTTAGCAGTCGCCGGAACGACGACTCATTACTAAATCCGAAAGCCCGCCGGTTTACGAACAATTACTCTTGATATTAATTCGGTTATTTTCATAACATAGACTTGTTATAGCCGTAATAAAAAGCCGACAAAAATGGTGGAATATGATTAACGGCCTTGCAATAAAGCCGGCCAGAACAGCCGTGCTGTTCGTAATGTTAACGTTTCCTATTGCCTCTGCAGAGGAGGCTCAACCGCATAAAAAGGGGAGGTTTACCGCAGTATTTAAAGAGTACAGCTGGTTGTCCGACACAAGAGCTATATCGAGCAGGATGAGGGTACATGTTGAGCGGACTTCTCCTTACAAAAAACACCAATACGATATCGAACACGAATCATTTGAGGTGTATGTGCCGGATTGTTATGATCCGAATACGCCCTTCGGCTTGCTCGTCTGGATATCGGCCGGCCCCAGCGGCAGCATCGAACCTTACCGAGGCTCGAAGGAGCTTATGGACAAACACAAGCTCATTTGGGTCGGCGCTAATAACTCAGGAAACAAAACAGGCCCATATCATCGCAGAGTCCCCCTGGCGCTCGACGCTGCTTACAACATGCAGAAGCTTTACAACATAGACCCCAATCGCGTATACGTCGCGGGCCTTTCCGGAGGCGGACGCGTTGCCAGTATTACTGCGTTTCATCATAGTGACGTATATAGCGGCGGCATCTTTATTATCGGCGCCGATTATTGGGTGGATATGCGCGTCCCAGGTAAACAAAACCTTATCTGGAGGGCCGCGTGTATGAGGCCTCAAGCAAGATTTCTACGGAGAGCGAAGAAGTTCGGCAGATATGTCCTGCTTACAGGAGACAATGACATTAACAGGTTACAGATGCATACCTATTACGAAAGAGGCCACCGCAAGTGGCTGAAGAACGTGCTGTATATTCAGGTCCCCGGAATGGGCCACGAGATACCGCCGGCGAAGGAATTTGACAAAGCCCTGGAATATCTTGATAACCCTTCGTCGCGCAGCGAAGGCCTCGGTGCAGCTTCTTAAGGCGAAGTCGGGTAAGCAAGCGGTAAATTCCGCCCAATTTCATCAGCTGCTCTATTTGGTGGATTTATCAACTACTAACAGAGGATAGGCTGTTTTCCAAGCGGTTAAGGGCAAAAAATTTTGCAAAAATATGTAAAAAATACTTGACAACAAGTATACTATAGCTTACATTATGTCCGATATAAGTTACATAAATCAGGAGAATAAAGTATGAATAGATGGCAAAAGATAGCGGTTTTTAATTTGGTAGCGGATTGTATCACTATCCTGTTAATGGTCGCTGCTGTAGTCATTCTGCATGTGTACTTTCATTTAAGCTGGTACAGGGCGAGACGCGGTTTACTATTTATAGTTGTGGCGGCAATAGCAGGGATTGTAGCGCCTTTGATTTTCAAAAAAGATCCCGGCGCAGTGGCACGCGACGAAAGAGACAAGTTGATTAGTCGCACAGCAATTTTAATAGGTCTTGTAGGATTATTTTTTTGGTTCTGTCTGACTGGAACGGTATTCGCTTTTTTGCTCGAGCCGGAGATTTTTAAAAGCCTGGGTTGGCCGATACTGATTCTTGGCGGGGCATTTGTAGTCGTAATATCTCAGTGTATAACGGTTCTGGTTCTCTACGGCCGAGGGAGCAAAGGAGAGAAATCATGAATAGGTCACAGAAAATAGCTTGGTTCTTTGTAATATGTATCGCGTTAGCTGTCGTGGCGAGCGTAGTCACCGTTAACATAATGTACAAGAGAGTAGGCATGCCGAAAGCGATGTTTGGATTTTCATTGATTGGCTTAGGGGGTATCGGCGGTTTTGCACCGCTGCTTTTCAGGAAGAAAAAGGATGACATCATCGATGAACACGACCGGATGATACAAAAGAACGCAGCTCATACCGGTTTTGCCGCTGCTTTCCTGTTTTCGGGTGCAGGATGTATGATACCATTTTTTGCGCTGGGGCCTGAAGCGACCATTTCCGTCAAATGGCTTCCGCTGATATGGATAATTATCTTTATGTCTCAATACTTCTTTTATTCTGTTTCGATTCTAGTTCAGTACGGCCGTAGTGGTAAAGGAGAAAAATTATGAATAGAGAACAGAAAATAGCTGTAATGGTGATAATCGTCGCACCGGTGGGTTTGTTACTTGGGCTTACAGGAATTCTGATGCGACAATTTGGTTCTGGTGTTCCCAAGATACCTTTTGTTTTGGCAGGTATTATTGGATTCTGTGCTGTGATTTTATCGCTTCACTTTATTAAGAAAGATCAAGGGGTAGTTACATGTGACGAACGAGACAAAATTATTGGGAAAAATGCCGACTTGGCGGGCTTTGGCGCAGTGTATCTGGTCGTAATTCTGGTTTCCATTGTTCCTGTTATGATAGACCCGGAAGCAAAAATTCCAACAACGTGGTTCCCCGGGCTACTTTGTGTAGCCGGACTGTTTCAAGGTTTTGCACGGTCGTTGGCGGTTTTGATTCAGTACAGTCGGGGAGGTAAAGAAAATGAATAGAGCTCAAAAAACCATATTAGGCAGTATGGTGATAGTGTTGTTAAGTCTTGCGATGCTTGCGTGCGTGCTTTTCCAGTTTTTTGTATTAAAGAAGTCTCCGGAAGACTTTTTGAGCAATTTCTTGACAGTAGTTCTGATTCTGCTGGGAGGCGTAATGCTTGTTTGGGCGTTAAGACGGCAGAGCCCAGCGGAAGTAGAGACTGACGAACGCGATAAACTGATTGCAGGTAGAGCGGCTATGGTGTTCCTTGTATCAGCTTGGATAGTCTTTCCAGTCGCCAGCGTGATTCCACGATTCATTCTTGGGGCCAACGGTTGTATCCCAGCCTGGTCGCTTCCCCTTATCAATGTTGGCGCCTTAATCACAATTATGATGGTCTATTCAATAGCGATTCTGGTTCAGTACAGCCGGGGAGGCAAAGATGGCGAAGAGTGAAATTTCGAACCAGATTCGAAAGCTACGATTTGAAAACGACGAAATGACGCAGCAGGAGCTGGCCGACAAAGCAGGCGTTACCCGGCAGACGATAATCGCTATTGAAGCAGACAAATATTCACCCTCGTTAATGCTGGCGTTCAAAATAGCCAAGGCGTTCGATATGCCGTTAGAAGAGGTGTTTCAATATGAGCAGAATGACCTGCGGCCCACGTGATAACGAAGCTATTCGAGGTGGATGGCGTTGAAGCGGCGGTCGGCGTCGAGGCTGGTTTTCTTAATGACATCGTAGAGCTTGCGGGGCTTTCGCACTTTTTCGAAAGTAAATTCCGGGTCCGTCTTGTCAGTTGTTATTACCGTCACCGAGCCGACGCCAACGATGCAGTCGAGCAGGTTTCTGCGAAGTTTCAGGTCAATAACCCGAAACATGTCAATATTGTCCACTTTTCTGTCGAGAATTCCTCTGCTCCACTCGATTCGGTCAGCGGAGACCTCGTAACGGGTCATTTTTAGCCGAACCATCTTCATCAAAAGTATAAGTGTAACGAGCACCGCAATGCCAAGGCCGGCAATAATCCGGTACCTGCGGAACAGTACACGCTGCTGCTCATTAAGTGCAAGCCGTGACGGTGTTTCGACTGTATTTTCAGCGATTTCAGGTTCCGGCCCAATCGCTGTTATTTCATCACCAGGCAGTGGCGTAACCACAGCTGGGGCAATGGGTTCGGTTTGTCGAAACATCGAGAGTTCTTCAAGGGGGTAAAGTATTAAAAGGGCCGCGATGGCGAAAAAGAGAAAACCTCGTATTGCCAAGCTGGTCATCGCCCAGAGAGAGGGTCTGCCTTCGAAGAGGATGCCACCGGCGGTTTTTTGAGCGTTGTCAGCCTGGGAATCGGATGCGGGGTCAGTTTGTAAGGCTCTGGCTTTATTGGTGTTAAGGAACTCATTGCAAAACCGGCATTTTATAGCAGCAGCCTGAATTGTCTCGGCGCAAAAGGGGCATTGCTTGGTCCGCGGCTGATTGAATGTAATAGTTTCCATTTAATATATATCGGAAATTTATCGAAAATTATAGAAAATTTGCAAAACGGCGCTCTGAAACGTTCAAAAAAAGCTGTGAAACGTACAAAAACTGCATAGAAACTTACAAAAACTGTATGGAGATATTTAAAAATTGTATGGAAACGTTCAAAAATATTCGACAATTTCGACTCGTGGCTCGTGAATCGTGAAGTGCATCTCGCTGGAGGAATTTTCAAGTAAAAGTTGCCTAAGTTAACAGGAAGTTTTGGTGTTGACGGGTTAGGACGAATTTACTTTAACTGAGGTTGTAGTTCTGGGGGAAGGTACTACTTTACGGTATTCATTTTGCTGTGATTTTCTGCTTATTTCCCCCTGCAATTCTGACGATAAAACAAACAAGTGCGGAAGGAATCTCCACAATTGGTCCGGCCACAGGCCGCACAAACTAATAATTTTAGCAATTACCCAAAGGGGGCCTTATGACAAACGGCCACATAAGCGGATTAGCAAAACCATACAATTCATTATCAGCCACAGATAAGGAGAAAACAAAAATGAAGTTTACGAAGTTAGTGGTTTTGACTAATGTTTGGGGCAAAATTCGGACGTCGGCTGTTTTACTTGTTGTGATGTTCCTAACCTCGGCCTGTTCCAACATTAACATCGAGGCAGCCAAGGCACTTAGCTCAACCGGCCGAGACACGGCTTCCCGGATACAGCAAAATGTTCTCGCCTCTGAGAAAGAGTACCTTCGCGGCCGAGATTGCATCGCTCTATGCAACAGCTTCGACAATACAACGAAAACAAAGGGCTACAAAAAAATATTGGAAGATTACGATAAAAATCAAAAAGAAATTAGAAGTCGGTCTGTGGTTTTTGAAAGGCTTGCCGAGCTTTATACTGCGTTCGGTGAGCTGGCAGGTCTGGACGCAGGCGGGCAAACTGAAAAGGCGTTGAAAGACTTAGGCGAAGCCATTAATGAGTACGCAAAAACGACCGACCAGCCGTGGTCTGTATCAAGTGACACCACAGAAGTTATCTCAAAGATTGGCGGACTTCTGGCGGAAGAAATGCAGAAAGCCAAAATCAAGAAAGCGAACGTTCTGATTCGAACCAAAGTAGAGGATTTTGTTAAACTTCTTAAATACGAATCGACCGACGAACATTTCTTGGAATACCGAGAAGACCTATTTTCGGAAAGGAAGCTGGCGTTTAAAATATTGTGGAGCAAGGGAGTATATGACCCTAAGCCGATTCTTGACGATTTCGGCGAGGACGCAGGGTTAACTGCACAAGGGGAAGCTGTAAAGAAAATCAATCCCGATTCAGAATTAGGGAAAGCTATTGCAGAAGTAATTGATAAACGGCTCGAATTGAAATCAAAAGCCATTCAAGAAGATTACTACGCAAGTATAGCGGCCATAAAACAGCTTATAGAGGAACACAACAAACTTGAGAAGGGCGAACCACTTGATTTAGCCCACTTGCGCGCGATTACGGCAAAACTGTAAAGCACTAAGCATTGCTTGTAAAACAAAGCGGGACATATAAATCAGCAGAAAGGAGAAATAAAGATGAAAACCGGAACCGCAACGTTAACAGAAGAGGAGGCCCTCTGCGTTTTGGAAGCTGCTAAGGAATCTGCGAACGAAGTAATTTCTCAAATAGCAGTCATTGATGCCTCTCTAGCCGACCGTCAAAAAGCACGGGAGGAATTCAATAAGGTGAAAGATGCTTATCAAACGGTTTTTGACAGGTATCTTCGCCATACAGCCCCAGAGTTTAAAAGGGTAGCTGACGAGCTTAAGAACGAAGCCGATAAAGTAAAGCAGGAAGTGGTGGATCTCAAAAATGTCGAAGAAGCAATTAAGATGCTCACCGATTTAGCTCGGCTTGCGGCATCGCTGGCACTTACTTTCGGATAAAGTCAGGTGCAGCAGTATTGTGGGCATGTTATGGAGCGATCAGTGAAGGCGTTTTCAATGACAGGGCACCAAATCAGTTATGAGAGTCAAATAAAATTTATCCGTGTTGATTACTTATTTCAAGTAAAGGAGAAAGACAATGCTAAAGAAGGAAGAGCCGCTTCGACAACCAGAGTTCATACTGGTTGTAATTATGTTGTTAGTATTGACTGTTTTGGTAGTCACAATCTTGTGGATGCCGATAAAAATTACTGGTGCGGCCACAGAAGTCGAATGTACCGCTTTTCTTGATTACCGCAAAAGCATTTTAGCTGTTATCCTCACGGCCTTTGGTGCATGGGTAGGAGCAGGGGCTGCGTATTTCTTCGGTCGTGAGAACTTGCGCGAGGCCACAAGCAGCATGCTGCGAATGCGGGAGCCGTCTGCGAGGGAACGTCTGCGTCTCACTCCGGTTCGAGAGATGCCTCTCAAGCTGCTTGATTGGCGTGTTAAACTTGGCGATAAAGTGGAGAACATCATGAAGAAACTCAAGGACGAGGTTGAGCGTTGGTTCATCCCAATAGTTAATGATGACGACACCCTGAAAACAGTTATGCACGAGGAGGCTTTCTGGCGATTTGTGAACGACGGAATCGCCATAACTCCTTACGCCGAAATTATGCAGAAGACGGTCTCGGATGTGCTTGCCTTCCTCGACATAGGGCAAAATAAAGAGCTGAAGAAAAGAGTCGAGGATATCTATGTGTGCGTAACACTGGACAAGAGCGCAGGTGATGCCAATGAGTTGATGCAGAACAAAAACGTTTATTTGGCTGTCGTGCTAGATAAGGAAGGAAAGGGAAAACCAACACATTTTATTACCACAGCCGATGTGAGAAAAGTGCTGCTGCAGACTGATTAGCACAGCAGTGCCGCACATCATCAAGAATCATAGTGGCATTTAATTTGCGCCGAGCGTTACAAGGATAGTTCGAACGACGGTGTGTTAGGGTGGTTCTCTGTCCAAGTCTCGGCTGGAGCAATCTGAGCATTTCACTATCACGGAATCTCTGTTTCGGCGCTTCAAATTGAGTGGTTGTTGTGATAAAATAAGGATTTGCAATTGGTAAAAGGTGATTGGTTATGGCGTTGCCGGTGGTTACGATAATTGGTCGGCCGAATGTTGGCAAGAGCAGTCTGTTCAATGCGCTTGCGGGCGAGATGATAAGTATCGTCGAGCCGACAGCAGGCGTAACAAGAGACCGCGTAAGCACTATCCTCGGAAGGAACGAAAAGCACTTCGAGCTGATTGATACCGGCGGATACGGGATAGTCGATGCGCAGCAACTAAGCGAGCATATCGAGCAGCAAATCATTACGGCGATTGGGTCGGCGAATATCGTGCTATTTATGGTTGATATCCGCGAAGGAATTGTGCCGCTGGATGAGAAAATAGCGCAGCTTTTGCGCAAAGGCAATCTTGACGTAATCGGAGTAGCCAACAAAGCGGATGCCGCCAAGATGTTTCCGGCAGCGGGTGAGTTTTCCAAATTAGGTTTGGGGGAATTTTTGTGTATCTCGGCGCAAAACAACCTTAATAAGGCAGTTCTGTTAGATAAGATTTTTGAAAAACTTGAGCACCTCGAGACGGGGCCGCCGGCGAAGCCGGTGATGAAGATAGCGATAGTCGGCAAGCAGAACGTTGGCAAGAGCACTTTAGTAAATGTTATGGCAGGTTCGGAGCGTGTAATTGTCAGCGAGACGCCGGGGACAACAAGAGACGCCATCGACGTACGGTTCGAAAAGGACGGCAAGACCATAATTGTTATCGACACCGCAGGGATAAAAAAGAAAAGCAAAATAGCGGACAGTATTGGGTTTTACAGTTTCGTTCGCGCGACCAAATCG
This sequence comes from uncultured Pirellulales bacterium, assembly GCA_964494805.1. GTDB lineage: Bacteria > Planctomycetota > Phycisphaerae > Sedimentisphaerales > Anaerobacaceae > CAIYOL01. The sequence continues at coordinate 126,616 of CAZBST010000001.1, read as the reverse complement.
ATTCAACGGGCCGATGTTGTGCTATTCCTGATTGATGCGACGATGGAAGTTTCGGAAGTTGATAAAAAAATCGCCAGATTTATTGCGGATGAATACAAAAGCTGCATAATAGTGATTAATAAATGGGACCTTGCAAAGGAGACGGCTGTTACCGGTGACTATGAGGATTATTTAACAAAGCTACTGCCGGGCTTGAGGTATGCACCGATAGCTTTTACGACGGCGACGGAGGCGAAGAACGTTAAGAGCGTTCTGGATTTGACGGCTGAGATTTTCAGGCAGACGACGACGTGGATAACTACCGGCAGATTGAATAAGGCGTTTGAAACGATAAAGACAGAGGGTCTCAAAGCAGGCAAACGAGGCGGCGGGAATCCGAAGATTTACTATGCCACGCAGGTTGCGGTCAATCCTGTTACGATACTGATGTTCGTGAATAAGCCGGAACTTTTCGATAAAAGCAAGCGCAGGTTTATTGTCGGCAGGCTGAGGGAACTGCTGCCGATAGGCGAGGTGCCTATAAAACTGTTGGCACGTGCGCGCAGAAGGGAAAAGGAAACATAGGCGATAATATGATATAATGATAAAGCTTTTATCTGCGAGCTCAGATATGTTTGGGAGCGTTATATGTTGATTTTTCTTTTATTCGCGGCGACGGTTTTGTTTTTGTCAGCGTATGTTGTTTATGGAAGGTTTTTAGTAAAACGGTATGAGTTAGACGACAACAGGCCGACACCCAGCCACACAGATTATGACGGCGTAGACCGGGTTCCAGCACATAAGGCGGTCCTGCTTGGCCATCACTTTTCCTCCATAGCCGGGGCGGCGCCAGTAGTAGGGCCGATTATTGCCGCACTTGCCTTCGGATGGGTCCCTGTTTTGCTGTGGATAATTTTGGGGACGATCTTTGTGGGGGCGGTAATTGATTTTTCCGCTCTGATAGCTTCAATCCGGCACAGCGCCCGGTCGATTGCGGAGATAGCCAAGCAGTATATGTCCCCTACAGCTTACAGACTTCTTCTGGCCTTTATCTGGCTGACGCTGGTGTATGTTTTGTCGGTTTTTGCCGACCTGACGGCAGCAACATTCGTCGAGGACGGCGGCGTTGCCAGCTCTTCGATATTGTTTATCTTTCTGGCTATCCTTTTCGGGCTGTCTTTGAACAAGCTGAAGATGGGGGTGCTGCGAGCCTCTTTGATATTTGTTCCGCTGATATTTGCTGCGGTATGGGTGGGTCATAAGATGCCCATTTCAACGGATAAGCTTGCTAATATTATGGCCATAGAACCACAAAAGACCTGGGCGCTGATTTTAATTATTTATTGCTTTATTGCCTCGACGACACCCGTATGGATATTGCTACAGCCGAGAGATTATTTATCTTCTTATCTTTTGTATGCTTCTGTCCTGAGCGGTTTTGTGGGTATAATTATCGGCGGATTCAGCATTCATTACCCGGCATTTACGGCCTGGAGCGTTCCACAAACAGGGACATTATTTCCCATTCTGTTTGTTACCGTCGCGTGCGGTGCGTGCTCAGGTTTTCATTCTATCGTGGCATCAGGGACGAGCTCGAAACAGCTTAACAAGGAGACGGATGGAAGAGCCATCGGTTACGGCGGAATGCTGCTGGAAGGAGTTGTAGCTGTGATAGCCCTGGCGACGGTGGTTATGCTGCCGAGGGGTGACGCACTTACAAAAGAAGCGCCATTGGTCATTTACGGCAGAGGCATCGGTAATTTTCTGTCGGCGGTTGGAGTGCCGCGGGAGTTAGGATTTTCCTTCGGCCTGCTGGCGCTTTCGGCCTTTATTCTTACAACCCTGGATACGGCGACGAGATTAGGCCGATATATTTTCGAAGAGTTTTTCAACCTCAAGGGAGCTTTTAGCCGCTATCTTTCGACGCTGGCGACATTAACATTACCGACTATATTCGTCTTAATCAATCTCAAGGACGCCAACGGCAATCCGATACCTGCCTGGAAAGCAATTTGGCCTGTCTTCGGCGCAAGCAATCAGCTTCTGGCCGGTCTGGTAGCACTGGTGATTGTAGTATGGCTGAAGAAAAGCGGAAAGAAACTCGGGTTCATTATCGGCCCGATGTTTTTTATGAATATAGTGACCGTCTGGGCTTTAGTGTTGCTGTTGTTAAGGTACAGATTTTCGGCGGTTGGGATTATTGCGGCTGTGCTGCTGCTGCTGGCGATAGTTTTGATTGTTGAGGCCTACAAAACTATAAAGAAAGTAATTTTTGCTTAATCCGCCCAAGGTGTGTCGGATAAAGTCGCCACAGTCTATTTACCTGCGCCCGGTGGGGTTTCGGCGGCAGGCAGAGGTATCAACTTAAATCGAGCCGTAACCGGCTGCTGATTAAGGCGGATATCGTCTTTGCGAAGGTATTCATCGGGGAAGTTGTAAATAAGAACTCTTCTTAGAGGTTCGGTGGCCCCGGCGTCCTCATCGTCAATTTCCAAGGTGACCTGATAAGGCATTTTTTCGTAGGCCCGTTTTGCATCTGCGGTGGCCCTGATGGTAATAGTACGTATCACTTCGTCGAGATTGTCTACCACGACCTTGTATTTTCCCTGGATGTTGGGGCTTAAGGAAAAGCGCAGTCTTGCAGTTGTTATAGTATAGTCGGCGAGCAGATCTTCCTCGGGCGGCATTTTGATTTTCACGGTTCCTTGCAGCTCTCTGATTTGTCCTGCAGCCAACTCGATGAAAGGAGTTTTTTCAACAGTCGACAATCTGGCCTGGTCGATTTCCCTGCGAGTCAACTGAACGTTTGCAACGAGCTTTTCGCCGCTCCAGTCTTTGGGCACAAACGCATCGAGCTGTTTCGGCTCAATAACTGCAGCTTTTATGGCGTTCTGCGCTTCGTCGATACACTTTATAGCCAGCAGCTTTTTATCAAGCCCAACAACCTTTACCGATAGGGACTGCGGCTCGCAGGATTCGACTGTAAGGCCAAGTTTTTTTATCTGGTCGCTTTGTCGCAGGAAGGTCAACAGAGGCAGGGTGTATTCGCCGGGACTTGCGATTGTTTCGGTCTGCCCGGGGTCCAAAAAGAATTCAAGAACAAGTGAGCCATCTTTTAGTTTTCGCTTTACATCGGCAATCCTCGACGCCGGCCCCTTAAGAACTATTTTGTCGATAAAGGCAGATGATTTGTCGTTGAAACTTACCCAGAGGCCTGGATTAGTGGATTTGGCAGTTATATTAACGCTGGAGACAGAGAATACTTCATCCAAGGCAAGGTCCGCCCAGACCCAAATCAAGACTGTTATGAAAATAACAACCAGTATCTTGCCGTATTTGACTTTTTTTACCATTCCCTCGACCTCGCTCGGGACAAATTTGACGAGCTACCAAAGACAATAAAAGATATTCGGCGTCCTTAAGAACAGGTACTATACAACATCTTCCTGTTTTCGATTATTACTTCTTCTGGGCAATCTCCAGAACCTCTCAACAACCGGGACCATTTCGTCCATCGCGCTGATTAAGTGCTTTCTTAGCTCGGATTCGCTGATTTCCCTGGTCAGCAATCCGTTCTGTGCAAGCGAGATGGTTCCGGTTTCCTCACTTACTACTAAGCAGATAGCGTCCGAGCCGGTAGTTATGCCAATGGCAGCGCGGTGCCGGGAGCCAAGCTCAACACCATTTATACTGCCAGCTTCAGCCAACGGCAACTGCACTCCGGCAGCCACAGCTCTGTCGCCCTGGATTATAACGGCCATATCATGAAGCGGGGTACCGGGGTAAAAAATGGTTTTGAGCAGTTCAGATGTAACTATTGCGTCGATTTCGATGCCCGTTTCTATAAATTCTCCCAGTGCCACTTTCTTCTCAATAACAATAATAGCACCGGTTTTGGCGGCGGCAAGCTCAGTTACGGCGGTGATTATCTCCTCTGCAGTTCTCGATAACAGATGGGATGAGCCTCTCAGAAAACTGGTACGCCCTATTCGTATAAGAGCGCCTCTGATTTCCGGCTGAAATGCAGCGACGGCAATAATCAAGACAGCAATCAAAAAGCCGTTGTAGAGATATTGCAGGCGTTCGAAAGCAAATCGGCCGACAACCAGCTTTAAGATGAGAAAGCCTGCGATGAGGATGAATATAACGCCGCGGAACAACCTTTCTCCACGGGTTCCTTCGAGGAAATCGACGGCCCAATAAACTACCAAGCCGATAAGAAACAACTCAATAGCAACGACCCACCAATCATACCCCCCGACTCGTCTGAAGTAATCGATGAGCGTTTCCACAAATCAAATCCCTTTGAATGTCGCCAAACGCAGTAAAAGGCGTTTGGGCTTCCTTGTCCATACAACTGCTAATCGTCAACACCTGGGGTGCCGATATCCGGCGGTATCCTCTTGTCGGAGAGCTTGCTTGGTTTATCCATAAGCAAAGCCCTGTCGATGTCGGACATCAAATTCTGCTGGTTAATAGAAAGATTGCGCAAATGCCTTCTATGGCCCTCAGCTGCAGTTTCGCCCGGCTGCTCAAAAAAAGAGCAGCCACCAAGCCAGAAAACCAAAATACACAAAAGAACCGCCAATAACAAAAAAGATGTGCGTTTGGCGCCCCCGACGACACCAACAATCGTCCGAACGAAAGCGTTTTTCATTGTTATTTCCTTCTGAAAATCGGAAACCTTCGCGTGCTTTCCCGCCAAGGTTATTCCGCAGGCTCCCATAAAGTCCGCCTCCAGCAAGACCTCGCCAAGGGCGGCCAGGAACCACTTAACATCACCCAAACGGCAAATGCCGTTACCTCCAAAGCCAAAAACTATTATATCAGTCTGCGGATTGGTTGTCAACGCAAAAGCCAGCTGGCTGCGGCGGTTTTTAAAACAGGTATAAAAAGGGTCTTTTTGTGCTTGTAAAACAGATTTTTTCCGGACAATACGGTGATGCCGAGCTTGCAAGGTGAAATTAATCACGGAACCAGCAGAGAAAAAACGGCCACTAAACAGCTCTTCGAGAGAATCAGCCCACACGAGATGCACATTGGAACTGCTAAAAACAAGCAGCAGCATATTGACGTGAGGGGTAAAAATGGGTAAGCTCCGTCAGAAGTAACAAATAGACGAAATTTGAACGGGAATAATGAAAGGACGTGAGATGCTTACAACGATTATCGATATAAGGGCAAGGGAAATACTCGACAGCCGAGGCAATCCGACCATTGAAGTTGATGCATTGTTAGATGACGGCTCTTTCGGACGGGCGGCAGTGCCGTCAGGTGCGAGCACAGGGGCACACGAGGCAATAGAACTTCGCGATACGAAGTCCAAACGGTATATGGGTAAAGGCACCATCGGTGCGGTGAAAAATGTTAATGAAAAAATTGCACCGGAAGTTATCGGGATGGATGCACTTGCCCAGGAAGAGATAGATGCGCTGATGATAGAAATGGACAACACAAAAAATAAAGGTAAATTCGGGGCAAATGCGATACTCGGCGTGTCCCTGGCGGTTGCAAAGGCGGCCGCTAATTCGGCGGGGCTGCCGTTCTATCGGTATCTGGGCGGATGCAACGCCAATATCCTACCTGTTCCGATGATGAATATACTCAACGGCGGAAAACACGCAGACAATAACGTCGATTTCCAGGAATTTATGGTTATGCCGATTGGAGCGGAGAATTTCCCGGAGGCGCTGCGAATGGGTGCAGAAGTTTTTCATACGCTCAAAAGCGTGCTTAAAAGCAAAGGATATAACACCTCTGTCGGTGATGAAGGCGGGTTTGCACCGTCACTGAAGACAAACAATGAGGCAATCGAGGTTATCCTCGAAGCAATCAAAAAGGCGGGATACAAAGCAGGAAAGCAAATTGCTATTGCACTTGACCCGGCGGCAAGCGAGATGTTCGACAGCAAGATGAAATCCTACAAATTCTTCAAGTCTGCACCGAAGAAAAAAATATCCAGCGACGCACTAATTGACCATTGGGCGAAGTGGGTTGATAAATACCCCATTATTTCAATTGAGGACGGACTGGCCGAGGACGACTGGGCCGGCTGGACAAAATTAAACAAGAAAATTGGCGACAAGATTCAGTTGGTCGGCGACGATTTGTTCGTAACCAATACCGAGCGTCTTGCCAAAGGCATAAAATTAGGTTGTGCCAATTCGATACTGATAAAGCTCAACCAGATAGGGACACTAACAGAGACGTTCGAGGCAATCAATATGGCGAGGAGGGCTGGCTGGACGGCAGTGATAAGCCATCGCAGCGGTGAAACCGAAGATACCACAATTGCGGATTTGGCGGTGGCTGCCGGCGTCGGGCAAATCAAGACCGGCTCAGCGTGCAGGACAGACAGAATCTGCAAGTATAACCAACTTCTCAGAATTGCCGAGGACCTCGGCCCAACGGCACAATACGGGTCTTTTCTGTTTGAGTAAAGATTGGAAATATGCGTGTTGCGTTAAACGGTTGCGGTTGCGAGACAACCCCCGTTAAAACCGGTGGCTAAATACTTTCTAATTTGTGCTCATTCGTGGTTGATATCGAAAACTAAAAAACTGTCAGCGGATTTTTGATGTTGCAGATGCAAAATATCCTGCGAATGATTTTGTTTGTTGTCTTTTTCAGCATAGGCACAGCGGCGCTGACGGCGGCCACTCTCTATGACGATTTGCTTAGGTACTATCAAAACAAGCAACTTCTAAGGTCAGCAGAAGAAACCTTAAACAAACTGGAATCCCTTAATGCCGACTACGATGTGTTGCTGAAGCAGTTGGAAGAAAATCCCGGTCTTCTCGAACGCATTGCTCCTGCCACCCTCGGCACGGAACCTGTCGATGCAAACACCGTTTATCCTAAAGTAACAGCCGAGCAGCTGGACGCCGCCCGCAAAGTTTTGGCAAAAGATTTGGAGCGGCAACAATCCGGAGCAGAAATGCCTGAGTGGATTATCCGATGCAGCGAACCATCCAAGCGGATAATTCTTTTTTCAGCGGGCGCCTTTTTAATCCTTATTTCGTTTATATGTTTCGGCCCGACCGAAGAAAGGCGCCGGGGACAGAAGCAGCCAAAATGACAGAAGAACACAAATCGTCCAATAGTCAAAGCGGCTCGAAAACAAAGTGGCCGATTTTGCGCAGGGCGGCAATAGCCGGTCTTGCTTTGGCTGTTTTAATAATTATCTCCGGTGCGGGAGCGCTGCTTTATAACAATGTTTCTACTGTTAGTGACGCAGCTTTTGCCAAGCGAGTAGATACGGCAGTAGAATTATCCGAGCGGTGGGTCAAGACTCACAGAATGGATATTTTAGAAAGGAAAAATACTGCGCTGCTGAAAATGCTTAAAGAATGCGATGAAGTGAGAGCCAATCCGCTATTCAAAGAGATTATCAGGAATTTTATGGCGACGAAAGCCCGGCCTGAATGTTGGAAGCGGCTGATAGACCCAAACTGGCCCGTGAATGAGGCGGAATTGAATCGAACAATTGAGAAAGAGGGCATAGACAACAAGTGGGTTTTATATGCGATAGCAACGGAGGAGGTAAAGATAACCCCTGAGGAAATGCACTTATTCGACCCACAGCGATGGCGACGGCGGCAACTTACACACCAGCTTAATGCTTTAGTTACATTAAAAAAAAGAAGCAGAAAGACAGATGAAAAACTGGATGAACTTATTGAGCATCTCTGCGGGCGGCTGAGCAGCGAACTTGTTTTCGATATGGCGGTAGTGGATATTTATATTCAGAAAGTTGCTTTTGTCTTAAGGGCTGGCTATCCAGAAAAAATCCGCGTTCGATGGGTTGAGAGGATAATTGCCAATCAACTGCCTGACGGGGGATGGAACGACAGGTGGTTTTGTTTTACCTCCGGCAGAAGGCCGATATTTGGTTTTGCCGCTCCGCCAAGTGACCAGCACGCCACGATACAGGCACTGACAGCACTATATTTGATCAAATATCGCTATCCGGAACATTTCGGCCTGAAAGCAGAGAGCCTTGGCGGTAAGTAGAAACTCTATTGAGAATTTTTGGCAATTTTCCGGGAATTTACCGAACTATTTTATGACAGCGGCGTAGGTAACAATAAATAAAAGAAATCATTTTTTCTCCTCCTAAAAAATATTATGGCGGCAGCACCGAGAGGAACGGTGCTGCCGCCGGCTTTTACAATCTTTCGACGTGCAGAACAGTTAACCTTCAATTAAAGGCTCTGGTGATTTTGCGGAAATTTATGGAACCATTCTGCAGCAACAGCGTAAATAAAAATGGACGAAATGAGTTTCCTTCCTTGCTTGACGTGCTGAAACGGCAGTGCCGGGGGGTATTGGCGCTGCCGTCGTTTTTTATGGTTTTTTGACCAAATAAATCAGCATCCGGTCAGCCCGAGATGCCCTCTTCAAGGCGGGCGAGGACGGTTCTGGCTTTCGAGACTTTATTTCCGGCGGGACTATTCCAGTGCAATTCCGCATTTTGCCTGATTTGCTCCTCGATGTTTTTACAGGCCAAAAGCACAGTGGCGTGATTTTTATTACCCATACACCGCCCTATCTCTGACGACGACATCCGCGTATGCTTTCTGGCTAAATACATACTGAAATGACGGGCCAACGATATGGTCCGGTCCTTTTTGGACGAGTGTATGTTAGCCGGCGTAATTCCAAAATAGGTCGCAACGGCAGATTCGATATCCGACATATGGACAATCGGGTCACATCTTTCCAGGTGCTCAGCGAGGATCTCTTTGGCCATACACAAGTTGATTTTTTGATTTTGCAACTCCCCATAAGCGATTAATTTCAGCAAAGCACCTTCGAGCTCCCTTACGTTGGTCCTCAGATTTTCGGCGATGTATTCTATTACGCTCTCTGAGACGTGTTTTCGCATCGTTTGTGCGTATTGTTTGCAGATTTGGCATCGAGTCCTGAAATCGGGCGTATCAATCTTAACGACCATCCCTGAGACGAATCTGCTGACTAATTTTTCTGAGAGCTGTCCAATCATTTTGGGATGTGCGTCGGAAGCAAGTACGACCTGTTTTCCGGCCAAATCAATGGTATTGAATGTATGTAGGAATTCCTCCTGAGTTGAAGGCTTGCTGGCCAAGAAGTGAATGTCGTCGATAGCCAACAAATCCGTTTGTCGCATTCGGGACCTAAAAGCCTCCAGCTTTTTTATCTTCAAGGCCAGCACAAACTGATTGGCAAATTCTTCCGCTGAAAGATAAAGCCAATTAGTCTGGGGTCGTTCTTTCCCCACCGCGTTACATATCCCTTGCAGCAGATGGGTTTTCCCGACCCCGTATCCTCCGTGAATAAACAGCGGATTGAAAGGACTTTGTTGTTCCCTGATGACCGCTTTTACGGCGTTATAGGCCAGCTCGTTAGACGAGCCGACAACAAATGTGTCCAGAGTTAATTTCAGCCGGAGCCCCGAGCGCGGTTGTGCTCCGATCCTCCTACTGCGGGTTCGATTCTGAGTCTTCCCCACTAATTGTGCCTGCGAATCAAGCTGCGTGCGCCTCTGGCGGCCTGAAAGCTCAGGGTCGATGACAAAAGTAATCTCTCGCTCGGCCCCAGTGACCGCCCGAACTGCCTGGCTGATTTCGTTTGAAAAATGATTTTCAATCCAGCTTGCTATGAAAAGGTTGGGGACACCTATTTTCAAATATCTATCGGTCAGTGTCAGTTTTGTCGAATTCTTAAACCAGATACTAAACTTTTGCGGTCCCACCCTCTCGGCAAGAGCCTCATTAACAGCACTGGTTCCATCCATGATTGTGCTTTGCATAATATTCTCCTCATCAAGGATATCTGCTCTTCAGCTGTAACCAAATCCATTAATCGTTATTATTTGGACGGCGAGAAAACAAATCAACCCCATTTTCAAGAATTTCTTTTCCACTTGATAAAGATTATTATCAGTATTGATGTTACGCACGAAAAAAAAATGTTTTTAACAAGTTTTGCACATCGTAAGTCGGTTTTGTGGAAAAGCTGTGGATTGCAGTTGGCCGATAATCTGCCCGAAACAGAGAGTGCCAATGTCAATTTTTATTTTTTGACAATTATTGCAACGTAACCACCGTCGAAATCGCAGGCGTCAGCAGAAGGCAGCAATAAATTTTCTTTTTCAAGTAAAAAGTCGGGGTGCTGTTTTACAAAAGTATCTACGACATCATTGTTTTCGCATCGTTGAATGCTGCAGGTGCTGTAGCAGATTTGCCCTTTCGGTTTTATCGCCGAAGCGGCGTATTCGAGAAGCCCGCCTTGTATTTTTGTCAACTTTTCAATTGTCTGCGGTCGTATTCGCAATCGAACTTCAGGTCTTTTCGCCAATACGCCGGTATTCGAGCACGGCACATCCAGTAAGACTACATCGAACTGAGAATTTAGAATAGAGAATTTAGAATTTTTGAAAAGCTTTTCATATTCAGTAATAGTTACACTTTTTATTCCGAGGCGGGTGATACTCTCCCTGACTTTTTTCAGCCGCTGGCCGTCAATATCGGTTGCGATAATCTTTGCTTTGTCACCGGTAAGCTCAGCCAATTGTGTTGTCTTTGTGCCCGGGGCGGCGCAGAGATCAAGGATTGTCCATTGAGGCTTCGGCTGAAGAAGCCGCAGCGGCTGGGCGGCAGTGATGTCCTGAACGCTAAATAAACCTTCTGCAAAGCCGGGCAGCTCTGTTACCACTCGCGGGCTTTTGAGTCTTATCATTGAGTCATCAGCAACGTTGCTTTTCTGGATTCCTGCTTGCGCAGGAATAACAGATGAGGCTATTTCGAGGTCGATATCTGCTTGACGAAGCTTTTCGGCTAATTTTTGAACTGTTGTTTTCAGGGTATTGGGTCTTATATAAATGCTTGGCCTGCGATTGCTTGCAAAGCAGATTTGTCGAGTAAATTGTGCACCATATTTGTCAAGCCAATTGCTTATAAGCCATTTCGGCAGCGAGAAAGCGACGCTAAGGAAATCCGCCAGCGAATCTTTCGGATTTGGCAAAATATCGATGTCAAACTCACAGGCGGTCGAGGGCGTTTGCGGTAAGGTTCTTTGCGTGCCGGCCCAAGAAAGCAAGATTTGGCGATTTTGTATATGTTTTGTAATTTGGCGCAGGACAGCATTAACAAAAGCGGTCTGCTTTTTGCCTGCAACGGCCTTGGCATTTTCGACCGCTTCATTAACGATTGAATAGTTGGGAGTTTGAGGATTGTAGATAAGCTCGTAAGTCCCAAGGCGAATGATATTGAGCAATTTAACTGGTATCCTTTTGAGGGGGCAATCAGCCAGCTTAGCTATCACTATATCGATGGCATAATGGTTTCTTATGCTGCCAAGGACAAGGTCGGTAGCTCGCTGCTTTTCGTTTGTTTTCGGCAGGAGCTTATCGAGGATTTGGCCAGCATAGTCGCGTTTGGGGTCAAACTGGTTTAAGACACTCGCTGCAATGGTGCGGGCGGACTTGAGGGTTCTTCTGCCAGCCATTTTAGTTTTTTATTTCCATCAATCTATCACCGGGGCGGGTTTGTCTGCCGTTGACGAAATCCTTGAAGTCCATAAGGGCGGAGCCATCCGGCTTGATTCTTACAATCTTCAAGGCATCTTCGCCACAAATGACATTTAGATTCTCGTCGAGTGTTCCCAGGGGCAGGTGAGCAGGATTTGAGGTCTTGACTACCTGTGCCATTGTGAAGGTTACCCGCAGAGATTTTCCGGTTTTTTGTGGGATATACATAGCCGATGCACCGGGCCAAGGCCAAAGACCGCGAATTTTTCTTTGAAGAACATCGGCCGGCTCAGCAAAATCCAAAAAGCCATCTGATTTTTTCAATTTCGGCGCAAGTGTTGCCTTTGAGTGGTCCTGCTTTGCGTAAATTGCTGTGCCATTTGCTATTTTGTCAAGCGTTTCCAGCAATAATGGCGCAGCCATACAGGCCAATCTGTCGTGTAATTGGCCTGCGGTCTCATCAGGAGCTATGTTTGTCGCGACTTGGCCGAGGATTTCGCCTGCGTCCATTTTTTCTGCGACGGTAATTATGCAGATGCCTGTTTCTGTTTCGCCGTTGATTATCGCCCAGTTTATCGGCGCTGCGCCGCGATATTTCGGCAGCAGGGAAGCGTGGACGTTTATGGTGCCTTTGGGGGGCAGTTTTATCAGCTCATTGCCGATTTTTTGGCCGAACGCGGCGACCACAATCAAGTCCGGCATATAGCTGGCTACCGTTTGGAGTATTTCCGGGGCGTTGACGTTTTCTGTTTCTACGAAAGGGACTGAATGAGCTTTTGCCCAGTCGGCGACCGGCGTGGGCGTTGGTTTCCTGCCTCTGCCGGCCTGGCGAGGCGGCTGCGTGACAATGAAATCCAGGCTGTGGCTTGATTGTGCCAGAGCACTCAGGCACTGGATGCCGAATTCACCGCCGCCGAGATACACTATCCTCATTTTTGATTTTCAAGTTTTTTAAGTTGTCTTCGATGTGCGATTTTAGCTACCTGGCCCATCCGATTGACAATAGTTGTTCCCTCGATGTGGTCAAACTCATGCTGTAAAGCCCTTGCATAAAGTCCTTCAGCCTCCTCGGTAAATTCATTGCCATCGAGGTCGGTGGCGGTAACTCTGCACTTTTTGTATCTTCGAATCTTTGTATGGACGCCCGGCACCGACAGGCAGCCTTCCTCTATTGCATCAAGCTCTCCAGAAGGGGTAATTTCCGGGTTTATATAAACCTTGACGTTTTCTCTTGTTCCACTGAGGGAAATGATAAATAGTCGCAACGGCACACCGGCCTGCGGCGCTGCCAAGCCGACGCCTTTATTTTCGAGCATAATGTCCGTCATTTTTCGGATGAGCTGACGGATATTGTCGTCGATTTTCTCAACCGGTCTGGCACGCCCTGCCAAAACATCAGCCGGGTAATGCGTTATCCGACATTTCTGGACATCTACCATTTCTCGCATCCCACATTTAGCAGCTTGTGCTTTGATTCGCTATTCAGAACTTGCTATTTACACTTCATGACTGTTGTCGTCAAACTCGTCACCTTCGAATATGTTGCCGAGGTAGTGTTTTTTGACGGTTTCATTTTTGACGATTTCTGCAGGTGTTCCGGCGCCGATTACCTTGCCGTGGTCGATTATGTACGCCTTATCAACCACTTCAAGCGTCCTTTCGACATTATGGTCGGTAATAAGCAGGCTAACTCCGGAAGCAACGAGTCGGCGGAGTTCATGCTGCAGCTCTCCTACGGCAATAGGGTCAACGCCGCTGAACGGCTCATCCAGCAAGATAAGCGAAGGTTCTGTTACCATAGCGCGGGCGATTTCAAGTTTTCTGCGTTCGCCGCCAGATAAGAATCTACCCTGGCTTTGGGCGACCTCGCCCAGCGCAAAATGCTCGATGAGCATATCAGCCCTGCGGTCGCGTTCAGCCCTGGTGATGGACATAGTTTCTAAGATTGCATAAAGGTTGTCGCGGACGCTGAGTCGCTGGAAGATGCTCGGCTCCTGCGAAAGATAACCGATGCCGAGCCGAGCCCGTTTATACATCGGCAGTTTCGTTACATCCATACCTTCAAAGACCACTGTGCCGCTGTTTGGTACAATCATACCCATAATCATCCTGAAGGTGGTAGTTTTGCCGGCACCGTTGCGGCCCAGAAGCCCTACAATACTGCGACGGGTGATGGCAATGGATATCTTGTTGACAACAGCCCGGCCGGAGTATTCTTTTACCAAATCACAAGTTTCAAGAAGAGTCTTATCTCTGTCAGGGACATCTGTCATCCTTTGCGCCTCGTATATCATAAGCGGTATTATAACAATACCGTCGTCCAAAGCAAATAAATAGCATTTGGTAACTGGTAAACGGTAACTGGTGATTGGTAATCGACACAATTCCGTGAAGGCAGATAAATATTCTGGTATTTCCGGGACATTTTTGCTATATAGACATTTTCTGCATAGTATGGAATTTGTATTTGTTCATTGGAGCAGCGTATGTTTGCGGTTATAAGCGATGTACATTCAAACCTGGAAGCTCTGACCACGGTTCTGACTGACATCAAAGAACGTGGTATCGAGACGATTTATTGTCTGGGTGATGTGGTCGGCTACGGGCCAAACCCTGGGGAATGTCTGGATTTGATTATCGAAAAGACCAAATGGACTGTTCTGGGCAACCACGATTATGCGGTCTTTTACGAACCAACAAACTTCAATTACGGCGCTGAGCAGGCAAGCTTCTGGACCCGTTTTAGTTTGGAAGACGAGCAGGAGGCAGCCAAACGTAACAAACACTGGAGCTTTTTGGGCGAGCTGCCGATGCGGCGAACACTCAAAACAAAAGTGGGACCAAGCTCGGCAGCAATAGATTTCGTCCACGCAAGCCCCAGAAAACCGATTAACGAATACATCTTTCCGGATGATGTTTATACCAACCCGATAAAGGTTCGTGTTCTTTTTGAGCGCGTCAGGCACATCTGCTTTGTGGGGCATACGCATCTGCCGGGCGTGTTTCTCGACGAGCCAGATTTCTATCTGCCTGATGAGCTGGGCAATGTCTATCCGATTATCGACAAGGAAAAAGCAATTATAAATATCGGCTCGGTCGGCCAACCGAGAGACGGGGACAACCGTGCCAGTTACGTATATGTCGAAGACAACGAGGTGAATTTTGTCCGGCTGGAATACGATTTCGAAACCACCGCGAAGAAAATAATGGCAATCGAGAAATTAGACAACTTTCACGCCGAACGGCTGCGAGAAGGAAGATGAGAAGAACTTATTATTTATTATTTATTATTTACTATCTTTTATTTACTGCAGGCGGTGTAATAACAGCGGCGGAGGAAACCGCCCCACTTCGACTCGCATCGGGCGAGGCGAGCACAACGGAAGCACCCATGTTAAAGGCGGCTGATTTTACCTCTTTCGGCGCTGATAACGCTCCACCCCGAATCGTTACGCTCGGCTCGACCGACCCCAAGAGCGGTTTTAAGTTCGAGCTGGAACTGACCAGCAAAGGCGCATCTATCAGCAAGGCTATCTTGAGTGAATTTGACAACCGCGACCCCGACCCTGAGAAACGTAAGAACCTGGTGATTCTTTCACCGGTGAAACTGCCTGGTGACAGCGAAGCTTTGTCGATGGCGAATAAAGAATTTGTATTCGTTCAGCAGCAGCTGCAACTGCCTTTAGACAAACTTCACTGGCAAAGTTTCGATGTCCAGTCTCTGCAGGACGGCTCCCAAACAGCCCGCTTCGAGGCGACTATAAAAGCCGAAGACAGCGGTTTGCCGGTGATAAAACTGACTAAGACCTACACGGTCTCTCCAGGCAGCTTCTTGCTGGATTGCGAACTTACAATTGAGAATCTCGCCTCCACAGAGCAAAAAGTGCGGTTTAATCTAATGGGACCGTTAGGAATCGGCAGAGAGGACCTCAGAAGCGACGACAGAAAAATCGTCGGCGGGTTCGTCAAATCCGATGGCAGTGTAGTCTCGTCCAGAAAGGTCTTGAATACCTCTTTTTTAAGTAGAACTTTGGGCCTGAAGGACGCCACACGCAAATATCTCCAAGCTCAAAACAAGCAAGACAGAGAGCGGGCGGAAGAGTTTCTGCGAATAACCTATACGCAAGAAGGGGCCCGTTTTTTATGGGTGGCAATAACAAATAAATATTTTGCCGCCATATTGGTACCTGTGCCGGATACAAATGAAACTGCCTGCGATTGGGTAATAGACAAGACGGGCCGATTCTACAATCCCGATGACCAGAGCGATACCGGCGATGAGACCGTGGGAGTCGAGTTGAAAATTGCGTCAAGCCAATTGGCAGCCGCCGGCCAGACAGATAGCTCAAAAACGTATAATTTCCAGCTTTATATAGGGCCGAAGGACAAAGGGCTATTCGATAAAAATGAACTGTACCGCAGGCTAGGCTTTTTCCAGACGATAGATTTTATGAGTTGCTGCTGTCCTGCGGCCATCATACAACCTCTGGCCTTCGGAATACTGGCTATTATGAAATGGATGTATGGCTTCATTGGTAATTACGGCATTATCATTATCATATTAGTGTTCCTGGTGCGCCTTATTATGCATCCGATTACCAAAAAAAGCCAAGTCTCGATGAGCAAGGTGCAGAAGGTTCTCAGCGACCCGCAAGTGCAGGAAATAAGAAAGAAATATTCGAAGACCCCGATGGAGATGCAAAGGCGGATAGCGGCTTTTCAAAAGGAGCGGGGCGTTTCCCAGGCGAGCGGCATTATAAGTATGCTTCCGGTGTTTGTGCAGATGCCGATATGGATCGCATTATACAGTTCGATTTACACCAGTATTGACCTGCGAGGGGCGGCGTTTTTGCCGTTCTGGATTACAGACCTTTCGGCCCCGGACGCCCTGTTCAGATTCAGGGCAATTACTATCCCCCTGTTTGGCAAGCTGGATTCGCTTAACCTTCTGCCGATTCTGATGGGAATCGCGTTCTACCTGCAGCAGAAGTTTATTTCTGCGCCAAGCACATCTACCGACCCGAAGGTCGCACAACAGCAAAAAATGATGATGATAATGTTCCCGGTACTTTTCCCGCTGATGCTTTATAAGTCGCCTTCGGGGCTGAATCTTTATATTATGACCAGCACCTTCTTCGGCGTTATTGAGCAATACATTATAAAAAAACATATCCGCGAAAAGGAAGAGGCCGAATCAAAGGGCTTAGTTGCCGTAACAAGCAAAACCGGCGGTAAAGTCAAAAAGAAAAAACCAAAGCCCTTCTTTAGAACATAAAGTAATGTATGAGCTTAATGACACTATCGTAGCTGTCAGCTCTCCGCCTTTGGGGGAAAGGGCAATTGTTCGCATATCCGGCCCCGACACAATCAAGAAAATAAGTCAGATTTTCAGACCGATGATTGACACTGAACGAAGGACAAGATTAGCAGCCGGCAGCATAGCAGTTGATGAGAAGCTGAGAATCAATGCACAATTATATCTTTTTTTTGCTCCGCATTCCTATACCGGCGAAACGGTCGCTGAAATTCACCTCTATACAAATCCCTCTGTTACTGCCGCCCTGCTGGAAGGTCTGCTGAACAAAGGCCTTCGTCTGGCCGGGCCTGGCGAATTTACCGCAAGGGCATATCTTAACGGTAAAATCGACCTGGCCCAGGCTGAAGCGGTGAATGAAATCATCATCAGCTCCAACAGGTTTCAATTGGCCGCAGCCGAGAAGCTTCTTAGCGGCAGGTTGGCTGAAACAACAGAAAAAATCCGTTCGAAGCTTATGGATTGTCTCAGCCATATCGAAGCAGGACTGGATTTCAGCGGCGAAGATATCGAATTAGAAACAAGCGCAGAAGCGGTTCAGAAACTTTCCGTCATAAAAGAAGAGCTTGAGCAGTTGTTGTCCGACAGTATCGGCTGTGAATCGATGCTTGATTTGCCGGCTGTTGGAATCGCAGGTGTTTCTGGCGCCGGCAAAAGCAGTCTGCTCAATAAACTGGCGGGCTGCGAAAGAAGCATCGTATCGGCACATCGCAAAACCACCAGAGATGTCCTGACCAGCGTGCTGACATTGAGGCATTGCCGATGCGTGCTGTTCGATTGTGCGGGATTGGTTCCTACAACCGAGAATATACTTGATGAATTGGCACAGGGCGCTGCTGTCGAAGCGCTGCAAAATAGTTCTGCGGTTGTATTCTGTGTTGATGTGTCGAAGACAGATTGGATTGAGGATGTTTCAATTCGCGAACTGATATCACCCAAAGTTCTAATAGCAGTGGCGACAAAGTGCGATTTGCTCTCAAAGGAAATACTGGCCGAACGCATCGTCGAGCTAAATAAATTATTTAACGCCGACTTTTTGCCCGTCTCCGCAAAAACCGACACCGGTTTGGAGCAGTTGCGCAATACTATTGATAAAAGGTTAATCGAGATATCACTTGGAGGTGCTAAACAAGGGACGGCGGTACGGGAGACAGGCTTGATTGCGCTTACCGCCCGGCACAGGCAGGCGGTTATGGAAGCGATTGAGAATATTGACGAATCTATAAACGAATTGAAAGCCGGCAATGACGAAGTTGCCGCGATGCTGCTACGGGCAGCTTTTCAAAACATCTCCGACATTCAGCAGCAACACATAGATGAAGAGGTTCTGGACAGGATATTCTCCCACTTCTGCATAGGGAAATAGATCGGTTACCAATCCCGCATCGAATACGCCGTTTCACGGTAATTGTGCGGTCGGACGTTTGCGCTGGCCGAGCAGCACAATATCCCGGAGGACTTCGGGGCTTTGCGCGGTCACCCACCTTCTTTCAAAGTTCGGGTCCTGCACTATCTGCGCGATGGCGGAAAGCGAATAGAGATGAAAGTTCCGCTCGTCCTTGCTGCCTGCAATCACAAAAATCGCCTGCACCTGCCTGCGCGCATCCGAAAAGGCAACACCATCTTTGCATCTGGCAATAAGGATATCGAATGTGTGTTCGCCTTCGATTATTATATGAGGTATCGCCAGATTATCGCTCAGCACGGTGCTGCTTTCCTTTTCTCTGGCAACAAGCCGCCGGTATATATCTGCCGCCTGCTCGCCAAGCCGGCCCGACAACTGCTCAGACGCAAGGCGGAAAAACTCATCGGCACTCACGGGCTTATCTATGTCCAGAACGATACACTGCTCTACTATATGGTCGAACCTGTCTGTGACAATCTCATCGCGCTGCCTGATTATATCTTTGAGCTCTTCTTCAAGGGAATAGCTGGTAAGTTCTTTTGCGGTAATTCGTTCGATGAGGTGAAGCAGTGCATATTCTCTGTTCGTTCTGATTCGACCGTAAAACCAGTACACGAATACACCGATGCAAATGAGAACGACGCTGACAAACAGGGCTTCTTTTCCCATCTCGACGATGATAAAACAAAAGCCGATGATTCCTGCGAGCTGCATCCAGGGATACAACGGGGCACGGAATATGGGGCGATAATTCTGAATCCTGCTTTCTCGCAGGATTATAACGGACAGACACGCAAGGATATTCGTAAGAATCAAAACAACAGAAGCCGCTTCGACGAGAATCTCCAGCTTCAAAAACAGCGAAACGATAATAAAGACGGCCGTGACAAGCAAGGCATTGTGAGGCGTTCTGAACCGTGCATTGATTCTGCCGAGAAATTCCGGCAGCAGGCTGTCACTGCTGAGCGGCACGAGACTTCTGGCAGAGGTCATAATACCGGCATTTGCCGTTGAAAGAAAGGCCAGGATTGCTGCGACAGCCAGCGCAATCTTGCCCCAGCTTCCCATAAGCACCTCCGCACCGTCGGATATCGGCATAAGTGATTGACTGAGTACGTCTCCGTCAAGGACGCCGACCGTAACGAAGACTACAAAACTATAAAAGATGCCGACAACAAGCAAGGACACTATCATACCAAGAGGAATATTGCGTGCCGGATTTTTTATCTCTTCGGCGACGCTGGCTATTTTCAAAAGTCCGGTGTATGAAACAAAAACAAAACCGATTGTGAAAAACATACCTGTCAATCCACGAGGGACAAATGGCGTGAAGTTGTCGACCTTTACTTTAGGAAGACCGGCCACGATATACACGAGCATAAGAGCAAACAGGCCGACTACAAGTGCAATCTGCGTCCTGCCGGCCCCTTTGATGCCGACAAGATTTATCCCCAGAAACAACAAACAGAAAAACAAGGCAATAATATGGATGTCAACATCCACAATCAGCCGGGTGAAAATCGACATACCGACAAGCGCAAACGCGCTCTTCATTGCCAATGCGAACCAGCTGAGAAGTCCTGCAACCGTGCCGACACCGGGACCCAAACTTCGGATTATGGTGAAGCAGTCGCCGCCGGCCTTGGGCATAGCGGTTGTCATCTCAGCGATGCTCAGCATGCCCGGCAACGACAGCAAACCTGCAAGAAAATAGCAGACAATCGCCGACGGCCCGGCTTTGGCGTAAGCCATCCCCGGCAAAATGAACAGCCCCGAGCTAATCATCGCGCCGGAGGCTATGCAAAAAACGCCGAGCAGGCTAAGTTCCTGTCTTAGCTTCATAATCCTTACCTTAGCTTTTCAGGTAACTTTTACGAACGATATGATAATTCGACCGCCGCCATTAAACAAGAAATTCTGAAAAGAATATCCTCCCGCTCTCTTATGCAAATAAAAAGAGCACAAGTAATATTACTTGTGCTCTTGTGGACTTTTGCTTTTATGCTCTTACTTGTCTTTGGCTTCAAACTCTGCGTCGATTACGTCGTCGCCTTTTCGTTTGACCTCGCCTTCAGGAGGCGGCCCGCCTTGGGCGCTGTCTGCTTTGCCTCCTGCAGAAGTAGCTTGTTTTTTGGCTGCTTCTTCATAAAGCACCTTGCCCAATTCCTGGCCGGCGGTGCCGAGATTTTCAATAGCTTTTTTTATAGCATTGGCGTCTTCGCCTTTTATAGCCTCCTTCAAATTGTTGACGGCGCTTTCGATTCCGCCGCGGGTCTCCGCAGAGACCTTGTCGCCGTGCTCTTTGAGCGTCTTTTCTGTTGAGTAAATTAGCTGGTCCGCCTGGTTCTTCAAGTCTACAACCTCCCGTTTTTTCTTATCTTCTGCAGCGTGAGCCTCGGCCTCTTTGGTCATCTTTTTAACCTCTTCTTCGCTTAGCCCGGAGCTGGATTTAATCTCAATCGACTGCTGCTTGCCCGTGCCCATATCTTTAGCCGAGACGTTCAAGATGCCGTTGGCGTCGATATCGAATGCGACCTCAATCTGCGGAATTCCTCGCGGGGCAGGCGGAATATCGGTCAGTTGAAATCTGCCTAATGTGCGGTTGTCCCTGGCAAATTCCCTCTCACCCTGCAGAACGTGAATATCGACGGTCGTCTGGCTGTCAGCCGCTGTTGAGAATATCTCTTTCTTGCTGGTGGGGATTGTCGTGTTGTGGTCAATCAGTTTTGTCATAACTCCGCCGAGGGTCTCGACGCCCAAAGAAAGCGGTGTTACGTCTAAAAGCAGAATATCCTTCACGCCCGCGTCGCCGGCCAGAACCGCCCCCTGAACAGCTGCGCCGAGCGCTACGACCTCGTCGGGGTTAAGAGTCCTGTTGGGCTCTTTGTTGAAGATGCCTTTGACGATTTCATAAACCTTCGGAATCCTCGTGGACCCGCCGACAAACAATACCTCCGCAATATCTTTTGGGGTAATCTTGGCATCCTCCATCGCCTTGTAGCAGGGGCTTTTCAGCCGCTCAAATACCGGCTCGCAAAGCGCCTCAAACTTGCTGCGAGTGAGGGTAATCTGCAAATGTTTGGGGCCTGAAGAATCCGCCGTGATAAACGGCAGGTTTACAGTCGCCTCAAGCTGTGTGCTCAGCTCACATTTTGCCTTCTCAGCCGCCTCCTTGAGCCGCTGATGCGCCATCGGGTCCTTGCGAAGGTCAATGCCCTCGGTCTTTTTGAATTCGTCCGCCAGATAATTTATCAGCACCGCATCGAGGTCATCACCACCTAAGTGTGTGTCGCCGTTTGTGCTGAGAACTTCAAAAACGTTGTCACCGATATCGAGAATTGATATGTCGAACGTTCCGCCGCCGAAGTCGAAGATAGCAACCTTTTCATTTCTTTTCTTCTCCAGTCCGTAGGCCAGCGCCGCCGCCGTCGGCTCATTGATAATCCGCTCGACTTTTAGCCCTGCTATTTGGCCGGCGTCCTTTGTTGCCTGGCGCTGCGAGTCATTAAAGTATGCGGGAACCGTAATAACAGCTCGTTCGACCGTGTCGCCGAGATAATCTTCTGCGGTCTTTTTCAAATCCTGCAGAATCATCGCTGAAATCTCCGGCGGAGTATATTCCTTGCCGCGGACGCTCACCTTGACCAGTTCATCCGGCCCGCCGGTGATTTTATAAGGGACTATCTTTTCCTCTGCTGCGACTTCTTTGTGCCGCCGACCCATAAAACGCTTTATGGAGAATACAGTGTTCTCAGGATTGGTTACCTGCTGGTGCTTGGCGATTTGCCCGACTAACCGTTCGCCTTTATCGGTAAAACCCACCACAGAGGGAGTCAGCCGGGAGCCAGAAGAGTTAATCAAAACCTTCGGTGAAGAACCTTCCATCACGGCAACTACCGAAAGCGTTGTCCCCAAATCTATTCCGATTATTTTATTAGTAGCCATATTGCACTTCCTTTCGTTTTTTCTGCACTTGTTATATTAGCGTGTAGATACATCACTGTAAACAAAATATGCAAAAGCTGTGCCAGCAACCTCGCAGCGCAAGAGCACAAGTCGTAAGCTCGCAAGCAACAAGTACTTATGCCCTTTTGCGCTTGTGCTCTTATGCTCCTGTCTTCGTGCCATTTTGGCAGATGAATAAGTGTGTCTATTGCTGAATGCTGTGTGCTATATGCTAACCGTTAAGTGCTGAGCGGATGATTTTGGCCCTGAGGATGTCCCTGTGGGCGGCGTCCAGCGTTTTCCCGCAGTTTAATTGCAAATGTGCCGGCTGAGTGAGCATAAACAGCCGGTTTATGGTTGTAATAGAAAGCCCCACGGGCTTATCAGCATCGCCGCCGGTAGCACTAAGATTGCAAAGCTTCTTTATCGCAGGAGTTGAAACGCCCATACGTTCGTGCATATTGATGCCCATCCGCAGATGGCTTAGTAAAAATAATGCCTCCTGCGAGCTTATCAAATGGGCGTTTCGCAGCAGCGCCATTGCCCGGGAGATTTTGTCGTCGAGAACGTCTGGCTCCCTCGAGAGCAGCTGATTCCGCGCCGCATTTTCATATTCGACAATTTCCGGAATAATACCGTTTTCAAATTGCGCAACGACCTCGGCCTCTGTTACACCGAGCGATACCTGATTTGAAAGCTGATAGAAATCACCTGCCGCCTCAGTACCTTCGCCGAACAGGCCTCGCACAGCCAGTCCCATATCCCTCGAAGCGTTTAAGAACTTCTCTATTTGGCCGGTCATCTTCAGCGCAGGCAGATGCAGCATTACTGAGACCCTTATACCCGTGCCCAAGTTAGTTGGACAGGCCGTCAGATACCCATAGCGAGGGCTAAAGGCATAATCTACCCTTTGCTCTATCATATCGTCGATACGGTTTATCTGCTCGGCACACTGAGTTAGCTGCAGCCCGCCTTTCAGCGTCTGAATTCGCAGATGGTCCTCTTCATTAATCATCGCAGTGAAAAATTCTCGCTGGGCGATAACTGCTCCGCGAGGACCTTTGCCGAAGGCGTGATGTCGGCTGATTAAATGCCTTTCCACCAACAGATGTCTGTCTAAGGCGGGGGTCTTGTCCACGGCCAGATAGAAGATTTTATCGCCGAGCTCCAGCGACATCAGGATATCTCTTAACTTTTTGAGTATCTCGGTCTTTTCAGCAACGGAGCATCGACTCAAGAATTTGTACCCCGCTATGTTCCTGGCCAAACGAACCCGCGAGGATATGACAATGTCAGCCAACGGACCTGAGCCGTTAAACCATTCGTTTATGTCACCACTTATATCAGTCAGCTTCATATCTATCTGGTTAAATGGCAAATCACCAATTACCAGTTACCTATTACCAACTACCAAATTTTTATTCCAGCTGGTTTATTTCGTCTCGCAATTTTGCGGCCAGTTCGTAATCTTCACTTTGCACCGCTGCATCCAGTTGCTGACGCATCGCTGCAAGCTTTATTTGCTTTTTTGTATCCTTCGGCATTTTCGAGGGGACCTTGCCGCGGTGAACCGTTTTGCCGTCGTGGGCCTTTTCGATAAGCGGCATCAGCGATTTTTCAAAAACATCATAGTCGTATGGACAGCCCAACACAGCCTCCTTGGTGAATTGCGATAACGTAAATCCGCAATGTGGGCAGGTATGCTCCTGCTCAGTGTCGCCGAACAGCTCATCGTCGGACGGCTGGGTGGCAAGCAGGCCGCTGAGCAATTCATTTATAGAAAGCTGACTCTTGACGGCTATACCCTCTTCCTGCGCACAATGCTCACAAAGATGCATCTCGCTGCGCACCCCATTGGTTATCTCAGTTAAATGAATGGTTGCTTCTTTTTTTTGGCAAATTTGACATTGCATATCAATAAACCCTTCCCGGCTATTATACCAAAAATTACGCCTCGATAACCATTAAATTTATAAGACCATCCTGCGGGTTGGTTCGGAATATCCCTTATATCGTCATCCCGTATTAGATAATCGTCAAATTTGCAGGCCCCCTGCAGGCGCAATCGTCTATTTGCTAAATTTTGCCGAGCAGCCCGGCTCCTCGGTAACCTTAATACTTCGCAGTTCCACACCGCCCGGCAGCTCCGGTTCGAGTTTATCGAATATATATTTTGCTACGTTCTCCGCTGACGGATTGTTCCGCTGGAAATAATCAATGCTGTCTAACGGGACGTTATCGAACTCAGCCGTCGTTTTATCGAGCGCCTCTTTGAGCCGGCAAAAGTCCATAACCAATCCCATATCATCGAGTTTCTCGCTGCTGATATTAGCGATAACCACCCAGTTATGGTAGTGCAACGGCTCTTTTGAGTTGTCCGGCAGGGTCAACTGGTGCGATGCCCAAAAGTATGTTTCAACACTAACTGTGAACATATCTCGTGACTCGTTCCTTGTAATTCGTGCCCCGAGTCACGGGTCACGGACGACTTTTTTTAAGCCGTTTTTTCAAGCGGTTGTAGACGTTTTCCGGAACCAGGCTTGACAAGTCTCCGCCCAGCGAGGCTATTTGTCGGATTAATGTTGAGCTTGTGAAGCCATACTGCTCACCGGTCATAACAAATACGGTTTCAATGCCGGCTACGGCCCTATTGGTCATTGCAAGCTGAAACTCGTACTGGACATCGGTTAAACTCCGCAGGCCTCGCAGGATGACATCCGCCCCTTTTTTGGCGGCATATTCAACCGTCAGCCCGTCAAAACTTTCTACCAATACGCCGGGTATATCGGATACCAGTTCAGCTATTATTTCCACCCGTTCTTCGGGGGTAAATAGCGGATTCTTTATTGGGCTTTTGCCCACTGCAACGATAAGCTCGTCGAAGAGCTTTATCCCGCGATGAATAACGTCTAAATGCCCGTTTGTAATCGGGTCAAACGACCCCGGGAAAATCGCCCTTACAAATTTTTTAGCCATTAGCGAGCCCTTTCTTTCGGGCAGCTATTATATCCTAATCGCCCAGCCGGTCAAATAGTTCATCTCCAGTGATTCAAACTAAACCGCAAGACAGGAATACTCGGGGGTATTTTTGAACGAAATAACCATACACGGCTTCTATACGGCTTGTTCTTCTTTTGTGAGTGTAACAGGTATATCGAGCCAGAAGGTTGAGCCGCGGCCTGCTTCACTCTCCATCCCGATACTTCCGGCGAGCATAGCGGCCAATTCCTTACTAATGGCAAGGCCCAGTCCGCTTCCTGCGGTGCGACGGGTTAGGGAGCCGTCGGCCTGGCTGAACTTCTCGAATATCTTTTTCTTGTCCGCCTCGGCAATGCCGCAGCCGGTATCGGAAACTGCAATCCGCACCATTTGCTCACCCTGCATATTGGCTCGAATCTCAATCCTGCCCGTTTCAGGCGTGAACTTTACGGAGTTGCTTAGAAAGTTATACAGTATCTGCTGAACCTTGCCGGCATCCGTTGAAAGAACCGGGATGTTGTCATCGACCACTAATTTGACTTTGATTTTTTTCTTTTTTGTAAGTGCCGAGAAGGAGCCGACAACTGTTTTGCACAATTGCGGTATCGATGTTTTTTCTATATGCAGCTCTATTTTGCCCGCTTCAGCTTTTGCAAGGTTCAGCAGGTCATTTATCATATTCAGAAGGTTTTTACCCCCCTCAATAATATTCTCGGCATATCTTTGCCCCTTGTCTTTTTTCAGTAGTTCCGGTTTTCCCCGCAGTATCTCCGCAAAACCCAGTATTGCGTTTAGTGGTGTTCTGAACTCGTGCGAGATATTAGCTAGAAATTCGCTCTTTATTTTATTGGCCTTGAACAGCTCTATGTTCCGTTCGGAAAGCTCTGCAATTTTTGCATCAAGCTGTTTATTTGCCTGGCGAAGTTTTTCCTGTGCGGCCTGCAGCCCATCCAGCATGTGATTAAATGCCTCAGCAAGCCTCTCGTATTCATCGCCTGTTTGTATTGAGCTTCTGATATCGAGATTGCCTTCAGCAACGTTGTTCGCAATTGCCCGCAGTTGCCGGATTGGCCGAAGGATTACCCGCTGAGTTATAATATAAAAGGCAACGATTGCACCCGTACCGGCAATCAGCCCTGCGATGATTATCCAGACCCTGTTTAACAGCACCGTTCTGCTGATTTCAGCGGCCGGCCTTTGAATTATCACTGCGCCTATAAGCTCGTTTTGGCCGAATGGCTTTGCCGAGCCTTGCGGATTATGGCAACTTATGCAGCTCTCGGTCGCACGGAAGACCTTTATATAACTGCTGTGAAGCACGCCGTTATGTTTGGCTAGCAGAATATTATCGCCTCTTCCCCCCTCGGCTTTTAGAGATTTAATCATCTCTTTCTGCTCGTCGGTCAATGTTGCTAATTGGCTTTCTCCCTCTTTTGTGAACCGAATCCACCGCATATCAGGATTGTTCACATCCAGCACGGCCCCTCTGCCGTCTAATGCTGGAAGGGCTGTTCCACCGGTCTGTTTCCTCTGGAAGTGCCGGGCCAGCAGCATCTCAGTCTTTGCCCGCCCGGCATCGAGGGCAGCATTTTTTGTCAATTGCCCCATCCAGATATATGGCAAAAGCAGCGCTAGTATAAGCACCAGTGCCACCGCCGCCCCAAATGCTACTCGACACTTTTCCGCCAGCGAAAACGGCGACAAATGAAAAATCGCCAGAATCTCATGATAAATTTGACGTATATACTTCCACATAAACTCAAAACCCGCTGTTCACTCCTATATCGTGTAAGATGGGGGGTCGCCCCACCATTTACAGTCTAAACTTCTTTCTGCTCGATTGCGCCTGCCTTTAGCGAGATATCGCCGCCCTGCAGCGGATGCGAGTGTTTTTGTGTTCGCAGGTTCAGCTCGTCTAATTGTTTCTGGTCAACCTCGCTCGGTGCATCAGTCAAAAGGCACTGGCCCCGCTGGGTCTTCGGAAATGCAATGACGTCCCTTATATTCTCAGTGCCGGTAAGAAGCATAATCATCCTGTCCAGTCCGAATGCTATTCCACCATGCGGCGGAGCGCCGTATTCTAATGCCCGCAAAAAGAACCCGAACCGCTGCTGCGCCTGTTCTTTCGAGATTTTGAGCAGTTCGAAAACTTTCTGCTGAACCTTTGGGTTGTGGATACGAATACTGCCACCACCAATCTCATAGCCGTTGATAACAATGTCGTACGCCTGCGAGCGGATACTACCGGGGTCGCTGTCGAGCTTATGCAGGTCCTCCGGCACAGGCGCCGTGAACGGATGGTGCAGTGAATCATATCGCTTCTCGCCCTCGTTCCATTCGAACAGCGGAAACTCCACTATCCACACAAACTCGAACACTTTCTCATTGTAGAGCTTCAGTTCACTCGCTATTTTGCGCCGCAGCGGGGCCAGCACCTTATTGGCGTTTTTTTCATTGTCAGCAACCAGCAGAATCAGGTCCCCGTCTTTGGCGCCGAAGCGTTCGATTATCCCTTGAATTTGTTCGGGGTTAAAGAATTTTGCAAGGCCGCCGACAAAGCCGAGCTTGTCATTTTCTCTTTTGACCTTGGCCCAGGCCAAACCTTTTGCTCCATAGTCCGCCGCAAACTCCGTCAGTGTTTTTTCGATATCGCTTCTGGAATATTTTTCGCCGCCGCCCGGAACACAAAGCCCTTTTACAACCCCGCCTTTTTCAATGGTTGAGGTAAATACCTTGAACGTGCTTGTCTTTGCAATATCGGAAATGTCGCCTAATTTCATATCGAAACGTAAATCCGGCCTGTCGGTGCCGTAATTGTCCATAGCTTCTTTGTAAGACATTCGTCGCATCGGTGCCTTGACGTTCACGCCCAGAACCTGCTTCCATATCTTCGCCACCAGGTTTTCGTGAACGCCGATGATGTCATTGCTGTCAACGAAGCTCATCTCGACGTCGATTTGCGTAAATTCCGCCTGTCGGTCAGCACGCGGGTCCTCATCACGAAAGCACCGCACTATCTGGAAGTATTTGTCAACACCACCCACCATCAGAATCTGCTTGAATAGCTGCGGCGACTGCGGCAGTGCATAAAAACAGTTCGGCATCAGTCTGCTGGGCACTAAGAAATCCCTTGCCCCTTCCGGCGTGCTCTTGGCCAACATCGGCGTTTCAATTTCCAAAAAGCCCAGCCGGTCGAAATAATCCCGTGTTATTTTCATCACACGGTGCCGAACCTGCAGCATCTTTTGCATCTCGGGCCGGCGAAGGTCGACATACCGCTTGGCCATCCGAATTTCCTCGCTGGTCTTTAACCCATCTTCGATCTCAAAAGGAGGCGTCTTCGCAGTGTTCAGGATTTCCAGCTCTTG
Source organism: uncultured Pirellulales bacterium (assembly GCA_964494805.1). GTDB lineage: Bacteria > Planctomycetota > Phycisphaerae > Sedimentisphaerales > Anaerobacaceae > CAIYOL01. The sequence goes on along the minus strand of CAZBST010000001.1, from coordinate 98,117 downwards.
CACGGCCACCTCGATTTGACCGGTGGGAAGCTTCGGATTTTCCAATCCTTCCCCCCGCGGCTGAACTGTGCCTTTGGCTGCTATTACCCATTCACAGCGGACCGCCCGTGCCTCCTTGTGGGCATCTGGGAAGGTTTCAGGATTAAAAACTAACTGGGTCAGCCCTTCTTTATCCCGAAGGTCGATGAATACCAACCCGCCGTGGTCGCGATAGGAATGAACCCAGCCAGCTAATGTTACCTTTTTGCCGGCGTTTTCAAGCCGAAGCTGTCCGCAATTATGTGTCCTTTTGAGCATCATAATATCTCTCTAAAAAACGCCAAACGTATACGCTAATACAAAACAACAGAGATAGTTTAACCCCTCCAAGCTAGGTTAGTCAATAACAGCTCTTAAGATTTGGCTTCCACTAAAAATTTAACCAAAATCTGGGGTAATTATAAACATTGGTGCGATTTTAATAATTTTTTTTATTAAACCGAACTTTTTACTTGCTGAAAACGTAACAATTTTAGTATAGGTATATTATACTACGGGCTGGGGTTTTAACTCCTCTTTTCCTCCCTCCGACCTCAGCCCATTTTTTTATAACTCAATACGCCTTCCAAAAAGCGCCCATCGATAAGTTCAAAAATTTTGTCGGCAAACACAAAATAATGCTAATTTTTTACATTTTTCATCAAATTATAAGTGCCTTTATATAAATAGCTTAGCGAAATTATCCATAGGATACAGGCCAAAAGTGTGCAAAATAGTTGAATATAAGCTAAATTCCGCTTTACTTTTAACGGCAGAATGTATAAAATATAGCCAGCTGTGGTGGCTTCTTTTGGCGGATATTATTTTTGCGGCATGTGAACATTTTTTAGCAAGAATAATATAGAGTTATAGAAGTTTTTGGTGTAACATTTTAATATAGCATTTAACAGGGCTGAGAAATATATCGCTTTTTCCTCTCCCTCCGCATCTCAGCCCTGTTTTTATGCGCACATCTATGCCACCCTGCCCGATTTGTTTAAAACAGAATCTTGCTCCTAATATCGACGGCTTGTAGTTTTGCCGGTGTGTTTGTAGTTAACGAAGAAATACCGCAGTGCATCTATCGGGTGGTCGTATAAGCCGTCCTTGAGTGGAATCTCACCTGTCCTGCTACCCTCCGGGTAACGATAACACTCCATTGCCTCTATCAACCGAGTACACCTCGGTGAGATTAGCAATCTCTTTTTGCCGTCACCAGCCCTCAAGCTGCGACGGATAAGCTCGATGCCCTCAAGGATTCCGCTTCGCCGAAAGCGTGCAACTATCTCCAGCGTTCGCAGCTCACGAACTATACTTGTGCCGGTAACATCGTTTCTGTTTGCCCCCGCAGGGTCGCAGAAGGTAGCTGCTACGCTTCCTTCCCCGGCAGGTGTTCGGCTTTTTATTTCCTCTGCGTGAACATCTATTGTTGCTCTGCTACGAACATATTCGTCTATCACCCGCACAACGCCATTTTCGTCGACCTGCACCCATAAGCACACAAAAGGATTCACAAAGCCGAAATCAAGTGCCCTGTACAACGGCAGATTAGGGTCATAATCAACCTGCCGGATGTGTTCAGCGGGCTCGAACTCGTCAAAGACCACATTCTCCCGACTGGGTCTTTTGCAAAGCATTTCCGCCTCCCAGCCGGCCCTGCTGGCACGACGCATCGCTGTTATGCAATCGTCAATCTTCAGATAACCTTCGCTCCTCTTTGCTTTGCCCTCGCAGTCAGCCCATAGCGGGCACTGCGAGCAGTTTCTCTCGGTGCACTTTTCTATCACCTCCCACAAACACCACTTAAAGACAGGTGTGCCAACCTCATTAGCAGAAGAGACTATCTTTTGCATCAACCCGTAAGGCCGATACATTGTGCTTATCATCTCCATCGCCGCCAATAGCCCCGCCTTGCTCTGGGTGGTGAACTTCGCCGCCGCAAAGACGTCTTCATCGAAAAGCTCAACCTCATCGCAGCGAAGTTTCTGAATATGCTGACCCCGAATGCTCATCGGCGATTGCGTCAGTACCTCGACAGCTGAGCCATTGGCGAACCGGCATTTACTCTTGCGGATAGGTCCTGCTAAAAATTCTTCGTAACCTCCCCGCAGAAAACCGGTTAAATATTCGTACATCCTGCCCGCCTGCTCGCCGGAGCCGCTGAGGATTCGTACCTGGCACCTCGGCTTAAAGATACAGTCCAGCAAAGTGGCGATTGCAGCCAATTCCGTTTTGCCGCCGGCGCGGTTGGCCCACACTATTGCGTCGCCGTTTCCTGCTCGCTTACCCGCGAAATCAGTAAAATAGCTGTGCCATAGATATTCCATCGGACTGTTATGTCCCTCGCAAATCCTTTTATCTGGGATATCGATGCCTAAATAGACCTTAATGTAATTTTTGATGTCCCCTCGTGTCACTGGTGCCCTCCGCCTCAGGCTTGAATAAACCTCCGTTGCTTTTTCTATTGTTTTAAAATTTGTCTGCTTAATCAAACTCAGCTTTGTCATTAGTCTTGTCCCTTAAATGAGTTACGATAGTGACAATGAAATACAAAAAATATTAAAAAATTTTTGCAGATTTTTTTGCCTCTCCTAATAAATGGAGTATATTCTAAATAGAGAGTATGAAAAGTGAGTCTGACTTCGCGAGGTTGGTTTAGATGATAAATAAGAAAGAGCGTTATCGTATAAGGGAGACAGACCAGACATACTATAAATAAAAAGAGGCCTGCGTCTCCCTTTTTGCGCAGACTCTTTTTTTGTTTCTATGTCACTCCAAAATTTTATCCACCTCCAATGAATTTTTCTCCTCTCCACCCGCCAGCGCCGCCAATATCCTGCCCGCCTGTACATCTGAGAGTGGTTCTGCCGGGTTATTACCGTCCTTTTCACTTCTTTCGGCCTCAGTTGCAATCTTCGGCTGACAGATAATATCCAAACATGCCTTGCGGGCCGTCTCCACCTTCTCAGATGTGGTCAGTTCGACCAATTTCGCCGCTGCAAGACAGCTGTATTTGGCCATCAAAAGCTCGCTTCGCCGCCTCACGCTGTTGACATATCTGTCGAACCGTTCTGCAAAAAGCTCGTTTGCCAGCCACCTCTCGTATGTGCTCCGGCGAACTCTATGTTTGTCCAGAACCCCCTGCTCATCAAGGTCGCTGTTAAACAAATCGTTTAATACCGTTAACTGCCTAGCAGTCAGGTGCCCTCGTTTGCCCATAATCCCTCACTCTCCGAACTTGTCCGCCTCTGGCGGAGAGATATTCCTCTGCTATCCGTGCCAGTGCCGACGCCCTCCTTGCAGCTCTTGTTTTTTCAACTGCCGGCTCTCTTACTGATGATAGCGCGCTCTCTATTACTTCTTGCTGTGTATCATTTACAAAAAACACCATCGGACTTGAGAATTGCTTCGCCGCTGCCCCCGGTGCAACCGGCATCTTCAAATTTGTTAATCGCTCAATCTGCTTCGCTGTCTGCGGCACCAATTTCGCAAGCTCCCTCGATTCCATCCTTTTACTCAGCCGTTTCAGCAGGTTAAGTTTTTTGCCAAGTTCGTCCGACCCGCACAGACGGTTGAGAGTCGCCAGCAGAATTTCCGTCTGCTCGTCGTCGATGTCCCATACTACGCAGTCAGCTGCTTTGTAGCCCAGTTTATCTAAAGCAAGATAACGGTGATGGCCGTTGATTATCTGAAAATATCCTTCTCTTTCCGGATGCGGCCTCACTACTATCGGCTCATATCTGCCTGTTCGCTTTATATTGCGCACCAGTTTCCCAAAGGTTGCGCCGCTCATCTTATTAGGATTGTCCGGATGCGCAATCAGCTTATCTAACTCTATTGCTCTAACCGTATTTGCCATAATTCCCAACTCTAAATTCTCAATTCTAAATTCTTATTTAGCCATATATAATACACCGGCCTGTATGTTAGCTTGCTCAGCACAAATCTCGTCCGTTCCAAACCGGTCTTCTCATAGCGCCTCTCGCCGTAGCTTTGTAGAAAACGCCCGATTTCTGATTCGATAAATTCGCCTTCCCACCGCCCTAACCGCTCGATTTTCCGTTGCACCCCTTCAGCGTCAATCAGTTCCTCCTCTTCAATCCCAACCTTGCTGAACGCCTCGATAAGCTGAACGCATCGCACCGGCATCTTTCCTGTAAATGCCTTCATCCCTGCCTTTTCAAAAAATGGATTGACCATACCCATCACCGCCATCGCTTCGACTATGGGCACATCCATTTCGGGCATCGTCTCGCGTACCAACCGGCTCGCCAATCCCAGCCCCCTAAACCTCGGCTCGATTATCACCCTGCTGATACACCGGATATTCTTATTGATAAGCCCTAATCGCGTCCGGTTATCAAACCCGGCAAAGAAATTATCCGTTGCGAAGTTCCGCAGCTCCGCCCCCGCGCTCGGCATCGTATAAACTATCACCCCCACCGGTTCTTTACTCATACCCTTATTCGGCTTAATGACAAATATCGCCGTATATGCCCCCGGCCGGCTGTCCCGATAATGAAACCTCGCTAATCTTTTATAATCCTCAAATCCCCCGCGAACTATCCGAAGGTTTTTAACTACGCTGCATCTCCGCATCTTTCCCCCTGAATAAAAATTGAAAATCGACGACCCCCACCTCTACCCCCATTACACCGCTCAAATTTATTCTGTCCCCTTATTCCCCTTCGAGCCAGTGACTTGCAAGCTCCGCATAATCCGAAAAATTAACACCTCCATCATAGTTCAAATCGGCCTCGTAACACCACCCATTATATAGGCAATCATCATCCAGCCATCGCTCAACAAATAATGCCAAATCATAAAAACCCACCCCGCAATCGTGATTTAAATCGCCTTTGATAGGATTCGGCACTGTCAAATCTACCCACGGCACTGTCCAATCTACCCATCTTGCCTCATCGAATGTGAAACCACCGTCAGTTTTCATAACATTTGTATCTGCAGTTCCGCCGCCTACCAGGAATTTCTGGACATAAGCCGTCACTTCAGGTTGCTGGGAAGAGGGGAAAGCACAATGCGCATGACCACCTACCTGGGAAAAACCCATCCTATCGGGTATCCCCATCGCTTCCCATATCATATGCGTAACCTTGCCGTTGGTCCAGCAACTCAAGTTGCCCAGCCAATCTATCGAGGTGTTTTCGATGAACAGCAGGGCATTCGGTGCGCACAATGCCGCTACCATATGATGGTCAAACGGGAGTTTATTCACGGCACTGCCGAATTGCGAGAAATTAGATCTGAACCAGACGTTCTCTCCGCAGATCTCAGCCAGCCACTGGGCATTCTGCCCCAATACATCTCTCTGGTATTGGGAAACACGCCAGCTTGCCGCACCGCCGGCTCCTGATTCCTGGGGTATGGTGAGCTTAATCCGATCGCAGAAAGCACCGGCTACCAAAGCGCCCTTGCCGTTCCTTGAACACCCTGTCATCCCAAGCCGGGTTGGATCAATATTTGCTTCAGGAGTCTTTTCGAGAGCGTCTATTAAACGATCCACTCCCCATGCCCATGCCATCAATGCCCCGGCGGAATGATCGCTCCCATACATATCATAGAACTCTCCTATTCCACGCGAGCTGGCATCAACCTGTTGCGCAATCGTATCATTGGGGAAATAAATGATAGACACTCCCATGCTGGAGAACGCTGAGCTGTCAAGAGTAAAATAAGGATAATAACCGTAATATATCATGGCAGGATAAGGTGCAGTCCCTGTGCTTGGATAGGCTATGTAGCAAGGAAAGGATATTTGTTCTCCATTGTCGTTGACAGTTACTGTTATTGAGGGGGGACTGCCATCGCTATATGAACCTGTTGTAGCAGAATAAGGCGTCTCTTGCATATAACCCAACTCAAATTCCTGAACCAGCTCGGCTATTTCCGCACGACGGCATTCCCATTCACCTTTCGTCATGCATGGACCATCCACGAATGCAAAGGGATCAGGGAATTTTCCATTGCTCACCAAAGATGAGAATGGAGGCATTGACGGAATAGTACACCCTTCGCCACCGATGCGGCTTTGTGTAACTGTTACAGTTTGCGAAGTATCTCCATAAACGGTTACTTTTGCTCTTCTTGTTAAGGAGCCATTTGCCTGAGCAGTAACAGTTACTGTCTCATTGTTTGAACCTGACGTCGGACTGACGGTCAACCAGTACTGTGAACTTGAGACAGTCCAGCTTGTATTTGATGTAACGGTAAAAGTACCTGTGCTGTTTGCTTCCGCGGCAAGAGTAAGCGATATTGGAGAAACAGATAATGTAGTGGTACTGCCTCCGACGTCCTCGAAGTACACAGTTCCTGTGCTTCCGGGGCTGCCGTCGCCGAAGCCGATGGTAATCCTCGCTACGTTGGCAAGGTTCACATCGGCGAATGCCGTCAGCGGGATGCCCCACTTGTTCCATTGTTGCAGCCTGATGTTGTTCATATCGCCGTACACACCACCGTACGTTACAGTTGCTGTATTCGCGGGGCTGTCGCCGTCGGTCAGCTTCACGTACATTTGCTCACCAATAGGATTATTTGGTTCGCCATAGAAGTACAGTACTAATGTCTTAAAGCCGATGCCGAGCCAATCCGGGTCGTCCATTCCCAAATCAGCGGTATCCACATAGACCTCAGAGTAGTATGGCGGGAGGTCATTTTTGTATTGATACTTCATCGAGCGACCATCGCTAACAATAGCAGTCTCGACAGAAACTTCCGCGCTGGTGCCGTTGGTGCTGCCGTCCTTCCATACACTCCGCAGGGCTGCGTCGTTAGCGTAGGAATCGAAATTCTCCATGACAAAATAAAGCGATGTCTTGAAACTCCAGACCTCGCCTTTGAAGATAGTGTAATCAGGCGCGCCATTGACCTCATCGATACGCCAGTAGTGGGTTGTATTTAAATCAAGAAATTCGGCAGGGGTATAAGTCGTAGCAGACTGGTTTTGACTGACCAGCACGCCCAGCGGATTGCCTCTGTTGGCGTCATTGACATCGTCAAAATTGGTGCCTAAATATACATCGTGACTTTCAGCATATCCGCCCTTTTCCCACTCAAGAGTCACATCTGCGGATACCCTATCTGCGCCATCAACCGGCACCGGATGGTAGGCATATTCTGTCGGAACGAATGGAGTCAAGGCATTCGGCTCCACCTTTATAGCATTGACAAAAGCAAATGGCTCGTTTGCCTGACTGCATGGATCCTTGCTGCTTGTCAGGATAATTCTGCCCAAATAATCTGCCGTGGCTGTCCCGCTAAAGGCGTACTTATATAAATCCTGCCAGCCTTCACCAGTTTGGTTATCATAGCGAGGCCAACCCGTCGCACCGCCTATGAAGTTAGTGTCAAAAATATATGTGCCGTTGGCATACCAGTTCGCGACTCGATTCTCTCCTGCTTGGCTATCATATGCCCATATAGTTATGTTGCAGTCTCGATTGACCCCCAGCCCCCATAACGTGATGGCAACTCCGCTCGGATACGTCCCATAGATAAAATCGCGATAAATTCTCTCGCCTGCTCGCGGATTATACCAGCACGGGTCAGGCACGATTGAGCCGAAGAACTTATCATACATCTCCATTGCGCCAGAAGGGTCATCACGCCTGGCTGATGTAATGTTACCGCCGAGGTCAACTGTAACACCATTTACTTCACTGCCGCTGCTTTCAAGGGCAAGCGGAACAAAGCCGGTCTGGGTGTTTGCATCATCGTTGTTTGTTGAGTTGTTAAGGTCCAGCTTGAGCACAGGGGGTGTAGTGTTAATATCGGTGGTTGCAGATGGAGTGGTTCTCGACCAGCGACTCTGAGTATTGGGGTCACCGCCATTATCATCACATGTTCTGACCTTGAACGAATACGTGGTGCCCGGAGTAAGGCCTGTAGCCGTGTAATTCGCATCTGATACCCAACCGCTGCTGGCTTCAGGGTGGTCGGTGCATTTGAAGTAGTACTTTGCGGGCGGATTGTTCACGTCGATAGCGGGCGTTGCTTTCATATAAATTGTGTTTGGCCCCATTGCCGCCGGGACAAACCTCCAAGTTATCGGGTCAGGCTTTGGCGAGTAGCCATCGGTAGCACCGTAACAGGGCGACAAGGCAAAAGCTATAGTGATAAACAAATACAAACAAGAATGCTTAACTATCATCTTTATACTCCTTTCCTAACGCAGGCAAAGCGTTAGGGTTTTACCAGTTCGGAAACCTTCTCCATTTATGCTTTTGCCTATTATACCCTTTATTTCCACACATTTCAACAGTTTATCCTTTTTTAACTTTTAGTTTTGGGTTTTAAGCTTTAATCTATCCTGCCTCGGCGAAGCCATGCATTCTGTCCTTATAAACTACCCTCGTCGCCCCCGACAATTCCTTGACAACCAGTACATCAGGTGCCAAATCAAGCAGTACGTCTTCGTGGCTTGATGCCAGTATAAATGTTACCCCCGTGCGTTTGGCGTATTTGTGTATGTTATATGAAATCACCGCTGCGGTGATTCGGTCCAGCTCCGAGCAGTATTCATCCGCAAAGATATATTTCGCCCCAGATGATAGCGCAACCGCTAACCGAAACCGCCACTTCTGCCCGTCACTCAGATTCACCGGCTGATTGAGAACGCAGAATGCATCATTTAATCCTGCAACACTCAGCGTTTTCAGTCCATCTACGAAATCGCCATCGATACAGTCAATCACCGATTTGTCCACGGGAAGTGTTACTTTATTAAGGTTCACCCTATCCGAAGCCGGAACGACTTTTTCCAGTTCTCTCAGCAGCACGCTTTTACCCGCCCCCGATGGCCCCGTAATATACACGATGTCCCCATCACTGATTTCTAATTGGCAGTTGACCGTGCAAACTGCTTTGTTGAGTCTGTCGGTCGTCAGGCCGAACATCCTCATCACAGATGCGCTCCTTTCGCTGATTTGACCCTGCCGCCCGAAACTCTTTGAAATTGTATAATTCGCCATAAGAATTTATCCGTCTCTGGTGGATTTTACCCCTCTTCTTCGCCTGATTATGCGCTGACCGCTGTCTTTGCCTCCGGTAGAGCTATTATCCCTTGGATTTTCTTCAAAGCCTTGCGAACACAGTAGTAAGTGGTGTCGCGCTTCCTCGCAATCTTTTTTATCGATAACCCATCCAAAAAATAATCCTTTGCGATATCGAGTTCCCCTCTGTCGAGTTTGTCACGGTTTCGCAGGCACGTTATATATTCTCCGTTTATAAGCCGTTTTGTCACCTTGTGTATTCTTCGTGCGATACTTGCCTCGTTGACGCCGGATAGGCGCGCCATCTGCCGAAAGCTATTGCCGTTCTCCATATACATAGTCATCAGCATCTTGTCCTTGCCGGTAAGAAGACCGACCCTGCTGCGCAAAAGGTCTATCCTATCACGATGCTCAGCCTTGGCCTTTACACTGCTCTGTGGAATGTTTTCGTGGACTTTGTTCATAACGAACCTCTTCCCTTTGCCCTGATTAATCACCTCCGTTTTGGACCAACTTGGGCCGGCTTTTTTGGATTAATTTTCCACCTTCGTTAAACTTCGTCCCGTCTTTTTGTCCTTCAGGTGCATACATTTTAAATATTTACTTAACAATATAGGCATTTTAACACAATACACAACAAAAGTCAAGGGTTTTGTAGCATTTTTTGTAAATTTTCTACAAAGTTTACCATTTATTAAACATTTAGCTCTTAATCCCCCCTTTTAGCCAAAATACTGACAAAATCGCATTGATTTAGGCAGGCCAATAAGCCATAATTAATCTGTTATAGCAATAAAAGTAATAAAGGTGGCGACGACCCTGCAAGCCTATTGGAACTGCTTTAAACCGCCGCTAACAATAAGCTTAAGGGAGGAAACGATGCCGGATAAGAGGAAAGAATACGCAGAATTACAAAAGAAGATTAAATCATTGCGTCGTCGTGTAGCAGAACTTGAGAAGAACGAGCTTCGGCGCAGCCGAATGGTGGCACCGCCAAAGAGCGATTTGCTCTATCACACACTTATGGAAAATCTCCATCTCGGGGTTTCCTTCATAGATACCAACCATAGAGTAGTTATGACCAACGTTGGTATGGGCAGGTTTTTCAGAAAGCCTCAAAATGAAATTATTGGCAAATACTGTTTCAAGGAATTTGAGAAGCGCAACGCCATTTGTCCGCACTGTCCAGGAACACAGGCTATGGCTACAGGACGTCCTGCGGAGGTCGAAACCGAAGGTGTGCGAGATGATGGCAGCCGTGCAGCAGTTCGCATTCAGGCCTTCCCGATTCTCGAAGCCGATGGTTCCGCAAAGGGCTTCCTTGAGATTGCGGAGGACATTACCGAACACAAACAGGCGAAAGAAAAGTTAGAGGAGTCCGAGCAAAGGTTTAAAATCATTTTTGACAATGCCGCCGATGGAATACTTCTGGCGGATGTGGAAAATAAAAAATTCTACATTGGCAATAAAACGATTTGCCAAATGCTGGGTTATAAGCCGGAAGAAATCAACAATCTGGGAGTTTTGGATATCCATCCGAAAGATCATCTATCCTATGTTACGGAACAATTTGAGAAACAAGCCAAAAAAGAAATTACGTTGACTGAAAATATTCCGGTCAAAAGAAAAAATGGCAGTATTTTTTATGCTGATATTAACTCATTCCCGATAACATTGGGCGGAAAAACGTATCTTATGGGTATTTTTAGAGATGTCACCGATCGCAAGAGAATAGAAGAGGAGCTTAATACATATCGCGAGAAAATGGTTCAAGCCGAACGCCTCGCCTCGCTGGGGACTCTTAGCGCCACACTGGCTCATGAACTGACCCAGCCTCTGACGGTTATTCGACTCTCAATCGAGAACTCACTGGAGGACCTCGAGCCGACATCTTGTTGTAACACCGTCAAGGATGTACTCAAAGATGCTCTGAATGAAGTTTCAAATGCCACTTCGGTGGTTGAGCGGTTTCGCAATTATGCGAGGCAGTCTTCAAGAAAAACTCTCTGCAAAACAGACCTTGGTGCAATCGCTGGCAGGATTATCCGGTTGTTGGGTAAAACTGCCCAGCGTGCAAAAATATCTCTGCACCTCAAAGGTATGGACAAGCTGCCGCCTGTATACTCTAACGAGAAAGACATCGAGCAATTGTTTTTTGCTCTGACTGAAAATGCAATACAGGCCGCCGATGGCAAAAAAAACCGTCGGTTTGTTATCGAAGGTGCTGTGAAAGATGAGAATGTTGCGCTGCGGTTCTCGGATAACTGCTGCGGTATAGCCCCTGAAAATCTCGACAAGATTTTTGACCCGTTTTTCACCACTGGCTCTGATGATGGTAGGACAGGCCTGGGGCTTCCCATTGTACAGCGACTCTTATCAGAATATGGAGGTAAAATTAGTGTCCGCAGCCGACTTGGGAAAGGCACGACTTTTTATATTACTTTGCCGATTCATTCTGAAATGGTCGAGTAAGGATTTTGATGACTGTTAGAAACCTGCACATATTTTTTGTCGATGATGAGCCTGCCGTATGCAGGTCTGTATCCCAGACTCTCCATCGCTCAGGATACAAAGTTAGCTGTTTCGCAGATGCCGACCACTGCCTCCAGCGTCTGCAGACACAAAGTTGTGATTTGCTCATTACCGATGTGAAAATGCCCGGGATAGACGGCATAGAACTGGTTCGCAGGGCCAAATGCATTGCTCCGTGGCTGCCGATTCTGGTGATAACCGGCTTCGGCGATATCCCAATGGCCGTGCGGGCTGTAAAGGCAGGGGCAATGGAATTCATTGAAAAACCGCTACAAAAGCAAAGTTTCTTAGAAGCTGTTCAGACAGCACTAAAGCAGCAAGACCTGAGTAATCTTCTTAAAGGCAAGTCGCTGACCGAGAAAGAAGTTGCCGTTTTGCGTCTAATCTTACAGGGCAACAGCAATAAGGAAATAGCCCAGATATTACACCGTTCTATCAGGACAATTGAGGACCATCGCCGACACATTATGCGTAAGCTCAATGTGGATAGCATAGTTGACTTGGTTAAAAGGGCTGCCGTTATGGGCCTGGCCGAAACCCCAAGAGCCCGGTAGTTGCCATAAAGTCATCCTGTCCTCGTCTGCTGGTGGACCTTGCAACCCAAATTTCCAGCCTCCAACCCCACAAAAAAATCCCGTAGTTTCCACGATTGACCAAACAGACTACGAAGAGCTACGTTACTTTATATCCGCCTTAAATTAGGTAAGCCGATAATCTGAAAGGAAACTACGGTATTTCCTCCTTGTTTGGTTGGGCTTGACAAGTTGATTGGTTATCAACCACTTGTCAGGCCCATTTGAAAAACAATCGCCCCCTTGGGGTTTTTAACAGATCACCCACAGGAAAAACTGGGGCTATGCGATTTTAAGATTTTCGGAGTTTTTTCCGTCTTCTCCGTCGCTTAGCCCCTTTTATACTTTCCCGGAACGTTTACCGGCTGGCTTTTTGCCGCAATTAAAATCAGTTCAGATATTACTATAAAAAAATTGCATTTAACCCCCAGTCCGCTATACTAAATCATCAAATTTATCCGCCGTAGCCTTGGCGGAGGCGGAAGAACCTGTGGGAATAAAAATGTCAGGAAGGAGTCCTAAGGTAGTTATAGTGGGCGGCACCTATGTGGATATAGCAATAAGGTGCGACCAGGCCCCATCTCCAGGACAGTCTGTTGTCGGTTCTATGTTATCATATACCGCCACCGGCCCTGGGCCAAATCAGGCAGCCGAAGCCGCTCTGTGCGGCTGCCAAGTACATCTTATAAGCAAGGTCGGCGGCGACCCATTCGCCAAGATGGTTAAGATAAGTCTGGCCGAGCTCGATGTTAATACCGACTTCATTCACGCCATTGAGGCCAAGAATACAGGTGTTGTTGTAACTCTAGTTGACGCTAAAGGTGAAAACGCCAGCCTTACATACGCCGGCGCAAACACCGCCCTGCAGCCGCAGGATATCAACGACTCCGAGCAAATTATCTCAGAGGCTAATGTCTGTTTGATTCACGGTCAGTTACCGCAGGATGCTGTCGTAACAGCCATTCGATGCGCTAAGGTGCACGGCGTTAAGGTCATTCTCAATCCAGCAAGACCGATGGAGCAGCCCAGCAGGGCAAACAATGCTCTACCTGCCGATTACTTCTCAGCCGATATCCTGATACCAAATCTTTACGAAGCCGCCGATATCACCGATCAGTCCAATGCTAACATCCACGCCGCCAAACTCATTGGCTCTGATTTAGTCGCCCGCGGCACCGATTCCGTCGTCATAACGATGGGCAGGCGCGGCTGTATGGTTGTTGACAGAAACGGCGCTGATCACATCCCGGCTTTTGAGGTCGAGCTTGTTGACCAGACCGGCAGAGGCGATGCCTTCGCAGGAGCACTGGCCGCCTGTTGTGCTGTAGGGGACGATTTAAGAAAAGCGGTTAAATTTGCCTCGGCGGCAGGGGCGCTGACCTGCACGAAATTCGGCTCACTTGAGGCACTGCCCTCAAAGGCCGAAATTATAGAGCTCCTGCAAAAAGAGGACGCTTAGAGGTTCTCGCTCCACTTTAAAGCGGACACTTTGACGGGAAAAATGCCAAATTGACAGCCACATTCAATCAACAGCTAACACGAAAAGGCAAAAGCAGTGAAAATAAAAGTCAAAGAGCAATAGGCCTGGATAAGAAGTTGTGAAGTATGCAAGTGTGTTGCCAGGTTTAACTAACCGGGTAACACACTTTTTTTATACGCCACACTACAGCGGACAAGAGAAAACACCCCTTATCTATACTGCTATTTCGGCATTTTTATCGGCAAGTCCAATAAAAAAGATAAAGTTTTTCTTAATTTTATGCCGAATAACATAAATGAGCGTTTAGCCGCTTTTCAGTGCTGAAACCGAAGGTTTCGGGCTGCGTCCGAAAAGTCCTTTCCCGCAGTGGAATGGACTTTAGGTAGGTGGAGACAATCTATGAGGACTATAGCGGTTGTTAATCAAAAAGGTGGTTGTGGCAAGACAACGGTATCGATAAACCTTGCAAGTGCCCTTGCCGAACTTGGCCGCAGAACATTACTGGTCGATATGGACCCCCAGTCGCATTGCGCCGTCGGCCTTGCTGTACCGGAGGACCAGATTGAGCAAAGCATCTACGATGTCCTGATAAGCACAAGCAGAAACGAACCTATAAGACTGGCAGAGATACTCTGGCAGATTAGCGATAAACTCGAGCTGGCGCCAGCCAGTATAGACCTGTCGGCCTTCGAGCAGCAAATGGCTGGAATCGCCGACCGCGAATCTTGCTTGAAAAATGTCCTGCACGAAGTGAAGAATGAATATGACTACGTAATAATCGATTGTCCGCCAGCCGTAGGCCTATTGACTTTCAATGCGCTAAGAGCAGCCACCGATGCTATTGTCCCCGTCGAGACCGGATATTTTGCACTGCACGGCCTCAGCAAGCAGCTTCAAACCCTCAGTATACTCTGCAAACGATGCAGTCAGCAGATAAATGTAAGGGTCCTGGCCAGTATGTATGACTTAAGGACAAAGATGGCTAGAGAAATCCTGTCCGAATTGCGCTCCCAATTCGCCGACAAAATATTCAAAACAGTCGTTAATTTCAATACCAAAATCAAGGAGGCCTCCAGTTTCGGCCAGCCCATCTGTGAATACGACTCCGCCAGCAAAGGCCAGAGGGATTTTCACGCACTGGCTGAAGAAATTATTGGCTCATCCCGCGGTGAGCTTGCCGAACCAGTCGAAGGAGTTGAATCCGCAGTCTCGGAAAGGCCAAGCCTTACTCCGCTCGCCGCAGCCGACTATGCGAAGGCGGATTTTGGCGGGCAAGCGAAACAACGCACCGAAATTGTGAAATCATTATCTAGTCAGCTCGAAACGATTAGTGCCTCCGCAGATGAACTGCTGCAATCTGCAAAACCGGCCATAAAAACCCTGCAAAAGACTCCGCAAACCGAAAAACCACAGCCGGTCTCGGCGAGCCTTGACGGGCCGACGGATATAGATATCAAGCTTTCTGAATATTACGGTGTCAGCCAGATAAATGATGCTGTAATATTTGTAACACTTTACCCGCGCGCCAGCAGCGTTCAGATTGCCGGTGATTTTAATAATTGGCAGCCGGCAAAAACCCCTCTGAAAAAAGTTGGCAATTCCGGCGTATGGCAGACAAAGATAAAACTGCCCGCCGGAAAATATCGCTACCGCCTGGTCGTCGACGGTCAGTGGCAGCAGGACCCCTACAACGAGCTAACGGAGTCGAATCCCTTCGGCGGATTTAACTCGGTCGTCGAAGTAAAATAACTATCATTCTACCCAGCCACCACCAGTGCCGCTCCTCCCGCCCAACAAAAATTTTTTTCATTTGCCAACGATTGTCCTATAAAGTTATAATTTCCACTGTATAAGTTAAGCATAGACTCGCCGGACAGTAATTGCTTGTTAGAATTCGCCGCTGGGCCGAGAAGGGACGCTCGTAACACAGTGCAACGAATTGGTGCGATTCTTATCATTGTAGCGGGGGCCTGCGGAGGTGTTGTTTATGCCGGTCACGTGCACACCTACACCGGCGGCTTTAATCTGCCTATCCCTGCCAATCCAGACGATACTAACGGCTGGATGAACGATGCAATCATAGAAATCCCTGACCATCTTATTATCTCCGACCTCAATATTGGTATCGATTTGACGCACACCAGCGTATTCGATTTGCAAATTTTCCTGCAAAGCCCTGCCCAAAAGTCAATTTGCTTGAATATATATAACTACGATGAGTTCTTCGTTGGCGCAAATTACACAGACACCATATTTGATGATGAAGCGATATTTTCTATCAAGGAAGGTAACGCCCCTTTTGCCGGCCGATTCAAACCTGTTGACAAACTTTCTAAATTTAACGGTGAGGATGCCTATGGCTCTTGGCACCTGCGGATTTACGATGCGTGGCCTTCGGACACCGGCACTTTTAATCACTTTGAGCTTATGATTTCCGCCCCCGAACCCGTCTCTGCAATACTCCTGACAATTGGCTTAGGTTTAATACGCCTGCGCAGACCGCGTAGCAATCTCAAAAAATAGTCGACTGTTAAAGCCCTTCAAGCCAGTATTTGGCAAACTCTGCTAAATCATAAAAATCCACCGAGCCGTTCTCATTAAGGTCAGCCCCGAAGCACCAGTCCGGCCCATCACAATTTTGATTCATCCAATAGTTAGCTAAGATGGCGTAATCAACAAAGTCCACATCGCCGTCCCAATCTAAATCACCTCGACCCCAGAGCCAATAATCAACAAAATTGAGTAAATCCACAAAGTCAACTTCGCCGCTGTAGTCAGAATCACTGTCCTCGCACCAATCAGGATCCGAACATGTATCATCCCTCCAATAGAAAGCAAAGATTGCAAAATCGCCAAAGTTTACTATCCCATCATTGTTCAAATCCATTGGCGGAATCTCGATAAATGTCACAAGAACACTGTGTGATGATTGAACATTACTCAATAGGTATGTTTTTCTACCGATTTGGACCAGATTCTCGTCCAGATACCACTCATCGACGGCATAGCCCGGGTCTGGCTGCGCAATAAAAGTAATATCCTGACCTTCGTTTACATCGAAAATCCCGTTCGGCTCAACCGTTCCGTTCAAACCTACAGAAGCATTAATCGTAAATTGCGGACACGGTAGCGTGCTCTGGCAGCCAAGCGAGGTCGGCGTGGTTTCCACCCCATCACCGTTTTTTGCTCTGACCTGATAGCAATATTGTGTCCCGCATGCCAAGCCACTCTCATTCCAGTATGTGTTGCTTGTCCAACCGGAATTCGTTCCCAGAGTCGTGTTCTCACACCAATATTGTGTTCCGGCTGGATTGCTGTTACCAGTCCAGTTGGCTTGGATGCTCGTCTGGGTTACGTTGGAGAACAAATCTCCACCAGGAGGATTGGCATACGTATACCTATATACTGTTGGACTGTCTGGAGTTGGATCTGCATCCCCATTTCTCGCCATTGCCTTGAAACCGTATTGAGTGTTAACTAATAGCGAGCCACTATTCCAATAATCATTGTTTTGTTTCCAGCCGGAGTCGGTTCCCCTCGTGACATTGTAAATTATTAAGCCAGAACTGTCAAAAGTTAGTCCCGAAGGCGTGCTGGAAGACCTTGCCTGAATACTGGTTGTTGTTATGGTTCCAAATTCGATTCCAGCAGGCGTTTCAATGTCTGTGTAGTCATAACTTACTGGCGAATAACCCGTAGTGTTCTGTGCGGGCGCACTATCTCTAGCTCGGACGCGATAGCCATATTGGTGGTTTGTTTCAAGACCGGAGTCGGTATAAGTTCTATCAGTGCTCCAGCCCCTGTCGTCACCACCACTACCGCCTGTGGGACTGTCAACAAAATCGAATTCGTAATACACAGGTGGCGATGAATCCGAAGCAGCGGTCGCCGTCATCGAAATCGATGATGTACTCGTCTCATACGGCT
This sequence comes from uncultured Pirellulales bacterium, assembly GCA_964494805.1. GTDB lineage: Bacteria > Planctomycetota > Phycisphaerae > Sedimentisphaerales > Anaerobacaceae > CAIYOL01. Next base: position 80,580 of record CAZBST010000001.1, on the reverse strand, counting down.
CCACCTCCCACGTCATCGGGTCTGGACTAGGTGGATCAGTATCCGGCGGGATATATATACCGACTGTTAACCTGTAATTGGCGATGCCGGCGCTGTCATTAACAACAACAATACCATAGCTACCACTCGAGTCAGGTGTGAAAACTAAACGCTCATCACCACCTGCCCCGCCGTCGTTAGCAAGCCAGTCAAAATCAGAACGTGTACCACTGCTGCGTGTGGGCTTGAATACGAAAACGGCTAAGTTTGCGCTACCTGAAGTTATGTCCAAATTCAGTTCATATGTTTGCCCTGAAGTTAAGGATACCTCATACATCTGAAGGACTTCACTGCTTTGTATTGAGTCAACGTAAGGTGAATCTATCGAAAGATCTGGTATACTCCACTCTGCCTCAATAGTATAATTGCTTGATGACCCGTAATATACCTGAGCATAGTGCGTCGTGCTGCCCCAGCTATGACCATTGGTCACCACAAAATCTCGGACTGTGCCCCCATATGTCGAGCTTGCGTATGGAGAGCTAAAGTCGGAATTATCATCTGCCTTGATGTCGTGGTCCGAGGATGGATTTATCGCAACTCCGCACCAGTCACTGCTGTTCACCATAAAAGAGAAATCTTTTGGAATATCCGAGAATACCTCTGGCGTATCGTTAGCAAGAGGATAGACAGCCTCTTTATAATAGTTCATCGTGAAAGTATCGCTTGAGTCACCCTCGCAGGTATGAGAATCGTACGAGTCGTATGGTGCAATTACGACGTAATAAGTTCCATTCGTCGAACATGTCCAACTATAATTGTTTGGCAAGTATTTTGGTGAGCTGCAAATCCCATCCTGCCCTGTAATTATACCACAGGAACTGCTCATTATCTTGATATCAGCATCAAAGCCATTAGTGGTTCCGCTACCGGGACTATCAGGGCACAAGTCAAAATGGTATGTTTTGCCAGCTTCTCCGACAAATTGCCCCACCCATTTGCCTCCATTGCCGCAATTCCCGCTTACATTATAACCCCAGACTGTTGTCCCGATTGTTCCCAGATACGTGTCCTCCGGCTCACAGTCCTCACACACACGCGCGTCACAACCACCATAGATGTAACATATACCACTACGGTCACATGGCTGAAGTGTCCTTTTTACATCTCCGGTGTACCCATATCCATACATTACATTGTCTCTATCTTCATAGTTATAAAGGTCATCTAAAGATAGCCAGTGCCCAAACTCATGAAGGGCAACTGTTTGAACATCCACCTCCCATGAATACGGTTCTGTTTTTGTACTCCAGTCAAAATACGGGTCATTGAACATAACATCGCATTCCACTATTGTGACACCACTTTGAATCCAAGTAGTGGTTTCGGCAAAGGAATCTTCATAGGTAGTAGTTCCCCACATAATTTCATTGATGTAGTTCCGACTTTTGACTGTGTGGGTGTGACTGCCGCCATACTGAAACGTGAAATTGGCACCGACATTGTTCCAACTGGTTGCCGCAGCTTGGACCGCCGTACCTTCGCCGGTACAATCCGAGGTGTTTTGATTTATCTTATAGGAAACTATAGGCGATGTCCCAGGCCATTTATAACCACTGTATAGAAAACATTCCGCAGCATTAGTTCCCGCCGTTAGCGATTGATATTTTTTCACTAAAGAGACCGAAGCATTTGGGTCTTGCTCAAGAATTCTTAAGGCTTGTATAAAATTATCGACCGTAATCTCCGAATCATCCCGGTAAACTCTGCCATTATAAATCGGAATCTTGCTGTTAAGCCCCTGTTTAATAGTCAAAGGTTGTCCTGCAAGAAACATAATCGCATCTTCATCAATCTCGAAGGCAGGAGTACCGCTCACAATTTCTCTAATATCATCGACAGTCCCCCCGACAATCTCAAAAGCGAAAACATCGTCTTTGACGTTGCCTTTGATTTTGTCAAGAACTTTTACGGTTACGTTGGTATAGATATGTCTTCCTCGATTGTCTTCTTTCCATTGAGATTCAGTGGAAATGACCTTGCCCCTTATGATAAGGGCTGCTCTCTGCACCATTTGGGGAATGTCTTGCTTTCCCCGTATGTCCCCTATGGCATAGGAACAAAAACTGCTGAAAAAAATTAAAAACAAAGTAATCCTGACAACCCTATGCAGTGTTTTTGATACAAATGTTTTGGAATGAAAAATAGTCGAAAGTAGAAAAATGGTTATCTTTTTCATCTTCTCCGTCTCCTGTATGAGGGAAAATCAGCACATCACTTGGGAAACCAATAACTTGCTGATTTTATGCATCTTATGCCAAGCAGGTCGATAATGTCAAGAAAATTATCGAAGACTTCTGGGGTGGGAAAGAAATGTCGTAATTGTCTGCCTACTGCGAACTCGTGGTTAAAAATTTCTGCTGCCTGTCCCGATATTGTCGGAGAATTTGCTGTTGCGTCTTCCAGTTCAGCCCTCTTTCTTATTTACTTCGTCACTTTGCTCCTGCGTAATACTGATGTTCCTCATTGCGGCTTCCGGAAACAACAGCAAAGCCCCCGCGGCGCTTGAGGGGGGCAAAATCAATCAAAACCGTTGGTACCCCAAGAGGAAAATCGGAAAATTTGAAAGATTTTTTATCCCTTTTGCTATAACTACTTAGCCAAAACCGCCCCTCCAAAAATCCCTAATTTTTCGCATCAAACGCGCAGGTCCGTCCAATTATAGAGAGGCGGTCTCTCTGGAAAGGAATTGCCAATGAGCGGTTACGGATAAACAATTAATACTGTTTACAACTTATTTCTTTGCGTTCTCTGTGCTCTCTGTGGTTGAGATAGAGATTTTCTGCGCTGACCGGAAAAACCAATCAAAATGAACAAAATATGCAAAACAAAGCCAATTTTAGAAATGCTAAAAATGCTTGTAACTTCAGCAAAGACAATAACTAATAGCAAAAAAGAGCGTTCAATAAACTACCAAAAACAAAGCCAAAACAAACCCAATCAAAGCCAAGTCCAAGATGGACACATTACCAAATCACTAATTTTTCCTAAGAGCAGAATCTTTCTCGATTGCCTTTTTCGCCTGTTGTTTTTTGAACTCAGCCAGTTTGTCGGCAAGGCCTTTATCAGAAAGAGCCAGGATCTGAACAGCCAAAACTGCCGCGTTTTTTGCGCCGGCTTTCCCTATCGCCACCGTTGCCACCGGCACCCCCGGCGGCATCTGAACTGTGCTCAAAAATGCATCTATTCCCTCCAGTCCCGAGCTCGAAATCAGCGGCACGCCGATAACCGGCAGGGTTGTTCTGGCCGCCAAGGCACCGGCTAAATGTGCAGCCATACCCGCCGCTGCAATTATCACCTTTACCCCATTTTTGGCTGCATTTTCCGCAAATTCAGCCGCAGCCTCCGGCGTCCGATGCGCTGAAATTACCCGCACTACCGATTTGACGCCAAATTCGCCTAACTGCTCAATACAACTCTGCATCACCGCCATATCGCTGTCGGAACCCATCACTACCGCCACAGAACTTTTCTTTTCAGACGCCATTGTTTTCCCTCGGCCTTAAGGTTAAAATATTCTCTCTAAACGGCCTTAAAATAATAGCAGCCGGAGACCAAAGATGCAAACAAGAAAACCCATTGTTGCAGGCCAGTTTTATCCCGGCCAACAACGTTCTTGTGTGGATGAAATCAACGAATGCCTCCGGCTCGAAAAACTCACCGAGCAATTGCCTGAAACAATAGTGGCAGGCATCGTTCCGCACGCCGGCTGGACATTCAGCGGCCAATTAGCTGCGATGGTCTTTTCAGCAATAAAACAACGACACGATAAGGTTGATACCTTTATTATATTCGGGGCGGCACACGGCTATTACGGGTCTTCGCCGGCTGTTTATGATAAGGGAAGCTGGTTAACGCCTTTAGGCGAGGTTGCTGTCGATGAAGAATTGGCTGACGCTGTGCTGAAAACCGGTGCCGGCGTTGCCGATGACTCGGCACATCAGGATGAGCATAGCATCGAGGTGCAGATCCCGTTCATTCAGCATTTATTCGCCGACGCAAAAATCCTGCCGATTCTGACTCCGCCGAGCGAGCAGTCAATTTCGCTTGGTGAGGTTGTTGGCGATATTACAAGCAAACAGAAGATGAAAATTGTCTGCATCGGTTCAACCGACCTGACCCATTACGGCCCGCGCTACGGTTTCACGCCTATGGGGACAGGTGCAAATGCTCTGCAATGGGCAAGCGGGGTTAACGATAAGGAATTTATTGATTTCGCTCTGCAGCTCCAGCCGCAAAAGATGCTCGCAAGCGCCGCTGAGAACTATAATGCCTGCGGCGCCGGCGCAGCAGCCGCAGCAGTTGCTGCTGCAGGGAAACTGGGCAAAACAAAGGGACTGCTGCTTGCCCACACCAACAGCAATGAAGTAATGCTGCAAAAAATGGGCTACGCCAGTGCAGAAGCCGTCGGCTACGCAGCAATTGTGTTCTAAATTTTTTATGAAGGTCGAACTAAAACAGGATTTGCGTATTCCCCACGGTTCTACTATAAATAGGCAGCAATACGTGGATTTCCTCATCAAAGCATATAATCTGATGAAGGAGCTTCCCTCGTATCTGGCATCTGAAGAAGATATAAATTGTCTCGAATTAGCTCATTTGATTCCTTCGGTGCCGGAAACAGTTTTGGCAATATACTTAAGTATAAACGATGCCGTCTGTAATAAAGGCCTCGTATCGCCGCTGCTGCCCCGGCACGGCCACAATAACGTGTTTGTTTTTGATCCGATAGTTTACTCCGGCGGCGAAGATGTGCCGGCCGGTACAGCAGACGCTAAAAAGATTCTTGCAGGATTCGAACCTCCGAACCAAACTTGGAACAGAAGCTGGACTTACGTAATGATTCAGGACGCCTCTCGCAGCTTCGAAAGTCTTTGGGCCGAGAAGGGCTATATAGATACGATTGCCGCCAAGTTCGAAGACTTTACTATGCTGACGGATTCATCAAAAAGTAAATTGTGCATTTTTATCGACGCCAAGGCCTTCGAGCATCCGGTCAACAAGTCTCGCGGATACCTCAAAGCCGCCAGGGACCGCGGCCAAAGGGACGCCTCCGAATTTCTCACCCCCGATGCCATAAGTGACGAATTCGATGGTTTAGTGCCGGTGATGCTAAACCGGGGTGAAAAATTGTATGTCGCCACAACCGACTTTGGTCCCTGCGCCCACGGCTGGAGCAATATCCACAAAGACAATTCCAAATTGGCCGTTGTAAATGAAAACTCCGCCGTACCTTTGAATTTGGTAACAGCCAAGCCGCCGGTGAAACCTGAATATTCAAAGTCGCTCACCCCTGCCAAAGGCTCTGCTGATATGACTACGGATTGGTTTTATCGCGGCCATTTGGTTTCAAGAGTTCCGCTGCTGACAGGCCTGTTCAAGGGCTGATGTTTTTAAACAGCCAACGGTCGGATTCGAACCGACAACCCCCGGTTTACAAAACCGGAGCTCTGCCATTGAGCTACGTTGGCATCTGAATCTTTAAAACCCCGCCTGAAATGATAACAGAAACTTGCATCTCAGTCACGCCTATTTTTCCCAAAAGATACACGCTTATATCGCCAGTGCTTTGTCTTTCTCAGGTAACAGCTTAATCTGGTTATAACTGAAGATAGGGCCGTCCACACAGACAAACTTTGTCCCGATATTGCAGTGTCCACATTTGCCTATACCGCACTTCATATATCTCTCAAGGCTTATATAGATGTTTTCGTCTTTGAAGCTTGACTGAAGCAGTTCCATAACGACAAATCGAATCATAACCGGCGGGCCGCATACGTAAGCGACCCCGTCGGATGTGCTCATATCGGTTTTGTGCCACAGTGTCGTCACCACCCCAACATTTCCTTTCCAGTGCTCGTCTGGATTATCTACCGTAAGCAGCAACTCTGTGTCAGCTATCTTCTGCCAGCTATTGAGCTCATCCTTAAAGCAAAGTTCATCCGGCGTTTTTACACCGTAGAGAATTTTAATTTTGCCAAACTCTTTTCGCATGTCAAAGACCGAGTTTATCAGACTTCTCAGGGGCGGCAATCCAATCCCGCCGGCGATGAAGTACAGGTCTTTTCCCTTAACCTGCTCAAATGGAAAGGAATTGCCGTAAGGGCCTCTTATATAGATTTTATTCCCCGGCTTGAGCTGATGCACCTCTCTGGTGAGCTTTCCAGCAGCTCTTATTGTAAACTCCAGAAACCCTCGCCTGCAGGGTGAAGAAGTTATCGATATAGGGGCCTCTCCTGTTCCTAACAGTGACAATTGGACGAACTGCCCCGGCTTATAATCGAATGACCCAGCCAGTTTTTTGTCTTCAAAGACCACCTTAAAGGTTTTTGTATCGAAACTTTCGTTTCGGACAGATTCTATTACCGCCGGATACGGAAGATATTCGTTCTTTATCTTCATAGCTTCGCTGCCTCTTCGATAATCTGACTGATTCCTATATTGACCGGACAGGTTGCTAAACATCTTCCACAGCCGACACATCCGCTCATTCCGGTCGTAATGTAATCGTATTTCAACTTATGCTCATACCTCCGAGAGGTTCTGACCCACTTCTCGCGACGCGGATTGTGGCCGCTCGCCTCCCGTGTATACCCTTCAAAGACGCAGGCGTCCCAGTTCCGCCGTCTTCTGCCGGCGTCTTCTTTTTTTTCATCGAAAACATTAAAACAAGTGCAGGTCGGGCACACATACAGGCAACCGCCACAATAGATGCATCTTTCCGCCACCCTTTCGTAAATTTCCTGTGGGAATTTATCTTCACAAAAATTCTTTATCGCCTCATCGAAATCCACCTTGAGACTAACAGCTTCTTCCGCAGCACGTTTTGCCTTTTTTGATTGTGATAGAGCTTCTTTCGAAGCTTCATTAAAAAATTCTCTATAGTGCTTTATGAATTCTTCTCCCTTTTTAGAGCCTATCTCGACCAGATATGCATCGCCTATATCAACCATCTGCAGGTCAAAATCTGATTCCAGGCCGGAATTCAGTGGCAGGAAAGGCCCTGTCTTTGCAGATGTGCAGAAACAATCTCTCGGTGGACTCATACAACCGACCAATATAAGTAATCTGTCGGCAGACCTGTTTAGATAATAGATATCTTCGAAATTTCTCCTAAAAAACTCGTCGACAAACAATAAAGCTTTAAGGTCGCAGGCGCGCAGACCAAACAGAAGCTTCTTTGTTCGAGGCTGGATGGTTTCTGTTATCTTTCCATTTTGAAACGCAAAAAGAGACTCAAGTTGAGGAAACCCTATAGCTTTAGGACCGATTAAAAGGGATTCATAATCGAGGTCCAGCTTGTCCAGAGCACCGTTTTTTTCGCTGCCATTTATTTTTACAAACTGGGCATCTTGGCCTATATCTTTGACAGGCACATAAGTTTCCCACTCTTCACAGGCCTTAGCACAAAGGGCCTTAACGTTGTCTTTCTTTAGCAGCTTCTCTTTCATCTTTTTAGCTTTTCAATCTTTACAGCACATACTTTATATTCCGGGATTTTGGCAATGGGGTCTACCGCTGGATTAGTAAGAACATTGGCTGGCGCCTCCCTGAAATGAAATGGAATGAAAATAGAACCTTCTTTTACCTTCTCCGTTATTCTTATCGGTATTTCTATCTGGCCACGCCTCGAGGAGACTTTCACGTAGATGCCGTCTTTTAGCTGGAGTTTTTCGGCGTCTCGCGGATGGATTTCAGCGTAGCCCGCTGGTACTTCTCTATCCAGTGTGGAGGTCCGGCGAGTCATCGTGCCTGTATGCCAGTGCCAGTATATCCTTCCTGTGCTCAGCGTGAAGTTGTATTCGTCATCAGCAACCTCGTTCGGAGCGATATACTCACACGGCATAAAAGTACCTTTGCCCTTTGTGAATTTATCCTTGTGCAAATAAGGGGTTCCGGGATGGTCTTTGGAAAGGCAGGGCCAAAGCAGGCCGAATGGATCCAGCCGGTCGTAACTTATCCCGCCGTATATAGGGGTCAGCTCGGCAATCTCGTCCATAATCTGTGAGGGGCTTGCGTAATCTGTTTGCTTATAACCGCATCGCTTAGCTACTTCACATATAATTTCCCAATCTGCTCTAGCTTTACCCGGCGGCTTGACCGCTTTGCGTATCCTCTGGACCCTGCGTTCTGTATTTGTAAAAGTACCATCCTTTTCAGCAAAACTGGCGGTAGGTAATACTACATCCGCATATTGAGCTGTGTCAGAAAGAAAAATATCCTGAACGACGAGAAAGTCCAGATTTTGCAGGGCTTTGCGTACATTGTTCGAGTCTGGGTCGCTGATAACCACATTCTCGCCCATAATATACAGACCCTTCACTTTACCCTTTTGCGCCATCTTGAAGATTTCTGTAACCGTAAGTCCCGGCTTTGCCGGCAGATTATCAACCTGCCATAGCTTTTCAAATTTATTCCTTGCCGCATCATCGGCTACACTCTGGTATCCGGAGAAGACATTCGGCAACGCCCCAACATCGCAGGCACCCTGCACATTATTTTGTCCTCTTAAGGGATTGACGCCTGTTGATTCGAATCCTACATGTCCGGTCAACATTGCCAGATTAGCTAATGATTTGACGTTATCCACGCCGGTAGTATGCTGCGTAATCCCCATCGAATAGACAATCATCGCCTTTTTGGTTTTGGCATAAAGCCTTGCCGCCTGGATAAGCGAATCGCTGGCAATGCCGGTTATCTTCCCTGCATATTCCGGCGTATAATCTTCGACCACTTCCTTTAGTTTTTCAAAGTTTTCTGTTCTCTGCTCTATGTATTGCTGGTCGAAGAGATTTTCTTTGATGATTACATTACACATTGCATTTATCCACACGACGTCCGTGCCGTTGTTCTGTTGCATATGGATGGTTGCGTATTTGGCAAGCTCTATTTTTCTGGGGTCGAAGACAATTAGTTTGGCGCCTTTGTCGTTAACGGCGTTTATAATCCTTGAACCTATCAAAGGGTGTTGCTCGGTAGTATCCGAACCGGTCACCAGAAACAGCTCTGCATTCTCAAATTCGTTTATTGAATTAGTCATTGCACCGGAACCGAATGCAGCCTTTAGGCCGACCACTGTAGATGCGTGGCAAAGGCGGGCGCAGTGGTCCACGTTGTTGGTTTTAAATACAGCTCGTGCCAGTTTCATCATTAGAAAATTTTCTTCGTTGGTAGTTTTGGCGGAACTCAAAAAAGCAAGGGAGTCCGGGCCGTGTTTTTCTTTTATCTCCAAGAATTTTTGGCAGACCAAATCAAGTGCCTGGTTCCAACTGGTCTCTTTGAAACCGCCGTTTGTTTTGAGCAGAGGCGCCCTCAATCTGCCGATCTTGTTGATGAACTCGTAGGCGTTCCATCCCTTCACGCACAGGCCGCTTTTCGAAACGGGATGATTACAACTCGGAAAGGACCCGACAACTTCACCATTGTCGGACTCAAGATAAAGTCCACACCCACATCCGCAGTATATACATGTCGTTAAGACCCTGGCCATATAAATAATCCTGTTTTAGCTTTGTTATTTAAATTGTCAATGATAAACCGATTGTCTTTAATGGCCTTTTTTATGCAGCCTTAATCGCTTTGCCTTTTTTGAAATTCTTTATATTCCGCCAATGTATTTATATTGATAAGCCAATCTGTTTTGCCAAGGTCAATGTACTTAACTTCGCACTTGTCGAAACAATCGCTTATTTTGCGTTTGCCTTCGCGAAGTGTCCAATTTATAGCTTTGAGGGCACCTTTGCGGTATACCGCAAAGAGCGGTTCGTATTTTCTGCCATCAGTTATTGGAACAACTATGTCTGCTCCTCTGGCCTCGGTAAGCATCTTTCTCACACAGTTCATCTCTATATGAGGAATGTCGCAGGCGACTACGAAGTTAATCTCGTTGGCTGAAGCCTCAAGGGCCGAGGCTATACCCATTAACGGCCCCTGGCCGAATGTTTTGTCTCGAATAACCTCAAAGCCAGCGAAGCTATACTTATCAACTTCTCCTGCACTTATAAGTATTTGGCTAAACGTGCCGCAAAGCTGTTTGCATATGTGCTCCAGCATGGTCTGGCCATTAATTGTCAGCTTCGCTTTATCGCTGCCTATTCGGCTGCTTTTGCCGCCCGCAAGGATTATGGCTGTCGCCGACGGCTCACATTGCCATCGCTGCGGCGTGAGCTTGATTTCGTCGATGTCAAAATCAAATCTGCTGCCGTCCGAGACTACAACTTTGTCCACGTACCTTCTGACATTCTGGGCCGATGCTTTCCACTTTTTGAGATTCGGCGCTGTTACCATAAGAAATAATCCCGGCTCAACCACGTGCCGCAGTGAATTCGATTCGCAAATTGAGATTGTATCGGAGCCAATTATATTCAGCAGGGCAGTCAGGCCCTGTTCCAAGTGCGACCTCATCACTCTGAGCCAGAAGACCCTTTGTGCGCCGGCAGCTAAGAGCTTTGAGGTGTCTTTACTCAAATTTCTTTTGAACTCTTCGGTGATGCAGAAATCGCCGTCCAACGACGAGCACACTCCGCAGCCCCGGCCGCCGCGAGGGCACGTACCGTCTTTAGCTTTTATCGCAGTAACTTTTATACCTGTGATGTTTGTATTTTTGCAGAATTTCTTTATCACTTCACAGGCAAGAACGGTCTTTCCTGTGTTTATTCCTACAGAGCCAATCATAAGCATACTGTCGAGCTTTATCATTTCATTCTTCAACATATCCGGCAGTGGCATCGATTTTTGAGTCTGGTGATAATTTTATCAACGGATTCCGGTTCAATTGCGAGAAGTATCTGACTGGGAACACCTGCGTACAATTCCTGAACCCGGTCGGTTAATTCCCGGCGAACGACAAGCAATATGAGGGCATCAGACAAAGCCAGCAATGAATCCACATCTCTGCGCCATCCGTCGCCGCGAAGCTCCAACGGTCCGAACTCGTCAACAATGATAATATCGGCGGATTCTGTGGCAGCCGAACTCAGGGCGCTTCTGCCAAGTTTTAGTCCGTCGGCGACAAAAGTAAATCGTTCAGTTTTGTTTCTGTCGGTTTTGCAACGCACCAGCGAAGCTCGGGATTTATTTCGCAGATCAAGGATGTCATATCCAGTCAACCTGCTGTTGCAGTATACGGCTGGAGCCAACAAGCCGGCAACTGCAAAGCCTCCAGCACGGGCGGTCTTGGCAAGTTTAGCAGCGGCAGTAGTTTTGCCGGAGTGTTTCTTACCCGTCCACAAAACAAGTTTGTTATGCATCAGCACCGTCATCTGATTAGTAACTTATGAAAACAAATATGCAGCTATATTGAAGACCCACAGTCCGGCGGTAACCACAGATACTCCGCCTGAAGCTAACCGCAGTCGCAATCTGAACGGCATATCGAACTTTGTCCTGAGCCGCTCACCGAGACGGAAACTTAACGGCACAAAAACGGCACACCCCAAAGCGGCTAATGTTCCGCCTATAACGATATGGTCAATAACTTTGGCTAATCCTGCTTCAACCCAATGGTGGTATCTGAATACATAGGTTATCATCAAAGCAAATGAGCTGTAACCTGCGTATGTTGCCAGTACCGCACTGATAGACTGGTTTTTCAACTTTAAAACATTGAAAAACAAATCATAACAGGCTCCCAGCAGGAAAATGCCTAAAAGGTGACATGCGAAAAAGGGTGTGTTCAGAAATTTGTATAGCATTGCAAGGGCGGCAATGGTACTTGCAATGCCTCTTCCCGGCAGATAGACCCTGGCAACGGTCAATATACTAAAACCAATTATTGTTAGATATACGGATGCGCGGGGTATTGCAAAATGATATAACACCCCACCTAAAGCGGCCTCAGAGAACCCCCACAGGCCGCTAAAAAACAATATCCCAAAGACATATTCTTTCTTCATTTCTCTGTCTCCTAAAAACCCTTATTTCCCTTCCAGCCAATGCTCTGAAATTTCCTTCAAATCAAACATGTCCACGGTCCCGTTCTGCGTCAGGTCCGCTCCATCACACCAGTTAGGGTCGACGCATTGTTCTTCCGTAAGCCAGTAATTAGCCAAAAATCCGAAATCAACAAAGTCAACGCTGCAGTCTCCATCCAGGTCAGCCATCTGTTCGATTTGAAAATCTTCCTGTTCTGTCGTTAAAAGCTGGTAATAATCCCAGCCGTCGGACAACTTCGTATATTGCTCAAGAATCCCACTTACACTGCATAATTTCAGCCCGCTTTTAACAATCGGATGAGGCGTAGCATCGTCGGGATTGTCAATATTTATATAGTCAGTGGCCCAGCAATAAATATTGGGGTCATCAATTTCATTTAGAGAGTAATTATCCAAGTGTGAACCAACATTCACATCCTCACCTACAATTACAACTCTTACTTGGATATACATCGCCTCGTATTTTTCAGCTCTATGGTCGGTCACGTAACAAGTTTCTTCATCTCGGTCATAAATAACAGCAATATCATTTACATCAACCACCAGCGGAGCAGGAAGCTCATGACCCGTACTTGATATTGTGTGTGAGGAATCTTCATCGTAAAAAAGTGTTGTATTGCCACGAGCCTTGTTTAATTCTTCATAGACTATAACGTTCTCTATGCTGACCCAATCCCCTAAGTTTACATCTTCAAAGGCATTCGAATCGACAGGTCCCTTAACCATAATACCGCCCCAGCCGTTAGGGTGATTCGGGTCATAAAGGATCAGCCTTTCGCGTCCACGGCTCCATTTATGAATCACAACACCACCTTCACAATTCACTGTCTGCCCGTCGTAATAGCTGCTGCCATCCTCGTTTTCTGTGTACTGAATCTCGTAAATGGTTAGATTCGGCTCCTGTGCAAAAAGCTGCGCTGTCATCACAGGTAATATAAAAATTACCGTCACTGCTGTCATTACTTTTCTCATTACCTTCTCCTTTTTTCTCAGTCAAACAATAAACTCTTCAGCACTTACGGATAAGGATACCAGTCAGGGTCATCCCGCGGCGGAACTTCCAGGTCATCAGGCCAATCTGCTTTCCAGACCGATTCCTGCCATTGAACGTGGTAATCACAGTAGAGAATAAAACCGCCTAATAACCCACCGGGCCTGGCATGTATTGCGCTGAATGCTTTGGGATAACTGCCGCAGTAACGCCCAGCTGACCGGTCTATCTGGCTCCCTCCATAACCCTTGCTCGGGTCAAGAAGCTGCTCAAATAAAAGTATTACCCTCGCCGGATGACATATCTTCGCTGTATTCAGAAAGGAAGGCATATTATTACCTTGAGGTTCGCCATCAGGCGGCCAGCAATTCTGGTCAAGCTCCAGACAAGAATTCATCGCGTAAGAAAAATAACCATTTCTCCGTGGATTATAATCATACAGACTCGAAAACTTAGGAGCCGCCGAAGGGCACTGAAATATCGTGTCCCTGCCCGGCTTATGCCATCGCTCGTATTCACGCCAGGGATTTTCCCCCATCAACGGTGGTAGCATATCAACCCATCCAAACAGGTCTGCTATACCAGCATCGCGGTCAAGTCCGTCAATATGCGGGTAAAAACCATCGTTTTCCACAGCGTACATTTCAAAAGCTAATCCCCACTGTCGCAGCCGGCCTTGACAAACCGCCTCCTTGGCCATTGCTCTCGAGCGGCTTAAAGCCGGCATCAAAATGCCAAGCAGTAAGGATATAATAGAGATAGCAACCAGAAGCTCAATAAGAGTGAATCCGACAAACTGGGGCATAATTTTTCTCTTTTCAATTTTACTCATTTTACAAGTTCGGCAATATGTTTTTTGTATGCCTTTTGTACCGCTTTCTCGATATCACTGCGAAATTTCGTATAAGCCTTGACCCATTTTTGGCCCTCAGCCGTCAAAACAGACCGCCCACCCAAACTACCACCTCGCTGTTTCTCGAGCAGAGCGGTACGGAGGTACTTCTCAGCTTTTTTTAAGTCACCCCATGCCTTCCGATAGCTTATGTGCAGACATTTACTAGCGGCGCTTAACGACCCCTTGGCCTCAACAGCCTCAAGCAGGCGCCACTTGCCGTCGCCGAAGATACCTCCGACGTTCTTTGTGCTTAGCCAGAGCTTAAATCTTGCCCTTAATTTTTTCATTTCTTTACTCCTGTCTGCTGTTACCTGAAGCAGCCAAGCTGACATTTGCAGATTTTTATGTTGTGCTGATTACAAATGCGCCCAATCTCAATAATTTCCGTCTCGAATTGCTTTGCCAACTCAAAAGCCTCGACACACATCAATCTTTTTCCGCCGTTGAATTCCTTCGCTCGTCCGATGACAACGTTAGCCAGTTTTTCTTTTTTCCCCATTTTAAGTTTCTCCATGAAACCGTATTTCGTTATGTATATACCGACATATCGCACATAAAAAAGTGAAACATATAGTCATTCATTGTATTCTACTCCCGATTTGAAACTCGCCTGTTTATCGAACCTTCTATTTACCTTCAATCAAACTTATTAACCTGTTCTTTGCTTCCCGCAATTGACTTACAAGTTCGCCGCCGACAGCAAAGACAGCCTTATTGCGCAAATCTGCCTCCTGCACCGCTGGATTATAATTGATATTAGCTAGAACAGGAATGGTCAGTTGAGATTCTATCAGCTTAACTTGGGCCGTATCCGTAATCTTGTTAGCTATTGCCGCCACGTGTTTTATTCCCAGTTCGTCTCCCATTCGTGCGATTGTTTTTGCGGTCTCAATACTTCTTCCACCCGGCTCAGTGACCACCACCAAAGCATCGATTCTTTCAATGCTTGCTCTGCCCATAAACTCTACTCCAGCCGCCAAATCAATCAGAACGATTTCCTTCCTTCCTAATATTGTATGGCTAAGCAGAGCTTTCAAAAACGCTCCTTCCGGACAGGCGCAGCCCGCCCCTGCTTGCGTAATACCGCCCAAAACAAGTAATTTTACCCCGCTCGCCTCAACCCAGTATTTCTCAGGCAAATCATTGACTTCTGGATTTAACTTAAAGTACGCCCCTATCGCGTCCTTTTTAGTGCCGGTGCGCTCCGCAATTAACTGCTTCATCTTTATAAGCGGCTCAGGGTTTTGCTCAGAAGATATACCAAAGGCCAAGGCGAGATTGGTATTCGGGTCAGCGTCAATAGCCAGAACATCGAACCCTTCCTCTGCAAATAACTGCGCCCAAACAGCACAGACCGTCGTCTTGCCTACCCCGCCTTTGCCGCCAATTGCTATTTTTAGACCACTGGAAATCTTCGTTCCTTTCATTATAACTCCCTGTTATAGCATTCCTAATTTGGTTTATCAATAATCAACACCCCATCTAACTGAACTTAGCGGCCTTGACCAACGCCTTAATGGTAAGATTGACAGCCGCCCACAACGCATCAAGCGGTAATTGTGCCGCTGCGGTCTCATCAAACAGGATTGACGCTCGCGCGCCAAATTCTTCATCGCCCCGCCAAATCACTATTGTCAAAGGAATACGCGGCAGAACATATAATTCGATAGAGGCATCGCCGAACTCGCACCGTTTGGCGCCGAATTTATCCATAACGTCATACAGCCCTTCGGGGTGCTGGCCAAAGACTTCTTCCAGATTTTCAGTGGCGAGCTTGTGCAGCCCCCTGAAAAAGAACTGTCCTCCCGGCAAAGATTGCGCCGGCGTCAGTTTGTTAGCAACTGGCGAATCCTGAGAATTTATGAGATATGCAAGTATACAAAGCTCCTCGGAAAAACCCGCCTTTGAAGAATGCTCCGCCAACAACACCTTTTTCTCCGGCAGATTAACTATATATTCGCGGTTCAGCAGCAGTATGACGTAACGCTGGGGATTGAGTAAATATCGGCACTTCGCTCGTCGGCTAGTTTCCTGCCCGTCAAGTTTGAGAAGTTGCTGCCAAAGGCCCTCATTTGCCATTTCTGTGAGCACCTCCAGTTTTTTGTGATGATGAACTCTTTTTTTGTCAAATCATCAAAAACCTTGTAATATTGAATAATATACATTTTTTTGTGTTATAAACACAGCTATTTTGCGGTCTTTTACGTCTTGTGTCTTGACGAGAATGCTAAAATATGAGATAAGGAACCATTCAAAACGGCTAACGTATAAATTAATAAAGAAGGTGATTGAATAGGTGTTGGGGAGTTTTGCTATCCCTAAATCGGCTACAAGTAATTTACCAACTACTTTTGGAGGAAAAAAGTGGATAAAATCATCGTGGTAAATATCGAAAAGTGCCTGGCATGCAAAAGTTGTGAGATAGCCTGTGCTCTGGCACATTCAAAATCAAAAGTGCTTGAAGAGGCCGTGGCCGAATCACCAAAGCCCCTGCGGATGGTCACAGTCGAAGCAGCCGACGAGTTTGCTGTGCCAATACAGTGTCGACACTGCGAGGCTCCTCCCTGTGTCGAAATTTGCCCGACCGGGGCTATTCAGCGACAAAATGAGCAAAGCCCTGTTACGGTTGACCAGGATTTGTGTATCGGATGCAAGTTGTGCATGCTTATCTGCCCTTTCGGCGTGCTGCAAATCAGCCCGGAAGGACGAGCCATTATCAAATGTGATATGTGCCAGCAGCGTTTGGAGGATGGGCAGGAGCCGGCTTGCGTCGAGGCCTGCCCAACCAAAGCATTGAAGCTTGTCTCGCTCGAAGAGATTACAAAGCCTAAACGCAGGGCAGCAGCAAATCAGCTCACCAAAGAAATCAAAAAGAAAAGTAAACACAAGGAAAAATAGCAGGTGAAAAAGATAGTTGCCATTGGTGGTAGTGCCGCAGGAATGATGGCTGCGATATCCGCTGCTAAGCAGGCCCCAGACGCTGAGGTAACAGTGGTAACCCAGGACCGTACCCCTTACCGCAGACCTGCTATACCTGCACTTATCGCAGGTTACATAACAGCCGCCACCGGGGCAAAAGTCTTCTCCCCCGAAACACTAGCTCACTACAATGTTAAACTGATTTGTCCCGCTGAAGCTACAAATATCGACCCAAAAAGCAAAATCGTTTCCATTTTATCCAATGGCAAAGAAGAGAAGCTCCCCTTTGACACAGCGGTCCTCGCAACTGGAGCTTCTCCATCGATACCGAAAATCCCCGGCTCTGACAAAAAGGGCATTTGCACCTTTACCACCTGCCAAGCTGCCGCTGAAATTGTAGAAACAGCAAAGAGCGCAGACTCCGCCGTGGTGATAGGAGCGGGCTTTATTGCCCTGGAAATTGCCGAGGCCCTGATGCATAAAGGCCTGGATGTTTATTTCAACGTCCGCTCAAGGATTCTCAGAAAGCTGCTTGAGCCGGATGTCTCCCAATTTCTAACCGAGAAGTTCGAACAACAGGGGCTGAAAATACTCACCGGCGAGACAATATCGGAAATCGGCGGTGCCGAACACGCCGAGTATGTCATCCACAAAGGGGAAAAAATACCGGCCAAGCTTGTGGTGATAGGCACCGGCGTAAAACCGAACATCGCTCTCGCCGAAAAATGTGGCATCAAGCTGGGCCCGACCGGCGCAATCAAAGTAGATAACTACCTCAGAACCTCCTTCGGGGATATATACGCAGCAGGAGATTGTGCCGAAAGCCCCGACTTGGGTACTGGCAGCTTTGTATATATGCCGGTAGGAAGTGTAGGGGCCTGTGCAGGAAAAATAGCCGGTAAAAACGCAGCAGGAGCAAAGGAGAAGATCAAAGGATTCCTGCGTGCCCAGGCTGACCAGATTCTCAGCCTGCAGATTTTCAGCATCGGACACAGCACCACCACTGCTAAAGAGCTTGATTTGAAAGTTAAGGTGCACGACTTAAGTGTTCCCCAATCGACGATAAAAAATAAAGGAGCAGATTCGTTTGAGATAGCGAAAATCCTAACTGACCCCTCCAACAGAATTGTAGGGTCTCAGCTTGTAGCCAGAAAGCACGGCTCGCAGTTCGCCTGGCAGCTTTACAAGGCTGTGCTCCAGGCAGAAGATAAAAAAGAATTTTTACAAAGATTTAATTCGCCTCGGATGAAACTGGCCGAGGCATTAGTGCACGCACTAAAATCAGCCATCATAGTTGAAACTGCAGGGGCAGAGAAGGCTTTAACATTGGCTGAGAAAAATATAAATTAGTAAAGTGAGGAAGTGTTATGGAACCGAAAAAACGTAGCATTGATAAAGCGTCTCAGGAAATGCTGAAATATATGACCAACGCAGGCATAAAAAATGCCTGGGAGAGGTTTGAGCAGCAGCAGCCTCAATGTGGGTTCGGCAGACTCGGAATATGCTGTAGGAATTGCTCAATGGGGCCCTGTCGGGTTGACCCATTTGAGGATGGGCCGCAGACGGGCGTATGCGGTGCCGATGCCGATACGATTGCTGCCAGAAACCTGCTGCGAATGATTGCAGCAGGCGCAGCGGCACATTCAGACCACGGCAGGGACATCGCCCACACATTCAAAATGGTCGTCGAAAGCGACAGTTGCGACTATATGATAAAGGACGAGCGTAAATTAAAGGCAGTTGCAACAAGATACGGCATCAATACGAAAGACCGCCAGATAAAGGAAATCGCCGCCGACTTGACCAACATCGTTATGAACGAATTCGGCAAACAGGAAGGAACACTTATTAGTGCAGCAGCTTACGCCCCGCCGGCAAGGCAAAAGATCTGGAAGCAACTGGGTGTAACACCACGATCAATCGACCGCGAGATTGTCGAGATTATGCACACAACACATATGGGTGTAGGCTCAGACTACAAAAATCTAATCAAGCAGGGTATACGCTGCAGCCTCTCCGATGGCTGGGGCGGCTCCCTAATAGCTACTGAGCTTTCCGATATTCTCTTTGGCAGTCCCCAGCCTATCCGCTTTGGTGCCAACCTCGGCGTGCTTGATGAAAAACAGGTCAATATAATTGTCCACGGCCACGAGCCAACGCTCTCGGATATTATTGTAGCGGTATCGCAGGAGGCTGAACTTCTAAAACTTGCGAAGGAAAAAGGGGCGACCGGAATTAACATCGCCGGTATATGCTGCACAGCTAATGAGATATTAATGCGCCACGGCATCCCTGTCGCAGGAAACTTCCTCCAGCAGGAACTGGCGATAATGACCGGCGCGGTTGATGTAATGCTGGTCGATGTGCAGTGTATTATGCCCGCCCTTAGTTCTCTTTGTGGCTGCTTCCACACCAAGCTCATCACGACTTCACCAAAATGCAAGATAGCCGGTGCCGAACATATTGAGTTTCACGAGGACAAAGCTGTTCAGGTCGCTCGCCAAATCATCAAAACCGCCATTGAGAATTTCACCAACAGGAAAGGCAAGGTTAAAATTCCGAAAGTAACCGAACGTGGTATTGCCGGCTTTACAACCGAGAATACCTTTTACAACCTTGGCGGCCGGTTCCGCGGCAGCTACCGCCCCCTAAACGATGCCGTCATCTCAGGACGACTGCGCGGTGCTGCTGGAGTTGTCGGGTGCAATAATCCCAAGCAGATTCAGGATTACTGCCACCTTGAAATAATAAAAGAGCTTCTTAAGAATGACATTTTGGTCGTCAGCACCGGCTGCAGTGCGATGGCCGCCGGCAAAGCTGGACTGATGAGACCGGATGCCGCTGCGAAATACTGCGGCAAAGGCCTGCTGGAAATATGTGAGACGGTTGGTATCCCGCCGGTACTGCACGTTGGTTCCTGTGTGGACAACAGCAGAATCCTGACAATCCTGGCCAACGTCGTTGCCGAAGGCGGACTTGGCGAGGACATCTCGGATTTACCCGTTGCCGGCGCTGCACCGGAATGGATGTCGGAGAAAGCTGTTTCCATCGGAATGTATTTCGTTGCTTCCGGCGTCTTTACCGTCATTGGCGAATCACTGCCTGTTCTCGGCGCTACGAACCTGACGCGTTATTTAACCGACGAAATCGAAAAGGAGTTGGGCGGCAAATGGGCCTTCGAGCAAGACCCCATAAAGGCTGCCGGTATGATGATTGAGCACATTGAGAAAAAACGCGATGCTCTGGGAATAAACGTAGAGAAAGAACGAAAGCTCTACGATATGGAAGAACGTCGGGCATTGGCAGTATAAAAGAGGAAACAACCGAAAACAGGAGGCTTGTAAATGTCAAAAATCATAGCTTCAGCAGCAATACGAGGTGCTCATAAAATTGTCGAACAGGCTGAGCAAATTCTTGCAAAAGCTATCGAGCAAAAGGGCAGGGACTGCAAAGTTGAGTTCCCGAACACCGGCTATTATATACCGATTATTTATTCAATGACCGGCCAGGCCGTAGAAAAATTGGCCGACTTCGAAAATGTGTTGGCCGAGGAGATAAAACCTCTGCTGCCGCAGCTGGTTGATGATGATTTGTGGCTGCCTTATCTCGGCCCGACCCTCGATGCGGGTATGGCAACTCTCTTCGCGGAAGAAATTATCGAAGCGTGCAAATATCTAATCGGGCCTAACCCAGTCGACGGCGTCTGGCTCGGCGCCGCCGACGATGTAATACTGCGGGAGCGCGGTATCCAGTTCGTTGACGGCTCCGCACCCGGATTTGCAGCAATTGTCGGTTCGGCACCTAATGTAGAAACCGCAGTTACGATTGCAAGGAAATGCCAGGAAAGAAGTCTGTACGTCTTTATGGCCGGTCATAACAATGGCACCACTTTTGCCGAGCAGTTGATCGAGGGCGGTGTGGATTTGGGCTGGGACACGCGCCTCGTACCGTTTGGCCGCGAAATTACAGCGGCGATTTATGCGCTGGGCTTTGCCAGCCGGGCGGCACTTAGTTTCGGCGGCGTCCAGGCAGGCGACTTTACACGGAACCTGCTCTACAACAAAAACAGAGTCTTCGCATTCGTGCTGGCGTTGGGCGAAGTCACCGACGAATGGTACGCCACCGCCGCCGGAGCAATCAATTACGGTTTCCCCGTGATTGCCGATTCGGACATCCCACAGATTCTCCCCACCGGTATATGCACTTATGAGCACGTGGTATCAAATGTCCCGCACGACCAGATAGTGGAAAAGGCCATTGAGGTACGAGGGTTAAAGATAAAGATAGCGGAGGTACCGATACCGGTGCCGTGCAGCCCTGCTTTCGAGGGCGAGCGCATCCGCAAAGAGGATATGTACTGCGAGTTTGGCGGCCAGCGAACACCGTCCTTTGAATGGCTTCGAATGGCTGGTACCGACGAGGTCGAAGATGGAAAAGTAGAACTTGCAGGCCCGGACATCGATTCGGTCCAGGCCGGCGGAAAGATGCCCCTAGGCGTTGTTGTCGAAGTGGCCGGTCGAAAAATGCAGCACGACTTCGAACCTGTACTCGAACGCCAGATTCATACATTTATGAACGAAGCGCAGGGCTTGTGGCATATGGGCCAGCGCGACACCAACTGGGTGCGAATCAGTAAAGCAGCAGCAAAGGCAGGGTTTAAACTTGAACATATTGGCAAGCTCCTACACGCAATGTACCACGAACAGTATTCGAATATCCTCGACAAGGTACAGGTCAAGATATTCACTGACGAAAAGCAGGTTCTAAAGCTGTGCGAACAGGCAAGAGCCGTGTATGCTGAGCGTGACGCACGTCTTGCAGGTATGACCGACGAAGAGATAGATACTTTCTATTCGTGCACATTGTGCCAGAGTTTCGCTCCTAATCATGTATGCGTAATCTCAGCGGAGCGGCCCGGTCTGTGCGGGGCATATAGCTGGCTAGACTGCCGGGCGGCGTACGAGATAAGCCCGGCCGGTGCCAATCAGCCAATCCCTAAAGGCAAGTGTATTGAGCCGACCATCGGCCAATGGGACAAGGTAAACGAATTTGTTCAAAAGGCAAGCGGCGGCAACGTCGAGCGAATGAGTCAGTACAGTATGATTACTGACCCGATGACCTCCTGCGGTTGTTTCGAATGCATCGCCGCCGTGCTGCCTTCCACCGGCGGCATAATGATAGTCAACCGCGAATTTGCGGAAATGACCCCCTGCGGTATGAAATTTTCGACGCTGGCCGGTACGGTGGGCGGCGGAAATCAAACACCCGGATTCATCGGACACTCAAAACACTACATCAACTCAAGAAAGTTTATCGCTGCAGAAGGTGGAATCCGGCGAATCGTTTGGATGCCTACTATTCTGAAAAAAGAAATTAAGGATAACTTCGTTAAAAGAGCAAAGGAGCTCGAACTCGGCGGAGAGGAATTTCTTACTAAGATCGCCGACGAGAATACAGCTACTACCGAAGAAGAGGTTTTAGAATTCATTACCAAGAACAACCATCCCGTAACAACTCTGGAACCAATGTTCTAAAAAGTGTGAAGCGTATCTCGTGAAAAGTAAAGCGAGATACGAAATACGATATACGAAATACGAGGATAAATATCATGGCTCTAACCGGACTGGAGATTTTTAAACTTCTGCCAAAAACCAACTGCAAAAAGTGTGGTATGCCTACCTGCTTGGCCTTTGCGATGCAATTAGCGCAAAAGCGGGCTGAGCTCGACGCCTGTCCATTCGTTTCCGAAGAGGCCAAGCAGACCCTTGCGGCGGCCTCGGCGCCGCCGATAAGATTGGTAAAGTTCGGCAGCGCCGACAATCAACTGCAAATCGGCCAGGAAACCGTAATGTTCCGCCACGAAGAGAAATTTTACAACCCTACGGTCATAGCCGCCGCCGTCTCCGACAAACTCACCGGCCAAGACCTGAAAAAACGCATCGAGGCCGTAAATGCACTCCATTTCGAAAGGGTCGGAACCAAAATCGGCGCACGAGCCGTAGCGGTTATCAACGATAGCGCTCAGCCCTCAGCCTTCGCTGCCGCTGCAGAAACAGTTGCTCAATCCAGCAATCTCGCTTTAATCCTCGTCTCAGATTCTCCGCAAGCGATGGCTGCAGCGGTTGCTAAAACCGCAAAACTCGTCCCTCTGATTGCCAATGCTACGCTCGATACCGCACAGGATATGGCAAAAATTGCTAAAGAGAACAATTGCCCCCTCGTTGCAAAAGCCGATTCAATCGAGAGCCTCTCCGACCTTGCCGAAAAAATTAAATCACTGGGGGTTGAAGATATCGTGCTTAACCTGCAGACCGAAAGTCTGAAGGACAAACTATATAACTTCTCAAGGATGCGGGCTCTCTCGCTCAAAAAAGTCTTCAGACCGTTGGGCTATCCGACTATTTCCTTTGTCCCTGCCAGCGACCCGGATTACCAGACTGCTGTTGTTGTAAGTCTGGTTTGCAAGTATTCAGGTATTGTGGTGCTCGATACCGTCGAACCCTATGTGTTTCTGCCTGTGTTGACGGCGGTAATGAATTTATTTACCGACCCCCAAAAACCTGTCCAGGTAGAGCCGAAAGTCTATCCCATTGGCGAACCCGACGAAAATGCTCCGCTGATGTTTACTACGAACTTCTCACTCACATATTATACTGTCGAATCCGATGTCGAGGCCAGCAGAGTGCCCAGCTTCATCCTCGTCGTAGATACCGAAGGCACTTCTGTTTTGACCGCCTATTCAGGTGATAAGCTCAACGAAAAAACTGTTGCCGACGCTATGGCCAAAAACAACGTCGAAGGCCTCGTTAAACACCACAAATTAATCATCCCTGGCTATGTGGCAGTAATGAGCGGTAAGCTCGAGGAATCCACAAACTGGGAAATTATGGTAGGCCCCAGGGAAAGTTCGATGCTACCGAAATATCTTAGGGAAGTTTGGAAATAAATGGAGCAAGGTGCAAAGAAAATTTGTTTAGTCCACTTTGAGCCGAGCGGATTGAAAATAAAAGTTCCAAGAGGAGCAATTTTGCTTGAGGCGGCTCGTAAAGCCGGCATCTATCTAAGCAGTATCTGCGGCGGTGATGGCTACTGCGGCAAATGCAAGGTAACAATCGACCAGGGTCAATTTCAGTGCAGGCCGACCACTCTGCTTACCCCCGATGAAATCCGCGAAAACATCGTTCTTGCCTGCCAGACAAAAGTCCTTTCTGATATGACTATCACGGTTCCCAAGTCACACGCCCTGCAGACCTCTCAAATACTAATGGACACCGATGCCCACAGATTCAGCACCCTTGCTGGCGACGTGGCGGGTGTGTTCAAGTTCGACCCATTGGTGCGGAAACTTTGCCTCCGGATGTCGCCGCCGACGGTCTCTGACCATACCGCTGACCACGAGCGCCTATACGTGGCGATACGAGAGCAGATTGACGCCCCTATAATGCAGACCGGCTTTCGCATCCTGCAGGGCCTTTCAAAACTGCTTGTTGAAGCAAACTATAAGGTCGCAGCAACAATAGGCCGGCGAGGTGGAACTACCGAAGTTATTGAAGTCGAGCCGGGAAAACGCTGTGAGACAAATTTTGCTGTCGCCGTCGACCTCGGCACTACTACCATCGTAGCACATCTGCTCGATTTGACTACTGCCAAGACAATAGATACAGAGGCTACGTATAACAGCCAGATAATTTTTGGCGAAGACTACATCCGCAGAATCATCTACGCTGAAGAAAATAATGCCTTTGACGAAATGCAAAATCGTATCGTCAACGATGTAAATAATCTCATCGTAACGCTGGCGGCAAGACAGAGAATTGATTTGCAGGATATAACCGCCCTTGCCTGTGCCGGAAACACTGCAATGATTCATTTCCTGCTAAATCTCGACCCCACCAGAATACGTAGAGAGCCCTATGTTGCCTCGGTCGGCTTTGTCCCGCCAATCCGGGCCGCTGAAGCCGGCATCCAGATAAATAAACGCGGCTTATTATACTGCCTGCCGAGTGTCGCCGCTTATGTCGGAAGTGACATCGTAGCCGGTGTGCTGACTACGAGAATCTACACGAAAAAAGCCGTCTCGCTTTTTATTGATATTGGAACAAACGGCGAGGTCGCTCTTGGAAATCGAAACTGGCTCGTTTGCGCCTCGAGTTCGGCCGGCCCTGCCTTTGAAGGAAGCGGCGTCAAACATGGTATGAGGGCCGCAGCCGGCGCCATCGAGAAACTCGACATCCTTCCTGATGGCTCTGTCGAGTTTAAAACAATCGGCGATGTCCATCCAACCGGCATTTGTGGCTCAGGGCTTTTGGATACCCTCGCAGAGTTGTTTGTAAATGGCATCATAGACCGAACCGGACGATTTAAGCCCAATGGCAACGAAAAACTAACAGAAGGTGACGAGGGACTGCAGTTCCAGTTAGTGCCACCCACAAACGAACATCAGGAAATTGTGATAACACAGCCTGATATCAATAATCTCGTGCGTTCCAAGGCCGGCGTCTTCGCTGCTGTTCGTGTTCTTATGGAAGCAACCCAAACCAAAGCCGAAAACCTCGATGCAATTTATCTGGCAGGCGGTTTCGGAAATTTCCTGAACATTCGACAGGCCGTCACTATCGGAATGCTGCCCGATATCCCCACTGAGAAAATTCAGTTTGTCGGAAACACGTCAATCGCAGGCGCAAAAACGGTTTTGCTTAGCCGAAAAGCCCTCGATACCGCTGAAAAAATCGCCAGAAGTATGACATATTTCGACTTGATGAGCCATCCGGGATATATGGATGAATTTATCAAGGCAGGCTTCCTGCCTCATACGGATTTGTCTCTGTTCCCGTCGGTGAAACTTCCGGCAGGAAAAGTGTAATAAGAAATAAGGAAAACGACGTGCCAACAACTATCGCTATAAGTGGAAAAGGCGGCTCAGGCAAAACGACTCTTGCCGCTATGATTATCAGGCTTCTGCTACACCGGCAGAACGGGGCCGTCCTCGCCGTGGATGCCGACCCTAATTCCTGCCTCGGACTGACTATGGGAATCCAGCCGCTCGGCACTATTGCCGAAATTCGAGAACACGCCCGCTCTAAATCACCAACCGGCCCGGGTATGGACCGACTGCGCTCATTCGAATACGGCATCCAGCAGGCAATCACCGAAGCTGATGGCTTTGATTTACTTACTATGGGTCGGCCGGAAGGGCCCGACTGCTACTGTGCTGTGAATAATTTACTGAGGACGTTTCTCGATAAACTAAGCTCACAATACAAATTCGTCATTATAGACAACGAAGCCGGTATGGAGCATCTCTCCCGGCGAACCACCAACAATGTTGACCTCCTTTGCATCGTAGCTGAACCTACCCCTCTCGGAACTATTACCGTAAAAAGAATTTTTGACCTCGCTGAACGATTGCCAATATCCGTAAGGCAAATCGGCGTTATATGGAATAGGTCTGAAAGTGCAAAACAATTGAAAGGCATCAAGTCCCTCGGCTGTATTCCTTTCGATGAATCTGTCTTTAATGCTTCTATGCAAAGTAAAACTGTCTTTGACCTCGAAGAAAATAGCCCTGCATTTTCAGCAGTGCAAAAAGTGCTCAAACATATTTTAGGCTCAAGTTAACCAAGAGCTATGAACAAAAAACTATGAACAATGAACTATTCTTGGAGGATTATAAATGCCAGTTCCTGAAGTTGTAGAAAGTTTCTCCGGTGAAGTCTCACGAGTTACACTCGGCGCAACCAAAGACAAAGGTGGCTCTTGCACCTCAACGATAACTGTTGGCGGAGCGCGCAATGTCGTCTACGGCGGCTCGCCGGAAGACGCCGGCGAAAAACCCGTCATCGCTATGGACGTCATAGACACCAGACCCGAAGACTGGCCGGATATTCTCGCTCAAAGCTATAAAGATGTCCTTGATAGTCCCGCCGACTGGGCCAGAAAGTGTATAACAGAATTCGGTGCAGACCTAATCTGTATCAAGTTTGATGGAATTCATCCTGACAAGGCCGACAAGGATTCCGCTCACGCCGTTAAAGTTACCGAAGAGGTCTTAAAAGCCGTGGGTGTGCCGCTTATACTCTGGGGTTGTGGCAATAATGAAAAAGACAATCAAATTATGCCGAAGGTAAGTGAAGCCGCAAAAGGCCAAAACTGTCTCCTGGGAGCCGCCGAAGAGGACAATTACAAGGCCATAACCGCTGTCGCCCTCGCTGACGGGCACAACCTCATCACCGCAGCCCCACTGGATATTAACATCGCCAAGCAGGTTAATATCCTCGTTTCCGATATGGGCTTTCCGCTCGAGAAGATAATAACCTTTCAGGCCACAGGTGCATTGGGTTATGGAATAGAATATTCCTACTCGATTCAGGAACGCCAGCGACTGGCCGCTCTCGGCGGCGATAAGATGATGGCTATGCCGGTCATCTGTGATGTCGGTTATGAAGCCTGGCGGGCTAAAGAGGCAAAACTCACCGAGGCGCCCGGCTGGGGAAACGTCAAAGACCGCGGGCCGATGTGGGAAGCTGCTACTGCAATCTGTATGCTACAGGCCGGCGCCGACATAATTCGAATGCGACATCCCCGCGCCGTCGCCACCGTCAAAAACTTCATCAAACAAATTTGGCAATAGGAGACAGTTATGATTCTGATCGCAGAACGAATTAACGGTATGTTCAAAGATGTTAAGCAGGCCATCGCAGAGAAAAATACAAAAATCATTCAGGACTTGGCCAAAAAGCAAACCGACGCCGGCGCCGCCTACCTCGATGTAAATGTCGGTACCGCCGCCTCCGACCAGCAGGCGGCTATGCAGTGGCTGGTCGAAACAATCCAGCAGACCTGCTCCACTCCCCTGTGCCTCGATTCACAAAAACCCGACGTCATCGCTGCAGGACTGAAGGTGGCAAATACCGCCCCCGCCATCCTCCTGAATTCCTCACCCCTGAATAGGAAAACCGACGAAGAAATTCTCGATAAATATATCGAAATGGCCAAAAACGCAGGACCAAAGGCCGGCATTATCGCGCTCACTATGGACAAAAATGGTGTGCCTCAGGACACCGACACACGCGTCGCTATTGCAGCGGAAATCATATCGAAGGCAACAGAGCTCGGCTTCAATACACAACGACTGTTCATCGACCCTGTCATTTTGCCTGTTAAAGTTCCCAACGCACAGACCCAGCCGGCAAATGTCTTCGCCGCTATGGACCAGATAAGAATTCTCGCAGAGCCCGCTCCGCACATCACTTGCGGACTCTCAAATATTTCACAGGGAGCAACGGAAAGAAGTTTGATAAACCGCATATTTCTCGCTATGGCTGTCTCCCACGGTATGGACTCCGCTATCGCTGACGTCTTCGATGAAAAACTTATGAACGTCCTCGCCGCATCAGAGATGCTGATGAACAAGCAGATTTATTCAGATTCTTTCTTAAAGGTCTACACCTCGATGAATAAATAAAGCTTCTGACGGCCTGCCCGCCGCAGAAGTGCTTCTTACGCTATTCTCTTGTCATCCGCGGCAACTTTTAGTATTTTGGCGAACTATGAATATCGGTTCACAATCCGGCTACAAAGCAAACCCGTTTTCACCGGTTCGCCGCTTGTATGCCCTTTTGGCCCCGCGTGCCTATAGCGTCATTATGTTCGGCGCTTTATTTTGCACTCTCGCGGTCAAGTTCTTTCACGCCCGCCGTATCGACCTGCTCGATGAATACCTTAGCTGGATATACGATGATATCGCCGTCCTGCTGGGTATCGAAGTTGTATTAGCCCTATTCTGTTTTCGTTGGCCTCGCAAATGGTTAATACGTGTCGCTTGTATTTGTGCTGCTGTTCTATGCACATGGTCGGTTATGAACGCTGGTTGGCTGATAAGAACCGGAACGCAGCTCTTGCCTACCGTCCTCTTGCCATTATTTCGCGACCCGATAAACGCACTATGTATTATCGGCGTCAATCTCGCAAAAACACCAGTCGCAGCCGTAATCCTCCTTGGCCCCAGTGCTGTTGCTCTTGCCTTTTTCTTTTCCGTTTTGGCAAATCCACTGCCGCCCCATTACAATCAAAAACGCTTTGCTGTCAGAATCATCTTTTCTGTTCTCGTCTGTCTTGCTGCCGTCCTCGCTCGCGACACACTCACCAACCGGGGCTCTCCGCAGATTGTCTCCGAAGGCCTGCGTTACAATTGCCAGTTAAAGGCTGTAACCTCTCTTCTTTTCCCCGGTTCCGCCCGCCTGACAAAAATCAATTTAGCCAACGCCAAACGAAAAATACCTGCTTTTGACGACATACAAATTACAGTTTTGCCGGCACAGCATCGCTTAAACCACAATGTCGTCCTTGTCGTCCTTGAAGGCATACAATACAGATACACCTCGCTTTATGACAAACAAAGTGGCCTGACGCCCTATCTCGCTTCTTTAGCGGAACAAGGCGCCGAATTCACAAACACCCGCTCCTCACTTACACATACAACAAAGGTTCTGTTTAGCCTTCTGACAGGCCGATTCCCTTCTGTCTCGCAGGATATCGCCGAGGCCGTCCCGCTCGAAAAGCCTTACGCCTCCATCCCCACGATTCTCAAACAGAACACCGGCTTCCGGACCGCCTTCTTCCAGTCCGCAAAGGGAAA
Source organism: uncultured Pirellulales bacterium (assembly GCA_964494805.1). Lineage (GTDB taxonomy): Bacteria > Planctomycetota > Phycisphaerae > Sedimentisphaerales > Anaerobacaceae > CAIYOL01. Next base: position 51,166 of record CAZBST010000001.1, on the reverse strand, counting down.
CTTCGAAGCCCGCCCCGGACTGGTCCACAATCTTGGCTTTGACAAGTTCTGGGCCAGAGACGATTTGAATGATACTGACGCCTTTCTCGGCTATCTGGCCTGTGATGAGTTCACTATGTTACAACCGATAATCAACTGGATAAAGTCTGACGACAGATCTTTTTTCCTGACGCTTATGCTCTCGGTTACACACGACCCATACGTCGTCCCACGATGGTTCGCTGAGCCGGCCAAGGAGCCGCTCGCCAGATATCAGCAGGCTATTCTCTACACAGACAAATTCCTCGCTGCCCTCGACGTCGAGCTTGCAAAGCTCAATCTCACCGACAAAACTATTTTTTGCGTTATTGGAGACCACGGTGAGGCATTTGGCGAGCACGGCCTGCTCGGTCACGAGAGAATCGCCTTTGATGAGACCCTCCGCATCCCATTTTGTTTGCGGGCCCCGTTTTTGATTCAGCCGAAAACCACGGTTACTCAAGCCATCAGCTCTGTTGACTTGGCCCCCACATTGCTGGCCCTGTTGGGATTCGATACGCAAGCCTTCGGCTTTGACGGCGTGAATGCTCTTGGGCCGATACCAGATGACCGAAAGGTGTATTTCTCCGGCTGGCTCAACCAGAGCCCTGCCGGCTTTGTAAAAGCAAATCAAAAGTTCATATATTACCCTGTGGACAAAATGGTCTCTACCTATGATTTGAGCACAGACCCACTTGAATTGTCCCCGGCAGAATTGTCCGACCAGCAGGGACGCGAAATTGCCGACTGTCTCATCGCTTGGCGGGAAGGCACTATCTTTCTGCTCGACCAGCAGCGAGTCGGGAAAAAGACCCTTTTCGATACCTGGCTTTGCCGCTGGAACAACCGCGTCGCCTCTGCCAAACGGCGTAAGCCATCTGACGCAAACCATCCCTAAGCGGATTCAAGCAGATATCACCCAAACCTAAAAAATAGCCCAACTCCATCATCGCTTGTCCGCCGTAGCTTGCCTGCCCCCCAGCCTGTCCGACGTAACGAAGGCGGAAGTATCGCCCCTCACCGTCCTTTTTGCTCAACGCCGTGTTGTTTTTTGTCAACATCAAGGTGGTTTTTCTGTTTTGCAGGGTTTTATTGTCAAAATAGCTTATTCTGCAAAGGCTATATATGTAAAAATGGACTATCTGGGTAAAGTTGGTGTTTATAAAAAACAACATACTGTTGAATTTCGACCATCCTCTTTTTCCCTGTAAAAAACGATATTCAAATATAACTTTTTATTTTGCAGATTGTTAAAAAAGGCCTCCTGTCTTTAAGCTTTTTTCGCCTGTTGTTGGCATATTCTTTGCAGTCATTTTCTTGCTTAAGATAATGATATTGGGCGGGACGCTCGTAACTCAATATTAAAATAAAGGAGGAGGCAGAACCCGCCCGATTCGAAAATTTTCAGAAGCGGCCTCACAGAAAAATCGCCGATTCTGTTTAATATTGCGGGGTCGTTCAGGAGGAGGACGACTCCGTCCCTTTTTATGGTGAACATATCTATCATAAGCAAGATTAGGTTTGTTGGTTCGACAAGCTCACCATAAATTGGGTTTGTTTGGGTTCGTTTTGAACGGTTAACCGTTTTAAGTTTTTGGTTATTAGTCATTGTCATTACTATACTTACAATCATTTTTGGCTTTCTGAAAATTGGGTTCGTTTTGCATAATTTTGTTTGTTCATTGTTCAAAGTTGCCTGTTGATAGAGAATCTCCACTGGGGGTTTCGTACGCTGTATAAACAGCGATGTAAAACCCCACAAAAGAAAAATTTATTCCTAGTCGTTTCTGACCCGGGCCTGCTGGACCCACGACCTTGCCCTGCTGGGCGATATGGGGCAGAATTATACCCCTTCTATAATTGGACGGACCTGCGCGAATTTGTCGAAAATTCTGGAATTTTCGGAGGTGCGGTTTTGACTAAGTCTTTACGGTGTAAGGATTAAAAAAATTTTTGAAAAAATGGATTTTAGTGGTCTGACTACATGCGCTTTTGATTGAAGTTTAACCGCTGAGAACGCAAAGAGCACGGAGGTGATCAGATAATCAAGGTATCAGGTAGCAGGTCATCAGGAGAACAGGATATCAGGGAAAGATGAATTGTGTGGTACGGCCGATAGGCCCTAATTGCTGTTGTTTCCGGAAGCCGCAATGAGGAACATTAGTATTACACAAGGGCGAAGCCCTGAAGTACGTAGGAAAGATGGCCGAACTGGAGGACGCAACAGCAAATTCAAATCTATCCACAAATCCTCCTTGACCTTCGCTTGCCTTTAAGGGTATAATTGCCCCCCAACTCCTCGAGTAGTACAATATCGCGGATATAACTAAAAAGCAAGAAAAGGACTAAATTTGGCCAAACCATCTTTTCTATTACAGGGTATTCGCCAAGCAAACGACCACGAAACCGCACTGAAACAACTTTTCAATATTGGTGATTTATCTCAGGTAATCCTCAGTGTTGCTTTTGTACGCGAAGCAGGCGTATCTCAAATTAGCGATGTTCTTAGGGGGAATTCACGCAAGATTGTTGTCTTTGCAGGAATAAGGAATGGCAGCACCTCGGCCCAAGGATTGCTAGCCCTCTTAGATTGTAAGGCGAAACTGCTTTTAGTGGATACAGGAGTCTCAACGCCAATTTTCCACCCCAAAGTCTATTTAGCCATAGCAGAAAACATTGGTTGCGCTATCATTGGAAGTGCAAATCTCACAAGTTCGGGACTTAACTCAAATATCGAAGCCAGCACTGTGCTCAGTCTCGACAGAACCAACGCATCAGACGAATCTTTCCTGCAAGACTTGTTGTCTGCAATGAATGCACTTCAACAGAACCATCCCAAACATGTTTTCCAGGTTACTCGCAAACGTGAGATTGCAAATTTGCTGAAACAAGGCAGGCTTGAAGATGAACGCTACTCTATGCCGCCACGATCAAATCGCCTGCATAAAAATACAGAACGTGATAAACTAAAGAGAATGAAACTTTTTTCGAAACCGAGACCAATTCAAACCAGACGTGTTGGCAGAAAAAAGCGTACAGTTCTAACTAAGACAAAACCGCTTCACGCATTAGAGCTTATTTGGGTCAGCAAGGGTCTTGCCGAGCGAGACTTAAATATTCCATCTGGCAGAAACACAAACCCAACCGGTTCAATGTTATTGAAAAAAGGCCAAATGATTAATATAGACCAACGAAGCTATTTTAGGGATGACGCGTTCTCGGGTCTTAATTGGAGAAATGACCCACAGCCAAGGCTTTCACATCTAGAAAGAACACAGGCTGAATTTGAAGTTGTCATTAAGGGTATCAGTTATGGGGTTTTTAACTTACAACTAACCCACAATAGTCGTACGGACACTCGCACCTATGAACAGAGAAACGCAATGACGTATATCCACTGGGGCAACGCCAAGAGCTTTATCGCACAGAGAGATTTGCTCGGCCGTGAATTGCGACTATACCGAAGAATAGATAAGGCAGACTCATTTCTCATCGAAATTGACTAGGTAGAAATACCTCTGCTAATTCTTTGTCTTCTACACCTGAGTTTGTTCCAAGCCTCAAATAGCACCTCCTGTTCGTGTTTAGTTAATCCAATTTCCCCAAGTATTATTCGGTCCTGTTTCTTGAGTACTTCTTCAACAGCCATCTCGCGCATGCCTTTGTCTAGTTCGCGCAAATTTACTTTAATTCTTGTATGTATTGGAATAACAACTTTTTCTATCTCGCTAGGAACTAATTCAAGTACGCCGCCGCCATAGTGTCGCCCCTCCAATTCTGCACTTAATGCAGTCAGTGCATTTACAAAACAAAATACTAGCCTCTCCGGCGCAAGCTGATAAGCCTTTATCCTGTACGCCGTATCTGTCGTAAAAGCTTCCAAATTGTTCAATATCAGTCGTGGGATATTGTGAGCTCTTTTTAACATACCTATTTTGGTCGCATATACAGACGGAACCTTGTACCAAGGCGTTCGGATGCGACACTTGTAACGTTTATGAAGATTTAGCTTTTCTCCTTTTTCGATATATGCTCTGGCTCTATTATTCAACTCTTTATCGGACGCAACATCAAACCACAGAAAATTGGTGGGCAACCCTCTGTTTACATTTCCCTTGTGCTGCTTTCTATCGTAAATTACCCCCCGACAGTGCTCACTTCGTCCAAACATCGGATGCGCCCACTTTCCCAAATTGTACTCTTCTACAGTGCTCTCAGGGACTAGAAAAAAGTTATTTGCGCCGGTAACAAGGCCTACGTCTACCTCGGCAATCTTACCAAACGGAAATACTTGTTCATGGCTTTCAAGGCCGTCAAGAATGTCAAGCTCATCATTGTTGAGCAATGCCCTAGTCCATTTCCCTTCGATTGCTTTGCCATTTATGTAATTTGCGGATCGAAAGTATTCGCTAGGATTCGAACCTAAGAAATTCCTGCCGGATGTTCTTACAATCCCAATTCCAAGACTTTTCTCTCTATCACTCAATTTTTTTTCGGCCAGCAAAATTATAGCACCCTGCAGCGTTTTTTCAAACCAGATATCCTCAGGATCAAATATCAGAATTCTCTTACAATTCTTGCCTAGGAAATGCCTGATTGCTTGCGCATGCATCACATGAAGTATCTCTGCTGGTAAGACCATACCTAATCTGCCACCGGGTTTCAGCAGGCCGATCGATGCAATAACAAATGGCCCCCATGCATTTGTATGTCGCTTGAAAGGAAGGCCATAGTGTTGGTACACCTTTTCAGCTGTTACCTGTGTCTCAGCAGGTAGATATTGATATCTGACGAAAGGCGGGTTGCCTACCACACCATCAAAGACTTCTCTGTCTCGAGGATTTTTCAGCACCCATTTAAGGAAGTCGTCTGCATATATCGAAGCAGTTATATTGTCAATACTTTTACATCGCTCTATCGCCTTTTGGGCTTCGGTTTTCTCAATTTCGAAGCCCTTTGCATAAATTTTGCGCCTTGTAATCTTAGAAATAGCTTCAAAAAAAACGCCATCACCACAACTGGGCTCAAGTATTTTTTTACAAGACCCCTCTGCAAAAACCCATTTTGAGAGGAATACAGCTAAATCAAGTGGTGTGTAATAACCACCTCTAAGTTTTTGCTCAGTTTGAAATTCTTTAAACTGCATCCTTGGCTCTCTCAGTCTTTGCTTTTCTGCCTTTGTTTATTCCAATATGGAGATTTGCATTTAGGACAAACTGTAGGAACCACACCGGCCTTTCTTGACTTCCATTCATAGCCGCACCGACACCTATTGCCTAAAATGGGAACATTTGTGCCGACTTCTATAACATCCTTTTTGGGTGCCATTTTTAACTTGGCAATCAACCTTAAAATACTATACTTTAAGTAATATTTGTCAAGTAATATACTTAAAGAAACATAATAATATTTATATAATTTAAGTAATATACTAATCGGCCATTTTTGAGTAAAGGAACACTCTTTTTTCAAAAAACCCCGTTAATTTAGGTAAACTTAGACTAAAAGTTTTTTCGTAGCGCAAACCCCAGAATGTCTTTACCTGCCCCCAAAATCCCCACAAAAAACCCCGCGGCGAATCCATTCGCCACAGGGCTATAAAAATCTACCGCCAATACTGTTATCTCGATTAACGGCCTTTGCCAGATTTTTCTATCATCTTGTCCAACTTCTTGGTGTCGGCGCTCCTCTCGGTCTTTCGCGGTATCTTTACCGCCACACCAAGCCGGCCAAGTTCACCGGCCACATCAGGCTGATTGGGATTAAGCTGGAAGCTGCGGCTCAAATACTCCCTCGCCGCGTCCTTATTGCCCTTGCCCAGATAATAAAAGCCAATCTGCCTGTTAATCCTGGCCGAATCCGGCGCCATATAAAGCGCCCGCTGATAACACTTCAACGCATACTCATCCAGGCCCTGCTCCTGAAATGCCATCGCAAGCTGAAAAGACGCCGCCGCCGAGATGGATGCCTGCTTTCTATACTCGTCCGCCAACAGTTTTGACTTAGCTGCATCGCCGCCCTCTAATAACACCTTTACCCTCGCCGCCTGGGCCTGCCTGTGAACAGGGTCAAAATTCAAAGTGATACCATACTGGTCCTCTGCCTGAGCCCACAGCCCTTCGGCCTGATACAGCTTGCCAAGCTTGAAATGCGATTCAGCGTCTTCGTATTTCTTCTCGATTGCCTTCAGCAGCTTGGCCTTTTTCTCCTCGGCTTCCGTTCTCCCGACCTCCTTGGGTCTGGCATTCCCATTGCAGCCGCTGAGCAACAATATGCAACCCAAAAGAGCCGAAGCAATAGATATTTGTCTCCCTGCCTGTTCTCGCCTCCATCTCATAATTTGCACCCCGTATCTGCCATAATACTTCTTTTATATCTTTAAATACTACACTTTGTAATTTTGACAAGCTCAAAAATCTTTGCAAGTAAAATCTTTGATTTTTTTATAATAAAACCCCGCTTGGCCCGAGAGGGGTGGAAAATAAAAAAAGGTAATTTTTGCCCATGCTGAATGTATTATACATAAGCAAGCAGTCTCGCTATGTATTTTATTCACAGCCACACTCAATTGTAGAAAGTAAATGTCAAATATGTTTCAATGGTGCCGTATGCAGCACATAAACAACAATAACCTAGTTGTGACCAGAACAGCAAGCGTCAACTGTATAATGCTGGTTTATTTTGCTTCCGGGGCATGTTCTTTGATTGACGAGGTTGTATGGGTGCGACTGCTGAAGCTAACGCTTGGCAACACTGTATATGCAACCAGCATAGTGGTGTCGGTATTTATGGCCGGGCTTGCGCTCGGGGCTCTGATTATGGGCCGGTATTGCGACCGCATCAAAAACCACTTGCGATTGTACGCTCTGCTGGAAGCGCTGATAACCATATTGGCACTATCTCTGCCATGGGCACTTAAAATCGCAGACGGCGCTTACGTCTGGTTCTACCAGACACATCACCCCACACAAGCACAGCTGCTGATTGTTCAGGTAATAATATCCACCCTAATACTGCTTATACCGACGGTGCTGATGGGCAGCACTTTGCCGTTACTGGGCAGATTTATTACGGCCCTTGAACAGGAAGCCGGCCACTTGGTAGGCAGGCTGTATGCACTGAATACCCTGGGGGCGGCGGCCGGCTGCTTTTTAGCAGGGTTTGTTTTGATTCGAGCCCTTGGAGTTATGGGGACGCTTTATATTGCTGCAGGCCTGAATCTTCTGGTTGCGCTCGGCGGATGGCTTTTATACAAATTTTCCGGAGTTACCGCAGAACAACAAGATGCAGCTGCCGCGGCAGTAAGCCCTGAGGCCGCCGCAGAGAAAAAAGCAGATGGAAGATTCTGCCTGTTGATCATCGCCTTCTTTGCCAGTGGCCTGATAAGCATAGGCTATGAACTACTCTGGATGCGCAGCATCATTCACCTGCTCGGCGGAGCCACATACGTGTTCTCGGCGGTGCTGACAATCTATCTCCTGGGGAACGTAATCGGCGCCAGCATCGGCAGCAGATTAGCCAAACTTCTAAAGGTTCCAGCGGCTGGCTTTGCAGTGACCTTATCCCTGCTGGGCTTATGCGGCATTTTTTACCTTCCATTGCTAATATTGTGGACATCAGAAGTGCTACCGTCGGTCAACCGTACGGCAGAGGCAATCAATAGATGGATTCCGGTTTCTCCTTATATGATTAATCCTCTCGTGCAGAGCATATGCCTGTTCATGGTCCCTTCCATCATTATGGGTATAGGATTTCCGATAGCTTTACAGGCATGGGCAAACCATATGCACAAGGTCGGGCGATCCACAGGAACGGCTTATGGAGCAAATACGATAGGCGCTGTGATAGGCGGCATCGTAACAGGTTTTGTGCTTATCCCGCTGCTTGGGTTGCAATTGTCCATCACAATTCTCGGGCTGACCGGCACATGGATAGCTGGCATTATATGGCTGCTATTTACTCGCGGTTCAACGGCTAAACAACGATGGGCTATCCTGGCAACCGCTGCCGTTCTGACAATATTTGCCGCGAAAACACCTTCAAGCCTGTTTAATACCCTCGTCGGGACGAGTCCGCTTATTGCACAGGGTTACAACCTCGTGTTCGTAGAAGAGGGCCTGACGACGACCGTCTCGCTGCACAGGGATTCAGAAAAAGGCGATTTACATATGTACTCCTCTGGCCAGCCCATCGCAGGCGACGACTACATTGCGCGAGGCGACCAGAAAATATTAGGTCATTTTGGTATTTTACTCAACAGCGATGCCAAAAAAGTCCTATCGGTCGGCTTCGGCTCGGGAGAAACCACTAATTGCCTCGCGCAACACAACCTCCAAAGTATTGACTGCGTCGAAATCGCCCCGGAAATTGTTGACGTTGCTTTGAGGTTCTTCAGACACATTAACCTCGGCGACAGCCTCGACTCAAAAGTAAATATGATATTCATGGATGCGAAAAACTACCTCCACCTGACTGATAACCGCTATGATGTTGTAATCAATGACTCCATCCACCCCAGGGATTTTGCCGAAAACGCATCCCTTTATGCCAAAGAATATTTCCAATCCGCGCGGCAGCGGCTCAATAAAAACGGGATGATTATATCCTGGCTTCCTACCTATGATATGTCTACTTCAGTCTTCAACAGCATAATCGGCACGCTAATGGATGTCTTCCCGCACGTTACAATATGGTATCTGACCCCTAACCCAGCCCCCCTTGTGCTGATAGCCGGCTCAGAACAGCAGCAGTATTTTTCCCCTAAGCACATAGAAAAGGAATTGCTCAATGAAAATGTACGCAACAGTCTATCAAAGCTAAACATCCAAAACAATATAGACGTATTGAGCTGTTACATCGGAGACGAAATCGACTTAAGAAGGACGGTTGCGAAGTTTTCCGTAAACAGCGACTATTTCCCATTCGTTGAATTCTCTACGGACGCCAAGCTGCCTAAGGAGCAAATCTTCAGGGAATTTGTTCTAAACGTCAGAGGCGACTCCATTTATAGCCATATCGACTGGACCGGCTTCAATAAAGATGAAAAAGAGGCGTGGCTCGCAGATTACCAGCAACTTTACAAGGCTTACGGCCATATTCTTATGTCGGAAGGTACCACGGATATGTTAGACAAACTCAAGTACATCCTCGCCGGCTTGAATGTCTTCCCCGACAAGCCAGCTTTCATCGCCGCCAAGGCATCAGCAGAGAAAAGGATATTTTCCGCCAGCGTGCAAATGATACTGTCTGGCAAAACAGACCATGCTCTGGTTCTGTCTGGTGAGATACTCAAAATCCATCCCCAATCCTCCACTGCTTGGATGATTAGGTCGCTCGCTATGCAGCGTAAAGGCCAGACGCAACAAGCCCTGACTGCCGCCCAGCAGGCAGTGGAGCTTGCTCCTGATAATCCAGATGCACACTTTGGCCTTGGTGTAATCTGGTTCGAGGCCGGCCAACCCGAGAGGGCCATTACAGAATACAAAGAAGCGCTGCGGCTGACCAAAGAAACCTTCAGTCTGGACAAGGCAAAAACACTGAACGCTCTGGCTACGGCTTATGCTGCTGCAAGCAGAACCTCAGAAGCCATAGACGCCGCCGAAAGAGCGATTGACATCGCATTATCTGCCGGCCAAAAAGAACTAGCTGAGAGTTTTAGGAGACAATTGCTCGAGCTTAAAACAGAGCGTGCCAGCCAAAGACAGTATTAATCACAGCGCAAAATTATATTGGCGAAAAGAAGCCGTGCCCTTCCTTCGTTGTGCCCTAATAAGCGGCCTAAATGTCGAGGTTTTGGACTTCGAGGGCGTGGTCGCGGATGAAATTTCGGCGCTCCTCAACATTCTCGCCCATCAGGATGCTAAAGAGTCTGTCTGCCTCGCCTGCATCATCCAATTTAACACTCAACAACGTCCGGGACGCTGGATTCATCGTAGTGTCCCACAATTGCTCAGCATTCATCTCGCCTAAACCCTTGAAGCGTTTTATCTCCACTCCCTCTCCGCCAATCTGCCTTATGCCGGCGCAGATATCCCCTAGCGAAGCAATGTCGTATGTGTTTGAGCCGTTGATAAGCTGAAACTTCGTCGGTATCGCCTCGCCGGACACTGTCTTGGCGGGCTTTAGAAGAAAGTCCTTTAAATCCAGATTCCAAGTGTCCTTAAGCTTTTCATTTATCTCGTTGATTCGGCTGACCTCATGAAGCTCCTCAGCGACAATTGACTCTTCGCCCCCGCCATCTGCGCCTTTGTTCGCGCTCTGCTTCAGCTTGTCTCGTTGCTTCTCATACTTGGCCCTTACATAATAAACCTCCTCTTGGCCGCCAACGCAAATATGGAACTGCGGCAGCTCCTTGTCGTCATAATACGCCTGCACAAAATCAGCAAAATTGATACCTCGCTTGGCCAAGATTGCTATGTTGCGTTCGGCGTCGGCAAGGATTTTTACAAGGCTGGCCATCTGCTTGTCTGAAACATTCTGTACTTTTTTGCCCCTCTCGCTTTTCTTGCCGTCCCTGATGACAAGTTCTGTACCTTCAAGACCGCGAGCTATCATCCGCTTATGCATCTGGCTCTCGCTCAGAACGTATTCAGAGTTCTTTTTGCCTTTAACTTTGATTTCATACAACGGGGGCTGGGCGATGTAAATCATATCACTGAGAAACAATTGCGGCATCTGCCTGAAGAAAAAAGTCAGCAGCAGCGTTCGTATATGAGCGCCGTCGACGTCGGCATCGGTCATCAGTATTATCCTGCCGTATCTGCACTTGCTTAAATCGAATTCGTCGGCGCCGATGCCGGTCCCCAAGGCGCTTATAATTGTTTGAATTTCCTCGTGTGCAAGCATTTTCTCCAATCTGGCCTTTTCGACATTTAGGATTTTTCCTTTCAGCGGCAGTATTGCCTGAATGTTCCTGTCTCTGCCGGCTTTTGCCGAGCCGCCTGCTGAGTCGCCCTCAACGATAAATACCTCGGTGCTGGCCTTCTCCCTGCTCGTGCAGTCCCACAATTTGCCCGGCAGACTGGCGCTGCTTAGCGCACCCTTGCGTCTGGTCAATTCACGCGCCTTTCTGGCTGCTTCTCTGGCCGCGGCGGCCTGAATCGCCTTATTCAAAATCCGTTTTGCCTCAGCGGGGTGCTCTTCAAGAAAATGGCCGAGCTGCTCATTGACGACGCTCTCAACAAAACCGCCGACCTCCGGGTTGGTCAGCCGCACTTTTGTCTGGGCCTCGAACTGCGGATTGGCAAGCCTTACTGCTACCACTGCGGTTAATCCCTCGCGAAGGTCCTCTCCTGTAGTGCCCTGCTCGTTCTTCTGCAGGTTATTGTTTTTGGCGTAGTAATTCATCGTGCGCGTCAGAGCTGTTTTAAAGCCCGAAAGGTGCGTGCCCCCGTCGATGTTACGGATGTTATTAGCGAAGACCAGCACATTTTCAGCATAGCCATCGTTATACTGCATCCCCACTTCACAGGTCATCTTCGCCTCAGGGTCCTCCTTGGCAAAATAGATGACGTCCTTATGTAGGGTCTCTTTGCCCTCGTTAAGGTGCTTTATAAAAGCTTTAATCCCGTCATTAAACTTGAAAACCTGTTTTTTATTTTTCCTGTCGTCGCGGAAAGTAATTTGCAGCCCCGCGTTCAGATACGCCATCTCTCGAATTCGCTTTGCAAGGGTGTCATAGTCAATCTCAGCATCTCCAAAAATTTCCTCGTCCGGCATAAAAGATATCACAGTGCCTCGTTTGTCGCTTTTTCCGACCTCCTTAACGGAGCCCTTTGCTTTTCCCCTTACACACTCAAAATGGTAGTGCTTCCCGTCTCTATATACATCCGCCTCAAGCCACTCACTAAGCGCATTTACCACGCTGACACCTACGCCGTGCAGCCCGCCAGCCACCTTGTAACTTTCGCCGTCAAACTTGCCGCCTGCGTGCAAGGTGGTAAGCACTACATCCAAAGCGCTTTTCTTGGCCTCTTTATGCTGCTCGACCGGTATGCCTCTGCCATTATCCTCTATGGTGCAGCTGCCGTCGGCCTGGACGTGGACGACTATCTCGCTGCAGAATCCGGCCAACGCTTCGTCGATAGAGTTGTCCAGCACCTCATAGACCAAATGGTGCAGGCCTCCACTGCTTCGGTCGCCGATATACATATCAGGCCGCTTGCGAACTGCTTCTACTCCCCCAAGTATCTTTATCTTGCTCGCATCGTACTTATGGTTTTTCATATCCACCCTCTGCCGCGCTAAACAAAACGTTCAGCCGACAGCAAATTTAATTTCTCGTATCCGCGCCTGCGGATATTGCCGAGCTAATTCTCTAAGAAGCTCGCTACTTAATAATTGCAGCTCGTACATATACGATGGTGAGTCGGCAAGCACTTTTAATCTGCTACCGGAAACGCTGACAATTCTGCAGTGCCGACAAAGCTCTACCGGCAGCAACTGGTTCCACGCCTCGACTATCAATCCAAACCTGCTCTGCTGCGGTGAAACACGGTTCTCTATAAACCCACTTAAGACATCACCCAGACTGGCTGTGTTGTCTGCTCGTAACTTGACGGCCTTGCGCAACTGTTCGACTTCGTCTGCCATTTTTTAGCCCAAGTTAATCGGCATTAGAACATAGAGGAAATTTGCCCCGCTTTTTATCAACCCGGGCCTATCCGCCTGGCCCAGCTCTAATTCGAACTCCGCCGTCTTAATAACCCGCAACGCCTCTATCAAAAACTGCGGATTAAACCCAATCTCAATCGGCTCGGCCTTGTAATCAATAGGCATATCAACTTGCGCGTCGCCGGCCTCTGGCGCCCTGCCGGAAAACACCAAGCTTTTCTTTCCAACCGAAAGCTTAATTCCTCTGGATTCCCCGCTTGTCAGTAACGCCGAACGGCGTACCGCACTTAAGGCCGCTTCGGTTGACAGCACCAGCTTCTTGTCATAATCCTCCGGTATTATATCCTCATATTTGGGAAAGTTGCCTTCGACAAGATTCGAGCTTATAACTACATTCGCACAGCTGAACAGTATCTGATTATCGACAAGCTTGACCATAACAATATCCTTCTCGCTGCCGCCGATTTTATCCAGCAAGGCCATCGTCTTGGCGGGAACTATCACCTTTGCCTTGGCAACCTGTTCAGTAGGCGTCGAGGCCAGGCCGACTCTGCAGCGAGCCAGCCTCCTGCCGTCGGTGGCAACGAGGGACAGCTTCTTGCCTTTAATCTCCCACAACACTCCATTAAGCGCATAGCGAGTGCTCTCTTTGGCTGTGGCAAATAAACACTGCCTGATGCCGGCTTGCAGATTGCCCAAGGCGATTTCTATGTCTGGCTGCGCATCAAAGCTCGGAACCGCGGGATACTGACCCGGCTCCTGACCATAAATTGTAAAGTGGCTGTCCGCCCCTTCTATTGTACAAGCGCCGTCTTCAGCGTGCAGCAGCAGTACTTCGTCCGTGCTCTCGCGCACAATAGCAGTCAGCCGGTCCGCCGGGACAATAACTTCGCCTGCTTCTGCTACCTGAACCTCAGAAACTAAGTAGTTAATGCCAACCTCCAGATCCGTTGCACAAATGCAAACACCTTCGTCGACGGCGGCAACTTGAACACAACGAAGTATTGGTTTTGGTGTTCGGCTTGGTACCACGGTTGTGAGTATGCCTAAGGCGTCTGCTATGGCAGCCCTGTTAAAATTTAATCTCATAATAAACCCCTGTATCAAAATGATAAAAAACTACTGCTCCAAACCTCTAAATTCCCAAAAAAACAACACTGTAGTCTACCCCTCAAAACACACACTTGCAACCCTTTTTTGGAAAAAACCTATCGGCTCCAAATGTGTAAAACCGATACGCACGCAATGTCTTATTGGTAAATTATCATAGCCCTATGTTTGTGAAACTTTGATTTATCACACAAGCATAGAGGTAGACTAATATTAGTATTGTTTAATAAAATGATAGTATTAGTAATCATATGTCTTGTGAAATTGTTATATTGAGGGTGAGGCTAATTTTTAAGATATTATCTGGCAAGCTGTTACAGAGTAGACGTCGCCCGCGTTTTTTGTGGATAACTTGTTAGATTGTTGAGGGAAACTTCTGGCAGAGCTAACAGGTTAATATTTTATAGCAGGAACGTTCTGCTAATTGTTATAGGTGGTGTGGAAATTAAAAAAACTTCTTGACAAATAGTTAGTATGTATATAGTTTATATACGAACAGTCTAAGGGCTGTTAATAATGTATGTGTGGCTTTGTGTAATAGGGGCGAGCAGCCCTTGCCTTTGGTTTGGGATAAGGTATATTGAGTAGCCATAACAAATAACCAGCAGGAGAAATCAAGAGATATGAGCAACGGAATACAGTCAGACATAGCTGCGCCCGGCAAGGCGGGGCAGTACCAGCCGATGCCGCCGCAGGACAGGCGAAGATTTTATATAGGCATTGATGTTGGCTCAACCAGCAGTGATATAGTCGTGCTTGATAATGCTGGCAAGAGCGTCCTCTGTGATTACCAGCGCACTAAAGGTAGACCTATAGAAACGGTGCGATTACAGTTGGATAAGGTATTTAGACAAGTCAATCCTTCAGATATTACCCTTGCCGTGGCGACTGGTTCAGCGGGCCGCTTTTTAGCTAAACTGTTGGAGATTCCTTTTATAAATGAGGTCCCGGCACAAGCAGCAGCTATATGCCATCTGTACCCACAACTTCAGCGGGCAACGATTATTGAGATGGGTGGACAGGACAGTAAATTGATTTTCTTATCTACCGAACAAGGCCAAGCCAGAGTGCGGGATTTTACCCTTAATACTGTTTGTGCTGCGGGGACAGGTTCGTTTCTTGACCAGCAGGCTCAACGGCTGGGTGTAAATATCGAGGGCGAGTTTGGCCGGTTGGCCCTGCAGAGTACAACTGTGCCGCGAATGGCGGGCCGATGCTCGGTCTTTGCAAAAACGGATATGATTCACTTGCAGCAGCAGGCTACGCCGAACTGTGACATCATAGCAGGATTATGTTTAGCTCTCGCCCGGAACCTGAAAGGTGACTTGGGTTGTGGCAGGGAGTTTATTCAGCCGATTATATTTACTGGTGGTGTGGCTGCTAATATCGGCGTAGTCAGGGCGTTGGAAAAGGTGTTTGAGTTGGCGCAAGGCGAGATAGTTGTTCCTGATGAGCATTTTTTCACCGGCGCCATTGGTGCAGTTCTTATAGCTCGCGAAAGGCCTGGGTCTAACGGGCAAATTCACCTTGAGAAAATCGATAGCTATTTGGTACAGCGAGGCTCTGCATTAAAAGACGCTCCCCGTCGAGGGTTGTTAGGCAGACCAAGCTTGCCGTATCCCAGCAGTCCAGTTTATGAACATTTACTTGCAACTGCAACTGAACCGATAGAGGCATACCTTGGCGTTGACGTCGGCTCAATCAGCACAAAAGCCGCCGTTATTGATAATCAGAACCGCCTGCTCGCAAAACATTATATGATGACCGCCGGAAACCCGCTTGAAGCCGTTCGGCAGTTGCTCGATATCATCGGTAAAAAAGTCGGTGGAAAGGTCCGCATTTGCGGTGCCGCCACCACTGGCTCAGGACGCTACCTCACGGGCGACTTCATCGGCGCAGATGTAGTCATAAATGAAATCACTGCTCAGGCCAAAGGCGCCGCCATTGTTAATCCGATGGTCGATACCATTTTTGAAATTGGCGGACAGGATAGCAAATACATCTCCCTTGAAAACGGTGTTGTGGTCGACTTCACTATGAACCATGCCTGCGCTGCGGGCACCGGCTCCTTTCTCGAAGAGCAGGCCCAACGGCTTGATATTTCCATCGACCGGCAGTTTGCGGAACATGCCTTTAGCTGTAAAGAGCCGATTAAGCTCGGTGAACGTTGCACTGTCTTTATGGAATCAGACCTCCTCTGCTATCAGCAGCAGGGCGCCAAGACAGACGAGCTTGTCGCTGGCCTGAGTTATTCCATCGTCGAAAATTATCTCAATCGCGTTGTCGGCAGGAGGAAGGTCGGCAGCCACATCTGCTTTCAGGGCGGAACTGCTTTTAACAAGGCCGTCTGGGCGGCTTTCGAGAAGGTTGTCAGAAAGCCTGTTATGGTGCCGGACCATCACGAGGTAACTGGGGCCATTGGCGCAGCTGCTATCGCTGCTGATTATGTGAAAAAGAATGTTACCGCTGCTAAAAGCAGCTTCAGGGGATTCGAGAACGTTTGCTCTATTCAATACCAAGTCGAATCCTTTACTTGTGAGCATTGCCCGAACCATTGTGAAATTAAAAAGGTCCAGTTGCCCGACGCCGAACCGTTATACTACGGCTCGCGGTGTGACAGGTACAATCTGAAGAAGAAAACGGCGAAAGTGAAAGGCTTTGATGCGTTTGAGTATCGAACTCGGTTGTTATTTGAATGTGCTGGTCTGAACGACAAACTTCCTAAACAGCAGCATACAAAGGCCTCAATAGGCATTCCTCTGGCGCTGACGAATTGGCAGCTTTTGCCGCTGTTCTCTCAGTTTTTTAAAGCGATGGGCTTCGATTGTGCAATCTCTGGCAGGACCGACAAAAGAATAATCCGTATGGGCGTTGAATCCATCAACGCTCAGCCCTGTTTTCCCGTAAAGGCAGCGTATGGTCATATCGCCGAGTTGATTGAAAAAAAGGTGGACTACATCTTTCTGCCAAGCATTGTTTCGATGACAGCCGCATTCCCTCAGAATAAATCCAACCAATTATGTCCATATGTTCAGTCGCTGGTTTATCAGGCGCAAGCGGCTTTTAATAATAAGCTCGGAGGCACAAAGATCCTTACTGCCCCCATTCGCTTGGGAGAAGGACGGAAGCTTCTGCAAAAAAGTTTTATCGCACTTGGCCAGAAGCTGGGGGTTTCCGCTTCTGTGGTTCGCAAGGCCATAAGAGAGGGGTTTTCTGCCCAGGAGAGATTCGAGAGGGCATTGTTAAACAAGGGGAAAGAAATTCTTGATCAAATTGGGCCGCAGCAAAAGCTATTTGTCCTCGTTTCGCGACCGTATAATGGCTGCGATGAGGGGCTGAACTTACAATTATCTAAGAAGCTTGATGAGCTTGGTGTCAAAGCGATACCTATGGATATGTTAGCTCTTGACCGGGCACACCTGAGCGATGAGTCGCTGCACCGTCGGGTTTATTGGTCGTATGGACAGAGGATTTTGAGAGCTGCTGAGATAATCAAAACAGACCCACGGCTTTTTGCAATTTACCTGTCCAATTTTAGCTGTGGGCCGGACTCGTTCCTTCTGACGTTTTTCAAAGACATAATGGCCCAAAAACCCTGCCTGCTGCTGGAGCTTGATGAACACTCCGCTGATGCCGGGGTAATTACACGGCTCGAGGCCTTTCTTGATAGCTTGAAGCATTATCGTCCTCTGGGGAAAGAGAAAAAGCCCTCGGCTAAAAAGCCGACGATTACGGAAGGTATCAGCCGTGAACGCACGTTGTATATTCCGTATATGGGCGATTGTGCTTATGGCGTCGCTGCCTGCTTTAGGGCTTATGGTCAGCTGGCCGAGGTTATGCCGTTAGCAGACGAGGCTACCCTTTTACAGGGAAGGGCCTTCACTTCCGGAAAGGAGTGTCTGCCTTGCGCCATCACCAGCGGTGATATGCTGAAGGTAATCAGGGCCGAAGGGTTTGACCCAGCCAAAGCGGCCTTCTTTATGCCCGCTGCCTCAGGTCCCTGCAGGTTTGGGATGTATAGCTGTTTGCACCGCCTTATTCTAAGATATGCCGGTGCAGAGGATGTCCCCGTCATCGCGCCGAACCAGGACAGCGGTTTCTACAGGGAGTTCACCAAAGGCCTTGATGGCTCCACCGTCGGGAAGTTTATGAAGGATGTTTGGGTTGCTGTTGTGGGCATAGATTTGTTGCGGAAGGTTATTTTACGCCTTCGGCCTTTCGCGGCGGCTACTCACCAGGCCCAGAAGATATATGACCAGTCAATCAAGCAGTGGATACAGGCCGTTGAGCACCGCTTTGGTTTTTCTCAAATGCGCCACCTGATGGAATCTATTGCGAAGGATTTTACAGCGATAAAGCTGGATGGTGACGTCCGGAAACCGAGGATTGGAATCGTCGGTGAAATTTATGTTCGTAGCCATCCTTTTGCTAATAGCAATATAATTGCCCGGCTCGAAGCCCTCGGCGCCGTTTGCGATTTGGCCTCGTTGTCGGAGTGGATTTATTATACGAATTTTACCAGAAGCAGGTCTGCCAGGCGTGCAGGCCAATATGGCGACTGGTTCACAAATGTCTCTCAAGATTTTGTTCAGCGTAGAATTGAAAAGGCCCTTGCTGAACCATTGGAAAGGATGTTTGACAGACTTGGCCTTCGTAGCCGCTTCGGCGAGGCAGGCTTGGCCGAAGGCCCAATTTCGCACGTAATCGAACTGGCTGCGCCTTATCTGCATCATTCGTTTGAGGGCGAAGCAATCCTCAGCGTAGGCAAAACAATCGAATATTATCATCAGGGCTTCGGCGGCGTGGTTAATACAATGCCGTTTAGCTGTATGCCCTCGACCGTCGTCAGCACTCAGACAAGGCGTATAAGTGCCGATTGTGATAATATGCCTATTTTGAACCTGAGTTTCGACGGCCAGGAAGATTCGACCCTGACTACCCGCCTTGAGGCCTTCGTCGAGCAAATCCGCCAAAGACAATCGGCCACCCAATTGGTTCATGCCTGATAAAATTGGCTTTGTTTGGGTTCGTTTTTGAGCTTGGCCGTTTTAAGTCTTTGGTTATTAGTCATTGTCATTACTACACTTATAAGCATTTTTGGCTTTCTGAAAATTGGCTTTGTTTTGAACGGTTAACCGTTTTAACTCTTTCATATTTCATTGTTGATAGAGAATCTCCGCTGGGGTTTACGTCCGCCTTACAAAAGGCGAAGTAAACTCCACTACAAGTAAACTATTAAGTCGTTTCTGACCCGGGCCTGCCGGCCCCAAGACCATCGCCCTGCTGGGCGATAAGGGACAGAATGCGTCCCTTCTATAATTGGAGGAACTTGCGCGAATGATGCGAAAAATGTTCTCGATTTTAGATGCTTGATTTTCGTAACTCGTTTTAGGAAAAGGAGTAAAAAAAATTCAAAAAATCTATTTTTGGTGTGGGGGTAGCTGCGTTTTTGATTGAAGTTTAACCGCTGAGAACGCAAAGAGCGCAGAGATTTTTAGACCTAAGTTGCTGTTGTTTCCGGAGGCCGCAATGAGGAACGTTGGTGTTACGCAGTCCTTAAGGGGCGAAGTAAGTAAGAAATATGGCCGAACTGGAGGACACAACAGCAAAAATTTTGGCGTTGTAAAAAAATACAATTTAGGTAAAATTGAGAAATAATAAAAAAGAGGAATCACTGCATGCTGAAAAAACCAGTTTTGTAGTAAGAGAACGACTTTTGTTATGGCGGATGGATATAAATATGATGTTTTTGTGAGTGCCGCATCGAAATCGCCCGTAGAACCTTGGGTTGACAATCATTTCCTAGGTATGCTTCGTGTTCACTTGAGCAACGAAATGTCATCAGAGCCTAAAGTCTTCTGGTACAAGGAACAAGCAACCGGAACAAAGTGGGAAGAGAATTTAAAAAATGTATTACCTAGATCTCGCATCTTAGTGGCTATTTTGTCACCACATTATTTCCGATCAAATTGGTGTGTAGCAGAATTTCAGAGTGTGGCGGAACGTGAGCAACAGTTGGGACTTGGAAACGTTCATTATCCAGAAGGCTTAATTTATCCAGTACTATTTTCTGATGGTGACTGTTTCAGTGAGGTTGATCGAGTCAGAATTTGGAAAGATTTAAGCAAATGGCGATATCATTGGCCGCAGTTTAGAGATTCGCAAAAATACTTGGAATTCGATGAGGCTATGAGGGATGTTGGAAGAGAATTGAAGAGTCAGATTGATAGTGTGCCACCTTGGAGAGCCGATTTTCCGGTGATTGCTAATCCGACGGTTTTGCCCGAATCTACTATGAAGTTGCCGAGGATGTGATGGCGAAAGGTATAGTAATAACATTTTACTCATATAAAGGAGGAGTTGGCAGAAGCTTTGCTTTAGCCAACATCGGTGCTTTACTGTCCAAGTGGGGTTTAGAGGTATTGTGTGTGGATTGGGATCTAGAGTCACCTGGGCTTAGTCAGTACTTTAGGAAATATATATCTAAAAAGATTCGTGAGAAGAAAAGAGGCGTAGTCGAGTATGTTACAGATATTGCGGAAAAGAGTACAACAAATTGGCGCGAGTACATTACAAAATTAGACATTCCTACATCAAAATCTCCGATTTCACTAATGGTTGCGGGTGAGCAGAATGAATCATACATAGAACGTCTACGTAAGTTGGATTGGGAGAAGCTATATAAGGATAATGATTTGGGCAAGTCTCTTGAAAAAATGCGATCCGAGTGGAAAAAGGAATATGATTTTATCTTGATAGATAGCCGCACAGGTATTACTGATATCGGAGGTATCAGTACGATTCATCTCCCTGATATACTTGCATTTTTCTTTACAGCAAATCACCAGAGTTTAGATGGCGCGGTAGAGGCTGTAGATAGGATTTTAAAAGAGCATGACAGATTACCTTATGACCGAAGTGGATTGATCACTTTGCCGGTACTTTCACGATTTGATATGCGAGAAGAATATGAGCTAGGCAAGGAGTGGCTGGGAATAGCAGAGGATAAATTGAAGCGGTTTTATAGTGATTGGGTTAACAAAAAAATATCTATAGCCGATTTAATTAGCGCAATTAGAATACCCTATATGTCTTATTGGAGTTTTGGAGAAAAACTAGCTGTGGTAGAAGATTCAAGAAGGGATTCGGAAAGTATTAACTATAGTCTGGAGACTCTTGCAGCGCTAATTACTAAGGAGTGTTCGGAAACAGAGAAACTCATAGAGAACAGGGACTCTTTTGTATCCTCAGTGAGTAAGGAGGTTGTACCAGTCCAACGAAAACGCAGTAGTGCGAAAGTAAAGCTTAAAGAGAGATGCAAGGAGATTTTACTTGAAGGGAATGTCCTTAAGTGGCGGGATCTAGTTGATGAGCTTTGGCGCAATATACCTAAGCAGTTGCTCGACTGGAAGCCAAGAGCTGAGCGAGTATGGGAAAAGGAAGAAACGGAGAGGGAATCTGCACGGTTGGAGGCAGTAGAGATATGTTTGCCGAGCTTTGTCCCGATTCTTGTGGCTGTCGAAAATGGACGGATAGACTTGTGGCAAGAATCTGTCGGACCATTGCGGCAACTTTTACTGCTTTCCAATAAAATGGGGGGTGGTTTTGTAGACGTGGTAAAAATTGGCTCTCATATGTTATACTTTGCAGGGAATCTCGGGATGGCTATCGCAGTAAGGACAAAGCAGCTAGATATTGTAAACAAGTGGATGCGGTTACCAATGCCAGAAGAACGATACCAAGGAGCAGGGGAAAAACCATGGGCGGAAGTTAAACCTGCTCATTACTTATGGGGCAGATATATGCAAGATCGCTTTGAAAAGATTCTCAAGGTATGTAAATCGGAGTACCTATCCGGATTTTTCCCAGATATTGACCAACTTGTTAAAAATCTGTATCTTGGGAACCTAGGGCAATCATTGTTTGAGTTAGGTCTATATGTACATAACGAAGAACGGCGGAAGTCTATCGAAAATTCTGATGTACAGCGTTTTATAGGAAATTTGATGGTGCATCCGGTATGGGTTTTGATGAAGGCGGAAGAGTTTAAGGCGGCTACATGGGAACTGTTCGGTTCATCTGATGGTGTGCTTAAGTTTGTATTTCCAGGTGAAAATGGCGATGCTGAAAAGTTCTGGAAATGGTGGAAGAATTGGAAGAAAATTTGCATTGGCATGATGGGCGACAGGCTGTTTCTAGCTCTCGAATCAACTTGGCTAACACTACCCGGGGAACCTATGTGAGAAAAGAAACGTCAGGATTTACAACTGTGGGATAGAAGAGTTTACAATTATGCCAGACAGAGACGTTAAGACAATCCGCGATTTGATTTGGTATCAGTACGCAAAGATAATTGCTTAGTGCTGGCGGAGGCCGCAACGAGGATTGGGTCCCCGCTAAAGACATGCGGGGATCTCCGCTGCGCTACGAGAGGACGCAACAGCAAAAATTTTGGCGTTTGTTTTTCTCCCCTAGTTTTTCGAAGTGTGTGCAGGCAGACGGGTTATCGAGATGTATACCCATAGTCAAGACAGAAAATAGGATTATTTAAGATCGAAAAAATCTAAAACAAGGCAAAATTACAACAGAATTGCACATCCGTTCAAACAAGGATTTCCCCAACGGCGGATTGATACGGGAGATAACAGAGAAGCATGATTGTTTTTTTCAGTAGTCCTTAAATCCTTTCATCCACTCCGGCCAAACAGGTGGAGCAGCGTTTGTGTCGAATCTCCTGTGCCATTTCAACTTCCACAATTCCTTGAGCCCTACGGATCTGACAGACCAATCCATAAAGAGAGAGTTTGTCATTCCGCGACCATGCCGATTAATACAGAACCCTTTCATCTGTTCTGTCAGCGGACTATTCGCAGGGTCAAGGCCAGGGGGACATTCACCGTTATACTCTGGCGGGACAGAGGTATCGTCCGGGCAAGCTGCAATCACAAGCGAATCCAGAAACACCGGTATATTTGCAGTGACGCCTTTAACATCCGTGCTCCGCCAGTAAAGCCCCTCTTCGGAAGGGGTATAAGCTCCCGGTTTGATGTCGCAAACCCAGGCATTTAATCCGTAGCTGCCGTAGTCACCTTCGGGGTCACTCCACGCCGCAAAAACTCCTTGTCCTCCTTTGGCTTTGGTCTTGGTTGCGAGCGGGCAGCAAGTTATTCCCCCTTTCTGCACATATGTCGGACGCAGTATTTCAATCCAGTCGTTCCACCAGCCCTCGCTGAATCCTCCGAAGAAATGGTCGTTGTTATTGTCTATGTACATCTCGAAGGCAAGGCCCCATTGTTTCAGATTTGCCCGACAGATAACTGCCTGTGCCTGCTGCCTTGACCTCGATAATACGGGCAGCAGTATCGACATCAAAAGCGCAATGATAGCTATTACTACCAAAAGCTCTATTAAAGTAAATCCTTTCTTCTTGTTCATAGCAAAGCCCCACAATGCATCTTAGCATATTTACGTTTTCATGCCCACCAGAAGAATTTCGGGGATTCAATCAATAAAAATCTCCTTGATGATGAAAGGTAGAATCAACAACAAACACGGTGCTTCAACCAGACAACTGGATATGAGAAAACGGTGTGTATCGATCCAAGAAGATGTACTGGCACTGACCATCTGAGGTATCCAGCGGGGGACTTTGCTGATATAGTCGGCGTAGGCGGCGCCATAATCAGACCACGGTGTTTGAAAACCAATTTTAGAAAATCCTTTGATAGTTTCATTCGAATTCCTATTATACCACATTAAGGGCATTTTAATAAATTTTAAAATATACCCGGCGCCGCCTTTGGCTTCCGTCTTTGCTGCGCTACGCCTGCGCTTTTGCAGGAGGTAGCATAAGCAGGACGAATTTATTTAAAGGCAACTCTCTCGCCCTCGGTAGTTCGGTGGTGGTATTGCAAAGCGGGCTGGCGAGGCAGTCGCAATTGGCGAAAGATTTTGGAGGTTAGATCCCTCCACTTCGCTGCGCTTCGGTCGGGATGACGCTTTGCGCCAATTGCTTAGGGGTTTTCGAGGTTGGGGAAAATATTTTTTGGAAAAGCCAAGAGTAAGCAGGTTCGATTAATACAAAGCGAACTCAGGACAAACCAGCAAGGATTGACCGTCTACGGCGTCCCGCATTAAGCCCAAAAACCTTATCAGTGATACACTTCCCCCGGCCCCAAAACGTCACCAAATAATCCCTTATCGAAAAAGTGCTGGCGGATGCTTGTGCACAGATGACATTTATCCGCATAAGTCTTTGCTTTTATATAACTTGCGCTCGTAGCCTTGTCCAATAGCCCCGCAGGCCCTTGCACAAACAACGTGTTAATAAATTCATTCTGTGCCGGGGAAAAATCCTTCCATATCTCCTCAAGCGGTTTGTGGTTAACGTTGCCGATGATAATGCCGCTGCAGGTTCCGCTGAAAACGTTGCCGAAGGGGTCTATATGAACGCCCTTTGCGCCGAGAAAATCCATTTTACAGGTCATCGGTTCAAGGCTTTCTATCGGCACAGATGCTGCAGATTCCGCCAGTTTTCCGCCGGCCCGGCCGGTGAATCGACAAGGATAATCTCTCAATGCCCCAAGATATTGCTGCTTCAGCTCCTCGTCTGAAAGACCTTTCATTTTGACGGGCGTTTCCAGATACTTTCTCCATCGGACCAGGACGCGGTCGGGTCCCAGTAAATCTATCGCTATATCTGCTAACAGCCGGATGGGTTCTATATCGACATATTCCTGATGAAACGGGTCGGTGCTGATTTTCAGGCGGTGCATTCCAAGTTCATCAAGTATTTTCAATCGCTTTGTTATGATTTCTTCGCTGTCGGCCCAGAAGCCGTTTGTCTCTATTATGTCAGCTGGGCCGAGGTTCCGTCTTTTAGCCTCCTGCAGAAATTCCAAAAGATGCTCCCAATATAAAAACGGCTCGCCGCCAGTAAGGTGCACCTTAGCGCTATCCCCAGCAAGAATTTTCAACGATTCCCAGGCGGTCAAAGCCGTCTCTATGGGCATCAATCCGCCCTTATCGGGCGAGCAGTTGTAATAACAGAACTCACACGCGCAATTGCACTTATACGTCAGCAGCAGCCCCGCCGACCGCCACAATTTGAACTTCGGCTCATTGCGACTGATATTTTTGTTGTAAACGTTGTCTAAAATCGAAATCATACCTGATGATTACCTGGTTCCCCGATAACCCGATTGCCCGATGTTCTGATAGTATTTTTTCAAGTGTATCTGTATTACCGTAATATCCGCGGGGGTTATGCCGCTTATTCGACTGGCCTGACCCAGAGTAGCAGGCCCGAAGGCCGACAGCTTCTCTTTCGCTTCTGCCCGGAGATGTGTGATGTTATTGTAATCCAAATCCGTCGGAATCTTTTTGTTCTCCAGCGTTTGCAAACTGGCTGCCAGTCGCTGCTGTTTGGCTAAGTAGCCCTCGTATTTGGCATCGATAGTTACCGCTTCTATTACGTCATCGGAAAACATATTTTTAATATCAGGATTGCAGGCCAACTGACCGGCTATAGGATTATTTGGTTGTCGGAGCTGCTCCCACAAACTCAAGCCGTTCGAACGTGTATTTTTCAGATAGCTTTGGAGCTTGTCTATGTTTTTCAGCTTATTTTGGAACTTTTGCCATCGATATTCACTCACAAGCCCGACCGATTTGCCGATTTGCGTTAATCTTCTATCCGCGTTATCGGTCCTTAACGACAATCTGTGTTCGGCTCGCGAGGTGAACATCCGGTAAGGTTCATCAATTCCTTTTGTCAGCAAATCATCTATTAATACTGCGATATATGCCTGGTCTCTGCCGAGGATGAGCGGCTTTTTGGCTTGGATTTTTCTGGCGGCATTTATGCCGGCGACGATACCCTGCCCTGCCGCCTCTTCGTATCCGCTGGTGCCATTGATCTGGCCGGCCAGAAAAAGTCCCGATATTTTTTTGGTCTCCAAACTGCTCGTTAGCTGAATTGGCGGACAGTAATCGTACTCGATGGCGTATGCGTAATGAATTATCCGTGCGTTTTCTGTTCCGGGCAACAGCTTGAGCATCTGCTTCTGAATATCCTTCGGAACTGATGTGCTGATGCCGTTGCAATAAATAGTGGAAATCTCTTCCTGTTCCGGCTCCAAGAAGACCTGATGACGACTCTTGTCCGCAAAGCGGACAACCTTGCTCTCAATGCTCGGGCAATATCTCGGCCCCGTGGATTTTATCTGTCCGGTATAAAGCGGGGCCTTATCCAGATTTTCCCTGAGTAGCTTGTGTATCTTTTCGTTGGTATAGGTAATCCAGCATGGTATCTGTCGCCTGTCTATCGATTCATTCAGGAATGAAAACGGTTTCGGGTCTTTGTCACCATCCTGGACTTCGAGCTTATCGAAATCAACCGTCGAGGCATCCAGCCTTGGTGGCGTGCCGGTCTTGAGCCGTTGCAACTCCAGCCCGATGCGTTCGAGACTTTGGGAAAGCTCATAAGCGGCAGGTTCGTCGAGCCGACCGCCGGGAAATTGCTCATCTCCTATGTGCATCAGGCCGCTAAGAAATGTCCCCGTTGTTACAATGACCGTCCGCGCGCTGCAGACTTTTCCATCTTTGCATTTGACGCCGCAGATGCTTGTCGCTTCTACGAGTATCTCCGTTGCCATTGCCTCGATAATCGTCAGGTTTTCTGTCTGCTGGAGTGTTTGCCGCATCCACTCGGCGTATTTGTATTTGTCGGCCTGTGCCCGCGGCGACTGCACGGCCGGCCCTTTCGAGCGGTTCAGCATACGGAACTGAATCCCTGTTGCATCCGTCGCCAGCCCCATCAGTCCGCCGAGCGCATCGACCTCACGAACAATTTGTCCCTTGGCAAGTCCCCCGATAGCCGGGTTGCAGCTCATCTTGGCGATTGTGTCTTTGCGAATCGTTATAAGAGCTGTTTTGGCGCCGATTTTTGCTGCTGCGAAAGCAGCCTCTACGCCGGCGTGACCACCGCCTATAACAATGCAGTCAAACTCATTTGCTTTCATTGGAATTCACCAGCGCTACGGCAGATGCAATTGCGAAATTGGCGGTGTGAGTAATGCTTACGCTTATGTGTTTGATTTTAAGTTTGTCGGCGATTTTTTTGACTTCGCCGCAGAGAATAACTTCCGGCTGGCCAGCCGGATTATTTATTATCTCGATATCGGTCCAGGCAATCTTGCCGCGCCAGCCGGTGCCCATTAGTTTAAGAATCGCCTCTTTTGCTGCAAAACGGCCGGCCAATTTTTCCGTTCCGTTCTTATTTGCCTCGGCATAAGCTTGTTCGGCGGCGGTAAAAACTTTATTCAGGAAGCGCTGCCCGTGCCGTTTTAACATCTCTTCTATTCGCGGGAAATCCACGAGGTCTATGCCGTGCGCTACAATTTCCATTCGTTAGTCCTGATAGATATTTTGCGTCTGTTTTTATCGAGCCGCAGCTACCGGTGACATATCTGGTAAATTTTTTCCAGACAGAAATCTATAAATCTATCCTTTTCGTTCAATGCTGCCT
Organism: uncultured Pirellulales bacterium; assembly: GCA_964494805.1. Lineage (GTDB taxonomy): Bacteria > Planctomycetota > Phycisphaerae > Sedimentisphaerales > Anaerobacaceae > CAIYOL01. The sequence goes on along the minus strand of CAZBST010000001.1, from coordinate 23,898 downwards.
GCTGCACAAGTTTGGCGCTAAACTCGTCAGCGACTTTTTTCCGGCGGTCAAAAATGATTTTTGCTTCCACTTCTTTTTGGACTTTTTCGAGCGGCTCGAAACTTTTCGGCGTTTTTTCTTCCAGCTTTACGATGAAGATATGCTCGCCCGCCTCAATTGGCCCTGCAATCTGTCCTGTTTCTATCTTATTGGCCTCGGCTGCGATAGCATCATAAGGCTTGGCCAGCGATGACGGCTGCACTGGTTGCCACAACCCGCCGAATGAGGCTCTGTGCCCGTGCGAATATTGCTTAGCCAGTTTGCCAAAATCTTCGCCTTTCTTTAATCGTTCCACCAACTCGCCGGCCAATTCCCTGGCTTGTTCGAGCCGGCTTCGATTCAGGTCTGTCACTTCCAGCTTCGGAATTTGGATATCAATCACCCGAAGTATTATCGTTGCCGGCGTGGCAAAATATTTTTCTTTTATCTCATTGTAGCAACTAACTAATTCATTGTAAGAGATAGGCCTGTTCTCCGGCAGTTGCTGGCGAACATAGTCCTGGCTAAGAATCATTTTTTTCTGATAGTCTCTGAAACTGCGCCAGTCCATCCCCATTTGTTTCAGGACCTGTTCGGCCCTGGCATAGTCGCCATCGAAGCCAGCAATAAACCTTCTCATCTCTGCCTCTGTTGCCTTTTCTAAAGCATCCTCAAGGTCTACACCCGTTCCTGCTTTTCTTCTGGCCTGCTGGTAAAGCAGGATATTCGATATCCTTGTTGTAATAAGCCGCTCAATCTCAGGGCGGACCTGTTTTTTGAACTGCTCGAGAGTGCTTTTCTGCGCAATCGGCCTGAGATATTCTAATAATGATTCAGTTATTATTTCGTCGGAGGTTATAGTCTCGCCGCCTACCGACAGAGCAAATCCGCCCGAAGCCTCCGGCAGGTCTTGTCTTTGTGCAAGAGGGATACGCGCCAGCTCTTCGTCCGTGAACCGTGGCTTACTGCTGCCTCCGCAGCCGTATGTCAACAACAGGCCAGATACCATTAATAGAAAAGGCCTCTTTGGCATATAGTTAAATCTCCTACCGTTGGCTCCAAGTTGTGTATTAAAAGCAAAAGTCTAAAAGTCTACCGGAAGTAAATTCTATGCCAAAATTCCAATATAATCCACAAAAACATTTCATTTGCGGCAGACAACTTTATTCGGCTTCAAAACGACAAGTAGGCTTTATTCGCATCTTTCACTGAGGTTTTCGCGGTGCTTTTTCTTTTTCAGCATTATTTTCTTGACATTTTTCTATTAATGCGGTAAGCTATTTCTATTGATTGGAAAAAAATGGTGGTGAGGGTGCATCTTAAAACATGTGTCTTTTAGTTCTCTGGTGGACTTTCCCGCCCCTAAAAAAGAGGTTGTTTTTTTGCGTTGAGCTTTCCGTTTATTTGAAGGGGTGGAGGGTATAAGATGAAGCACATAATTACAATGATAGTGATGGTTTCTATATTGACAATATCGCCAAACAGCGGATTTGGCGGCGAACTGTCACTCGTTCTCGGGCCTGAGGAGCTTGTTGAAGCCAGCGGTGTTGACATTGACGTAGGCGTGTATTCGGTGCCGTCTTATGCAGACTGGGACAATGACGGCTTGAATGATTTGGTCGTTGGTACGGGCAGTGGTTATGTGCGTGTGTACCTGAATGTTGGAACCGAATCTAATCCACAGTTTTCGAGCTATTTTCGCGCCCAGTCCAGCGGGGCAGACCTTTATTGTCCTCCATTAGGCTGTATGGGTTGTTTCCCGCGTGTGGTATATTGGGACGGGGATGCTCGCAAGGATTTGCTCGTCGGTCAGTCAGATGGTACCGTTAAGATTTTCCTGAACATAGGCACAGACAACGACCCATGCTTCGATGGCGGAACGCTGCTCCAGGTAGGCCCGACGGGTTCAAAGGTGGACATAGGTGTTGGATATCGGGCAACCCCGACAGCGGTTGACTGGAACAACGACGGCAAAAAAGACTTGGTTATTGGGGCTCACGATAGCTTGATTCATCTTTTTATCAATGAAGGAACCGATACTGAGCCGGACTTTCTTGTAGAAACGTATGCCCAGGAGAACGGTTCAAACCTGAGCGTTCCATCTGTCCGTTCAAGCCCGGTGGTTCTTGATCTGGACGATGACGGCAAAAAAGACCTTCTTACGGGCAATACCGAAGGACAGCTATTGTTCTACAGCAATGTTAGGACTGATGCAGACCCGTGTTTCTCGGGTTACTTGTTTGTCGAATCCGATGGTGTTCCTATCGACCTTCCGGGGACACCTCGCTCAAGGCCGTTTGTGTGTGACTGGACCGGCGACAATTACCTCGACGTGTTGATAGGCGCTGGTGATGGCATGGTTCATCTGTATCAGGGATTACCGTTCCCGGGTGATTTCGAGCCGGATGGAGATGTGGATTTTAGAGACTTTGCGGCTTTTGCCGGACATTGGCTGGAAACCAACTGTGGACAGTGCGGCGGGGCCGACCTTACCGGCGATGGAGACGTGGATATGGGCGACTTAAAGCAGTTTACAGCAAACTGGCTGGCCGGTCTTTAATAGCTTGCCGCAAAGATAGTTTATACTTTATATTTTCCTCAAGACATTTATCAGTGTTCTCGGCTCGAAATAGTTCTGCGGCAGACGTAAATATACCGTTTTCGGCCTGGCAACCCTCACTGTCCCCTTCACTCCAGCAAAGATGGAATCAGCCTGCACATTTGAGTCTTTGCTGAATGAAAATATTAAATCTCTGCCGGAAGCAATAATACTTTTTATACTTCGCTTGCCTGCCCTAATTCGAAGGTCGGCCAGCTCCAACAGTAGTTCGACGTCATCCGGCACCGGCCCATACACATCAGCTAATTCACTCTTTATCTGTTTCAAGTCCTCGGGCGTCTTTGTGACCGCAATTTTGCGGTAAATATCCATCCGGTACCTGTCGGACGGTATGTAGCTTTTCGGTATATATGCAGCAAATCCCAAATCGATAACAGCAGTGGGTTTGGCTTCTGCAGGCTCATTCCTTAATTTCCTGACGGCATCTGCCAACAGCTCGCAATACATCTGATAGCCTACCAGTTGAATGTGTCCTGATTGTTCAGCTCCTAAGATGTTGCCCGCTCCGCGAATCTCCAGGTCTCGAAGCGCAATTCTAAAACCGGCGCCTAAATGCGAGTAATCTTCGATTGCCTTGAGCCGTTTTGCGGCGGTAGGCGTAATCGGCCTTGAAGTCGGCAGCAGCATATATGCGAAAGCTCGGTGTTTATACCTGCCCACCCTGCCGCGAAGCTGGTGCAGCTCGGCCAAACCGAACCGATCTGCATCGTTTATAAAAATTGTGTTCGCATTCGGAATATCCAGGCCGGATTCGATAATCGTCGTGCACACGAGCACGTCGGTTTCACCAAACACAAAATCTATCATCGCTTTTTCGAGCTCGCTCTTGGCCATTTGTCCATGCGCGATAGTGACCTTTGCGTCACTGACCAGCTTTTGGATTTCCCAGGCCTTTTTCTCAATCGTCCTGACCCTGTTGTGCAGGAAAAATACCTGTCCCTGGCGATTTAATTCCCGGATGATTGCTTTTTTTATAAGCTCCTCGTTATAGGCGGTTACGGTTGTTACTATACTTCGTCTGTCTAACGGCGGCGTTGCCAGCGAGCTTATATCGCGCAAACCCAGCAGTGACATATGCAGCGTCCTCGGAATCGGCGTGGCGGTCATTGTAAGAACGTCGACGTTGACACGCAATCTTTTGAGTTTTTCCTTGTCTTTGACGCCGAATCGCTGTTCTTCGTCGATGATTAAAAGCCCCAGGTCATTAAATCCCACATCACCGCTCAAGAGCCGGTGCGTTCCTATCAGCACATCGACCCTGCCGCGTTTTGTTCGTGTGATGATGTCTTTCGCCTGTGCTGCTGTCTTGAAACGGTTCAAAACCTCAACACAAATCGGGAAATCGGCGAAACGTTCGGTAAAAGTCCTGCCGTGCTGCACACACAATACGGTGGTCGGCACAAGCACTGCAGCCTGTTTTCCGTTCTCTACCGCCTTGAACGCCGCACGCATTGCAAGCTCTGTCTTGCCGTAGCCCACGTCGCCGCACAGGAGTCTGTCCATCGCCACAGGCTCCTGCATATCTGTCTTGATTTGTTCTGCAGTTGTGGTCTGGTCCGGTGTTTCCTGATAGGGGAAAGACTGTTCGAATTCGGCCTGCCAGGCAGAATCTGCCCCGAATGGAATCCCGCCTTTTGCCTGACGTTGCGCCTGAACCTCAAGCAGCTCGCCGGCCAGGTCTTCAACAGAGCGAGCAACTTTTTCTTTTTGCTTTTGCCATCTCTTTGAGCCGACCTTGCTCAATTTTGGTCGTTTCGGGGTGGTTCCTATAAACTTTTGCACTAAGGCGATATTCCGAACTGAGACCTGGACTTTTGCGCCGTCGGCGTATTCAATTGTGAGGTATTCCGAAGTGCCTGCTTTTTCTTGTATAGTTTTTATCCCTAAAAACTTGCCAATGCCGTAGGAGGCGTGGACCACATAGTCGCCCGCCTGCAAATCCGCGAGTGTATCTACCGGAACCCCTGCCTGCGCCAGCCGTGGCCGCCTCCGCAGTGCATACTGGCCGAACAGCTCGTGGTGACTTATTATGATAGTATTGAGCGAGTTTATGACGAAGCCTTGGTGGACAAATCCCTGCAGCAGTTTAAAGTTCGCCAGCATTTTTTCATTGTTCTCTGTTATGATTTCAGTTACCCGCTTGTTCTCAGCTAAACTTTCGCAGTAGAGGTAGACTTTCTTTGCTTTTTTCGCCTGCTGGACTAATTCCTGTAAGGCCTCCTTATGTCCTGCCCATAACGAAGCGGCCTTGTGCTGAAACCGCTGCACGCTTTTAACATCGACCTTAAGGAATTTGCCCGGTGCTGCCGTGGCGAACCTGCAGATATGCAGTTGCGTGAATTTTGCTATTGTCCGGTAAATATCCTGCCAGCTATAAAGCCGCCCTGCATCCTCGGCGCGCTGCCGAAATACCCTCGCAACTTCTTCAATGTCGTTCGGCTCTTCAAGAATTATTATGGTATCTTGCGGCAGGATATTTACGAAAAGCTCCCTCTCCTCTACGGCAGTTCCGCATACCGCTGAAAGGATGTTGACGGCTTTTATTTGTTGGCTCGAGCGCTGCGTATCCAGATTTATTTCGCGAATGCTCTCTATTGTGTCACCGAAAAATTCAACTCTGATTGCTTCGGTATTCTGCGGCGATGTATTCTCCTGTTTTTCGTCTGACAAAGTTTTCCTGATGCTCAGTGGAGCGTAGATGTCAATAATGCCGCCGCGGTGTGCGAACTGCCCCGGCAAATCGACTCTTTCCACTCGCTCGAACCCATTTTCAACCAGCCATTTGACTGTTTGTTCAAGCGGGGCCGTCTCTCCCGTTTGTAGTTTAAGACAGCTTTCCTCCAGCGCCTGCGGCTTTGGTATCGGCTGACAAATCGCCTGTATCGATGTTGGTATGATAAGCTTGCCTGCATCTGAATAAGATGCGAGATGTGAGATGCGAGATATTAGTTTTAACCTTACGGTTCTGATTTCATCGGTGGCGTCCGCCAGTTCTTCTTCACCTTCCCAGGCGGGCAGGGCATCGATATTTTCAGCTCCGAAGGTGTGCAAATCATCGACCGCCTTATCGGCGTCATCGATATGCGGACGGATATACAAAATCGGCCGGCCGAGCTTCTTTGATATGTAAGCTGCTAATAGCGGCGCAAACGACCCCCATGTCCCCTCGACCTTAACCGCCCCCCTGCCGTGGGCAATTTTGAGCCGGGAGATTATCTCACGAACCGTTCTGTCGCGCCCAAGCTCCATACAATCGACGCTATTTATAATGCTAAAAAGTTGACCACATTATTTGGAGCTTGCCATAGATTTCTTGGCTGCCTCTATTGTTTTTTCAACGGTTATCCCGAACTTTTCGAAGCAAACCTTATAAGGCGCCGATGCGCCGAATGACGACATACCAATAAAGATGCCATTGTCGCCCAGCCATTTCTTCCAGCCGAGTTCTACGCCCGCTTCGATACCGACACGGGCCTTTACCGCCGGCGGAAGAACCGAGTCTTTATACTCTTTGCTCTGCTTTTCAAAAAGTTCCCAGCACGGCATACTTATCACGTTTGCCTTGATATTTTCTTTTGCCAGTCCTTCGGCGGCGCATAAAGCAATAGAGACCTCCGAGCCGCTGGCTAAAAGAAGAACATCGGGCATATCCATCCCGACAAGAACGTAAGCGCCTTTGCTAAGGTTCTTCGCAGAGCCGTATTTATTTTGGTCCAGCACAGGCAATCCCTGGCGGGTAAGCAGTAAAACTGACGGCTCGTCTTGATGCTCTAAGATATATTTCCACGCCTGGGTCGTCTCGTTTGCATCAGCCGGCCTGAACACAACCAAATTCGGTATCGCCCGAAGGCTCGCCAACTGCTCCACCGCCTGATGTGTCGGCCCATCTTCGCCGACGCCAATGCTGTCGTGGGTGAACACGAATATGGTCGGATACTTCGACAAAGCTGCCATACGAATCGCCGGCCGCATATAATCACTGAATACGAAAAACGTTCCGCCATACGCCCTTGTCAGGCCGCTGATGGAAATCCCGTTCATTACGGCACCCATCGCATGCTCTCTGACGCCATACCTTATATACCTGCCGTTGCTCTTGCCTTTCTGGAAGTCTTCAGCTCCTCCGAACTTTGTAAGATTGGAAGGCGTTAAATCCGCTGAGCCGCCCAGAATCAGCGGACATTTTGGCATCACTGTGTCCAGAACTTTTCCGGACGCCTTGCGCGTCGCAATAGAACTGCCCGCCTCAAATTTCGGCAGCAGCTCGTCAAGCGCGACGCTTAGTTTGCCAGCAACACTATCGCGGAACTGCTGCGCAAGCTCCGGGTAAGCCTGGGCGTATTTTTCGAACATCTTGTCCCATTTTTTCTCAGCCCGCTTGCCCTTGTCCACAGCTTTTCGCATACAGCCGAGCACCTCATCCGGCACGACGAAGCTCTTTTCAGGGTCCCATCCGAATTTCTGCTTAACTAATTTGATTTCATCCTCACCCAAGGGAGCGCCGTGTGAGCCGGCAGTGTCCTGCTTGTTTGGACAGCCATAAGCGATATGTGTCCGCAGTTTTATTATTGTAGGCCGCTCTTTCTCTCTTTTTGCCCGTCGCAGGGCTTTTTCAAAAGATTCCATATCATTGCCGTCACCATCGACGGGTATCACATTCCAGCCGTAGGCCTTATAGCGCTTCACCATGTCTTCGGTGAAGGAAAGCTTTGTGTCGCCGTCAATAGTGATATGGTTATCATCGTAAATCACAATCAGATTATTCAGGCCGAGGTGTCCCGCCAGCGAACAGGCCTCTGCGGACACCCCCTCCTCCAAATCGCCGTCACCGGCAATTACATAAATCATATAATCGATAATGGGAAAGCCTTCCCGGTTGAAATGGCTTGCCAGATATTTCTCGGCTATTGCCATTCCGACTGCATTGGAAATTCCCTGCCCTAATGGCCCGGTTGTAACTTCAATACCAAGCTCCGGATGGCGTTCGGGGTGTCCCGGCGTTTTGCTGCCCCATTGGCGAAAGTTCTTCAGCTCTTCCAGGCTTAAAGGATAGCCGGTCAGATGCAGCAGCGAATACAGCAGCATACTGCCGTGCCCTGCCGAGAGGACGAATCGGTCTCTCCCCTGCCATTGTGGATTGGCCGGATTATATCGGAGATGTTTCGTCCAGAGAATATATGCCGCCGGCGCCATTCCCATCGGCATTCCCGGATGACCGGAATTGGCCTTCTGAACTGCATCAACAGACAGAAACCGGATTGTTTGAATGCAAAGCTCGTCGAGCTCGGATAGACCCGGGTTTTTTACGGATACCGTCATCGTTATATTCCTAAAAATAAGGGTTTCTAATACGTCTTTTCTTTATTGGTAAAACGGGAGCGAACAGGATAATCGATAGAAGGTGTTTTTGCAAGAGTTTTATTGCTTTATGGCGGAGGAAGGCGGGCCTAAGGTCAAAAAGCGGTGACTCGACAGCACCTATAAAAACAGCCGGGGCCTATACAGATTAGTATAGGCCCCGGATTGGTGCGAATCTTTATGGTCGTTCCCGCATCAAATCACTGACGATGGGAAGGCGGGAACATCTCCTCGGTAAGCCATTCCTTTACCACAACAGCAAAGTCCTTGAAGTTGACCGCTCTTTGGCCTTTTGGCTGTTCACCTTGATATGGAGATATTTCATTACCATCGTACACATTAGCGGGTGACGATATCGCAACCCACAGCTCGCCGTCTTCAGGGTCCACGTCAGCCAGATATCCTATCTCATTGACTTCCAGAACACGGTTGTAGATACGGACTTCGTCGAGGTAGCCATACCAGGATTCTGGGCTGTCAACCCAGGCATTTTGATCCATGGTTTCGCCTATTGTTAAGAATATATTGGGGTCGTCCCCGTTGCTAAATCTCCATGGCCCGTCAGCTACTTCGCCGCCATTGATATAGACCCTGGCATGGGCGTTCGGGTCTTCCTCCGGGTCATCCGCAGGAGTCGGGAACACGGCGACTACATGTATCCATTGGTTGATATATTGCAGCATTATACCACTCGCACTAAACACATCTTGTATGTCGCCAGTGGATGTTACGTAATGCCGCAAACCAACTCCACCTTCACTGCCGTTAGTATCAACCTCAAGCATCCATACCATACTCACGTCATCCCAGCCACCTCTTTTACCAAGCAAGCCCTGACACTTGCTGTCGAGATATCTGTCCCAGGTGCGTGGTCCTAACCACTTGCACCAGATAGACAGAGTTATTGCGTTAACATCGCCAGCACAAGAGGTTAGGCCGGTTTTACCACCTCCGATTCCGAGGCCCAGATCCCCAAAGGTTGCCCCACACTGAACCCTGCCGCTCTGCTCGCCGCTCAAGTAGACGCAGTTGGCCCCGCTTACGGGTGCACCGGGTCCTCCCCATGTGGTGCCATAATACCCCGGAGGTGTGTCGCCACTATTCCAGAAAGTCCCGGTCCATTTAGTATCGCAAGAATCAGGATAGTCTTCATCTGGATGGCTAAACACCCTATTGCCGTCTCCCTCATTCAGCGGGTAGTACACAACAAGATTGGTATCGTCCGGCTTCTTTGTTGCAATGACCAGATCCATGTTAAGCCAGTCTCTTCCTATTGTATCAATCTCCTGATAGTCTATCACGCAGTCCCCGGGAAACTCACCGCCCGGAGCGAAGTCGAGATTGGCAAAATAGTCTGAACGCTCTACAAGGGCACATCTGGTTGTATACAGCTGGATATCGTCGAAGAACACGACGTCCTCGATACTATCATCTTCAGCCGGGGTACCGTCACCGAAGCCGATAGTAACTTGCGCAACATTGGTCAGATCTACACCACAGGCATCAAGCAATGCCAGGTCGATATTCCACTCATGCCATTCTTCTTCTCTTATTTCGCTCATGTAGGGGTAGTCCACTTTCCCGGTATTTGCCGGGTTGTCGCCATCGGTTACTTTCACATACATCTGCTGATTGGCGTCATTGGTTGCTGTGCCATAGAACCACAGCACCAGTGATTTAGCGTTCATCCCAAGCCAGTTCGGGTCGATATTCAATTTACCAGTTCCGGTACCGAGATCCGCTCTGGCCTCAGAGTAGTATGGGTCGTATTGATTCTCGTACAAATACCTCATCGACTGATCATTTGGTTCCAGTAGACCGCCGTGATTCGGGTCCGTCACAGGGTAAACTGTCGCGCCGGTATAGGGAGGATCCTGTGTCCAATAATCCTTCCATGTATCCCTCAGCCTATCAGGGTAGGAAGCACCATAGGCCGTATAGAAATTGTCCACGAGAGAATTCGGACCTGTCGTAAGGCTCCAGACCTCACCTTTGTAGGTTGCGGGTGCAGCATTGACCTCATCTACACGCCAGTAGTAGGTTGTGTCTAAAGCGAGGAAGCCGGTAGCACCATAAGGGTCATAGGGGTTAGTAGCGCTTGATGCGTAAATTAGCACGCCAGGGCCCTGATAAACGGTGTTGGCGTCATTCACATCGCTAGAATTGGTGCCGAGATATAATTGGTGGGTTACAACACCGTCGCCATTTCTCCATTTGAGTTCTGTATTTACGAGCACGTCTTCTGTGCCGTCAAACGGCACAGGACGATGGGCATATGGTGTCGGGATGAATGTTTGCGAGAGGTTGTTGGGCTCCACCCTTAAGGCGTTGACAAAAGAAAAAGGCTCATCATCTTCACCATTGGGGTCCCTCTGGCTTGTCAGGATGATTCTACCAAATTTATCTGACGTGGCTTTTCCACTCCAGGCGTACTTATATAAATCCAGCCAGCCTTCTGGCGGAGGATTGTTTTGGTTATCATACTTCGGATAACCCGACACACCGCCTATGAAGTTGGTGTCAAAAATATGTTCGCCGTTGGCATACCAGTTCGCGACTCGATTGACCTCTGATGTGCTTACGCTATCATATGCCCACATCGTTATGTTGCAGTCTCGATCGACCCCCAGGCCATATAGCGTGATTGTAAGTCCGGTATCCTCCCCAGACCCAAAGGCAAAGACATAATCGCGATAAATTCTCTCGCCGGCTTTCGGGGAATACCAGCACGGGTCAGGCACGACTGAGCCGAAGAACTTATCATACATCTCCATTGCACCACAAGGGTCTTCTTCCCGTTTTGATTCAACATTCCCTTCAATGTCAATTATAACACCACACACGTCACTGCCGGTGTCTGTCTTAATAAATTTAGTAAAGCTGACCTGGGTGTTTGCATCATCGTTGTTTGGGTCATAGTTGAAGTCCAGCTTGAGCACAGGAGGGGTAGTGTCAAGATCGGTGGTTGCAGCTGGAGTAACTAGCGACCACCTATTCTGAGTGTTGGGGTCACCGCCATTATCATCACATGCCCTGACCCTGAACGAATACGTGGTGCCCGGAGTAAGCCCTGTAGCCGTGTAATTCGCATCTGATACCCAGCCGCTGCTTTTGGTGGCATCGGTAGTGCATTCGAAGTAGTACTTTGCGGGTGGATTGTTCACGTCTATAGCAGGCGTTGCCTTCATATAAATTGTGTTTGGCCCCGTTGCCACCGGGACAAACCGCCAGCTCTCCGGGTCAGGCTTTGGCGCGTAGCCATCGGTAGCGCCGTAGCTGCTATACGCCAGAGTTAGCACCAAAACAAAAGAAGTTAAAAACAGAAATTTTTTATACATGATATTCCTCCTAAAAAAACCTTAAAACATTCTTTCAGCTATGCGCCAAACATTTGTTGTTTTCAACAAGCGCAAAAACCTGCACTTTCCCCGTGCAGTGAACACTAAGACCTTCACTCTACTCGGCGTTTGTCTCAAACAACCTTTAACAAAACAAGCAGCAAAAACCTTCACGGAACACTGTGCTTGTTTAATTAACCCTTCTGCCTAAAAAACCCAAAAATCCTCAAATTTTCTTATTTTATTTAAACAATTGACCGTGCAAATGTCAATGGAAATCTGGCGGAGTTAATAAATTTTTTATCAGACCATTAATTGGCCGTTATTTTGCGCAAAAATAGCATCATTTTGCGCATAGCCCTGCGGGCACAGCATAGAAATGCTTAAGTTTTGTATTTACAAAAGGTTACAAATGTTTGTGTTTGTAGTCTGACGGCCGGATGATCCCTATTTTGCTGCTTTACAACCCCTCAAAACTTGCAGACGTTTGCTGCCGAGAGCTATTATTAGTACTGGAAAGCCATTAATCGGCTCTTACCGCAGCATTTCAACCGCTATGCCTGCGACGTCCTTGTGTGCTTTTTTCCTGACCAATGGCTCAGCCAGATGAATAAGCGCGTCACTGGTTTGAGCCAGTTTATCACTATCTTCCAATAGCAGCTCTATTGCTGCCAAAACAGGTTTAATCGAGCTGAAATACGGCATAAATTCCGGCACTAACTCCTTATTTACCAAGATGTTAACAAGAGAGAGGTATTTTGTTGTCAGCAGCCATCGCCCCAGCAGATGCCAGAGGATTTTGCTGGATTGATACATTATCACCATAGGGCAGCCAACCGCTGCGACCTGCAGCGTAGCGCTGCCGCTGGCCACAATTGCAAAATCAGCAGCGCGGGCGGTTTCGCAGACCGAGCCGATGGTGTATTTGCACTTAAACCCAAGAATTTGGGTGTTTTTAAGTCGTTTTTGCCTGTTGGTGTCGACGGCCACGGTGGTGAACGTAGCGTTAGTGTATTTTTGCTTCAGGCGGAGTGCTATCTGCTGCATCGGCAGCCAGAGCGAGGTTATTTCGGCGGCTCGCGAGCCGGGCAGGATGGCAAAATGGGCGTTTTCAGGGTTAAAATCAAGGTATTTTTTCCTGTAAGGGGCCAAAGGGGGGGGTAATTCGTCGAGGATGGGATTGCCCACAAAGGTTGCATCGATACCCCTTTGGCTGAACCAGTCCTGCTCGAAAGGCAGTATGCAGCAGAGCTTATCGCAATATTTTCGCAGTTTATGGATGCGCCAGCCAGCCCAGCTCCATAACTGAGGGGCAACGTAGAATAGGGTTTTTAACCTTGCTTTTTTGGCGGCTTTGGCGATGTGGAAGTTGAAGGCGGGGGAATCGCAGACAATAACCAAATCGACTTTATTGCTTTGTAGGTAACGACTTATGCGTTTTATGAGCTTGTAAAAAAAGCCAACCTGACCGAAGGCATTATAAATCATCGCAGCTCTGGCGATGGTGGTTTCGAGGAGGGTGCAGCCGGCGGCGGCCATTTTTGGGCCGCCTACGCCTACAAAGTCGATGTTGTAAGTGCTTTGTTTTAAGGTGGTTATGAGGGCGGCGCAATGGGCGTCGGCGCTCGGCTCGGCGGCACTTATGAAGATGCGATATGTCCTGTTTGTTTCCGGCATAACTACGGGTATTATCGAGATTTAGCGGGTTTGGGCAAGAGTTTAGTTCGCCGGCTTGTGAAAAAGGTTCATTTCGTAAAATGGTCTGAAAGGAGTCAACGGCGCTATTGTACAGGCAAACGTTCAAAAACTTACAAAAACTGTATAGAAACGTACAAAAGTTGTAGGGAAACTGATGCAAAATCTTCAAATATTTTGAAGGTTTTGCATGTGCACAAGTGCACAAGGTATAAGAGCACAGGGGGATGAAAGTTCAGGTAAAAGTTGCCTAAGTTAACACAGCCGGTGAGGGGGTAGTTCCTTCGATAAACTCAGGATGACAGAGATCCCTCGGCTATGCTCGGGACGCCAAGGGCGATTTTGAGATTGCGGGAAAATGATTTCGTATTGCGTCGTGCGTATATCGCATTGCGTATATCGTAACAGTTAATTTTATGGATTGTGGCTTTTAAAGCTTGCGGGTAAAATGGGGGAAATAACGGTGACAGTTTTAAGTCTTGCGGAGACAAAATGCAGATCAATAAAAAGAACATTATTGAATACATTAAGAAATATGACAAACGGTATAGAGGTACCCCTGGCGAAAAGGATGAGAAAGAAATAAAACGAGTATTAAGAAAACAACAGTTCTTAAACAAAGATGACTTTGTAAAAATTTGTCTATGGAAGTCGAGAAGGCCGAAAAGACATTACAAGAGCAAAGAGAACGATAATTTGACAGTAAAAGAAGTTACGAGGTTTTCTTTTGCCACAAAAAGTGATAAAGCAAGAATTGAATCTTTGATGATACTTAAAGGTGTTTCCTGGCCTATTGCTTCTACCATTCTTCACTTTGCTTTTCCTAATAAGTACCCAATATTGGATTTCAGGGTCCTCTGGTCTCTGGGCTGGAGAGTACCGCAAACCTATAGTTTTGGTTTTTGGAGAAGATACTGCAATAAAATAAGTAGCATTTCGAAGCGGCTTAATTTACCCATAAGAAAAATAGATAAAGCCTTATGGGAATATTCAAAGAGAAACCAGTTGAGGTAGTGTAAGTAAATTAGATAATCCGTTGCGCGGTGCTGCCGAAGGCCGCAACGAGGAAACCTTCAGTAAATAAAAACAGCATCCGAGCAGAAGGCAGCACAAGCAAGTCAACTTCATTTTAACTGTAACTCTCTCGCACTAAGTTACGGCCAAGAGGGCAGAACCAAACGCATGCTGGCGAGGCAGTCGCAATTTGCGGTTAAGTCTTTCGCAAATTGCTTCTGGGTTTTCGCGGTTTGGAAAAATAAAGATAGAGGAAAGTTAACCTTTAGGATAAGTCAGGCGGTGCCTGATTGTTCGTCGCAAGATTCTGAAAGCAACCGCTCATATAACTTGATTCTTCGCGGATCGGGTTCAATATCGTTTGCCTGTTTCAAGAAGTCCAAGCCTTTTTGCAATTCTTTTCTCAAGCAATTTATAAGGCCGAGGTATTCAAAATAGCAGGCCTTGTCACTATCTCTTTTTGCTTTTTCTGCTGATATTGATTCTTTGGCTCTGGTCATATACTTATCAGATTCAGCTTTATCCCTGCGAAACTCCTCACAGAAAAAAGCTAATTTGCACCAGAGGTATGTTTTCTCTGGTACAGTTTCACACGCTTTGACTAAAGCATTAAAAGCGTTGTCGAAGTCCTGCTCATGGAGAAATTGATTATGCTTTTCAAGAAGGCCTGCAGCTATTATGTTGCAGAGTGGCTGTTTGCGGAAGTAACGCCATTCCGCCCACGAGGTCATTAGAGTGTGCACTAAAAGAAATATCAAGATAGATAATATAATCAAACTAAAGACGAATTTATCTGAATTGTGAAAGCAAACGGTAAAAACCTCTACCACGACCAACGTTAAAGCGAAAATAGTAGTCCACCAAACAGCAAAAACAACTTTACTCATCCGGTGAGCGTTTTTGATAATCTCAAGTTTTTTGCGCAGACGGTCTTTATAACACAACAATGCCACCCACGAGGCAAATGTAAGCAGGCGAATGACCCCGGTTATTTTCTCGAACCACCAGAAGGCTCCTATTGTGAGGTGCTGCGCTTCAGCTTGTTCGTACAGGTAGAATGTATATATCAAGCTCAACAGACCCGCCAAAAGAAGAATTAACGATAGCGCAATCAATAAGTAATCCAGCAAATCATTTGAGAACCAAGATAATAAGTGCCTTTTCCTCATATTTCTTTATCAGTCCAAAGCAGTCCTCACTTCCATTACTATAATATTATCCTAAATTTGCTTATTTTCAAAGATAAAAGGTGTACTGTCTCGCACTAAGCTACGGCGGAGGGGGAATATTGCCTGGCGGTTTAACTTCCCGGTGTAGGTGCAGCGGCCTGCCAGTTGTTCGGGTCATTACCATAAAGAGCTGGGTGGAGCCTTGTCAGTGAGTTGCCGCCGCCATCTGCCTCGACGGGCCAGGGGTCGATAGTGCTGCAATTTTCGGGATGTGAACCGTCGCTGTAACTTACTCTATCCACACGGATATAATGCTGTGTATCAAACTCATCCACATCGCCGGTTTTGTTAAGCTGGAGTTTTTCACCGTCGTTACTCAATTGCCCCTTAAAGGAGCCGAATATCTGAACGCCGCCCGGAACAGACGGATACTTTGTTAGAAAGTATGCGGGGGTCGTATTAACGACCAGCATAAACCCATGCCCGGGGATAGACGTCCCGGGAGGGAAGGAAAATTTTATGCCATCGGTGAATTTCCATGGGACGTTATTCGCATCATACAGGTTTACGGTGTCACCTGTTATATTATAAAGTTCGACGTATTCTTCATTCTGGCCTCGAGAGGCAGGGTTATACATAATCTCATTAATCACCACCGGCCCAATTTGGGGATATGCGTTCTCCGCGCCCGGCGTGTTGCTGCTCATCGCCACAAAGTTATGCGTGCCGGTACTTTTCTGATGGCGTCCGAATGCGACGCCATTTTCCGAGTCATCGAAATCCTCCTGCTCGCGGTAGCCGGTCAATTGTCCGGCGTGACTTGAAGTTAGATATACCGTCTCGCCATATTCACTAAGGGCAAATGGCTGGTTTTTGCCCGGGTCGGTGCTTAGCTGGCCGAAATTTGTGTCTTGCGTAAGGACTAAATAGTCACCTGCGCCGAGGACTGTGCCTGCGGCAATCTCATATTTCATTAGCTCCGCATCGTCTTCGTCGCTATCACTGAGGAACCAGCCGCCAATATCGATTGGAGAATCCGTAGTATTGAACAGTTCGATCCAGTCGTTAGGATAAGTATCAGTGTGCGCCAATACCTCATTAATCACTATGGAATGTTCCTTTAACAAGCCGGGGTCGTTTTCATCCGGTGTGCCGCCGGGATACTCGCTGGCGCACCAGTTCGCCTTATCAGACCACCTGTTCAGGTCGCTGTCAGATGCATCAAAAATGGTGAGGGAGAATCCGCCGCCATCGGTAACTCGACGCCAGCCGTCTTCGTAGCTAAAGTCGATTATCGTTCTGCCGATGGCGTCCTGGAGCCGGATACGTTCACCACCGTTGGAGAGAATACCGATCCACTGGCCGGCTATATTTTTTCCGCCTCCGTACCTTGATTCGAATGCAGGCTGGTTTTTCACAACAAGAACATAGTCGCCCGGGGCCAGTGACATATTCGGGAATGTGAAGTGAATTCCTTCGCTGAAACTGACCAGATTAAGATTCAGCGGACTCGAGCCAATATTTTTCAACTCTATAAACTCCTGATTGGGGTCATTGGGGTCGGTATCGTCGGCTTCGTATGGGTGGTACATAATCTCAGTAATGCGAAGGTCGTCGATAACGGGACCAACGGCGAACGTGGCCTCATTAAGCGCGCTCCAGCTGCCGCCGCCGTAGTCTGCCCTCGCTTTGAGTGTCAGTGAGTGGTTTATAATAACAGATGAACCGCCCGAAATGAAAGTGCCATAATCGGCAGGTTCTGAGCCGTCAGTAGTATAATAGATTGTTCCACCGCCTGTGATAGCAACAGGTGCGCCGGCGGCTATTTCTCCGCCGTGCTGGCTGAACGAAGGTGCAGAAACGCTGGGATACCAGCCCTTGGATTTGAACTGGTTGAGCACAACAGCCGTGCGGGATGGGAAGTAGCTGCTGGTTAGATAATTTACGGCAGGAAGCCAATCGTCGTCTTTCGTCCGAGGCGGGTGGGTCTTTACATCACCCCATCGTGCGGATTCGGCTATAATGGCAAGGTCGATTTCATTTACCCGTGCTGTCCATCGAGCCGCAGCCGAGGAGGGCGTTAGGGCGCCGCCGTTGAAGAAATACTTGTGCACACGGTCGGCAAAGCGTTTTACATATTTGGCGTTAACGGTAAGTTTTTGACTGAGCCACTGCGGAGTGAAATATATGAATTGCCGTAGGTATGAATTGTCGTAGGGGCCTGTGCGGTCAACATATCCTGTGTCGAGTGAGTGCTCACTATCGTGCCGTAAGTATTTGAATCCATCAGGGTTGTTTCGATTGTAGACAGCCCATAAGTTGTTCGGGCGCCTGTCATCTTTGAAACTGGAGATGGGGCTGTCTTTGTCGCCGGTGAAGTATATGCCGAGCATATAGTCGATGAGATTGTCAATATCGACGAGCCTGATGCCATTGGGGTCGCAGGAACCATCGAGTTTTAATCCTTGAACGCCGTAATACGCAACGTCGGCAGAGAATCCTGCGGTGGCAGCTTGCCATAAGTCTTCGTAGGCAGCAAGATTACCGTCGGTGGCCATAATTTCGTAATCCGCACCCGGCCAGCCGTTGACTTTGATGACGTCGTAATCTTCGTTTTCACCGCCGAAATACGATGCGGCATAAGAGGCTTCGGGGCGTTCCTGGGTCTGGAAAAGCCCCCAGTAATGGTCGTTAATGTAGAGGTGGTAATAGCGGCTTCGCGTGTAGGGCCGGCCCATATCCCGCTGCAGATCTCGCGAGAACACATCCCGAACCATAGTATTTTTCGAGTCACCATAATAACTCCAAGAATAGTTCATACTGGTGCGAAGGTCCATACTGTCGAATTCATTCACACCTTCGGTGCCAAACAACGGGTATTTTAGTTTTGCCTGACCGTACTCGGAACGGAAGAACAGGCGAAATGCGTGCTTCGGATTATCTTCATGGCGACTCCATCCTCCACGTATGCGCAGGCCCGCGTTAATCTGAAAGCCTTCGTTGCCGTCGGGGTAAATTAACTCTACTGAGGTCGGCCTTTCCCATTCGATTCCCTCTTGTCGAGGATTCATATAGATGCCAGTTGCGGGGTCGAAAAGATTCTTCAGGTCTGTCACAACAGAGATTGCAGGCAATGCGAGAAGTGCGTCGTCGAGAAGTGCTATGTAACGAGAATCACTGACCACATCCGGGTCCATTCCATAATCAATCCACTGACCGTAACCTGTATTCGGCGGGGGCCAGGCGGGACCGGGAGCTTCGCCGCCGGGCGATTGTGTTATAACATCATCTACAAATATGTAAGTGCAGGTATTAACTCGACTGGATTTATAACCCGGCCTGAACGCAGCGGCACGGAGACAGGCTGTGCCGGTAATCTGGACTCTAATATCCGGGTCATATTCGGTACCTGTGGTCTCATTCGGCTCGCTTCCATTTAGCGTGTAATATATAACAGCTTCATTAGTATCACAGGTCAGTTCCACTTCAAAGGCACTATCGTAAAAGCCCCGAAGGTGGCTTATATCAACCTCGTCCACAAGGCCTAAGTATCCGGCGCTGTTTTGCATTCCGGGAGTCGGATTTCCCATATAACGCCAATTGTCTGCAGCATCCGGGTAGCGACCATACGAGATATCCGAAACTTGGTTTTCAAAGCTTATACTGTCAATCATGCTACCGTCGGACCAATACAGACCAATATCTTCTGCGTCCTTTGATAGTTTGAAACCAAGATGAAGAGGGCCATCATCAATATCTTCGTCGGCCCAGAGAATTAGGTATTGGTACGGCTGTATAGTTGTTTCGCCGGGGCAGTCATCCGGAATCCGCCACTTGGTTGGATTGTTCAGGTCGTCTGTGATGTACATGCCGCCTATATCAATAGCGACAGCAGTTGGATTATATATTTCTATCCAGTCTTCAAATTCATTCTGCTCATCTGCTATACAACTGCTGTTGGAGGCCATGAACTCATTAATTACAAGCGCTGGTTTGTGGCAACCCTCGAACCAGTTTTCGGCCAGAAGGGCAAAGTCCAGCAGATTGACTGTCCTATCGCCGTCATCAGGTGCGATGTCGGCAATACAGTATTGGATCCCTGTTTTTAACCACTGCTCTGCGAAATCAGCAAGTGCTTCAAAGTCAACCGTAACCTTCCACTGGTTTGCGAAAACGGCCCAGTCGAAGAAGTCTACAATCCCGTCACCGTCTACCGGCCAAATATCCGCAGGTATTTCGTTAGACAGCCACTGCTCGCGCAATATCACAAGGTCTTCAAAGTTAACTCTGTGGTCTTGGCTCAGGTCACCTTTCAAATAGCTTTCCTGTACGAACCTGGGGCTTTCGTCAGGGCCGTTGCCAGTTGGAGTGTAGCCGGGATTTGTTGTAAGCACAATCTTATCGATTCTGAAACCATCCTCGCGCATCCAGATGTTTACTGTGTGAATCCCAATAAACTCCACATCAATTGTTACCCTGTCACTTTCCATTGATGTTCCAGTCCAGCTCCATTGATAGCTGCTGAAATTCGAGATGCGGTCAGCCGTATCAATTGCTTGCCCATCCAGACCTGCGTGACAGGAATCATCACTATAGCCTGTCCTATATCCCCGTATCCAGATATAGTGAGTGCCTGTTTTAACAAAATTAACTTTGAAGTCCATGCGTGGGCTATTGCTCACATAGCCGGTATTGTTATTAGTGCCTATATCTGGTTCTGCGCGCATCGCCGCCGTTCCTGAAAAACCACTCGGCGATATAATCGTATTCCAGGCATGGCTGCCGCGAGGAGTGTTTTCATCGAAGCTTTCGGCCTCCATCGAAACAATGCCAGATTCGTCATTATCCTGCTGGAAGGGATACTCGGCATTTGCTATGGATGTGGAGAGACAACTTCCTAATAGGATAAAAAAAAAGAAGCCAATATGTTTGGACTTTAGGTGGCTTATGAAACTCTTCATTCCCTGCTCCTCAGATGATTTTAAATAGATAGCCCAACTGCGTTTTTGTCGTATGAGGAGCATCGTCGAACATTATCCCGCAATTACATTGTAATAATTATAGCATATAGGCGGATCAAGGTCAATGATTGCGACGGTAAAACTTGGCCTCTTCACAGGGGACATTATTATGCTTCGGGATTTTGTCAAAATTTAACAAAAAGTCTTCAATCCGAGATTACAGAATACTTTGGGCATTTTACGGCATTCTTTGGTAGTATTATCAGAAGGTTGCATCTTGTTACATAATCAGAGTATTTATGAACAGCGGCAGCTGATTGGAGAGGGGGAAAGAGTTGGTGAGGAAAATAAGAGCGAATAGAAGGGAGCAAAGGTATGGAACAAGACAAAGAACATCTGAGACTATTATCGATTTTTCATTATATAGTCGGCGGGTTTGCTGCGCTATTTGCGCTGTTCCCGATAATTCATCTTGTCATAGGGCTGATGTTAATCCTTGCACCTGAGTCATTCGGGCCGAAGGGCGAACAGCCGCCACCGGCTTTCCTTGGGTGGTTTTTTGTAATCTTTGCGGGAATGTTTATCATCGCCGGGTGGATATTTGCCGGGTTTGTTATAACAGCGGGCCGATTTCTTGCGCATCACAAACATCGCTTATTCTGTCTTGTGATGGCAGGGGTAGAATGTGCTTTTGTGCCTTTTGGGACCGTACTTGGCGTTTTCACAATCGTTACGCTGAAGCGGGAACCAGTGAAGGAGCTGTTTTCAGCCAGCCAAGGTATCCGGGCGGCCATATAAGGACTGCGGTTCCGGTGGGTTTGAAGTTGTGCGGGAAGCGAGAAATCGGCAACCGTTTTGAAGTATGGGCGATATAGATATAGGAAGTTGCGATGCTTTCAAAGCAGACTGGCTGCAGCGGGCGGCGGGCCTGGTCAGCGGGATTATGATGGCAACGGCCAACCTGTATCCGGAACTTGCCCCGATACAGTTAGTCGCCTTGATTCCGCTATTTTATCCGATGGCGAAATACGGTTCTAACCGGCGAGCGATGGTTGCGGCCGGCTTCTATGCCGGTTTGGGTTATACGACACCACAGATGGTGCTTCTGCGGCTGCCGCTTCCACTGGCTGCTGTATTTATATTCAGGATGACTGTAACTTTTGTTGTGCTTGCGTGGGGCGGCAGTATTCTGATGCGCGGTTCAGCAGTGGCCGGTCCTGTGGCAGTCGGCGCGCTACTGACAGTGCTGGACTGGGTGAATATTTCGGTCTTATCTATTTGGGGGACGGCCCAGTCACTGGCGCGACCGTGGTCCAGCTATCCATCGGCCATACAATTTGTCTCAGTTACAGGCATAACTGGCATTGTGTTTATCATCGCAGCTTTGCAGGCGCTTTTGGCAAATTCTCTGGCCAGGGCCGAGTTGCGCCGTCGGTGTATCACAGGTGCATTAGTTTTGTCGGCCATCGCGATTGCTCTGAATCTTATGGTTTCGTATCCATCCGAATCGGGGAGATTAACGGTGGCTGCGATTGGGTGGACAGATTCGCAGGAAGATGAGTGCGGCGGCGTTTTTTCGCAGCGAGGATTCGAAGCTCTCTTTGCAGGTCCTGCAGCTAAGGCAGCAGGCCGCGGCGCCAAACTGGTCGCGGCGCCTGAGACGGCGTTTGTATATTCTTTCGGGAGCTTTGACAAGTGGGTCGATGAATTTCGAGAGGTCGCCCGTAAAAACGACATATATCTTGCCATAGGTTATTTGAATATTCCCGCCAAAGAAAACAGGATGCTCTTTGCAGCACCAGACGGCCGGATATTGGCACAGTACACAAAAACACACCTAACGCCTTTCGAAGATTTTAATCGCGGTAACGACCTGCCAAGTGTAGTTAATATCAAAGATTTCAAGGCGGGAGGTATGATATGCCATGATGACAACTTCACATGTTTGTCTCGGCGCTACGGCCGAGCGCAGACGCAGATTGTCGTTGTCCCTACATGTGACTGGGCAACAGTAAAAGGTGCGCACCTGCAAAGCAGTATTCATCGTGCGATAGAGTGCCGTTACGCAATTTTACGACCCGCAAAAAACGGCATCAGCGCCATTATTGCACCGACGGGTGAGGTGCTGGCTCAAATGGACCATTACAAGGAAGGTCGGGGGCTTGTCGCTGCAGAAGTTCCTCTTTGTTCAGAAACGACTTTGTTCAGCAGATTCGGCCATTGGCCGGTGCCAGCGGCTGCGATTTACCTGGTGGTGTATGTTGTTCTGCTGCGCAGCAGGCCGACGGAGACGGAACGGCCATCAATGCTCTGTCGGGAAGGGTCGTGAGCGTTACATATAATAAGCTGCCAAGCCGCCTTCAACAATCGAGGCAGTCTAAAATTACCAGCAAAGCTCCGGCGGGGATATATTGCAGGTGAGCCATTCAGAAGCCATTATGGCGAAGTCGAAGAAATCGACTACGCAGTCGCCGTTAAGGTCGCTTAAGGCCAATTGGGTGCATGCGCCAGCATCGACAGCGAGGGCGAAATTTCCCATCTGGTCATCGAAACCGGCAACACGGATGTAATAGAGCTTGTTCTTTATCATATCGAGAGAAACCTGTGAATCGGTAGTCATATAGGAATCATCGTTGCAGGCAAGCTCGTCTCCGCCACAGGCATTGAAGACGGCGAGAGTGGTATCAAATTCATCGCTGGCAACGGAGATGGTATATTGGCCTGCTGTTTGCGGTTGGTAATAATACCAGACGTCCGCGGAGTCGGAGAAAGCGCAGGTTGTAATATCGTTTCCTTCTGCGCCATAGTTTGAGCCGTAGTAAGCCTGGCCTAAAGAAACTTCCAAAGCATATTCGCATTCATCATTCAATATATACATCCATAACTCAGCGCCATTTGAGTCGTCGATGGCACGGAGGAGGAGCAAATTATCGAAGTTCGTCAGATAATAAGGGTCTGAATGTCCTGCTCCAGGATTTATATCCTTAACCATTACGGTGCCGGCCTCGGTGCCATCGCTTTTCCATAGCTCAATGCCGTAAGTGCCGTCATTGGCCCTGAAAAATAACGTGCCGTTTATATTCGCCATATTAGAAGGGTCTGAATATCCTGCTCCCGGGTTTATATCCTTCACCATTGATACTGTGCCAGTTGGAGCGTCATCACATTTCCATAATTCATAGCCGTTTGTGCCGTCGTCGGCGGAGAAAAATAACGTGCCGTTAACATTCGTCAGGTTAGAAGCGTATGAGCTTCCCGCCGGATTTATGTCCTTAACCATTACGGTGCCGGCCTCGGTGCCGTCGCTTTTCCATAGTTCATAGTCATCAGTGCTATCGGTGGCGGAGAAAAATAATGTGCCGTTTACATTCGTCAGGTTAGAAGGGCTTGAGCTTCCCGCCGGATTTATGTCCTTAACCATTACCGTGCCGGCCTCGGTGCCATCGCTTTTCCATAGCTCATAGCCGTAAGTGCCGTTGTGTGCGGAGAAAAATAATGTGCCGTTAACATTTGCCATGTTAGAAATGCTTGAGCTTCCCGCCGGATTTATGTCCTTAACCATTACGGTGCCGGCCTCGGTGCCATCGCTTTTCCATAGCTCAGTGCCGTATGTGCCGTCGTTGGCGGAGAAAAATAATGTGCCGTTAACATTCGTCAGGTTAGAAATGCTTGAGCTTCCCGCCGGATTTATGTCCTTAACCATTACGGTGCCGGCCTCGGTGCCG